>CAVVKU010000031.1:0-25505 GCA_963748995.1 uncultured Gammaproteobacteria bacterium | reverse complement strand
GAATAATATGTATTCTTAGTACCCCCGACAAGGAGCAATCGCGGGAGGCTGAGTCAGATGAGGTTCCATTCGCAAATCATGGCAACGCGGCTCCGTGGCCGCGGCGACCTTGTGCTTCCTGGGCTGTGCGGTCGGTCCCAACTACCACAAGCCCACGGTGCAAATTCCCGAGAGCTTCAAGGAGGGCGTCGACTGGCAGCGGGCAGCAGGCCAACCCGCAGGGCTCGCTGTCGAGCACCTGGTGGCTCGACTACCACGATGATCAGCTGTCGAAGCTCATCGATCAGGCCTTGCAAGCGAATCAAACCATCATCGCGGCCGATGCCGCCTACCGGTTGGCACAGGCGACCGTCTCGGCAAGCACTGCTCCTCTGTTTCCCACGGTGAGCGCGAGCACGTCCGCGACCCGCGCCCAGTACGGATCCATTGCGGCGAGGTCGGTTGCCGCTCCTGCGGGCACCTATCACTATGTCACCGCCGGCGTTTCTGCGAGCTGGGAGCTCGATCTGTGGGGCAAGACCCGCCGCCAGATCGAGTCCAGCAAGGCCCAGGCGCAGGCGAGCGACGCCCAGCGGGCAGGTCAGCGTCTTTCGATCGCAGCCACGTGTCGCCAGCGATTATTTTGCGTTGCGTCAGGCCGATATCGATATCGATTTTCTGCGGCAGGAGCAGAAAATCTACGGCGACCTGTCGGGGATCACGAAGGCGGGCTACTCCCAGGGCGGCTCGTCGGGCGATGCCGTGCTCATTGCACAGGACACGCTCGAAGCGGTGATCTACGTCCTGCAGACGACCCAGATCCAGCGCGAACAGTACGAGCACGCCATCGCCGTGTTGATCGGCGTTCCCCCCGGCGGTTTTTCCATCGAGCCGCGCAAAGACTACGTATTCGTGACGCCGGCGGTGCCGATCTCCCTGCCCTCCCGGCTGTTGGAGCGCCGCTACGATGTGGTCTCCGCCGAACGACAGGCCGCGTCCGCGAACGCGCAGATCGGCGTCGCGGAAGCCGCGTTCTACCCGACTCTTGATCTTGCCACACGCATGGCTTTCTAAGATGAGCACCCAGTTCGCTCACCTCATCTCGATGCCCAACCGCTCTCGACACTGGGCCCCACTTTGGCCGGACCCTGTTCGCCGGCGGAGCCCGCCGGGCCGCGGTGCGCGAAGACGCACGCGACCTACGACGAAGACGTGGCCAGCTTACCGGCGAGCCGTGCTCACGGCGTTTCAGAGCATGCAAAGACAGCATGTGATCATCGATCATATTCAACAAGAGACTAGGCTCACGCCACCCCCATATAGGCGCAAACGGATAACATTGACCACGCCCGCGCCCAACGGGAATTCGGCGCGGCGAGCGAGCAAAGCCTCCTGAACGAGCAGTCACGTTTTGTCGGCCAAGCAGAATCTTCTGGACAGCCAAGCCTTGCTCGCTCAGAGCAGCGTGACCTTGATCAAGAACCTCGGGGGAGGCTGGCAGTGGGACGAGTCCCGCGAAGCGCCCTCCGCCAACGCCTCCAGCGTTCAACACGCTGGCACAGGCCCTGCAGAGAGTCTCGCGGCGCAGTGAGTACCGGATCTCGCGAAGCGGTGGTGTTCGACCACGATTCAAACAATATTGGAGTTCCTCTATGAAGCGGGCACCGCAGGTGTTGTTACCCTGTCTCGTCATGATGGCCGTGGCGGGATGCGGTTCGGGCAAGAAACCCGCTGCCGCGGCGCCACCCAAAGTCGGCACGGTGACGGCCCAGCAGCAAACGGTGCCGCTCACCCGGGACCTGGTCGGCCGCCTGTCGGCGTATTTCAGCGCCAACGTCGTCGCCCGCGTTTCGGGTGTGCTGGTCAAGCGCACGTACAAGGAAGGCGACGAGGTCAAGGCGGGACAAATCCTGTTCGAGATCGACCCGGCCTACTACACCGCCGTGCTCAACAACAACCTGGCCATCCTGGCCGAAGATGAGGCGACCTACACCAACAGTCGCGTGACCGCCGAGCGCGATCACAAGTTGCTGCCCATCGGTTCGGTGTCCCAGCAAAACGTGGACGATGCCGATGCGGCGGAGCGCAGCGCCGCCGCGAAAGTCAAAGCCGATCAGGCGGCGGTCCAGACCGCGCGCATCAACCTGGGTTATACCCGCGTCACCTCACCGATCGGCGGCACCGCCAGCCAGCAGCAGGTCACCCAGGGCGCCTTGGTGGGCAACGCCACGAGCGACACGGGCTCCGGCGGCACACTGCTGACGACGGTCGAGCGCCTCGACCCGCTCTATGTGAATTTCACCATCAGCGCCGCCGACCTGTTGACCCTGCGCCAGGCGCGCAACGTCGCGCTCGCGCACCAGAACGATACCAAGGTCCAGATCACCCTCCCCAACGGCAGCCCGTATGCAGAGGCCGGCACATTGGACTTCTCCGATGTGGCCGCGAACCCGATCACCGGCGCGGTGAATCTGCGCGCACGGGTGCCCAATCCCAATCACGACCTGCTGCCCGGCATGTACGTCACCTTGAGGATCACGCTCGGCGAGCAGAGCCACGTGTACCTGATCCCGCAGCAGGGGGTGCAACGCGACACCGTCGGCGCCTATGTGCTGGTGGTGGGGCCGGACGGCAAGGTGCTGCGCAAGGATGTCACCACCAGCGAGAGCGACGGCAACGACTGGATCGTCACCAGCGGCCTCGAGAACGGCGACCGGGTGATCGTGGCCGGCCTGCAGGGTGCGAAGGAGGGTGGGCAGGCCAACGCGGCGCCCTGGCAGCCGACGTCACCCACGCCAAACCCGGCAGGGGCCGCCGCCCCCGACGCCTCGAGTGGCGGATCGCGACCCGTAGCCCGTAACCCGTAGGCGCCTGCTCATGCCCAATTTCTTCATCGATCGCCCAGTATTCGCTTGGGTCATCTCCATACTCATCTGTCTCGGCGGCGTCATCTCGATGTTGAACATGGGAGTAGCGGCGTATCCCGACATCGCCCCGCCCCAGGTCACGGTCAATGCCACCTACCCCGGCGCCAACGCCGCCACCATGGAATCGACGGTCACGCAGGTCATCGAGCAGCAGCTCACCGGCATCGATAATCTGTTGTATTTCACTTCGACCTCCAACAGTAATGGCACCGCGACCATTACGCTGAGCTTTGCAACCGGCACCAACCAGGACATCGCCGAGGTCCAGGTGCAGAACAAGGTCGCCCTGGCGCAGCCCCTGTTGCCCACCGAGGTGACGCAGCAGGGCGTCATCGTCGCGAAGGCCAGCCCCGACATCCTGTTGTTCGTTGCGCTGTCATCCGACAACCCGTCCGTCGATGCGGGCCGCCTGAGCGACATCCTCGCCTCCCGGATCCAACCGGTGCTGGCGCGAATCAGCGGCATTGGCAACACGTTCCTGCTCGGCTCCGAATACGCGATACGCATCTGGCTGGATACCGACAAGCTGCAGGGTTACGGGCTCTCTGCCGCCCAGGTGCTCAGTGCCATCAACGCGCAAAACGCGCAGTTCGCCACCGGCTCGCTCGGTGCGGATCCGGCCGTCAAAGGTCAGACCTTCACGGCCACCGTATCCGGGGATACGCTGTTCTCCTCGCCGCAGCAGTTCAATGACATCCTGCTGCTGACCACCAGCGACGGCACCGCGGTGCACCTGAGCGATGTCGCCCGCGTGACCTTCGGCGGCCAGAGCTACGGCTCGTCCGCGGTTTGGAAGGGCAAGCCGGCGGGCGGCCTGGGACTTTTTCTGCTGCCCGGCGCCAACGCGCTCGCGATCGCCAAGACCGTCAAAGCGCAAATGGCCCTCTTGGGGAAGGATTTGCCGCAGGGAGTGAGCTGGGCCATTCCCTACGACACCACCCCCTTCATCACCGCCTCCATGACCGATGTCGCGAAGACGCTGGCCGAGGCGATCGCTCTGGTGTTCGTGGTCATGCTGATCTTCCTGCAGAACATCCGCGCCACCGTCATTCCGACGCTGGTGATTCCCGTCGCCCTGCTCGGAACGTTCCTGGGGCTGTCCGCCCTGCACTTCTCGATCAATCAGTTGACGCTGTTCGGCATGGTTCTCGCGATCGGCATCGTCGTGGACGATGCCATCGTGGTGATCGAGAACGTCGAACGCATCATGGATGAAGAGCGCCTGGATCCGAGGGCCGCGACCCGCAAGGCCATGGGCCAGATCACCGGCGCCATCATCGCCATCACGGTGGTGCTCGCCGCGGTGTTCGTGCCCTCCGCCCTGCAGCCCGGCGCCACCGGCATCATCTACTCGCAATTTGCGCTGACCATCGCCTTGTCCATGGGCTTCTCGGCCTTTCTGGCGCTGTCGTTCACACCCTCGCTTTGCGCGGCGATCCTGAAACCGCGCCATGACGTCGAGCAGAAAAAGAACGTCGTGTTCCGCTGGTTCGACAGGGGGTTCGAGTGGACCCGCGAGGCCTACATCGGCCGAGTCGGTGCGGCCGTGCGTCGTGCGCCGCGCTGGATGGTGGTCTTCGCATTGATCGCGGTGGTGGCGGGATTTCTCTACACGCGCCTGCCCACGAGCTTCGTCCCCGATGAGGACCAGGGCTTCATGCTCGCGATCGTCACCCTGCCCTCCGGCGCCACCCTGCAGCGCACCGCCCAGGTCATCGAGGACGTGCGCACCACGCTGGAAAAGAGCGCCATCGGCAAGGACATCGACAGCATCTTCTCCCCGCAGGGCTTCAGTTTCGTGGGCCAAAGTGAAAACGTCGGCATGGCCTTCATCAAGCTCACGGATTGGAGCAAGCGTTCCCAGACGGCCATGCAGCTCATTCCGCAGGCGAACAAGATTCTGAAAGCCGTCACCGGCGCTCAGATCTTCGTGGTGAATCTGCCCACCATTCGCGGCTTGAGCCAATTCGGCGGCGTCGACATGTACTTACAGGCCCGCGCGGGCCAATCGCGGGCGCAGCTCACCGCGGCGCAAAAGACCCTGATCGATGAGGCCGGCAAGAGTCCCCTGCTCACCGGTACCCGCGCCAACTCGCTGCCGGAAGCGCCGCAGCTGCAGCTCGCGGTGGATCGCGTGCAGGCGCAATCCATGGGCTTATCGCTGAGCGATGTCTACCAGGCCATTCAACTGCAGCTGGCGCCCAACTACATCGATCAGTTCACGTACGAAGGACGGGTCAAGCGGGTCTACGTGCAGGCGGATGCGCCCTTTCGCCGGGGCACCGACGCCTTCCAGCACATGTACACCCCCAACGGGCTCTCCAGTGTCGCGGCGGCCGCGACGGCCGCGAGCGGTTCTGCCGGTCAAAGCTCCAACACCAATGGCTACGTGACACCCGCCAATCCCACGGCCAGCAATACCGCGATCAGTCCCTACAACCTGGTGCCGCTCTCCAGCGTGGTCAAGGCCAATTGGGGCGTGGGACCGCAGGCATTGCCGCGCTACAACGGCTACGCCGCCGTGGAGATCGTCGGCAATTCCGCGGCCGGATATTCCACCGGCCAGGCCATGCAGGCCCTGCAGAACATCATCAACAAGTCGCTGCCCCCGGGATTTGCCTCCGATTGGACGGGACAGTCCTATCAAGAAGTCCTGGCCGGCAATTCCGCCACCCTGCTGTTGGTGCTGTCGATCGTGGTCGTATTTCTTTGCCTGGCCGCTCTTTACGAGAGCTGGTCGATTCCCGTCGCCGTGCTCCTGGTGGTGCCGCTGGGCGTGCTCGGCATGGTGACCCTGTGCAAGCTCGCCGGTGTACCCAACGACATCTATTTCAAGATCGGACTCGTCACGGTGATTGGTCTCGCGGCGAAGAACGCCATCCTGATCGTGGAATTTGCGGTCGACCTGCAGGCCGAGGGCAAGACGCTGTTCGACGCGGTCATGGAAGCCGGGAAGCTGCGATTGCGCCCCATCCTCATGACCTCGATGGCGTTCATCCTGGGCGTATTGCCGCTGGTGCTCTCGAGCGGCGCCGGCGCCGCCTCACGCCACGAGATCGGCACGGGGGTGATAGGCGGCATGCTGTTCGCCACGTTCCTGGGCTTGCTGATGATTCCCGTCTTCTACGTGGTCGTGCGGGGCCTGCTGGGCGACAAGCTGGATGAGGTGACGCGGCCGCCGCGCGCGAGGGGTTGAGAATAAATGAATATTCGCGAAATCGTCAGGCTCGCTCCGGTGATACCGGTGTTATCCGTGGCCGACACCGCCCATGCGGTGCCCTTGGCGCGGGCGCTCGTGGCGGGAGGTCTGCGCGTGCTGGAAATCACCCTGCGCACACCGGCCGCGTTCGCTGCCATCGAAGCCATCCGCAAGGCGCTACCCGACGCGATCGTGGGCGTCGGTACTCTCACTCGCGCGGTCGATTTCGCGGCAGCCGGCCGCGTTGGCGCCCAGTTCGGCGTAACTCCCGGCCTGACGGCAGAGCTCGCGTCGGCGGCGCGTGGCGCGCGGTTCCCGTTGATGCCGGGGGTGATGACACCGACCGAATTGATAGCGGCTCGCGCGGCCGGATTTGACCTGCTGACGCTTTTCCCGGCGCAGCAGGCAGGCGGTATCGGCATGCTGCAGGCGTTCGGGGCAACATTTCCCGACGTGCTCTTTTGTCCCACGGGCGGGATTACGCGAGCGCTGGCGCCGGAGTTTCTGGCCCTGTCCAATGTCGCTTGTGTCGGCGGCACCTGGGTCGCGCCGGGCGAGATGATTGCGGCGGGTGACTGGGCCGGCATCGAAGCTCGGGCGCGGGATGCCTCGGCGCTGCGACGCGCATGATGCGAAGTCACAGCGAAGCGGCCGCGGCGGACGGCCCGCCGCGGCCCGCTCGGATCAATGGCCGCCGAAGCGATAGTTCAAGTCGATGCCTGCCGTGCGCGGCTGGCTCACCGCCACCCGGTTGAAGGTGGGAATGTTCTCCGCGGCCTGCGTGATGTTGCTGATGAGCGCCCGCTTGTCCGCCACGTTGTTCACGAACAGCACGGCGTTCCAGTGACCCGCATCCAACCCGGCGCGAATGTTGGTGAGGTCATAGGAGGGCAGCTGATTGATCGAGTAGGTCTCGTCCGTGCGGCTGCCGGTGTAGGTGTTGTCCAAGCGCGCCGTGAGCGCGTAGCTGATCCGTCAAGCTGTGGCGCCAGGCGGCCGAGACGGTCGAGGTCCATTGCGGCACGTCCTGGATGGCGGTTCCCGGGTTGAATCCGGCGTCGATGAGGTCGGAGCTCACCAGGGCCGCATGAACGTAGCCGACGTTCCCGGACACGTGACTTCGGGCACGACGATGGCCTGGATCTCCAGCTCGCCGCCGCGCACGTGGGCGTTGCCTGCGTTGGCCGTGTAGACGTAGCCGCAGGAGGAAAGCGCGTTGGTTTGCTGCACGCCGCTCCATTTCTCGAAATAGAGAGCGCCGTTCACGGTCACGCGCTTGTCGGCGAGCGTCCATTTCTCGCCCGCTTCGTAGCTCCAGACGTTGTCCGACTTGAACGAGATCGGTCCCTGCACGAACGCCCCGTTGCTGCCGTATTCAACCTGCAGCTGCGGTTCGCAGTTCACGCTGCTCGGGCCCGAGGTCGGAACGGGTCCGGTGCCGCCGCCGGGCCGAAAGCCCTTGGCAGCGGTGAGGTAGACCATCAGATCCTTGGTGAACTGGTACGACGTTCGAGATCTTGGGCGTGACGCCCTGGTCCCTCTCGGAGGTCTCGGTCACCACCGTGGCGGTGAGCGCACCGAACTGGTTGAGGCTCACCGGCGCATCGTAGCGATAACGGCGCGCGCCCAACAGTGATCGCCCAGGGCTCCGTCACGTTGTACGTGACCTCGCCGAACACCGACTGCTGGTAGATGGGCATCGGGCTGAAGTAGCTGAACAGATTGTTCGAGCCGAACAGCGCCGCACCGTTCTGCGACGGGAACACGATGTCCCAGGCCGAGTGGAAATCCTCATAGTAATAACCGACCAGCCACTTGAGACTCGAATCCCCGACCGAGGAGATGCGAAACTCCTCCGTGGTCTGATGGGTCGGGTTGTACTCGATCGCCGAGGAAGCACCCAGTCCCGTGGGCGGATAGTAGCCGTTGACGTACGGCCCGAGTCCCGTGGTCCACGACTCCGTGGCATCCTGAGTCACCGGCTCATTCCTCGACCAATAGGAGGTGATCGAGGTCAACGCCAGAATGGGCGTCTTGTACGTGATGTTGATCGAGGAGAGCTTGAACGTATCCGAGTAGGCCTCGGAAATATCGTACGGCTGGTAGTGGGCGTCGGTGCCCGGATCGCTGTCGATATAGGGCAAACCGCCCGAGCTCAGCTTCTGATAAAAGAACGACGGCGTGATGCTCAATCCCTCGACCGGATTGACGACGGCGCTTACGCGAACCGAGGTCTTTTCCACGTCGTTCACGTCGTGGTAATCGGCGGCAACGGGAGCGGCGAGCACATCACCACGCGTGGAGCCGTTCGGCAGACGGGAATTGGCCCGGCGCGATGACCACGCGATCGATCCAGCCCGCATCGTGCGAATAGGATCCCACGATGCGCAGCGCCGCGAGGCCCGCTCCGAACGGCAGATTGACCATCGCGTTCTCGGCGTGATCGAACCCGCCATGATCCGTGTCGCCGAACACGAGCTCTGCGGAGGCGTCGAAGGCCTCAGGGTTCGGCGCGTTCGGGACCACCTTGATGGTTCCGCCCATGGAGCCCGATCCGTACAAGGTCCCCTGGGGCCCGCGCAACACTTCGACACGATTCAAATCATAGAGCGACGGCGAGATGACGATCTTGCCCTCGTTCGCCGCCGAGGGCGAGGTGAGGGAGGTATCGTCGTAGTAGAAGCCGACCGTGGGCGAATTGCCGCCCGTGGAGGCGACGCCGCGCATCTCGAACTCGGTCATGCCGGGACCGCTGCTGCGGATCGATACGCCCGGAACCGATTGCACCAGGTTTCCCAGATCCGTGAGACCGCGATCCTGAATATCCTGGCCCGAGACGGCGGTGAGGCTGATCGGCGTCGTCTGCACGGTGCTTTCGCGCTTCTCCGCCGTCACGATGATTTCCTCGAGCTGTCCCGAGTCCGAACGCGCTTGCTGGGCGGCGGCGATCTGCGCAAACATTCCGCCCGAAAGCGACAAACAGAGCGCGACCGCGCGCCCCATACGATGGTTATTCATAAGGCTCCCTTGATGCCGCCATACCCGGGCGGTGATTTAGTATAGCGTCTGAGGATCGCGTTGTTTTAAGACTTGCAGCCGCCGCGCCTCTTGACACAAGTCGTGAAGCGAGCCGGTAAGATACCCGCATGGATGGCATCGCTCGAACGCGGACACGACTTCGCGCAGCTGGTTGGGAACGCTGCTGGCCTGTCTGCTGCTCGCGCTCGCCTACGGCAGCATCAGTGCCGTCGGATCGTTCCTGCTTCGCGGCGTGGACAGCCACCTCTGGAGCCTCGCACCCTATCTCGGCGTCCCCTGGCTTCCCGCCGGCATCGGGGTCGCGGGCCTGCTGATCGGCGGGATTCGCCTGTGGCCCGCCATCTTCGTCGCATCCGCCTTCGTTTGGGTGGGGCTCGTGCGATTGCCGTGGTTCGTAGGCCTGGTGGATTGTGCCGGAATCACGATCGGCTACGTCGTCACGGTGCGTCTGATGGGTCGCTGGGGCTTCGGGCGGCGGTTCTATCGCTACGAGGATCCGCTGCTGCTGATCGGGGCCGCCGCCGTGGGCATCCTGATCGTCGAGGCAGCGGATCTGGTAAGCCTGCCACTGACCGCTGCGCTGCTTCCGGCGACCCTGACGCCCGATCTGTGGACTCTCATTCGACCCACGTCCGCCGGATTCATGGTCCCGACATCGTCGGATCTCGGGACTCGCACTGCGGTGGTGGCTGAACGATATCGCCGGGATCGTCCTCGTCGTCCCGGCGGTGGCGTCGATGAGTCCGGAATTCTGGCGCGTGCTGAAGGCGCGACGCATCGAGTTCGTCTTCTGGGTGCTCAGTATCGCGCTGTGGATCATCGGCGGCTGCAACCTCGCCTTTGGCGAGGGCCGCCCGCTGTTGCTCATGACGGGTCTCGTCATCGTCATCTGGGCCGCGGTACGATTCGGCGTCACGAGCGCCTCGATCGCCACCCTGGTGTGCTCGATCCTTGCGTCCACCGCGTTTCTGAGTCACCGCGGGCCGTTCGCGGTGATGAGCCCCTCGGAAGGGCTCGCGGCGCTCTGGGGCTTCATCGCCATACTGACGGCGATCGGTCTGTTCCTGGCGGTGCTGCTCGCGGAACGCGAGCGCGTGACCGCCGATCTGCGACGCAGCGAGGAACGGCTCCATCACGCCCTGAAGGTCGCCGAGATCGGCATATTCGACCACGATCACATGACCGATCAGATTTTCTGGTCGCCGGAGCTGCGACGGATATTCGGCTTTTCCGCGGACGAGCCGGTCACCTACGACCGCTTTCTGGAATGTGTCGTTCCCGAGGATCGTGGGATCATTGCCGATGCGCGCCGGCGCGCGCGCGACCCTTCGAATATCACCATCGAGTATCGGATCATTCGCCGCGACGGCAAGGTCCGTTGGCTATTGGCCCACCTGGAGGATCACGTGTCCGGAAAGGGTGCGGAACGTCACGCTCAGCGCACCATCGGCGCCGCTCTCGATATCACGGATAGGCGCACGGCTGAAGACACTCTTCGAGCAAGCCAGCGACGCCTCGCCGAAGCCCAGCGCCTGGGCTCCATGGGCAGTTGGGACTTCGACTGGAAGGCGCGTGATTTTCACCTGTCCGAGGAAGCGGCGCGCATCTTCGAGACACAAAGCGTCCCGCTGCCCGGCAGCGACGACCCGTACCTGCATTTC
This sequence comes from uncultured Gammaproteobacteria bacterium, assembly GCA_963748995.1. Taxonomy (GTDB): domain Bacteria; phylum Pseudomonadota; class Gammaproteobacteria; order Steroidobacterales; family Steroidobacteraceae; genus Bog-1198. The sequence goes on along the minus strand of CAVVKU010000031.1, from coordinate 14,700 downwards.
GTGCACCCGGAGGACCGGGGATTCATTCGCAGCTCGATCCTCGACGCGATCGAGCGGCGTGAGACCGTCTCGGAGCTGACGTATCGAGTGCGCACGCAGGACGGGGGCACCAAGTATGTGACCGTGCGATGGGAAACCGCCTTTGCACCCAACGGCTCACCCCTGCGTCTGGTCGGCACCGTTCAGGATATCACCGAGCGACGGCGCCTGGAGGCGGAGGTGCTCGAGGCGGGCGTCCTCGAGCGCCGGCGGCTCGCCTCCGAGCTGCACGACAATCTGGGACAAGTCCTGTTTTCGACGGCACTGATGAACGCGAGGTTCGTGGACGACGCGGTCGAGCGGGACCCCGCCCTGCGCAGCCCCGGCGAGGCCATCAAGGGCTGGCTGGCCGAGGCGCTGGAAATTTGCAGGCGCCTCGCTTACAGCGCAGAGCCCGTCGTTCCCGGTGGGCTCAACGAGGCGCTGCGAAACCTCGCCCGGCGCAATAACAGCCCATCGATCCGCTGCGAGGCCCACGTGTCCGCTTCGGCAGCCGAGGCGGTCACTCCCGCGCAGTCGCTGGAGTTTTTCCGGATCGCACAGGAGGCCATCACGAATGCCATCAAGCACTCCCGCTGCTCCCGTATCGACCTTTATCTGCACTGCGAACGGTCGGTCGTGGAGCTGTTGATCGAAGATGATGGCATCGGGATGGCCGCGTCCAATGACCGCCGCGCAGACGGGCTCGGCATGCGAACGATGCGCTACCGCGCCGAACGCGCCGGCGGAACGCTGACGGTGGCACCCGGCCTTGCGAGCGGCACCGTCGTCCGCGCTCTCGTGCCGCGCCGGGCGGCGGATGTCGCGGGGCCCAAGGCGAGCGGCGGTGAATTCTAGAAAGCGGCTCGACCGTGTCCGAGCAGCTTGGGCGCGCGGCATCAACGCGCCAGAGTCGTCCTCGCCGTTTGCGGCTCGACGATCCGCTGCAGAAGATCCGGCTTGGAGGGATCGCGCTGCAGATGCGGATACTTGAGCCCGTCGTGATAATCGAGCGAGTGCGACTCCGAAGCGCTGCCATTGGCCGCCTGCAATTGCAGCGTCCCGTGATGGGCGGTGGCGCGCACCGCCGCCTCCAGAACGGGCAGGGAAAAGGCGGCGCCGTTGACCCGGGTCAGGCGCATGCCCGGCACGATGCCCGCAGCATAGCCGCTCATGCCCGGAGCCGAATCGAGCACGGTGCCGTCGTCCTGGACCAAGAGTCCGATCGAGTAGCGCAGATCGGCGAAGCCCCAGCTCTGCCATTCGGGCCACAGAAGATCCACCTTGTGAACCTGCTCCATGTCCTCGATCAGCTCCGATTTGCGGTCCGTGTAAATGAGCTTCCAGCCGCTTTGCTCGAGCCCCGCGAGCGGAGGATCGGCGGAGAGCGAATCCAAATGACGGCGCAGGAACGACGACCAATCGTAGGGACTGACCTGGTTCAATGCGTTCACCACATCCTCGAACGTATAGGGCGCGGAGCTGTGAGGCGCGAAGAACAGCCTGCAAAAATCATCGAGCGAACGCCGGCCCCCGCTCGATTGGCGGATGATGGCATCGGCCGCGAGCCACATGAGCCCGGATTCGGGATAAAAGTCGGTGTTGCGGCGCGCGGAGACCCAGGCATTGGGCGACACCAGCAGCATCTGGGCGCCCACGGTCGTGTCCTGCAACGAACGCCAGGTGCGCCCGGTGTGATAGGTCATTTCGGCGGCGTCGATGGCGAGCGATTGACGCAGCTGGTCTTCGCTCCAGAAGCCGCTGCGAACCGCCATGATGCCCGAGATGTAGTCGGTCAGACCTTCGTACACCCAGATGAGCCTGGCTTTCATCGGATCCTGATAGGTGGTGATGTCGAGGCCCGCGGGCGTGCGATATTTTCCGTTCCAGGAATGGATGTATTCGTGCGGAATCATCGTCGCCGTGGTCAGGAGCACGCGCGGGTCCGACAACCCCGTCGAGGGCAGCCGATTCTCGCTCGATTCGAAATGCTCGAGCGTGTAGTGATCGATGGCATCGCCCAAGGAGATCTGCAGATTGTATCGGGTGTAGCGCGGCCCACCGAACTCCGCCTCGGTTTCCGCCACCATGCGCTCGAAGTGCTCCACCACATCGGGCGGGACCTCGAGGCTCGCGGCGGATTCGGCGGAAATCGCCATCAACGCGGACGACGCGCCTCCCAGGGGAAAGGTGCGCAGGTTCTTCGCCGCGATCAGCGGCGAGTCCACCAGGGTCTTGAGCGGCACTTCGCCGAATTGCACCGTGTCGGGCGACGACTCATGCGCCAGCGGGAGCGAGGTATTGTATTTCCATCCCGCGGGCAGGCGGATGCTCGCGACAAACGGATCGCGATCGTTCGGCAGGCTCGGCGGGTAGAGCACCACCAGCCACCAATTGACCACGAGCTGATCGTAGGAGGAGCAAATGTCCGATTGGAACCCCTCCTGGCCCAACACGCAGGCGAAGTCCAGATCCGCCCGCACCTCGCTCACGCCCTCGGGAACATCCACATGGAAGAGGAAGATGTCGAGGTCATCGCGATGCCAGGTGAGCGGCACGCCGCCGCCCGTGAACGTCAGCCGCACGATCTGGCTCAACGGACCGCTCGGACTGTGCTCGCCGGGAATCCATTTGGGATACGCGAGGGTGAGGACCCCGGGAGTCGCCGGGAAGGTCATGTGGGAATGAAGCACTCCCGTCGGCGCTGCGGTTGCGTCGAGCTCGAGACGAACCGGAGGGCTGTCAGCGCCGCGAGCGGTGAGCGAGCAGGCGAACATCAGGGATGAGAGCAGAGCGATCGAGGAGCGGCGCATGGCCAAAAGTCTAGCACGCGGTGTTGCGCCGCATGCCAACGTAAATCATTGATTTTCATGCAGCCGGCTCACCCCACGCGCACCAAGGCACAATCCTGGTTCAATTAATCGGCGCTCACTCGTAATAGAGAGAAGGGAAAGACCGAGTAGCGACTGCAAGCGATAGGTGCCTCCGAGTGAAGCAATTCGAGCCGTTGAACACCGAAGCGAAGGCGGACGATGCCGGAGAGCAGACCCGCGCGTCGGCGCTGTCCAGTCTGTTCCGTGAGCACAACCGCACGCTGGTCCGGTTCATCAACGCCCGTCTGAGGAACGAACAGGAGGCCAACGAGATTGCGCAGGAGGCCTACGTCAAAATGTTGCAGCTCGACCGCTGCCCCGGCACGGCCAGCTTCCTGCGCCACTATCTGTTCCGGGTCGCGGAAAATTTGGCCGTCGACCGGATTCGGCAACGCTACTCCCGCTCGCGGCTCGATCAGCTCACTTCGATGGATGATCTGTTTCAGGAAGCTCTCGCTGAACGGACCGTTTTGGCGGACCAGGAGCTCGCCCAGCTCAAGGCGGCCGTCGCGGAGCTTCCCGACAAATATGGAGAGGCGTTCCGCCTGATCAAGCTCGAAGATCACTCCTTCCTGCAGGCTGCCGGCCTCATGCAACTCTCGGAACGCATGGTTCGAAAATACATCACCCGTGCGCTGATCTACATCCGGCTGCGGCGCGAGGGCCACTCGGCCAAGGATGCCTGGGACAAGGTGCACTCATGAATACCGACGAAAAGACGAATAATGACGCTCGGCTCAGCCGCCTCGAGCAAGCCAGCGAATGGCTGCTGAGAATGGAGAATCCGTCACGTACCGAAGAGGACGTCAACGGGTGGCTTCGTTGGTGCGATGAGGATTCTGAGAACCTCGTGGCGTTCGAAGCGTTCCAGACGGACTGGCGCGACCTCGATGCCCTGAAGGTGAGCGGTCACGCAGATGGATCGGCGCTCACTGCGCTGCTGGCACAGGATGCCGATCTCCGCCCAAGAACGAGCATGCGACGACGGCGGTTGGCGGTGACCCCTGGCCTGGGCGGCGTGCCTGGCAGTGGTCGCCTTGGCTGTCATTTTGCTTCCGAAAGAACGCGGCTCATCGACCCCGCGCCAACAAGTCGCGGCCACGCAGACCAATCGCGCGGCTACGCTCCCGGACGGATCCAGGGTCATGCTCAGCGCCGAAACGTCCATCAACGTCGACTTCAATGGCTCCAAGCGGAATCTGGAACTGTCGGCCGGCGAGGCGTACTTCAAGGTCAAGCACGACCGGCAGCATCCCTTCATCGTGCACGCGGGCAATATCAGCGTTACAGCCGTCGGAACCGCCTTCGATGTCCGTCGCGAGCCGGACGGGGTGACCGTGACGGTCGAGGAAGGCACGGTGGAAATCGCGGGCGACGTGTTTGCAAAAAAGGGATTGCCTACGACGTGGCGAGCGGAAGCCGGCTACCAGCTCACCTATTCGAGCCAGGGTCGTACGGCCATGATCACCAACGTTGATACCTCGAGCGCTCTCAAATGGCGCGGCGGTGAGCTGGCGTACGTCTGGGAGCCGCTTGGCGCGGTGATCGAGGACCTTAATCGATACTCGGAACACAAAGTCATCATCAAGGATCCGGCTATCGCGGAGCTGCGCTTCACGGGCACCGTGTTTACCGCCTCTTTGGCCGATTGGGTCAAAGCCGTGGAACAGGTCTACCCTGTGCGGGCCGACAACTCGGCGAATGGCGATATCGTGCTCGTCGAGAGACGCTGAACGCAGCGATACTCGGGGCGGCCCTCCTGCGCCGCGACAAACTCCGTACTTAGAGTTCAGAGAAAAGCACCTCACTCGTATAGGTGACGATCTGTCACACATCGGACATATAACAGGGAGAAATCATGGGCAGCGACATTACAACGGCAGCCTTGGTGGAACCGGAGATCCGTCGGCGCCGCCTCGCGCGGACGGATCCCGCGCGTCGACTTACGCTCCGGGAATCGGCTCGGATACTTCCGGCCCTCCTCGCTTGTCTTGTCTCATTCACCGCCTTGGCCATCGACCTCGATCGCAAAATCGATTTCGACATCCCGGCGCAGTCGCTGTCGGCCGCCCTGATTCAGCTCTCCCACCAGGCCAAGATCCAGGTCATCTCCAGCGACGACATGAGCCGGCAATGGACTCAGGGCATCACGGGCCCGCACACCATTCGAGAGGCGCTGAAGCAGCTCCTCGAATCGGCGGGGCTCGGCTACCGGGTCGTCGGCGAGAGTTCAATCACCATCGTCAGGGATGCCAAGACAACCCTCTCGACGACAGTCGGCGCCGGCGCGGACCCCACTGCGGCTTATAACCAGACAGGCGCGGCATCCGGTGCGCCTCACGACTCGGTTCCGGAGAGCTCCGTCGACAACAAGGCCGTTCTCGAGGAAGTCATCGTTACCGCGAACAAGCGATCGGAGCGGCTCGCCGATGTTCCGATGTCGGCCATCGTGCTGAGCGGGCAGAAATTGACGGAGTCACAGGCCACGACGCTTCAGGACGTTGTCAATCGCGTCCCGGGCCTGCAGCTGGTGTCCGATAGTCCGGTCGACAACCAGCTCATCATCCGCGGGATTTCCATTGGGACCTCGGCGCTCAATTCCTCGGTCGCCACCTATCTGGATGAAGTCCCGTATACGTCCGAAGGCCCCTTCGCCAACAGCAACAACTTGGCGCCGAACCTGGACACGTACGATCTCGCGCGCGTCGAGGTGCTTCGCGGGCCCCAGGGCACGGTCTATGGAGCCAATGCGCTCGGAGGATTGCTGAAATACGTGACCAACGCGCCCGACCTCACGCAATACGGTGCCAGCTTCCTTGCCGGCGTGAGCAGCGTCGAGCATGGGGGCGTTGGATACGAAGAGCATGCCATGGTCAATCTGCCCTTCTCCGATACTCTGGCCCTGCGGCTGGTCGGCAACGACAACCGATTTCCGGGATATATAGACGACCCCTCGCGCAATCAATCGCAGATCAATTCGGTCGACCGTTACGGCGGGCGCGCGTCGCTGTTGTGGCAGGCGGACCCGGACATCTCGGTGCGGTTGACCGCGCAATATCAACACCTCATGGCGCACGACACCGGCGATGTCGATGTATACCCCGGTACGCTTCAACCGGTGTTCGGTGACCTGAAACAGGAAAAGATCATCGCGCAGCCGCAAAGCGTCGAAAATGCGCTCTACAACGCCACGATCAACTGGGATCTGGGCTTCGCCTCCCTGACATCGTCGACGAGTTACACCGAGTCCAAACCCGATCTTACGGAAGATTTCACGTGGGTATACGGTTCGTACGTGAGCTCCCTCCTGGGCGGGAACTATGGCACCGCGCTCACCGAGTCGGAGCCGGTTCATTCCTTCACTCAGGAGCTCAGGCTTGCGTGGCGAAGAAATGAGAAATGGGACTGGATGATCGGTGGCTACTTTACGGACGAAGGGGCGCATGAGATCGAGGCGACGCCTCCGGTCGACTTGGGTACCGGAAGAATCCTCTACAACTTACAGTCATCTCTCGGTGTCTATGACATCAGCTCGACTTACCGGGAATTCGCCGAATTCGGTGATATCAACTATCGCATCACTCCGGCGTTCGAGGTCGGTCTCGGCGGGCGCTACAGCTCGGAGAAGCAGAGCTATCATCAGGTCAACAACGGCCTGATTACGGGCACCGACGATTTCATCACTCACAGCGACCAAAGTGCCTTCACCTATTCGGCGGATGCAAAATACAAGCTCAACCCGGAGGCGATGGTTTACCTGCGGGTGGCCTCGGGGTTTGTTCCCGGGGGCCCCAATGACGCGTTGCCCGGGTCGCCACTGCCGGAGACATTTCATTCATCCACCACAACCAATTATGAGCTGGGTATCAAGGGGGCCGCGATGGACGGGCGCTTGAATTATGATTTCGACGCCTTCAACGTCGAATGGAAGGACATCCAGTTGGTCGCCGAAGTCAACGGCCTCTACGGACTCACCAACGGCGGAACGGCTCGCAGCCGCGGCGCCGAAAGCGCCGTCAACTATAACCCGTTACAGGGACTGTCCTTGGGCGTCAGCGCGGCGTACACCGATGCCCGGCTCACGCAGAATACGCCGGCGAGCGTGGGCGGCCTGGCGGGTGATCGCTTACCCGACTCCCCGTTTTTTTCGAGCACGCTCAGCACTTCCTACGAACGGCCCCTGAGCGCAGCGATCGTCGGTATCGCCGGGATCGATTGGCATTACACTGGAAATCGGCTTTCGGAGTTCGTGGTCGGCGCTGCCCGACAAAGTCTTCCTGGCTACTCCACCGTAGACCTGCGCGCGGGCGTGCGAGTGAAAGCCTACGAGCTCAGCCTATATGTCAAGAATGCAGGCGACTCGCGGGGGATCAGCGAAGTGTCGGCCGAGACGGCGATCAACGGCGCCAACGCGTACCTCGCTTCCGTGATCACACCGCGCACGGTCGGGCTCACGCTGTCGGGTAAATACTAACCGTTCGGAAGGAGCCCTATATCCTGATGAGCAAGATCTCATTCGATGCAGGGGGTTGCAGTCTGTCAGCGGCTCTTTGCGGTTTGGCGCTGCTGTGCTGCGCCTCGGTCTGCGATGCGCAGCCGGAAACTTCTTCGGATTCGATGCTTGCACGATACCAGCGGGCGGCGGAAATTCAGGCGGCGATTGCCCACCGCTGGATCCTCAATGAGAACATGGTGCCCCATTGGATTCCGGGTCGCGACCGGTTCTGGTACAAGCGCGAACTGACCGAGGGCCACCGATTCACCGTGGTGGATGCGGCGACGGGCGCAAAGGCGGATGCCTTCGACCACGGGCAACTCGCCAAGGCGCTGCGCGAAAGGACGGGAAAGTCCTTCGATCCCAAAACGTTGCCACTCTACAACGTCACCCTCGACGCAGACGGGGTGGTGCGTTTCACCACCCTGGGCAGGGCCTGGCGGTTCGACCGCGCCGAAGCGCTTTCCGAGGATGCCGCGCCCCGCAGAAACTACGCGCTGTCCCCGGACGGACATCTGGGCGTGTTTTCGAAGGAGTCCAATCTTTGGGTCGAAGACATGAAGACGGGGGCGCGGACCCAGCTCACGTTCGATGGTGAAACCTACTACGCCTACGGCGCGCCGCCCGCGGCCCGTGGCTCGCCCTCTCCCGCGCCCTACGTCGTGTGGTCTCCTGACTCTACGCGGATCTTCACGGCGCAAACGGATGATCGAAAAGTCCTTGACCTGCCGCTGATCGATTTTGCGCCCCAGGACGGAGTCCGGCCGACGGTCTTCCACACCCGCGCCGCCCTGCCGGGAGACCCCAATACCACGACGTTCCGGCTCGTCATCATCGATGTCTCCACCGGTCATCAGACCCCGGTGCACCATCCGCCCGTTCCGGCCGTCCGGATGAACGACTCGCCCATGGAAGGCAACCGGGTCTGGTGGGGAGTCGACTCGAAGGCGGCCTATTTCGTCGACGTCGAGCGCGGCGAGAAAGTCGTCCACGTGGACGCAGTCGATGCGGGCTCGGGCGAGGCACGTGAACTGTTCTCCGAGAAGAGCGACACGTATGTCGAGTTGGGCTCCGATGTGTACGAGGCCACCTCGATCCGGCCATTGCCGAAATCCAACGAGCTCATCTGGTACTCCGAGCGGTCGGGCTGGGCGCATCTGTATCTTTACAGCCTGGCGACAGGGAAATTGATCCGGCCGCTGACCCGCGGAGATTGGCTGGTGCGCAACATCCTGGGATTCGACGAACATCGCCGCGAGGTCTACATCAGCATCGCCGGACGGACGCGGCGAAAGAACCCGTACTACCGGGAAATCGCCAAGGTCAACCTGGATACCGGCGTGATGAAGGTCTTGAGTGCGAGCGATGAGGATCATGAAGTCCTCGAGCAAGGCGGTATCAGCAACGAGGAGGCCGATCTGGAAGTCATCGCAGGCGCGGATCCCAAGAGCCTGGTGGGATTTGCGCCCTCGGGCAACTATTTTGTCGAGACCGTGACCACGGCGGGCATTCCGGCAAAGACCGTCCTGCGCGATCGCGACGGCAAGCTCATCGCCACCGTCGAAACGGGCGACGCGTCGCGGGTGCCCGGGTTCTGGCGATGGCCCCAGCCGGTCTCCCTGACCGCCGCCGATGGCCAGACAGAGATCGACGCTCTGGTGTTCAAGCCATCCGACTACGATCCCACCAGGAAATATCCGGTCATCGACTACATCTATGGCGGCCCGCAGACCGCCTATGTGCCCACGTCCTTCGCGCACGGCGCGTATCTGGAAGCCGCTTCACTGGCGGAGCTCGGATTCGTGGCCGTGGTGATCGATGGCCGTGGGACCGCCCAGCGTAGCCGCGCCTTTCACTCCGCGTCCTACGGAAAAGTGGAGACGGCGAGCAATCTCGAGGATCACATCGCCGGCATTCACCAGCTTTCCGCCGCCGATCGCGCGATCGACGGCTCGCAGGTCGGAATCATCGGTTTCTCGGCGGGCGGATACATGGCCGCGAGCGCGATGCTGCGTTACCCCGACTTCTTCAAGGTTGGCATCGCCGCCGGCGGCGATCACGACCAACGGCTGTTCTGGAACACCTGGGGCGAGCGCTACGAAGGGTATCCTGTCGGCGACAACTATGAGCAACAGGCCAATTTAACCCATGCGGCCAATCTCAAAGGTAAGCTTCTGCTGGTGCACGGCCTTCTGGACATTGGCGTCCATCCTGCGGCGGTCTTCCAGCTCGAGCAGGCTCTCATAGACCATAACAAGGATTTCGACCTTCTGCTGTTCCCACGTTCGCACCACGATATTCCAGGATACGGGACACGCCGAACGTGGGATTATTTTGTGACCCACCTTGCAGGCGAGACCCCCCCGCACGAGTTTCCGTTAAAGTCGAACTTGGACTACGAGCTCGAGCACATCGCGGCAATGGGGGTCGATCTGAACGTTGAAAAGAAAGAAGGAGCGGAGAAATGAGAGACGGCGACGCCCTTCCGAAGTCCGAACTCGCCGATCGATGGTCCCGCCGCAGCGTGATATCCCGCCTCACAGCGCTGGGAATCGCGCAAGTCTCGAGCCGCTCTTGGGCGGCAGCTGGGGGCGGAGATCGCTATTGCAAGGTCGTGATTGATACCCTGCTCGGCCCGATTGAGATCCTCCTGGAGCTAGGCCGCGCGCCCCTTTCCGCCGGCGACTTTCTCAAATACGTTGATCGTGGATTGTACGCCGGAGGCGCCTTCTATAGGACTGTTCGACCGGATGACGACACGAACCCGATCAAGATCGATGTCGTGCAGGGAGGATTGACCGACGACGGCAAGTATCTGGACCCCATCCCTCACGAACCGACGAGCCTCACCGGGCTTCGTCACCGCGACGGCACGATCTCGATTGCGCGCGACGCGGTAGGCACGGGAACCGCCGGCGCCTTCTTTGTGTGCATCGGCGATCAACCGGCGCTGGACTTCGGAGGCAAGCGCAACCCGGACGGCCAGGGCTTTGCCGCATTTGGTCAGGTCACCAACGGAATGAAGTTGATCCGCGCGATCTGGTCATCGAAGACCCAGGGACCGCCGGGATCGTTAGAGGGAGAATTGATTGCCTCGCCCGTCCAGATACTGGGCGCGCGTCGGGTGAACCAGCCATCAGCGAGGGTAAGGCCGTCATGAATAGCATGGCTGCAATAGTGCTGGGCGCCGTAGCCGTAGCCACCACGGGAATCGCCCGCGCCGAAGTCTCGGAGCCCGATCGCTGGCACGACCATGCGCAGCGCACGGAGATCGTCCGCGATTCGTGGGGCATCGCCCATATTTACGGCAAATCGGACGCCGACACCGTGTTCGGCATGATCTACGCCCAGGCCGAAGACGACTTCCGGCGGATCGAGCATAACTACCTCACGAACCTCGGTGTTCTGGCGCAGGCCGATGGCGAGAGCGCCGTCTACTCCGACCTGCGTCAGCGGCTGTTCATCGACCATGGGCGGTTGCGCAGGCTCTATGCCGGCAGCCCGCCGTGGTTGAAGTCACTGATGACGGCCTGGGCCGACGGCCTCAATTACTTCCTGTCGACGCATCCCGGCGTGCGGGCGCGCGTCATCACCCATTATGAACCGTGGATGGCGCTGGCATTCACGGAAGGCAGCATCGGCGGCGACATCGAGGACGTCGACCTTACGAAACTCGAGGAGTTCTACGGCGGCAGGGCACCCGGTCGCTGCGCCACCACCGCGGGCCGCGGCGCTCGGCGGATCCAACGGGTTTGCGATCGCGCCAAGCCGCAGCGCCTCGGGTCACGCGCTGCTCTGGATCAATCCGCACACGTCATTCTATTTCCGCTCGGAACTGCAGATGGTCAGTGATGAGGGCCTGGATGTCTATGGCGCGGTAACCTGGGGCCAGTTTTTCGTTTATCAGGGGTTCAACTCCTACAACGGCTGGATGCATACGTCCTACGGCGGCGACGCGATCGACGAATACGCCGAGACCATCGTTCAGAAGCCCGATGGCCCCTACTACAAGTATGGCGACGCGCTGCGCAAGCTTCGGGTCAGCCACCTTTCCATCCTGTTCAAACAAGGGGACGCCTTCGCGCGCCGCGAGTTCACGGTCTTTCACAGCCACCATGGGCCCATCATCCGCGCAGAGGGCGGCAAGTGGATCGCGATCCGCCTGTTGCAAACCCCGGTGCCGGCGCTGCAGCAGTCGTACCTGCGCACCAAGACGCACAACTTCCGCGAATTCCGCGCGACCCAGCAATTGCGCACGGATACGTCGAACAATACCGTCTACGCCGATCGCGACGGCACCATCGCCTACTTCCACGGCAACTTCATCCCGAAGCGGGATCCACGCTTCGACTACACGCACCCGGTCGACGGCAGCGATCCGGCGACCGAATGGCAGGGTCCGCACTCGCTCGACGACATCATCTCGATCGTCAATCCGAAGAACGGCTGGCTGCAGAACACCAACAACTGGCCGTTCTCGGCGGCCGGCTCGGAGAGTCCGCGGCGCGAGGACTACCCGCGCTACATGTGGCGAACCGGCGAGAATCCGCGGGGCTTGCACGCGGTGGAAGTGCTGCACGACATCCACCAAGTGACGCTCGACACCCTGATCGCCGCCGGCTACGACCCGCACCTGATCACGTTCGACGTGATGCTGCCGGGGCTCATCGACGCCTACGACCAGCTGCCGGCCACGGATCCGCGCAAGGCCGACCTGAAGGAGCCGGTCGAGCTCCTGCGACGCTGGGACCGTCGGGTCAGCGAGGAGTCGGTGGCCACCGCGGTCGCCATCTTCTGGGGGGAGGCGGTCATCAATCACAATCGACAGGCGGCACTCTCCTTCGACGAGCCGGTGTATTCGTACCTGGTCGACGGAGTGACCAACGAAGAACGCCTCGACGCGCTCGGCGCGGCGCTCGATCGGCTGCGAAAGGACTTCGGGCAATGGAACACGCCCTGGGGCGAGATCAACCGGTACCAGCGGCTCAACGACGACATCGAGCCGGTATTCGACGACGAGCGGCCAAGCGCGCCCATTGCCATGACCTCTTCGGCGTGGGGAGCACTGGCCGCATTCGAACCTCAGGAGCCTCGTCGCAACCGGAAGCTATACGGAGTTTCAGGCAACAGCTTCATCGCGGCCGTCGAATTCGGTCCGACGGTTCACGCCAAGGTCTTGAGTTGCGGTGGCGAGAGCGGCGATCCGGCCTCACCTCACTTCACCGACCAGGCGGACCTGTACCGCCACGGCCGGTTTCGCGATGCGCTGCTGACGCGCGAAGAGGTCATCGCGCATGCTGCGGCCCGCTACCATCCGGGAGATCCCGGCGCCCGCTGATCAGGCTGCGGTCTGCCGGGGGCTGTTTACAACTGGCCGTCGTCACTGAGCTCAAGCCTTGTTCTCCGTCGCCCGTCCGCAACGCGTTTCCATTCGCTGCTTGAATTGTTCGCGCTCCTCGGGCGTCATGGCTTCCCATCGCCGCCAGCGGCCGCCTCCATGCCAACCGCCCCGCCCCCGGAACCCGCCAAACAGGATGCGGCTCAGAATCAACAGGCCCAGCGCATGCGGATAATCCATCAAACGGGCGCCCGCGAACGCGAACGGAACGACCGCGTTCCATAGCGCCATGACAATCCACCCAAGGACTGCGGCCGCGGCGACCAACAAGAGGGCCTTGCCCACGAATCTAACTCGGTACTTCACTGTCTGCTCCTTCCAATAGTCACCCGGCGAATGGCCGGCTGGTTCAAAAATCCCACTCGGCGTGAACCGTGCGCAAACGAGCGCGCAGGCTCAAAACCGCATAACGCTTGCGCGCCAGCAGGGTGTTGACGGCAACGCCGGTGCGCGCCGCGATGTCCTTGAAGCTTTCTCCGTCGAGCTCGTGCGCGATGAAGACCTCGCGCTGCTCGGGCGGCAACTCGCCGAGAGCCTGCTGCATGGCCATTAACACCGCCGATCTCGCATACATCGCCTCCGGTCCCGTATCGATCGGGGGAAGCGCAAGATCCAGCCAATAATCACTTTCATCGATATCCGACCGGCTCAGCGTCTCGGTCGCCGGCATGGAGCGGTTCTTGCGGAAGCGATCGATGAGGCGATTGCGGGCGACGCGGAACAGCCAGGCGGCGGCCTGCTCGATGGGCTCCGGAAGGCGGTAGGCGCGCACGAAGTCGAACAGGACGTCCTGCAGGAGGTCTTCCGCCTCGCCCGGATCCGGCACCCGCCGGCGGATGAACGACCAGAGCTTCGCGCGCTCGCGCACCACCGCCGCGGTGATCTCGCTGTCTCGGTCATTCATGGGCAATGCATGGGCTTCGTCCATACCAAGGAAGACGTTTCGAGAGCACGGATATTGTGGACACCCGCCACGCGGCTCCCGGCAAATCCGATGCGTTGCCGGGTGCAGTCTCGGCGGCTCGCGATCAAGCCCTCGCCGATGGCCTGGATCGCGAAGTAATCACCAACCTTGCGGAGCTGATCATCCGGCACGCCCATGCTCGCCTGCGCCCGCGCCGTCGCGGGCACAGTTCGCCTCACCCGCTCAAATGGCCGCGCCCCCCGACACGTACAGCGTCTCGCCGGTGATCCAGCGGGCATCCTCCGAGGCCAGGAACACCGCCGGCAGCGCGATATCGTCCGGCTCGCCGATGCGCCCGAGCGGCGTCGCAGGCGATGGCGCCCTTTTCGAAGTCGCTGTCGGCGAAGCCCGCCGATCCTTCGGTCCTGACCAGTCCCGGATTCACGGCATTGACGCGGATTTTGCGGGGCGCCAGTTCCTTGGCGAGGGAGCGGGTGATGGAATCGATCGCTCCCTTGGTGCCCGAATACACCGAGCCCATTGGCGGCGCCAGCGTGCTGGCCACGGAACTTATATTGACCACGCTGCCGCCGCTCGGCGGGAACAGCGGCAAGGCCGCTCTGCGTGGTCAGCAGCACGCCGAGCACGTTGGTGTTGAACTGCCGGTTGTAGTGCTCCAGGGTGAACCCGTCGAGCGGCGAGAATTCGTACACGCCGGCATTGTTCACCAGGATGTCGATCTTGCCGTATTTCTTCTTGACGGTATCGAACAGCGCCGCGATTTCGGCTTCGTCAGGCACGCTGGCCTTGACGGCAATGGCCTTGCCGCCGCGCGCCGCGATATCCGCGACCGTTTTCTCGGCCCCCTCCTTGCTCGAAGAGTAGCCCACGACGACGGTGGCGCCGGCGGCCGCCAGATGCTTGGCGATCGCAGCCCCAATACCCTTGGAGGCCCCGGTGACCACCGCTACTTTATTGTCCAGATTGCTCATGGCCTTGTCCTTTGAATTCG
>CAVVKU010000030.1:0-134771 GCA_963748995.1 uncultured Gammaproteobacteria bacterium | reverse complement strand
TCGGGCTTCGGCGATCACGCTGCGGGTGATTTGCTCGCCGTAAGACGCCGGCGCTTCGTAGTGTCGGGCGTGCAGCAAATTTGCGCCGCCGAGCGAGAGGTCGAGCGCCGGGCTCGCCTGCCAGCCGAAACGCGCGTCGATCTCGTAGTAATGCGGCAATCCGGGATCGGGCAGCGCGCCCACGTAGCGCAGCGTGGCGTCGAAGCTCGTGCGGCGGGCGAAGCTCATCGATGAGGTGAGGCTCGCGTGCGAGCTGGGATCGTTTCCGGCCTGCGCCAGCCCGAGGATCCGGCTCGCACCGGGCTTGAAGGACAACCTCTGACGTACCCAGGTGAAGCCGGGGGACAGCCGCCACCAATCTTGAACTTGAAAATTCCCCCAGGCGTCGAGACCCGCGATGTCCCCGCGCATGAGATTGCCCCAATACAGGGGCAGATAGGGTGGCTGCGCACCGAGCTCGATCGTTCTCAAGTCGTCGTACACATCGTAGAAAAACGCCGCCGACAGCGATACCTCGGAGTTGGGTTGCGCTCGCGCGCCGAGTTCGTACCCCATGACCTCTTCCGGCCGGAATCCCGAATTTGCCGCCAGTTCCGTGACGGCGCCGAGCTTCTCCACGACCTCGTCGTCGAACGGCGTCGGCGAACGGATCGCGCGCGAAGCCGCCGCCCACAACGCCGCGTGCTCGCCCATCCCGATCGACAGGCGGGCATCCGGAAGCGGCGTCCACCCCGCGAATGGATCATCCTCGAATTTGACGCCCACGGTCAGCGCGGCTTGATCCGCGAGTTTCATCGTATCCTGTACAAATGCGTTGCCGAGGGTGAGCGCGTGATCCGGCGGCTCGAACAGCAGGCTCGCGGTATTGGTGATGCCGTACTTGTAGACCCGTTCTCCGCCGCCCCATATGATGCGGTTGGCCGTGCCTGCATCGATCGATTGCTGCAACTGCAGGTCGTAGGTCTGCACCACGAAGCCGCCATCACCGGCCGCTCCGAAGCGCTCCATCTGATCGAAATAGGCCTGGACCTGCAGCTCGGAGTGGAGGGTTCGGTGCTGGTAGCGCGCAAGCAAATTGCCGCCCGCGATCAGCCCGTCGGAGTTGTCAGGCACCTGTTCCGTTCCGCGATAAACATCGCCCTGCGCCGTGAGCGAATCCTGATCCGTGGACCAGTCGCTGCGGAAGCCTCCTTGGCCCTTGTTCCATCCGTCATGCGCAGTCGAGCCGTCGGGGAGCTCCATCGCGCCACGATGGAAGTCGAAACCGTAAACACGCGCCGTCGTATCCGGGCCGAGCCGGCCCCCGTATCGAACGCCTCCCAGCTGTTCCTGATTGCCCGCTCCGGCATCGACGTAGGTACCCTGCGTCAGGTACGAGGGCCGCGTGATGATGTTGATCACTCCATTCATCGCGTTGGCGCCCCAGAGCGTCGCGCCGACGCCGCTGATCACCTCGATGCGATCGATGTCCTCGAGCATCACATCGAGCGTGTCGGAGTAGATACCCGAGAACAACGGCGTGTAGACGCTGCGGCCGTCGATCAAAATGAGCAGTTTGTTGGAGAAATTTTGCGCCGCCGGATTACCGCCGAGGCCTCGGGCCGAGATGGTATAGGCGCTGGATGACGTCTGCGTGATCAGCAGGTTCGGGGCCAGGCGCAGCGCTTCGGGAACGCTCGTCACGCCCGAACGCAGGATGTCCTCGTGGGTGATCACGTAGATCGTGGCGGGCGCGCGCTGCATCGGTTCGCTCGACTTCGACACGGAAGTCACGTCCAGATTCGCCAGCTCGCTCAATGACATTCGGGTCAGATCGTCGGAAGGGCCTGCATCCGCGTCAGCCCACACCGTCGGGGTATGTGCCAGTAACGCGCCACCGCAAAGCACTGCGCTGCAGCGCGTGCAGGCACGGACGCAGGCCCTTAGGAGCCATGGCCGGCGCAATCGTGTCATTCCGGATTTGATATCAAACACATCCCACGCCCCCCGCCGCGCTTAAGCGGGTGAAAATTCTGGAGTTTTGGTAAACCAGGGTCAACGCCATGCTGGTGTAGGACGATGCCTACGCAGGCTGTTGACGGCCCCCCCGCCCCGATCCAATACTGTCCTCAACAATCCACCCAACCTTCGCGGAACTACCAATTTGGACGCTCGCAACGACTGGACCCTGCCGGAGGTCCAATCCCTCTTCGCCCTCCCCTTCATGGATCTCGTGTTTCGCGCCCAGGAGGTGCATCGCCGATTCCAGACGCCGAACACCGTCCAGATCAGCACGCTGCTCAGCATCAAGACCGGCGCCTGCCCCGAGGACTGTGCGTATTGCCCGCAAAGCGTGCGTTACGATACGGGACTCGAGCCGCAGGAGTTGCTCGAGCTCGAGGACGTGCTGGGACGCGCAGCGGCGGCGCGGCAGGCCGGCGCCACCCGATTCTGCATGGGCGCCGCCTACCGCTCGCCGAAGCCCAAGGACCTGCGCAAGGTCATCGCGATGATCCGCGAAGTGAAGGCGTTGGGGCTCGAGACCTGCGCGACCTTGGGCATGCTCACCGCCGAGCAGGCGTTCGAATTGAAAGCGGCGGGCCTGGATTACTACAACCATAACCTCGACACCTCGGCCGCCTATTACGAGAAGATCATCACCACCCGCACTTATCAGGATCGCCTCGATACCCTGCAGGCGGTCCGCGACGCGGGAATGAACGTCTGCTGCGGCGGAATCGTCGGCATGGGCGAGACGGCGGATGATCGGGCGGGGCTGCTCCATACGCTCGCCACCCTGCCTGAACATCCCGAAAGCGTGCCGATCAATCTGCTCGTGCGGGTCGAAGGGACCCCGCTCTCCGACGCCGCCCCCGCGCTCGATCCGTTCGATTTCGTGCGCACCGTGGCCGTCGCCCGCATCCTCATGCCCCGTTCACGGGTGCGCCTGTCCGCGGGCCGGACGGAGATGTCGGACGAACTTCAGGCCCTCTGCTTTCTCGCCGGCGCAAACTCCATCTTCTACGGCGAGAAACTGCTCACCACCGGGAATCCGGATGTGGATCAGGACCGGCGGCTGTTCGACCGCCTGCAAATCCGCGCGGAACCGAAGGACGGCTCGGAGACGCCGGACGGCGACTTCGCGGTACCCGCTCGACACATCGACGCGCCTTTGGGTCTCATCGACCCTCATTGACGCCGCATCGCAAATGCCAACCGCTTCCGGGCTCGATCGCTATCAAGCCGATCTCGATCGGCTCAGCGATCAGAGCCTCATTCGCCGGCTCGCGCCGAGCGCCGGCCTCGACTTCACCTCCAACGATTATCTCGGGCTTGCGGCCTCCCCGCGCCTGGCCGACGCGCTGACGGCGGCGATCGCCCGAGGCACCGCGATCGGGGCCGGCGGCTCGCGGTTGCTGCGCGGAAACACCGCGGAGCACGAGTCGCTCGAGGCGGCAGCCGCCCGGTTTTTCCACACCGAGCGCACGCTGTTTTTCGGCAGCGGCTATCTGGCCAATTTTGCAGTCCTCTCGACGCTTCCGCAGCGCGAGGACCTGGTGGTCATCGACGAGCTCGTGCATGCCAGCACGCGCGACGGGCTGCGCGCCTGCCGGGCTCCCTTTTCGGTGGCGCATCACAACGATCCCGCCGCCTTCGAGGACGCCATCCGCGCATACCGCAATCGGGGCGGCCGCGGTCACCCGTGGATCGCCGTGGAAAGCCTCTACAGCATGGACGGCGACCGCGCGCCTCTCGTCAGCCTGGCCGCCATCGCCGACCGTCACGAGGCGTTCCTCGTGGTGGACGAGGCGCATGCCACGGGCGTGTTCGGTCCCGAGGGCCGTGGTCTGTCCGCCGCGCTCGAAGGGCTTCCCAATGTGGTCGTGGTGCATACCTGCAGCAAGGCGCTCGGCAGCGCGGGTGCCCTCGTCACGCTTCCCCGCGTGTTGGCCGAATTCCTGGTGAACCGCTGCCGCCCGTTCATCTTCGGCACCGCCCCGTCGCCGTTGCTGGCCGTCGCGGCGCTCGAATCGCTTGCCATCCTGCAGCAGGAACCGGAGCGCCGCGCGCGGCTCGCGCATCTCATCGAGCACGCCGGGCGCGAATCCCGGTCCAAACTCGGGACGCCCGGTTCCGGTTCCCAGATCCATCCCGTCATCATCGGCGAAGACGCCGCCACGATGTCGGCAGCCGGTGCGCTCCGGGAGCGGGGATTCGATGTCCGCGGAATTCGGCCGCCAACCGTGCCGCGAGGCACCGCGCGCTTGCGCGTCTCCATCACCCTGAACGTTGACGAACGAGCGATCTCCGGTTTGTTCGACGCCCTGGCCGCCGAGCTGCAACGCGCTCCGCCGACGCAGAGGCATGTGTCTTGATGCAGCGCTTCGTCGTTACCGGAACTGACACCGATATCGGCAAGACGGTCTTCGCCGCCGGTTTGACCGGCCTTCTCGAAGGCGTTTACTGGAAACCCGTGCAAGCAGGCCTCGATGGCGAGTCCGACACTGACACGGTGCGCCGCCTGACGGGCCTCGGCGATACCCACTTCCTGACGGAAGCCTGGCGCCTGAAGCTCCCGGCCTCACCCCATCTCGCCGCGGAGCGCGAGGGGATCGATATCGACTCCCGTTCACTTCGCATTCCGGAGCTGGCTCGACCTCTGATCATCGAAGGCGCGGGCGGCCTGATGGTTCCGCTCAATCGCCGTGAGCTCTATGTGGACGTGTTCGCCCGATGGAAGGCCCCGGTCATTCTCTGCGCACGCACCACTCTCGGCACGTTGAATCACACGCTGCTTTCCCTGGAGGCGCTCGCCCGCCGCGCCGTTCCCGTCTTAGGGCTCGCACTGATCGGCGAGCCGCATGCCGACAACGAGCGCACGCTGGCCGCCATGGGCGGCGTGCCGGTCCTCGGACGCCTTCCGCCGCTCCATCCGTTGACGCCTGCATCGCTGCGCGCCGCATTCAGCGACGCCTTCCGGCGCGAGCTGTTCGAACCGTGACCGGTCCCACCGCCCCGCGCTCGCCGATTTGGCACCCCTTTACGCAGCATGCGCTGCGCCCGTCGTTGCCCATGGCGGTCCGCACCGAGGGGGCGTACATCTACACCGCCGACAACCGGCGCATCGTGGACGCCATCTCCTCGTGGTGGGTGATCACCCATGGGCACAGGCATCCGCGCATCGTCGAGGCCATCAAGGCGCAAGCGGACGTGCTCGACCAGCTGATCTTCGCGGAATTCACGCATGAGGCCGCCGAGCGGGTCGCCGCGAAAGTCCTGGCCATTGCTCCAGGTGGTCTCGAGCACGTGTTTTTTTCAGATAGCGGCTCGACCAGCGTCGAAGTTGCCTTGAAGATGGCACTGGGTTTCTGGCGTCATAATGGCGAATCCCGCCGCCACGTCGTGGTGCTCGAACACAGCTATCATGGCGACACCATCGGCACGATGTCCGTCGGCGCGCGCGGGCCGTTTACCGATCCCTACGAGCCCTTTCTATTCGAGGTGGAACGCATCCCCTTCCCCGCCGCCGCGCGCGAATCGGCTGCGCTCGAGGCCTTCGAAGCGCTTTGCCGCACGCATCATCCCGCAGCGCTCATCGTCGAACCTTTGGTGCTCGGTGCCGGCGGCATGCTCATGTACTCGCCCGCCGTCCTTGCCGAATTGCGGCGCCTCTGCTCCGCGTATGGCGTGCTGTTCATTGCCGACGAGGTGATGACCGGATGGGGCCGCACCGGCAGGCTTTCAGCCTGCGACCAGGCCGGCGTGCGGCCCGACATCGCCTGCTACTCCAAAGGGCTCACCGGAGGCGCACTGCCTTTGGCCGTCACCCTGTGCAGCCGCGACATCTTCGAAGCCCATTATTCCGCCGACCGCCGTCGCACATTCTTTCACTCGAGTTCCTTCACGGCCAATCCCATTGCCTGCGCGGCCGCCCTGGCCAATCTGGAGATCTGGGAAACCGAGCCCGTCCGGGAACGCATTGCGACGCTCATGGAACGTCAGGCCCGGCACCTCGAGCCGTTTCGGAACCATCCGCGCTTCGAGAACGTCCGCCAGACCGGCACCATCACCGCCCTGGATCTGAAGACCACCGACTCCGGCTATCTCGCCGAGATAGGTCCTCGTCTCCAGGGGTTCTTTCGCGATCGCCAGGTGCTCCTGCGGCCGCTCGGCAACACGATTTATGTGCTGCCGCCCTACTGCGTCACCGAGGAGGATCTTGGCGTCATTTACGATGCCATCCGCGACGCTGCCGTTGCGGTCCCGTAGGGCCTTGGGCGCGGCGCCCGCTTCACCTCTTCAGCGTCACCCAGATCAAATCGATCGGCGCTGTGCCGATATTGCCCGACTGGTGGCCGACGCTGAGATCGACGGCCGGCATCCAACCGACCCCTCCATCGGGCGAGGCATCGGGATAGGCATGCTCCGGTTCCTTGTACGTCCGGGCCGCCCATTGGCCGCCCTTGATGTGGATGTAGAGCATGTCGGGGTGATGGGCATGAACTCCCTCCCACTGCCCGGGATCTACGGTGAAGCGCTGTACGATGACCAGATCGTTCTCCAGGAGATCCTCGCCGGGGATGTTCGGATAATTGAGATATCGGTACTTGGGCTTGGCGTGCGAGCCGGGTGGGGTGCGGGGCCACGGCTTGAGATTGACGCAGATGAGCACGATCGGCGTGGCGCCCGTATTCGTGCTGCCCGTATCGGGACGTTCGGAAGCGCTCCGCCAGAGCACTCGGCCGTCGCGCCAGAGCGTCGCGCGTCCCTCGCTCGAGGTCAATACGCCTCCCTTGACGAAGACCCACAGCTGGTCGAGAGGGTGCCGCTGCGCTCCGGTCGGTTGTCCCGGTTGCAGCATGAATTTCTCCACGTTGACGCGTGGATTATCGAGCACCACCTCGCCCTGCAAATCGGCAAAAGTGGGGGGCCTGTCGGCCTGCGTGGCGGCGAGGCCTGCGGATGCAAAGCCTGGGCACAGTGCGGCTGCCAGACCGAGCATCGCCAGGGAAAGGCCGGTGCGAGTCATGGTGGGTATCCTTATGTGTCTTGTTCGATCCCACGCGCGGGACCCTCCCGGCCCCGCGCGCTCACCGGTATTTTACACCTCGCCGCCGTTCCTTAGTCGCGCCATGCGGCCGAAATGACCCGCCGCCAGTCGCTCATGCCGCCTGCGGATGCAGGATGACCTTGGTCCATCCGGCATCGCGCTCGTCGAAATGCTTGTACGCATCCGGCGCTTTGCTCAGCGGCAGCTCGTGCGAGACGATCACCGAGGGTTCCGCCTTTCCATGGTGGATGAGATCGCAGAGCCGGCGGTTATAGGCTTTCACATTGCACTGCCCGGTTCCGATTCTCTGGCCTTTGAACCAGAACTTCCCGAAATCGAAGGCGATCTGACCTTTCTTCGCGAGCTTGTCGTCCGCGTGAGGGTCCTGCGGCACGAACACTCCGATGACGCCGATGGTGCCGGTGGCTTTGACCGAATCGACCAGCGCGTTCATCGTCAAGTTGGGAACCTCCTTGCCGTGCGAATTGTGGCACTGATATCCCACGCATTCCGCGCCGCAGTCCGCGCCCAAACCATTCGTCAGCTCGCGGATTTGATCGCCCACCTCGCCGTCCTTGGTGTCGATCGCTCTCGCGCCGATCTGGGTTGCGAGTTGCAGGCGATCGGGCTGGCCGTCGACCACGAAAATCTGGCTCGCTCCCTGGATGCGCGCCGACATCGCCGCCATCAATCCCACCGGACCTGCGCCGAAGATGATGATCGACTCGCCGGGCTTGAGATCCGCGAGTCTCGTCGCGTGCCAGCCGGTGGGGAAGATGTCCGCGAGCATCACGTAATCCTTTTCCTTCTCCTGCGCGTCGTCCGGAAGCTTCAAACAGTTGTAATCCGCATAGGGCACGCGCAGGTACTCCGCCTGGCCGCCCGAATACGGTCCCATGCCGGCAAAGCCATACGCGGCGCCCGCCATCCCCGGCATGACCTTCGGGTCCGCACACGTCAGGCAGTAACCGCTCAGCCCGCGTTCACAGTTGGCGCAAAATCCGCATCCAACGTTGAACGGCAAAACCACCTTGTCGCCCTTTTTGATCCGGTCGACCGCCTTGCCCACCTCCACGACCTCGCCGAGGTTCTCGTGCCCCAGTATCTTGCCCTTTTCCACGTCCGTGCGGCCCTCGTACATGTGCAGATCAGAGCCGCAGATATTGGTGGTGGTGAGCTCGATCACCACATCTGTGAGCTTTTCGAGCTTTGCGTCGGGAACGGAGTCGACTGAGACCTTCTTGGGGCCGTGATATACGAGCGCTTTCATGATGAATCCTCCTATGGTTGGAAATGGCGAAATCCGAGGGTTGGCGGGCCGCGTGGGCGATGCCGGGGACGCTAGGGAAAACAATGGATCGACGAAAACAATGTATCGACCGCCGCTGCGCCTGGCTGTATGGTCGGCGGAGCGATGTGGCGTGGGAATTTACCTAGGGGACGACGCGTGGGCCGCTTTGCCGGCCTCGCATTCGTTTTCCTGTGGTTTGCCATCGGCGGCGCGGCGCACTTTCTCGCAACGAACCTGGAAGCGCGCATCGTGCCACCCTACCTGCCGTGGCATCGAGCGATCGTGCTGGTGACGGGCGTGTTCGAGTTGTTGGGGGCGGCGGGTATCCTGTATCGGCCAATCCGCCGTGCAGCGGGAATCGGGTTGTTCGCGCTCACGATTCTCGTCACCCCCGCGAATGTCTACATGCTGCAGCAACACGATGCGTTCGCGATCCACCTTTGGATCTTGATCGCGCGGCTGCCTGTGCAAGTCGCGCTCCTGGCCGTGATTTGGTGGTCGACGATCAAGTCCGCCGCGCTCACAACCGCCGCGGATGTTGCTCGCGCTCCGGATGTCGGTGGCGCGCCACCGCCCGGATGAAGCCTTCGATGTCGATGCTTCCGGGCTCGGCCAGGAGCAATCCGGGATCGTGCTTCCCGCCATCGATTCCCGCTTGCGCGAGCAGGCTTCGCCCCGCCCCCACGGCCAGAATGGTCTTGCCGTGTCGAAATTGATTTTGGATGAATTCGACCGCCTGTCCGTCGCCAAGCAGCGTCGCGGCCGCGGCCTCCCCGTCCGGCAACACCAGCGCATCGAACAGCACCGACGGCGAGTTTTCCAGGGTCGCATCGACTTCGAGCCGCCCCCCCTCGCTCGAGTCCAACGAACCCAGCCGCACGCCCAGCAGCCGCACCACAGCCCCTTCCTTGGAGACCCGCTCGATGAGCGCGGCGATGCCGTCGAACTCCACCCCCTCGCCCACCATCACGGCAATCTTGCGGGTCGCGATTCCGTCGGCGCCCGGCAGGGCGTGCAGGGACAACGGCGGTGACTTGGTCACCTCGGGCTTGAACCGTCGGTTCGTCGCCCGCGGCATGGGCTCGGGAAGTTCGATGCCCAGACCGTCGGCCACCCGGCCCGCCAGGTCTTCGGACACGTTGCGAAGCGAGGACACCATCCTCTCGCGGATGGCGGGCACCGTCACCTTGCTGAGCTCGAAACGAAAGCCGCCGACGATATGAGCCTGCTCCACCGGGGTCTGGCTTTCGTAGAACAAGGTGGCTTGGTTGTAGTGTTCCGCGAACCGCTCCGCTTTGCCCCTCACCTTGTCGATGGGGCCGTTGTCCTCATCGATCCCTTTCGGGAAGGAGACGAAGCCCTTGGCGCCGGCTTGAAAGGGACAGCCGCCCCCCAGCGAATTCGGCTCATAGGCCACCCGTCCGCGGGCGATGGCCTGACGATGCATGCCGTCGCGCTGATTGTTGTGCACCGGGGCCAGCGGGGCGTTGATCGGAATTTCGTGAAAGTTGGCGCCTCCCAACCGCGAGATTTGGGTGTCCACGTACGAATGTATCCGCCCGTGCAGCAACGGGTCATTGCTGAAATCGATGCCCGGCACCACATGCGCGGTGCAGAAGGCGACCTGTTCTGTCTCCGCGAAAAAATTGTCCGGATTTCTGTTCAAGACCATGCGCCCGACCGGTTTGACCGGAACGAGTTCCTCGGGGACGAGCTTGGTCGCATCCAGCACGTCGAAACTGAACTTCTCCGCGTCCGCCTCGCTGAACAGCTGCACGCCGAGCTCCCATTCGGGATAGTGGCCGGATTCGATCGCCTCCCATAGGTCCCGCCGATGAAAATCCGAATCGGCCCCCGAGATCTTCACCGCCTCGTCCCACACCAGCGAGTGGGTGCCGAGCTTGGGCTTCCAATGAAACTTGCAGAACACGGAGGCGCCCTTGGCATTCACGAGGCGGAACGTATGAACGCCGAATCCCTGCATCATGCGGTAGCTGCGTGGGATGGCCCGGTCCGACATGACCCACAGGAGCATGTGCGTGGATTCCGGCATGAGCGAAGCGAAGTCCCAGAACGTGTCGTGCGCGGAGGCGGCCTGCGGCATGCCGTGGTGCGGCTCCGGCTTCACCGCGTGAATGAGGTCGGGAAACTTCATCGCATCCTGGATGAAGAACACCGGAATGTTATTGCCGACGAGATCCCAGTTGCCCTCATCCGAATAGAACTTGACCGCGAAGCCGCGCACATCGCGGGCCGTATCGGTCGACCCGCGCTCGCCGGCAACCGTCGAGAAGCGGACGAAAACGGGCGTTCGCTTGCCCTCGGCCGCGAACGGCGCGGCCCGGGTGATGCTGGTCATGGCCTTGTAGCATTCGAAATATCCGTGCGCGGCCGATCCCCGGGCATGCACGATGCGCTCCGGTATGCGCTCGTGATCGAAATGGGTGATCTTCTCGCGAAGCACGAAATCCTCCAAGAGCGTCGGCCCGCGCAGGCCCGCTTTCAAAGAATTTTGGTTGTCCGACACCTGCACGCCCTGATTGGTGGTGAGCGGCTGATCCACCGAATTCACGCGCACCCGAGCGAGTCCGCCGTCCACCGCCTTGGGATCCGTCGTGGCGGGGCCGGTCTTGCCGCTGTCGTTCTCCTCGCTCAACGTGCTCGCGGCTGCCTCGACGCTCGGCATGGGAACGGTCGGGCCCGGCCACCGGATCAACCGCGTGGTCGTACCCGAACTCGTGGGGCTTCGCGGCATTGGATGGCATGGCCGCAGCAAGCTGCTCGTGGGCCTCCGCCAGCTCGGCGAGGGATGATGTGGGCGGGGCCGGGTGGCTCGGGCCGCTCGACGTCGTGCCCGCACCTTCGGGACTCGCTCGCCGCTGCGAACCATTTGCCGACGACTTGGTTACCGACGACTTGGACGTTTTAGACTTGGTCGATTTCGCCATCGCTATCTCCAATGAATCGCGATGCACCCTGAAATCGGGATGCATCTTGGGAATATGGGGTGATAATTTGCGCAAGCGCCTACCGGCCCTGCGCGCCGACGAATCGCACTCGACTCGCAGCCCCACCTTCGCTTTTCGGCGGGGAATTTACCATCGAGGAAATAGTCTCAATTGGCGTAGGCCATGCCTGACGGACAATGAAAGGTTGCCATGAAGCTCACGCACGTAGGACTCATGTTTGCCGTCTGGGCGATCACCGCGAATGCGGCGGGGGCGCAGGCGCAACCCGAGTCGCGTGAGCGCTTCGTCTGCACTTTCGGGAACAGCCACCGTTTCATCGACATCTACAGACTCGCGGCCGGGGGGCCTCGCGGCGGGGGATGCCGCGTCGATTACACCCGGGATGGCGTCACGAAGCGGCTTTGGTCCGCGAACGGCGACTATGCGTACTGTGTGAAAAGAGCCGTAGGACTGGTGACGACGCTCTCGAAAGGGAATTTCTCGTGCAGGCCGCAGACAGCCGAGCCGAGCGGACGGCGCGGGCTCGCCCGCTCCATGAGTTCGCAAGTGCCGGAAATTACTCGTCGACCTTGCGCAGACTTCCCAAGTCGACGTTGCCCTGATTGCCGGTGAAGCGGATCTGCGAAACGTCGGTGGGCTGGTAGATGCCGTTGATCTTGTGCGGCCCGCTGTCGTAAACCGTCACCGTCCCGTCCCGGTCGATGAGCAGGCGGTGGGATTCCGGGAAGAAAGCGTACCGCAGCCCGTTTTGCGCGCCGACGGACGAGGGCTCGCCCAAATCGGCGGGCCACCATGACTCCATTTTTTTCATCGGTTCCATTTTTTTCATGCGGCTCCACGAAGACACCTCCGGCTTTCACGTGATGGGGCCAGCGTTGCACGAATCGGGAAATTCACGCAGCGGAAAAGCCGGACCGACCGGGTATGGGACGCCTCCTACGTGCGTCTACCGCTGCAATAAGCGGCGCAGATTGACGATCAGTATCCCGAGCAACACCAGGCCGCCGCCGAACGCAAAGCGCCAACCGATCGGATCATCGAGGAGCGTCGATCCGAACACCACGCCGAACAGCGGGGTCAGCAGCGACAGGAGCATGAGCCGCGAGGTGAGATAGTGGCGCAGCAGCCAAAACCAGATCAGGTAGCTCGAAATGGCGATCACCAGTGTCTGGAACAACAGCACCGCGATCGTCAGCCTCGTCAGCGAGATCTGAACCTGGTCGGTCGCCACCGCAAATGTCCCCAGCACCAAGGTGGCCGTGGCCACCTGATAAAGAACCGTCTTCGCCGTCCTCGCCCCGCCGACCCGGCCGCGGCGCAAAACGACATTGCTCACGCCCCAGCTCACGCCGGCGATGAGCGCCAGCGCATCGCCGGTCAGGAGCTTGCGCGCAGGCCGGCCGTCGAATCCGAGGAATGCGACGACTATTCCCAGAAATGCAACGCCGATGCCGGCCCACTGCGTCCGGCTGAGTTGCTCCTCGGGCAGAAACTGCAGACCGAGGGCGGTGAAAATGGGCGCCGTATAGAGAAAGACGATCGAATGCGCAGCGGTTGTATAGTTGAGCGACTGGCCGATGAAAATGAATTCAAAGGCGAACAGCAAACCGAGCAGAAGGCCGCTCGGGAGCGTCCCGTCGATGAATGCTCGCCGCCCTTCGCGGATCAATACCCAGGTTCCGAACACCATCGACGCTCCCGCGAAGCGGATGGTCAGCTGCATGACCGGCGCCACGTTGCCGGAGACGCTCTTGAGCGCCACCTGCTGAATGCCCCAAATCATGCAGAGCATGACGACCAGGGCAGTGGCCTTGAGGTCCAGCGGGCGGCGGACCGGTATCACGGGGCTGGTATCGGACACGATGTGGCAACGACCCTGCGGAGCGGGATGACGCCGTGCCGTCGGCTAGCGTGACGCGTCGACGGCGGCGAGCCCGGCTGCGCGATGGCGCGCGAACTCGACCACCTGGCCTGCGACGACGGCCAACTGCCGCTCGATTTTCGCATCGATACACGTGCCGTCGGTTTCAAACAGCGGCGTCGACGCATTCAGAGCGGCGCCGAAGGGTGTCGGCCATGCGCGAAGCGCGTGCGCAATCATGCGCAGTGCAACCAGGGTCGTGCCACAGGCCTGCCAGCCGTAGGCCGTCACGACGCAGCCGAAGGCACGCCCCTCGAGGTAAGGCCGTTCATCCCGGGCGGTATCCTCGAGCAGATCCAGGATGTTCTTGACCGGTCCGGATAAACTTCCATGGTACCCGGGCGTCCCCACGATGACGCCGTCGCAGCGGCGCATGGTCTCGATGTAATCCCGTTCCGGCTCGGTTCGCTCCTTGCGATCCGGCACGTACAGCGGAAGCCCCGACACGAATACCCCGTCGAACAGGCGGGTCTCCGCCCCGAGCCGCTCCGCGCTTCGCAGTGCCTCCACCACGGCCCGTTCGCTGGTGGAATTGGGGCGGGCCGTGCCGCCGATGCCGACGATGAAGGGGGCGCTCATTTGCGTGAAGTGCTCATCGGCTTCTCGAAAAATGGTGGTGAAGGAGGGAATCGAACCCTCGACCCCGGCGTTATGAATGCCGTGCTCTAACCGTCTGAGCTACTTCACCACGGGAGAGCCGCGGATTGTCCCGAAGCCCCCCTCCCACGTCAAGCAGAATCTGCCGTCTATCATTGAGAAATCAAAGGCTTAGCCGTCGCGCACGACGCGGACTCACACGTTGAAGCGAAAGTGCATGACATCGCCCTCGCGGACCACGTACTCCTTGCCCTCGAGCCTCAACTTCCCCGCCTCCTTGGCGCCGGCCTCCCCCTTGTGTGCGATGTAATCGTCGTAGCCGATGACCTCCGCCCGGATGAAGCCGTGCTCGAAGTCGGTGTGAATGACGCCCGCCGCCTGCGGCGCGGTCGCCCCCTTCTTCACCGTCCACGCGCGCACTTCCTTCGGTCCGACCGTGAAATAGGTCTGCAAGCCGAGCAAAGCATAGCCTGCCCGAATGACCCGATTCAGCCCGGGCTCGTCCAGCTTCAATTCCTTCAGGAATTCCTCGCGGTCGGCCTCCTCGAGCTGGGAGATTTCCGCTTCGATGGCCGCGCACACCGGCACCACGACCGCGCCCTCGGCTTTGGCGATTTCGCGCACGCGATCGAGCCGGGGATTGTTCGAGAACCCGCTCTCATCGACGTTCGCCACGTACATCACCGGCTTTTCGGTGAGCAGGTGCAGATCGCGGATGGCTGCCCGCTCGTTGGCATCGAGGCCCAGCGATCGAACCGGCTTGCCCTGGTCCAAGGCGCCTCGTATCCGCTCCAGCAAATCGCGGATCTTGACCGCCTCCTTGTCCGCGGCTTTCGCGGCTTTCAGGGCCTTCTGATGGGCGCGCTCCACGCTGTCCAGATCCGCCAGCGCGAGCTCCGTGTTGATCACCTCGATGTCGCTGGCAGGATCGATCCTTCCGGCCACGTGGATGATGTCGTCGTTCTCGAAGCAGCGAACCACGTGCGCGATGGCATCCACCTCGCGGATGTGCGACAGAAATTTATTTCCCAGCCCCTCGCCTTTCGAGGCGCCCGCCACCAGCCCCGCGATGTCCACGAACTCGACCGTGGTGGGCAGTATCTTCTCCGGATGCGCGATGGCCGCGAGTCTCTCGAGCCTTGAGTCGGGAACCGGCACGACGCCCACGTTCGGGTCGATGGTGCAGAAGGGATAATTCTCCGCGGCGATCTGGGCGCGCGTGATGGCATTGAATAGGGTGGACTTCCCCACATTGGGAAGCCCGACGATGCCGCAGCGGATGGCCATTAAGTTTTTCCCGGGCGGCTGTGCAGCTTCGTCATCGCCCGCTCGGCGCCCTGTTCGATCATTAAGGGGATGGAGTCCGCGGCCATGTTCACCGCGTCCAGTATGAGGTCTTCTTCCGCGCGCGGCGCACGCGTCAGCACGTAGTCGATGACCTCGGTCTTGTTGCCAGGATGCCCCACCCCCAGGCGCACCCTCCAGAAATTCTCGCCGATGTGGGCAATGATGTCCCGAAGCCCATTGTGGCCTCCGTGACCGCCGCCATGCTTCAGGCGCACCGCGCCGACCGGCAGATCCAGTTCGTCATGGGCCACCAGGATCTCCTCGGGCGCGACCTTGTAGAAATCGCTCAGCTGCCGCACCGACAAGCCGCTGCGGTTCATGTAGGTCGTGGGTTTCAACAAAGTGAGGTCCTGATCGGCGATGCTGACCTTCGCGGTCTCGCCGGAAAACTTCCGGTAGTCGCGAAATTCCACGCCATGGCGCCTCGCAAGGAGATCCACGAACCAGAAGCCCGCATTGTGGCGGGTGACCAGATGTTCGGGCCCGGGGTTGCCGAGACCGACGATGATGCGCAACGGTAACCCAGCCATCGTGGATGCACCTACCCCCAAAAAACAAGGGCCGCCACCGATTGACGGCCCTTGGCTTCGAGGCGTTGAGAGGCTACTTCTTGGCGTCCTTCTTGGCCGGTTCCTTCTTGGCCTCGGCCTTCGCGGGTTCGGCCTTCTTGGCCGCATCCGCTCCCGCCGCTGCGGCCGGGGCCGCCGCCGCCGCACCTGCAGCCGGGGCCGCCGCGCCTTCCGCCGCCGCTGCCGCCGCCGTCGGCTCCGGTTCCTCCGCCCGCGGGCTGTGGATCGCGACCACCGCCGAATCTTCCTTGGCGAGATCCAGAAGCTGCACGCCCTCGGGAATCTTCAATTGCGACAGGTGGATGCTCTCGTTGAGCGACAATCCTGATATGTCGACCTCCACGAACTCGGGCAGGTCCTTCGGCAGGCACGACACTTCGACCTCATTGCGCATGTGCGAGACGATGCCGCCCTGGGTCTTGACGCCCGGCGAGACCGCGGCGCCCTTGAAGTGCAGCGGAATGCTGATGCGGATCTTCTCGTTCTCCTCGACACGCTGAAAATCGATGTGCAGGATCGCGTTCTTGAACGGATGCCGCTGCACGTCCTTGAGGATCGCGGCCTGCGTCTGATCGCCGACCTTGAGGCTCAGGATCGTCGAGTAAAAGCGCTCGTTCTCGAGCATCAGGGCGAGCTTCTGATGGCTCACCGTCAATGCGCGGGCGTCCGAATGTCCGCCATATAATATTGCCGGCACTTTGCCCTCGTGACGCAGGCGGCGGCTCGCACCTTTGCCTTGCGTCTCGCGGAACTCGGCCGAGAGTTCAAAAGAGGTTTTCATGATCTTCTCCAGTTGCATCGTTACCAAGGCACCCCGCACCGCGACCAGTTGCAGGGGCCGACCCATCGATCTTCGTCTCAATCCACATACAGGGAACTCACCGAGTCGTCGTCGCTGATGCGGCGGATCGTCTCCGCGAGAAGCCCCGCCACCGTGAGCTGCCGGATGCGCTTGCACGCACGCGCGGCATCCGAGAGCGGAATCGTATCCGTCACCACCAGCTCGTCCAGCACCGATTTCTCGATGCGCTCGATCGCCGCCCCCGAGAGCACGGGATGCGTGATGTAGGCGACCACGCGAATCGCGCCCTCATCTTTGAGGGCCTGCGCCGCCTGGCACAAGGTCCCCGCCGTATCCACCATGTCGTCGATCAGCACGCACGATCTGCCCTCGACCTCGCCGATGATGTTCATCACCTTCGACTCGTTCGGCCGCGGCCGGCGCTTGTCGATGATGGCCAGATCCGCATCGTCCAGGCGCTTGGCGAGCGCCCGGGCGCGGACCACGCCGCCCACGTCCGGCGACACCACCACCATGTTGTCGTCCTTGTGCTTCCAAGCGTCGCCCAAGAGCACCGGAGAGGCATACACGTTGTCGACGGCGATGTCGAAGAATCCCTGGATCTGATCCGCGTGCAGATCGACGGTGAGCAGCCGATCGACCCCCGCGCTCGCAATCATGTTCGCCACCAGCTTCGCGGCGATCGCGACGCGCGTGGCGCGCGGCCGCCGGTCCTGGCGCGCGTAGCCGAAATACGGCACCACCGCCGTGATCCGCTTCGCCGATGCCCGCCGGCAGGCGTCCGTCATGAGCAGCAGCTCCATCAAATTGTCGTTCGACGGCGGGCAGGTCGGCTGCACGAGGAACACATCGCGGCCTCGCACGTTCTCCATCAGTTCGACGTTGACCTCGCCATCGCTGAAGCGCCCCACGTACGCCCGTCCCAACGGGACGTGAAGATGGCGCGTGATCTCCTGCGCCAACAGCGGGTTCGCGTTGCCGGAGAACACCGCGAAGGATGGGGAATCGAACTCTTTGCTGGACGACATATGAACGAACACCGGAACCGAATTGGCTGGGGTGGAAGGATTCGAACCTCCGTATGGCGGGATCAAAACCCGCTGCCTTACCGCTTGGCGACACCCCAACTTTGAAAATCAATCGTCGGCGCTAGCGGCGCCCCCCTCATGCACTTTCCAGTCTCGACAACAGGGGCGAGTCGTTGAGGCCGCGCGCCGAATACCCATGCCATTCCGGCGGAAGCTTGCCGAGCAGGGCGCGCGCGCGCGCTTCCTCGCAGACCAAAAAAACACACGACCCGGTCCCGGTCAGGCGCGCCTCGCCGAAGGGCGACAGCCACTCCAACGCGCGGGCCACTTCGGGATATCGGCGTCGCACCACCCCGAGGCAGTCATTCCGACCGCCGGACGCCAGAAAACCGTGAATTGTGATGCGCGGGGTATTCCTTGTCAATTGAGGATCCTGAAACACGTCCTGGGTGGGCACTGCAACATTTGGTTGCAGGATCAAATAGTTACATTCCGGCGGAGCCAGGGAAGGCGAAAGCGGCGTGAGGCGATCCCCGACGCCCTCCGCCCACGCCGCCCGCCCGCGGATGAAAACCGGCACATCGGCCCCGAGCGTGAGCCCGAGCGCCGCCAATTCCTGCACCGACCATCCGAGTCGCCAAAGCCGATTGAGGGCCACCAGGCAGGTGGCGGCGTCGGAGCTGCCCCCGCCCAAGCCCCCGCCCATGGGTATGCGCTTCACCACCCGGATGTCCGCGCCCTGCGATGACGCGCTGGCTGTCTTGAGCGCCCGGGCGGCCCTCAGGCAGAGATCGTTTTCGGGGGGCACACCCGGCGCTCCAGCCGAGAGGCGGATCTCGCCGTCCGCACGGACGCCGATGTAGATGTCATCGCACAGATCGACGAACTGGAACAGCGTCTGAAGCTCATGGTACCCATCCGGGCGGCGCCCGACGATGTGCAGAAACAAATTGAGCTTCGCCGGCGCGGGCCACGGCGCCGGTTCTCCGCTCACGGAAGCCCCCGCCATCGGTCCACGGCAATTCTCACCCGCGCATCCGAGCGGTTCAGCACCAGCCGTTTCGGCAACACGTCGCCGCTCGAAGGCATGTATTCGTCGTAATCAATGGTCCACCCCGCCTGCGAGAGCCTGAGCGCGCGATCCTGCCCGTTGCGCGTCAGATCGAAAGGAATGCTTGGATCCGGAATGCCGAGCAGCCAATAGCGAAGATTGTCCAACGGCAGCTCGAATCCAAGCTTGTCTTCGAGCTGCGCCACGACGGCACCGCTCGGCGGCGCACCGTTGAGCGACAGCCCCGCGGGGGTGACCCGGATCTGCGTGGACCCCATGCCGAGGGGACCGGCCAGATGCAGGTCGCTCACGGTCCCGTTCTGCTGCCAATCGAGGGTCGCCTGCCACCCCTGCTGCCCCAGAGCCGCGGCCGCGCGGCCATCGAGCCGCCACGATGCGGCGTGCTCGAGTTGGCTCATGCGCTCATCCCAAGGGGCCGGCGCGCCTGACGGCGGGGCCGCCTGCCGCACGGTCGCGCAACCGGCAAGCGCAGCCAAGCACACGAGCATTGCCAGAGGTCGCCGCATGGTCGCTATTTTGGCGGAGCGTGCAGCCTGAGCCGCGTTGCGTTCAGCAATTTATTGGCCGAATCGTCCCGGCCCGCTTCGGCCCACACCTTCTCCGCCTCGTCGCGTTTGCCCGACTGCCACAAGACTTCGCCCAAATGCGCGCCGATGTCGGCGCCGTGATCGTCGGCGTACGCAGACTTCAAATACTTGAGCGCCTCGTCCGGGTGACCTTGGCGATACAACACCCAGCCCAGGCTGTCGAGGATTGCGGCGTTGCGCGGAGCCTCGGCGTACGCGCGTTCGATCAGGGTTCGCGCCCGCTTGAGATCCTCGTTGTGGTCCGCGAGCGTATATCCGTAGGCATTCATCGCCGCCGGATCGTCGGGACGCGATTTGAGCACGTCCTTGAGTTCCCGCAGCGCCAGCTTGACCTGTCCTTGATCCTCATAAGTCGAGGCCACGGCGTAGCGGATGTCCACGCTGTCCGGATATTCCAGCATTCCTTTGTCCAGCACCTCGATTGCACGCTGCGCGTTTCCGGCGTCCGAGTAGATCTTGGCGCGCGCTGCGAACACTTCGGGCGCCCGCGCGGGCTCGTCCTCGATCAGATGATCGAGCAGCTCCTGCGCGGCGGGCGCCTCGCCGTGCGACTCGAGCAAATTGCTGGCCCGAAGAAGGGCGGTCACCGCGTTATCGCCGCTTTGCACCTGACCGTAGAAGCGCATGGCGCGAGGCACATCCCCGAGTCGCTCCGCGATCAGCCCCAGATAATAGAAACAGTCGTCGGCGAACTTCCCCGTGGCCAACAGTTCCGCAAAGCGCTGGGTCGCCTTGTCCAGCCGGCCCGCCTGCAAATCGAGCAGGCCCAGAAGCCGCAGCGCGACTGCCGCCGTCTCGGGCTGGCTGGCAAGGGTCTGGAGCTCGGAAACCGCCGCATCGTTTTGCTGCGCGGCCAAGAGCAGCAGAGCGTGATCGAGCACATTGCTCGGGCTCGGATCGCTTTCCACCAAGGCGAGTGATTCCGCGAGCGGCACCTGTGCGTCCCCCGAAAGTATCCGTGCCCGCCAGTAGGCCATCAGCAATTCGCGCCGCGCGTCGGCTGCGGCCTCCGCCGGCGCCGCAGGTCCCGGCGCCGCAGCTCCCGGAGCCGCAGCTCCCGGAGCCGCATCCGGGTCGTTCGCTCGTGCCGCGGGCCCCGTCGCCTCCACCGCGAGCGCCGCAGCGAAGCTCTTCACCGCCGCTTTGGGGTCGTCCGCACGCAGTGCCGCGAATCCCTGGAGCCTCGCCGCCGCCTGCGAGCCGGGAAACGCCGCCGCCAGCCGGTCCGCCACCTGCCGGGCGCCGAATGGGTTATCTCCCTGCTCGAACTCGATTTCCAGATCCGCGAATTCTGCATCCGCGCCGCGGGGCGAGG
The DNA here is from genome assembly GCA_963748995.1 of uncultured Gammaproteobacteria bacterium. Lineage (GTDB taxonomy): Bacteria > Pseudomonadota > Gammaproteobacteria > Steroidobacterales > Steroidobacteraceae > Bog-1198. The sequence continues at coordinate 114,243 of CAVVKU010000030.1, read as the reverse complement.
TCATCAGCACGATCCGGTATTGCTCGGCCGCCTCGGCGATGCGGTCGAGCGCGAGAGCCGCGCGAGCCGCGGCACGATGCGCCTGCAGCGACGTGGGTTCCACCTGGATCCACCGGGCCGCCACCGCGGCGGTCAGGGATGGTTGCAGGGACTGCGCCGTCACTTCGCTCGCCCGGGCGAGGAGCGCCACGTCGGACCCCGTCGTCGCCGCTGCCGCATACTGTAGGGCGGCCACCCGAGGCTCCTTGCGGTTCAGGGCGATCTCGCCCGTCACGGTATAAAACACCTGGGGAGCTGCGATAGGATCCGCTGCCGGTCGGGTGGCGGCACAGCCGCCGAGGCCGATGACGCAGAGCGATACGAGGAACGGGCGGGGGTAGGAAAGCGAGAACACGGCCGCACTATAACCAAATGGTGTAGAGGGTGCCGTGGATTCCCGCTTGATCTCGCGCAGTTTCTTCACGAGAATCGGGCAGTTACAAAGCAAAGCGATTTCATGGCATTCAACGTTCTCGGACTGAACCACAAGACCGCGCCGGTGGCGCTGCGCGAGAAGGTGGCCTTCAGCGAGGACCGCCTGGCGGCCGCGTTGCGCACCTTGACGCAGGAAAGCGGCGTCACCGAGGCGGTGATCCTGTCCACGTGCAACCGAACCGAGCTCTACTGGTCGGGGACCGCCAGCCCTCTGGAGGTCTCGCAATGGCTCGAGCGCCATCATGGCAACAACCTGAGCCTGACCTCGAGTCTGTATGTCCATCAGGAACGTCTGGCGGTCGAGCATGCCTTCAGCGTCGCCTCGGGTCTGGACTCGATGGTGCTCGGTGAGGCCCAGATTCTGGGTCAGCTGAAGGATGCCTATCGGGTCGCGCAGGAGACCGGCAGCACCGGCCCCGCGCTCAACAAGCTGTTTCAGGCCGCGTTCTCCGCCGCCAAGCGCGTGCGCTCCGAGACCCGGATCGGCGCCAATGCCGTCTCGCTCGCGTCGGCCACCGTCAGCCTGGCGAAACGCATCTTCGCGGATTTGAGCGCCCACTCCGCGCTGATGATCGGCGCCGGCGAGATGATCGGATTGGCCGCCCGCCACTTTGCGAGCGCCGGCGTCAAGCGCATGGTGATCGCCAACCGTACTTTGGCGCGCGCGCAAAGCATCGCGGCGGAGGTCAAAGGCTATGCCGTCGATTTGACCGCGCTCGACAAGGAGCTCGCCGCGGCCGACATCGTCGTGAGCTGCACCGCGAGCACCCTGCCCCTGGTCACCGAGGCCGCGGTGTCGGCCGCGATCCGCACACGGCGTCATCGCCCCATCCTCATGGTCGACCTCGCCGTGCCGCGGGACATCGAGCCTGCGGTCGCGGACCTGAGCGACGTGTATCTCGTATCCATCGACGATCTGCAACAGCTCATCGACGAAAATCGACAGCGCCGCGAGCTGGCCGCCGACGACGCACGCACGCTGCTCGGCCAGGAGGTCGCCCGCTTTCTGGCCGATTCTCGCGCGCACGATGCGGCCCCTGCGATCCGCGTGCTGCGCGAGAGCGCCGACGCCATTCGTCAGCACACCCTGGATCAGGCGAAGCGCATGCTCGCGGCCGGCAGATCCTCCGAGGAGGTCATCGACTTCCTCGCCAACACGCTGACCAATCGGCTGCTGCACACACCGATGCAAGCACTGCGGCAGGCCGCCGAATCCGACGGTCACGATCTCGCGCAGGCCCTCAGGCGCCTGCTCATGGAAGAACGCGGCCGGCAATGACCCGGAAGGCCGCTATAATCGGCGGCCATGAAAGATTCCATCCGGCGCAAGCTCGAAAAGCTCGACGAACGCTTCGAGGAGGTGGGGCGCCTCCTGTCCGAGCCCGACGTCATCGCGCGCCAGAACCAATTTCGCGACCTTTCGATGGAGTACGCGCGGCTGGGGCCGCTGGTCGACCGCTATCGCGGGTTCGTTGCGCTCGAAGGCGACGCCGACACCGCCCGTGAGCTCGCCATGGAGGAGGAGCTCAAGGAGTTGGGGCCGCGGCTCGAGGCCGAGGAGCAGGAGCTGCAGCGCCTGCTGGTCCCGAAAGACCCCCTGGACGACAGCAATATCTTCCTCGAAGTCCGCGCCGGCACCGGCGGCGACGAAGCGGCGCTTTTCGCCGGCGATCTGTTCCGGATGTATGCGCGCTTCGCGGAGTCCAAACGCTGGGAGGTCGAGATCTTGAGCGAGAGTCCGGGCGAGCATGGCGGCTACAAGGAGATCATCAGCCGCATCATCGGCAAGGGGGCGTATTCGCAGCTCAAGTTCGAGTCCGGCACGCATCGGGTGCAGCGGGTGCCCGCCACCGAAGCGCAGGGGCGGATCCACACCTCCGCCGTCACGGTCGCCATTCTTCCCGAGTTGGAGGAGGTCGCATCCATCGAGCTGAACCCGGCGGATTTGCGCATCGACACGTACCGCTCGTCCGGAGCCGGCGGCCAGCACGTCAACAAAACCGACTCCGCGATCCGTGTAACCCACCTTCCAACCGGCATCGTCGTCGAGTGCCAGGATGAGCGCTCGCAGCACAAGAACCGCTCGCGCGCCCTGTCGCTCCTGAAGGCCCGGCTGCTCGCCAGCGAGCGCGAGAAGCAGGCCACGCAGCAGGCGCAAACCCGCAAGCTCCAGGTCGGCTCGGGTGACCGCTCGGAACGCATCCGCACCTACAATTTTCCGCAGGGCCGCGTGACGGACCACCGCATCAACCTGACCTTGTACAAGCTCGATGACGTGATGAACGGCAATATCCGGGAGCTCATCGGGGCACTGCATCAGGAACATCAGGCCGAAGAGCTCGCGAATCAGGTCGAATGAATTCCTCGAGCACCGTGACAGACAGACCGAACACGACCCCCGGGCCGAGCACGATCGCCGCCTCGTTGCGAATGGCCGCTAAGCTGCTCTGCGAGCGCAGCGACTCGCCGCAGCTCGACGCCGAAGTGCTGCTGGCGAGCCTGCTCGGCGCGACGCGTTCCGCGCTCAAGCTGCGGAGCGATGAAGCACTGGGCGCCGACACCGTGGTCGCTTATCGCGAATTGATCGTGCGCCGCGCGGGCGGCGTGCCCGTCGCGTACCTCACCGGCATCCGCGAATTCTGGTCTCTGCCGCTCGAGGTGACACCCGCCGTCCTGGTGCCTCGTCCGGAGACCGAGCTTTTGGTCGAGCAGGCGCTCGAGCTGTTGGTCGACGCGTCCGCTGCCGTGCTGGACCTCGGCACCGGGAGCGGGGCCATCGCCCTCGCCGTCGCCTCCGAGCGCCGCGATGCGCGCGTAGTCGGCGTCGATATCTCGGAAGAGGCGGTACGGGTCGCCCGCGCCAATGCCCATGCCCTCGGCCTCGCCGGCATCGAGTGGCGGGTGGGCTCCTGGTTCGCCGCCGTTGCGGACCGACGCTTCGATATCATCCTGTCCAACCCACCCTACATCGGCGCCCGGGACTCCGCCCTCGCCTCCCTGCAGGCGGAGCCGGCCACGGCCCTGATCGGCGGTCCAACGGGACTCGAGCAGCTCGCTTACATCATCGCCGCGGCTCCGTCGCACCTGCTGCCCGGCGGATGGCTCTTGACCGAGCACGGCGCCGACCAAGCGCGCCCGGTGCGAGCCCTGTTCGAGCGGCAGCATTTTCAGGACATTCGTTCGTTCGACGATTACTCAGGACGGCCCCGCCTCACGCGGGGCCGACTCCGCGGGCCGCTCGCGAGCCCGCCTTCACCCAACCAGGAGCCATCATGATCCGTTTCGAAACGACTTTGGGCAGCTTCACCGTCGAGCTGTTCGGCGACAAGGCGCCCGTGAGCGCCGACAATTTCTTGAAGTACGTGGACGAAGGCTTTTTCGATGGCACCGTATTTCATCGCATTGTCCCGGGCTTCGTCATCCAAGGCGGCGGCTTCACCGAGGACATGTCGCAAAAAAAGAATCACCCCCCCATCAAGAACGAGGCCGACAACGGCGTGAAGAACACCCGGGGCACGCTCTCGATGGCCCGCACCAACGACATCAACAGCGCCACGTCGCAGTTCTTCGTGAATTTGAAGGACAACGACTTCCTGGACAACAGCCGCGGCAATTTCGGCTATGCGGTGTTCGGCAAGGTGACCGAGGGCATGGATGTGATCGACAAGATCGCCGCAGTGAAGACCGGGCGGCGCAAAGGCTTCGAGGACGTGCCGCTCGACCCCGTGGTCATGACGAGCGTCCGACGCGTATAGGCACGTATGCGGCGCTTGGTCCGCGGGATGCTCTGGCTGGTCCTCGCGTGCCTGGCCCTCTCCGTGCTGTCCGTTTTGATCTTCCGCTGGGTGAACCCGCCCTACAGCGCCTTCATGGCGGAGAGCCAGATTTCGGCCTGGGTGAGCGGCGAGCGCGCCTACGTGTATCGCCGCACCTGGGCGGACCTCGACCGGATCTCGCCGAATCTGGCGCTCGCCGTGGTGGCGTCGGAGGACCAGAAGTTTCCGGAACATTGGGGCTTCGATGTCGAGGCCATCGAGAAGGCCTACCAACTGAACCGCCACAGCCATCACGTGCACGGCGCCAGCACCATCAGCCAGCAGGTGGCCAAGAATCTGTACCTTTGGTCCGGCCGCAGCTACTTCCGCAAGGCATTGGAAGCCTGGTTCACCGTGCTCATCGAGGCTTGTTGGCCGAAACGCCGCATCCTCGAGATCTACCTCAACATCGCCGAATTCGGCTACGGAACTTACGGTGCCGAGGCGGCCGCCCAGCGCTTTTTCCATAAGGCCGCCGCGCGCCTGTCGCGCAGCGACGCCGCCGTTCTCGCGGCCGTCCTGCCGAACCCCGAGCACTGGTCCGCCGCCGCCCCTCCCCGATATGTTCTCGAACGGCGTGATTGGATCCTGAACCAGATGCAGGCTCTGGGCGGAGAGGAGATGCTCGGCGAAATCGACGCCTACCCGGACCGCCGCCACGCGCTATGATTGGAGCCAATGGGCGGAGTGCATCCCGCGATTGACACCATCGTCACGGCGGAGACGCCGGAAGGCATCTCAATCCCGATACGTCCCGCGGGGTTTGCCGTCCGGGCCTGCGCCTTCCTCATCGATGCCCTCATCCGCATCGCCATTTTGTCCGTCTGCGCCTTTCTGTTCTCGCTCGGCCGCAGGGTCGGGGTAGGGCTGTATTTGATCTCGGCCTTCGTGATCAACTGGCTCTATCCCGTGCTGTTCGAGATGTCGGCGGGGGCGGCGACTCCGGGCAAGCGTGCCTTGGGCCTCTACGTACTCATGGCAAACGGCCTTCCCATCACGCCGGCCGGCTGTCTGATCCGAAACCTTCTGCGCGCGGTCGACATGCTGCCGCTGCTGTACGCCTTCGCCATCGTGTCCATTTTATTGCGGCGGGACTCGCGCAGACTGGGCGATCTCGCCGCGGGTACGGTGGTCGCCTATCGCCACGAGATCGAGAGGGCCGGCGGCCTTGCCGGCGGTGTTCCCATTCCGCCGCCTGTCGTCTTGACGAAGCGCCAAGAGCTCGCGCTGACCGCCTTCGCCTGGCGGGTGGACCGCCTGACGCCGGCGCGCGCGGAGGAAATCGCGTCTCACGCCGCGGGCCTCTCCCGCTTCCGACCGGAGCGGGCGACCTCGGATACTCCGATGACCGACCGCCTGATCGGGATCGCCCGCTGGCTGCACGGCGATCGGCAATGACGGCGCTCGACTTCGAGGCTTCGAATGAGGCGCAGTGGCTAGAGCTCGAAAAGGCCGTGAGCGGTGGCGAGAAGACGCTGGACCCCGAGCGGTTCTTGTTTCTGTATCGCGCCGCCTGCGAGCATCTTGCGTTGGCCGAAGCGCGCGGCTTTCCCGCCCCGCTGGTATCGAGGCTGTCGAGAGTCACCGCCCGAGCCCATCAAATCGTCTACCGACAGAGCGACTTGGGGCTGGGCCGGATCGCGCGGACGCTGATGCAAACCTTTCCCGCGACAGTTCGCGCCCACCGCTGGTACGTCTTGGTGGCGGCCCTGCTGGTCTTTGCACCCGCCATCGCAATGGGTTACGTGGTGGCCCACCGGCCGGACCTGATCCTGTCTCTGGCCGACAGCACCACGGTCGAGGAATTCGGGCGCATGTACGACCCGGCGAACCCCGCGATCGGACGGCTGCGCGATGCCGGGACCAACTGGATGATGTTCGGATTTTACATGGCAAACAATATCGGCATCGCCTTTCAGTGCTATGTATCGGGCATCTTTTTCGGGCTCGGCAGCCTTTACTATCTTGCCTACAACGGCGCTTTGGGCGGCGCGGTCGGGGGGTACATCACGTCGATCGGCTTCGCAGGAACGTTCTTTCCGTTCATCGCGACGCATTCCGCGTTCGAGATCACCGCCGTGGTGCTCAGCGGCGCCGCCGGCCTGCGAATCGGACGGTCGGTGCTCCTGCCCGGCCGCCTGCCTCGCGTGGCTTCGCTGCAGATCGCTGCACGGGAAACCAGCGTCATCGTTTTCGGGTCGGCGATCATGCTGGTGATCGCCGCCGCGATCGAGGCGTTTTGGTCGTCGGCGCCCTGGGTGAGTCCGGGCGCCAAGTTTTCGGGCGCCGCGGGTTGCTGGCTGCTGGTCGCGATTTTCTTCCTCAGGCGCGCGCGTGCAGATTGACGCCATTTCCGTGGTCCTGCGTCCGCGCTCCATCTGGGAAGGATGCGACCTCGGCGTGCGCCTGCTGCAATCCTGGTTGCGACCCGTGTATCGGGCCTATCTCGCCGTGGCGCTGCCGCTCTTTGCGCTCTTTCTGCTGACGTACCCCATCGCCGGCTGGCTCCCGTCGCTTCTGATATGGCTGTCAAAGCCCTGGCTCGATCGGACCGTGTTGTTCGCGCTGTCGCGTGCATTGTTCGGCCGGCGCAGCACGCTCGGGGATCTGTGGATTCATCGGCGGGAGGCATGGCTCGCAGGACTGACGACCACGCTGACGTTGCAGCGCTTGAGCGCCTCGCGCTCCTTCAAGCAGCCCATTTTGCAGCTCGAGGGGCTGTCGGGCGCGGCGCTCCGTGAGCGAATTGGGCGGCTGACGGGCCGCCATCGGGGCGTGGCGCGCGCAATGACCATGGCGTTCGCCAACGCCGAATTTGCGTTGACGTTGAGCGTGCTGTCGCTGCAAGTCTGGTTTTCGCCCCACATATCCGAGTTGCCGCAGGTCTGGCTTGACGTGTCGTCCGATGTGATGCGGGGCCTCGGAATCTCGATCGCCTACGCGGTCGCGGTGGCATTCCTCGAGCCTTTTTACGTCGCCGCCGGATTCGGCATGTACATCAATCGTCGCGTGGAGCTCGAGGCCTGGGACATCGAGCAGGAATTCCGCCGTGCGTTCTCCGATTGACGCCGTCCTCTTGGCCGTTCTCCTCGCGGGTGCCTGCGCCGCGGCGCAGGCCGACCCGATGCAGGACAGCCCGGCCCCGCCGCAAGTCCCGCAATCGGCGCCCTCCCCTCCGCAGCATGCCTCGTTTACTTCCGACGAAGTCCGGGCGGCGGTCGCCAAGCTGCGGGCGGATCCGAACTTGGGTGGCACGCACAAGATTCGATCTCTGCGCTGGACTAGCCCGAGCGCGCCGGGCCGGCCGCCGATGGCTCCACCCTGGATCGAGGGCCTGTTCGAGTATCTCGGGCAGACCGGCAGCGTGCTGCTCTGGGTGGTGGGCGCCCTCGCGGCCGCTGTCGCCGTGATCTGGGCATACCGGACATTCAAGGCGCGCGTCCCGGAGCCGAGGTTCTTGCGGGGTCCGGGCGTTGCGCGCGTGGGGGCGATGGACATCAGGCCCGAGTCGTTGCCCGCGGACATCGGCGCGGCGGCGCTCGCGCTCGCCGAGGCGGGCAAGACCCGGCAGGCTCTTTCCCTCCTGTATCGGGGCGCGCTGTCGCGCGCCGTGCATCGTTTCGGCGTTCCCATCGGGGAGTCTTATACCGAGGGCGAAGCGCTGCGCGCCGTCGATGCCCGGCTCGACCCGGCACGCGCCACTTACTTCTCCGATCTGGTGGGAGTTTGGCGCCGCGCGGTATACGCGGGCGAAGCGTTGTCGAGCGACCCCGTAAGACGTCTTTGCCGGGGCTTTGCAGCTCTCGATGCGACGCTGCCATGACCCGTGACCGCTGGATCCAGGCGATCGTTGCCACCGGGTTGATCGCACTCGTCGTTTGGGTCGCCCGACACACCTACTGGGACGAGGTCACGGTCACGGCCCCACCCAAGGGCGAGGCTGCGCGCAATCCCTACTATGCGGTGGTGCATCTTGCCGAGAGTCTCGGAATCCACACGACCATGATCGGCTCTTTGCATGACCTGCCGCCGGACGCCATCGTGCTGGTCAACAATCTTTACGAGGATCTGCGCCACGAATCGATCGAGTCGTTGCAGGCCTGGGTGCAGACCGGTGGCCGGCTGATCATCCGCGACGCCACGCTGGAGGCGAGCGAGCCGCTGCAAATCTGGAGCGGCATCAGATCGGCGCAGCGCGACTTAAGCGCCGAGCGCCCGGCGGCCGCCCAGGGGGATGACGACTGCACGCCCATGGCGGTCGGCATCGACGGGATTGCCAACGGTCAATCGCTGGTTCTGTGCGACGCTCTTGGGCCCGGCCTGACGAGCACACGAGTACCCTCATGGTCGCTGTCCGATTCCAGCGCGATACAGGTGTTGCGCGTATCCATAGGCCGCGGCGAGCTGACGGTCATCGGCCCGACGTTCATGTTGGCCAACTGGAACCTGGCGAAAGAGGACCACGCCCGGATTTTCGCTGCGGCGGCGGGCTTCAGACACGGCGATCGATTGGAGATCCTGAGCCGCACCCGGGCCGCACCTTTGCCGGTGCTCCTCTGGAGGCTGGCGGCGCCCGCCATTGTGTTCCTGCTGGCAGCGGTCGGGTTGACCATCATCAGACATCTTCCGCGCTTCGGTCCACCCATAGCCGTACCTGCGCCGATGCGCCGCTCGCTCGCCGAACAGATCCGCGCCAATGCGCGCTTCGCCTGGCGCACGCAAAGGCTCGAATCGCTTCGAGCAGCCATCCGCAGAGCCTTGGACGAGGCCGCGCAGAGGCAGATCGTCGGATACACGCTGATGGCGCCTCGCCAGCGGGCGGAGGCCTTGGCGGCAAGCACCGGTATCGACGCCGCGACCATCACCGCGGCTCTCGTCAGCGATGCCGGGGGCGGTGTGAACGAGCATCGCGCGGCCATCACGTTGCTGGAAGCATGCCGACGTATCCTGATCAGATCCGATTCCCACCAAAGGCCCAACGCATGACCGAAGAATCTCCCGCCATCGCCCGTGCCGGCGAACTGCTTGCGAAGCTCCGCGCCCAGATCGCCAACGCATTGGTCGGGCACCAGGCGGTCGTCGACCAAACCCTGATCGCATTGCTGGTGGCCGGCCACGTGCTTCTGGAGGGCGTTCCGGGCCTCGGCAAGACGCTGTTGGTGCGCGCGCTCGCGCAAGCTCTGGCGCTCAAGGTGGCGCGCGTGCAATTCACTCCCGATCTCATGCCTTCCGATATCACCGGTCATGCCATATTGGATCCGGCGACTCACGCCATGCGGGTCGTTCGCGGGCCGGTGTTCACCAACATTCTTCTGGCCGACGAGATCAATCGCGCGCCTGCAAAGACGCAGAGCGCCCTTCTGGAGGTCATGCAGGAGCATCAGGTGACGCTCGAGGGGGAAACACTGGTGCTGCCGCGCCCGTTCATGGTCTTGGCGACGCAGAACCCCCTCGAGACCGAGGGCACGTATCCATTGCCGGAGGCGCAGCTCGACCGCTTCCTGCTGAAAATCGACATGACATACCCGACTCAGAGCGAGGAAGTGGACATCGTGTCGCGCACCACGACGGATCAGACCGGCGATGAATTGCCGCTCTCCGGTGTCGCTCCGGTGCTCACCGAGCGCGCGGTGCTCGCGTTGCAGCACCTCGCGGCGAGGCAGCGCGTGGATATCGCGGTCGTCGATTATGCGGTGCGCCTGGCGAGGGCCACGCGCGATTGGCCGGGGATCGCCGTGGGATCCGGCTCGCGCGGGCCCATCGCTCTGGTGCGCGCAGCAAAGGCCGCTGCGCTGATTGCCGCGCGCTCCTTCGTGCTGCCGGAAGATGTGAAGGCGGTCGCGGTGGCGGCGCTGCGTCACAGGATCGCGTTGTCGGCCGATGCCCAACTCGACGGGCGCAAGCCCGACGACGTGCTGGCTCTGATTCTGGAAGCGACGGCCGCCCCGAGGGTCTGAAGGTGGCGAGATTTTACAAGTCCGTCCTGCCCTCCCCGGCATTGATCGCGATCGCGGCCGCTGTGGGCGGCCTGCTCGTCCTGGCCGCCTTCACCACCGCTCCCGCTTCCAAGATCGCATGGGGCGCAGCCGGACTCGCCATCGTGCTCGGGCTGCTCACGGGCCTCGACCTGTATCTCAGCCTGTCGGAGTGGCGCGCGGCGCCGCTCAGCCTGCAGCGCCGCCTGCCCCATGCTTTCGCGGTCGGGGAACCGGTGAGTCTCGGGGTCAGCATCGGCAATCCCGGCCGCCGCACGCGCCGCGGACGCTACTTCGAACTGACCGATCCAACGCTGCTCGTGCCCGCGATGCCGCTGCGCTTCGCCATCGAGCCGGGGAAACGCGAGACGTTGGAGTTTCAGCTGACTCCGACCGCACGGGGCATGAAGTCTTTCGAGGCCGGACAAATCCTGTTGCGCTCGGTCCTCGGTCTTTTGGACTGGAACCTCTCCATCGGGCATCCCGAGGCACGCCGCGTATTCCCCGATTTCAAACGTCAAGCCGCGCTCGCTTGGATGGCGGGCAACCGCCGGCTGGCGCAGCTCGGGATCAAGTCGGTGAGACGGAGGGGGTCGGGCACCGACTTCGATCAGTTGCTCGACTACCGCCCGGGAGATCCGATTCGCCACATCGATTGGAAGGCGACGCTCAAGCACGGCCGGCCGATCAGCCGATCGTTTCGCGACGACCGCGATCAAATCGTCATGTTCCTTCTGGATTGCGGGCGCCGGATGCGCGCGGACGACACCCAATCGGGCATCGGCTCGACCCATTTCGATCAATCGCTCGACGCCTTGATGCTGCTGGCCTTCGTCGCCCTGAGCAAGGGCGACGCCGTCGGCGCGATGACCTTCGGCACACCGGCAGGCGGCGACAAACGCTTCGCGCCACGCAAGGGCCGCCAGGCGCTCAACGCGCTCATGGCGGAGCTCGGGGACGTCGAGCCGTCGCCGACCTTCTCCGATTACATGAAGGCGGCTGCCGACCTCCTCCAGCGGCAGCGCAAACGGGGCCTGGTGATTCTGATCACCAACTGCCGCGACGAGGATGCGGCCGAGCTCGCCGCCGCGATCGGTCTGCTGCGCTCCAGACACCTGGTGGTGCTCGCGAATCTCAAGGAACAGATCGTCGGGCAGATCGCCGCTCAAGCCCTCTCGAACCCGCTTTCCGTGCTCGAAGTGGCAGCCGCGGTGGAATACGACCAACGTCGGCGCGATATGCAGGCACGCCTCGCGATGAGCGGGGTCGTGCTGATCGACTGCGAGCCGCGTGCGCTCGGGGTCGAGCTCGTCAATCGCTACAACGTGCTGAAGCGGACGAGCGCGATTTAGCCCGTGTACACTTCATCCGAATGAAGCATTCAATTGCCCGCGCAGCGTTGCTATCCGCCGCCCTCGCTTGCATGATCCCCGGCATGAGCGCTGTTGCGTCGCCGGGATCGCGGCCCCCGACGCCGGCCGAATCATTCGCGCCGTCCGACCATTTGAGCTATGGGCGTTTCAACGATCTGGCGATCTATTCTCCCGTGGGTCAGCCGAAAAGTTTCGTTCTCCTGTTGTCGGGAGCCGGCGGGTGGGATTCGCATGTCGCAGCGCTGGCGCGGCAGCTCGCGGACGGTGGTGCACTGGTGGCCGGCATCGATTTGCCGAGGCTCGACGCGAATCTCGCGGCCGATCGGGGCGATTGCGTTTTCCTGGACGGAGATCTCGAGAACCTGAGCCATTTCCTCCAGGCCTACGAACACGTGCCGACCTACCTTCCCCCCTTTCTGCTCGGGTATCGGCAGGGCGCCGTGCTGGCGTATGCGACCCTCGTGCAGGCGCCGCCGAATACTTTCGCGGCGGCGCTGACCATCGGATTCTCCCCGGTCACGCAGCTGCGCAAGCCGCTGTGCAAGGGCTCGGGACTTGAATCGGCGCCCGCCGACGCCGCCGGCATCCGCTATCTTCCGGCCAAGCGGTTGGACAGTCCCTGGGTCTTGTTCCAGACCGACCAGGATCCCGGCTCGAGCGCGGAGAGCGCGGCGAGATTCATCGACGGCATGCAGGGGGCGGCACTCGTCGCGTTGCACGGAATCGCCGGCGACTATCCGCCGTCCGGCACCTGGGTGCCCAAAGTCCTCGCGGCATTCGCCACGCTGGTCTCCCGCTTGGGGAAGCAGGCGCTGCCGCTCGCTCCCTCCGCGCTCGGCGACTTGCCGGTCGTCGAGGTTCCCGCCCAGCCGGGAACCGCGGCGAGCGATACTTTCGCCATCATCATGTCGGGCGACGGCGGCTGGGCCGGGCTCGACAAGGAGGTCGCGGAGGCCCTCAGTGCCCACGGCATCCCCGTCGTCGGCCTCGATTCGCTGCGCTACTTCTGGAGCGCGCGCACGGCCGAAGGCCTCGCGAAGGATACCGACCACATGATCCGCTACTACCTCGCCCATCTGGCGAAGAATCGCGTCTTGCTGATCGGCTATTCGCAGGGCGCGGATGTACTTCCCTTCGCGGTCAATCGGCTTCCGGCGGCCACCCGGGCGAGGGTGGCGTTGGTGGTGCTCATGGGAATGTCCGAGCACGCGCTGTTCGAATTCCACGTGAGCAGCTGGATCGCGAACGACACGACCGGCCCGCTGACTCTTCCGGAGGTGAGCCGCATCGCGGGAATTCCCGTCTCGTGCATCTATGGTGATGGCGACAAGGATTCGCTCTGCCCGAAACTCGACCCGAACCGGGTTCAGGTCGTGAAGTTGCCCGGCGGGCATCATTTCAACGGCGACTACGCGGGATTGGCTCGGGTGATCCTGGCGATGGCGAAGCGGTGATCGGTATCTCGAGACGGCGGTTCTTGACGACCGCGCCCGCGGTGCCATTTCTGGCCGCTTCGATCGTGCAGCGGACGGCGGCGCAGGTCGCTCCCGCGCAGCCCGCGATGCAACGTGCGGCGGCGGCATCGACCGCCGGCCTCACTTCGATGACCGCCGGCGCGGCGCCCATTTCTCCGGCCGAGCGGGGGGCGCGGATCGCCAAGGTGCAGGCACTCATGGCGAGGCGCGGGGTGGGCGCGCTGCTCCTCGACACCGGTTCCTCGCTCGATTACTTCACCGGAATCCAATGGCACAGCTCCGAACGCACGACCGCGGCCATCATCCCGGCCAGAGGTGCGGTCATCATCGTCACGCCTGCGTTCGAGGAACCTTCCGTCCGGGAAACTCTCGCCATCGCCGGCGATGTGCGCACCTGGAACGAGGACGAAAACCCGTTCCTGCGCATCGTCCAAGGCCTGCGCGACCGGGGAGTTCGCTCCGGCCCCGTGGCGGCCGAGCCCACCGCGCGTTTCTTCATCATCGACGGCGTCAGGAAGGCTTCTGGAAGCTACGAGATCGTCTCCGGCGACCCGTATATTCGGGCCTGCCGGATGATCAAGTCCGCGGCCGAACTTGCGCTCATGCAGACCGCCAACGACGTGACGCTCGCGGCGCTTCGCCACCTGCACGGGAGCGTCGAGCGCGGCATGGGCGCCGAGGATTTGGCCGGCATCGTGAACGACGCCACCATGGCGCTGGGAGGCTCTCCGGAGTTCGCCCTGAGCCTGCTGAACGAGGCTTCCGCATACCCCCACGGATCGCACCAACTCGAGTCCGTCGCCGAGGGCTCGGTGATTCTCATGGACTGCGGGTGCACCGTCCACGGGTATCAATCCGACATCTCCAGAACCTGGGTGTTCGGCGGGGCGAATGCCCGGCAGCGCAGGCTCTGGGACACCGTGAAGCGCGGTCAGCAGATCGCGCTGGAAAGCGCCAAAATCGGTGTCGCCGTGGGCTCCCTGGACGATGCCGTGCGCAAATACTACGCCAGCGAGGGTTGGGGCCCGGGCTACAAGCTTCCGGGACTGTCTCATCGCACCGGGCATGGCATCGGTCTCGACGGTCACGAGCCGGCCTACCTCGTGCATGGGGACACGACGCCGCTCGAGGCCGGCATGTGCTTTTCCGATGAGCCGGGAATCTACATCCCCGGTGAATTCGGCGTACGCCTGGAAGACTGCTGGCAGATGACCGAAGCGGGCCCAAAGCTCTTCACGGGCCTCGCGAAATCCATCGACGACCCGGTTTGACGCTGAGCCCGCAATCAGATCATGCGCGAACCGCGTGCGGATGCCCGATCGACGGGGAGGTAAGCATCGAACGTCATGGCGACGGAGCGCATCAACAGGCGACCCGCGGGCGTCAAAGTAATGCGGCCGTCGCTCAACTCCACCAAGCCATCCGCCTGCAATTCCCCGAGCCGACGCAATTCGTCCGCAAAATATCCGTCGAATCGAATGCCGTTGCGACGCCCGACCGCGGCCATGTCCACGCTGCCGTTGCACATGATCTCTTGAATGACGTCCCTGCGCACCAGGTCGTCAGGGCTGATCCGCACGCCGCGACTCGAAGGTAGCGAGCCGCTGCCGACCGCCCCCTCGTAGTCGCCGAGCGCCTTGAAGTTCTGCACGTACAGGTCGCCCACCTGACCGATGGCGCTGACGCCTAGATTCACGAGGTCACGATTCGCATGAGTGGTATAGCCCTGGAAGCTTCGGTGCAAGGTGCCGTTCTGATGCGCCCGGGCGAGGCTGTCGGTGGGCAGTGCGAAATGGTCCATGCCGATGTAAACATAACCTGCTCCGCACAGCTTCTCGACGGCCAGCTGCAGAAGGCTCAGCCGAAGCGCAGGATCCGGGAGCTCGCCCGGCGCAATCTGTCGCTGCGCCTTGAATACCCGCGGCATGTGCGCATAGCCGTACACCGCCAAACGATCCGGCCGCATGTCGATCACCCCGTCGAGCGTCGCCTCGAACGTCTTGAGCGTCTGCCTGGGCAACCCGTAGATCAAGTCGAAATTGATGGAGCGAAAGCCCAATTCGCGCGCCTGACCGTAGACCCGCGCCACCATCTCGACGGGCTGAAGCCGGTTGACCGCGCGTTGCACGTTTTCGTCGAAATCCTGGACCCCCAGGCTGATCCGGTTGAAGCCGAGCGCCGCCAGCTGCGGCAGCATGCCAGCGTCCAGTCCGCGCGGATCGATTTCAATCGAATAGTCGCGCGAGTCGGCGTCCGTCAACTGGAATTCGCGATCGATTCTGTCGATCAGCTCGATCAACAGCTGCGGTTGCAGATAGGTCGGCGTGCCGCCGCCGAAATGCATCTGCTCGACCGTTCTTTCGCGGCCGAAATATCCGCCGCGTTGGGAAATTTCGCGAAGCAGGTGTCGAACGTAATTTTCGGCGCGCCCGACCTGGCGGGTCACGATCTTATTGCATCCGCAATAAAAGCAGGGGCTGGTGCAAAAAGGAATGTGCACGTACAGCGACAGCGGCATCCCCTGGATCGCCCCCGGGCTGGTGGCGGCGGCGCGCTCGTAGTCGCCCGCCTGGATTCCGTCGCGAAATTGCATCGCCGTGGGATACGAGGTGTAGCGCGGACCCTCCCGATCGTAGCGGCGCATCAGATCGGTGTTGAAAGAAACGGCCGTGCCAGCGCTCATTGGTATTCCCTCGGATCGACGTGACTTCGATTGATAGGCGCTAAGCTTCCTCGAACCGCGGCCCGCGCCAATAGGTAGTTTCCCCTAACGCGCATCGGGAGCCGCGAACAGTACCTAGGGCGCCCCGGTACCTTACTGATATCGGCCGCACCTCATTGTTCCTACGATGCGCCCCGTGTCCTCACCGTACGTATCGAGGTAGCAAGATGATGTCGAGTACGCTCTCGCCCGCCAGGGAACCGCCCGTGATCTACAACGATGCGGTGGTGCGTCAATTCACCCTCATGACGATCATTTGGGGAATCGTCGGGATGACCGTCGGCGTGTTCATCGCCGCGGAATTGATCTGGCCGACCTTGAATTTCGACCTGCCGTTCCTGAGCTATGGACGGCTGCGGCCGTTGCATACCAATGCGGTGATCTTCGCTTTCGGAGGCTGCGGTTTGTTCGCCGCCTCTTATTACATCGTGCAGCGCACCTGCAAGGTGCGCCTGATTTCCGACCGGATCGCCACGTTCACCTTCTGGGGGTGGCAGCTGGTGATCCTCCTGGCCGCGATCAGCCTGCCGCTCGGCATCACCAAGGGGAAGGAGTATGCCGAGCTCGAGTGGCCGATCGATCTTCTGATCGTGGTCGTGTGGGTGGCGTATGCGTACGTCTTCTTCGGCACGCTGGCGATCCGCAAGGTCAAGCACATTTATGTGGCCAATTGGTTCTTCGCGGCATACATCATCACCATCGCGGTGCTGCACATCATCAACAACCTGGCGGTGCCGGTCTCCCTCACGAAATCGTACGTCATCTATTCGGGCGTGGTCGATGCGATGGTCCAATGGTGGTACGGGCACAACGCGGTGGGGTTCTTTCTGACCGCTGCGTTCCTCGGCATGATGTACTACTTCGTGCCGAAGCAGGCGGAACGCCCGATCTATTCCTACCGCCTGTCGATCGTGCATTTCTGGGCATTGATATCGATCTACATGTGGGCGGGTCCGCACCACCTCCAGTACACGAGCCTGCCCGACTGGGCGCAATCGCTCGGGATGGTATTCTCGATCATCCTGCTCGCGCCCTCCTGGGGCGGCATGATCAACGGGATCATGACGCTGTCCGGCGCCTGGCACAAACTCCGGACCGATCCCATCCTCAAGTTCCTGATCGTCGCGCTGTCCTTCTACGGCATGTCCACGTTCGAAGGGCCGATGATGTCCATCAAGACGGTCAATGCGCTCGCGCACGACACGGACTGGGTGATCGGCCACGTGCACTCCGGGGCACTGGGCTGGGTGGCCTTCATGACGATCGGCTCGATGTATTCGCTCCTCCCGCGGCTCTATGGACGCAAGGAGATGTACAGCATCCGGCTGATCGACGTGCATTTCTGGATCGCCACCATCGGCGTGGTGCTCTATGTGACGGCGATGTGGATCGCCGGCGTCATGCAGGGCCTCATGTGGCGCGCGACCAATGCGGACGGCACGCTCACCTACACCTTCGTCGAATCGCTGAAGGCGACGTACCCCTACTACATGGTGCGTTTGGGAGGCGGCATCCTTTTCCTGATCGGCATGTTCATCATGCTCTACAACACCGTCATGACGGTGAGACAGCCGGTCGTGCGCACAGCTGCCGTGCCCGTGCCGGCCGTCTGATCGCAGCGGAGATCAACCATGAATCATGAAATCGTCGAAAAGAACGTATGGCTGCTGGGAACGCTCATCGCCATCGTCATCAGCGTGGCCGGATTGGTGGAAATCGTACCGCTGTATTTCCAGGCGTCGGTGATCCAACCGTCACCCGGAGTCAAGCCCTACGGTCCGCTCGAGCTCGCCGGGCGCGATGTCTACGTGCGCGAAGGCTGCTATCTGTGCCACACGCAGATGGTGCGGCCGCTGCAGGCCGAGGTCGAGCGCTACGGTCATTACTCCATCGCCGGCGAGGCCGTCTACGATCACCCGTTCCAGTTCGGATCGAAGAGAACCGGGCCGGATCTGGCGCGCGTGGGCGGCCGCTATTCGGACGAGTGGCACCACATCCATCTGAACAATCCGCGCGATGTGGTCCCGGAATCCAACATGCCGGCCTTTACGTGGCTTGCGAAAGGCAGCATCGATCCCAAGCTGCTCGAGGACAAGATGCGCGTGCTGCGCAAGATCGGCGTGCCGTACACCGAATCGGACATCGAGTCCGCGCCTGAGAAAGTGGCCGGCCGCACCGAGCTCGACGCTCTCGTGGCCTATCTGCAGGGCCTCAAATTCCACGGTGAGGTGTCGCCATGATCGACCTGTTGCGCGGCGCGATGACCCTGGTTCTTCTGATGTCCTTCATCGCCATCGTCGTCTGGGCCTGGAGCGGGCGGCGCAAAACGGAGTTCGATTCGTTGGCCCGAATGGCCCTCGACGAGGACAGCCCGCCGACACCCACCCTGCCGACAGACAGAGATGTCCATCATGAATAACGGACCTGACATGAGCACCGGAGTCGCCGCCTATATCACGATCGTCGTGCTAGCCAACATATTCGGCTGCCTGTGGCTGATCTGGTGGACCATGCGCGGCGCCTCCAAGGTCGATCCGAAGGACACGACCCACGTCTGGGACGACAACCTGACCGAGTACAACAATCCGCTGCCCCGCTGGTGGCTGTGGCTGTTCATCCTGTCGATCGTCTTTGCGCTGGGCTATCTGGTCGTGTACCCGGGACTCGGCAATTACCGGGGACTCACGAACTGGACCGAGGTCTCTCAATGGCAGGGCGAGAACGATGCCGCCAAGCAGGCGCTGCAGCAGCGCTTTGCCGCCTTCAACGGCAAGAGTCTGACCGACCTGTCGCATGACCCGTCGGCGATGACCACCGCCCGCAATCTCTTCGCGCTCAATTGCTCGAGCTGCCACGGCTCGGACGCGCGCGGCGCCAAGGGCTTCCCCAATCTCACCGATCAGGACTGGCTCTGGGGAGGCACCGAGAAGGACGTCTATCAGACCATCGCTCACGGCCGCGACGGAATGATGCCGGCCTGGGGCCCGGTGCTCGGGCACGACGGCGTCGAGGAGGTTCTGGCCTATGTGCTGACCTTGAGCGGCCGAGATCCGGCCGACGCCCACTTCACTTCCGGGCAGGTGAGCGCCGGGAAGACGCGTTTCGAGACGATGTGTTTCGCCTGTCATGGGCCGGATGGAAAGGGCAACACGGCGCTCGGCGCCCCGAATTTGACCGACAGCATCTGGCTGCACGGCAGCTCGGTGAAGGACATCCGCGAAACCATCACGAACGGACGCACCAATCACATGCCCGCGCAGCTCGATCGCCTCGGGGACATGAAAGTGCGCCTGTTGGCCGCTTATGTGCTCAGCATCTCGCAGCCTGCGGGTGCGCTCCACGCGGACGGGCCGGCAAGTGGCGGCAAGTGACGCGCCAAGCGCTGCACCGGGCCGGGTTTGGTCCCGCATGGCGGAGATCTGGGGCGTCACGCTCTGGGCATCGTTCATCGCCGCCTGTCTGCAGACGGCGGTGGTTTTCACATGCTTCGACCCAATGACCCTCGGGTGGGATGAGGTGTTCAGCCCGTCGCTGATCGCGCTTCGTCCGACGATCTACGCCATGGGATTCTTCGTGTTCTGGCTGTTCAGCTTCGTCGGAGCCGTTTTGACCGCCTACATGCTCACGTCCGACCGCATGGCAGGGTCCCGTGAACGTCGCCGAGCCCGTGGTCGACCCGCTGTATGAAGCGCACCGCAAGGTGTATGCGCGCGAGGTCAGCGGCCGGTTCGCGCGCCTGCGCAATCTCAGCGTGGTCGTTCTTCTCGGAATATTCTACGCACTGCCCTGGCTCCGATGGAACGGGCGCCAGGCGGTGTTGTTCGATCTGCCGGCGCGCAAGTTCTTTCTCTTCGGACTGACGATTTTCCCGCAGGATTTTTACCTCCTGACGTCGCTTCTGATCATCGCGGCGTTGTCGCTGTTCTATTTCACGGCGCTCGCCGGGAGATTGTGGTGCGGCTACGCGTGTCCTCAGACCGTGTGGACGGAGATCTTCGTGTGGATGGAGCGCCTGACCGAAGGCAACCGGTCGCGGCAGATGAGACTCGACCGTGCTGCCTGGTCGGCCTCTGTTTTTTTTTTTTTTTTTTTTTTTTTTTTTTTTTTTTTTTTTTTTTTTTTTTTTTTTTTTTTTTTTTTTTTTTTTTTTTTTTTTTTTTTTTTTTTTTTTTTTTTTTTTTTTTTTTTTTTTTTTTTTTTTTTTTTTTTTTTTTTTTTTTTTTTTTTTTTTTTTTTTTTTTTTTTTTTTTTTTTTTTTTTTTTTTTTTTTTTTTTTTTTTTTTTTTTTTTTTTTTTTTTTTTTTTTTTTTTTTTTTTTTTTTTTTTTTTTTTTTTTTTTTTTTTTTTTTTTTTTTTTTTTTTTTTTTTTTTTTTTTTTTTTTTTTTTTTTTTTTTTTTTTTTTTTTTTTTTTTTTTTTTTTTTTTTTTTTTTTTTTTTTTTTTTTTTTTTTTTTTTTTTTTTTTTTTTTTTTTTTTTTTTTTTTTTTTTTTTTTTTTTTTTTTTTTTTTTTTTTTTTTTTTTTTTTTTTTTTTTTTTTTTTTTTTTTTTTTTTTTTTTTTTTTTTTTTTTTTTTTTTTTTTTTTTTTTTTTTTTTTTTTTTTTTTTTTTTTTTTTTTTTTTTTTTTTTTTTTTTTTTTTTTTTTTTTTTTTTTTTTTTTTTTTTTTTTTTTTTTTTTTTTTTTTTTTTTTTTTTTTTTTTTTTTTTTTTTTTTTTTTTTTTTTTTTTTTTTTTTTTTTTTTTTTTTTTTTTTTTTTTTTTTTTTTTTTTTTTTTTTTTTTTTTTTAAGAAGAACCAGCATTTTTTTTTTTTTTTTTTTTTTTTTTTTTTTTTTTTTTTTTTTTTTTTTTTTTTTTTTTTTTTTTTTTTTTTTTTTTTTTTTTTTTTTTTTTTTTTTTTTTTTTTTTTTTTTTTTTTTTTTTTTTTTTTTTTTTTTTTTTTTTTTTTTTTTTTTTTTTTTTTTTTTTTTTTTTTTTTTTTTTTTTTTTTTTTTTTTTTTTTTTTTTTTTTTTTTTTTTTTTTTTTTTTTTTTTTTTTTTTTTTTTTTTTTTTTTTTTTTTTTTTTTTTTTTTTTTTTTTTTTTTTTTGCCTGGCGCAATTCGCTGAAGGTTCGCCGAGGATTTATATTTTGTTGCGGCCTCGCTTCCGAGTGCGGCCTTTTTTTTTTTTTTTTTTTTTTTTTTTTTTTTTTTTTTTTTTTTTTTTTTTTTTTTTTTTTTTTTTTTTTTTTTTTTTTTTTTTTTTTTTTTTTTTTTTTTTTTTTTTTTTTTTTTTTTTTTTTTTTTTTTTTTTTTTTTTTTTTTTTTTTTTTTTTTTTTTTTTTTTTTTTTTTTTTTTTTTTTTTTTTTTTTTTTTTTTTTTTTTTTTTTTTTTTTTTTTTTTTTTTTTTTTTTTTTTTTTTTTTTTTTTTTTTTTTTTTTTTTTTTTTTTTTTTTTTTTTTTTTTTTTTTTTTTTTTTTTTTTTTTTTTTTTTTTTTTTTTTTTTTTTTTTTTTTTTTTTTTTTTTTTTTTTTTTTTTTTTTTTTTTTTTTTTTTTTTTTTTTTTTTTTTTTTTTTTTTTTTTTTTTTTTTTTTTTTTTTTTTTTTTTTTTTTTTTTTTTTTTTTTTTTTTTTTTTTTTTTTTTTTTTTTTTTTTTTTTTTTTTTTTTTTTTTTTTTTTTTTTTTTTTTTTTTTTTTTTTTTTTTTTTACTACCTCGCGCGCTCAAGCGCATCTATGCTATGCGCGCAAAATCATACCACCACACCTCTCTATCCACCACACACATTCATACCATATTACCATCACTACCATCTCACACGCATCGCATACTCATGCACACCATCAATATCACCCACCATGCTATCCTCCGGGCACTGCTTCAGCATCTTGCATGCTGCACCCCCATCCAGCCCCATCACCCCATACCATCATGCTTGTCTTGCTGCTCCTTTCTCACCTGCTATCGCGCATCTGCTCATCAGCCCCCCCCTTCTCGCACATTCCATTTTCTCTGCATACCCCTGCCCTTCTCTCTCCCACCTTCGCTTCATGCAACTCCGCCTCTCCCACTCCTTAC
Source organism: uncultured Gammaproteobacteria bacterium (assembly GCA_963748995.1). Taxonomy (GTDB): domain Bacteria; phylum Pseudomonadota; class Gammaproteobacteria; order Steroidobacterales; family Steroidobacteraceae; genus Bog-1198. Next base: position 92,353 of record CAVVKU010000030.1, on the reverse strand, counting down.
TCATCCCACCCTCAATCTCACTCTACTCTGTTTCCAATAACGGTACGCTGACGACGCCATATATCGATATCGCGCTGCACACGCAAACCCTTATCCAGCAAATACCTCCAATCGCAGCCCTCGAAGTGCGTCAACATCCCATTGCCCTACCTTCCCTCCGCTCCGCTCTGCTCATCTCACCGCATATGCCCAGCACATCACATTCAAGCCCATCATCACACCCCCTTCCCGCACCTTTCACCACCACACCGCACATAGCGCTATCTCCTCACGCATTCAGCTTCACTTCAACTGCACACCCGCACCAACCCTTCACCTGCAACTTCTCTCCACCTAGCACAATTCTCAGCAACTCCTTACCCCTCTCTCTCTACCAGCTGCGCATTACCTCTTCTCGCGCACTCGCCGCCGCAAGCTCAAGCGTCAAGCGCTCAGCCAACGCGCCTATTCATCGCCATGTGGAGATGCATCTCCATGCGCCGGTTTCTGGGGCGCGCTGTCCGTCGCCATGAGCCGCGCTCCGCCCTCGCTTTGCCAGCGCGGATCTCGTGCTGATCGGCGATTCGCTGCGGCGCTTCCCGGTGCGTTCCTTTTGCGCGCCGTGCGAGGCTACAGCGCCAGAATTGCTCTGCCGCGCGTACAACCTGATCGCGATGCCTCTCGCCGCGCTGGGCTGGGTACCGCCTTGGCGGCCGCCATCCGCATGTCCTTGAGCTCGATTCTGGTCGTATTCAATTCCGTGCGCCTCATGCGCGACGGCCGCAGCCGCGGACACCAGCCTCGCCGCTGGCGCGCGCCGCCGCGCGCGCCACTGCCCGCACCGCCGATCGGAACCCCTCCCGCGGCGGGGCCGGCAATGTCATGGCATCGTGTTCGTGCTGATCCCCGTGAGCCTGCTTCTGATGGGCTGCGGAATCTGGGCATTCTTCTGGGCCGTGCGCACCGGGCAGTTCGACGAATTGGATGCGCCCGCCTGGGAAATTCTCGTGGAGGATCGAAACGAGATCACGCCTCCCCCCGATTCGTCGGTGCAGGACCCCCGATGAGCACCGCAGCAGTCTGCAATCCCCTGACGCTCTCCGCTGCCCTGGCCGTCGGAGTGGCGGGCAGCGTCCATTGCCTCGCGATGTGCGGCGGCATATCCGGCGCGCTGGGCATGCGCGCCCGCGGCATCGCGGGCGCGGCGGGAAAGTCCGTCCACACGGCCACCTATCAGGTGGGGCGGCTCACGAGCTACACCCTGGCGGGCGCCATCGTCGGCGCATCCGGTGGGTTTTTGAGCGCGATGTTCGACCTGGAGGGGTTCGCGGTCATCGCGAGGAGCATGGCGGGCCTGCTGCTCATCGCGATGGCGTTGAACACGCTGTTTCATTGGCGCCCCCTTGCTCGTCTCGAGCGCCTCGCGGCCGGTTGTGGTCCCGCTTGGCCCCGCTCGCGCGAAATCTCCCCTCCAACGGCCTCCTCGGGTCGCTGCTGCTCGCATGCTGTGGGGTTGGCTGCCCTGCGGCTTCGTGTACTCGATGCTGATGTTCGCCGCGCTCTCCGGCGGCGCAGCGCCGGCAGCCGCCCTGATGTTGTGCTTCGGCTTGGGCACGGTGCCTGCCGTATTCGGCGCCGGCCTGTTGAGCGCGCGGCTGGGGCGCGTCAGCGTCGCATATGGTTTGAACCAGGCGGCCGGCTGGCTGCTGCTGATATTTGGCGTGCTGACGATGCTCGGCCCGTTCAGCCCGCATTCGCATCATTGACAGAATGCCGCCCCGTCGTCACAGCCCCCGGCCGCTCGACCCCGCCTGCAGGCGGTACGGTCGCCCGACTTCGGCGCTCGACCGCGAAGATCTCGCTCACTTTCGCCAGGCGCGAACTTGCCGCGATCTGCTCCAACGAGAGAGAGGACCGGCGGCGCCAATTCGCGCGCTCCCCGGAGGTCGTGGGGACGTTCACCGGCTCCGTCTCATCGGTGATGTCGTCGAGTTGCACGGTGGCCAGCATGCAGGGCGTGCGGCCCAGATAGGCGTGAGCCGCCGAGAACAGCGCGTCGGCCCCGGCACGATCGCCGATCAGAGCTTCGCGCCGCAGCGCCTGTCGCAGCTCGTCGATGTCCCGCTTTCTCTCGCGCCGGGCGATGTGTCGATCATCCGGAGTCGGGAAAAGCTCGAGTTTCGCCTTGAGGTCGAGGTCGCTCACCTCCCACCAGGCGCGTAGCGTCGGCAAATCATGGCTGCCCGCGACGGCGAGCGCGAGCGCGGGGTATCGGTCCGGCGGCAGGAATCCATGCTCATCACGCTCGAAGTACAGGACCCGGTAAGACAGGATGTTGGCCGCCGCCATGCGTTCGCGGAAGCCCGCCGGCACCGTGCCCAAATCCTCCCCGACGACGAGGCACTTCTGCCTTTGGCTTTCGAGCGCGAGAATGCCCACGAGATCGTCGATCGGATATTCCACGTAGGCACCGTCTCTTGGGGTGCGGCCCCGCGGCACCCAGTAAAGCTGCGACAGCCCCATGACGTGGTCGATGCGCAATCCGCCCGCATGGCGCATGTTGGCGCGCACCAAATCGATGAATCCCTGATATCCCTCCTCGCGCAAAGCCATCGGATTGAAGGGCGGCAGGCCCCAATCCTGGCCGGGCGGATTGTAGATGTCGGGGGGAGCGCCGATCTGCGCGAGTGAGACCACCGAGCGCTGATTCGACCAGGTCTCCGCGCCGGCCGGGTCCGCCCCCACCGCAAGATCGCGGTACAGTCCGATGACCATGGGAGCCACAGCCGAGGCGGCCGCCTGGAGCTGAGTGTCGGCGACATGCTGCAACCAGCATTGAAAAGTCACGAGGTCGGCATGCTCGATGACGAAGCGCTTCACCGCCGCCGATTCGGGGTGGTGGTATTCGCGCGGCCATGAACGCCAGTCCGCAGCGTCAGCCCCTTGCGCCGAAAAATGCTCGCGCAGCGCCATGAACAAACAGGCGCGCTTGACCGCCTCGCTCGCCGCACGCTCGAACCTCTTGTACGCCCTCCATGCTCGGGATCGGCGCCTGGATTTTGCGGCGTCGAATAGAATTCGCAAGGCGGGCAATTTCAGCGCCGCCACATCCGCATAGCGTACCTGGTTCGCACGGCGGCATCGGGTGAGCCTGCGCTGGAATGCCGGCGAGGCGATGAGCCGCCTCGCCTTCGCGCTCTCCAATTGAACTGCGAGCTGCGCCACGTCGATGTTGAGCACGTTCAGCAGCAGCCTGCTTGCCGGCGAATAGGGGCTCGCATGCTCCGGACTGTCCGGGAACAATGCGTGCAGCGGGTTGAGGCCGATGACCTCGGCACCCAAAGGCTTGAGGATATCGGCCAGGGCGCGTAAATCGCCGAAGTCGCCGATGCCCCAATCGCGTTGGGAGCGCAACAGATAGAGTTGGGTCGTGATGCCCCAGAATCGCGACCCAGCCGCCATCTCGGAAGGTACCCAGCACTTGAGGGGCGCCACGATCAGGGCCATTGGCTCCACCCCTCGCTGCACCGACAGCCAGTGATACCCATGGGGGAAATCTCCATGGAGGCGGAGTTTCACCCGCAGATACTGCACGCCATCGACCCTGGCTTTGGCGATGACCTCGAGGTTTCGAACCCTGGCCCGCCCGCTCATCCGTCGGCCGTCCTCCAGCGTGACCCGCCAGTCGATTTGCTTGTTGCGACGCGGCAGCGTGACTTCGACAGCCGGTGGCCCGAGCGTCCGATGCACCAAAACCGGCGGAAGGACGCGGGTCCATTCCCGGCGAATGAGATCCTCGACGGAGCGGCGAGCGCCCTCTTCGCTTTGTCCATCGAAGCCCATGGCTGCCAGCAGCGCAGCCCGCGTTTGCGGGCGGGTCGCCCTCTTTCGCCCGCGGGCATCGACGTAGGAGTCGACGATTCCGCAACGGCGCGCGAGAGTCTCGAGCATCGAGATTGCCATTCGTGTGATGGTAGCGCCTGGTGCCCGGCTCGCCGGGGCACCTTCATCCATTCATCTTGTCGGCGGCGGCTTACGGGCCTGGCGGCAATCGGGGAATTCGTCCGACAGAGGCGACGCGCGGAATCCCCTACGCTTACGCCGGTTACCCCAATGCATTAGGAGCCGCACATGACGACGACCGACGATCTCGCAAACAAATTCTGGAACGCGCTCGAATCCGACAAGACCGTGATGCTCGGAATCGACGGCGCAGAGGATGGGCATACGCGCCCCATGACCGCCCAAATCATGGACCACCAGGCGCCCCTCTGGTTCTTCACCACGAAGGACAACGCATTGGTCCAGAAGCTCGGGGCCGCATCACGGGCCGTCGCGACATTCGCCTCGAGGGGACATGAGCTTTTCGCCACGCTTCAGGGAAGCCTGCGCCTGCAGACCAACCGGGACGCCGTGGACCGCCTTTGGAACGAGTCGGTGGCAGCCTGGTACCCCATGGGCAAGGAGGATCCGTCGCTGGCGTTGCTCGAGTTCGATGCGCAACGGGCGGAGATCTGGCGCCGCGAGTCGAACGCATTCACCGGCATCAAATTGCTCTTCGGCGGCGCGCGAGAAAGCCAGCGAGCCGGTGACTTTGCGGCAATTCGCTTGAGCTGAGCGTTCAACCCCGCCGGCGGGTCAAGTGAGGTTCAAATGCCTCATCACCCTCGCGAGGTTCTTGCGGATCTCGTTCAGCTTGCCGAGACTCGCGGCCGTGCGCATCGCATCCGCCAAAGGTTGGAGCGGGTAACCGCCATAGGCGCCGGGCTCCGGTACGTCGTGGGTGACGGAGGATCTCCCCGAAAGCGTGACATTGTCGCCCACGGTGACATGTGTGGTGACGACCGAATTTCCACCCGTCATGAACCGCCGGCCAATGCGGGTCGACCCGCCCATCATGAAGCCGGCGGTGTAGAAGCCGTCCTCGCCCAGATCGCAGTTGTGCGCGATGTGGCAGATGTTGTCGAGCTTCGTTCCCGCGCGGATGTGCGTGGAGGTCAAGGTGGCGCGGTCGATGGCGCAGTTGCTGCCGATTTCCACGTCGTTGCCGATCACGACATTGCCGAGGTGCGTAATCTTGCGGGCGCGACCATCGGGTCCCGGGGCATACCCAAATCCGTCGCCGCCGACGGTGGTATGCGGATGAATTTCGCAATCCTCCCCGACTGTGCACCCGGCCCCGATGAAAACCTGGGGATGAATGACCGTGCGTGCACCGATGATGGCGTCATTTTCGATCACGGCATGCGCGCCGATCATGCTGTTGTTTCCGATCACCGCGTGCGCACCGATCACGCAATAAGGCCCCAGGCAGACATCCGACCCGACTTGCGCGTCGGGGTGCACGAGCGCCGTGGGATGCCGTTCTCCCCACTGGCTGAAGCGGAAGCTCTTGCGGTCGAAATACTTGAGCAGGGTCGCCATGCCGACCGGCATGACTTTGACCGAGAAGCAGCACGTCTCGCTGCTCGCCGCCGCCAGGGACGCCGAAACCGTGCTGAGGCATATCAGAATGGCGGGACGATGGGAGACAGCCTGAGCGATTTGCTGCTCATCGCTGACGAACACCAGGCTGGCCCCGCAGGAGTCCGCCGGAATACGGCAGTGCTCGGCACTCGAGTCCAGATTGCCGTGAAGGTAGGTGAAGACGTCGGAATGTCTGGACTTGATCGCCTGGGCGGTAATCATCGCCAACTCCTGTCGGTTGTCGAGTCCGCCGAACCGAAGCCGCGATGCTTTCGCCTGATCCGCGGGCCTCGTGGCTCGGGCGGTACTGTGAACGCACCCTCGCTGGGGTGTCAAGGAGGAAATGCGCCGGCGTCCGTGACTTTGTGCGGGAAAGTGATGCGCGTTGAACTTAAGCCATGGTACGTGGCTCGGGATGCCGGCCGTTCCGCTCCGTTCGGTAGCGCACATTACGGCCCGTAACATGTTGATTCCAGGTCATTTGGCGCAGCGCCAAGCCGTAGCGCATACATGCTATAGTCGGAGCATGAGCAGACACTTTCATACCGTGGTTTGGATCGATCATCGGGAAGCGAAAATCTTGAATTTCAACGCCGACCTGTACGACGCGCAGACCGTTCACAGCACCCACCCGGATCAACATCTTCATCACAAAGCGAATTCAGGCGACTCCGGACACGCGCCGCCCGATCATGAGTTCTACAAGCACGTTGCCAAGTCGGTGGGGGATGCCGGCGCGGTTCTCATCGTGGGTCCCTCCAGCGCGAAACACGAATTCGCCAAGTACATCAAGGAACACGATGCCGCTCTCGCGGGTCGGATTTCCGGCGTCGAGACCATGGATCATCCCTCGGACGGCACGGTCGTGGCGTTCGCCCGCCATTTCTTCAAGGCGGACGATCGGATGCATTCGCAGACCCGCTCCTGAGGTAGGGACCGAAGCAGCCCTGCCGCGATGGCGCCCGGAGCGCCGCGTTCTCAAGGCCGCAGCACGATCTTGCCGGTGTGCCCTTTGGCGCTGAATTCCTGTTGCGCGGCGACGATCGAATCGAGCGCGAAGACGCGGGCGATGACCGGGCGGATTTCGCCGCGCTCGATGTATCCGACCAGATTCCGAAACACCGACGGCTCGAATACGGTACAGCCGTCGAGCCGAAGATCCTTGAGATACAGGGTTCGCAGGTCCAGATCGACGATCGGGCCCGATATCGCCCCCGCCACCGCGTAGCGGCCTCGCCGCCGCAGGACCTCGAGCAGTTGACCGAACTGCTTCCCGCCGACCACGTCGATGACGGCATCGACGCTTTCACTTCCCAAGGTTCCAATGAGATCCGCGTCGCGGGCGATCACGAGCGCTGCGCCGAGCGCCTCGACGGCCCGCCCCTTCGCAGGATTGGCGACGGCGAACACGCGCGCTCCCCGACGCACCGCGAGTTGCACGGCCGCTGAGCCGACGCCCCCCGAAGCACCCGTGACCAGCACCGTGTCCCCGCGTCCCACGACGCTGCGCTCCAGCATGTGCTCGGCCGCCGCATAAGCGCAGGGAAACGACGCGAGCTCCACATCCGAGAGGCCGGTCGAGATGGCGTGAGCATTCACCGAGGGCACACAGGCGTACTCGGCGAACGCGCCGTTGCACTCCGACCCGAAATAGATGACTTGCTCGATGCCGTCCCGATTGAATCGGATGACGGGCTCGATCAGAACCCGCTCGCCGATTCGCCGGGGGGATACCCCGGAGCCCACGGCGACGATCCGGCCGCAACCGTCGGCACCCTGTATGCGCGGAAATTGGTGTTCCGCACCGGTCCAGCCGGCGTCTTCGGGGCTTGCGCCGACGAATCCGCCGGCCGTCCCGGCGATCGTCGTGCCCTCGGATATCGCGCGCGAATACCAGCCGGTGCGGGTGTTGATGTCGGTGTTATTGACGCCCGCCGCGCCGATTCGCACGAGAACGGCATCCCCGTCGGGTCGCGGGACGGGCACATCCTCGCGGTATTCCAGCTGATCGAATCCGCCGTACCCCTTCAAGAGCACGGCCCTCATCTTTTCGGGGATCGCAGTCATCCAAACACTCCTCCGGAAACCCGTCGCTGATCGACGCGCGACGCGCCCGCATCGTACCCCAGGCAGGGCGCAAGCCAGCGCTCCGCCTCGGCGAGTGTGATCCCCTTGCGTTGCGCATAGCTTTCGACCTGATCGCGATCGATCTGGCCCACTCCGAAGTAACGGGACCCGGGATGCGAGAAATACCAACCGCTCACCGCCGCCGTGGGCAACATCGCGAACGACTCGGTGAGACGGATGCCGGCCGCGCGCTCGGCATCCAGCAGCTTCCAAAGCGCGGCTTTCTCCGTGTGATCCGGGCAGGCCGGATACCCCGGCGCCGGCCTGATGCCCCGATATTCTTCGCGGATCAGCGCGACCACGTCGAGCGGCTCGTCGGCCGCATAACCCCAGAACTCGCGCCGGACGCGCTCGTGCATGCGCTCCGCGAGAGCCTCCGCCAAGCGGTCGGCCAGCGCCTTGAGCAGGATGCTGCTGTAATCGTCGTGTGCCGCCTCGAAGCGCGCGATGTGCGAATCGATTCCGATCCCGGCCGTCACGGCGAAGGCGCCCAGATGGTCGCTCCGACCGCTCTCTGGCGGCGCAATGTAGTCCGCCAGGCAAAGCTGCGCCTGCCCCTGCGGCTTCGCCTTCTGCTGACGGAGCTGGTGCAGACGTATCGCGGGCGCATCCCGCAAGGGCGCGCCCCTCGGATCGCCGGGGTACACCACGATGTCGTCATCCTCCACGCTGTGGGCGGGAAAAATGCCGACGACGGCGCGCGCCTCGAGCCATCGCTCGGCGATGACCCGGCCCAGCATGCGGTTCGCGTCCTCGAACAGCGCGCTCGCGGCTTCGCCCACCATGGGATCTCGCAGGATGTCCGGGAACCTGCCCGAGAATTCCCAGGCGTTGAAGAACGGCATCCAATCGATATAGGGGACGAGTTCCTCGAGCGGATAATTCACGAACGTCCGCACGCCGATCAGCTGCGGGGCAGGCGGACAGTACGCCGACCAATCGGTCCGGAACTTCCCGGCCCGCGCTTGAGCCAGCGACAAATGCGGCGCCTTGACGCCCTTGTTGCGGTGCTGCTCGCGCCGGCGCTCGTGCTCCGCCTTGGCATGCGCGACGAAAGCTTCACGGGTCTCGGAACTGATCAGCTGCTGGCAAATGCCGACCGAGCGGGACGCATCCTTCACGTAGATGACCGGGCCGGCGTACTGCGGGTCGATCTTGACCGCCGTGTGAGCGGGCGAGGTGGTCGCGCCGCCGATGAGGAGCGGCTGGCGGTGGCCCAGGCGCTGCATCTCCTTGGCGACGTGGACCATCTCGTCGAGCGACGGTGTGATGAGGCCGGACAGACCGATCAGATCCGCCCCCTCCCGTGCCGCGGCCTCGAGGATCCGCTCGCAGGACACCATCACGCCGAGATCGATGACTTCGAAGTTGTTGCACTGGAGCACAACGCCGACGATATTTTTGCCGATGTCGTGCACGTCTCCCTTCACGGTGGCCATGACCACCTTGCCGTTCGAGCGCGAGGCCCCCACCGTTTGCTTTTCGATGTATGGGATGAGCACGGAGACGGCTTTCTTCATCACCCGGGCGGATTTGACCACCTGTGGAAGGAACATTTTGCCGGAGCCGAAAAGATCACCGACCACGTTCATCCCGTCCATGAGCGGACCTTCGATCACATCGAGCGGTCGCGCGGCCGCAAGGCGCGCCTCCTCGGTGTCCTCGAGCACGAACTCGTCGAGCCCTTTCACGAGGGCGTGCTTGAGGCGCTCCGCCACGGGAAGGCTGCGCCATTCGAGATCCTCGCCCCGCCTCGCCCCTCCGCCGCCCTTGAAGCGCTCGGCGATCTCCAGCAATCGCTCGGTTGCGTCCGGACGGCGTGCGAGGATCACATCCTCGACCCGCTCGCGCAGGTCCGGCGCAATTTCCCCGTAGATGGCGAGCTGGCCCGCGTTCACGATGCCCATGGTGAGTCCGGCCCGGATGGCGTGATAGAGGAACACCGAGTGCATCGCTTCGCGCACCGGATCATTGCCCCTGAAGGAGAACGATACGTTGCTGACCCCGCCGCTCACATGGCATGCCGGCATGCGCTGCTTGATCGCCGCCGTCGCCTCGATGAAATCCAGGCTGTAGCGGTTGTGCTCCTCGATGCCGGTGGCCACGGCAAAGATGTTGGGATCGAAGACGATGTCCTGCGGCGCAAAGCCGATCCGCTCGGTGAGCAGCGCGTAGGCCCGTTCGCAGATCGCGACCTTGCGTTCCACGGTGTCCGCCTGACCTTGCTCGTCGAAAGCCATCACCACCACCGCGGCCCCGTAGCGCATGACCTTGCGCGCATGCTCGAGAAATATCTCCTCGCCCTCCTTGAGGCTGATCGAATTCACGATCGCCTTTCCCTGCACGCACTTCAGGCCCGCTTCGATCACCGACCATTTGGAGGAATCGAGCATGACCGGCACGCGCGCCACGTCCGGCTCGCCCGCGATCAAATTCAGCAGCCTCACCATCGCGGCCTGCGAATCCAGCATCCCCTCGTCCATGTTGATGTCGATGATTTGCGCGCCGTTGGCCACCTGCTGGCGCGCGATATCCACCGCGGCGGCATAGTCGCCGGCCTCGATCAATTTGCGGAATTTCGCCGAGCCGGTCACGTTGGTGCGTTCGCCGACGTTGACGAACAAGCTCGTCGCGTCGATCGTGAGCGGCTCCAGCCCGCTCAGCCGGCAGGCCGGAGCGATGCTCGGAACCTCCCGCGGCTCGAGGCCCGATACCGCCCGGGCCACCTCGCGGATGTGCTCGGGCGTGGTGCCGCAGCATCCGCCCACCATGTTGACGAATCCGCTCGCTGCGAAGTCGCGCAGCACCTCCGCGGTCTCGCACGAGGTCTCATCGTATTCCCCGAAGGCGTTCGGGAGGCCCGCGTTGGGGTACGCACAAACGAAGACATCGGCGATGCGGGAGAGCTCCTCGATGTAGGGCCGCAGCTGCTTTCCGCCGAGCGCGCAGTTCAATCCCACCACCGCGGGTTTGGCATGCCGGATCGAATTCCAAAAGGCCTCGGTGGTCTGTCCCGACAGCGTGCGGCCTGAGGCGTCGGTGATGGTCCCCGAGACGATGATCGGCAGATCCACTCCCATCTGGTCGAGGGTCTCGCGTACGGCGAAAAGCGCGGCTTTCGCGTTCAAGGTGTCGAAGATGGTCTCGATGAGGACGGCATCGATGCCCCCCGCGATCAGACCGCGCACCGCGTCGCCGTAGGCCCGCGCCAGTGCGTCGAAGTCGACGTTGCGAAACGCGGGATCGTTCACGTCGGGAGAGAGCGACGCCGTGCGGCTGGTGGGACCGAGTGCGCCCGCGACGAAACGCCGGCGTCCGGTGAGCCGCGTGAACTGGTCGGCCGCCTCGCGCGCGAGGCGCGCGGCCGCCAGATTGAGCTCGGGCGCGAGCTCGGACAGGCGGTAGTCGGCCTGGGAGATCGCGGTGGCGTTGAACGTGTTCGTGGTGATCACGTCGGCGCCGGCCTCGAGATACTCCCGGTGAATCTGCGCGATGACTTGCGGGCGCGTGAGAGTCAATAGATCGTTGTTGCCGCGAAGATCGACCGGCCAGTGGGCGAAACGATCGCCTCGAAAATCCGCTTCGGCCAGGCGATGCCGCTGGATCATGGTTCCCATTGCGCCGTCGAGAACGACGATGCGGGCCGTCAACAGCCGAAGAAGCGCCCGGGCGCGCTCGGGATAGGGGGTCACAGCGGCCGCCGGCGCGAGCCTGCCCTTCAGGCCACCGCCGCCGCCTGCGACAGCGCCTGCCGTGGCGGCTGTGCGGCCGGCGACTGCGCGGCCGGCTGGGGGCGGAGGCCCAGGGCGTGACAGATCGCGTAGGTGAGCTCGGCGCGGTTCAAGGTGTAGAAATGGAATTCCTCCACCCCGTGCTGGCGCAGGCGCTGCACCTGATCGATTGCGACGTGCGCCGCGATCATCCGGCGGGTCTCCCCATCCTCATCCAGGCCGTCGAACCGGCGCAACAGCCAGTCGGGTACCGATGTCCCGCAACGTTGTGCAAACCGCAGCATTTGGGGGAACCGGGTGATCGGAAGAATGCCGGGCACGATGTTCGCTCGAATTCCGGCGGCTGCGCACCGATCTCGATACCGGAGGAACACGTCCGGATCGAAGAAGAATTGCGTGATCGCACGACTGGCGCCCGCGTCGATTTTGCGCTTCAGGTTGTCGAGATCCGCCTCGATCGTGCCGGACTCCGGATGGCCCTCGGGGTAGGCGGCGACGGAAATGTCGAATGGCGCGGCGCTTCTCAAGCCGCGCACGAGATCGGCGCCGAAAGCGAAACCGCCCGGGTGCGGCCTGTAGGGCCCGCCGGGAGCTGCATCCCCGCGGAGTGCCACCATATGCCGCACGCCCTGCCGCCAATAGTCCTGCGCAATGCCCATCACCTGGTCGCGGGGCGCGCCGATGCAGGTCAGATGGGGAGCCACGGTGAGGTCGGTGTTCCTCAATATCCGCATCACGCACTCGTGCGTTCTCGAACGGGTCGAGCCGTCGGCGCCATAGGTCACCGAGACGAATCTCGGCCGTAACGGCGCGAGCCTCAAGACCGCATCCCAGAGATGCCCGGCCGCCGCATCGTCGCCGGGCGGAAAGAACTCGAAGGACACGGATACCGTCGCGCTCGCCATGGCCGCTGACCTCTGAAGGGCTATTGGTCCAGTCACAGCATGGGAGCGTCTACCTCATGATTCAAACTCATTATCTTCATGGCAGCGATGAAAGTGATTCATGGGCGCCTTGACTGCCCCCGGGATGCCGCCTGGGGGTCCCGCCTGGGGGCGTCGCCTCGGGGCGTCGCCTGGGGGTGCCGCCCTGGCGGGCGCCTCTATGCGGCCGATCACGGCCGGGTCATGGCCTCGAGCCGGCCTCGGGCGCGCCCGCTTCCATCTGCATGTCCATCCCGCCCCATTGATCGGGCCCGTCCGGGTACACATGCGTCATCCAGTTCAACACCACGGGGATCCACAACCCTCCCTGCCGCACGGCACGCCTCTTCGGTGTGGATGCTGCCTTGCGGACCGAAGCGCGCCTTTGGGCCGAACTGTTCCGCCGTCGGCAATGATTTCGGACCGCCGCAAAAGTCCACATGTCGATGCCAGGTCGCGATGCTCAACGGAGCGATCGCATCCAGTTGCTGCGGCGAGGCGTCGACCGGCGCGGTGTACATCACACCGACCGCTTTCAATCCGTCGGGGGTGCGCTTGTACAGCAGCGATCCGGGCCGGCGATAGTCGACGTGCCGCTGCTCCTTCCGTCGATAGCGATAATTGGTGTAGTGAATCTCTTCGCCCATCCGGCCGGTTGGGAAAAAGGGCTTGTAGCCGTCGTGAAGGGCCGTATTCACGTCGCCGTAGCGGGTTAGCACCGTCCGTGCAGCGGCCAGAATCTCGTCGGCGCGCCCGGCATCACCCGGCTCCGGGTCTCCCTTGAGCGACATCTGCATGTGCTCGCCCATTTTCATCGAAGGCACCGGGGTCTCGTCCGTCTTCCCGCCGTAGTAATGCAGCAGGTGCTCCCAAAGGGGAAAATCCTGGGCTGATGCGACGTTGGTGCAGCCGATCAATGTCGTCGCGAGCAAGGCATGTCGGATCAATCGAAGCGCCCCCTGGGTGCCGGTACGCAGGTAAAACACGGCAGGAACACGGAAGTTGCAGCGTTGGGTATGATGCGAACTCACCCTGCCTCATGAGGACGATGAAACCGGCTCATGCCCACCACGGCCCTCGAATTCAGGCATATGGAGACGCTCCTGGCCCTGTCCGAATGCGGAAGCCTGTCCAAGGCGGCGGAGCGCCTCTGCCTGACGCAATCCGCGCTGTCACATCAATTGAAGGCGTTGGAGAGCCACTACGGTGCGGCGGTGGTCGAAAAGAACATCCGGCCGCTGCGATTCACGGCGATCGGCGAACGGCTGTTGGCCCTGGCCCGTTTGGTCCTCCCCCTGGTGGCGGAGGCCGGACGCGACATCGCCCGTTTGGCCGAAGGGCATGCCGGCCCCCTGCGGGTTGCGGTGCAGTGCCATAACTGCTTCGACTGGCTCATGCCGGCGATGGATTCGTATCGAACGCTGTGGCCCGAGGTCGAGCTCGACATCATCTCGGGGTTCGTGATGGATCCCCTGCCGCTGCTGGAGCGCGGCGAGGCGGAACTTGCGGTCATCCACGACAAGCAGCCACCGCATGCCCATGTGGTATTCAGCCCGCTGTTTCGATACGAGAGCGTCGCGCTCATGAGTCCCCGCCATCGGCTCGCCGCCAAGAGCTGGCTCGACGCCGCCGATTTCGCCGACGAGACGCTCATCACCTATCCCGTCCCCGACGAAATGCTCGACCTCATGAAGCATTGCCTCACCCCCGCGGGGATCAGTCCCAAGCGACGCACCGCCGAGTTGACCGTGGCGATATTGCAGCTGGTCGCGAGCGGGCGCGGCATCGCCGCGTTGCCCTCCTGGACCGTGGGCAATTACATCGAACGAGGCTACGTGGTCTCGCGACCCATCGGGCAGACGGGATTGCGCTGCGAGCTGTATGCCGCCACCACGAAGAGCGGCGCCGAAGCCGCGTACATCCGCGAGTTCATCGCGTTGACGCGCACGCAGAGCTTGACCGAGCTGGCCGGAGTGTCGGCGCTTTGATCTCCCATGACAGAAGCCCGGCAATGACGAGGGTCAATGACACTGCATCCGCTGCCATGGTCATCCTTGCCCTGCTGTGGCATTCACCCAGCGCGGCAGCACCGCAGATCCATTGCGGAGCCGAACGAGAACCGCCCCCCGTGTTCACGGTCCAGGCACGCGCGCCCATTCGAGCGCTGGCCTTCGGTGATTTCGGCGAGGGAAATGAACCGCAACGGCGTACCGCCGCGGCGATGGTGGCGTACCACGGAGGTCATCCATTCGATTTCGGCATCACGCTCGGCGATAACTTCTATCCGAGCGGGATCTCGAGCCTTGACGACCCCCGCTGGAAAAGCCAGTTCGAAGACCTGTACGGTCCAATGGGAATCAAGTTTTACGCCACGTTGGGAAATCACGATTACTACGATATCGCGAGCCCGACGACGGAGATCTCGTACTCGAAATCGAGTCCCGATTGGCGATTGGAATCGCCCTACTACACATTCGTCGCGGGACCCGTGCAGTTCTTTGCAATCGATACCGTTTGTCTGTCGCAGACACAGCTCGATTGGCTGACGAAGGAACTGGCGGCCAGCCGGGCGCATTGGAAACTCGTGTATGGGCACTACCCAATCTACTCGGCGACCGAAGAAGACCCGGCATTGATCGAAAAGCTGCTGCCGGTGCTCGAGCGCGGTGGCGTCGATGTCTATCTCAGCGGTCATCATCACAATCTGCAGGTGCTCCGGAGCGATGGGCATCTTCATTTCTGGGTCAGCGGCGGCGGTGGGGCACACTTGCATCCCCTTCATTGGGGGTACGAGCGCACGGTGTACAAGAAAGAGGCCAATGGATTCACGGTTCTCGAGGCCGACGATCACCACCTTACCGCGCGCTTCATCGGCACCCGTGGAGATGAGCTCTATCGCGATTCGATAGACAGGTAGGGCTGCGAGCGCGATGAAATATAGTTAACCCTGACGGGCACGCGGGCATTCATGGGTACTATCGGTCTGGTGGGAGTTCAGAGTATTGAGCCCGCCCCCCCCGACTCCACAGTGGGCCGGCAGATAATCACCTAGGAGGAGAATCATGAAGAAAATCGTCATTGCTTCGCTGTCCGCAGTACTGGTCACGACGGTCGCCATGGCCTACGAGATCCACCATCCGAACTTGCGCGACGCCCATCACGACGCCGAGATGGGAATCAACCACATCCAGAATGCGCAACACGCCAACAAAGGTGTGGAATTCGGCGGCCATGCGGAGAAGGCGATCGACCTCTTGAGACAGGCGCAGGCGGAAATCGTCGAAGCTGACAAGTGGAACGACGCGCACCATCACTGAGTGATTGACGCACCCATCCGGAGGGATCTCGCTCCGGACGGGTGCGGCCCAACGGGTGTTTCGCGGCCCCTCGGGCAGGGACCACTATGCGAGATCGAAGGGCTCGCGGCGTCGCTCAGGCCCGATATGGCGCGCCATTGCACGCAGCGCCTCGATCGCAGCCGAGGATGGCGTGCCCGCCGGCAGGCGCGATATCGCCTTGGACACCCACGCGGCGCCCACGCTCGCGCCGCCGCGCCGCCTCGAGCCGTCGCGGCGCATCCGCCGAACAATCGGGACCCAAGCGCCGAAATGTCGCCGGGCCCGCAACGGGCATCACCGGTACCACCGATCACCGAGGGGTAGCCGGCCGGATACACGCCTTCGCCCCGGGCCGGCATGGCGGCGACGACCACGATCCCGCAGTCGATGGCCCGCCCAACCGCCGCACGCAGCACCGAGCGGTCCGCCGCGATTCCCAGGCTGAGGTGGATGAGATGTGCACCGCCCGACACCGCCCAATCGATGGCAGCGGCAACCGCGGCAGCACTGGCGGGCGCTGCGCTCAAGAAGACCTGGGCGAGCAACAGCTCGACCGGCGCGCCGTCCGAGGTGAGCAGTTCCGCGATTCGCGATCCATGCCCGGTGGGATCGGGCGCCGTTGGGACTCGGTCGAGGTGCGTGCCCCGGCTCGAGAATGCCGCGGCGTCAGCGGCCCCGCTCCAATGGCCGCAGCTGTCGATGAGGCCGATGCGCCAGTTCATGTGCCGACCAGCTGCGCCGGGCGGATCCGGCCGGCTTCCAGCCACCAGCAAAGATCCCATTGCTCCACGTCGGACGCGTGGTGCGTGATGATGAGCCGGGTACGATCGCCGAATGCCTCATCCAGCGAGCGATGCATCATGCGGGCCATGTCGATGTCCAAGCCGCTGGTGGCCTCGTCGAGCACGACGATCAGCGGCCGCGCCAGCGCCGCGCGCGCAATGGCGATGCGTTGCCGCTGGCCGGTGGAAAGTCCCGCTCCGCCTTCGCCCACCGGGGTGGCGTAGCCGGCGGGCAATGCCTCGACGAACTCATGCACCCCGCTCCGGCGAGCCGCCTCGAGCACTTCGGCCTCGCCGACGTGATCGTGACCGTAGCGCAGGTTCTCGAGGATGGTCCCCCGGAACAAGATCGGCGAGTGCTCCACGACCACGACGCGCCGGCGAAGCTCCGCGAGCCGGTACTCGCCGAGCGGCCGGCCATCGAGCAGAATTCGTCCCGCATCCGGATCGATGAAACGCCGTAGAAGATCGGCCAGCGTGGATTTGCCTGCTCCCGACACACCGCGCAGTACGGCCTTGGTTCCCGCCGGAATGTCGAGCGTCACCGAATCGAGCACCGGCCGCGTCCCCGCCGCGGCGGCAACCGTCACCGATTCGAAGCGCAGCGCTCCGCGCGCATCGGAGCCGAGCGCCACCGCCCCCGGGAACTCGCGCACCTGAGGCAGATCGAGCAGCTTCCGGACTCTGCCGAGGCTCACCCGCGCGCGGTGGTAGCCGCTGTAAAGCCCCGTCATCGATGAGGCGGAGCCGGCGCTGCGGCCCAGATAGGCCGCGAAGGCGACGAGTGTGCCGACGCTCAATTCTCCCTGCAGCACGTACCATCCGCCGAGCACGAATGTGCCAGCGGTCGCGATGTGCCCGAGAAGCGCCGACAGGGAACCGGTCGCATATCCGACCCACTGCTGGCGCAGCGCCCGCTTGAGATAATCGGCGCCGAGGTCCTCGAGCCGCTGCGCCTCATATTGCTCCGTGGCGGCGGCCTGGACATGGCGCGCGCCGGACAGCGTCTCGATCAGAAATGCGCTCAAGACACTCGCCCCTTCCCGAAGATCCCGCGTCGAGGCCTCGAGGCGCGGCCGGGCGTGATGCCGGACCAGAAGCTGCAACGGCAGCAGCGCGGCAACGAGAAGGGTCAGCCGCCAGGAGAGCTTCAGCATCACGGCCGCGGCGGCGGCGAGCGACAATACGCTGCCGATGAAGGAAGACGCGGCATCGGTGCCGAAGCGCTGCACCTCCGCGATGTCCCCATCCAGCCGGCTCACCAGATCGCCGACGGGGATGCCGGCGAGCCTGCGCGGCGACACCCGCATGAGATGCTCGTAGACCGCGCGCCGCAGCGAAAAAAGCGCTACGCCGGAAGCCCGCATGTAGATCGCCCGATGCGCGCCGCCCAACAGGAAGCCGAGCGCCGCGACACCGAGCATCCCCGCGCAGGCGGCGACCAGCCGGGGGAATCGGTGCGCGATCAGTCCCTGGTCGATGACCATCCGGGTCAGGAGCGGCTGCGCGGCCGACAATGCGGCAATCAGCAGCGCAAGACCCAACGCTGCGGCGAATGCGGGCAGGCGCGGCTTGAGGTGCGGCCACAGCAACCGGCGCATGCCGGCAGATCTATCGTCCGTGAATGACACGCAGAGTCGACAGCGCCTGGTCGCCGCATCCGGGGAGTCTCAAGATGGCCTTCTTCTCCAGGCTCCCCGCATCGTAGAACCCCACGTCGCAATTCGTTCCCGCGATATAGATCTCCCGGCCGTCCGAGGACACGTTCACATCGTAGAACGTGTGATCGAGCGGCACGCGCTTGGCGAGTCGATGGCCCGCCATGTCGACGCTCGTCAAAGTCGTGTATACCCCGTACGCATGCTTTCGATCGGGGCTCAGGATCGTCGAGAAAATGAGCGCCGACAGCGGCTCGAAATCGAAGTACGACAGATCCCCGGTCTTCAGATCGAGCGACATCATCGCCGTCGTCGGCGTGCTTTCGGCACCCGCCTTGACCTCCGTATAGATGGGGCTCGTGAAGATGCCGGTGGGCTCGGTCACCGGCCAGAATGCCAGAAGATCGGGCTGTGCATGCTCCGGGATCTGCCATTGCTGGATGCCGCGCGTGCCGAGGAGCTTGCCGCTTTTCAGGTCGTATTCGTAAAGATCGAATCCCAGCGCGTAGAAGCTCCGTCCGTTCGGCCGGGCGAGCAGCATGTGAATGCGGCGCGGCGCCGGAAAGCTGCGGACCGGTTTCGCCTCGAGGCCTGCCGTGGTACGGAACACCGCGAAGCGCGGCTCCTCGACCACGTACTCGCTCGGTTTCAGGAGCGTCGGCAATTCGTACGCCACGAGCTCCTTGCCGTCCGGCGTGATGGCCAGCGCGAAGAAATCCTTCACCCGCTCGCCCGGCGTCGACAGATCGGCGCGAAACACCTCGCGCCCGCTCGCGAGGTCGACGCCCACGATCCGCTCCATGCGGTCCACCAGCGTGTAGGCGGTGCGTTGATCGGGCGAGATCACGATCGTGGATATTCCGCCCTCCGCTCCCGGCACGCGATACTCCGCGCGCACGCTCCGCGCCGCGGCGTCGATGATGAACAGCCGGTCCGGTTTCGCCGCCGTCACCAGCAGGTCCCCGGCGGGGGCTGCCGCAGCATGCGCAAGGCTGGAGGCGGCCACGAAAATGCCTGCCGCGGCTATCGCGCGCCCGCACGCGCGTTTGAGGCCGGGGATTTTTACCGATGACATGCTGCTCTCCCGGTTACTTCTTGGGATAGACGGCGTCGAGATCGCGCCAGTCGGCGGGAGCCGACGGCTTGCCGGCGTCCCAGTTGGGATAGGTATTCATGGTGTCGGGGACCTGGGCGGGCCACCAGCAGGGGTCCGAGCAGCCATACAGGTCGGCCTCCATCGGCTGGCAGAGCGAGGCCACTCCGCCGAAGGGATCCACCTCCCAGCCCGGATCGAAGGTGGTGGCGCAACCGGCGACCGTCTCCATCGCGAGCACTTCCGGCACATGTCCCTCGGCAACGGCGTCGAGCAGGAGCTCCGCCTTGCGGTTGGTGGGTTTCAGTTCGCTCATGCGGGAACACTCCTCGGTTCGAGGTGACGGGTGAAGAAGGATGGATTGCGGCTTTGGATGTCGGCGTACACGCGCACGCCGAAATCGACCCAGCTGCGCAGCAGATCGCAATAGTGGTACGTTCGATGATGCGCATCGCCGAAGCGCGCATACGACTCGTGATAGCATCCGCCGGCGCAGAGATTGCGGATGCGGCAGGTCTCGCAATGGGTCCCTTCCCGGTCGAGCGCTTTCTCGATGAACGCGCCGAGCCGCTCGCCGTCGATGCCGGCGGTGACGCTGCCGAACCTCGGCATGTCCGACCCCGTGAACCGATGGCAGAGATTGAGATCGCCCTCGCCGTCCACCGCGAGAAGCCCGACGCCGGCGCCGCAGGGCAGGGACTTGCGCCGCCCCTCGTGCAAATCCGTCATCAATTGATGCATGTTGGAGAAGCCGTTGTTCTCGCCGCGCAGCGCCGCCTGCCGATAATCCTCGCCCAATCGCTCGAACGCGCGATGCACCTCGCCCAATTCGGCGTCCGACAGCGCATGAGCGTCCTCGGCGCCGGACGTGACCGGCGCGTAGCCGACCTCGTGAAAGCCGAGCTCGCCGCGCAAATGCGCATGAATGGCCTCGACGGCGGTGTTGCCCGCGCCGAGGGTCACCCTGGCGCCCACGGGCCGCGAGCGATAGCGGTCGAGCAGCATGCGCACCTTGCGGGCGACGGCGTCGTAGGTTCCCCGCCCCCCGACGCTCTTGCGATGCCGATCGTGCAGCGCCTTGGGGCCGTCCATGGATACCGAGATCCCGAAGCGGTGCGCGTCGAAGAAGTCGATCAGCGCGGGTGTCAGCAGCGTCGCGTTCGTCGTCAGCGAAAAATCCACCTGCTTCCCCGCGCGGCTCGCCTCCGCTTGCGCGTACGCGGTCACCTGCCGGATCAGCGGGACGTTGGTGAGCGGCTCGCCGCCGAAGAAGACCACGTTCAGCCGATCGCGCGAGGCGCCCGCCGTCAGCAGGAGGTCGACGCTTCGCGCCGCGGTCACGAAGTCCATCTTTCGCCCGTCGACGGGCTTGGCGAGGTCTTCCTTGTAGCAATAGGTGCACGACAGATTGCAGCCAGTGTTGACGTTGAGAACGAGCGTGCTCAACGGATACGAGGCGACCTTGACACCGGCGGGATTGATCGGCCTCAAGCTGCCCGAAGGCTGCAACATCTCGAGAGTGCGCAGCTCCGCCGCGAATGCCCGCACCCGCGACGGCTCGAAACGCGAGGCCAGGGCGCCGACCAGGTCATCGACGCTTCGACCACCCGGGGATCTGCAAAGTTCGATGACCTCGAGCGCCATCGCATCCACACCGAACACCGCGGTGGTCGGCACGTGCAGAAGATAATCGCCGGCCTCCGCGTGCACCAGGTGGCCGTTCCACGAATTCCATTCGAGACGTTCTGTGGTGGTGTGCATGGTGCTCAATAGATGGGCGGGGTGTTCCAGCGCTGTACGGTCACGACCAGGTGGCCGTGTCCCGAGACCTCGCGCCCGCCGTCCTCGACCTGCGCGACCACGGTGAGATTGCCGACGTTGTCGCCCGAGAATTCCCGCGCCGGATTGGGGCCTGCGGCTCCCGGCAAAAATCGGCCGCGCCGATCGATGTAGCCGGAATACTTCTGATCCTCGGTGCGCGCCGCCTCCGCATCGAACGGTGCAGAAGTCCAGGCGGCATCGACGGGCCCGAGCGGCAGCAGCTGTCCGTCCGGCAGCCGGGTGAAGGCGAGCGCGACGAATTGCGCACTGACCGGCTGCACGCGTCCGCCCCCCAGGCGTGCGATGCCGTAGCTGGGCTCGACGTTGACCTGGTCGATCTGACGGTACACCGCCAGCTGCCCGCGGGCCCCTCCCACCTGGACCGCGCGAAGCCCCGGGAGGGTGTCGGCCGCAATCTTGAGCTGCGCGTGCAGAACGTGCGGATCGCGTCGAACATCGCCGGCCGAGACGCCGTCGCCAAACCTTGCCTCGCCGCTTTCCAGCCCGATGCCGACGACGTTCACCCCCGCGGTGGTGCCGGCGCGGACCGACTGCGGCAGCACCGCGAGCACCCGCGACGGTCCGGTGTCCCGGACCGCGCTCCATTCGCCGCCATCCTCGGCGTGATCCTCGTAAAACCAGCGCCCCTCGATGCGGTTGCCGTCGTCGGAGACGTGGAAAACCTCGCGCCGGGAGCGCTGCGCGATGTCGGCATTGCCGCGCCACTCGTAGCCCGTGTACACGATCGCCTTGGATTGACCCGACAAGTCCGCGCCGTCGACATCGGTCATCCGATAGAGCGCCGTGTAATCGCCTTGGGCGTCTCGTCCGATCCGGCCGGTGCCGAAGAAATCCCGCCCGCCGGGGACGCGCCCGACGATCACCCAATCGCCGCTCAGGTCGGCGGCCGGGTGTTTTCTCCAGTCGCTCCACGCGGCGGTGGAATACGGAAAGAGTGCAGCGAGCTTCGCGGGCTCAGGGCCGCTCGCGATGTCCCACCAGCGTCGGTCGCGCCCCGACTGCTGATACTCGAGGGAAGGCCACTGCCCGAGGTGGGTGTGCGCGAGTTTCCTCCACTCGTCCTCGTCTCGCCGCTGCAGGGACACGCGCGCGAGGGAGTGGCACCTGCCGCACATCACACCCAACTCCGGCCCGAGGTCGATGTCCTGCGCGTTCGGGCGTTGCTCGAGGGCAAAGCGGCCGGCCGCGGATTCCGAAGGGGCGAGACCCTGGGTATCGGAGAGATACCGCACGAGGGATCTGCGCACATCGGCATCGAGCACCACGCCATGTACCTGGCGCATGCGAAACAGGGTCATGGACCATCCTTCGGGAGTCTTGCGTATCGCACTGATGCGCTCGAAGCCGCCGCCCTGTTCGCGATGGCAGCCGCTGCAATGGCTGCGCACCAGTTCCGCGCCCGCTGCGGGCGTTCCCTCGGCGCGGCTCGCCGGGGCGAGGGCGAGCCCCATCACGAGTGTGCCTGCCATCGATGCAATGAATTTTCCGATTCGAATCGACACGGCACTAACCTCCTGGATGATTTGCGAGCGCATCTTTCAACACGCCGCGGGGGTGGGCGCCCGAAACGATGACTTCGCGCTCGACGATGCGTCCGTCGATGAGCGTTGGACGGCGTTCGATCCGCCGGCCGGCGACGTGGGGTCGTCCGAGGGGCACGGACAGCACCTCATACGCCTTCGCGGTTTGCGCCCAAAACTCGCCATGCGCCGCGTTCTGGCCGTAAAACTCGGCGGCAACGCGCACGCCGCGCAGAAAGTCTTCTTCGTGGCGCTCGATGACGAAGCGCTCGGCGAGCGCTGCATTGCCTCCGTTCAAGACGGACAGGATTGCGGTGGCGACCAGCTTGGCGCTCTTCAGTGCCTGGTAGATCCCCTGGCCCGACAAAGGATCGAGTGCGACGGCGGCATCGCCCACCCGCCACGGGCGAAGCGCCGGCTCCTGGGCGCGACTGCTCCGGTCGAGCCCAAATCGGGCATGGGCCGCGCAAGCGCTCGGCTCACCCGTGGGCGTGGCGCCGTTCAGGGCCTCGGACAGCCCCGGAATCTGGCGCGCGGCGGCGGCAACCCACCCGTCCGGCCGGCTTCGACCGGGCCGCGCGACGATCTGCACCCAGAGCTCATCATCCCGCTCGGCCCACCAGCACCAGCCAAAATCCGCCGGCTCGATCCGGGTCCCGATCGACGCCGCGCGGGTGGCGCCGGAAAGCTTGGCCGATGGCCAGCAGCAGCGGTCCACGTCGCGCCGGGCCACGGCGCCCGCGCGCCTCGATGAGCACGGGTGCGGTCAGCAGATCGCCGCCACGCGTGACCACCCGCCATTGGTCGCTCGCCCGTGCCACCCCGGTCACCGCAGCCATCCGCACCTCGGCGCCAGCCAAGACGGCACGATCGCGCAGCGACGACGCCAATCGGGCGCGTTCCACCAGCCACTCCCGTCCCTCGACGGGGCGGTCGGCCCATCGTCCTCGCCGCGCGAGCGGCCCCGTCAGCAGGTCTCTGCCGTGCTCGATGCCCTCCTCGGCCAGCAGCAGGCGGCTCCGATCGGATACGCCTTCCCAACCCGCACGCGGTGTCATTCCGATCAGGGCGACGCCGATGCCCGATGCAGCGAGCCGCCGCGCGACGGCGCTGCCCGCGGGCCCCGCACCCAGGACGATGACCTCGTGCGTCATGCGTGGGCGGCCTCGGAGAGATCGAGCTCGGTGCGCAAGCGCTCGCGGATCAGATATTTCTGGACCTTGCCGCTCACGGTCAGCGGAAAGCCGTCGACGAAGCGCACATGGCGGGGCACCTTGTAATGGGCGATCTGCCCGCTGCAAAAGCTCCTGATCTCCTCCTCCGTGGCCGATCTCCCCGGCCGCAATTGGATGCAGGCGCAGACCACCTCGCCGTATTTGGGATCGGGCAGGCCGACCACCGCCACATCGAGAACCGCGGGATGGCGATAGAGAAACTCCTCGATTTCGCGCGGCGAGATGTTCTCGCCGCCGCGGATGATCATGTCCTTCACGCGCCCGACGATATTGCAGTAGCCCTGCTCGTCGATGACCCCCAGGTCGCCGGTGTGCATCCAGCCGCTCGTGTCGATGACTTCGCGGGTGCGTGCCGGATCGTCCCAATAGCATCGCATGACGCTGTAGCCGCGGGTCAGGATCTCGCCCGCGACACCGCGAGGGGTCACGCGGCCGTCGGCGTCCACGATTTTCACCTGCACATGAGGGTGCACGCGTCCCACGGTGCTCACGCGCCGCTCCAGCGCATCGTCGGGATGTGTCTGGAAGCTCACCGGGCTGGTTTCCGTCATGCCATAACAGATCGTGACCTCCGGCATGTGCATTTCCTGCACCACGCGGCGCATGACCGCCGTCGGGCAAGGCGACCCGGCCATGATTCCCGTACGCAGCGAAGAGAGATCGAATTCCCTGAAACGCGCATGCTCGAGCTCGGCGATGAACATCGTCGGCACGCCATGCAACGCGGTGCAGCGCAGGCGCGAGACGGCATTGAGCACGCTCTCGGCATCGAAGCCCTCCGAGGGCAGGATACTGGCGGCGCCGTGAGTCATCGCGGCCAGGACTCCGAGCACCATGCCAAAACAATGATAAAGGGGCACCGGGATGCACACCCGATCCTCGGGGGTCAGGCGCATGCCCTCGCCGACGAAGAACCCGTTGTTCACGATGTTGAAGTGGGTGAGTGCCGCTCCCTTCGGCGTGCCGGTCGTCCCGCTGGTGAACTGGATGTTGAAAATCTCGTCCGCCTCGATTCTCCCGGGAAGCGCCGTCGCGGTGGGAGCGTCGCCGAGTGCCATGAGCGCCCCGAACGAAATCGCGCCGGGCAGCGGCCGCTCGCTCATATCGATCAGAAGCCTCAACGCGGGAAACGACGGGCACGAGAGGCGGCCGGGCGGGCAGTGGGCAAGCTCCGGCAACAGCGTGCCGAGCATCTGCGAGTAGTCGCTTGCCTTGAAGCGCGGCGCGAATACCAGGGCGGCGCATCCGACGTGGCGCAGGGCGAACTCGAGCTCCGCGCTGCGGAACGCCGGATTGATGTTGACCAGAATCAGCCCGGCCCGGGCGGCGGCGAAGAGAGTGAGCAGCCATTCAACGCGATTCGGCGACCAGATGCCGATGCGCTCTCCCGGGCGCAGACCGCAGGCGGCCATGCCTTGCGCCGTCCGCTCCACCTCCCGATCGAATTCGGCGAAACTGTAGGAGATCTCCTGATGAACCGCCACGACGGCGCGGTGCTCCGGCATCTCCATGGCCGCGCCGCGCAGAACCTCGTCCACCGTGCGATAGACCAGCGGCCGATCGCTCGTTCCGGATACGTAGCTCGAGGACACCGGCGGAGCGTGCATGCCCTAGGTCATCCGCGCAGCGCTAGAAATGGTACTGCGCATCCACGCCGTACATGCGGGGTGTGCCGACGTGACGGTAGTCGAAACCGAACCCCTGCACGTCCACGGCATTGGTGAGATAGAACCTGTCGGCGATATTGCGTCCCCATACGCCCACCTCCCAGGAGCCCCCCCCGGATTTCAGGCTCAAGCGCCCGTTCAAGAGCGCGTAGCCGCCCTGGGATATCGCATCCTCATTGGGCAACGCCAGATATTGCTTCGAATTGTAGTTGGAGTCGACATGCAGATTGACAATAGCGGTATATACCGTGAAGGCTTCCCAGTCCATGGCCACCGTACCTGAGAATCTCGGAGCATACGGCAATTGTTGTCCGTCGATGGATCCCGTGGCCAGAACGCCGTCCTGCACGTCGGAGGCGAGGAAGCCCGTGCTCACACGCAGCGTCAGCGCATGAACCGGCCGCGTCACGATTTCGAGCTCGCCGCCGTCGATCTTCGACTTGCCAAGGTTGATCAAGGGCTGCTGCCCGGTGGGGTAAACGTTGATGATCTGCTGGTTCTTGTATTGGTAGTGAAATGCGGCGCCGTCCACCTGCACCCTGTGGTCGAGCCATGAGGTCTTGAACCCCGCCTCGTACGAATCGAGCGACTCCGGCTTCACCGTCGTCAGATCGCTCGGCGTGAACAGAAATTGCGCGTTGAAGGCGGCCGACCGGTACCCCTTGCTGTAGTTGATGTATAGGAGCGCATCGGAGGTGACGTTGAAATCCGCTCCTGCCCGGCCGGTGAGCGCGGTGTTGTGCAGATACTGGCTGCGGGTCCGATCGACCAGCGATTGGTAACCCGGCGATCCCGGCAGCGCGAGCGTAGGCGCATACGAGCCGTCCGGTTGCACGCTGAAGAACCCGAGGTTCGCGATCGGCACCTGATCGCTCCCGCGCAATTGATCCAGCGCGTTCTTCTGTGCGCCGTTGTCGTGGTTGTATCTCAGGCCCGCCCGCAACGTGACCCAGTCCGCCAGTTTGTAGCTGTCGTCGGTGTAGGTCGCCCAGCTGTTGCGGATTTGGTCGAACGAATTGAAATAGTCGCACCCGAGATTGATGTTCGAGCCGATGCTGTAGCCGGTACCCGCGCCGAACGAGCTCGCCGCGCAATCCTTGTAGTTGTTGTAGGTGTTGAAGGCCGGATCGGTGAATATCTGGTTCTCGGTGGAATTGAAGATGATCTCGTGCTGGTAATACGCCCCCAGAATGTATTGAAGCGCCGCATCGCCGGTCGAGGTGAGCCGCAGATCCTGCGTGAACTGACGTGTCTTGCCGATATAAGGGATGCTCCAGATCTCATAGGGCGCGCCGTCGGTCCCTTCCGGATTGAACAGTTTGCCTTCGTCCCACGACGTGATGGAGGTGACCTTGTTGGCCGGTGTCGCGCTCCATTCCGCCGTGAGCTCGGCCGCGTCATTGTCCTGGCGCCGCCGCGGCGTGTAATCCTGCGCGATTTGGTAGTTGCTGAGCGGCACGCCGGTGTAGGTGCCGTTGAGCGTACGGAAATACCCGGTGAAGCCGACGCCGCCCGGGTTGCCGGGCGACGGCGGAGGGATGCGCCCATCGATGATCGCGTAATTCTGGGGGTCCTGCATGCTCTTCGACAGGCGCAGGGTGAAATCGAGGTCGTCGGTCGCCTTGAACAGCAGCGACAGTCGCACCCCGTACTGATCCACGCCTTCCAGATCCGGATGCCCCGGCAGGACGTTCTGAATGAAGCCGTCCACCTTGGTGTAGGTGAAGGCGAATCGCGCCGCGATGCGCTCCGGCACGACCGCGGTCTGAAACGCGCCCTCGACCTCGCGGCGGTTGTAATCGCCGAGGCCCACCTTGATGTCGCCCTCCGTGTCGAACCCCGGCTTGTGCGTGATGAAATTGATGGCGCCCCCCGTGGTGTTCTTGCCATAGAGCGTACCCTGCGGCCCGCGCAGCACTTCGACGCGCTCGAGATCGTAGAGCTCGACGCCGAACAACGTAAAATTGCCTTTGTAGACTTCGTCGATGTAGCTCGCGACCGGGCTGGATTGATTCAGGCTGTAGTCGAACATCGACACGCCCCGCAAGGAGAAGAGCGGGGAGCCCTCGCCGACGATACCGTTGACCTGCAGATTCGGAACCTGCGTCACGAGGTCGGACGGCGTGTCCAGTTTCAGTTGACCGAGCTGGGCTCCGGTCAGGGCGGTCACCGACACCGGTACGCTTTGCAAAGTCTCCGAGCGTTTTTCCGCGGTAACGACTATCTCGGGAATCATATCGCTGTCGGCGGGCGTCGCATCCGCGAACACGGGCCCGGAGGCGGCCAGCGCGGCCGTCGCGGCCGCCAAAAATGTCGCCATCACTTTGTTCAACTTGCATCCCCTTTGACAATAGGTTCGTTCGATTTCGCGTTGCTCGTCCTCAGCCCGTGATGTTGATGCAGACGGACTTGCTCTCGAGATACGATTGGACCGCTTCACCGCCGAGCTCGCGGCCCCAGCCGGACTGCTTGTAGCCGCCGAACGGCATGGTGGCGTCCAGCATGTTGTGGCAGTTGACCCACACCGTGCCGGCGCGCAGCTTGGGGGCGAGCCGCAGCACCTTGCCGATGTCGCGGCCCCAGATACTCGATGCCAGGCCGTAAATCGAGTCATTGGCGATGCGCGCAATGTCCGCCAGGTCGTCAAAGGGCTGCGCCACGACCACCGGACCGAAGATCTCCTCGCGCACGATGGACATCTGCGGGTTGACATCGACGAACACCGTCGGCTCGACGTAGTAGCCCTGTGTCGATAGCGCATGCCCCCCGGCCGCGGCCTTGGCGCCGGCGTCGACGCCCTCCTGCAGATAGCGCGAGACGCGATCGCGCTGAACCGCGGAAACCAGCGGGCCGATCTGAGCGGTGGGATCGAGACCTGGGCCGAGCTTCATGCTCCGGGCTTGGTCGGCGATTCCGCCGACAACCCGATCGAAATGCTCTTTGGCAACGTATAGCCTCGAGCCGGCGCTGCAAACCTGCCCTTGGTTGAAGAAGATGGCGCCCGCCGCGCCGGCTATCGCCGCATCGAGATCCGCGTCGGGCAGCACGATCACCGGCGATTTGCCGCCGAGCTCGACGGTCACTTTTTTCATGTTCCCGGCAGCGGCCCGGACGATGGAGCGGCCAACTTCCGTCGATCCCGTGAAGGTGATCTTGTCGACCCCGGGATGGGCTGCGAGCGCGGCGCCCGCCGTGGGCCCCATGCCGGTAACGACGTTGAGCACGCCCCTGGGCAGCCCGGCCTCGAGCGCGAGCTCCGCGAGGCGAAGCGCGGTGAGAGGCGTTTCCTCGGCCGGCTTCAACACCACCGTGCAGCCGGCTGCGAGCGCGGGTGCGCATTTCCAGGTCGCGAGCAGGAATGGAAAGTTCCAGGCAATGATGGCGCCGACGACGCCAACCGGCTCTCTCAGGGAGAACGCCGCGTATTGCTGACCGGGGATGAGCGCGCCGGACACGGGCAGCGTCTTGCCTTCGAGCTTGGTCGGCCACCCCGCCATGTAGCGCCAGACCTCGAGGGCGTGCTTGATGTCGACGTGTCTCGCCATGAGCACCGACTTTCCGTTATCGAGGGCTTCGAGCTCGGCAAGCTCATCCGCGCGTGATTCGATCAGATCGGCGAGCCGGTGCATCACCCGCTCCCGGTCGACGGGCTTCATCTGCGCCCAGTCGCCGCCCTCGAATGCTCTTCGAGCCGCGGCGACGGCAAGATCCACGTCGGCCGCGTCGCCGAGTGCACAGCGGGTCAGGACTTGATCGCTGGAGGGATCGCGCACTTCGAAGGTCTTGCCGTCGGCTGCGTCCAACCAGGTCCCGTCGATCAACAGCTTGCGCGGCTTTTGCAGGAAGGCGGCGTTCGCCTTGGAAATGCCGGCAAGATCATTGGCAAGCGCGACGCGGGCGCCCGATGCAGCGGCGGTGTTCATTTAAAGCCTCCCTGGGAAAACGTTGGGGGCCAGTATCGCCGCCGCGTCCAGGGTGGGGTATAACTCGTAAGGAGCAGGCCGTCTAATACTTTAGTATCGGCTGTGTGATCTTATCGTCGCTATGGGGCTGGATTCGTTCGATGAGCACTCCGAAGGTCGAAAGCGCGGCACCGCGTGTGTTGATCGCCGATGATCACCCGCTTTATTGCGACGCGTTGCGGGCCGTGGTCCCGCAAGCTTGCCCGGGCGCCGACATCAGCGAGGCAGGCTCGCAGGAAGAGGTGCTCGATGCCGTGTCGACGCCGGTCCCCTTCGATCTGGTGCTGCTCGATCTCTACCTCCCGGGCGCCGTGGGGCTATCCTGCCTCCACGCGTTGAAACGGGCGGCGCCGACCACTCCCATAGTCGTCGTTTCGGCGGTCGGAGACCCCAAGATCATGCAGGAGGCCATCATGTGCGGGGCCAGTGCCTTCATTCCCAAGTCGGCCCCCGGACAGGTGCTGATCAATGCGCTCAGAGTGATCATCGCGGGCGGTACGTACATGCCGACCGGAGTGGTGGCCGCGCTGCGCAATGCCGAGGCCGCGCCGGCCCACGGCGAGCTGACGCTGCGGCAACGCCGTGTGTTGGAGCTGCTGTCGACCGGCCTGTCGAACAAGCGCATTGCGCGCGAGCTCGATATCAGCGAAATCACGGTGAAGGCGCACGTCTCGGCCATCTTTCGAAAATTGGGGGTGGCCAACCGCATGCAGGCGAGCCTCGAGGCGCGGCGGCTGCTCGAGTCGCACTAGCCCAGCCGCTCGAGAAGCGCGCGCAGAGCGGCCAGGCTCAACGGCTTCGCCAGGAGCTCCAGCCCTTTTTCGCGGGCCGCTGCATGCACGTTCGGGTCCGGATCGCTCGTCATGATGGCCGCCGCCGGTGCGCGGTCGAATTCGCGCCGCACTTCCTCGATGGCGGCATCTCCTTTGACGCCGCCCGCCAGGTGATAGTCGCTGATGATGAAATCGGGGGACAGATCGGCGCCGATGAACTGGACCACCGCCTCCGTCGCGGTCGCAGCCGCGATCGCGCGATGTCCCCACTTCGCGAGAGTGGCGGCAAGTCCCTGGCGGACGCCGGGATCGTCGTCGATCACCGCGATCGCCAGGCTCGGCCTCGCGCCTTTTCCGGCGACAGAACCCTCGTTCGCGCGAGGCCGGCGTCCCGGCCGGCCATAGGGCACGACCACGCCGAACAAAGATCCGCGCCCGGGGGCCGAGCGCACGATACGTTCCAATGAAAGCAGCTTCGAGATTCGCTGCACGATCGAAAGTCCAAGGCCTATCCCCGCCGAGCGCCCCCGCTTGCGGGAAGGCACCTGATAGTAGGCGGAGAAAATCGCTTCCAGGTGCTCTGCCTCGACGCCAATGCCGGTGTCGTAAACGGAAATCGCCAATCCCTCACGCCGGCGCCGGCAGCCCACCAACACCCGGCCGCGCGGAGAGTAGCGGATCGCATTGCTGATGAGATTGCGCAGTACCGTCTCGAGCAGGTGCATGTCCGAGCGAACCCAGGCGCTCGAGGGCACGTAGCGCAATTCCAGGCCGGCCGAGCGGGCCACGCTGGAGAACTCGGGGATGAGTCTGTCGAGCACCGCGCGCACCGGAAACATCACGTAATGCGGCTCGATGCCTCCCGAATCGAGACGCGCGACATCGAGCAGCGTATCGAGCAGATTGCTCAGCGAGGCGAGCGCCACTCGAGACTTATGCAGGTAATCGAGGTCGAAACCGGCCAGGCTGGATTCCTGGATGGATTCCAGGAACAGCAGCGCGGAGCTCAGCGGCTGACGCAGATCGTGGCTGGCCGCAGCGAGGAAGCGGGTCTTGGTCTCATTCGCCCGATCTGCGGCTTCCTTGGCCTGCTTCAGGGCGAGCTCTATTTCGCGCCGCGACTCGAGCTCCGCCTTGAGGCGCAGATTCAGCTGCTCATACTGCTCGGTTCGTTGCCGGATGGTCTCCTCGAGGCTCGCGGCGGCCTGAAACCAGGAGAACTGGCTGCCCTGCTCATCGACCGCCTTCTCGACGCGGAACATGAGCGCCTCGACCGATTTCTTGAGCGCGCGATTCTCGGCGGAGAGCTTCGTGGCGGCCTTGCGCGCCCGCTCGCCGGATCTATGCGGCGACGGGGACTCGGCGCGCGTCTTTCGGCGGATGCGCTTCGCCGGTTTCTTCACGGGACCGATGACACGCCCAGACAGGTGAAGGAGTTGTTCGCGTGCACGGTATTGAACTGCTCGCCGAGCGAGGAGAAGCCGACGACCGAATTGCGCTTCAACAAGGCCTCGATGCCCGCGCTCAAACCTTCCCGCTGCATGTACGCCGTGCGTGCCGCACAGTCGACGCCGATCACCAGATCGGGCGCCCCGATGCGCCGGCGCATGACGGAAAACAGCTCATCGAGGCTCGCGATCATGTCGCCCGGACGGGCGAGCGAGACGACCAGCCCCGGCTCGAGCGCGCAGGCGAATTCCAGGGCGCCATCGGGATATATGCGCTGCATGCCACGCGGATAATAGTGCCCTCCGATGCGTATCATCAAAGGATACGGGGCGAAGTCCCGGCTGTTCAGCAGCCTCTTGCGAAACCCACAAGCCGCCGCATAGACCTCGAGCGCGGGACGTCCATCGATCTCGCGAACCACGCGACGCTCCGGCTCGGCATCCGTTATCACCATCTTCTTGTCGCTCGGCAGGTAGTGGTTGTGGCAATAGGCGGCCACCGGCGAGGCCGAAGCAACGAGGCACAGGATGGCGGCGGCGCGCTTGGCTTCCCCGTGATACAGAAGCCGGGTGCTGCCGGGCGGATGCCCCAGTGGGTTGAAATACAGATCGCCGGCCGAGCCGCCGATCAAAGGCATGCCGTTCAATTCCATGCCGAGCACGCCGGCGAGGCGCTCCTCGCAGCGTGATTCGGCGTCCGCCAGCAGGATTGCGAAGCAATGCTGGAGCGCGCCGGTGCGGATCCCGTCGAACTCGCGCCGCAGACGCTGAACGCGCGAGCGCAATTCGGGCAGCGCCATGCCGGCGGGGTCCTCGAGCAGGGTATCGGCCGTCGCGAACCGATGGGGTGGGAGATGAAATCCGGCGACGCCGTCCGCCGCGAACCCGTCGGCGCCGATCACGCGTCCCGCGGCCGCGCCGATGACCCGGTCGACGCCGCGACACGCAAGCTCCCGTCCGAGCGCCGTCAGGTCCTGGGAGGTCGATGCGAACAGGATGGTGGTTGCTCCCGCAGTCCGCCCGGCGGCCACCGCATCGGCCACGGCAGCGGTGCCGCCGCTCGATCTGAATGGATGGATGGAGTCCGCCCGGGTCATGATGTCCGGCCGCCCAGATCCTCCTCCCAGAATTCATGCCTGCGCCGCGCGCAATCGGGCTCGCGGTCGCGCTCGGCCAGGCGAAGGTCCACACGGCGGATCTTGCCGGAGATCGTCTTGGGCAGATCGCAGAATTCGATCCGCCGGATCCGCTTGAACGGGGATACGCGGTCGCGTACGTAGTCGAGGATGGACTTCGCAGCGTCGGCGTCCGCCAGGGCTCCCGGCGCCAGCACCACGAACGCCTTCGGCACCGAAAGCCGCAATGGATCGGGGCTGGGCACGACGGCCGCCTCGGCCACCGCCGGATGCTCGATCAGCACGCTCTCGAGCTCGAAGGGGCTGATGCGGTAGTCGGACGACTTGAACACGTCATCCATCCGGCCGATGTAGGTGATGTAGCCCTGCGCATCGCGAATCGCCACATCGCCGGTGTGATAATAGCCATCGCGCATCGCTTCCGATGTCTTCGCGGCATCGTCGTGATACTCCAACATGAGTCCGACGGGACGGCGTTTGAGATCGAGGCAAATCTCGCCCTCGTCCGTTTGGGCGCCATCGGCGCCGATCAGCACGACGGGATATCCCGGCAGCGGCCGGCCCATCGAGCCGGGTTTCATCGGCCGTCCTGGCGGGTTGCCGATTTGCGCCGTGGTCTCGGTTTGTCCGAACCCATCACGAATGATCAGGCCCCACGCAGCCCGCACCCTTTCGATGATTTCGGGGTTGAGCGGCTCACCCGCGCCGACAACCTCGCGCAACACCACCGGCCAGCGCGACAAATTCTCCTGAACCAGCATGCGCCAAACGGTCGGCGGCGCGCAGAATGTCGTCACCCGGCAGCGCACCAGCACGTCGAGGAGAGCCGCGGCGTTGAAGCGCTGGAATTGGTAGGCGAGGATGGTGGCCTCGGCGTTCCACGGAGCGAAGAAGTTCGACCACGCATGCTTCGCCCACCCCGGAGAACTCAGGTTCAAATGCGTGTCGCCGCGGCGCAATCCGATCCAGTAGGCGGTCGTCAGGTGTCCCACCGGATAGGAGGTGTGCGAATGGACCACCAGCTTCGGCTTCGCGGTCGTTCCCGATGTGAAGTACAAGAGCATCGGCTCATCGGCCGGCGTGGGGGCCCGCAGGCGCGGACGCGGATCAGCCTCGCGACTCTCCTCGAAGCGGCGCCATCCGCGGAATTCGCCTCCGACCGCGACCCGCAGCGGCGCCCCCTGCAGACCTTCGAACTCGGCCGCCCGCGCATGGTCAGCCAGCACCGCGCGCACGCGGCCCCGGATGAGCCGGTCCTCGAGATCCGCCCGCTGCAATAGCGTTGTCGCCGGAATGATCACCGCGCCCAGCTTGATCGCCGCCAGCATGATTTCCCATAGTGCCGCCACGTTGCCCAGCATCAGGAGCAAGCGGTCTCCCGGCAGGATCCCCTGATCCTCCAACCAGTTGGCCACCTGGTCGGATCGGCGGGCAAGTGCGGAGAAGGTCAGGGTCTCGTCGAGCCCCGCATCATCCACCAGGCGCAGCGCAGACTGCTCGTTGCCGGCGGCGATGCGGTCAAAATAGTCGCGCGCCCAGTTGAAATGGCTGAGTTGCGGCCACTGGAATGCGCGCTCTGCTTCCTCGGGCGTGATCCCGTCGCGCAGGAGCCGATCCCGAAGCTCGATGAATACCTTGCCGCCGTCCATGGGCCCATCATGCCCCCGGGGCAGGATGCCCTGCCGTAGTACTTCGGAATGATTGACCCCAAAAAGACGCCCCGCTCATCGGGTCCGCGCGCACGGAACTACGGCGCCCAGGTCGAGTCGCTTAGGTGCTCGTCCCATGCCCTTCCGGGGGCGCACTCCGAGGAATAGTACGAGGCCTGCATAATGCCCATGTCCCGCCGGTGCAGGTAACTGTCATTGTAGTAATCGAGCGCGTTCTGCTTGGCGATCGGATCCGGCACGCCCAGAAGCTTCGCCGCCCGATAATTGCGCTGCACGGCTTGGCACTCGGTACGCGCCTCGTTGAGCTCGCCGCGCACGTGCATGCTCTCATGGGTGAACATGTTGAGGCTCCAGATCTCCTCGGCGCTCGCACGGGCCGGATGCCGCAGGTACGCCATCAAGGTGCTGCACCAGGGAGTCTGAATTCCGATCTTGCCCGTGCGGGGGTTGGCGTGGCCGGCGGCCAGCATCTCGGGATCGATCATCGTGTCGAACACGGTATTGCAATGCACGCTGGCGCGGTGTTGATCGGCCAGTTCGGTCGCCTTGCCGGACAAAAAGTGCTCGAAGTGCCAGCGATGCAAGGTCGGCCACGCGAGAAGTGCTGCAAGGGCCAGCATGACTGCGACGTAGGATTTGGACGGCGGCGACGGATGGTCGTACCCGGGCTTCGGCACGAAGCCGTACACGATTTCGCGTCCGGCGCAGCCGGCAAAAAAGAGCGATGCGAGCATCCACAACATTCGCGATCTCTAAGCAGGGGCCCCCAGGCTACGCGTGCCGCGGCGGGCAAATCCGGACCGAATGCTCAAATTCCGGCGACGAGGGTCGGCCGAGGACCCCCATCTCACCCGCAGGTCGAGCACCAGTCCTACAACACTTTTCGCCTCGCCGGCATCGAATCCAGGCATACCGCACGTCATTGTCACGAAGTTATGGCCTCCCCTGCTTCATGAACGACGAACGCACCTTCAGCGCAGCCGCCAAGCTCGACGACCTCTCCGATCAGCAAAAAGAGGAGGTCGAGGAGCAAAGCCGTCCAAATGCAGCCCTCATCCACGAGACCATTCGCGCCGAGGGCGAAAGCGAGCTCGACCGAGCGCCGTGGGCGCTCATCTGCTCGGGGCTCGCGGCCGGCATGTCGATCGGCTTCTCCCTCGTGGCGCAAGGAGAGCTGTACGCGCGCCTGCCGGAGGGTCCAGCCCGGGACCTGATCACCCCCTTGGGCTATACGGTGGGCTTCTTGATCGTGATCGTCGGCCGGCAGCAGCTCTTCACCGAAAACACGCTGACACCGATCCTCGCGCTGATACACAACCGCGATGCGCGGACGCTGTGGCGCGTGGTGCGATTGTGGGGAATCGTCCTCGTAGCGAATGTCGCAGGTGCCGTGCTGTTCGCGACAGGCTTGGCGCACGGTTCGGGCTTCGATCCGGCGGTGATGAGCGCTTTCGCGGCGCTCGGCCGCGATGCGATGCATGCGGATTTTCACGTGATGTTCGTGCACGCCATCTATGCAGGATGGCTGATCGCGCTCATGGTCTGGCTGCTGCCGGCCGCCGACACCTCGCGGCCGCTGATCATCGTCATCATCACCTACGTAGTATCCGTTTGCGGGTTCTCTCACATCATCGCGGGATCCGTCGACAGCGTATTCCTGGTGGAGATTCACCAGGCGAGCATCAAGGACTTCTTCGTGCGCTTCTTCGAGCCGACCTTGCTGGGTAACATCGTGGGCGGCGTCGCTCTGGTCGCAGCGCTCAACTACGGACAGGTCGCCCCGGAAGTCTGAAAACCCGGCTGGCAGGGTTCACTTGAGCGCCGCGCGCGGACCCGCCGCGCAAGTGCATTAGCCCGCGGTGCCGATATGTATCAAAATGCCCGCCATGAGCGCCCGAAAGCCCGTCTCCCTGCACCGTCTTCGCGAAATGCACGCGAGCGGCGAAAAAATTGCCATGCTGACCTGCTACGACGCGGCATTCGCGCGCGTGCTGGACGACGCCGGCGTCGACGTGCTGCTGGTCGGAGACTCGCTCGGCATGGTGCTGCAGGGGCGCACGAGCACCCTGCCGGTGTCGGTGGACGAAATGGCTTACCACACGGCCTGCGTAGCCCGGGGGAACCGCCACGCCTGGACGATTGCGGACATGCCCTTCGGAAGCTATCAGGAGTCGACGGAGCTCGCCCAGCGCCACGCCGTACAATTGATGCAGGCCGGCGCGCACATGGTGAAGCTGGAAGGAGGCGGCTGGACCGCGCCCATCGTGCGCCACCTCGTCGATCGCGGAATCCCGGTCTGCGCCCACCTCGGATTTACGCCCCAATCGGTGAACGCCCTGGGCTACCGCGTCCAGGGGCGCGAGGAGGCGGCTGCCGGCGTCCTTCGGGGGCACGCGGCGGAGCTCGCCGCCGCGGGAGCGGCGCTCCTCGTGCTCGAACTGGTCCCCGCCCAACTCGCCCGCGATCTGACTGGTTCCCTGCCGATACCTACCATCGGCATCGGCGCCGGCGCCGGCTGCAGCGGTCAGGTGCTGGTGCTGCACGATATGCTGGGCCTGACGCCCGGCGAGCCGTTCCGATTCGTGCGCAATTTCATGGAGGGCAGCGCCGGCATCGAGCAGGCGGTGCGCCACTACGTATCGGACGTGAAAGCGGGCCGCTTTCCGGATGATGCGATTCACGGCTTTTGATCCCGCCCCGTGCAGGTAGTCACGACGATCGCTGATCTGCGCCGCGCCCTGGCACGCCGGCGCGAGGTGACGCTCGTCCCCACGATGGGCAATCTGCATGAGGGCCACCTGTCCCTGGTGCGCATCGCCCGCGAGCGAGCCGGGCTCGTGGTCGCGAGCGTGTTCGTGAATCGCCTGCAATTCTCGCCTCATGAGGACTTCGCGAAGTATCCGCGCACGCTCGAGCGGGACTGTGAGCTTCTCGCGGCCGGAGCCTGCGACATCGTATTCGCGCCGTCGGAGGCGGAGCTCTACCCCGAGCCCCAGGAATACACCGTGCATCCGCCGGGCCATTTGGCCGGCATCTTGGAAGGTCGGGTGCGGCCCGGCTTTTTCGTCGGTGTCTCAACCGTCGTGTTGAAGCTCTTCAACATCGTGCAACCGCGCGCCGCGATCTTCGGAAAGAAGGACTATCAGCAGCTGCTCGTCATCCGGAACATGGTGAGGCAGCTCGCGCTGCCCATCGAGATCGTGCCGGCGGAGACCGTGCGCGCTTCCTCGGGACTCGCGCTGTCATCCCGCAACGGCTATCTGAGCGACCGGCAGCTCATCGAGGCCGCCGGGCTCAACGCGGCACTCGGCCGCGTGGCGACGGCGCTGAGATCCGGCCGCACCGATTGGGGGTCTCTCGAAGAGGAAGCGCTGAGTGCGTTGACCGCGCGGGGTTGGCTCCCGGACTATGTGGCGATACGCGGCAGGGACGATCTTGGCGACCCGCGCGGCGGCGATCGTCTGGTCGTACTGGGCGCCGCAAGCCTCGGCGGCACGAGACTCATCGACAATCTGGAAGTCTGAACCGGGAGTACACGGATGTTCAAGGGATTCGCTTCGGTCTTGACCGCGCTGCTCGCGTCGCCGGCCTTGGCCGCCGCGCCGGCCCCCGCCGCTACGCCGGCCGAGATTTACGGGCGCCTCCCCGCGATCGAACAGGCCGCCCTGTCTCCGGACGGATCCAGGATCGCCTTCATCCGCACCACGCAGGATTGGCGGGCGCTCGCGGTTTTCGACTTTCGAACCTCGAAGCTCGTCGGCGGCGTGCGCTTGGGCGACGCCAAGATTCGCTCGGTCCAGTGGGCGGACGATGAGGATCTTCTGGTCACCACCGCCACCTCGCAAATGCCCATGGACCTCCGGGGAGAGAAAACCGAGTGGAATCTGATGGTGCTCTACGACCTCAAGAGCGGCAAGCTGCGCAAGTTGCTCGACCATGTCAGGGCCGACACCACCACGATGAACGTCGTATACGGAAGGCCGATCGTTCAGCGCAAGGACGGATATACCTGGATCTACGTCCACGGCTTGTACATCGCGCAGGGTGTCACCCAAACCGCCCTGTTCCGCGTGAACTTGTCGACGGGAGCCGAGCTGCTGGTGAAACAGGGCGCCGGCGCGACCGATTAATTGCCGACATCGAAGAGCATCTGACGCAGATGATCGGCTCCGTTTACGACGGGTCTCCCTCGATCGCCGAGGTTCGGCCCATCAAGTACCCGGCCGTGGATGGGCTGGAGATTCCAGCCTATCTGACCTTGCCGCCCGGCCGCCCGGCAAAGAATCTTCCGGTGATCGTCTTTCCGCACGGCGGACCGCAAGCTCGTGACACCCTGGGCTTCGATTGGTGGGCGCAAGCTCTCGCGGCCGGGGGCTACGCCGCTCTGGCGGGTGTCAGCATCCAGTCCGGCATCTATCGATGCGCTGTTGCGGTCGCGGCGGTATCGGACCCGGCGGATGCGCTGGGTCGCACGCAAGGAATCGTACGGCGCGAAACTCAGCACGCGCTATTGGGAGCGCTGTCTGGACGTCGCGGACCCCGGCGACAAGAAGCTCGACCCCATCTCGCCGTTGAAGCACGCCGATCGGATCACGGTGCCGCTGCTGCTGATTCATGGCCGCGAGGATTCAACCGTGCCGTACGAGCGCAGCGCGACCCGTTTGCAGATGCTGCAGGCTTCGATGGCGTTTCTCGAGAAGTACAATCCGCCCGATTGACGCAGTCACTCCCCTGGACTTTGATATCCTGCGGCGCACGACAACTCATCCGACGGAAACCCCGTGAGAACTTACCTCGGCACTCTGGCCATGTCGCTCATCCTCCTCGCTCCGTGCGCATCTTTTGCGAAGGATCCCGCGCTCCTCTCGCTCGGCATGGAGCATTTCAGGGACACTGCGTCCGTCGACGCCGATCCCGCGGCAGGCGTGACCACCATCTCGACCGAGCCGGGATTCGTCGAGCGTTCCGGGCTCATGGGAATGGTGTGGCACGATGAGTTCCTGACGGCCGTCATCGACGCCGGGACCGGCCGCACCTCGTTTCGAATCGACGTATCCATCACCTACAGCGGTGCCCGGCGATCCTATCCGTCTGCCAGCCTTGCGGGGATGAACGGACCGGCGTCGGTCGCGCCGACGCTTGTCAGGACGGAGTCCGCCAACTGCGCTGTCAGCGAATGCATGTATACCGACCATCTGGCAATTCCGGTCGATGAAGCGCTGCTGCGTCGCCTGGCGGCCGCCTATGTGCCGGGCAGGCCCATCGCGTTGATTTACACCCTCACCCCCAAAAGAGGAGCCGACTATCGGGGTGAGTTGTCCAATGCGGAAATCGCCGGCCTGTTGGCCAAGGTGGATGGCCACTCGACGGCGCCAAAGGCTGTCCAGGAAGCGCCTCCGTCGCCACGCCGGCTGGATTTCGGCATCAGTGGAATCGTGGTCTCACCCTCCTCCGACAGGCCCGACAGAGCGGGCGTGCTGGTGGCCGCGGTGAGCTCCGAATCCGTCGCGCATCGGGCCGGGATCATCACGGGCGACATCATTTGCCAGGTGGGCGACCGCCCCACCCGCTCGCTTGCGGACCTGGAGACGGCGGTGGCCGCGATCCCCGTTCATTCGAGCGCGGCGGTGCGCATCTACAGGGGCCTCAAGGAAGTGACGCTCTCGGCGAGATTCTGACGAACCCGTCGGTGAGCGTGTTCAAGAACGCCACTATGTCCTCGATGTCCGCCTCGCTCATCGCGGGCCGGTCGCCCGGGCGCCGGTCGAACGGCGCCTCCGTGTCCACGTTGCCGCGGTAACTTGCAGGCAAATCGTCGAACTTGAGCACGCTGCCGTCGCCGGCGCGCGGATACCATCTCTCAGGATCCGTATCGCGCTGCGCATAGAAGCGCACGACATCGTCCAGCCGGTGGAACACGCCGTTATGGAAGAACACCCGGCGAACGGCCACGTTGCGCAAAGACGGCGTGCGAAAGCGGCCGCAGTATTCGGGCCTGTCCTCGAGATCCGTGCGCAACGGCCCGCACAGCCCGAGATCGAAGTAATGAGGATCCGCGTTGGCCGGGATCGCGGGATTGCGCGGCGCGCCGATCGCCGCGTAGCCGAAGTCGGTGAACTGCGGAAAGGCGCCCCGGCGCACTTTGCTGGGGTGGCAGCGCGAGCAATTCCCCCGCGCGGGATCGTCGAATGCCTCGAGTCCGCGGATCTCTTGGGCGGTCAATGATGCCTGTCCGCGCAGATAGGCATCGTACTCGCTCGTGTACGGGTAGAAATCGGCCGGGCTCTGCTGGTAAGTTTCCAGCGCGAGCAACACCCCTTTGAATACGAGCGCAGCATCGTCGAATACATGCCCGCCAAAGGTCTCGCGAAACTCTGCCGCGTAGCGCGCGCGCCGCACCTTTGCCGCCACTTCTTGCGGGCTCGAGTTCGCCATCTCGAACGGCGAGAGCAACGGCACCCGCGCCTGGTCGTGCGCGCTTTCCGCCCGGCCGTCCCAGGTACGGCCGCCGGCGGGGCCTTGATCGACGCTGTCGTCTCCTTCGGAGTCGAAGAAATGCTCCGTGAACGGCGGAACGTTCTGCGTATAGGTGAGCGAGGGGACGGCGCGAACGCCCGGCCGTGCATTGTCGGCGCCGCCGCGCTCGACCGATCGATCGCCGGCGGGACCGAAGGCGTGGGTGGGATCATGGCACGTGGCGCACGCAAGCTTTCCCGATGCGGACAGCGACGTGTCGAAGAACAATGCGCGTCCCACGGCCGCCATCGCCTTGGGCGAGGGCGGCTTTTCGAACGAGGCGGCGTAAAACGGGGTCTCCCCCCGAACCCACCCACCGGCCAGCGCGAGGATTCCTGCGAAGCCGAGTACCTTGGCCGGCAGCCTCTTAGTGGATGCTGCCGCCACTATCGCCCGCCACGCCGGCATTGAACAGCTGAGCCACGTCGACCGCATCGAACAGGTAGGCGCGATTGCAAAAGTCGCAGCGCACCTCGACTTCCCCCCGCTCGGCGAGTATCGATCGGGTCTCCACCTCACCGAGCCCTTGCAGCATGCCGGCCACGCGCTCCCGCGAGCAGCGGCATCGGAAATACACAGGCGACGGCTCGAACAGGCGGATGTCGTCCTCGTTGAACAGCCGATGCAGGATTTCCGCATCCGCGAGCGTGGAGAGCTCCTCGGGCGTGAGCGTATCGCCGATCAGCTGCACCCGCCGCCAGGCATCGTCGATCGCGGCCGCAGAGGTGCTCGCCGAAGTGCTCGCCGAAGTGCCCGCCCCGCCGCCCCGCTCGCCGGACGGCAGCCGCTGCAGCAGCATCCCGCAGGCGCCGGACTCGTCCGCATGCAGCCACAGACGCGTCGGCAACTGCTCGGAATTCTGGAAGTAGAGCTGCAGGGAGTCCGCGAGCCGCGCGCCCTCGATGGGCACGATGCCCTGGTAGCGCTGCGCGCCCTCATCGGTCTCGAGCGTGACCGTCAAGTTGCCGGAACCGATGAGCGCGCCGATGTCATTGGCCGTCGATTGGCCCGGCAACTCGCGATGGCGCGCCAGCCCGCGCACGCCGAGACCCGAGGTGCACTGGGCGAGCAACAGGTGCACCGGTCCATCGCCCTGCAATTGCAGCGACAGCACGCCGTCGAACTTGATCGTCGCCGCGAGCAGAAGCGAGGCCGCCACCGCTTCGCCCAGCAGCCCGCGGATCGCCTCGGGATAGGCGCGGTGCTCGATCAGCGCCCGCCAGGCCGCGTCGAGATGCACCAGGTGTCCGCGGATCGGATAGTGCTCGAAGACGAACCGATGCAGGCAGTCCCGGTCATGCATCAGCGCAAAACGCCCGGGTCAGCCCGCACCGCCGCCGGCCAGCCTGGCCTTGAGCAATTCGTTGAGCTGCGCGGGATTCACCTTGTTGCCGGTGGCCTTCTGCACCTGCCCGACGAAGAATCCGAACAGCTTGTCCTTGCCGCTTCGATAGTCGGCGAGCTGCTTGGGGTTTGCGGCGATCACCGAGTCGATCACCGCCTCGATGACTCCCGCATCGGTGATCTGTTTCAGCCCCTGGGCCTCGATGATGGCATCGGCGGACTTGCCGTCCGACCACATGCTCTCAAACACTTCTTTGGCCATCTTGCCCGAGATGGTGGCATCCACGACCCGGGCGAGAAGCCCCGCCAGCGCTTCGGGCGAAACCCGCGACTCACCGATATCGAGGCTGTCGCGGTTCAGGGCGCTCGACAATTCGCCCATCACGGTATTGGCGGCGAGCTTGGCGTGGGAGGCTCCCAACGTCGCCACCACGGTTTCGTAATATTGACCCAACTCGCGGCTCGCGCTGAGCACGCCCGCATCGTAGGGCGAGAGACCGAAGGCGTGCGCGAACCTCGCGGCCTTCTCGTCCGGCAACTCCGGCAGCGTCGTGCGCACGGACGCCACGAACTTCTCGTCGATCTCCACCGGCAACAGATCCGGATCCGGGAAGTAGCGGTAATCGTTCGCTTCCTCCTTGGAGCGCATGGAGCGCGTCTCGTCCTTGTCCGAGTCGTACAGCCGCGTCTCCTGCACCACCTTGCCGCCGCTCTCGATCAAATCGATCTGCCGCGCCACTTCGTGGTGGATCGCCTTTTCGACGAAGCGGAACGAATTCAGATTCTTGATCTCGGCACGGGTGCCGAACTTGACCGACCCCTTCGGCCGCACCGAGACATTGGCATCGCAGCGGAACGAGCCCTCCTGCATGTTGCCATCGCAAATCTCGAGGTAGCGCACCAGGGTATGGACCTTCTTCATGTACGCAACGGCCTCCTTGGCCGAGCGCATGTCGGGCTCCGAGACGATCTCGAGCAGCGGCGTGCCGGCTCTGTTCAAGTCGATGCCGCTGGCGTTCGCGAGCCCCTCATGGAGCGATTTGCCCGCGTCCTCCTCCAGATGCGCCCGCGTGATGCCGACGGTCTTCGCGGCTCCGTCGTCGAGCACGATGGCGATCGAGCCCTTCCCCACGACCGGCTGTTCGTACTGGCTGATTTGATAGCCCTTCGGCAGGTCCGGATAAAAATAGTTCTTGCGCGCGAACACCGACCGGGGCGCGATCGTCGCGCCGATGGCGAGCCCGAACTTCACGGCCATGCGCAAGGCTTCTGCGTTGAGCACCGGCAGCACCCCGGGGTAGGCGAGGTCGACCAGGTTGGCCTGGGTGTTCGGCGGCGACCCGTAGGCGGTCGAGGAGCCCGAAAAAATCTTCGACCGGGTCGCGAGCTGGGCATGAATCTCGAGGCCGATCACCACTTCCCAATTCGACTCGATGGCGCTCATCACTCGTACCCGCCCGGTGTCTTGAGATGCCAGTCGGTCGCGCGCTGATAGAGGTGCGCGGCCGAAAGCAGCCTCGCCTCCGAGAAATGCGGTCCGATCAGCTGCATGCCCACCGGCAACTC
This sequence comes from uncultured Gammaproteobacteria bacterium, assembly GCA_963748995.1. Taxonomy (GTDB): domain Bacteria; phylum Pseudomonadota; class Gammaproteobacteria; order Steroidobacterales; family Steroidobacteraceae; genus Bog-1198. The sequence continues at coordinate 48,577 of CAVVKU010000030.1, read as the reverse complement.
ATCGACGAAGCCGCAGGGCGCCGAGATGCCCGGGAGGCCCGCGAGATTCGCGCCGATGGTGTAGATGTCGTTCAGGTACATGGTGACAGGGTCGTCGACCTTGGCGCCGATGGCGAACGCGGGCGTCGGCGTCGTCGGGCCGACGAGGAGGTCCACCTTGTCGAAAGCCGCGCGAAAGTCGTCCGTGATCAGGCGCCGTACTTTCTGCGCCTTCAAATAATACGCATCGAAATACCCGGCCGACAACACATAGGTGCCGGTCATGATGCGCCGCTTGACCTCCGGCCCGAACCCTTCGCCGCGCGACCGCTCGTAGAGGTCCAAAAGATCCTTGGGCTGATCGCACCGGTAACCGAAGCGCACGCCATCGAAACGCGATAGATTCGATGAGCATTCGGCCGGCGCGACCACATAATAAGTGGGTACGGACAGGGGCAGATGCGGCAGGCTGACTTCGATGGTTTCTGCCCCCATCGAGGTGTAGACCTTGAGAGCCTCGCGGATGAGGGCGGCGTTGCGGCTCTCCAATCCGTCGAAGAATTCTCGCAGCAGCCCGATTTTGAGACCCTTGAGCGGCGCCTCGAGCAGCGCCGGGTAGTCGGGAACGGGCGCATCGACACTGGTCGAGTCCTTCGGATCGAATCCCGCCATGACCTCGAGCACCGCAGCTGCATCCTCCGCCGACCGGGCGAGCACGCCGGCTTGGTCCAGGCTCGAGGCGAAGGCGATCATCCCGTAGCGCGAAACGCGGCCGTAAGTGGGTTTGACCCCCGTCACCCCCGTCAGCGCGGCGGGCTGCCGGATCGAACCGCCCGTGTCCGTTCCCGTGGTGAACGGCGCCAGGCGCGCCGCGGAGGCGGCGGACGAGCCGCCCGAGGAGCCCCCCGGCACCTTGGTGATATCCCAGGGATTTTTCACGGGACCGTAATAGCTGGTCTCGTTCGAAGATCCCATCGCGAACTCGTCCATGTTCGATTTGCCCAGCATGACCGTGCCAGCCGCCTTCAGCTTGGTCACGATGGTGGCATCGTAGGGGGAAATGAAGTTATCGAGCATGCGTGACCCACAGCTCGTCCGGACACCATCCGTGCAGAAAATGTCTTTATGAATGAGAGGGATGCCCAGCAGGCGCCCCCGTTCCCCGGCCTCGATCCGTCGATCGGCCGCCCTCGCGGCATCGAGGGCGCGATCGGCCGTCAGGGTGATCACGGCATTCAGGCTCGGGTTCAGCCTGTCGATCCGCTCCAGGAAATGCCGGGTGAGCTCGACGCTCGAGACCTCCTTGGCAGCCAAACGGCGGGCGAGCTCGCCTATGGAAAGGGTGTGATACATCGTCGGTAGACTCAACTGAGGGCGTTACTCGATGACTCGCGGGACCACATAGAGTCCGGCTTGCACCTGAGGGGCGTTGGCCTGGTACTTCTCGTGCTGGTCGGTTTCCGTCACCATGTCCGCGCGCAGCCTCTGGTGCTGACCTTCGAGCGGATGAGCCATCGGCTCGACGCGGTCGGTTTGCGCCCGCGACAGCTCCGCGACGAAGTCGACGATGCTCGAAAGACTGGTGACGTACACCGGCATCTCTGCTTCGGTGATCGACAGCCGCGCGAGGCGCGCGATCTTTTCGAACGTCTTGGCGGATCAGGCTCATAACGAGTGTTTAAAAGTGCGCGCGAGTGCGCAAAAAAAAGCGTTCCCGATGATACACGTTGCCTTGCTGAAAGTCCCATCGGTTGTTACATTAGCGCAACTTTTTTTCACCCCCTTTCGCACCCGAAAAAATCCCCATGTTCAAACGCCTTAGAGGTTATTTCTCCAATGACCTCTCAATCGATCTTGGAACCGCGAACACGCTGATCTACGTGCGCGAGCGCGGTATCGTGTTGAACGAGCCCTCCGTAGTCGCAGTGCAAGACGAACCCACCCGCGGGGGCAAAATCATCGTCGCGGTCGGGGTGGAAGCCAAGAACATGCTGGGCAGGACCCCGGGGCACATCACCGCGGTGCGGCCGATGAAGGACGGCGTCATCGCCGATTTCACCTACACCGAGAAAATGCTGCAGTACTTCATCAAGAAGGTGCACGGCAACCGCTTCCTGAGCCCAAGTCCCCGGGTGCTGGTCTGCGTGCCTTTCGGTTCCACCCAAGTGGAGCGCCGGGCCATCAAGGAATCGGCGGAGGGGGCCGGCGCGCGCAGCGTCGACATTGTCCCCGAGCCCATGGCGGCCGCCGTGGGGGCGGGGCTGCCCGTTCAGGAAGCTCGCGGCTCCATGGTCCTCGACATCGGCGGCGGAACCTCCGAAGTGGCGGTCATCTCCTTGAACGGCATCGTCTACGCGGCCAGCGTACGCATCGGCGGCGACAAATTCGACGAAGCCATCACCAATTACGTGCGCCGCAATTACGGCATTCTGATCGGCGAGGCGACCGCCGAGCGCATCAAGCTCGAGATCGGCTCGGCTTATCCGGGCCAACAGGTGCGCGAGATCTCGGTGAAGGGCCGGAACCTCTCCGAGGGCGTCCCACGCAGCTTCACCCTCAATTCGAACGAGATTCTCGAAGCCTTGCAGGAGCCCCTGCAGGGCATCGTGGGCGCGGTGAAGCAGGCTCTGGAGCAAACTCCGCCCGAGCTTGGCGCCGACGTGGCCGAGCGAGGCATCGTGCTCACGGGGGGCGGCGCATTGCTCCGTGACGTGGACAAACTGCTCATGGAAGAGACCGGGCTGCCCGTCGTCGTGGCGGATGATCCGCTGACTTGCGTCGCCCGGGGCGGCGGGCGCATCCTCGAACTCACCGAGGAACACGGACCCGGCATCTTCGGACTGGAGTAATGTCAGCGACTAGGGCGGTTCTCTCGCATGGTCGCGTTCCGTAATTCCGATCCATCGGGCCGCACCAGTGGGCTGCTGCTTCGGTGCGTGCTCTACTCGCTGCTCGCGCTCGGGTTGATCATCGTCGACAAGCGCTACCAAAATCTGGCCGATATCCGCCGCTGGCTGTCCATCGTCGCCTACCCCGCGCAGCTCGCCGTCGAAAGCCCGTTCGCGGGCTGGCATTGGTTCCGTGAGAGCGTCTCCACGCGCGACGCGCTGCGCGAGGACAACGCACGCCTCCGGGCGGAGCTGCGTCTCGCGCAATTCCACCTGCAGCGCTACGAGGCCCTGGAGTCCGAGACCGTGAGGCTGCGGGCGTTGCGCGGCAACACCAGCGAGGTCGCGACCCGGTTCGTCATTGGCGACATCATGGATGTCGACTTGGACGCCTTCCGCGAGCGGGTGCTGGTCGACAAAGGCGCCCATGACGGCATATTCGTCGGGCAGCCCGTGCTCGACGCGGGCGGCGTGTTCGGCCAGGTCGCCCGGGTCGAGGAGCTCACCAGCGAAGTCATCCTGATCAGCGATCCCGCGCACGCCATTCCCGTCCAGATCAACCGCAACGGGCTGCGCACCATCGCCGTGGGCACCGGTGACACCAGCCGCCTGAAGCTGCCCTACCTTCCGACCAGCGCCGACGTGGTGGTTGGGGATTTGCTGGTGACGTCAGGCCTTGGCGGCGGTTTCCCGGCCGGATATCCGGTGGGGACCGTGGCCGCCGTCAAACGCGACCCCGCCCAGTCCCTGGCCGACGTCGACGTTCGCCCGGCAGCCGCGCTCGATCGATCGCGCGAACTCATGCTGGCGTGGCTGCGCCCGAGCGAAGCGCTGCCCGCGTCGCCGTCGGCGGCGACCCCCGCCGCCAATCCGGCATCCGCCCGCGCGGCGGCCGCTGCCCCGCGCAAGGCCGGCGTGACTCCACCGGCCGCCAAATCCGTCAAGCCCCCCGCCGCGAAGCCTCCGGGAGCCCGCACGCCATGATGCGCGACGATCCCATCCGCCGCATGCCGATGGCCCTGTCCGCGCTGGTGGCGCTCGCACTGGCGGTGATCCCCTTGCCGGCCGCGCTCGATGTGTTCCGGCCTGACCTTTTGGTGCTGGTGGTCTTCTACTGGTCGATCGAGTCGCCCCGCGCCGGCGGCCTGACGCTCGCGTTCATGTCCGGGCTGGCGCTCGATGTCATCAACGGGGTCGTGCTTGGCCAGCACGCGCTGGCGCTCACCTTGATGGCGGCCTGGGCAACGCATCTGCGGCTGCGCCTGCGCGTCTTCTCCCTGCTTTCGCAATCTCTCACCATCTTCGCCTTGCTGACCGGCTACCAGTTCATCTTGTTTTGGATCGATGGCGCCACCGGCAATCCCGTGACCAGCTTCGCCCGATGGTTCGCTCCGGTGGTGGGGGCGATCATTTGGCCCTTGCTGGCCGGCGCCCTGGGCCGGTTGAACGAGCGCTGATCCGGAGGCCGACTCATGATATTCGATGAATTCTCCCCCTCGCGCACGCGCCGCACGCTCACGGCGGGCGGTCGCACATTGCGGGCTCTGGGCCTGGACGGACCGTTGACGGGCGTGCTGGCGCTGATCGTGTGCATCGGCATCCTCGTCGTCTACAGCGCCTCGGGCCAGAACGTCAAAATGGTCGAGCACCACCTGGCCAACATCGCGATCGCGGTGACCGCCTTGGTCGCGCTCGCCCGGCTGTCGACGCCGCAATATCTGCGCCTGTTCTCGCCCGTCGCCTACATCATCGGCATATTGCTCCTGGCGGTGGTTGCGGTGACCGGCCATATCGGCAAGGGGGCGCAGCGGTGGCTGGACATCGGGTTCATTCGATTTCAGCCCTCCGAGATCATGAAGCTGGCGGTGCCCATGATGTGCGCCTGGTACATGCACGAGCGCCCGCTCCCTCCGACGTTCCTCGACCTCATCGTCATGGGGATCTTGATCATGATTCCGACCGCCATGATCGTGGTGCAGCCGGACCTCGGGACGGCGCTGCTGATCGGCGCATCCGGGCTCATCGTGATGCTGCTCGCCGGCATGCAATTTCGGATCATTCTCACCTCGATTCCACTGCTCGGCGGGGCGGCCTGGGGCGCCTGGCACGTCATTCACGACTATCAGCGCCAGCGCATCCTGACCTTCCTCAATCCCGAGACCGACCGGCTGGGCGCGGGCTACCACATCATCCAATCGCAGATCGCCATTGGCTCCGGCGGCGTGTTCGGCAAGGGATACATGAACGGCAGCCAGGCGCAGCTCGAGTTCCTGCCCGAGCGCTCGACCGATTTCATCTTTGCGGTCATCGGCGAGGAATTCGGCCTTCTCGGCCAGCTCCTCATCCTATCCCTGTATGGCGTCGTGGTCGGCCGGTCGCTGTACCTTGCCATGCAGGGTCAGGACACGTTCACCCGGCTGACGGGCGGTGCCATCGCGCTGAGCTTCTTCGTATACGTGTTCGTCAATTCCGGCATGGTGAGCGGCATTCTGCCCGTGGTCGGCGTTCCGCTCCCGCTGATCAGCTACGGGGGCACCTCCATGGTCACGTTGCTGGCCGGATTTGGAATACTGATGTCGCTCAATTCCCACCGCAAGCTCATCGGATCCTGAACGCGTGCGCACGCCGCTCCTCGCCAAAGCCCTGATTCTCGCCGCAGCCTTGGCTTGCGCGAGCGCCCGCTCGGTCGCGCTCGACATCCACCGCGCCGACGTGAAGGATTTCATCGCGCAGATGGCGGATCAGTACGATTTCAAGAAGCGAAAGCTGCGCAAGCTCCTCAAGGGCGCGCAGAGCCAGCCCGCCATTCTGCAGGCCATGGAACGCCCCGCCGAGAAGGCCAAGCCGTGGTACGAGTATCGGGCGATCTTTCTGAATGACCGCCGGATCCGCGAGGGCACCGAGTTCTGGCTGGCTCATCGGCAGGAGCTGGACCGGGCCAGCGTCCGCTCCGGCGTGCCGCCCGAATATATCGCCGCCATCCTCGGCGTCGAGACCTACTACGGTCGGCTCACCGGCCAATATCGGGTGCTCGATGCGCTCGCCACGCTCGCCTTCGATTATCCCCCGCGCGCCAAGTTCTTCCGCGACGAGCTCGAGCAATTCCTGCTGTTGACCCGCGACTTCGACATGGATCCCCAGACGGTCAAGGGCTCCTACGCCGGGGCGATGGGCGCGCCTCAGTTCATGCCGTCGAATTATCGGCGCTTCGCCGTCGATGCGGACGCCGACGGGCGCATCGATCTGTGGACCAATTGGTCGGACGTTTGCTCGAGCGTCGGCAATTATCTGCGCGCGCATGGCTGGGCCGAGGGCGAGCCGGTGCTTGCGGAAGCCGCCGTGGACCCGGCCAAAGCGGCCGAACTCGACGGCCGCAAGCTCGCACTCGATGAGACCGTGGGCTCACTCAATGCCAAGGGCGTGACTTTCGACGGCTCGATGCCTGCGGATGCGCCCGCCATGCTGATTGCGCAGGATCAGGCGGACGGCGTGCACTGGCGCGTGGGCTACAACAACTTCTACGTCATCACCCGCTACAACCACAGCGCGCTGTACGCGATGGCGGTGTACGAGCTGGCGGCGGCGGTCAAACAGCAAGTGCTGATGGCAGACGCACCCCGCCCCAACGATACGGTGGCGACGGGCGCTCACCCGTGAACGCTGCGCGCGCGCCATCGATGCCGCTTGCGGCCGCGGCCACGGCCGCGTTGACCGTCGCGGTCGGCGGCTGCGTCGGCACGCGGCATGCCGAGACGCCGCCTGGCACCCCCGCGACGCCGGCACCCGCGGCGGCTCTTCCGTCGCCCCAGCCGCCCGAGACGGTCCCGGACGCGGTCCCGCGCGACGAGCCCCGCTCGATGTATGGTAATCCGCCGTTCTACGACGTTTTCGGCAAGCGCTACTTCGTGCTGTCCTCGAGCGCCGATTACGTCGAGCGGGGGGTCGCCTCCTGGTACGGCCCGGGGTTTCACAAGGTGCGCACCTCCACCCAAGAGCCGTACGACATGTACGGCATGAGCGCCGCGCACAAGACGCTGCCACTGCCCTGCTACGCGCGGGTCACGAATCTGCAGAACGGCCGCAGCATCGTGGTCAGGGTCAACGACCGCGGGCCGTTCGTCGGCAACCGCATCATCGATCTGTCCTACACGGCGGCCGCCAAGCTCGACATGCTGCGAAACGGCACTGCGATGGTGGAGGTCCGCACGGTCGGGCCTGCGTCCGTCCCGGGAGTCGTGCCGCCCCCGCCCTCCGCCGCGCCGCCCTCCGCCGGCCCGCCGGCGGGACCGCCAGGGGCTCCTGTCATCGCTCCAGCTCCGGTCACCTCCGCCCCGGTGGCGGCGCTGTTCGTTCAGGCGGGTGCGTTCGCCGATCCCGCCAATGCCCAGCGCCTGGCGCAGAAGCTTCGAGACGGGGGCTACGGAAAAGTCTTCGTGCGCGATGATGTGATCGCGGGCCGCCGCATGTATCGTGTACGCATCGGTCCCGTGCCCGACGTGCCCGGCTTCGATCGCATCGTCGCTGCGCTGGAACAGGTCGGCGTTCGCGATGCGCACCTCGCACTCGACTAGCCGAAGTACGGCTGGTCGCTGGTTCTCGCGCACCCGTTCATCCACTCAACCATCACTTTCAAGGTACTCGTTCATCATGCTTCGTGCTTCGTTCGCTGTTCGCCCGCTCTGCACTCTGTTGGTACTGGCCGTGCTGTCAAAGGTTTCTTTCGGCGCGGACATCCCGATTCCCACGCCGCCGACCGTCGACGCGCGTTCCTACCTCGTGGTCGATTACCATACGGGCAAGTCCCTGGCGGCACTCGATGCCGATGCGCGCATGGAGCCCGCGAGCCTCACCAAGCTGATGACGGCGTACATCGTGTTTCAGGAGCTGGCCGGCGGCAAGCTCAAGCTTCAGGACCAGGTGGTCGTGAGCGAGCATGCGTGGCGTTCCGAAGGCTCGCGCACGTTCATCGAGCTCGGCAAGCCGGTATCGGTCGAGCTGTTGATCCTGGGGATGGTCGTGCAGTCGGGGAACGATGCCACGATCGCGCTCGCGGAGCGCATCGCGGGCACCGAGGAGACCTTCGCCCAGCTCATGAACGCGAACGCCAAGCGGCTCGGCATGACCGGAACGCATTTCGAGAACAGCTCCGGCCTCCCTTCGCCCAACCACTATACGACAGCTCACGACATGTCGCTGCTGGCCATCGCCCTGATCCGAGATTTCCCGCAGTACTACAAATACTTCTCGGTGCGCGAATTCGAGTACAACGGCATCAAACAGCAGAACCGCAACGGTCTTCTGGGCCGGGACTCGAGCATCGACGGCTTGAAGACCGGACATACCGATTCGGCCGGATTCTGCCTGGTGACCTCGGCACTGCGCGACGGAATGCGCGTCGTGTCGGTGGTGCTCGGCTCGAAGAGCTTCAAGGGGCGCGAAGATGCGAGCGGCGCGCTCATCAACTACGCGTTCACCTTTTACGACACCAAGCTGGTGGCCAAGGGCGGCGCCAAGCTCGCCTCCGCGCCGGTCTGGAAGGCCGCGGCCACGCCGGTCGATGTCGGCGTGAATGAGGATCTCTACATCACCCTGCCGCGCAGCGCCTCCGGCGACATCAAGACCACGGTCGAGGTGCGCCCCAGGCTCATCGCACCGCTGTCGCACAACGACGACATCGGAGTCCTTCACGTGGTCGCGGGATCGCAGACTTTGGCGACCGTGCCCGTTCACCCGCTCACGGCAGTCGCACAAGGCGGTTGGTGGCGGCGGCTGATCGACACAATTCGGCTTTGGTTCGCGTAAGCTTCGAACATGCCGCTGCCCGTCTGTTATTTGAACGGTGAATATCTCGCGCTCGCGGACGCCCGGGTGTCTCCCCTGGATCGCGCCTTCCTTTTCGGCGACGCGGTCTACGAAGTCATCCCGGTCTACGGCACCCGCCCGTTTCGGCTGCGCGAGCATCTCGACCGGCTCCACCGCAGCCTTTCGGCGATCCGCATGGCGGCGCCGAAGACCCACGTCCAATGGGGCGAGATCTGCCGCGAACTCGCGAGGCGCAATGGCGGAGGTGATCAGTATCTGTACCTGCAGGTGACGCGCGGTGCGGAGCTCGGCCGCAACCATGCGTGGCCGGCGGGCCTCGCGCCCACTATTTTCGGGTTTGCCAGCCGGTTGGAAGCGCCCTCGCCCGCACTGCTCGAGGACGGGGTCGCCGCGATCACCTCTCCCGATACCCGGTGGGCGCGACGCGACATCAAGTCCACGGCGCTCCTCGCCAATGTGTTGCTCAAGAAACTCGCCGCGGATGCCGGCGCTTTCGAGACCATCATGCTGGAACGCGGCGAGCTCACGGAAGGGTCGTCGACCACGGTGCACGTCATCTCGCGGGGCGAGATACACACCCCGCCCAACGGGCATCAGATTCTTCCGGGCACGACCCGCGATGTGGTCGGCGAGCTGGCGGAGCGGGTGGGCATCGTCAGCCGCAGTGCGCGGGTGACGGAGATCGAGCTGCGGGCCGCGAGCGAAATCTGGCTGGCGTTTTCCACGCGCGGCATACTCCCCGTGACCCGTCTGGACGGCGCTCCCGTGGGCGACGGCAGGCCCGGCCCGTTGTTCAGACGGATGCACAAGGCTTTTCTCGATTACATCCGCGAACTCTCTGGAACCCCGGACCTGTGAGCACGGCCAAGCCGGAGCATTTTCCCGCCGAGTTTCCCATCAAGGTGATGGGCCGGCAGGACAGCGACCTGCGCGCCGCGACCCGCGAGATCATCGAGCGTCATACGGGGCCGCTGGAGGAGACCCGAATCCGGGTCCGCACCTCGGGCGACGGGAATTTCCTGGCCCTCACCTACACCATCGTCGCGACCGGGCGGGATCAGCTCGACGCCATCTATCGTGAGCTGACGGCCTGTAAACTCGTGCTGATGGCGCTCTGAGCGGCCTTTGCGGCGTCCCGGCCGCCTCCCAATCGCCGCAACAAGTGCGGCAGCAATCCCAGCGCGGCGGCTTCCACGTCGCCTACCGGCGATAGATCGGCGAGCCGCGTGACGCCAAGACCTGGATGGCCGCACACATTGATGCGCTGGAACGGCTCCGCATCCAAGCAGACATTGAGCGCCATGCCGTGGTAACTCGCGCCGCGCCGCACGCGCAGGCCGACGCTCGCGAGCTTCGCATCGCCGACGTAGACGCCCGGTGCGGCGCGGGACCCATGCGCCTCGATGCCGAGCTCGGCCGCGTAATCGATCACCGAATTCTCCAGGGCCACCACGAGATCGCGCACGCCGAGCGAGCCGCGGCGCAGATCGAGCAGCGGATAGATCACCAGCTGGCCCGGCCCGTGATAGGTCACCTGCCCACCGCGGTCGATCTGCACCACGGGAATGTCGCCCGTGCTCTTCAGATGCTCGCGGCTGGCATTGAGTCCGAGGGTGAACACCGGCGGGTGCTCGAGTATCCAGATCTCATCGCGCGTCGATGGGTCGCGCTCGTCGGTGAAGCGCTGCATGGCACGCCACGTGGGCTCATAGGGAACGAGCCCGAGATGACGGATCAGCGGCGCGCCGAGCGCAGCCTCGCTCATCGGCGAGGCTCTGCGGCGCCCACCGCCTGCCCGTTCTCGAGCCCCGCATTGTTGCGCGCAAGCGCTTGTTCCGCCCGGTAGCTGGACCGGACCAGGGGGCCCGAGACGCATTCGAGAAACCCGCATTCCAACGCCCACTCGCGGTATTGCGCGAACTCTGCGGGAGTGACGAATCGCTCCACGCCGAGATGATTCGGCGTCGGGCGCAGATACTGTCCGAGCGTGAGAATATCCACCGCCGCGGCGCGCAGGTCGGTCATGGTCCGGCGAATCTCCGCGTCGGTCTCGCCGAGCCCGAGCATCAGGCTGGTCTTGGTGAGCACACCCGGTCTATGCGCCTTGGCGGCGGCCAGGACGTCGATGCTTTGCCGATAGCCGGCGCGGGGATCGCGCACCGGATGGGTCAGGCGCTCGACCGTTTCCACGTTCTGCGCAAAAACCTGAAGGCCTGAATCCACGACCGTACGAACATGCTCGAGCACGCCGGCGAAATCAGGGGTGAGCGCCTCGACCGCGGTATCGGGGTTGCGCTGCTTGATCGCGCGCACGGCCGCCGCGTAATGCGCGGCGCCGCCGTCCGGCAGGTCGTCCCGATCGACCGACGTGAGGACCACGTATTTGAGCCGCATGAGCTCGACCGAGCGCGCCACGTTCTGCGGCTCCTCGGGATCGAGCCACCCCCGCGGATTGCCGGTGTCGACCGCGCAGAAGCGGCAGGCCCGGGTGCAAACGGCTCCCATGAGCATGATGGTGGCGGTGCCGGCATTCCAGCATTCACCGATGTTGGGGCACTTCGCCTCCTCGCAGACGGTGCTCAGCCGATGCTCGCGGACGATTTGTTTGACTGCCCCGAAGGCGGCGCCGGCGGCCAGGGGGGCGCGCAGCCAGGTGGGCTTGCGGGCTGCCGGAGCGGCTCCGGCGCCACCCGGCTTGATGCCGTCCTTGATGGCGGTAAACCCCTGCGGCGTAAGATATTTTTCCCCGCTACGCGGGAGAGCGGTTGCCTCCGCAATGGGAATGCCCTTGAACTCGGCCATGGCCCATTGTACCCCAGGGCGGTGCCCGCGAAACTTACGCCTCCGGCGCTCTCGCGGGCGCGCGCGCAGCGCCCTGCTCGAGACTGACGCGATCGCGCCCCTCGTGCTTGGCGCGGTACAACGCGCGGTCCGCGGCCTTCAACAGATCCGGCGCATTGACGCCGTCCCCGGGGTGCATCGCGATGCCGAGCGAGGCGGAAGGCGCGGCCAGGGTCTGGCCGAGATGCATGAGGTTGGTGTTGCGGATCGCCTGCCTCATCTCTTCGGCGCGCTGGCAGGCAATCTCCACGCTGGCCTCCGGCAGCACCACGGCGAATTCCTCTCCGCCGTAGCGGCAGGCGAGGTCCGAGGGACGGATGTTCCGGGCGATGGCGCGCGCGAGCGCACTCAGCACGAAGTCCCCGGCGTCATGGCCATGCCGGTCGTTGAACTGCTTGAAGTTGTCGATATCGATCATGATCACGGCGAGCGGCTTGCCACTGCGTTCCGCTCGATGGATCTCGCGGTTGAGCGCATCCTCGAGATAGCGCCGGTTGTAGAGTCCGGTCAATCCGTCCCTCAACGCCATTTCACGCATCGCATCGCGCAGCCGCAGGTTCGCGAGCGCGGGACCCACCCTGTCGGTCATCGCGGAAAGACGTTGCTCGATCTCGCGTTCCGGCCGCCGGTTGTCCGCGTCCACGGGCACGGCAATGTGAAACAGGCCGAGAATCTGGCCTTGGCCGTGGAACGGCACGCAGGCGTACTCACGGGATTCCTCGTGCGCATGCCGGCACCGGATGGAGCCGTTCGGCGTCGCGTAATGCGGCCGGCCCAAGCGCAGTGCCCAGCATTCATCGGGCGCGAGCGTCTTGTCGGACGCCGGCCCATCCCCCCAGCGCGCCACGTGCTCCAGCACATCGCGGGATTCCCGATACACAAAAAGCGATCCGGCGGATTGCGGGAACAGCTGCAGCCCCGTCTCGCGCACGATGTCATAGGCCTCGGCCCGATGCGCGCACGATTGCAGGAGCTCAGCCATGCGCGAAAGCACTTCGCCGTCGCGATGAAAGGTTTCCAATTGTCTGACCGTGGCCATCAGCGCCCGATTGTTGCGGCGGATGGCAAGATCGCTCTTCTTGCGCGCGGAGATCTCGCGCGCAAGGCTCCGGTTGGCCTCGCCGAGCGCCACCAGCCGCTCCTGCAATGTGGCCTGCGCCGCGCGCAGGGCCTCCTCTTGTCGATGCAGGACGGTCACGTCGCGCGCCACCGTGATCTCGCCGACGAGATTGCGCCTTACATCGAACAAGGGCGTCGTCTTGATGGCGACCCTGACGATCTCGCCGCTCTTCTTGCGTCGCTCCGCGGTGGTCGAGGTCTGGGTGCCGGCGCGGACGCGCTCCAGGAGCCTGGCGTAATCCGCATCCGACAACTCGGCGGCGTGCAGCTCGCGCAGCGGCTTGCCGACGGCCTCGGCGGCCGAAAAGCCGTAGAGCGATGCGGCCTCGCGGTTCCAGTACATGACCACGGCGTTCAGATCCTTGACGATCACCGCTTCGGCTATGTGCTCGAGAACCTGTTCGAGCTCCAGCGCGTACTCTTTCAAGGTCGCTGAGTCGGCACCGCCGAGAGCGCGATAGGCAATCATTATGGAAACCCGGTCTGCATGAGGTTACCTTCCAAACTCCCTAACCAAGTCTAGGGGCGAACCCGCTTGCAGGCCGGTAACAGCGCGCAATTCCGGAGTCGCGTTTCCCTGAAGCCCCCGGACCCCGCGTTCAAATGTGACAGACGCCGCAATTCACGCCCCCCATCCCGCCTGCGCCGTATTTGCCGGGGAACGCCCGGTATGGTTAGCTTGCACCGATGAAATCTGCTTGGGCCCTCCTTCTGTGCATCGGAGTTTCCGCCTCGCCCGCGGTCGCCGCGCTCAAGCCCGGAGAGACCGCGCCCGATTTCACCACGCCCGCGACCCTCGCCGGAAGGCCGTTCACGTTCAAGCTCGCCGACGCGCTCAAGAGCGGCCCCGTGGTGCTGTATTTCTACCCCGCGGCGTTCACGCACGGCTGCACCATCGAGGCTCACGACTTCGCGGAAGCCACCGCGAGATTCAAGGCACTCGGCGCCACCGTCATCGGCGTATCGCACGATTCCATCGACACGCTCAACAAGTTCTCCGTGAGCGAATGTCGCAACAAATTCGCCGTGGCATCCGACGCCGACAAGAAAATATCCAGGGCTTACGACGCCCAGCTGCTGTTCACCTCGATGACCAACCGCACCTCCTACGTGATCGCGCCGACGGGAAAGATCATCTACGAGTACACCTCGCTCGATCCCGACAAGCATGTTGAGAACACATTGGCGGCCATCGAGAAGTGGCGCGCGGACCAGAAGGCGGGGTCTTGACGGAAAGCGGGGCGACGACTGCGCGAGCCCGGCTGCGCGCCGGATGCTACGCGCGCCGGCCGGGCGGGCTCGGCGCCTGCGCGATCAGCACGGCGTTCGTGCCGCCAAAAGCGAACGAGTTGGACATGACCGCGCCGAGCTCGATGCCGTGACGCGCGGCGCCGGCGACGTAATCCAGGTCGCATGCCGGATCCGGGACGTCGAGGTGCATGGTTGGCGGCACCATGCCCCTTTCCAGGCAGATCACCGCGATGACGAACTCGAGCGCGCCGGCGGCCCCGAGCAGATGGCCGTGCGTGGACTTCGTGGAACTTACGGGAACCGAGTACGCCCGCTCGCCGAAAACTTCCTTGATTGCGGAGGTCTCGGTGGCATCGTTTTGCAGCGTGGCGGAGCCGTGCGCGTTGATGTAACCGATCTTGTCGGGATCGAGCCCGGCACACGCGAGCGCCGCCTGCATGGCTCTCGCCTGGCCGCGGACGGAAGGGCGCGTGATGTGCGAGGCATCGCTGGTCAATCCGTAGCCCGATAGCTCGGCGCGGATCGGGGCGCCACGACCCACCGCATGCTGCCATTCCTCGAGCATCACGAAGGCCGCACCTTCACCCAGGACCAGGCCGCTGCGGTTCAGTGAAAATGGGCGGCATGACGCGCCGGGGTCCAGGGAATCCTCGGCCGCCAGTGTGCGCATGGCCTCCCAGGCGCGCAGCACGCCGAAGGCCAGCGGCGCCTCGGCTCCGCCGGCGACCATCACATCGACATCACCGGACTGAATCCGGCGGGCGGCTTCGCCGATCGCCACGGACGAGGACGAGCAGGCCGTCGAGAAGGTCAAGCACGGTCCGAGAAGGCCATGCTCGATGGAGATCCAGGACGCCGGAGCGGTCGTCATCGCGGCGAGAACCGTATACGGATTGACACGGTCGGACGCCTCGGCGTAGATCGTTCGATATCCCGCATCGGTCGTCTCCGCCCCCCCCATGCCGCTGCCGACGAACGTTCCGCACCGTTCGCGCTGCTCGCTGGACCAATCCAGCCGGGCATCGGCAACGGCCTGGGCCGACGCCGCCAGTGCGAGCTGCGTGACCCGGTCGAGCTGTCGCACGCGCGCCGGGTCGAAGAGCGACGCACCGTCGAACTCCGTCAGCGCGCCGATCGGAGATCGAAGTCGATCGCACAGGGGAGGATCGAACCGCCGCACGCCCGAACGGCCTTCGGCGAGATTGCGGGCGAGCGCCTCGATCGAGCTGCCGATGGGCGAGACCACCCCGAGTCCGGTCACCGCGACGCGCCGCAGGGTCACATCTTGACCCCGCTCGCGTCGACTCCGCTTTCCTGGGTCCCGCTCCCCGCGGCGCCGCCGGCGCCCTGCGCCGGGCGATCGGCCATTAGTCCATCGATGTACGCGACGACATCCTGGACGGTGCGCAGGTCCGACGGAGGATCGCCGGGAATTTTGACGTGGAAGCCATCCTCGATCTTGAACATGAGCTCGAGAAGACTGAGCGAATCCATGCCGAGCGTGTCCAATCGGGCATCGGCTGACAGGCGCTCGCGCGGCAAACCGTAGTCGCGGACCAAGATGTCCTGCAAAGTGTCAAGCGTGCTCATGGCCCATCCTCTGTTTGCTTGCGGCGATGTAATGTCGGGTCTTTCCCGCCCAACGGGCGGCCCGGGTCAACAGGGCCGGCCATCGCCGGACCAGTGCGTGCGATAACGACGCGAATTGCGGCTGCATGGCCGCATGGGCAGCCGCGGCGGCGAATCGGACGCGAGGTGCGAACGCCAACCGCCATGCCCTGGCGTAGCGGGCATTCAGCTGCCTCGTCCGCTTGGGATCGAGGGCGGCGGGGCGTTGATCCCTGAGATGCCCGGCCAGCATGTGCGCCGATTGCAGCGCCATCCCGATGCCCTCCCCGATCAACGGGTGGCTCTCACCGGCCGCGTTGCCGACTCGAAACGCCTGGTCGCAGCGGTCGACGCGTATGCCCGGGCGGATGGGCCCGACGCTGAGCCACCGACCGAGTTGTCGGGAATGCGTGAGCGCCTCGCGCACTCCGGCGCACGATCGGCGCAGGAATTCGGCCACGGCGTCGCCGGCCGCAGCGCCCGGCATGGATTCGCGGCAGGCGCGCAGTCGGTCCCGGCGGATGCAGCACGCCAGGGTGGTCCGCCCCCCCTCGGCCACCACCATGCCCCCGTACCCGCCGTCCAGGGAGATCACGGGCAAAAGACCGGGAGAAAGATTCGAGCGTTCGAAACTCGCCTTGAAGGCGAAAAGATCCGACGCCCGCCGGGGCGCCTCGGCGGGTGCTCCCGGCGCGGTTCCGGCGTCGCGGATTGCAGACCCGCCGGGTGCAGGCTCCCAGGATCCGTGCGCATCGATCAGCGCGCGGGCATGGAGGGTCTGGAGACTCTTCGCCGCGGAAGCGCCTCTCGATGTCGGCCTCGAAATTGCCCGGATTTCCCCGCACAGCGCGCACCTTGGCGGGCTGCAGCACGCGCACGCCGACCGACCGCGCGCGCTCCACCAACAGACCATCCAGACGATCCCGCCCGATGGCGCGGCCATAGGCGTAGGCGCCCGCGGAGCACGCCGGAAAGTCCGCCGCGAGAAGCGCGAGGCTCCCCATCCAACCGACCCGTGAGAGCTCCGGCCCCGCCATGTCCCGGAATGCCTCTCCGATGCCGAGCGCATCGAACAGCTCCAGGTTGCCCGCGGAAATGCACTCACCGCAGACCTTCTGGCGCGGATACTCGCTTTGCTCGATCAGCGTCACGTGCCAGCCCGCCTGGGCCAGCAGGATTGCGCTGGCGCACCCGGCGGGACCGGCCCCTATGACCAGCGCGTCGGCAATGTCACCCATGAGCTGATCCCGCCAAGGTGCTGCGGCGGCGTACGGCGGTGAAGCAGTGCGTGAACGGTGCCGCCCGAAATTCGTGGATTTTCCAATCAATGCCCGCATCCTCCCACGCCGCCGCGAGTTCGTCGTCGCGGAAACCTGCGGCGACGCTCTTCACGGCATCGCCGCGGGTCACGGCATTCGCGCCGATCAATCCGACGGCCAGAGCCGCCATGCGGCCGACGGCGTCGCGCCGCGGCTCGCTGGCGACGAAGGCGTGCGTTCGCTGCGCAATGCCGCGCATCAAAAACTTGAGGTGCGGACCCTCGAAATGATGCAGGAAGAGCGAGGCGAAGCACAGATCATACGGGGCGCCGGCGTCGCTTCGAACCCAATCCATGACATCCGAGCGCACGGCACGAACCTCCCACCCGAGCCGCGCGTAAGCCTCCCGGGTCCGATCCGCGAGCAGATCCACGCGATCGAGCAGTGTCAGCTCGATGCCGGGCCAGCGGGGCACGAGGGAGCGCGCCACGGCCAGCAACAGTGTTCCGTCGCCTGCGCCCAGCTCGATGATCCGGCGCGGGGGGGCGGTGAGCTCGAGATTCGCGATCAGCCGCCGCAGGATGGACGCCGAACGCATGAATTTATGGATGATCCTGAGGTCGCGGCGCGAGCGCTCCGCACGCGGGTCCTGCGGAGCGAGCTCGTCGAGCAGTTCCGGTACAACCACCCTGGAGGAGGCAGCCATCGGGGCTACTCGACGGACAGCAAGGCGCCATGACAGGTGAAGCCCGCCCCGAAGGACGACATCCACCACCAGCCGCCGGCGTTCTCTTCACGCAGGGCGGCATCGAGAACGAAGTAGACGAAGGCGCTGCTCAAATTGCCGAATCGCCGCAGCGCTTCTCGGCTATGGCGCAGCGCGTGCGGCGGCAGGGACAGGCGCTCTTGGAGCGCGAGCAGTACGTCGCGTCCGCCGGCGTGCATGATCCAGTTGGTGATCTCGATCTGTTTCAGGCCCGCGCCTGCGAGCGCCGTGGTCAGCACCTCGCTCGCGTATTCGGCAGCGAGGCGCGGCACGGCTCGCGTCAGGATGTTCCGGAGCATTCCTTCGCGGTGCTCGAACCGCAACGCTTCGCGCTCCGCGGGATCGATCAGCGAGACGGTGTCGCGCCACCGTACGCTGCGGCGGCCGGACGGGGGGTTGCGCGACAACACCGCCGCACCCGCCCCGTCGCCGAACAGGCATGCGCTGATCAGCACTCCCGGCTCGTTGTCCAGGTACATCGCGGCGCTGCATACTTCGACGCAAATCGAGAGCACGTGCTCGCGCTGAGTCCCGGCGATCATCGCGTCGGCCAGCTGCCAGTTGGGCAGCGCGCCGGCGCAGCCCTGTCCCACCAGGTCGAAACAAAGCACATCGTTGCGAAGCCCCAGGCCCTCGACCACGTAGCCCGTGAGGCCGGGACAAAGATATCCCGTACAGGTCGTCACGATGACCGCATCGATGGCTTTGGGGTCGAGGGAGGCGCGCTGCAGCGCCTGGCGCCCGGCGTCGGCGGCGAGCGCCGGCGCATGCGACTCGAAGCGCTTCTGCAAGGTATCCGGATCGATCGCGAATACCTCCTCGAGCGAGTCGATCGCGAGCCAACGCTCCTCGATGCCGTTGTCCCGCCCGAGCACGGCCTTGGCGACCGCATGGGCGCGCGCGTCCAGACGCCCGAACCACTCGGACCTGGTGAATGCGTCCCAGCACTCGCTTTTCGTGTAGCGCCGGGCCGGTAGCGCGGTGCCGATGGAATTCAAGAACACTGCTGCGTCTCCGTTCGCAACGTGCGAGTCTAACCCACCCTTGCCGGCCCCTCAGCGAAATGCGGCGGAAATTCGTGTCAGCGATTGCCGACGAGCCGGCGGCCCCCCGCAGCAACTCCCGCGCAACCGGGGCGGAATCACTTTACACTCCCCGGCTGTCTCAACGGAACGATGCGAACGGCATGAAAATACCCAAAGGCCTGCAGCCCCTGGTGGACGACGGGATGGTCGACTCCGTGGTCCGCAAGCTCAAGAGCGGCAAGGAGGCCTCGGTTTACATCGTTTCCTGCGGCGGCGAGATCCGCTGCGCCAAGGTCTACAAGGAAGCCGAGCAGAGGGGTTTTCGCCAGCTGGCCCGCTATCAGGAGGGCCGCAAGACGCGCAACAGCCGCGACGCGCGCGCGCTCGGCAGGCGCGGCAGCCACGGCCGCCGGGTGCAGGAAGCCGAGTGGAAGAACGCGGAGGTCGAGGCCCTGTACTGCCTCGCCGGGGCCGGCGTGCGGGTTCCCGCCCCCTACCTGGTTCATGAAGGCGTGCTGCTCATGGAACTGGTGTGCGACGCGGCCGGCGACCCTGCTCCGCGCCTGAACGAAGTCGCCTTCACCGCCGAGCAGGCGCTCGAATGGCATGGGTTCATGATGCGCCAAATCGTCCGCATGTTGTCCGCCGGTCTGATTCACGGCGATTTGTCGGAGTTCAACGTGCTGCTCGACGCGAACGGCCCGGTCATCATCGATCTGCCGCAGGCCGTCCATGCCGCGAGCAACAACAACTCCTTCGCCATGCTCGAGCGCGACGTGAACAACATGCGTGAGGTGTTCGGTCGTGCGGCGCCCGACCTGCTCGAGACGGAGTACGCGAGGGAGATCTGGAAGATCTACGAATCCGGCGAGCTGACGCCGGATTGCACCCTGACCGGACGCTTCGAGCGCGAGACCGGGGCCGCGGATGTCGACGCGGTGTTGCAGCAGATCGAGGAGGAGCGGCTCGAGGCCGAGGCGCGCCGGCGCCGGCGCGAGCTGGCGGAGGCCCGTTGACCGGCGAGGTCCCGGTCGATCAGACGGTCACGTCGCCCGTGTTGTCGCCGTTCGAGTAGCGCCAGGCGCGCTCGAAAGGCAGGCGCCAGGCGCGCGGGGCGATGAGCTGGTGGATCGCGTTGGGGCCCCAGGAGCCGGGAGCATAGAGCCTCACCGGCGGCGGCGCTTCCTGCAGCGGCGCCGAGACCTCCCACAGCCGCTCGATGCCCTCGGCGGTGTTGAACAGCGTGCGATCGCCGCGCATGGCGTCGAGAATCAGCCGCTCGTAGGCCTCGAGCACGTCCCCGACGAAGCCGGTGTCGTGCATGGCGAACTGCATGCTGAGTTTGTCCAGGCGCATGCCGGGTCCCGGACGCTTGCCGTAGAACGACAGCGACATTTTCGAGGCGTCCGCGAGATCGAACGTCAGATGGTCCGGGCCCTGCGTGCCGATGCCGGACCCCGCCGGAAACATGCTGCGCGGCGGCTCACGGAATGCGATCGAGATGATCCGCTGCCCCTCGGCGAGACGCTTGCCGGTGCGCAGGAAGAAGGGCACCCCTGCCCAGCGCCAGTTGTCGATCGTGCACTTGAGCGCGATGAACGTCTCGGTATCGGACTCCCGGTCGATGCCCTCCTCGGCGCGATATTCCTGATACTGGCCGCGCACCACGTCGGCGGGCTGGATCGGGACGAGGCTGCGGAAGACCTTGTTCTTCTCCTCGCTGATGGGCGCCGGCTCGAGCGAACGTCGGCGCTTCCATGGCGGTGAAGGCGAGGATCTGAAAGAGGTGGGTCACCACCATGTCGCGGTACGCGCCGGTGGCTTCGTAGAACGAGGCGCGCTTGCCCAACCCGAGCGTTTCGGGGACGTCGATTTGAACGTGATCGATGAAGTTGCGGTTCCAGATCGGCTCGAACAGGCCGTTGGCGAAGCGGAACGCCAGGATGTTCTGGGCCGCTTCCTTGCCGAGGAAGTGATCGATGCGGAATATCTGCTCCTCGTCGAACACCTCGTGCAGCTTGGCGTTGAGCGCCACCGCGCTCTTCAGGTCCGTGCCGAACGGCTTTTCCATGACGATGCGCGAGCCTTCGACGAGACCGGCCTCGGCCAGCATCCGGACCGCGGACAGCGCCGCGCTGGGTGGGACGCTCAGGTAGTGCAGACGCCGGCTCTCGCCTCCGATCGACTTCTCGGCCCTCTCCACGGCGGCCCGCAGGGCGGCGGCGCCCGCTTTCAATGGCACGTAATCGAGGGACTCCGAGAATCGCTTCCAATCGGCGTCGGTGACTTTGTGGGTGGAGAACTCGTCGAGTGCCGTATGCGCGATCGCGCGAAATCCGTCCGCATCGATGTCCTCCAGGGAGACCCCGATGATGCGGCAGTCGGGAATGAATCCGATGCCGCTCAAGCGCAACAATCCCGGCAGGAGCTTGCGATGCGCGAGATCGCCCGTCGCGCCGAAGAGAACCACGACCTGCGCAAAGCGCGGCCCTACGCCCGGAGGAATCTTTCGCATCGTTCACCCATTTCCAGCTGCAGTTTAAGCGGGCTTTGGCCCCGCACTCAAAGGGCGCGTCCGTAGAATCCCAGCGGTAATCACGCGCCTCGCTCAACATGCCCCTCCTTCCGCGTTCAAAGCCAGAAGCCGCTCCGAGGTACCGACATCCTGCCACAAGCCCCGGTAGAGTTCGGCGGAGCAGCGCGCCGCCGACATCGCGCGGACCAGGAGCGGCTTGAGCGGAAAAGCCCCGCCGACGCAGCCCGCGAAGAACTCCCGGCGATACGCGGCTATGCCGGCGAAGGTGTAGCGCACCGGCGCGTCCGGGACGGCGAGCCCGCGCGCCAGGCCGAAGTCCCCGGTGGGATGCTGGGGCGGATTGGGCACGAGCACGAGATGCGCGTCGCGTCCGGGCGCCAACACCGCCTGGGAAAACGGGTAGTCGCTGAATACATCGCCGTTCACGACCAGGAAGGCGCCGTCCCCGAGCAGCGGCAGAGCGCGAAACACTCCTCCTCCCGTCTCCAACGCCTGTGGCGCCTCGTCGCTGTAATCGATCCGGACTCCGAAGCGCGAGCCGTCTCCCAACGCCTCACGAATCATGTTGCCGAGCCACGCGAGATTGATGACGATCCGCTCGACTCCCGCCTGCGCCAGCCGCTCGAGGTGATATTCGATCAACGGTTTGCCGCGTACCGGCAGCAGCGGCTTCGGCAGCCGATCGGTGAGCGGGCGCATGCGCTCGCCGCGTCCCGCCGCGAGGATCATCGCGACCCGCGGACGCTCGGCCGGCGGCGCGGACGCCCCGCGGCTCACCCGTCGGCCGCCCGTTGGCCGTGCGCACCGCCCATGGCGCGCGCCTGGGCGGCGGAAAACCTGCCATCGACCCGGGCGGCGAGATAGGCGGCGAATTCCGCCGTTTCGGGGTAAAGCGCCGCCGCTTCGCGCGTGTAGGCGAGCACCCGCGGCAAGTCCTTGAGATAACCGGGCTTGCCGTCGCGGTAAAAGAGCCTGGCGAAGATGCCGAGCACTTTGATGTGCCGTTGCAGCCCCATCAGGTCGAACCAGCGGATGAATTCGTCCTCCCCGGCGTCGAGCGCAAAACCTGCGTCGATCAGCGCGCCACGGTACGCGAGCAGCCACCCATGCACCCGCGCGACCGGCCAGGAAATGTAGCAGTCCTTGAGCAGCGAGACGGCATCGTAGGTCACGGAGCCGCGCACCGCATCCTGGAAATCGAGGATGCCGGGATTGTCTTCGTCGGTCACCAGAAGATTCCGCGAGTGGTAATCGCGGTGTACGAACGTCGCCGGTTGCGAAAGGGCGCTGCGCGACAGGAAATCGAACAGCCGGTCGAGCATCGCGCGCTCCCCGGGGTCGGGAGGCGCCTCGAGATGGCGCCCGAGGAACCATTCCGGCATCAGCTCCATCTCGCGATGAAGCAGGCTGCGATCGTAAGGCGGCAAGCCGTTCGCTGCGTCCGCGCCGCGGGTCTGCATGCGCACCAGCGCCGCCAGCGCGTCCGCGTACAGCCGATCGACATCGCGGCCTCCGGCGAGCTGATCGAGATACTGACGCGTGCCGAGATCCGTCAGCAACAGCAGGCCCTGGCGCGCATCGCAGGCGAGCACCACCGGGACGTTCAAGCCCATGCCCCGGAGCGCCCGCGCGACACCGACGAACGGCTCGAGCGTTTCCTTGTCCGGCGGGGCGTCCATCACGATGCAGGAATCCGCACCGCGGCTGACCCGAAAATAGCGGCGGAAACTCGCGTCCGCGGAAGCCGGCTCGATCCGGCCGTCGGCAAATCCGAGATCCTCCCTCACCCAGCGGGTGAGCACCATCAATCGGGAATCGCTTGCATCCGTTACACCCATGCTGGACCATTCGGACCACCGCGAAATGCGGCGTCGCAAGTATACCGACTAAGGCGAACGAACTTTGCCCATAGCCTCTCATCGAGCCGCGTCGTCAGCCGCCTTGGCCATCGCGTGCTCGCTCCTCGCGACCCTGCCGGCCCCAGCGGCCGACATGTGCCCGGCGCCCGCCAAGCGCAAGCACGCGGCGGCCGAAGCCGCCACGCCCACCGACGATCATCGCATCCGGATCGAGAGCGATGGCGCTTCGCTGGACGCCAACGGGTTCGCCGTGCTGACCGGGCACGTGCAGGTCCACCAGGACCGGCGGACGATCTCCGCCGACCGCGTCACCTACGACCAGAAGACCGGCAAGGTGACGGTCGACGGATCGGTGGATTTCGAGGACCCGCTGCTCGGTGTCACCAGCCAGTCCGGAGCCTACGATGTCCTGGGGGGCGCGAGCTTCGACCGGGCCAACTTTCATATTTTCGATCGCAATGGCCGCGGCTTCGCCAAGCAGATGGAAGTGCACCCGGACGGCACGGTGCGCCTGGCGAAGGTTCGCTACACCAGCTGTCCCACCGGCAACGAGGATTGGATGTTGCAGGCCTCCTCGCTCAAGCTGGACACCGACGCGCAGCAGGGAGTCGCGCACCAGGTCGTGATGCGTTTCAAGGACGTGCCGATTTTCTACACGCCCTACATCGCGTTTCCGCTGGGCGACTCGCGACAGAGCGGACTCCTGTTCCCGAGCTTCGGACACTCGGGCAGCAACGGCTATCAGCTCGAGGTACCCTACTATTTCAATCTGGCGCCGAACTACGACATGACCCTGACTCCGGGTGTGCTGTCCCGGCGCGGCGTGCAGCTCGGCGGCGAATTTCGCTTCCTGACGGCGGACTCCCGCGGCCAAATCGAGGAGAACTTCCTGCCGAGCGACGCGGTCGAGCACAGCGATCGTGCCTTCGTGCACATCACCGATGTCACCAACCTCGCGCCGGGCCTGCGCTTCGACACCGACATCACGAGCGTCAGCGACAGCACCGTTAAGAAAATTAAGCCGGATTCGGAGCCCTGCGAAAGGCGCGATCACGCGGCGCCGGACACGCCCCGCCCCAACGCCTTGCGGGCGTAGCCGCAGGCGCCGCGTTTCCGGCGCGCCTGGCCGAGCTTGAGGCCGGGCGAAAGGAACTCAGCTCGCGGGCAGCAGGCCCCCGCGACGACCGCCGCCCCGAAGCCTCCGGCGACTGGTCGAGGCCTCGATGACGCCCAAAAACGGCGCGGAAGTCGCATTGCCGAAGTCGGCGGGAACGCGGACGCGCCGATCGGTCGCCTCGGCCAGAAGCGCAAGGATAAACCCGAGCGCCAGCCCGGCGCCGAGGGCGACCGGCATGACAAGCAGCGGCTTGGGGAACGCGGGAGCGATGGGAGGCTCGGCCTTGTCCAGGACGTCGATGTCAGCAAAGGTCAGCTTGCTTTGCAGTCTCGCCTGGGCAGACGCCCGCTCGCGCCCATTGAGTTCGTCGAGCTTGATTGACACGTCTCTTTGCAGGTCGCCGAGGTGATCGCGCTGGGCCTGAGCGGCGATCAAGGTCTTCTGGTCCTGAGCCTGGGCGACCTCGAGCGAAGCGATCTGGCTCTGCGTGGAGGCGATCTTGTCTTTCAGGTGCTCTCTCAACTTGTCGGTGACGTCCGCCAGTTGTTTGCGCACCGTTGCGAGGTTGGCCGCGGCTGACACCATTTTCGGGTTGTTCATGCCGAGGGAATTCTTGCCCGCCTCCATTTCGGCTTGTGTGGTCGAAATCTTTTCCTTGAGGGAATTGATCAACTGCAGGTCCGGATCGGTCGGATCCGTCGCCAGATCCGTCGAACCGGACGTGAGCCTGCTCTGGAGGGATGTCAGCAAGGCGCGATTGGTGGCCAGATCCGAGGTGACAGCGGAAAGCGCCGCAGATTCCGAGTTGCCGCCGGTGGCGGTCGGCGCCACGACGTTCGTGCGCGACTGATACTGCTCGAGCGCACTCCTCGCCGTCTGGAGATCTTTGCGCAATTCGTCCAGTTGCGGCGCGAACCAGCGCGCGGTCTGATCCCCGGCGGCGGCTTTCATGGCGATCGATTTATCGATCGTCGACGCCAGAAACGCGTTGGCGATCAGGGCGGCCTGCTGCGGGTCGTTACTCTTGTACTTGATGCTCAGAACATTCGAACCCATTTCAAATTTGGCGTCGACGTTTTTCAGGATCGTCGACGCGATCCACTCATCGATGCCCTGGCGGCCGAACGAATCCGAGTTGCGATAGCTGGCCTGCAAGGAAGGATTTGCCGCCATGTTCAGCCGCTTGACGACATCCAGGGCGACGCGCTGACTCTCAACGAGATGCATCAGGTTCCCCTGGATGATCCCCATCGTGGAGACTGTGCCAGCGGTCTCGGTGACGGGATTGATGTTGCCCGGATCCATGCTCGCGGTCGCCGTCGCATCGTAGCGGCCAGGAACGAAAGTCAGGACCCCGGCTGCGACCATCAACGCGAACAAAAACGCCAGCGCGACAATCCACCCGCGGCGCCACAATATGTACATGACCTGGCTGAGGGACACGAACGACTCCTCTTCCGATTGCATTTGCGCGGCGACCGCCCGGAAACGAAATTCCCGTCAAGCCGCACGTCAACAACGATTGTCCGCAGCGCCGGCGATGGTCGCCTGGCGATTCGTCCCACTGCGGCGGCGCATGGCCGCCCGACGGTCCTTGAGCGATCCCCTAAGGGCGGCCTCGCCAGGACCGCCGTCGCTTGGCATATCGCGGGAGGATGTAAACGTCCACTGAATTCGACTGTCGCCGGCGTCCTTCCGAATGCCTGGACGCCGGCGGGACGGAGGAGCCGGGCGGTTGCGACGAAAGCCCTTTCCTCTCCGCCTTTGGGCTCCTATATTGGCGTCGCCGGCCGCGAGGTCGGCTATGGCGATAAATGGGCGTCGAAATAAGTCTTTCGGACCCGGGGGCAGTACCCGGCCCCTCCACCCAAGCCCGCGCGAGACGCGGGTTTGGGCGGGGGCGAAATAGGTTCGACGGGGGACCCAAAGGACGATCTTTTGCCCGGCATGATACCGCCGTTATCGGGTCAAACTTATAGTTGCCAACGACAACTATGCTCCGGTGGCCCTCGCCGCGTAATGCGGTGCTGGTACTGGGATTTAAGTCCTAGGGGTTTGCACCTCTAGGCGGGGTCAGGAGGCGCCTGGCAACAGAAGCCTCCACTTCTCTTTCCGGTTGGCCGAACCGTCGCGAGGATTTCAGCGGCGCCGTTTCGACGGTTGCGGTTTGAGCCCTCCGGAGGCACAGATAAGTTTATACGAAGCGGACCCTGCGCATGTCGACCGACCTCATCCGCTACGATCTTCTCGTCCAGGACGCGCTGCGCGCCGTTGTCCGCCGCGTGCTGGCCGACGCTGCGCGGACCGGGCTTCCAGGCGACCACCATTTCAACATTGCGTTCAAGACCCAGGGACAGGGCGTTGTCGTGCCGCCGGCGATCAGGGCGCGCTTCCCCGACGAGATGTCGATCATCCTCCAGCACGAGTTCTGGGACCTCGTCGTGACCCAGGAGGCCTTCGAGGTCAGCCTCAATTTCTCCCGCAGGCCGGAGCGCCTGACGATTCCGTTCGACGCCATCACCGGTTTTTCCGATCCGTCGGTGCCGTTCGGCTTCAAGCTGGAGCCGCGCGTCTCCGAAGAGCCGTCGGCGACCCAGATGGGTCCGGCCCCGCTCGAGTCGAAGCCCATCCCCCGCCTGCCCCGGCGGCCAAGCGGGAGGCAGAAAAGCCAGCGCCGGCGACGGGCAGGCCCGGGGCTGCGCCGGACAAGGGCGAGCAGCCGGCGGCGGCCAAGGTCGTCTCGATCGACGCCTTTCGCAAGAAATAGCCGACGCAAGAAATAGCCCCCGCAAGACAAACGCGAGGAAGGGCCTCCGGACCATGGGCGATCTCGTCAACTTGCGTCAGGCGCGCAAACGTCGGCTTCGCGCGCGCGAAGAGACCGCCGCGGCGGAAAACCGCGCCGTCTTCGGGATGACCAAGGCCGAGCGGCGAAAGGTCGAAGCCGAGCGCGAGAAGGCCGAGCGCGCCCTCGACTCTGTCCGGCTCGAACGCCCCGATGGCGAGTGAGGCCGCGCGCGTCCGCGTCGTCAAGCGCTCGCTCGTCGTCGCCGGCCACCGCACCAGCGTTTCGCTGGAGGACGCGTTCTGGCGGCGATTGCAGCAGATTGCGAACGAGCGTTCCCTCTCCGTCAACGGGCTCGCCGCCGAGGTCGACGCCGCGCGCGGCGACGCCAACCTGTCGTCGGCCCTGCGGGTGTTCGTCCTCGAATGGGTCGCGCGGAACGGCCACCTGGACGAGGCTCGTCAGTAGAGGCCGCCTGCGGTCGGCTCGGGCGGCGCCGATCGCTCGGGTCGAGGCCTGGGCCGCGGCGGAGGCGCCGGAATCCCGGCGGCGCCCCCGTCGACCTCATCGCGGCCGGTCGAAGCCGCGCTCGACGGCGGCCCGGCAAGGTCCGGGGCGCTTTCGGGCGCGTCCGGCTGGCGCTCCGGCGACGAGGCCGACCGCTCCGCCGAAGCCTTTTCGGCCGCCGCTTTCTCCGCCGCCGCTTTCTCCGCCGCCCCCTTCTCGGCTGCGGCTTTCTCGGCCGCCGCCTCTTCCGCGGCCGCCTTTTCGGCTGCCGCTTTCTCAGCCGCCAGTCTTTCCGCTTCGGCTCTTTGCGCGGCAAGATGCTGTTCGAGGCCTTTCAAACGGTCCTGCTCCGCGCGCCAGTCCTCGATCTCCGCATTGCGCCGATCGAGGAAGCGCTCGCCCTTCAGCCGCCGATTGAAGAACGCGCGCTCCCGAATATCGGCTTCGAGGCTCGCGATGCGGTCGGATTTCGCGCGCGATCGCCTGGGTCGCGAGCCCGGCCGCAAGGCCTGCGACGTCGACCCGCCGCTTCGGCGCGTCGAGCGCGTCCTCGACCGTCACCGTCGCGCTTGGGTCCGGCCCCGACCAGAACTTCAGTCCGGTCGCCGGAGCGGCGAGCGCGAGCCGCGTCTCGAGCGCCGGGCGGACGAGGTCGAAGTTCGCGGTCAGCGTCGCGGCGCCGCGCGGAAGGGGGACGGCGATCGGGCCGACCGTGATCGACCCGCCGGATAACGCGATCGGCGCCGATCCGTCGGGGATGGCGAACGGGCCTTTGTCGAGCGCGGCGGCGAAAAGATAGGCGACATTGGTCTCGTCGATCTGCGCCTCTGGCGCCTGCCCCGCGGCCACGACCCGCTCCAGCGCTGCGGGATCGCTGCGCGCCAGCGCAGCGCCGGAAAATTCGGCCGTTCCGCCGCCGGCGAGGCCCGCGACCAGCGCCGCGGGGCTCCGGCCGGTCGAGGCAACGTCGAGACGGCCGCCCACCCGACCGGAGAATCCCGGCCGCCGAACCGGAACAGGCTCAACGGTCAGGGCGCCGTCGAGCGTGGCGGTGCTCGCCGCTGCGCCTCAACGTCGTGCGGCCGGAGACAGCGCCGCCGTCGAGCTGCATGGCCACGTCGTCGAGATCGAGCCGGCCGCCGCCGAAACGGAGGCTGGTCGAGAAACCCTGCCCCGCGAGCGCGTCGGAAAAATTCAGCGTCCCGACGTGGACGCGCACGGCGGCGGCGGGCAGGGTCAGTGGCGGGGCGGCGAATTTCGCCTCCGACCACACCTTGCCCGCGCTGGCGGGTTGCGGCGGGCCGAGCGCCAGCGCGGCGAGGTCCGCAAGGCGCAGGCGGTCGAAGCGACACCTCGCCGGTGACGGCGGCGCCGGCGCAGCGGCGGCGGGGCCGTCGACCGCCTCCTCGGCACGCTCAAGATCGGGGCTCGCGGCCGTTTCGCCCGGCGCCGGCGGCGGCTCGTAGGCAAGCGCTCCGCTCGCCTTGACGCCGGCGACCGTGGCGGCGATGCGCGAGACGGTCCAGCGCGTCGCCCCGCAGGGTGACGTCGGCCGACGCCTCGACCGGCCCGATTGCGCCGCGCCGCAGGCGCTACGCCGAAGAGGGCGGCGAGCAGGCGCGATGTTGTCGCCGGCGACCTTCAACGCGCCGAACAGGCGCGCCTCGTCGCCCTCGCGCCGTCGGCGCAAGCGGCCGCGGCCGGTCAGCGCGGCGCCGGCGAGCGAGGCGGCCGCGTCGACGTCGAAGCCGGCGCCCAGCGCCCGAGCCTGCAGCTCCGACGCGCCCGCGGCTTGTCCAGGGCCGCCTTCCCGAAGATGCCGTCCGGCCTTTGCTTTGCCTTTGCTGGCCTGCCTTGCGCCTGCGGCGCGCGCTTGGCGGCGCCGCCGCACCGAGGCCCAGCTGCCGCGCTGCAGCGGCGCGCCGGAATCGGGGAATCGAGGACCGAGCGAGAAAGCCTGCCCGTCGCCCTTCGCCGCCGGCTCGAGGCTGAGCGCGGCCCTGGTCGAAGCGAGCGTCGCCGGTCGCTTTCAGCGCCTCGAGGGCCGGCGCGCCCTCCGGACGCCGGCCCGCCGCGCGCCTCGAAGGCGATCGACGCCGGCGACAGCAGGGGCGCCCGCTGGACGAGCGTCCGGGTCCAGGGTCCGGGCGCGAGGCGGCGAGACGAGCGCGGCGAAATCGGCGAGCTTGTCCGCCGTCGAGGCGCCCGGCCGCCGTCGACCCCGTCCGGCCCGGCCGCGCCGCGTCGCCTCGAGCGCGGCGCCGCCGAGGCCGGCGATGGCGAGCCGGTCGAGCGTCAGGTTCGGCGCCGGTCCTGCCGACCTTGAGCGACCAGCGAGGCGCCCTCGATCCCTGCCTCGCCGACATGGGCGAGGCTGAGCGCCTTGGCGTCGAGCGACAGGGACAGGTCGTAGTCGCCGATCAGCGACCGCGCCGCCTGCGAGGCTCGGCAGCGTGTCGAGGTCGAGCGAATCGGCGCGCGAGGTCGGCGTAGATCCGGCCGGGGTCGTCGCCGACCGGCCGGGTGACGGCGAGCGCGCCGGACAGGACCGAGCGCCCGAGCGCGATCCGCAGAGTTCTTCCCGGAGACGCCGACCGCCGCCGCCTCGACCTGGCCCGAAACTGCGAAGCGCGACGCCGCGGAACGCGCCTCGTCGAGCGCCTCGGCCAAGGCGGCGAGTTCCGGGGCGCCCTGGCCCGCCCAGCGGCCGAGCCCGCCCGGATCCGCGGTGGAAAAGTCGACGCGCGCCGACGAACCTCGCCGCCGCGCCCGATCTCGACTTCGCCTTCGGCCTTGATGCGGCTCTCGCCGGGCAAGCCGAGTTCGAAGCGGGCGGTCGGCGGGGCGCCCGGTCTCGGCCTCGAACGCGGCGGACAGCCCGGACAGCGTGTCGCCGCCGAGGATGGCGGTCTCGACCGCGACATGCGCTTCGACGCGGCGCCGTGCGCGGCGCCGCCGAGCGCGGGCGCAAGCGCGGCGGACAAGCGCCGCAGCGGCCCGCGACGGCGGCACGGCGTCCTCGCCCTTGCGGCGCAGCAGCGCGTCGACATTGGCCTGCCGGGCCTTGGCGTCGACGGTGAGCCGCGCGTGCGCGCCGCGCAACGCGAGCGACGCCGATCCTTCGGCGCGCAGCGCCCGCTCCTCGGGTCCGAAGCGGAATTCCGCGCCCGTCAGCGTCGCGCCGTCGAGATCGGCCGCGAGCTTTCCGGTCGCCCGCCACGGCGTCGGCCCGTCCACGCCCGGCGCCGTCCCGGTGATGACCGCCGCGCCGGCGCGCGCTCGGCCCGTTCGCCCCGGAGCCGCGAGCGTCGCCGTCGAATTCGAGCGCCGGCCAGCGCGGCCCGGCCTCGACCGCGACCCGGACCGGCGCGCCGCGCGGTCCCGCCTTCTCCGAGGCGAGGCGGAAGACGATCGGCGCGCCGCCCGGGCCGGGACGCCCGGCCGTCGACGTGGTAGGGCCCGGCGAGCGTCGGCGCGTCGCCCTCGAGTTCGACGCCTTCGATCGTCCACTCCCGCGCGCCGCCCTCGGCGACGATCCGGATCGTTCCGTCCCGCACCGAGAACCGGTCGGCCCCGACCGCGTCGGCCGGGTCGGGAGCCGCGGCGGGCAGAACGAGCGCGCCGTCGGCCGCGGCGCGTGAGCGTCAGGACCGGCTTCGTCCAGCCGGACGTCGGTGAAGCGGAAGGCGCCGCTCGCGAGCTTGACCAGGGCGAGTTCGAGCCGCGCGCCTTCGAAGGCGAGCCGCGGCGCGTCCGCGCCCGCGCCCGCCGCCGATCCGGCGCCGACCTCGAGATAGGGGGTTGGCAGGAGCCGCAGCGTCACCGGCCCGCTCAGCGTCACCCGGCCGCCGGTCAGGGCTTCGAGACGCTCCGCGATCTCGGCGCGATGGGCCGACCAGTCGACGAAATAGGGAACGACCAGCGCCGCCGTCAGCAAGGTGACGAGCGCGACCGCGATCAGGGTCAGGATGACGCGCACGGATGACGGAACTGGTTCGCCCTCGGGAGCCGCGGGGGCGCGCCCATCGCGGCGCAAAATGGCGCGAAAGTATGACGGGGCACGCCGGGCGGCCGCGGCGCCGCGACTGACCGCATTTGCGCCGCGGAAGCCGACATGGGAACGTCATCGGCGACGACTAGTCAAAGCGGATTCAAGGGCCGCCAGATTCGCGACGCGCCGGGACGGGAGACAGCCATGACGAAAGCGTTTCACCCTTCGCTCGGCGCGGCCGCCGGTCTTCTGTTGCTCGCCGCCGCCGTCCCAGGCCAGGCCGCGGGGCTCGACGATCTCGTCGCGGCCGCCAAGCAGGAGGGCCAGCTCACCGTCATCGCGCTGCCGCGCGACTGGTGCGGCTACGGCGCGCTGATCGACAGCTTCAAGGCGAAATATGGGATCGCGGTCAACGAGCTGAACCCCGACGGCGGCTCGGGCGACGAAGTCGAGGCGATCAAGGCCAACAAGAGCCAACAAGGGCCCGCAGGCGCCCGACGTGATCGACGTCGGCCTGTCGTTCGGCCCTTCCGCCAAGGCCGAAGGCCTGCTGCAGCCCTACAAGGTCTCGACCTGGGACACGATCCCCGACGCGGCGAAAGACGCCGACGGCTACTGGACCGGCGACTATTACGGCGTGCTGGCCTTCGCGGTGAACACGGACATCGTGAAGACGCCGCCCGCCGACTGGCCGGATCTGCAGAAGCCGGAGTTCAAGGGCGCCGTCGCGCTCGCGGGCGACCCGAGGGCGTCGAACCAGGCGACCATGGCGCGTCTATGCCGCGGGCCTCGCGGGCGGCGCGACCGACGCCGCCAAGGCGGCGGAAGACGGCCTCGAAATTCTTCGCCGAGCTCAACAAAAACGGCAACTTCGTTCCCGCGATCGGCAAGGCGGCGTCGATCGCGCAAGGCGAGACGCCGGTGCTGGTGTTCTGGGACTACAATGCGCTCGCCGCCGCGACACCCTGAAGGGCAACCCCGAAGGTCGACGTGATCGTGCCGAAGAGCGGCGTCGTGGCGGGCGTCTACGTCCAGGCGATCAGCGCCTACGCGCCCCATCCGAACGCCGCAAAGCTCTGGCTCGAGCACCTCTATTCCGACGAGGGCCAGATCGGCTGGCTCAAAGGCTATTGCCACCCGATCCGCTTCAACAATCTGGTCGAGACCGGCAAGGCGCCGGCGACGTCCTCGCCGCCCTGCCCCCCGCGGCGGGCTACGCCAAGGCGAAGTTCCCGACCCTCGACGAGCAGAAGGCGGCCAAGGAGGTCATCGCCGACAAGTGGGACGCCGTCGTCGGCGCGACGGTCGCGAAGTAGGCGGCACGATCGGACCCGAGCGTCCGAGCGACGCCCTCCGGACACTCGCGCCATAAGGGGGTCCGCCGCCCCGAGGCGCGCAGACGCGCGCCCTCCTAACCGCCGAAGGCGCCTCCTTCGCCATGACCTCCGCGCCCGCCCCCCGCCCTCTCGCCCGCCGTCCCGACTGGGCCGCCTGGCTCGGCGTCGCGCCGTTCTTCGTGTTCGCCGCGATGTTCCTGATCGCGCCGACGGCGGGCCTGCTCGTCGGCGCCTTCCAGGATCGCGACGGCGCCTTCACTTTCGCCAACATCGTGCGGCTCGGCCAGCCGTCGATCCGGCTCTCCTTTTTGCTCAGCCTCGAAATCAGCGCCGCCTCGGCCGCGCTCGGCGCGCTGCTCGGGCTGCGGCTCGCGCTCGCGGCGCTCCGCGGCGGCCTGCCGGCCTGGGTGCGCCCGACGCTGATGACCTTCAGCGGCGTCGCCTCCAATTTCGCCGGCGTGCCGCTCGCCTTCGCCTTCATGGCGACGCTCGGGCGGCTCGGCCTCGTCACCATGCTCCTGCGCAATCTCGGCTTCGACCTCTACGCCCACGGGTTCAACATCCTGACCTTCTGGGACCTCACGCTCACCTATCTCTATTTCCAGATCCCGCTGATGGTCCTGGTCGTGACGCCGGCGATCGACGGCCTGAAGCGCGAGTGGGCGGAAGCGGCGCGAAACGCTGGGCGCGAGCGCCTTGCAATACTGGCGGATGATCGCCCTGCCGATCCTTTGGCCGAGCGCGCTCGGCGCGGCGCTGCTGCTGTTCGCCAACGCCTTCGGCGCGATCGCGACGGCCTACGCGCTCACCGGCTCGTCGTTCAACATCGCCCCGATCCTGCTCTACGCCCAGATCCGCGGCGACGTGCTGCACGACCCCAATCTCGGCTACGCCATGGCGGTCGGCATGCTGGCGATCACCGGCCTGTCGAACCTCGCCTACCTCGCGCTGCGCGGCGCCGGAGCGGCTGCGATGACCCGCGGACGACCCGGCGCCTGGGCGGCGGTCGCGCTCGGCGCGGTCTATTTCCTCGCGCCGCTGGTCGCGACGTTCGAGTTCTCGCTGCGCATGCGGCGCGGCGAATACAGTTTCGACGCCTATCGGGCCGTGTTCGCGAGCGGAGCCTTCCAGGCCTCGTTCCTCTATTCGACCGCGCTGGCGCTCGCCACCATCGTCGTCGTCGCCGCGATCGTCGTGCCGACCGCCTATTTCGTTCGCCTGAGGCTGCCGCAGCTTGCGCGGGATCGTCGAATTCATCACCCTCTTGCCGCTGGTGATCCCGGCGATCGTGCTGGTGTTCGGCTTCATCCGCCTCTACGGCTCGTCGTCCATCCTGCCGCTGGCCTCGACCTCGCTCGGCGCCGACGCGCTGCTGATGTTCGGCTATGTCGGGCTCGGCCTGCCCTACATGTATCGCGCGGTCGATACGGCGCTTGCGGGCGATCGACGCGCGCACGCTGACCGAGGCGGCGGAGAGCCAGGGCGCGGGGCCGCTCGAGGATCCTTGTCGAGATCATTCTGCCCAACATCCGCTCGGGCGTGCTGTCGGGCGCATTCCTGACCTTCGCCATCGTGATCGGCGAGTTCACCTTCGCCAGCCTGCTCGACCGCCCCGCCTTCGGGCCCTATCTCCAGTTGATCGGCGCCTCGCGCGCCTACGAGCCCTCCGCGCTCGCGATCATGGCCTTCGCCCTCACCTGGGCCTGCCTCGGCCTCATCCAGTTCGTCGGCGGCGCGCCGGCGACCGCGAAGCGATAGGGCTCAGGAACGCACGATCCGCCGAGGCGCTCGGCTCGGACATTTTCGCGGCCGGACCGTGATCCAACGCTGCGCCGCATTCAGAGATGCTGGGTGCGGCGGCTCCAGGCGTCGTCCCAGAGACTGTCCCTGTCCGCGTCGAAAACCAGGGTCGGATCGGCCTCGGCGGTCGCCCAGGCGCCAGCCTCGATTTCCTTGTCGAGTTGCTCCGGCCCCCAGCCGGCGTAGCCGAAGGCCACAAGGATCTTGACCGGCCCCGTCTTGTTGGCGATGTCGCGCAGGATCTTGACGCTCGAGGTGAGCGACAGGCGATCGTTGATGGCGAGGGTCTCCGGCTGCCGGTACTCGGCGCTATGGACGACGAAGCCGACTTCCGGCTGGACCGGACCGCCCGAGAAAATGCGCACGCTGCCCGTGACATCGGCGCTCTTTTCGCCGACCGACTCGAGCAGCCCGGCGAGCGTTTGCTCGCCGAGCGGTTTGTTGAGCACAATTCCAAGGGCGCCGTTCTGGTCGTCCTGGACGATCAAGATCACCGCGCGCTCGAACCGCGGGTCGCCCATCGAGGGCGCGGCGATCAGGAATTCGCCGGCCAGCGAGGGGCGAGCCGGCGCTTCATCCGGCTTGGTCGGCAGCGCCGCATTGAGGAGGGCGGTCTGCAGGAGGAAGGCTGCGATAACCAGGCCCAGACGAGGCCACCCGATCGCGGACATGGCTCACCCCATCGTCTCCGGGAGCGATCAGCCTAGCACGAGCGCGACGGTCTCCAAAGGAGCGTTGGCCCCGCCGACTTCCGCGGGGCAAGGGTGCGACACATGTTCGGCCATCGCTGGTCCAGCGCGAGCGTCCGAATGCGCTGCCCTCACCCCTCCTCGCCCTCCCCGTCGACGAGCCGCGCGATCGTCTTCAACGGCTGAGCCAGGCTGCGGTAGGTCTCGGGCCCGATCGCCTCGACGATCTTCTGCTCGTGGCGCTCGGCGAGCGCGTGCAGTTCGGCCATCAGCCGCGACCCCTTGGCGGTCAGCATCAGGGCGTAGCTGCGTCTGTCGCCCGGGGTCGGGTCGCGGCGGACGAGTTTGCGTCTCTCGAGCAGGTCGATCATGGCGACGAAATTGGCTCGCTTGATGCCGAGCGCGGCGCTGACCTCGCCCTGTTTCAGGCCGGGATTGCATTCGATCACCGTCAAAATCGAATATTGCCCGGGACGAATGTCATTGGCCTCGAAGGCGGTGAAGAAATCCTTGAACACGGCGATCTGAGCGCGGCGCAAGAGATAGCCGAGCCGCTGGTCGAGCGGCCCGTAGTCGACGCCGGCGCCCTCCCGGACCGGCGCGTCGCCGCCGGTCGCCTCGTCCTTGTCTGCGGCCCCGCGGGGCCGTGAAGCCGTCGCGCTCACCCGCGCCTCCCGCGCTTCGTTGTCGTCAACGCCCATGCGCACAGGGGCGCGGCCGGGAACCGACCGCGGCACGGGAGGTCGCCAAACCCTTCGCGGCCCCACATTGACACGGAAGGATCGGTATGTTCAATAACAATTATTGCGCGAACCAAAACCTGGGATGAACCGGGCCGCGCTCAAGGTTCAGGAAACGCAGTCAAGCAAGGAGCGGGCTCCATGTCCCCAAAACTCTCCGGCCTCATGCTCGGCGCGTCGCTGTCGGCGCTCTTGCCGGTCGCGGCTCAAGCGCAGATCCACGTCGAAGTCGTCGTCTCCGAGACCGGGCCGGCGGCCGCTCTCGGCATACCGCAGAAAAACACGGTCGCGCAGCTGCCGAAAGAGATCGCCGGTCAAAGCGTCGAATACATCGTTCTCGACGATGCCACCGACCCGACCAAGGCGGTCGCCGATGCGCGCAAACTTATCGCCGAGAACGCGATCGACATTCTGATCGGCTCGTCGGCGACGCCCTGAACTCTCGCCATGGTCGACGTCGCGGCCGAAACCAGGACGCCCTACTGCGCGATGGTTCCGACCAAGGCCACGGTCTCGCCGCTCGACGACAAGCGTCGCTGGGTTTTCAAGGCCCCGCAGGACGACGCGATCATGGCCGCCGCCGTGTTCGATCACATGAAGGCGAACGGCGTCAAAACGATCGGCTTCCTCGGCTACACCGACGGGTACGGCGAAGGCTGGCTGACGGCGGCCAAGGCCGCCGCGAAGGAGCGCGGCATAGAGATCGTCGGCGTCGAGCGCTTCCAGCGCACCGACACCAGCGTCGACGCGCAGGCTCTCAAGATCCTCTCGGCCAATCCGGACGCCGTGCTGATCGCCGCCTCCGGCACCGTCGCCGTCATGCCGCAAAAGGCGCTGAAGGAGCTCGGCTATGCCAAGCCGATCTATCAGACGCATGGCGTCTCCACGATGGAGTTCGTGCGGGTTGGCGGCAAGGATGTCGAGGGCACGGTCTTTCCCGCGGGGCCGGTGGTGGCGGCGAGCCTCCTCCCCGACAGCCACCCGAGCAAGGCGGTCGGCCTCGCCTACATCAAGGCCTACGAGGCGAACAACAAGACGCCGTTTGCGGCGTTCGGCGCGCATCTCGCCGACTGCACGGCGATCATGCTCGGGGGGGTCAAGGCGGCGCTGGAGAAGGCCAAGCCGGGCACGCCGGAATTCCGCGCCGCGCTCCGCGACGCCGTCGAGACCACGCACGAGTTCGCCGCCAACCATGGCGTCTACAGCTACTCGCCGACCGACCACTCCGGCCTCGACAAGCGCTCGCGCGTGCTGATCAAGATCGTCGACGGCAAGTGGACGCTGCTTCCCGATCCGAAGTGACGCGGGTCGCTAGAGCGAGACTTCAACAGGTGGAAACGCTGCGCAAATCCCCCTCTCCCCGCTTGCGGGGAGAGGGTCGGGGTGAGGGGCTTGGCGATTGGCCGCTGCGGCTAATCACCCCGCCCCTCATCCTAACCTTCTCCCCCGAGCGGGGAGAAGGGACCGATGAGCCCGACGATCCTTCTCTTCCTCGCCCAGGACGGCGTGATGAACGGCGCGGTCTATGCGCTGCTCGGCGTCACGCTCGTGCTGATGTTCACGGTGACGCGGGTCATCTTCGTCGCCCAGGGCGAGTTCGTCGCGTGGGGCGCCTTGACCATGGCGGCGCTGGAGAACGGAGCGCTGCCCGGCACGGCGAAGCTGCTGGTCGGCTTCGGCCTCGCCGCCGCGGTGGTCGAGCTTTTGCGCGCGAGGGGTCGTCTGCCGGCGCGCCGCCTCGCGCTGATCGCCGCTCGCGACGTCGCCTTTCCAATTCTCATGCTCGCGCTGGTCTCGGCGTTCGCGCCGCTGAAGCTCGGCATGGCGCTCGACGTCGCTCTCACCCTCGCGCTGATCGTGCCGATGGGGCCGCTCGTTTACCGGCTCGCCTTCCAGCCGCTGGCCGACGCAAGCGTGCTGATCCTGTTCATCGCCGCGATCGGCGTGCATCTGGCGATGACCGGCCTCGGCCTCGCGGTGTTCGGCGCCGAGGGCTCGCGCCTCGATCCGATGCTGTCGGGCGTGGTCCCCGTCGGCCCGACCGTGGTCAAGATGCAGAGCCTCGCCGTGCTCGCGATCACCGCGGCGGTGATGGCGGGCCTCTTCTTCTTTTTCGAGCGCACGCTTCTCGGCAAGGCGTTGCGGGCGACCGCGGTCAACCGGCTCGGCGCCCGCCTCGTCGGCGTGCGCGTCGACGGGTCGGCGCGGATCGCCTTCGCCCTCGCCGCCGGCATCGGCGCGATTTCCGGCGTGCTGATCGGCCCCTTGACCACGGTCGCCTACGACACCGGATTTCTCATCGGCCTCAAGGGCTTCGTCGCCGCGATCATCGCCGGGCTCGCGAGCTATCCCATGACCGCGCTCGCCGCGCTCGCCATCGGCCTCCTCGAATCCTACTCGGCCTTCTTCGCCAGCGCCTTCAAGGAAGCGATCGTCTTCGCCATCATCATCCCGTTCCTGCTGTGGCGCTCCTATGCCGCCGGCGCGCCCGCCGACGACGAGGAGGAGTGAGCCCGATGGGCATGGCGTCGCGCCTTTCGCCCCGCCTCTCCCTACGCCTCTCCACCCACTTCCTGGGCCTGATCGTCGTCGGGCTGATGGCGGCCCTGCCGCTCGTTCCGTTCACCCCGGCGTTCTGGGTGACGCTCGCGGGCTATATCGGCCTTGCCAGCCTGGTCGCCATCGGCCTCGTGTTGCTCACCGGCGTCGGCGGCATGACCTCGTTCGGACAGGCGGCCTTGGTCGGCTTCGGCGCCTACACGACCGCCGTCCTGACGACCCAGTTCAGCTTCTCGCCGTGGGCGACGCTGCCGGTCTCCCTCATCACGACCGGCCTCGCAGCGCTGGCGATCGGGCTCGTCACCGTCAGGCTCTCCGGCCACTACCTGCCGCTCGGCACCATCGCCTGGGGGATCAGCCTCTTCTATCTGTTCGGCAATATCCCCGCGCTCGGCGGCTATGACGGGATCAGCGGCATTCCGCCGATCGCTGTCGGCCCCTGGCCGTTGATCGACGCCCGCGCCGTCTATTACCTCATCTGGCTCGCCGTGATGATTGCGATTTGGCTCAGCGACAACCTGCTCGACAGCCGCATGGGGCGCGCCATTCGCGCGTTGCGCGGCGGCGGCGCCTTCGCCGAGTCGTTCGGGGTCGACACCGCGCAGGCGAAGCTGGTCGTGTTCGTCTATGCGGGGCTCCTCGCCGGACTGTCGGGCTGGCTCTACGCCCATGTGCAGCGCTCGGTCAGTCCCTCGCCATTCGGCCTCAGGGCGGGCATCGAATATCTGCTGATGGCGGTGCTCGGCGGCTCGGGTTACGTGCTCGGCGGCGTCGTCGGGGCGAGCGTCTTCGCGGTGCTCAACGATCAGTTGCAGAACTGGCTGCCGAAGCTGATGGAGGGCGGCGGCAACCTCGACGCGATCGTATTCGGCGTCCTGCTGGTCGCAGCCCTCCAGTTCGCGCGGGCCGGCCTGTGGCCGATGCTCCGCCGCCTCGGGCCGCCGCCCGAGCCGAAGGCGATCGACCTTTCGGCGCCGCCCCTGCCGAAAAGGCCCGCCAGCGACAGGGGCTCGCCGTTGCTCGAGGTCGAGGCGATCAGCAAGCGCTTCGGCGGGCTGGTTGCGGTCAATGCGGTAAGCTTCACCGTGCGCGGCGGCGAGATCGTGGGCCTGATCGGCCCCAACGGCGCCGGCAAGAGCACGACCTTCAACCTGCTCACCGGCGTCGCGCAGGCGACCTCCGGGGAAATCCGCCTCCTCGGCGAGCGCATCGACCGCCTGCCGGCGCGCGCTATCGCCGCGCGCGGCGTCGCCCGCACCTTCCAGCACGTCAAGCTGGTGCCGGGGATGTCGGTGCTGGAGAACGTCGCCATCGGCGCGCACCTTCGCGCCCGCGTCGGGGCGCTTCGCTCGCTCGTCCGTCTCGACCGCGCCCGCGAGGCGGAGATCATCGCCGAAGCCGCGCGGCAGATCGAGCGTGTGGGCCTGGCTCCGCACATGCATAAAACCGCCGGCTCGCTGGCGCTCGGCCAGGCGCGCGTCGCCGAGATCGCCCGGGCGCTCGCCCTCGATCCGGCGCTTCTCCTGCTCGACGAGCCGGCGGCGGGCCTGCGCTTCGGCGAAAAGAGAGAACTCGCGGAGCTCTTGAAGCGGCTGCGCGAGGACGGCGTGAGCGTGCTTCTGGTCGAGCATGACATGGACTTCGTGATGCAGCTCACCGACCATATCGTCGTGCTCGACTTCGGCTTGAAGATCGCTGAGGGCGCGCCGAAGG
This sequence comes from uncultured Gammaproteobacteria bacterium, assembly GCA_963748995.1. Lineage (GTDB taxonomy): Bacteria > Pseudomonadota > Gammaproteobacteria > Steroidobacterales > Steroidobacteraceae > Bog-1198. Next base: position 8,385 of record CAVVKU010000030.1, on the reverse strand, counting down.
CGATCGCCGAAAGCCCGGTGGTGCTCGAGGCCTATCTCGGGGGCGTCGAATGAGCGCGCCGATCCTGAGCACCGACCGCTTGAGCGTCACCTACGGACGGGTCGAGGCGGTGCGCGCCGCTTCGATCGAGATGCCCGCGGGCGGCGTGGTGACGGTGATCGGCGCCAACGGGGCCGGCAAGACAAGCCTGCTCAACGCCATCATGGGCGTCCTGCCGATGAGCGGCGACGTCGCCTTCGATGGGCGGCTCCTCAACATGCAGCCGATCGAGGAGCGGGTGGCGGGCGGCCTCAGCCTGGTGCCGGAAAAGCGCGAGCTGTTCGCCTCGATGTCGGTCGAGGACAATCTCCGCCTCGGGGCCTACCGGCTCGGCGGCAAGGCGATCCGGACGGGGCTCGCGGACGTCTTCCGGCGCTTTCCCCGACTCGAGGAGCGACGCGGCCAGAAGGCCGGCACGCTGTCGGGCGGCGAGCGGCCAGATGCTCGCGATGGGGCGGGCGCTGATCGGCCGACCGCGGGTGCTGATGCTCGACGAGCCGAGCCTCGGCCTCGCACCGCGCATCGTAAAGGAAATCTTCCACATCGTCGGCGAGCTCAAGGAGACCGGCGTGTCGATCCTGCTCGTCGAGCAGAACGCCCGCGCCGCCCTCCAGATCGCCGACTGGGCCTATGTGATGGAGCTCGGCGAGATCGTCATGCAGGGGCCGGCCGCCGAACTCGCCGAGCGACAAGCGGGTGATCGAAAGCTACCTCGGCCTGGGGCGTGGATGATGAAGGACGAAGACGTCTCCGCCGCGCCCGCGCCGCGCCGATAGAATCCAGATGGTTGAGGAATAGGAAGGAAACCGCCATGACCGCCGCCGATCCCGAACACCCTCTCGACCTCGATCTGCCGGCCTCGCTCAAGGCGACGCGGCGCGGCCCGATCGCGCATCTCCGCCTCGCCCGTCCGGAAAAGCGCAACGCGCTCGACGACCTCACCGTGCTTGGGCTCGAGACCTTCTTCACCCGGTTGCCCGAAGACGTCCGCGCGGTCGTGCTGACCGGCGAAGGCCAGCATTTTTCGGCCGGCCTCGATCTTTCCGAGGTCGCCGAGGAGCTGAGCCCGCTCGACCGGGTCATGCATTCGCGCCTGTGGCGCCGGGCGTTCGAGGCGATTGAGTTCGGCCGCACGCCGGTCGTCACCGCGATGCACGGCGCGGTGGTCGGCGGCGGGCTCGAACTTGCGGCCGCGACCCATATCCGCGTCGCCGAACGCTCGACCTATTATGGCCTGCCGGAAGGCCAGCGCGGCATATTCCTCGGAGGCGGCGGCTCGGTCCGGATCGCGCGGCTGATCGGCGTCTCGCGCGTGCAGGACCTGATGCTGACCGGCCGCACGCTAAACGCCGAGGAAGGCCACGCCGTCGGGATCACCCAGTATCTCGTCGACGACGGCAAGGGCCTCGAGAAGGCCTTCGAACTTGCCGCCAAGGCTGCCTCGAACACGCTGACCACCAACTTCGCCGTGCTGCACGCCCTGCCGCGCATCCAGGAATCCAGCCCGTCGAGCGGGCTCCTCACCGAATTGCTGATGGCGACGATCGCCGAGATGAGCCCCGAGGCGACTGAGCGGCTGAAGGATTTTTTGGAGAAGCGCGCGGCCAAGGTGCTGAGGCAGAGCTGAAACGATTGTCATGAGCCGCGGAAATCGGACGGTGCGTGTCCCGCGCGCCGAAAGCCCGTCGAAAGACGGGCGGCGAGACGCCGACCCTTCGAAGAAGCGCGGAGCAGCGGACAAAAGATCACTGCGGAGGAATTGCCCATGAAAATCCCGCTGACCTTCGGGCCGCCGCATGTGGCCGTCGAGCGCCGCGCGGACGGCTCGATCATCGTGATCTCGCCGGAGCCGCTCGCAGCCTATCCGCGGTCGATGACCGACTGGCTCGACCACTGGGCGCGCGCCGCGCCCGACCGGGTGTTCCTGGCCGAGCGGGTCGAGGGCGCGTGGCGCAAGGTGACGTATGCGGAAGCGCGCGACCTCGCCCGCCGGATCGCGCAGGCGATCATCGATCGCGGGCTTGACGCCGAGCGTCCGATCGCGATCCTGTCGGGCAATAGCGTCGATCACGCGCTGATCGGCCTTGGCGCCATGATCGCGGGCGTCCCCTATGCGCCGGTGTCGCAGCCCTATTCGCTGGTCGCCAAGGACTACGGCAAGCTTAAGACCATCCTCGATGTCCTGACCCCCGGCCTCGTCTATGTCAGCGACGGAGCGCGGTTCGCCCTCGCGCTCGCGGCGGGCGTGCCGAAGACCGTCGAGGTGGTGTTCGGCGTCAATCCGCCGACGCAATGGCCCTCGACCCCCTTCGAGGCCTTGATCGCCAAGCCCGCCGGACACGAGGTCGACGCCGCGCACGCCAAGGTCAGCCCCGACACGGTCGCGAAGCTCCTGTTCACCTCCGGCTCGACCGGCTCGCCCAAGGGCGTCATCAACACCCAGAAGATGATGACGTCGAACCAGGCGATGCTGAAGGGCGTCAACCCGAGCTACGGCATGGTCGCCCCGGTGCTGGTCGACTGGCTGCCCTGGAGCCACACCTTCGGCGGCAACAACAATTTCAACCTCGTGCTGTCGAGCGGCGGCTCGTATTATATCGACGAGGGCCGGCCGCTGCCCGGCGCGATCGACGCCACCGTGCGCAACCTGAAGGACGTGTCGCCGACCATTTACTACAATGTTCCGAAGGGCTTCGAGATGCTGCTGCCCTACGTCCAGTCCGACGCCGCTCTGCGCAAGAGCCTGTTCGCCCATCTGCAGGCGTTCGTCTACGCCGGCGCGGCGCTCGCTCCCTACGTGCGCGAGGCGTTCGAGCGGCTGGGCCGCGAAACGGCCGGCCATGTCGTGCCGATCCTGACTTCGCTCGGGTCGACCGAGACCGGCCCGTCGGCGCTCAGCGTCACCGAGAAGGCGTGCGCCCCCGGCGTTGTCGGCGTTCCCAATCACGGCGTCGAACTGAAGCTGGTCCAGAACGGCGACAAGCTGGAGGCGCGTCTGAAGAGCCCGAGCATCACTCCGGGCTACTGGCGCCGGCCGGACCTCACGGAAGGCGCGTTCGACGAAGAGGGTTATTACAAGCTCGGCGACGCGCTGAAATTCTTCGACGAAAGCGATCCGGAGCTTGGCTTCGTATTCGACGGGCGGGTGGCCGAGGACTTCAAGCTCGCGACGGGCGCCTGGGTCAGCGTCGGCCCGCTCCAACTCCGCTTCATCGCCCATTGCGCGCCTTACGTCACGGATCTCGTCGTCGCCGGCCACGACCGCGACGACGCCGCGGCGCTGGTCGTGCCGAACGTCCCGGCCTGCCGGGAACTGTCGGGACTCGACGAGCGCGCGAGCGACGCCGAAGTCCTGATGCATTCCAACATCCGGGAGAAGTTCTCCGTTTTGCTCGCCGCCTTCAACCGGGTCGCGGGCGGCAGCTCGCGGCGCATCGCACGCCTGATCCTGATGGACGATCCGCCCTCGCTCGACACCGGGGAACTCACCGACAAAGGCTCAATCAACCAGCGCGCCGTGCTGGCGCTGCGCGCCGATACGGTCGAGGAGCTCTACGCCGAGCCGCCCTCGGCGCGCACGATCCCATGACGGCGCTGGACGCAGTTTCCCCCTCTCCCCGATCAATCGGGGAGAGGGCGGGGGTGAGGGGCTTGGCGATTGGCCGTATTGCGCGCTCGCCCCGCCCCTCATCCTAACCTTCTCCCCGCGAGCGACCGCGAGCGGGGAGAAGGGACCGCCGACGTCTCTCCTCGAGCGCAAAGCGCTCTCGAAAGGACATCCCCCATGAAAGTCGCCGACCTGATCGCCATCGATGTCCACACCCATGCGGAAGTCTCGTGCCGCCAGCCGGTCGACGCCTTCTGGCAGCCCTACGAGGACGCGGCGAGCAAGTACTTCAAGGCCGGCAAGCGGCCGACCATCGCGGAAACCGTCGCCTATTATCGCGAGCGAAAAATCGGCCTCGTGATGTTCACCGTCGACAGCGAGTTCGAGATCGGCGCCCGCCGCATCCCGAACGACGAGGTGGCGGAGGCTGCGGCGGCCAATTCCGACATGATGATCGCCTTCGCCTCGATCGACCCCCACAAGGGCAAGCTCGGCGTGCGCGAGGCGCGGGAGCTGATCGAGGCGGGGGTCGTCAAGGGCTTCAAGTTCCATCCAACCGTGCAGGGCTTCTTTCCCAACGACCCGATCGCCTACGGCCTCTACGAGCTGATTGCGCATTGCAAGCTGCCGGCGGTGTTCCATTCCGGCCATTCGGGCATCGGGACGGGCATGCCGGGCGGTGGCGGCATGCGGCTGAAATATTCGAATCCGATCCATCTCGACGACGTCGCGGTCGACTTCCCCGACATGACGATCATCATCGCCCATCCATCGTGGCCGTGGCAGGACGAGGCGCTGTCGGTCTGCCTGCACAAACCGAACGTCTACATCGACCTCTCCGGCTGGAGCCCGAAGTACTTCCCGCCGCAACTCGTTCAGTACGCCAACAGCCAGCTCAAGACCAAGATGCTGTTCGGCTCGGACTTCCCGCTCATCGCGCCGGACCGCTGGATCAAGGATTTTCGGGAAGCCGGCTTCAAGCCCGAGGTTCACGACCTGATCCTCAAGGAAAACGCGATCCGCGCGCTGAAGATCGCCGCGGAATAGGCGGCGCTTGACGTTCTTGACTCCGCCGGGCCTGATGGGCGTCGGCCGCTGTTGACGGGACGCGGCCGGGCTCAAGGAGGAAGGCATGAAAGTGCAGGGCGGCTGCTACTGCAAAAAGGTCCGCTACGAAGTGCAAGGAGAGCCTGTGCTGAAGGCGGAATGCCTTTGCCGCCCGTGCCAATATTTCTCCGGGGGCGCTCCGAACATGTTCATGGTGATGCCGCCGGCGGGTTTCCGATACACGAGCGGCGCGCCTCGGCAGTTCAAGCGCGATGACCTCGAGAAAGCTGTCACGCGGGAGTTCTGCGGGGAATGCGGCACGCATCTCACAACGCTTCGCCCCGATCTTCCGTTCGTCATCCTCAAGGTCGGAACATTCGATGATCCGAGCCAGTTTGGAATCCCGCAAATGGCGATTTACGCCAGCGACCGACAAGCTTTTCATTGCCTCCCGGAGGGCCTGCCGACTTTCGAGGGAATGCCGCCTCGCTAGGCGGCGCCGCGTCCCGTCATGAAAGCCTTCTCCTGGAGCGAGGACGCGCACGGGGCAATCGTCGCCGACGGCAAAAGGCTGGAGGCGGCGGCGTTTGGGGCGCCGCCCGACGCGGCGCCGACGATCGTCCTTCTGCACGAGGGCCTCGGCTGTCTCGCCCTGTGGCGCGACTTCCCGCAAAAACTTGCCGAGGCGACCGGCTTTGGCGTTTTCGTCTATTCGCGCGCCGGCTACGGCCGCTCCGATCCGATCGCCCTGCCCCGGCCGCTCGACTACCTGTCGCGGGAAGCGCGCTTCAGTCTGCCCCTCGTCCTCGGGTCGATCGGATTCCAGCGGGGCGTGCTTGTCGGCCACAGCGACGGCGCCTCGATCGCGGCGATCTATGCCGGCGAGCGCGACGACGAGCGGGTGAAGGGGCTCGTCCTGATGGCGCCGCACCTCTTCACCGAGCCGGCCGGCCTCGCCTCGATCGCCGAGGCGAAGCGCGCCTACGAGACCGGCGACCTCAAGCCGAAGCTCGCCCGGTATCACGCCCATGTCGACGCCGCCTTTCTTGGCTGGAGCGGCGCCTGGCTCGACCCGGGCTTTACAGCCTGGACCATCGAAACGTTCGTTGAACGCTGGCGGTCGCCGGCGCTCGTCATCCAGGGCGCGGACGACCAGTACGGCACGCTCGCGCAGGTTCGCGCGATCGAGGCGCGCTCGCCCGCGCCCGTCGAAACGCTCGTCCTCGACAATTGTCGCCACGCGCCGCAATTCGAGCAGCCGGACGCAACTCTTGACGCCATTGCCGCGTTCTGTCGTCGCGCCCTCGGAGAAACAGGATGACCATGCTCGCCGCCCGGATTTCACAACCATGGAGGCAACGAGGTCCTCCGGATCGACGAACTGCCGATCCCCGAGCGCCAGCCCGGCCAAGCGCTCATTCGCATGATCGCCGGCGGGCTCAACCGGGTCGACCTCTACATGCGCAACAGCGGCGCCGGCATCACCCATCGTCTGCCGATCATCCTCGGGCTCGATGGCGCAGGCATCGTGGAGGAGGCGGACGCGGGCTCGAAGTTCCGCGCCGGCGATCAGGTCGTCATCTACCCCGGCCTGCCGTGTGAGACCTGCGAGTTCTGCCTGAAGGGCGAAGAGGTCTTGTGCATGCGCGGAAAAATCTTCGGCGAGCAGGTCGACGGGACCTTCGCCGGATTTGTTTGCGCCCCCGAGGGCAGCCTCGTCGCCAAGCCGGGATCGCTAAATTTTGTTCAGGGCGCGGCGCTCAGCGTCGCCTGGCTTACCGCCTGGCGCATGATCAAGACGAAGGCCCGGCTGCAGCCCGGCGAGACCGCGCTCGTCTTCGGTGTCGGCGGGTCCGTGTCGCTCGCGGCGACACAGATCGCGAGCGCGATCGGCGCTCGGACGATCGTCACCTCTCGCGATCCGACGAAGCTCGAACGCGCGACAATGTTCGGCGCCGCGGAGACCGTTCACGACCAGGGCGGCAACTCGGTCCTCGATCGGGTGATGGAGATTACGGCCAAGCGCGGCGTCGACGTCGTCATCGAAAACGTCGGCAAGGCCCTATGGCCGACTGCGATGAAGGCGCTGGTGCGAGGCGGCAGGCTCGTCACCTGCGGCGCGACCACCGGCGACGACCCCTCCGCCGATTTGCGCCGCCTGTTCATCCGCCAGCTTCAGGTGTTCGGCTCGACGCTCGGCACACGCGCGGAATTCGCGGACATGGTCGCCTTCATCGTCGAGAAGAGCCTGGCGCCGCATATCGACGAGACTTTTTCGCTCGCCAACATCCACACGGCGATGGACCTGCTCGAATCCGGCCGTCAGTTCGGCAAAATCGGGCTCACGATCGACGGGTCGTGAGCCCGACGCAGTCGCAGCGGTCGAACAACCGCGGCCGCAAAACCCACGGCGTCCTTAAGGACCGTCCGCCGGCTGAGCGCGCCTACAGAGACAGCTCCCTCAAGACTTCGCCCCGACCAGCGTCGGCTCGGCGCGGTAGGCCTCCGGAAACAGCCGCTTCAACGCCTCGACCTTCGGCAAGTCGTTGAACACGATGTAGGGGTAGGTCGGGTTCCGGGCGAGGAAGTCCTGGTGGTAGGCCTCCGCCGGGATAAAAGGTCTTGCCCGGCTCGATGGTCGTGACGATCGGCGAAGAAAACGCATGGGCGGCGTTCAACTCGGCGATGTAGTCCTTAGCAACCCGCGCCTGCCCGTCGCTGGTCGGGAAGATGGCGGAGCGGTACTGCGTCCCGTCGTCGGGGCCCTGCCGGTTGAGCTCGGTCGGGTCGTGGGCGACCGAGAAATAGATCTGCAGGATCTTCCCGTAGCTGATCTTGCCCGGATCGAAGGTGATCTTGACCGATTCCGCGTGGCCGGTGTCGCCTTGGCTGGTCATCTCGTAATGGGCCGTCGCCGCGGCGCCGCCGGCATAGCCCGAGACGGCCGAGACGACGCCCGCGACATGCTGGAAGACGCCCTGAACGCCCCAGAAACAGCCCCCGGCCAACACTGCCGCCTCGCGCTGGGACCCGGAGGCCTGCTCGTCGACGGTCGGCGGCGGCGCACGGCGCGCTTCTTCGGCCGTGGACGGAGAAACGGCAAACCAGGCGACAGCGGCGAGGCCGGCGGCGAGCAAAGCCGCGAAGCCAAATCGGGCGGTCGTGCTTGTCATGAATTATCCCTCCGCGATTGAGAAACCGGGTCTTCGGCGCGCATTGGCGCCGCGCCGAGCGGCGTCCGTTCTCGCACTACGTACGAGCCGGACGGTCGTTACGCCGCCATCCGGGTTTTTTAGCGATTGGCCGCGAAACTTCGACGGCTCTTCCCCTTGCCCCTTGCGTGGCCGCGCGGATAGCATATCGATCACTTGTGAACCTTTGAGGGAGGAAGTCCGGTGACGTCCATCAACCCGGTCGCGGACCTGACGGTCGAAGGCGAGGTCGCGATCGTGACGATCCATTCGCCGCCGGTCAACGCGCTGTCTCAAGGCGTCCGCGAAGGTTTGTTGCTCGGCGTCGAGCAGGCGGAGGCCAATCCCGCCGTCAAGGCGACGGTGATATTGTGCGCCGGGCGCACGTTCATTGCCGGCGCCGACATCACCGAGTTCGGCAAGCCGCACGCCGCGCCTCACCTGCCCGACGTGCTCGACCGCATCGAGAACGCCAGAAAGCCGGTCGTCGCCGCCCTGCAT
>CAVVKU010000029.1:0-24348 GCA_963748995.1 uncultured Gammaproteobacteria bacterium | reverse complement strand
CTATCAATTCCTCGCCGGCGTACTCGCGCACGCGCGCGCGCTGGCCGCGGTCGCGGCGCCCACCGTGAATTCCTACAAGCGGCTGGTCGTGGGCCGATCGCTGTCGGGGTCGACCTGGGCCCCCGCGTACATCGCCTACGGCGACAACAACCGCACCGCCTGCGTGCGAGTGCCGTTCGGCCGGCTGGAAGTGCGGCTTCCCGACTCAGGCTGCAACCCTTACCTGGTCTCGGCCGCCTTGATCGCAGCGGGACTCGACGGCATCGACCGCAAGCTCGATCCGGGGCCGGCCAGAACGTGACTTGTACGAGCTCACGCCCGCGCAGTTGAAGGAAAAGGGCATCGACTGTTGCCGCGGTCGCTCGACGAGGCGGTCGACGCGCTCGAGGCGGACCCGGTGATCTGCGGCGGTCTCGGCCAGGATCTGGCGCGCGAATTCATCCGATTGAAACGGATGGAGTGGACCGAATACTCGCGGCATGTGTCGGACTGGGAGTCAAAGCGCTACTTGGAATTCTTTTAGCGCCCCGAAGGGCGATCGGAACGCCGCAATGTGTGGAATCGTCGGACTGTTGATCAAGAATGCGCCGCTGCGCGATCGCCTCGGCGAGCTCATGGTGCCCATGCTGACGGGCATGACCGATCGCGGTCCCGACTCCGCCGGGCTTGCGGTATACACGACTCCGGTCGCGGAGGAGCGCCGCAAGCTCAGCCTGTATGTCGGCGAGCACTTCCTCGATTGGGACGATCTGCTACAGGAGCTGCGCGAGGAATTCGGCCCCGATCAGGAGATCGCCGCCCACGGCAACCATGCGGTCCTGACCACGGGGTCGGATCCGGACGTGGTGAGCGCGTGGCTCGCGCGCACCTTCCCCAAGGTCGCCGTGCTTTCCGTGGGGCAGTCGATCGACTTGTACAAGGATGTGGGGGCGCCCGCCGACATCGCGCGGCGCTATCGATTCGCCGACCTCAAGGGCACGCACCTCGTCGCGCACACCCGCATGGCCACCGAATCCGCCGTCACGCCGGCGCACGCACACCCGTTCACCGCCGGCCGCGATTTCTGCCTGGTGCACAACGGCTCATTGTCGAATCCGCACCTGGTCCGAAAAGCGCTCGAGCCGCTCGGCATCGAGTTCGAGACGGACAACGACACCGAGGCGGCGTGCCGCTTTTTCGAGTGGCGGCTGCGCGAGGGGGATGACCTTACGACGGCGGTGCAGCGCGGCTTCAGCGTGCTCGACGGGTTCTACACCTTCCTGATGGGGACGGACACGGAGCTTTTGATCGTCCGCGATGCGTTCGCCTGCAAGCCTGCGGTCGTCGCCGAGACCGACGACTATGTCGCGATCGCATCGGAGTTCCGCTCGTTGGCGCATCTGCCTCACATCGCGCACGCCGAACTGTTCGAGCCCAAGCCCGAGGAAATTTATCGATGGCGAATATGAAGCCCGTTCCCTCGGCCCGCGACTTCGACCTGGCCAAGGAGACGCTCCGCGATCTGAACCTGTTCCTGCATCGGCGCGCCGCGAATGAGGGAGTGTCGCAGGTCCGCGTGCATCATCCCGACGGAGCGCATTCCATCGCCTGCGGCCTCAACGCCGAGCTCGATGTGCACATTCACGGCCACGTGGGCTACTACGTGGCGGGAATGAACAAGCATGCCTCGGTCACCGTGCACGGCAATGCCGGCCCCGGGGCGGCCGAAAACATGATGTCGGGCCGCGTGCACGTGAAGGGATTCGCATCCACGGCCGCCGGTGCGTCCGCGCACGGCGGTCTGCTCGTGATCGACGGCGACGCGTCTCTTCGCTGCGGAATTTCGCTGAAGGGCGCGGACATCGTGGTCGGCGGCAGCGTCGGAAGCTTCTCGGCGTTCATGGCACAGGCCGGGCGGCTGGTCATTTGCGGCGACGCCGGCGACGCACTGGGCGATTCCCTGTACGAGGCGGTGATCTACCTGCGCGGCAAGGTTCGCTCGCTCGGAGCCGATGCCCGGTTCGAGCCGATGTCGGACACGGACCGCGCCGCCGTCAAAAATCTGTTGGCCGCTGCGGGATTGAGCCATGATGCCGCCGAATTCAAGCGCGTGGCATCCGCAAAGAGCTTGTATCACTGGAATGCCGATGCCGATCAGGAGTATTGAGCGATGAGCGCGGAGCGGCCTGTCAGCGATAACACGCGTCCGGACGGCGAACCCTCCGGCGCCCACCGGGAGGAGTCCGCCGGATTCGACCGTGCGACCCTCGACTACATCCAGCGCGCCGCCGCCACGGGTCTGTACGAGATTCGCGGGCTGGGCGCGAAGCGGCGGGTGCCGAACTTCGACGATCTGTTGTTCCTGGCCGCCTCGCTCTCCCGCTATCCGCTCGAGGGATATCGAGAACGCTGCTCCACCAAGACGGTGCTGGGCACGCGCTACGCCAGCAAGCCCATCGAGCTCGGAATTCCCATCACCGTCGCCGGAATGAGTTTCGGCGCCCTCTCGGCGCGGGTCAAAGACGCGCTCGGCCGCGCCGCCACCGAAATGGGGACCTCGACCACCACCGGCGACGGTGGCATGACCGAGGAGGAGCGCGCGTCCTCGAAGACCTTGGTGTACCAGTGCCTGCCCTCGCGTTACGGTTTCGATCCCGATGACGTACGCCGCGCGGATGCCATCGAAATCGTCATCGGCCAGGGCGCGAAGCCTGGCGGCGGCGGAATGCTGCTCGGCCAGAAGGTCAACCCGCGCGTCGCGCGCATGCGCACGTTGCCGGAAGGAGTCGATCAGCGCTCCGCATCGCGCCACCCGGATTGGACCGGTCCGGATGACCTGGTGATCAAGATCAAGGAGCTGCGCGAGATCACCGATTGGGAAAAGCCGATCTACGTGAAAGTGGGTGCCACGCGCGTGTTCAACGACGTGAAGCTCGCGGTGCATGCCGGCGCGGACGTGATCGTGGTGGACGGCATGCAGGGCGGCACCGCCGCCACGCAGACCGTGTTCATCGAGCACGTCGGCATACCGACTCTTGCGGCGCTGCGCCAGGCGGTGGACGCGCTCGACGATCTGAACATGCGCGGCAAGGTGCAGCTGGTGATCTCCGGCGGCATCCGCTCAGGCGCGGACGTTGCCAAGGCGCTCGCCATGGGCGCGGACGCGGTGGCGATCGGTCAGGGCGTGATGATGGCGCTCGGCTGCAACAGCGAGAGCTATGTCGTGCATGGCGATCATCGTTCCGCCCTCAAGGACTATGCGCGCCTTGGCACGTCGCCCGGGTACTGTCATCACTGTCATACGGGCAAATGCCCGGTGGGCATCACCACCCAGGACGCGGAACTGGAGCTGCGGCTCGAGCCGGCAGTTGGCGCCAAACGTCTGCGGAACTATTTGAAAACGCTGACCATGGAATTGACCACCATCGCGCGCGCCTGCGGCAAGCAGGACGTGCACCACCTCGAGAAGGAGGATCTGGTGGCGCTGACCGTGGAGGCAGCGGCGATGGCGGGTGTTCCGCTCGCCGGGACCTCGTGGATCCCCGGGACGCGGTAGAGCGTAGGGCTCACTCGGCGCGTACCTTGCTCAAGCGGGGAGGGCGATGGTGATCGATGGGAGGGTCACACGCCCACTGCGGTGAAGAACCTCGAAGGCCATTTCGATGGGCTTCGCGACGCGTTTGTTTACGAATCTCCGGCGGGAGCAGGGGCCGACCGACTTATATAAGGCGCCGCGGCGTGCGGCGCGTCAAGACGTAAAACTGGCGTGTTCATCGAGAAACCGACGCTCCAGGCCGCGCGGGCCCCACCGCGGGTCCGGCTGCGCAGGGATTGGCTCGCGGCGTAAGATTTGGCCGATAAAGCGCGTAGGCGGCGAGGCTCAAATCATGGGCCTCAAATCATGGGCAAAGCGCGGGGCTTTCCGCGAGGGAAGGCTGCGTCGATGCGGGCGACCTCCGCATCGCTGAGTGCGAACGCCGCGGCGCCGGCATTCTCCTCGACGTGAGGGAGGTTCGCAGCCTTCGGGATGACGAACGAGTTCGGGTGGCGCAACAGAAATGCGAGGGCCACCTGTCTTGGGGTGGCTTGGCGAGCCGCGGCAATTTCGCAGAGGACGCGCCCCGTTGCATGCTTGGGATCGAAAGGCGCATGGGATTCGCCGAAAGGGGTGTAGGCGACGACCGCCGTACCGTGCTCGAGGCACCACGGCAAGACGGCGTGCTCGATCGCGCGCTCCTGCACGTGATAGAGCACCTGGTTGCAGGCCGGGTGACCGTCGCCCGCAATTCCAGCAACCTCTTCCAAGTCATCCACATCGAAGTTGCTGACTCCCCACGAAAGAATCTTGCCGCCGGCCTTCAATGACTCGAATGCCGCGATCGTTTCCTCCAGCGGGTGACTGCCGCGCCAATGCAGCAGATAGCAATCGAGACGATCCGTACCCAGCCGCGTCAGGGATTTTTCGCACGCTGCAAGGGTGCCGCGCCTCGAGGCGTTGCTCGGCAGGACCTTCGATACCAGGAACACCTCGTCGCGGCGCCCTTCGATCGCCTTGGCGATGATCCGCTCGGCGGCCCCGGAGCCGTACATCTCCGCGGTATCGATGTGCGTCATGCCAAGATCGAGCCCCCGGCGCAGGGCCGCGATCGCGGTGCCTGTCGTTGATTCCTCGGCGCGCCACGAACCCTGACCCACGGGCGGAACATTGCGGCCGGTGGTCCCGAATGCGCGCAGCGCGGCTGCCATGCTACTTTTTTCCCAATCGTTTCGTCATGCGCAGCGCCGGCTCCACTCCCTGGTAATAGCCCTGAACCACGTTCAGCGCCTCGAAACCCAGGCGCTCATAGAAGGCGCGTGCGCCCTCGTTGTTCGCGCGCAATTCGAGGTCGATGCGCAGCACACCCGCTTCCAGGCATGTCTCCGACATCCATTGGATCAAGCGCCGCCCGATCCCCTGACGGCGGTGTCTCCCGGAGACCGCCAGCAAGTTCAGATGTGCCACCTCGTCCCCGAGATACATGATGGCGAACGCGGCGACGCGGTCCTCGCGCCGGGCGACGACGACGCTCGAGTCCCGGCTCATGATGGATCGCCGCACGCGGGTCGGCGTCCAGGACCAGGACAGTCCGCCCTCGATGGAGTCGCGGGACATCACCGCGATCTCTTCGGCGTCCTCGAAGCGGGCGAGACAGAGCGTCGCCAGCTCGGACATGATCAGTGAATCTCCGTCGTCACGCAGCTCACCGGCTCCGATATCGATCCGTCGCGGTCACCAGCTCGTGAATGTTGCCGGGCTCGAAGGCGGAGTGCCCGGCATCCGGGACGATACGGAAATCAGCCTCGGGCCACGCCTTGTGCAGATCCCAAGCGCTGGTCGCCGGACAGACGACGTCGTAGCGCCCCTGCACGATCGTGGCCGGGAGGTGACGAATGCGCGGAACATCGTCGATGAGCTGCGATTCGCTGCGCAAGAAACCACGGTTCACGAAGTAATGGCATTCGATGCGCGCCACGGCGAGCGCAAATTGATCCTCACCCCAGCGGCGAATGTTATCGAGGTTGCTATGCAGGAAACTGGTGGACGCCTCCCATACCGACCAAGCGCGCGCCGCCGACAGGGCGGCGCGCTGATCGTTGCCGGTCAAGCGTTGGTGGTAGGCGCGCAAGAGATCATCGCGCTCGTCGAGCGGAATCGCATCGCGATAGGGCTCCCAGCAGTCTGGGAAGATCTCCGAGGCGCCGTGCTGATAGAACCAGCGAATCTCGTTATAGCGCAGCATGAAAATGCCGCGCAGCACGAGCTCGCTGACACGCTCGGGGTGCGCTTCGGCGTAGGCCAGCGCCAGGGTGCTGCCCCAGGACCCGCCGAACACCAGCCAGCGTTCGATGCTCAAGTGCTTGCGCAATCGCTCGATGTCGGCGACCAGATGCCAGGTGGTGTTCTCGATCAGGCTCGCGCTCGGGCGGCTGCGTCCGCAGCCCCGCTGGTCGAAAACGACGATTCGATAATGGTGCGGATCGAAGAACTGGCGAGCCCGCTTATCGGATCCCGCGCCCGGGCCGCCGTGCAGGAAGATGGCCGGCTTGCCAGCGGGATTGCCGCATTCCTCATAGTAGATTTCGTGGATGTCCGATACACGCAGATATCCTTGCCTGAACGGCTCGATCGCAGGATAGAGCTCGCGTCGCGGCGGGGCCGAGGGGATGGGTTTCGAGGTGGTCCGCGACGCGCCACGGGAAGCGGGATGCGAGGACGAACGCGAAGCGGACGCGGCGCGGGTCGCGAGCTTCGCAGCGCTTGCGGCGGCGCGCGGCTTGGAGGGATGCGAGGTACTCTTCGTCGTTTTCGACGCTGCAGAAGCTTTCGAGGTCCGCGGCGCCGGCTTTTTCTTATTCATGATTTTTTCTTCTTCATGACCTATTCCTCTGCGTTTCGATCAGGTGCGTTGTACCAACGGGCCGAGCGGCCTTCCGCCCAGCAGATGCAGGTGCAAGTGATACACCTCCTGTCCGCTGTCCGGATTGCAATTGATGACGAGACGGTAGCCGCTTTTCGCGATCCCGCGCTGTCGGGCCAGATCGCGAGCCACGATGACCATATGGCCAATGAGGGACTCGTCGGCGTCCTCAATGTCATCGGTCGTCGGGATGGGCTTCAAAGGGACGATCAACAGGTGTACGGGCGCGGCGGGACGGATGTCCACGAAGGCGACCACGCGCGAATCCCGATACACGATTTCCGCGGGGAGTTCTCCCGCGATGATCTTCTCAAAAAGTGTGGGCATTTCTATGCCTCTGAGTCCCAGGGGCCTCAAGAGTATCAGGAACGCGCCGCGCTGCCCGGAGGAGCGCGGCGCGCGCCATGCTGCAACGCCATTTTGCAATTGCTTTCAATAGGTTACTATCCGGCTCAGGCGCCGGGCGAGCGCTGAGGAATTGCGGTTTCGGGAGGGCTTCTCGAGGGCGGGAGCTCGCCGGGAGCCCGAATAGTAATGGGAACGATTCTCATATACACTTAGGCCATGCACCTGAAGCATCAAACCGACGGAACCAAGCAACGTGCGCACGAGATAGATCGACTCGGTGGCGCGGCGCGGGCCGGGGATGCCCCCGTCGGCGACATGAAGCTGACGGACCTCAAGACCGGCGCAACGGCGCGCGTGGTATCCGTGGTGCCCGCCGAGGGGGCGGCTGCGCTCGGCTTGGAACGCCGGCTGGCCGAACTCGGCTTCCTGCCCGGCGAGGCGGTTCGCGTAGTCGCACGCGGGCTTTTGGCGCGCGAGCCGATTGCGGTGCGGATCGGCACGGGCACCTTTGCTTTGCGGCTGTTCGAGGCTGCCTGTATCCGCGTTTGCCCGGAGCAGACGCCGGCGGTATAGCGTCATGGAAGCGTTGTCCGGTGCGCATCCGATCCCCCTGGTTGCGCTGGTGGGTAACCCGAATTGCGGCAAGACCGCCCTGTTCAACGTTCTGACGGGCAGCCGTCAGAAGGTGGCCAACTATGCAGGGGTCACCGTCGAGCGCAAAGAGGGGTCGCTGGTGACGCCGTCAGGCTCGCGGGTTCGAATTCTCGATCTTCCCGGAGCCTACAGTCTCGATCCACTCACTCCGGATGAACAGGTCACAGCCGACGTGCTCCTCGGCCGCCGGGCCGGCGAGAGCGCGCCCGATTTCGTGGTCTGCGTCACCGATGCGACGAATTTGCGCCAGAACCTCCGCTTGGTGTTGAGTCTCAAGCGCCTGGGACTGCCGATGGTCGTCGCGCTCAACATGACGGACATTGCACGCCGCAAGGGCATCGTCATCGATCCGGAGCGGTTATCGCGCGAACTCGGTGTACCGGTGGTCGAGACGGTGGGCGTGAAGGTATCCGGCGCGAAACGCCTGATCGACATGCTGGACTCGGCCGCGATCCCGCCCCGGGCGACGGGCAAATTCGAATGGCGCACGCCGAGCTCCGACGACATCGCCCGTGATCAGGCCGAGGTGCGGCGGATTCTCAAGGCCGTCGGGGCCGATCGGATCGACGGGGTGACCTTCAGCGACAAGCTGGATGCCGTCGTGCTGCACCCCGTGGTGGGTCCGCTGATTCTCGCGGTGGTTCTCTTTCTGGTGTTTCAGGCCGTGTTTGCGTGGGCACAGGTGCCGATGGATGCCATCAAGGCCGGGGTCGATGCCCTCGCAGGTTGGCTCGGACAAACCATGCCCGAGAGCCTGTTGAAGGGGCTGCTGGTCAACGGAATTCTGGCGGGAGTCGGCAGCGTGTTCGTGTTCCTGCCGCAGATCATCATTCTGTTTTTCTTCATCTTGCTCCTCGAGGACTCGGGCTATCTGCCGCGCGCCGCATTCTTGCTCGACCGGATCATGGGAAGCGTCGGACTCTCCGGACGTGCCTTCATCCCGCTGCTGTCCAGTTTTGCCTGCGCCATACCCGGGATCATGGCGACACGCACGATCCAGAATCCGCGTGATCGCCTCGCGACCATCATGATCGCGCCGTTGATGACGTGCTCCGCGCGCCTGCCGGTCTACGCCCTGATCATCGGGGCGTTCATTCCGCAACGTACATTGTGGGGCGGCTTGCAGCTGCAGGGCATGGTGTTGTTCGTGCTGTATCTGGTGGGTGTGGCAAGCGCCATGGCCGTGGCCTACGTGTTGAAGCGCGCGGGAGCCGGGGCACGCTTCCAGTCGCTCATGCTCGAACTCCCCGCTTACCACTGGCCGATTCTGCGCAATCTCGCCATCGGTCTGTGGCAGCGGGTGGAGATCTTCCTGAGCCGCGTCGGCACGATCATTTTGGCGCTCATGGTGATCCTCTGGGCGCTGAGCTCCTTTCCGGCGCCGCCCCCCGGGGCGACGGGTCCTGCGATTCAGTACAGCATCGCCGGACATCTGGGGTCGTGGCTTGCCGTGATATTCAAGCCCATCGGGTTCAACTGGCAAATCTCCATAGCGTTGGTCCCCGGGCTCGCCGCCCGGGAAGTGGCGGTGGGGGCCCTGGGCACGGTGTACGCCTTGTCGGCCACAGGGGAGAACGTGAGCGGTGCGCTGACGCCCCTGATCACCCACTCTTGGAGCCTGCCGACGGCGCTGTCACTCCTGGCATGGTATGTGTTCGCGCCACAATGTCTGTCGACGCTCGCGACGGTCAAGCGCGAGACCAACTCCTGGCGTTATCCGATCATCATGGCGGCGTACCTGTTCGCACTCGCGTACGTGGGCTCGTTCATCACCTTCCGCGTCGCGACGGCGCTGACGAATCTCGGATAGGCCTCGTGAATCCCGTGCTCGACAACTTTCTGGTCGTTACCGCCCTCGCCGCGAGCGCCGTCTATGCGCTGTTCAAGCTCGGGCCGAGCGCGCTGCGCCGAGCGCTGCTCGCGCGCGTTGCCAACTGGGTCGCCCTTGCGCCCGGCTGGTGCGGTTTGCGCGGCCTTGCCGCGCGGCTCGGCGCAGCGGCGGTGAAGTCGTCGGGAAGCTGCGGCGGGTGCGACAACTGCGGCAGCGAAGGCGGAGCTGCGCAAGCCTCACCGCCCGCAAGCGTTTCGGCAAGCGCTTCGGAAATCAGGGTGCCGCTGGCGAGCATCGGCCGCCGGGAAAGATAATTCGATGTGCGGCGCCACGGCGGAGTGCGCCATAATGCCCGAGGCGCGCACCTTGGCGGCGCTTTCCGGAATCGAGAAAACATGCCCATTCCCCGTATTCTGCAAGGTTGCCTGCGCCTGCCGGTGATCGGTGCGCCCATGTTCATCGTCTCGACGCCGAAGCTCGTGCTCGCGCAGTGCAAGGCCGGGGTGGTGGGATCGTTTCCGGCGCTCAACGCGCGGCCGGCGGCGCAGCTCGGCGACTGGCTCAGCGAGATCACCGAGACCCTGGATGCGTGCCGACGGGCGGACGCGTCGGCGAGGATCGCGCCGTTCGCCGTCAATCAAATCGTCCACGCCAGCAATTCACGACTCGAGCACGACGTGAGGCTGTGCGTCGAGCACCGGGTTCCCATCGTGATCACCAGTTTGCGGCCGCCGGCCGAGGTCGTTCAGGCGGTGCATTCCTACGGCGGCCTCGTGTTCCACGATGTCATCAATCGGCGCCATGCCGAGAAGGCGGCGGCGCAAGGGGTCGACGGCATCATTGCCGTGTGCGCGGGCGCGGGCGGGCATGCCGGCGTCCTGAGCCCGTTCGCGTTGGTGAAGCAGATCCGCGCGGTCTACCCCGGCACGATCATTCTGTCGGGCGCCATGAGCACCGGCGCGGACGTCCTGGCCGCTCAGGCGCTCGGCGCCGACCTCGCCTATCTCGGCACGCGGTTCATCGCGACCGAGGAGGCGAACGCGAGCGAGGCCTACAAGGCGATGCTGGTCGAGGCCTCAGCCGAGGACATCGTGTACACGTCGCTGTTCAGCGGGGTCGCCGGCAATTATCTGCGCGCAAGCGTGGTAAAGACGGGCCTCGATCCCGACAAGCTCCCGGAGGCCGACAAGACCAAGATGAATTTCGGGACCGAAGGCAGTGCGGAGCTCAAGGCGTGGCGGGATATCTGGAGCGCCGGTCAAAGCGTCAGCGGGATCCGCGAGGTGCTTTCGGTGCAGGCGCTGGTCGACAGGATGGCCGACGAATACGAGGCGGTCCGCAACCGCCTCGCGCGTGCGACGTGAGGCTGAATCCCGATCAGCTGCCCAGTGCGCTCGAGCGCGGCATCAAACCGGTGTATCTCGTTTCCGGCGATGAACCGCTCACGGTCGGGGAGTGTGCCGACGCGATTCGCGCCGCAGCACGCGCGGCCGGCTATGCGGACCGTACCGTGTTCTTCATCGAGCGCGGATTCTCCTGGGATGAACTGCGCCATGCGACGCAAGCGCTTTCCTTGTTCGCGGACCGCCGCCTGTTCGAGCTGCGCATGCCGAGCGGGAAACCCGACAAGGGCGCGCAGGTGCTGCTCGACATCGCGAACGAGCCGCCGCCGGATGTGCTCACACTGATCGTCACCGACAAGCTCGACCGCAAGGCGAGCGAGGCCGCGTGGGTGCGCGCCATCGAGAAGCACGGCGCATGGATTCCGGTGTGGCCGGTGTCGGCCGATTCGCTGCCCTCGTGGCTCGAGCGGCGAGCGGCGATTCTCGGTCTCACCCTGGAGGCGCCCGCTGCACGCATCATCGTCGAACGCGTCGAGGGGAACCTGCTCGCGGCGAAACAGGAGCTGGAAATCCTCGCGCTGCTCGCCGAGGGCGGGGTTATCGGTGAGTCGCTGGTCATGCGCACCGTCGGCGACAGCGCGCGCTATGACGTGTTCCAACTGGCGGAGGCGGCGGCGGCCGGCGACGCGGCGCGCGCGCTCCGGGTTCTCACCGGACTGCGCGGCGAGGGAGCCGAACCCACCCTCATTCTGTGGGCGCTGGTGCGTGAACTGCGCGGTCTCTGGCAGGCGCGAGAGCGCGATCGCACCGGCTCGAACGGCGGCGGCGGATGGCATCAGGCGGCAAAGCCTTCGCCGCGCGCCCTCCGGCGTCTGGGGAAAATGCCGCTGGCGGCGCTGTTGCAGGAAGCGGCGCGCGCGGATCGCACCCTCAAGGGCATCGTGCCGGGAGATCCGTGGTCCTGCATCATCTCCCTGACCATGGGCATGGCCGGCGCTTTGCAAGCGTCCCGAGATTCAGGCAGGGTAGCTTCATGAACCCAATGGGAATATTCGGCGGCACCTTCGATCCGATACATTACGCGCACCTGCGGACAGCCTTCGAACTGCAGCAGGCGTTGCGGCTCAAGGAGATCCGCTTCCTGCCCGCCGGCAATCCGCCGCATCGCGATCAACCCATGGCCGATGCGCAGCTGCGTCTCAAGATGGTACAGCTCGCCACCGCCGATCAGCCCGGCTTCGTCGTGGACGATCGCGAGGTGCGCAAGGAAGGCCCGTCGTATTCCGTGGAGACGCTGGGCGAGCTGCGGCACGAGTACCCCGACCGCAGTCTTTGTCTCATCGTCGGAATGGACGCCTTCCTGAGTCTGCCGAAATGGCATCAGTGGCGCGAACTCCTGCAGCTCGCGCATCTGGTGGTGGCGCACCGTCCCGGGTGGCGCGCCCCCGGCATGGGCCCGCTCGGCGAGCTGCTCGTGGATCGCGGCACCGGAAGAATCGGCGATCTGCATGAACAACGCGCCGGATGCATCTACATCCATGCTGTCACGCAACTGGAGATTTCTTCCACGGAAGTGCGGCAGCTCATTGCCATGGGCCGCGACCCCCGCTTCCTCATGCCCGATTCAGTGCGTAAACTGATCCTCGATACCCGCTGTTACGCGAAATCACGGACGCCCTAGTGCCAACTGAGAAAAAGCCGCCGAAACCGAGAGCCTCGCAAAAAAAGCCCCCGCGCGCGCCAACGGGGCCTCGCAAACGCACCGCCGGCGGCACCGCCTTCCCAAAGCCGGCCGCCAAAGGGGCCGCCGCGAAAGGCCCTGCCGCCAAAAAGCTCGCCATTCAAAAGCCGGTTGCGACCAAATCCGCTGCCGCCCGGCGGTCCCTGAAGAGCGTGGTGCTCGATGCGCTCGATGACATGAAAGCGCTCGAAGTGAAGGTGTTGGACGTGCGCGGCCTCACGGATATCGCGGATTACATGGTGATCGCCAGCGGCACCTCGGATCGCCACGTGCGCTCGGTGGCTCAGCGGGTGGTCGAGAAAACCAAGGAAGCCGGCTTCCGGCCGCACGGCCTCGAAGGGCTCAGTGACGGCGATTGGGTGCTGATCGAC
The DNA here is from genome assembly GCA_963748995.1 of uncultured Gammaproteobacteria bacterium. Classification (GTDB taxonomy): domain Bacteria; phylum Pseudomonadota; class Gammaproteobacteria; order Steroidobacterales; family Steroidobacteraceae; genus Bog-1198. Next base: position 11,623 of record CAVVKU010000029.1, on the reverse strand, counting down.
CTGCACGAGTACATCGTGCACGTCATGTTGCCGCGGGTGCGGGAATTCTACGGATTGGAGAAGCTGTGGGACATGACGGCGAAGCGCGCCGTCCGCGCCTGAGCGTCCACGCCATCGTGGCGGTTGGCGCATGAAGTGCCGATTGCTGGCTGCGGGAACCCGGCTTCCGGAGTGGGTCAACACCGGCTTTCGCGAGTATCAAAAGCGGCTGCGCGCGCCGCTGCTGCTCGAGCTCGAGGAAATTCCGGTCGCCACCCGCCGCGCCGGCGAGAATCCCGAGCGCGCCGTCGCCCGCGAGGGCCAAGCCATGCTGGCGGGGATCTCGTCCAAGGACTATGTCGTTGCATTGGAGGTCGCAGGCGCTTCCATGAGCACCGAGAAGCTGAGCGCCTGGTTCGCCGAGCGGCTGCGTGAAGGCCGGCCCTTGGCGCTCCTCATCGGCGGCCCTGACGGCCTTGCCCCCGAATGCCTGAAGCGCGCTGACCAGAGCTGGTCGTTGTCGCCGCTCACGCTGCCTCATGCCCTGGTGAGGGTGGTCGTCGCCGAACAGATCTATCGCGCGATGAGCCTCTTGGGCGGCCACCCCTATCATCGCGCATAACGCCATCACCCGCGTCCGCCTGCCCAAGGTATTCTTGGCGAATGGATGTGGATTTCGTATATCTCGCCTCGGGGTCTCCCCGACGGCGCCAATTGCTGCAGCAAATAGGAGTGCCTTTTCAGGTACTTAGCGTGACCGTGGACGAATCCCCGGGCACGGGGAAGAACCCCTTGCCTACGTCGCGAGATTGGCCGCCGCGAAGGCAGGCGCGGGCCTACAGGCGGCCGGCGCGACGGCGCGGCCGGTGCTCGCGGCCGATACGGCGGTGGTGATCGGCGGCGAGATACTGGGAAAGCCCGCGGGCAGGGAGGACGGGGTCCGCATGCTGCGGTTGTTGTCGGGACGAACCCACGAGGTGCTCACCTCCATTGCGCTGGCCGCCCGGGGCCGCACGAGCTGCCGCGTGAGCCGCAGCGACGTCACCTTTCGCGAGATCACCGCCGCCGAGGCCGGCGCCTACTGGGATACCGGCGAACCCCGGGACAAAGCCGGTGGATACGCCATTCAGGGCCTCGGCGCGGTCTTCATCGCACAGTTGCGAGGCAGTTTTTCCGGCGTCATGGGCCTGCCGCTGTTCGAGACTGCGGAGCTCTTGCAGGCGGCGGGCGTGCCGCGGTGGAATGTCCCGACGGCCGATGGTGCGCGATGAGCACCGAAATCCTGATCAACGCCAACACGCACGAGGCACGGGCCGCGGTGGTCGAGAACGGTGTGCTGCAGGAGGTCTATCTCGAGCGCTCGAGCCGTCGCGGCCTGATCAGCAACATTTACAAGGGACGGGTGTCGCGCGTTCTGCCGGGAATGCAGGCGGCGTTCATCGAGATCGGCATGGAGCGCACCGCGTTCCTTCACGCCTCCGATATCTTCGATGCGCGCCACGCGGACACCGGCATCGAAGCCCCCCGCACGGAGAACATCCGATCCCTGGTGGCCGAAGGCAACGAAATCCTGGTGCAGGTCGTCAAGGATCCGTTGGGCACCAAAGGCGCGCGCCTCACCACGTACATCACCTTGCCGTCGAGGCTTCTCGTTTACATGCCGCAGGGTCGCGGCGTCGGCGTGTCGGCGCGGATCGAGCACGAGGCTGAGCGCGAGCGGCTGCGATCGACGGTCCTGGCCGGCATCGAGACGCAGGAGAACGCGGGATACATCGTGCGCACCGCCGCCGAGGATGCGCCGGCCGAGGCCCTGAGGGCCGACATGCTGTACCTGCGAAAGCTCTGGGAGTTCGTGCGCCAGAAGGGATTGCGCACCGGCGCGGGAAATCTGGTGCATGCCGACCTGCCGCTGCACCTGCGCGTGCTTCGCGACATGCTGCGGCCCGACGTGGAGCGGGTGCTGATCGATCAGCCGAGCGCGCACCAGGAGATGCGGGAGTTCGCCGCTTCGTTCGTCCCGGAGATGCTCGAACGCATCGAGCTCTACGGTGAAAAGCGGCCGATATTCGAGCTCCACCACGTCGAGGAGGAAATCCACAAAGCCCTGGATCGAAAGGTTCCGCTGAAATCCGGCGGCCATTTGATCATCGACCAGACCGAGTCGATGACCACGATCGACGTGAACACCGGCGCGTTCGTCGGCCACCGCAATCTCGAGGAAACGATATTTCGCACCAATCTGGAGGCGGCGGTGACCATCGCGCGCCAGTTGAGGCTGCGCAACCTCGGCGGCATCATCATCATCGATTTCATCGACATGGAAGAGCCCGATCACCGGCGCCAGACGCTGCAGGCGCTGGAGCAGGCGCTCGGCGACGATCACGTCAAGACCAACATATCCTCCGTGTCCCCTTTGGGGCTGGTCGAGATGACGCGAAAAAGAACCCGCGAGAGCCTGGAACATATGCTGTGCCAGCCTTGTCCCACCTGCGAGGGCCGCGGTTTCGTGAAGACGGCCGAAACCGTCTGCTACGAGGTGTTTCGTGAGATCGTCCGCCAAGCGCGTCAATTCGACTGTCGGCAGCTTCTGGTCCTGGCGCACCAGGACGTGATCGAACGGCTGCTCGATGAGGAATCGTCCGCGCTCGGCGAGTTGGAGCTCGTCACCGGAGTGCCCATCCGGCTGCAAACCGAGGCGCTGTATGGCGTCGATCAGTACGACGTCGTGTTGATGTAATGAACCTGCGAAGGATCGTAAAGGCCCTCGCGTTCATCGCGGCAGGGCTCGCGACACTGATTGGATTGCTGCTGCTCGGGATGAAGCTCGCGCTCGATCGTGCTCCGCGATATCAGGCCGAGATCAAGGACTGGGTCCACCGTCAGACCGGATACCACATCGCCTTTGCCGCGGTCTCGCCCGCGTTCCGATGGTACGGTCCGGAGCTGTACTTGAGCCGCCTGGAGCTTCGCTCCCGGGACGATTTGCGCGTGCTCGCGCGGGCGGCGGGCGGACGGGTGGGCATGGATATCTGGCAGCTGCTGCGAAATGGGAAATTGTTCGCACTGCGCGTCGAACTCGACGCTCCGGACATCGTCATCGATCGCCTCGGCCCCTCCAAGTTCGCGCTCGCATCCGAGATCGTGCTCGGCGGGGAGGGCTCGCCCACGTCGTCGCTGACGCTCAACGATCTGCCGGCGGGCACGCTGGTCATCCGCCAGGGATCGATCAGTCTCCGGCATTGGAATACCGAGCTGCCGCAACTCGAGCTGCGCGCGGTCGATCTGGATCTTTCCCGCGTGCACGATTTCTGTCTCGACGCACCTTTCGGCGCGTTTGCCTGCCGTTCTCGGCGGCCAACTGAGCTTCACGGCAACCGCGAAAGGTCCCGGCGCGCTGGACTCCGTCCGCTGGAGCGCGGCAGGCGCATGCCGACGGCGTCTCCTTTCCCGGCTGGCGGCATCTGCTGCCCGAATATCTGGAACGGCTCGACGCGGGTACGGGCTCATTCCAGACCGCGGCCCATGGCCGCGGTGCGACGTTGGAGCGCATCGATCTCAACTTCGGCGCGCAGGGTGTCGTGACCCGGCTCTCCGACGGGGCGAACACGCGGATGGACGAGGTCAGCGCCGCCTTGTCCCTCACTCATTCGGACGATCGCTGGACGCTGCTCGGCAGACGGGTGCGCGCGCAGCGCGGCGGCCACCGCGATCCGAACTCCGAGTTCGACGTGAGCTGGCGGGACAACGAAGCCGGCATGCTGGAGCTCAAGGCGAACGCAAATTATCTGCGCGCCGAGGCGCTCCTGCCGCTGGTCGGGTTGATGCCGCAGAAGGACGTGAGGGAGCGGCTGCGCCAGCTCGCTCCCACCGGCGAATGGATGGATATGCGCCTGGCGCTCGGGCGGCAGCTCGGCCGCCGATCCGTGGGCGTTCGATGCGCGGGCCAGATTCCGCGGCGTGGGTTTCGCGCCGCTGGGGGCCGGTCCCGGCCTTCGCGGGCTGTCGGGCTCGCTCTCCGGAAACGAATCCGCGGGCCACGTGATCCTCGACACCGAGACCGGCGTGTTCAACTGGCCACATCAATTTCCGCAGCCGATCGATCTCGCCGTGCTCAAGACCTCGCTGTATTGGCGGCGCGATGCGAACCAGCTGCTCGTGGCGACTTCCGATCTCGAGCTGCGCACGCGCGATGCGACCCTGCATGGCAAGATCGCCTGGCGTCAGCCGGCCGACGGCAGCTCCCCGATCCTGACGATGGCGGATACCATCGACAACGGCAATGCGGGGGAGGCGCGCCGCTATATTCCGCATGAGCTCCTGTCTCCAGGGGCGGTGGAGTGGCTCAACCGCGCCTTTGTCGCCGGACACGTCCCGCACGCCGATGCCATTTTCGACGGCCCGGTGCGACAATTCCCATTTCGCGACGGCGGAGGATTGTTCCTGATCCGCTTGCGCGTCGACCACATGATCTTGGATTACCGCGAGGGCTGGCCGCGGATCGAGAATCTCGCCGCGCAAGCGGAGTTCCGCAATCAAGGGATGGATGTGAAGGTTCTGTCGGCCGATGTCGCGGAGCTCAAGGTGGACGCCGCAGAGGCGCGGTTCGCGGACTTCAACAGCGGGGAGCTCGAGGTGCATGCCGCCGCGCACGGCGACGCCTCGGCCGGGATTCATTATCTCGCCGCCACCCCGCTCGATGCGATGGCGGAGCATGTGTTCTCGAGCATCGAGGCGCGAGGTCCGATGAAGACGGGCGTCGACCTGTTCTTCCCCTTCCGGCAGTTCGATCGGCGCCGCGTGCTGGTCCACGTCGATCTCGACGGCGCGTCATTGAGTCGCAGGGGTTCGAGCCTGCTTGCGACGGAGCTCACCGGGGGCGCGGACATCGACGGAGCCCAGGTGGTGCGCGCGGATATCCGCGGGCGCGCGCTCGGCGGCGCGCTGCAGATGACGGCGCGAGCACCGCGCAACCGGCAGTCCTCCCGAACCCATCTGGATTTTCGCGGCACCCTGTCGGGGGAGGCGCTGCGCAGCGCGCTGACGCTGCCGCCGAGCATGGTCATCGGCGGACAGACGGACTATCGCGCCGTGCTGCGCATGGCGCCCGACCCGGCGCGCGAACGTTCGTTGTACATCAGCTCGAGTCTCGTGGGCCTGGAGCTCAAATTGCCCGCGCCGCTCACGAAACCTGCCGAGGCGGCGATGCCCACCAGCGTTGCGGTGCAATGGCCGGCCAGCGGCGGGGCGGAGATTCGGGGGAATCTGGGGACGGTGCTGCGCGGCGCGGTCATGCTCGATTTGGACTCGAACGGGCCGAATCTCGGCCGGGCGGCGGTCGCCTTCGGGGGCGCCGACCCGGCATTCAGCGACGCCCAGGCGATCAACGTGGGGGGCGACATCGGTGAGCTGGATCTTGCCGGCTGGCTCAAGATTCTGGGCACGTCTTCCGCGGCAGGCGCCCCCGCCCCCAAGAATCCCCATCCATTGACCGCCTATTTTCGCGAGGCGACGTTCGCGGTCCACAAGATCGATTATCTGGGGTTGTCGTTCATGGATGTGTCCGTCGCGATCTCGGCGGCCAACGGCGGCTGGCGCATACGAGCCGACGGCCCGAACGTCGTGGGCTCGATTTCCCTGCCGGCGGCGCAGGATCCGTCCGCTCCTTGGGATCTCGAGTTCGAGCGTCTCAAATTCGCCGATGACTCCGCCAACCCTGCGGGCGGCGCCGAGCAATCCGCCTCCACGGATCAAACGATCGACCCGGGCAGCATACCGCCCATGGAATTCCATGCCGCGGAGCTCACCTGGGATGACCGGCGATTCGGCGAGGTGCGGGCGACGCTTCAGAAATTGGACGACGGCGTCAGCCTCACACAATTGACGGCCACCAGCACCACGTGGAGCGCCAACGCCTCGGGCGAATGGCGCGGCAGGGATGGCGGCACGAGCCGCATTCGAGGCACGATCACCAGCACCGATGTGGGCGAGACCCTGAAGGAGCTCGGCTTCGCCCCGGTGCTGCAGGCCAAGACCGGTCACGTGGAATTCGACATGACGTGGGCCGGGGCTCCCAGCGGCGACGCCTTGGCGGCGGCCACGGGCCGCGTGCAGGTCTCGCTCGAGAAGGGACAAATCGTCGGCTTGAAACCTGGGGCGGGGCGCGTGCTGGGGCTTGCGAGCGTGGCCGAGCTGCCGCGCCGCCTCGCGCTGGACTTCAGCGATCTGACCGACAAGGGCTTCGCTTTCGACACCGCGCGGGGTCACTTCGATCTGCGCAGCGGCAGCGCGTATACCGACGACGTGGTGGTGAAGGGCCCGGCGGCCGAGATCGGCCTAATTGGCTCGGTCGGCTTGAAAAACCACGATTACGACCAAACTGCGGTGGTGACGGGCAATGTCAGCAACACGTTGCCGCTGGCCGCGTTTGCCGCGGGGCCGGTGGTCGGAGGAGCCGTGCTCCTGTTCACGCAAGTGTTCAAACAGCCGCTGAAGGGGCTGGTCCGGGGGTATTATCGAATCACCGGCAACTGGGACAACCCGACGGTCGAGCGGATCAAGAGCGCGGATGCCCCCGCGGCGGTCGCCGAACCGCTCAAGGACAAGCCCAAGGAGACGATGGAGTAGTGAGTACCATAGCCGCCATTCAAATGACCTCAGGCCACGTGGTCGAGGACAATCTCGCCGTTGCGCGGAAACTGCTTCGCGAGGCCAAGGAGCGGGGCGCAGACATCGCCTGTCTGCCCGAGAACTTCTCCTTCATCGGCCTGCGCGACGCAGACAAGCTCGCCGTGGCCGAGGCGGATGGCGACGGGCCCGTGCAGAGGTTCTTGAGCGCCACCGCGCGCGAGCTCAAGCTGTGGATCCTCGGCGGCAGCACCGTGATCAAGGGCGATGACGCGCAGCGCGTCACGAACACCTCATTGCTGATCGACGCCGACGGCAGGCGCGTCGCGCGCTACGACAAAATTCACCTGTTCGACGTCGCGATTCCCGGGCGCAACGAGCAGTATCTGGAATCGCGCCATGTGGCGCCGGGAGATGCAATCGTGCTGGCCGATACGCCGGTCGGGCGGCTCGGAATGTCCGTTTGCTACGACATGCGCTTTCCCGAGCTGTACCGCGAATTGGTGGCGCGAGGCGCGCAGTGGCTGTCGGCGCCGTCAGCGTTCACCGTGCCGACCGGGCGCGCGCACTGGGAAACGCTGCTGCGCGCGCGCGCGATCGAGAATCTGTGCTACGTGGCGGCGCCGGCGCAAAGCGGCACGCACACGAGCGGACGCGAAACTTATGGCGACACGTTGATCGTCGATTACTGGGGCCAGGTGCTGACGCGCCTGAACAAGGGTGAGGGCGTGATTACAGCGGAATTCGATCTGGCGAAACAGGCGGAAGCGCGTGCGCGCTTCCCGGCGCTCGGGCACCGGCGTCTCGGCGTCGGCACCGACGAGGCGGTGCCGGCATGAGCGCGGCGCCGATGTTCGACGTGGCGGAGAAGAATGATTCTCGCGCCTTCGGGGCTCACCGAGAGCCGGCTGTCGTCCGTGCTCGGCACGGTGATGAGCCGCGGCGTCGATTACGCCGACCTGTACTTTCAACTCTCCCGGGAGGAGTCCTGGTCGCTCGAGGACGGCATCGTCAAGGAGGGGTCGCACAGCATCGAGCAGGGGGTCGGCGTGCGCGCCATCAGCGGCGAGAAGACGGGCTTCGCCTACACCGACGAGGTGATGCTGCCCGCACTGGTCGAAGCCTCGGATGCCGCACGGGCGATCGCGAGAAGCGGCGGCGCAAACGCCGTGCGCGCCTGGCAGCGTCCGCTCACCCATCGGCTGTACCTGCCGATAGATCCTCTCGAGGCCGTGCGCGACGAGGACAAGGTGGAATGGCTGATGCGCATAGACCGCGAGACGCGGCGCATCGATCCGCGGGTCAAGCAGGTGATGGCCTCCCTGGCGGCCGTGCACGAGGTGATCCTGATCGCCTCGAGTGACGGCACGCTGACGGCCGACGTGCGGCCCCTGGTGCGCGTCAACGTGTCGGTCATCGTCGAGCAAAACGGCCGGCGCGAACAAGGGTACAGCGGCGGCGGCGGGCGCTTCGGGCTCGACGAGCTGCTGCGCGACGATGGGCCGCTCGCTCACGGCCGGGAGGCGGTGCGCCAGGCGCTCGTCAACCTGGAGGCCGTGTCGGCACCGGCCGGCTCGATGCCGGTCGTGCTCGGCGCCGGCTGGCCCGGCATCCTCTTGCATGAGGCCATCGGTCATGGGCTCGAGGGCGACTTCAACCGCAAAGGCACGTCGGCCTTCAGCAACCGCATCGGCCAAAAAGTCGCGGCGGAAGGGATCACGGTCGTCGACGACGGGACACTCGACCGGCGGCGCGGCTCGTTGAACGTCGACGACGAGGGCACGCCGACCCAATGCACCGTGCTCATCGAGAACGGCGTGCTCAAGGGTTACATCCAGGACAAGCTCAATGCGCGATTGATGGGCATGCCGGCCACCGGCAACGGGCGGCGGGAATCGTTCGCGCACATGACGCTGCCGCGCATGACCAACACCTACATGCGCGCGGGCACGCGGCCGCCCGAAGAAATCATCGCCTCGGTGAAGAAGGGGCTGTATGCGGTCAACTTCGGCGGCGGCCAGGTCGACATCACCTCGGGAAAGTTCGTATTCTCGGCGAGCGAGGCGTACCTGATCGAGAACGGAAAGATCGGAGCCCCGGTGAAAGGCGCGACGCTGATCGGCAACGGCCCCGACGTGCTGACCCGGGTCAGCATGGTGGGCAACGACATGAAGCTCGACGGCGGTGTCGGCACCTGCGGCAAGGAGGGCCAATCCGTGCCGGTCGGGGTCGGCCAGCCCACGCTCCGCATCGACGCGCTGACGGTCGGGGGAACCGGCTAGCGTGGAGCGCGCATGAGGCGTGAAGCGCGCATGAGGCTCGGGCGCCGGATCGTTGCCGGTTTTTTGGTTTTCTCGGCACTGGCGTCGGTCTGCCGGGCGGCGTCGGATCCCGCGGTTCAGCTCGGGTTCCCGCCTGAAGTCACGGGTGCAATGGACGGAATCAGCCCGGACCGGATCCGCGCGCACGTGCAGTTCCTCGCGGACGACCTGCTCGAAGGGAGGGGCACGGGCACGCGCGGCGGCGATATCGCGGCGCGCTACATCGCGACCCAATTTGCGCTCTACGGCCTGAAGCCCGCCGGTGACGATGGCGGCTATCTGCAGCGCGTCGATTTCATCGGCGTTCAGACGCAGGACGGAACCACGGCATCGCTGGTCCCCGGGCGCGGACCGCCCGAAGCCCTGACCCGCGGCGCCGACTACGTGGTCGGCAATCAGACCCAAACCGGCTCGGTGGACATCGACGCGCCCCTCGTGTTCGTGGGTTACGGCATCGAGGCGCCGGAATTTCATTGGGACGACTTCAAGGGCGTGGACGTGAGGGGCAAGGTGATCCTCGTCATCGTGAACGAGCCCCCCTCGAAGGACCCCAAGTTCTTCGCCGCGCAAACCATGACCTACTATGGAAGGTGGACGTACAAGTTCGAAGAGGCGGCCCGCAAGGGCGCGCTCGGCGCGCTCATCATTCATCGCACCGATCTCGCGAGCTACGGCTGGAACGTGGTGCGGAGCTCCTGGAGCAACGAGATGGTGTATCTCGCCAAGGACCGGGATCCGAAGCTCGAGGCCGCGGCGTGGGTGCAATGGGATGTGGCACGGCGCATCTTTGCCGACTCGGGACTCAAGCTCGACGACATGGTGGCGCTCGCCGGAACCCGAAAGTTCAGGGCGCGCGAGCTGCCGGTGCGGTTCAAGGCGCACATCGAAAGTCAGGTGCGCAAGTTCGTCTCCTATAACGTCATCGGCATGCTTCCGGGCACGGATCCCGGCCCTCCCACCCAGGCTGTGATGTACACGGCGCACTACGATCATCTGGGCATCGATCCGAAGCTGCCCGGCGACAAGATCTACAACGGCTTCATCGACAACGGCACCGGCTGCGGCATGCTGCTCGAGCTCGCGCGCGCCTTCGCCAGATCCGCTGCGCGACCGCCTCATCCCGTGCTCTTCGCATCGGTGACGGCCGAGGAGAAGGGGCTGCTCGGGTCCGAATATCTCGGCAAGCATCTGCCGATTCCCGCTTCGGGGATCGCGCTCGACCTGAACTTTGACGCCATCGCGCCGCTCGGGCCTCCGGAGGCCGTGAGCGTGACCGGAGCGGAGCGCACGACGTTCTATCCCGTCGTGCAAAAAACGGCGCAGGCATTCGGCTATGAAATTCAGCCGGACGCCGAACCGGGTGCCGGGCACTACTACCGATCGGACCACTTCAGCCTTGCAAGGGTCGGCGTGCCCTCGTTTTCCGTCAATGAGTCGACCAAGTTTGGCGGCCATCCTCCCGAATGGGGCAAGGCGCAGCGCGATGACTACACGGCGCATCGCTACCATCAGCCGAGCGACGAATATTCGCCCGATATGGATTTTTCCACCAACTCCGAGCTCGCCAGGTTCGGCTTCGCGCTCGGCTGGCAGGAACTGACCGCGCCGCAGACGGTGAGCTGGCTGCCGGGCGATGAGTTCGAGGCGAGGCGCAAGCAGCGCTGAGCAGGCACGAAAGCACCCAGCGAGGTCCCGACTCATGCAATTCGAAGAGTGGATCGAGCAGGCCTATTCGCTCGGCGCCAGCGATCTGCACCTGGAGGCGGACACGCCGATCGTCGCCCGAATCCGCGGCGAACTGCAGACGGTGGGGAGCGTCGTTTCCGGTGCGACGCTTCTGCAGGTGGCGCACAACCTCCTGGGCGCGGAACGGTGGCCGGATTTCGTCGAGCGCGGCTCGGCCGATCTGTCCGAATCGGTGGGCGGCATCCGTTTGCGGGCGAACTTCTTCCAGACCGTACGTGGGCTTGCCCTTGCCATCCGGCTGCTCGCGCCGAGCGTGAAGGATCTCGCAAGCTGCAACCTGCACAAGGACCTGCGCAGGCTCATCGAACCCGCGAGCGGCCTGGTCATCGTTTCCGGGCCCACCGGTTCCGGCAAGTCGACCACGCTCGCAGCGCTGCTCGAAGAGATCAACGTCAGCCGGGCCCGCCACATCATCACGCTCGAGAGCCCGATCGAGTACCTGTTCGCCAACCGACAGTCGTTCATCCGGCAACGGGAAGTCCCGACCCATTCGCCGAGCTTCGAGCAAGGCATCATCGATGCCCTGCGCGAGAATCCGGACGTGCTGGTCATCGGCGAAATGCGCACCCCCGAGGTCATGCGTTTGACATTGAATGCGGCCGAGACCGGGCACCTCGTGCTCGCGACCATGCACTCGGCCAATTGCGCGGAGGCTCTGTCGCGCTTGTGCATGTCGTTCCCGTCCGATATTCAGCCGAGCGTGCGCGCGCAGCTGGCGGATTGTCTGGTAGCGGTCTGTTGTCAGCGACTGGAGTTCCTTGCAGCGCAACGCTTGCACGTGCCCCGATGCGAACTGCTGCTGCCGTCGTCCGGCGCAAAAGGCACGATCCGGGGAGGAAATTTCAGCCAGATCGCCACCGTTCTGCAGTCGGGGGGCGAGGAGGGAATGTGGACGTTCGAACGTTACCAGCGCTGGATGGATCAGGTCACAGAGTGGGTCCGTCCTCCCAGCG
>CAVVKU010000028.1:0-86604 GCA_963748995.1 uncultured Gammaproteobacteria bacterium | reverse complement strand
AGAAACTCAAAACTGATGTGATAGGGCGCCAGCCAAGAGCGAACCAGGGAGCTAAAGCTTGGTTATCACCAACATTTTTGTTGGTCGCCGCAACAGCTATCTCCACTTGTAAAGAAAACATCAATCAAACAGAAACTTACTGGAGCGCGATCATGAAGGGACTACGTGCAACCTTTGCCGCTATGATGGTAGTACTCGGGACCTCGGCCTACGCAGATATAACGCTGACATTCTTCCCGTCCTCGACCTTCAGTACCGACACCGCCGCGATGAATGAATCGCTTGGAATCAGCAATTACACCATCGATGATTTTTCTAGCATTGCTCTGATTCCTGGGCTCACGATAACTCTCAGCGGCGTCGTGCCCACGACGACGTTAACTGCGCTACCGGCCCTATTCAATCAGAACTCGAGCGGCTGCGGCACCCTTAACGGGCAAAGCTTTTCATGGACTAACGCGTACGCGATAACCAACACGACCACGAATTCCATACAAAACTGCGGTGTTGCCCAGGGCTTTGCGCAATTCACGACCTTCAACTACTCACCTGGTGCGACGTCACTCGGCATCGGACTGGCAAATTTTCAATCGCTGGATATCACAAAACATGAACTGTTCGTCAACGGTGAAGACCTTGGAGTATTGGAGACTCTTGCCGGCGCGAATTGGTCTCCGGGTACCGTGCTGAATGCTTACTTGCGGATCGACGCCACAAATGGGGCCCAGATTAATTCGGTGACGTTTGAGAATCTGACAGGGCAGGACTTTGTGGGGTTCAGCGACTTTGCGGTGCAGCCACTGGCCCCACCGACCGTCACCCCGTCACTTGTCGGGACACCCGGTCTGAGCGGCTGGTATACCTCGACGGTTGCATTGAGCTGGACGGTGACGGGGAATCCGGCGCCGACCACCAGCGGGTGCGCCTCCGCATCGGTGCCGAATACGAAAGACAAGAAATATACGTGCTCGGCTACCAACGCTGTTGGTTCGGCCAAAGATTCCGTCACCATCAAGGTGGACACGGTTAAGCCGGCTATCGCGCTTAGCGTGCCTACCAACAACGCGAGCTATGGGCTTAATCAGAGCGTCACTGCCTCTTATACCTGCAGTGATGCAACCTCGGGAGTCGCTTCCTGCGTGGGGACCTCAGTCAATGGCGCACTCATCACCTCAACACCAGGCAAACAGACGTTTTCCGTCACGGCCATTGATAACGCCGGCAACACCATGACAAAAAGCGTGACTTACCACGTCGGCGGAGCAGCGAAGACCCCGGTGCTCTCGCTGGCCGCGGGGACCTACGTCGGGGCGCAAACCATCTCGATCGGCGATGCAACCACTGGGGCTGTGATCTATTACACAACCAACGGTACGACTCCGACGGCGTCGTCACCGGTATATGGAGGTTCAATCACCGTTGGCGTCACCGAGACGCTGAAAGCGGTTGCAATTGCCCCCGGCTACACGCGATCAGGCGTGGCGACTGCCGCGTACACGATTCAATAGCCGGGCGGATGAGCCGTCGATGTCAGAGAAGTCGTCGGTTTGTGCGAAGGCCTTCGAGTCGTACTCGCCGGGCTTCCCCTGGTAGCATCTGACGATCCAGGAGCCGATCGTTTTGACCGCCATGTGCCGTGTCCACTCTGTAACACCATCCGGTAGGGAGCGCCAATTCAATCAATATCTTACGCCATTTCGCTCCGGATCTTTGGACGCTCTGGTAAATTCCGTGGCAGGTTGCCCTTCCCCGAGCATTGGTTATCTACGAAATCATGCGCCGTGCCCTCTCGTAACTCGATCATCCGGTTGCCACGAAGCGTCCAGAGACGGCTCGAAGCAAGCGCGCAGGAGTTGTTGAATCCCCCCAACGGCCCGAGTGTCGACTTCTCACAACCGTTGGGTGAGAGCGCATTGCTGCCGGCTGACTCACTTTCTTGGCGCATCTTCAAGAATCCCCTGGCGCTGCTGATCGGTGGATTGGCGGCGGTGATTCTCGAGCTCGCAGAGCCCGCCGTACGCACCGGCGTATGGGAGCACTCCACGTTTCGCAGCGACCCCATGCGCCGCCTGCGACGAACGGGACTGGCCGCGATGGTGACGGTGTATGGCGCGCGCAGCATCGCCGAGCCGATGATCGCCCGGGTCGTGCACCTGCATTCCAAGGTTTCTGGCGAGACTCCGGACGGCGAGCGCTATTCCGCCACCGATCCGCGTCTGTTGACCTGGGTGCAGGCGACGGCCACCTTCGGCTTTGCAGAAGCGTACAGCCGCTACGTTCGCCGGCTGAGTGACAGGGAGTTCGACCTGCTCTTCCGGGAAGGATCAGCAGCGTCGACTCTTTATGGCGCGGTGGACGCGCCCAGATCTTACGGTGAGCTGCAGGCTCTTTTCGCCGGCATGCGCAACCGCCTGGAGCCGTCGCCCATCATTTTCGAATTTCTCGACATCATGCGAACGGTGAAGGGATTCCCCATGCCTCTGTGCTGGATGCAGGCAACCCTCGTGCGCGCGGCCGTGGACATCATTCCGCCCTGGATACGCGAACGCCTCGGTCTCACGCATCATTTTGGACTGCGCAGCGCAGAGAGGTGGCTTATCGAGGCGGTCGGCGCGATCGCGGATCGGGTACCGTTGTCGGGCAGCCCGTCGGCGCAGGCGTGCGGGCGCCTGGGGATACCGACGATGCAGCTCTACGCCTGATCTTCGGCCGCCGCCGCCAGGGTGTCGATGCCCCAGCCTTCAGGCCTTGACGTCGACTTTCCCGCCCTTGCTGCCGTCGTTGTCGCCGTCACTATCCGCTGCTGCCTTCGCTGCCGCAGGGGCGGCGGGTTTGCTGGCCGATGTGGCGGGGCTGGCCGGCGCCTTCGCCTTCGGGCCGTTGGTCGGTACCGGGACCGCATACGAAGCTGCGGAGGAAATACCTGACACGCTCATATCCACCTCACTGGTTATGTTGAATCCGTTCAAATCCATACTTTGCCCAACAAAGTAGCGGCAGCGGTCGGCCAAACTTTAGGATGCCGCTGCTGGCCGCTGAGAAGTGAGAACGCTGCACTTCGACTAGGGCGGATTTCGCATATTGTCACGGCTGCTGGCAGCCCCGCGGGAGACGAGGACTCATGGAAGAGAATCTTTATGCTCCCCCCAAGGCGGCGCTGACCGATGGCGTTTCTGGCGCACGGGACGCCGACCTTCACTTTTTCGCCGTGTCGCCCATCAAGATGGTGGTGCTATCCGTCTGTACGTTGGGAATCTATCAAATCTATTGGTTCTACAAGCACTGGGTGCTGATCAAGGAGCGCTCAGAGCCGCTGATCGTTCCCTGGGCGCGCGCCTTCTTCGGAATTTTCTGGTGCTACAGCTGCTTCGAATGCATTCGCGAAGACGAACGCCGTCTGGGCATGGAGCCGACATTGGCAGCGGGACCGTTGGCTATCGGTTGGATTGGCGCATCGCTGGCCTGGCGGCTACCCGAGCCCTATTTCCTGATCGGCTTTCTGGCGCCGCTTCTGCTCGTGCCGGCCCAGCAGCACATCAATCGCATCAATGCGCTGGTCGCGCCTGATCACGACAAGAACTCGCGTTTCAGTGCTTGGAATTGGCTGGCGGTGGTTATCGGCGCAATTTTTCTCGGGCTGGTCATGCTCGGCTTGACGCAGCGGTCGGCCGAGCGTGTGAAAGGCGGCGCTGGACATCACCCGATGACCGATTCCGCCGCTCCCGCTCAATCGCCCTGCATACGAAATTGCTGCCTGGACGATGACGACACGTGCCTGGGATGCTTCCGATCATTGGAGGAAATCAAGCAATGGGGATCCGCCGGCGAACCTGAGCGGTCGGTCATTCTGCAAAATGCCGAACGACGGCGCCAGGCTTACCAAACCGCCTGGTAGACGGGGACGGTGGCGGCGCCGCGCCTGTCTGTTAAGAGGCGGTGGTCCCGGGTCGCCGCGCATGCAGCGCCATGCCAATCAAGGCCGACCCGCCGAACACCATGTTGATGCCCACGAGCAGCCCGATGGCCCAGGCCGCCGTACCCGGCAGCCCCATCACGATGATCCCGGCCAGGACGAGGTCCACGATCCCGCTGAAGAGCAACAGACCCCAACGAGATGAGAATCCGCTGCGGTGGCTCAATGCCAGCATGATGGAGGCGAATCCTTCGAGGAACAAAAACACGGTCAAAATCACCGTCAACGAGACCGCTCCGGACAGCGGCCACGCAAGCAGCAGCACACCCGCGACCACGGCGGCCACCCCCGATAGCAGCGACCAAGAAAACCCGGGAGCGCCGCGCATGCGAAACGTGCTGATCAATCCCACGATGCCGCTCGCCAGCAGGATCCAGCCGATCAGAGCTTCGACCGCCAGCGTGGCGATCGGCGGGATCAGCACCGCCCCAAACCCGAGGATGACCAGGACGATGCCCTCGATGAGGAAAAAGCGCCAATGAGCGCTCAAGGAGGTAGCCATTGCCGCACGCATTTGCGAGCCGTCGATCGACATGATCCTCTCCTTGCGATGATGAATCCTTGCATCCAGCATAATCCCTTGGACAGGTTCTTTACCACACGCCCTGTTTCTGTCCGAACCACCAAACCAGTCCCAGGCCGATGGTCTGCTGCGATGAGTCGAAAACTCCCAACGCATTGGTCAAGAAGTAGTGCTGGTTGGACTGGTCGCGGCGGAACTCGCCGCGCATCAAGAAATCGCTGGCGAGCTTGTAGTCCACGGTGAAAGTGCCCTCCTTGAGATATTGGGTGGCGCCCGTGTAAAGCCCCCCGACATCCGCGAGATACTCCAGGCGCAGCGCGACGGCCATGGCGGGAGTCAACTGATAGCCGCCGTAGAGCGCGCCGCCCGTGACATGCTCGGGCGATGAATACGAATACAGACGGTCCTGAACGTAGTCGGCTTCCGCCGCGAGAGTGAGGGCCTTGCTCGCCTGCCAGGACACGTAGCTGTCGAGGATATCGAGCTTGCCGGTTGGCGGGTTCGCGATCGGCAGGATGTAGGTTCCCTGCTGATTCGGCAGTTTGGTTTGTCCCGGCCCCGGATTCGTCAGATAAACCACGTCGGGATGTTCCTGGCCGTTGTAGAAATTGACCGTCCAGGAGAGATCGGGCGAAGGCGTCAAGACGAAGCCGACCATCTGATCCTTGTAGTTGTTGAACGCCTCGGTCTGATCGGTTCCATTGGTGATCCAGAGGTTCAAGGCAAGCTGGTCGTTGACGGCGTACTTCGCGCGCACCCCCATGTGATAGAACGGCAGATAATCGAACCAGAACGAGCGCGAGTAGTTCAGCTGATCCTTGGTGTAGTTGCCCTCGATGCCCAGCGAGCTTGCCCACTTGCCGAAATCGACGGTGAGGCCCGAACCGAGCGGGAAAACATAGGTGCCATAGGCCTGGAAAATGTTGCGGTAAACGTCGGGCCGCAGCTTCATTGGCCGGATTGCCCTGCAAGGTGGAGGTCGCCTGGCCGTACTGCAAGTCGATCCGGAATCCCTCGCGCTTGCCGCTCGATAAGTCGGGTGCGCTCTCCAGGATGAGGTCCGCCTGGTTCAGGCTGAAGCTGTTGCTGCTCACGTCGTAGGCGCGCAGGTAATTCACGCGGCCAATGGGATTGTCGGTGTTGTACTCGTAATAGCCATCGAGCATGGCGTTGATGGTCACGCCATGCAGCAGGTCCCCGACGACACCGCCGGACGCCGCGGCGGCATTGGCTGGCGCAGCGCCGGCGCTGCCGGATGCGGATGCGGCCGCCGCTGCCGGCGGAGCACCGGCGGCGGCTCCATTGCCGGGTGCGGCAGCCGCCACGTTCGCGGTATTTGGCGACGGAGCTGCGGGCGGGGCCGCCGCCAGCTGAGATTGCAGCTGGTGCACCAATGATTTGAGCTCTTCGACTTCCCGGGTCAGTTGATCGATTCGCTCATCGACGCTCGGAGCGCCGGCGGGCGCGCTCTGGGTCGGTTGAGCCGACAGCATCGAGGCAAGAACGAGATTCGACACAACCGCGGCAACGATCCATTTCGACGAGATCATGATGGCAACTCCGCAATGACGGCAACACCCATGACCCTCGCGAAGGACATCCTCGCGAGGTCAAGGTCGGGGTACCGTAGCACCCCTCATCGCTTTCATGCGGACGGCCGATCCGAGCGGCGCGGATCGCCGGGTGGTTCAGGGGTGGGTCGAATCGCGTTATCGCGCGGCCAGCTTGGCGGCCGTGGTGGCGATGAGCTGTCCCTGGTGCCGGGCGCCTTGCAGATCCAACGCGCTCGGGGCGCGCTGGCCGCTGCTGCCCGCGATGGTCGTGGCGCCGTAGGGACTTCCGCCGACGATCTCATCGAGGGTCATCTGGCCCTGGTGGCTGTAGGGCAATCCGACCACGGTCATGCCGAAGTGCAGGAGATTGGTGATGATCGAGAACAAGGTCACTTCCTGGCCGCCGTGCTGAGCCGCCGTCGAGGTGAAGGCGCCGCCGACCTTCCCGTTCAGGGCGCCGCGCACCCATAGGCCGCCCGCCTGGTCCAGGAACGTCGCCATTTGCGAGCACATGCGGCCGAAACGCGTCGGACACCCGATGATGATGGCATCGTAGTCGGCGAGCTCGTCGATCACGGCGATGGGCGCCTTTTGATCGAGCTTGAAGTGCGCCGCCTTGGCGACCTCCGCCGGCGCCGTTTCCGGTACGCGCTTCACGTCGACCGTGGCGCCCGCCGAGCGCGCACCCTCGGCAACGGCCTCGGCCATGGTTTCGACGTGACCGTAGGAGGAATAATACAGCACCAGTATTTTTGCCATTTGCGCGTTGCTCCCTCTATCCACATACTCGATCGGGGGCGCAAGATCGCGCCAATGGTTTTTTTCGAGTTTACACCGCAGTGCGCTTGGATCGCCGCCATTTTTTGAAGAGCGCCACGCTCGGCGGCGGTGTGCTGGTGGGAGCGGCCGGCGTGAACGCGCTGGCTCCCCGGGTCTGGAGCACGCGCGTCCCGCTCGAGCGCAACCCGAGCTTCTGGGCACGAAGTCAGGCGCCGCTGAATCCATCGCTGACGGAGGATTTGACGGTGGACATCGCCGTCGTCGGCGGTGGGCTCACCGGCCTTTCCAGTGCTTATTATCTGCGGGATCTTGCGCCGGAGAAGAGCGTCGCCGTATTCGAGGCGCAGGGTTGCGGCAACGGCGCCTCGGGGCGCAACGGCGCCATGCTCCTCACCATGACCGCGGACCGGTTCATGAGTTTCAGCGACGATCCGCGCATGGACCGCGAGATCTACGACCTGACCGCCGCCAATGTCCTTGAGTTGTCCCGGTTGAGCGCCTCCACCGGCATCGATTGCGACCTCGACGCGGACGGCACCCTTCAGGTGTGCAACTCCGAGGCGGATGCCGAGTCCGCGCGTGCCTACGTGAGCCGGGCAAAAACGCTCGGCATGCCGGTCGAATTCTGGGAGCCCCGACGGCTGTCCGCGGCGATCGGCACCCAGGCGTATCGCGGCGCCTTCTACGACCCGAGCGGCGGTCATCTGAATCCCATGAAGCTCGTGCGGACCTTCAAGTATGCCGCCGAGCGGGCGGGCGCCCGTGTTTACGAAAACACCGTGATCGATCATGTCGAGGAAGGTCCGGTGCATGCCCTTCGGACACGCGATGGGCATGTCGTCCGCGCCAAATTGCTGGTGCTCGCCTGCAACGCGTTTGCGCCCAACCTCGGCTTCTTCGCAAACTCGATATTGCCGCTGCGCGAGTATGTCGGCATCACCCGGCCATTGAGCGATGGATGAGCTCACCGCTCTCGGCTGGCGATTTCGCGCGCCATTCAGCGATATGCGAACCGAGGTCTACTATTTCGGGCTGAGCCGGGATGGTCGCGTGCACATCGGCGGCGGCGCGCCCCAATATGGTTTCAACAACGCCCCGGCGGCTCCGGGCGATGTCGAGCTGCATCGCAGACAGCTCGGACGTGAGCTGGTCCGGGTGTATCCGGCGCTCGCCGGCGTGGAATTCGACCTGATGTGGAGCGGGATCATCGATTGGTCGCTGAACGCCGCGCCTTCCGTGGGGCGCACCGGCAGGCACCGCAATGTTCTCTACGGCATCGGCTACAGCGGCCACGGTGTCAACCTGACATCCGTATTCGGCCGCATCATCGCGGATCTGGCGGCCGGGCGGGAAGACCGGTGGCGGCGATATCCGTTCGTCAACTCGAGCCTCGACTACGTGCCCAACGAGCCCTTTAGATGGATCGCCGCCAAGGCGGGAGTGTTGTGGTACGCGTCAGGAGGCTGAGGCGTCGGCGCCGCGGCGCGGGCCGCCTGCGCAGCGCCCACTCTTCGATTGATGAAATACATCAAGCACAGCGACACCAGCGTGGTGCCCATGAGCAGATACCCCAGGGTATCGAAGTGCAACAGGGTGCCCGCGCTCGTCTGCACGACGATCATCCCCGCGAGCATGGCGGCGACGCCGCCCGCCGCCTGCTGGAGCGAGGAGCTGATGGACATGTAGGCGCCGCGGTCGCCCGGTTCCGGCAGCGCCGAGGTGAGAGCCGCGGAGGAAATCATGCGCGAGAAAATTCCGATCTGCAGCAGCACCATGACCGTCACCAGCGTGCCCAGCCCGACTGCGCTGAGGTGGGTATAGATCGCCACCATCACGATCGTCACCGCGCAGCCGAAGCCGAACACCCTCAATTTGCCGAACGCGTCGCTTGCCCGGCCGATCAGAGGTCCGGTGACGATCGAGAAGCCGCCGGTAATCATGTACACCAGCGGAAGCTTGCCGACGGGAAGGCCCACGTTGTTGACCACGAAGACGCTCATGAACGGCATGAGCATGAAACCGCCCAGGCTCAAGATCCCCGTGGCGAGAAAACCAAGCACATACGAGCGGTTGGACAGCGTATGCAAGCAGATGATGCAGCGGGCTTCGATCCGGATGGTGCTTCAGGTGCTCGTCGATCGGGCGCAGCCTCGCCCAGATCACCGCGCCCACCGCCGCACAAACGGCCGCGGTGAGGAAGAAAGGCGCGTTCCAGCTCCAGCGATTCGACAACACCAGGCCGAAAGGAATGCCGAGCACGCTGCTCGCGGCAAACGCCGTTTGCAAAACCCCCATGACGCGGCCGCGCATTTGCATCGGATAGAGATCTGTGACGATCGCGAATACGACCGAGCCGACGACGCCCGCGAACACGCCGGTGACCATCCTTGCGGCCAGCAGCAGGGAGTAGCTCGACGCCAGTCCGCACAGCAGCGTCCCGACGAGAAAACCGCAATAAAAGAACAACAGCAGCTTCTTGCGGTCGAATCGATCGGCGAACCCGGCGGTGAGCAGACCCGAGACCCCGGCGCTCAACGCATAGGCCGACACGATCAGCCCGAACTGCGCGGTCGTGATCTTCAGTGCCGGCATCACCAGCGCGCCCAATGGCGCGAGCAGCATGAAATCGAGCACGATGGTGAACTGCAGAAAAGCCAGAACCACCACGACGAATTTCTGGTAGCCGCGAAAATTTGAGTTCGAGCGGCGGCGCGGTGCGCTGAGGGATCGTCACGGTCCCCGATCATAACCCAGCATCGGACATCCGGTGCCCGCGGCGCACGCTCGGCGTCACGGCTGTCGCTCTATCGCCACGTTGCGTGAGTCCGCGTCCCATCCCCGCAGCGCCACCCTCTCGCACTGCCGGCCGCCCGGGGGGCAGCGCACCTCGATGGTCCTGATCTCCCCCGGCATCAGGGCAATGTAATTGTCGCTGTAATAGGCCGGCAGCACTCGATCGCCCTCGGCGTCGAGCACGGTTACCTTGGCGTTCAGCACCGGCGCGCTGCCTTGATTCTCGAGCGTGATATCGATGCGGCCGCTTTCCGCGCGCTGCGCTTGAGCGCGAATTGCAACGGCTTGCGGCGGCAGGGAGTTCAGGCGTCGATGGGCGGCTTCGTCGACGCCCTGCCAGTAAACGTTATCGGACAGCGTGACGCCGCTCGGATCCTCGAGAGTCAGCTTCACGATCACCATTCTCTCCCGCTCGAGGAGCGCCGGCAGATCGAGCGGCGTCGCCATATGGGTCACCGAATTCGCGGCGGAATCGACCCGGTCCACGCGCTCCGCGAGCTTGCGATTGTCCAGGGACAGAACTCGTGTGCGCAGGGTCAATCCCGATCGTGCAATGCGGGTGGTATTCACCACCGCCAACCGGTAGTCCGGCAGGTCGAGCTGCGCATGCAGCGGTTCGCAGGCTTTCTTCACCGCGTAGTAGGCGGCAGCCGTATCGTAATCCGAACTGTAGATCTGCCAGGTGTTGCTCGGCCATGCGGGATGCGTCATCCACAACAGCCGCCCGCTGTTGCCGGTCCACAGGTGAGCCGCGAATCCTTCGAAGATCGCCCGGTACGATACGTAGTCCATGAGTTGTGCCTTGCGCTCGAAATCCTCCAGGTTCCCGGCCGCTCCGTATTCGTCCGCCATCGCCTGCATGAAGCTCTTGACGTCGCCATTGCCGCCGAAATGCCAGTCGTGATAAGCATACGTGTCGCTCAGCGGCCAGCGTTCCCCCGGTGGGATCGATGCATGCAGGGACTCGATCGTCGATAATGACGGAGTGCCCACTTCGACCGAGAAGCCGCGCGCGAGCCGCGTGAAATAATCCTGCGGAGGCTGGTAGTTGTACGGTCCGCTGGTCTGCAGATTCACCGAGTTCGAGCTGCCGGTGTAATAGCGTGTGCCATCGAGCCTCGCCACCAGATCAGCTAGCCCCTCGTTCAATATGGGCTGCGGCACGCCCTCGTTCCGACCGAACCACAGCGCTATGGACGGATGGTTTCGATACCGGGTGATGGTGTCTCGGGCATTGTCCAGGAACAGTGCCGGATCCTCGGCCTCGAGCTGGAAGTCCTGGGTGGACTCCCAGAAATCGTTCAAAACCAGCATCCCATATTCATCGGCCAGTTCGTAGAAGAGCTCTTCCGTGTTCTGACCCAGCCAGTTGCGGATGATGTTGAGGTTCGCCTGACGATGCAGCTCGAAATACGGTTGCAAGCGAGCACGCGAAACCCGTTTCAGGGCATCGTCCATGCCCCAGTTTCCGCCGCGCGCGGCGATCGGCACGCCGTTGACCTTGATGACCAGGAACGGCGTCAGGGACTCGTGCTCCCCTGCTTTAACCGCCGGTGACTTGTCGCCGGCCGCCGTCAGGCTCGCGGCCCAGCCTCGCGGGGTCAGTTTGATGGCCGAGTGACCCACATCGACCAAGCGCTGTCCGAGCTCGGTGCCCAACGTCGGGTCGATCTCGACGCGGCGCAGGCGCCCTTGGGCGTCGAACAACGACAGCTCGTACGTGATCTCGCGGATTCCGAATTTGAGCGTCGCGGAATCCGACCGAACGGCGTCTTCGTCGATCTGGAGATTGAGCGTGTAAAGATTCGCCGCCCCGTAGCCATTCGGCCACCACAGCCGCGGCGCCGCGATGCGCAGCTGCGCGAATTGCGCCGGATCGAGAACCACGCTCGTTTTTCCGGGTGGAAGCTCGAGAGTCTTGCGCACGCTGATCGCCCCGATCCGGGCGATCAGCGTGGCGCGAACCGTCGTCGGGCGCCGGTTCTCGATGCTCGTTTCGATCGCGATGTCGGCCTCATCGAGGCGCGGCAGTGCAAGCCGCGTGACGATGTGAGGATCGATCAACCGCAGACCACCGGTGGTGTGAAGCTGGACGCTCTGCCAGATGCCGGTGTCGCGATCGCGGATCCCGGGGATCCAATCCCATCCCTCGGTGGCGATGAATGTCGGTCCGTCGAGCGCCAGCATCCCGCCATTCTGACCGGGACCGGCGGCGATCGACTGTTCGTGCGGAATGCCCGGATGGGGCGGCGGAGAGATGCGCACCGCGAGCGCATTGGCGCGCCCAGGTTGCAGCACACCCGTGACGTTGAAAATGCCACGGGTGAACGCCCCGCGAATGCTGCCGACGCGGATGCCGTTGAGCCAGACCTCGGCGGCATAGTTGATGCCGTTGAACTCGAGCGTGGCCTCGCGATCGCGCAGCTCGGCGGGCGCATCGAACACGCTGCGATACCAGTAGTCCTGGCGGCTCAAGCTGTCCGGGATGGCGAGATTGTCGAGCCCGAAGCCCGGGTCGGGATATACGCCCCTCGCGATCAAGGTCGTCAGCACTGTTCCCGGCACCACCGCGGCCATCCATTGCTCGTTCGCGATAGCCGGGATGCGACAACGACGGCTCCGTCTTCGGCGACTTCCGGCGCCGCACGCAGGTGCCACGCATCGAGCGTCCAGAGGCCGCGGAGACTCGGCGGCGAGCCCGCCCGCTGCGCCCGAAGGGATGGGCGCCGCGTGCGGCGCGCTTGGCGCGCTGCGGCTATGCGGCAACGTCCAGGGGTCCTGCGGCGCCTGCAGGCCGCGCCAGGCATGCTCCTGGAGCGGCCAGCCGACGCCCACCTGATCGAAGGTCACGAGCGAGAAATCCGGGCGCGCATCGGCCAGTGAAGCGCACCGCCTGCGCATCGAGCGCGTAAGGCCGCAGAGCGAGCCCGGCGAGCGATCCCCCGAAGTGCGGCGAGCCGGCCGCGGCGTCGGGCGCGGCCGGCGCGATGTCGATTCGCGCCGCGACTTGCAGATGTCCTCGCCTCGAGTGCGCCGCACTCACGACCGTCCAGGTAGAGTCGCGCAGTCACGCCGTCGTAGGTCGCCGCGATGTGATGCCACTTTCCGGGCGGCAGCTCCGACGCCGCCGGACAGCTCGAGCCGCGGGGCCACCACGAGCGTGAGTTCCCCGTCCCGCAACACGATGCCGCGCCACTCGGCCGAGGGCGGCTCCGTGTCGCCCACGGCCGCGACGATCACCGTACCCGGCTGGCGGCGCACGGAGAGTATCCAGGTCGTCATGGACCAGGGAGCACCCGCGGCCGGTGACCCCGGCATCCGCAGCAAGGTCAGACGCTGGACGCCCACTCCGCCTTCCAGCACGCTTGAGATTGTAGGGCCCGAAATTTTCCGATCGCACCCGGGCGCTGGCGGCCTCATCTCCCGGGCGCGCCGATGCGAGGCCCGCGGCAAGGCTCAAGAAGACGATCAGCGCGAGAAATTCTTGGCCACATGGCATGCCCCCGGCTTCTGCTTTCCCCCACAATGACATCGCTGCCATCCTAACCCCCTGCGCACGCGTCAGTCGCCGCGGCCCGCGCGCTCCAGGGCGCCAATCGCACGCAAAACTAGGCCAATGGCCGGGGGCGGCCGGGCGGAGCTGCATCCTAAGATCGCCGGTCCTGTCAGCGCTGACACGATTTACCCGATTAAACACAAAGAATATATTTAATCGTTGACGGCCGACAGCGACTGGAGTTAGCCTCCGTCTGCGTCGATCGCGGGTTGCAGACCCGCTCGATGGGGGAATCAGAGCGCGAAAACCCGCTAGATTGCGGCAAAAACGCCACCGAGCGGCAGATTCAGTGCGCCGAGTATAGAACAACGTCCAAGATTGGGAGTGCCAGATACCATGTCGCATCGCAGAGAAAAGCGCGCACGCCGGGCTACTCGTTTAGCCATAATGACAGCGGTGTCATTCGAGGCGTCCTTATTCGCACATGCCGCCATCGCCGATGACCAGACGCAATCGAGCACGCAGAGCACCTCGCAGGCCGCCACGAACGACAACAGCGAGTTATCGGAAATCGTCGTCACCGGCTATCGTCAATCGCTGCAAACCGCATTGGATACCAAGCGTGACTCGAATCTGTCCATCGAGTCGGTGGCTCCGGAAGACATCGGCAAGATGCCGGATAACAACGTGGCCGAGTCGCTGCAACGCCTGCCGGGGGTGCAGATCGATCGCTCCGGCGCAAACGGCCAGGGCACCTCGGTGCTCATCGACGGATTGCGCCAGAACCTGGTCACCCTGAACGGCGATGTGTTCCTGACCGGCAAGGAATTCTACGTGTCAGGCGAAGCATCGGGCGGCGGCGCCGGCGCCAATTCGCAATACGGCTCGCTCCAATCCATCCCCAGCGAGCTGGTGAGCGGCATCGACGTGATCAAGAATCCCAGCGCGTCGATCACCGAAGGCGGCCTCGGCGGCACCATCAATTTGAAGACCGCCGATCCGCTGCTTGCACCGGACGGTTTGTCGCTGGGCGGCCTGTTCCGCGAATCGGATGCCCAACGCCAAAACGACAAGACGCCCGATGCCACCCTGGTGGGCTCGTACAAGCTGAACGATCGGCTGGCGTTCAGCGGCAGCCTGACGTATTCCGATCTGAAGACAATGACCGATGAATACCAGGCGGCGAATCGCAGCGGCTGGGTCATCTCCAATTCCGCCACGAAGCCTTACGTGGGTTCGCTGACCGCCGCGGATGTGGGCACGATCAGTCAGAACTACATCATCCCGCAGCTCGGCTATTTCACCAATGTGAACGATGAAACCAAGGATCGGGGCGCCTCCTTCGACATCGGCCTGAAGATCACCGATTCGATTCAGAGCAATTTCCTCTGGTTCTATGCCCGGGAAGAAGAAACCACGATCGACTATTCCGACAAGGCCTGGTTCAACGGACAGGACACGAACCCGCAGCCCGGCATCGATCCAACCAAGCCCTACTCGATCGATGGCAATGATGTCGTGCAGAACGCCACCTTCAACGCGCTCGGCGCCGAAACGGCAACGCTCTATCAGGACAACATCTCGCAGGCCAACAATTTTCAATGGGTGACCAAGTTCGATGACGGCGGACCGCTTCGCGGCCTGTTCGACGCGTCTTTTGCGCATGCGACCTCGAACCTGCAGGCGGCCCAGGCAGACGTCGAGCACGGCCTCTACGATACGAACAACGGCGTCGCCACCTCGCCGAGCGCACCCGGATGCAACAACGGTCAGCTATGCCCCAACTCGACCACGGGCAATCATGGCTACGAATTCAATTATTCGAACGGCGGCACCTCGGGCCTGCCCTCGGTGAGCTATTTGCCCCCCAATGTGCTCAACAATCCGGCATACACCACGTTCAAATCGAACTGGGCGTGGGCGAATCTGACCGATGAGAAGCAGTTTGCGGTGAAGGGAGAACTGTACTGGGATCCGGCGTTCATCACCGACGTGAAGACCACGATCACGGCCGGCGTGCGTTATGCCGGGCGCGATGTCGACCAAACCTTCGGACGCTACTTGATCAACGGCACGGAGGCCGGGGGCGTGGCGGGCAGTTGCGGAGCGGGCTTTACACCGGGCGCTGGGTTCGGCCCGTGGCTCTATTACCAGGATCCCGGATATTGCCAAGGCGGTGCTCCGACCATCCCCTACTCCACCGCAACCTCCAACCCCGGTTTGGCCTTGACCGTCAACAACTTCGGGGTCGGCAACATCATCGTCAAGAACCCGTCGACCAGCGGCATCACCAACCCGTCGACGTATCTGGAAAAGGTATGGTCGGGCGCCGGGGTCGTGAACAATACCGAACAATTCTTCAAGGACCCGCTGAGCTCGTTCGACGTGACCGAGCGCACCACGGCGCCCTATCTGATGGTCGACATGGGCGGTCCGAGCAGCCGCTTTCACATGAATTTCGGCGTGCGTCTGGTGAACACGGATCTCACCATCAACGGCGGTGCGGCGAACCCGCATCCGACCTACTACGGCACGGCATCCTGGAACGGCGTGGAGTCGAACGTCATTCCGGTCACCACCAAGCGCAACTATACGGACGTGCTGCCGTCCTTCAATTTCGTGCTCGATGTGACGGATAACCAGAAGGTCAGATTCGGCGCCGCGCGAGTGGTCGCGCCGCAGGATCTGTTCCAGCTCGGATTGGGGAATTCGTACAATTTCACCCGCGGCGCCAACAATCCGGTCACCGGCGCGGCGCGCTTCATGTTCGATGGGGGCAGCGAGGGTAATCCCTACCTCGATCCGTATCGCGCCTCGCAGTTCTTGCTGTCGTACGAGAACTATTTTGCGCCGGGCGCCATCGCGCAACTTGCGACGTTCTACAAGCAGGTCGACAATTTCGTCGAAATCGAACACATACAACGACCTTCCTGAACGACGACTTCGGGGGCCATACCGCGGCCGTGTCCGAGCCTGTGAACGCCGGCAACGGCCGGATCTACGGTGTCGAGCTCGGCGGGCAGTACTCATTCGCGAATCTGTCCGATTGGCTGCGTGGCTTCGGGGTCGCGACGAACTACACGTACTCCCAGTCGCAGTCCCAGCAGCCCACGAGCTTCGGGGCGCGCGGACCCATCCCGGGCGTGTCTCGCGACGCGCGTCACCGGCACCCTGTACTACGAGAATCACGGCTTCTCGATTCGCGGATCCTATTCGTATCGCGACAAGGCGATCAACGACTCGCTGGTGGGGTCCACCTTTACGTTCGGCAACAAGGTCTATCAGGTATACCAGGCTCCCTACGGGCAGCTCGATGCGCAGGCAAGCTACGACTTCAACCGGCACGTCGGCATTCTTTTCTCCGTGCAGAACCTGACCGACGAAGCCCAACATACGTATCTGCAGTGGGCGAATCAGCCCTTTACGTATGACGACTCGGGTCGCCGATTCTTCATCGGCATCAAGGGCAAGCTCTAAGCCGCGCCGCCGCCGCCCACCGCCTCAATGCGTCATCCAATCCAACGCATTGCGATCGTGGGCGGCGGCACCGCCGGCTGGATGGCCGCCAGCATCCTGGCGCGCGCCCTGCCCGGCACCGGCACGGTGATCTCGGTGATCGAGTCGCCGGACATCGGCACGGTGGGCGTGGGCGAGGCCACCATCCCGCCGATCATCGATCTGCTGCGCTTTCTCAACATCAATGAGGGAGATTTCGTCCGCCACACGCAGGCAACGTACAAGCTCGGCATCAAGTTCACGGACTGGCGGCGGATCGGGAGCTCCTACTGGCACCCGTTCGGGACCTTCGGCAGCATGATCAACCTGCGGCCTTTCCATCACGCCTGGCACAAGGCGTGTGCCGACGGCCTGGCGCCGCGGTTCAATGATTTCAGCCTCTGTGCCGCGCTCGGCGATGCGCGCAAGTTTCGCTTCCCGGACCCGAACGCCCCGGGACCCGCCGCGGGCCTGCGCTACGCGCTGCATTTCGACGCCTCCCTGGTGGCCGGTTATCTGCGCGCCTACTCCGAGCGCCTCGGAGTCGTGCGGCTCGAGCGCACCGTCGCGGATGCGAGCCTGCGCGAAGACGGCTACCTGGAGGAGTTGATTTTCTCGGACGGTTCGCGGCATCCAGCGGACCTGTTCATCGACTGCAGCGGCTTCCGCGGTCTGCTGATCGAGCAGGTGCTGAAGACCGGCTACCTCGAGTGGCGCGACGTTCTGCCCTGCGACCGCGCGGTTGCCATGCAGACCGCGCGCGTCAGCCCGCGCCCGCCGTACACCGAAGCGAGCGCGCGTGCCGCGGGCTGGCGTTGGCGCATCCCGCTGCAGCAGCGTGCCGGCAATGGATACGTCTATTGCAGCGAGCATCTCGGCGACGACGCCGCGCTCGAGGATTTGATGCGTGAGGTGGGGGATCAGCCTCTGGCGGAGCCGCGCCGACTGCGGTTCGTCGCCGGGCGGCGAAGGCTGTTTTGGAATCGCAATTGCGTCGCCCTGGGGCTTGCCTCGGGGTTCCTCGAACCGCTGGAATCCACCAGCATTCATCTGGTGATGAGCGGCGTGTACAAGCTGCTCGAACACTTTCCCAACCAGGGATTCGCCCAATCCAACATCGATTCCTATAACGACGAACTCGGCGCGGAGATGGAGCGGATTCGGGATTTCATCGTCCTGCACTATTGCTTGACCGAACGTAACGACACGCCTTTCTGGTCGTACTGCCGCTCCATGAGGCTGCCGGACAGCTTGCTCGGTCGCATCGAGCTATACCGTCGTACGGGACGGATCCGCGTCAAGCCCGGGGAATTGTTCAGCGACCTCAGCTGGTTTTACATTTTCGAGGGCTTGGGTGTGACACCGGAAACCTACGATCCGCTGTTGGACGTGGTGACCCTGCCCCAATTGCGGGACATACTCTCGTCCATGGCTACCGCAACCGATGCCGCGGCGCGCGCCGCCCCCTCGCACGACAGTCACTTTACCGCCGGACCCGCGGCGCGATGAGGGCCCCAAAGCCGCTGCTGGGCGGCGTCGAGCTCGGCGGAACGAAGTGCGTGTGCCTGCTTGGTACGGGCCCGGACGACATCCGATTTCAGAGCTCGATACCGACCGGGGATGATCCCGCGGCGACGCTCGGCCGGATCGAACGGCTCCTGCGCGACGCCATCGCGGCCCACGGGCCCATCCACGCTCTCGGCGTCGCCTCGTTCGGTCCCGTCGACCTGGCCCGCAGCTCCCCGACCTACGGATTCATCGCCTCCACGCCAAAGCCCGGTTGGCGCAACACCCGGATTGCCGGCCGGCTGGCCGAGTCGCTCGACGTACCGGTGGCCTTCGATACCGACGTGAACGGCGCGGCGCTCGCCGAGGGGCGCTGGGGAGCAGGCCGGAGCCTGGAAGATTTCGCCTACATCACGGTCGGCACCGGGGTCGGCGTCGGATTGGTCGCCAACGGGCGGCTGGTGCATGGCTTCGCTCATCCCGAACTCGGCCACATTCGCATCGCGCGCAAGCCGGGCGATGACTGGCGCGGGATCTGCGCATTTCACGGCGATTGCGTCGAGGGCCTCGCCTCCGGGCAGGCGATCGCGGCACGCGCCGGCATGCCGGCCCATCAGGTTCCCGTGGACCATCCCACATGGGAATTCGCGGCGCATGCGCTGTCGCAGTTGCTGCACACCTTGGTGCTCGCAACGGCGCCTCGGCGCATCCTGGTGGGCGGCGGCGTGGTCGAGGCAAGACCGGTGCTCCTCGAGCACCTGCGCCGGCACCTGCTGTCGAGCCTGAACGGATACTTGGATTTGGACGCCCTGGCGGGTCCCATCGATCGCTACGTCGTGCCGCCCGGGCTTGGACCGCTTGCGGGGCCGCTCGGTGCCCTCGCCCTCGCCGCGGGCACCGCTTGACGCGGCGATGCGCGGAGTGAAGCCATCCGAGGATCCGACGTTCGAACTCACGTTCGGCATCGTACCTCTCGGGCACCAACCTCACGCGCGCCGGCGACCACAACCAACGCGTAACGCTGCACGCCGTTCGAGTCAACGGGCCGGTAACCCGGGCCGGGCTTGCGATGAACACCGGTCTCACGCCGGCGGCGATCGCGAATATCATCAATCGGTTGCTGAACGATCAGCTGATACTGAACGCCGGCCGACTGCGCGGCGCGCGCGGCCAACCCGCCTCGAAATTCGTGATCAATCCAGACAGCCGGTTCTCGATCGGGCTCAACGTCGATCGCGACCATGTGACTCTGGTGGTTCTCGATTTCGTCGGCAAGGTGCGGGCGCGGGCCTCGCGAGAGATTCATTTCGCGAAGCCAGAGGCGGTCAGAGCCTTTTTTCGGCGATCGGTCGGCCAGCTTCTCGACAAGGCCGGCATCGCCAAGGATCGCCTGGTGGGGGTCGGCGTCGCGTTCCCGGACGACATCGCGCGTGCCCACCTGCCGGACCAGCCCGCCGATTACGCGGCCTGGGCTTCGATCCGCATCGAAGATCTGATCCGCGACGTGTTGGCGGTGCCGGTGTTCATCGAGAACGATGCGGCCGCGGCGGCCATCGGTGAGATGCAATTCGGCTCCGGGCACCAATATCGAAGTTTCTTCTATGTGCTGCTGACAGCGGCTCTCGGGGGGGGCTTGGTGGCGGACGGCAGCTACATTCGGGGCGCCACCGGCCGCAGCGGCGAGATCGGCTGGCTGCGCGCCCGCAACGAGGCCGGCGAGAGCCATCAGCTGCAGAACATCGTGTCGCTGTCGTGTTTGTACAGCCGCCTCGCGGAGAAGGGATTCAGGGTCGCGACGCCGCGCGGACTCCTGCGTCTCGAACCTGCCGCGCGTTCGATCGTGGATCGGTGGCTGGGTGAATCCACCGAAGCACTGGTCGACTCATTCCTTGCCATCAATTGTCTGATCAATCCGCAGGCCATCCTGATTGGCGGGCGCCTGCCCGCGAGCCTCGTCGACCGATTGGCGACGGCGCTCAATGATCGGCTGAGCATGCATGCGTCCCAGGTTCCGGCCATTGCGCCGGTATCGCGCGCATTGACCTCCGACGATGCGCCCGCCGTCGGCGCCGCCATCCTTCCGTTCAGCTACCGCCTGCTGCCGACGCGGTTCGCGCTGTTGAAGGCGTATTGAGTGGGCGCCCGAGTCTGCGACCCACCGGCGTGGCGAGCGGAGTTGACGCCGCTGCGCGATCGATTGAACCGATGGCTCACTCAGTGCGCCTATCCGCGCTGGGCACAGTACGGAGTCGACCCGCGGGACGGCGGATTTTTCGAGGCACTCTCCCAGCGCGGCCGCGGCATCGACTCGCCGCGCCGCGCGCGCGTTCATCCCCGGCAAATCCATGCTTTTGCCCAAGCGCGCCGCTTCGGCTGGCGCGGAGATGCATTCGAGCTCGTTCGGCGGGGGATCGATTACTTCACGGTTCGCTATCGCCGCCCGGATGGATTGTTCCGCACGCTCGTGGACGCGGGAGGCATGCCGCTCGATGAGCGCGCGCTCCTCTACGACCAGGCGTTTGCGCTCCTGGGTTACGCGGGCGCCGCCGTCACGCTGACCGCACCGGCGATATTCGAGCGCCGAGCGCTCGAATTGCGTGGCGTCATCGAGAGCCGGCTCGGCGCAAACGGCGGCGGCTTTCATTCCGGGGAGGGAGCCGGCGAGCGGCGCGAATCGAACCCTCATATGCACCTCTTGGAGGCCTGCTTGACTTGGGCGCAGGCCGGCAAGGACGGCGGATGGAGCGCATGGGCGAAGGATTTGATCGACCTCGCGCTATCGCGCTTCATCGACCGGGAAACCGGCGCGCTGCGGGAATTCTTTTCGCCGTCCTGGGAGCCGGCTCCCGGCATGGAGGGGCGGATCATCGAACCGGGCCACCAGTTCGAGTGGGCTTTCCTGATGCTCAAGAGCCCGTGGGGGCGCGCGGAGACCGTCGAACGAGCGGCCCTTCGGCTGATTGCGGCGGGCGAACGCGGGGTGCGCAACGGTGTCGCCGTGAATTCGCTGCTCGATGATTTCACCGTTCACGATTCCAACGCTCGCCTCTGGCCCCAGACCGAGCGGCTCAAGGCGGCCCTCCTCGCCGCCCGGGTGACGGGCGAGACAAGCTACGGATCGATGGCATGCGCGGCCGCCTCGAGCTTGCTTCATTATCTTTCGACGCCGGTGTCGGGGCTTTGGTTCGACCTGCAGCTGCCCGATGGACGCTTGGTCGATTCGCCGGCCCCGGCGAGCACGTTGTACCACTTGGTCGAGGCGATCGCGGCACTCGATGAGAGCCTGAGTTGCGATCGTCCCCGGATGCGGCGACGGCTAGGCCGGCGCACCCCTTGCCGGCGCGCGACCCGTAGAGCTGCGGACGATCAATTCGTGCTTCAACAGGTGCCTGGGAATCCGTTCCGGCCAGCCATTGCGGCGCGGCTCGAGGCGGATGATGAGATCCGCCGCAAGGCGGGCCATGGCAGATACCGGCTGCCGCACGGTGGTGAGTTCGGGCCACAGCATGGTCGCAATCGGCGCGTCGTCGAAGCCGGCAACCGAGAGGCGGCTGGGCAGGTCGAGTCCGAATTTTCGCGCCATCGAGATCACCGCGGCGGCCATGTCGTCGTTGCTCGCGAAAATCGCGGTGGGCGGGGTTGCGACGCTCAACATCCGCTCGGCGCACTGAAGGCCGTCGGAGAACAGAAAATTCCCGGTCTGGACCAGGTCGAAGTCCACGGCAACCTCGTGCGCGCGCATTTCGTCGATGAAGCCGAGGTAGCGTTGTTCGGTGGCGCCATGCTCCGGCCGCCCCAGCATGAAGCCGATGCGCCGATGGCCGAGATCCAGTAGATGCCCGGTCACCTGGCGGGCGGCGGCATAGTCGTCGATGCCGATGGAAGGCGTGGCGCTCAAATTGTATTTAGGCGCGATGCGCACGATGGGAATCGCCGCCTCCTGCAATTTGCCGAGGACGATCGGGTGATCGCTGAGGGGCGGCAACAGGATCACCCCCTCCAGGCGCAGCTGGCCGATGAGCGTGTCGATCTCCTTCTCGATGTTGGGGCTCTGGACGTCCCAGGGCTCAACCATCAGGTGCATGCTCGACTCCCGGCAACGTTCCACCGCACCGGACTGAAACTCACTCAAATAGTCCCCGGGCCGGTCGCAGAACAAGCCGATCAGAAAAGACCGATTGCTGGCGAGTCCTCGGGCGTTGAGGTTCGGGCGATAATTGAGCTTGTCGATCGCCTCCAGAATGCGGGCCCGCGTGTCGGAGCGCACCCGCGGCTCGTTATTGATCACCCGCGATACGGTCTTCGGCGATACCCGGGCGAGGTCGGCCACCTCTTGAATGGTCACCGAGGGGGGGATGAGAGCCATGGCATGTTCCTGAAGCTAAGCGGCAGCCGTTATGGTAGCCGTCCGGCGCGGGCCGTGTGCGCTCGCAGTGCGCGCCGCGCGCGGCCCTCGAGGGTCGTTCAGGGGCACCTCGCATCCGCGTTGCCGGCGAGCGGATGCAATCTGATGTCGGCGATGGTGAGCCCGAATCGGCCGGCAGTCGTGAGCGCAAAGGGCGCCTCCACGTTCTCGAGGTCGGCATGCCCGGCCCCCAGGCAGGCGAGCGGCACGTCGAGGGTGCGCCACTGGTGGGGCGGCGCGGACTTGAAGGCGGCCGTCAGATCGAGCGCCGCTCCATCCGGCGCGCCGCACGAGCCCGCCACGCAGCGCATGTTGAATTTCACCTGTTGCTCGGGAGCACGATCGATTCGATAACTCAGTGTGACCGCCCCGCCCCCCTTTGCCAGCGACCTGAGATCCCTCTCGCGCCCGCTGATCAACAGCGTTCCTTCCCGTCCGCCGCGCCACTGCGCCTCGATGCCCTCGCGCCCACGCTCGACGTTGATGGCTTGGTGCGGGCTCCGTTGTCGCTCGGTCGTGACGTGAACCTCGTCGCCCTGATCCGCGACGAACATCGACCACGGCGCAATCACGCGGCCCGTGTGCAGCAAGCTCCCTTCGGGCACCTGCCATTCGGGAGGGATCCGGGCCTCTTCCGACAGGTGCGGGAGGCTGCCAGCAGAGTGGTAATCGAATCCCGAACCCGTTGCGAACAGTGCGCCGGACACGGTCCCGGCGGGACCGAAATTCACCGGCATCGCCGTCGCCGGCCAGGAGAAGCTCAGCCGGCCGGAGAAATCGAATGGGACGGTGCCGTCGGCGGCGCGAAACAGAACGTCGGCGACGCCCTCGCCCTCGCTGCCGGGGAGCCACGCGGCGACGAACGCATCGGACGCATTGAGTTCGGGATTGACCCACAGCGGGCGGCCCGACAGGAAAACAGAAATGGTCGCAATGCCCTCGCTCTTCAGCCGCCTCAGCAATTGCAGCTCGTGGTCGTCGCCGGGCGAGAACTCGAGCGTCTCGCGGTCCCCCTGGAACTCCGCATAGGGGCTCTCGCCGAAAACGACTATCGCGGCGTCGGGCTTCCTCGAGTAGCTGCCGTCGCGGCTCAAAGCCGCAGTCCCGCCGGCGGCCCGCACTGCGCGCTCGATGCCGGCGTAGATCGAGGTCGCGCCGGGAAAATCCTCGTTATGGTTATGAGCGCCCTGCCAGTCGATGGTCCAACCACCGCTCTGCAACCCGATGTCGTCCGCCGCATCACCGGCAACGAGCACGTGGGAGCGGGGATCGAGCGGCAGGATCGCATGCTCGTTCTTCAGCAAGACCAGTGATTTACGCACCGCTTCACGAGCAATTGCGCGATGCGCCAGGCTTCCCAACTGGCGCTCCAGCTGCGCCTCGCTCGGGGCATTCGTCCCCGCGCGGCCGAACAGACCGGCGGCCGCCTTGACGCGCAGAATGCGACGCACCGCGTCGTCGATGCGCGCCTGCGGGATCTCACCTGATTTCGCCTCTTTGAGGGTGTTTTGGTACAGCTCCTTCCAGCTGTCCGGAGCCATCAACATGTCCACTCCGGCAAGAATCGCCGCGGCGCAATCGGTCTTGGTGCATCCCGGCACCTGCTCGTGCGCGTTCCAGTCCCCGACGACGAAACCGTCGAAACCGAGCCTTCCCTTCAAGATGGTGGTCAGCAGGTAATGGTCGCCGTGCATTTTGACGCCGTTCCAACTGTTGTAGGATGCCATCACGATCATGGCGCCCGCCTCGATGGCGGTCGGATAGGCCGCCGCGTGCAGGTCCCGCAGTTCAGCCTCCGGCACGCGCGCATCGCCTTGGTCACGGCCGTCCAGCGTCGCACCGTCGCCCACGAAATGTTTCACAGACGACAAGGTGTGGCCGGGCGACATGAAATCCGCCGTGCCCGCGCGGCCTTGCAATCCCGCCACCATCTCGGGCGCATATCGCGCCACCAGCGCCGGCGACTCGGAATAGCTTTCGTAGGAACGGCCCCATCGCACATCGCGAGCCACGGCGACCGTGGGGGCGAATGTCCAGTCGATGCCGGCGGCGGAGACTTCCTGCGCCGTCGCCCGTCCGATCCGATAGATGAGCTCTGGATCATGCGCGGCGCCGAGTCCGACGTTGTGAGGAAAGATCGTCGCGCCGATCAGCTTGGCGTTGCCATGCACTGCATCGATTCCAAATAGGAGCGGGATCGGCGCGTGCCCGGTCACGGGAGCGGCAAGTGCCGCGCGGTGATACGCTTCGGTCAGGTGCAACCAGGCTTTCGGCGGACAGCGGACATTGGCGGCGGGCGCCGCGTTCCCTCCGGCCAGCACCGAACCGAGCGGGTATACACGCAAGTCTTCCGGTGTGATCGACGCGATGTCGGCTTGGATCATTTGGCCCACTTTTTCCTCGAGCGTCATCCGAACTAGAAGACGATCGACGAATGCGTTGTTGTCGGCGAGCAGCGCACTGTGCGAGCCGTGCGGCCAGAGGTTCGGATGTAGACTGTCGGACGCCGTCGATGCGGGGGAAGCCATGCCGAGGGCGAGCACGGCGACGCCGGCCGCGAAAAGCGCTCGGCAACGGGGATTATTCGACATAAAGTTTTATAAGTGCCTGTTCTAAAAGTAATTATTGCCGAACTGCCGCCTGTGACCGAACCCCGGCTGCCCCTTCGGGGGGATCAGAGGCATAGGATTAGAAGTAAAAATGTCAGCGCTGTCAATTCAGACCTGAACAGGGTGCTCCACCGCGAGGACTCCCGTGTCCGTGGCTGACGGCGGCCCGGGCCTGCTGGCGACCATCGACTGGGTCGTCATTGGAGTCTACGTCGGCGGCCTGGTCGTCCTGGGGCTGGCGGTGTCGCGTCGCCATCTCGGACCGGCCGATTACTTTCTCGCGTCGCGTGCGACCCAGTGGCCGGCAATCGGGCTGGCGATGCTGGCGTCCAACATGTCCTCGACAGCTTTGGTCGGCCTCGCGGGCGGAGCCTATGCCATCGGCATCGCGGTTTACGACTACGAATGGACGGCGACGGTCATTCTGGTGTTCTTCTGCGTATTTCTGCTGCCCTTCGTCATTCGAAGCCAGACCTTCACGATGCCGGAATTCCTCGAGCGCCGCTACGATCGACGGGTGCGCGTGCAGTTCGCGCTGATGTCGTTGTTCCTGATCATTTTCGTGGACGCTGCGGGCGTTCTGTACTCGGGCGCTCTGGTCTGTCGGCTGTTGTTCCCGGTGTGGCCGTTGTGGCTGATCGTCGCCGTACTCGCCGCGGCAGCGGGGCTGTACACGACGCTCGGCGGCCTCCGAGCCGTGATCTACACCGAAGCGGTACAGGCGATCGTACTGCTGGCCGGTGCTCTGATGATATCGATCAGCGCGTTCCACCGCGCGGGGGGCTGGCATGCGGTGATGGCAGGGGTGAATCCTGCCGCAATATCGCTGATCCGTCCGATCGGCGATGCGGGTGTGCCATGGCCCGGTTTGCTTTTCGGGATTCCGCTGCTCGGATTCTATTACTGGTGCACGAACCAATCGATCGTGCAGCGGGTGCTGTCGGCCAAGAACATCGACCACGCCAGGTGGGGCGCCCTGTTCGCCGGATTACTGAAGCTTCCCATCTTGTTCTTGATCGTGTTGCCGGGGACTTGCGCTCTCTTGTTGTTTCCCCATTTGCCGAGGGCCGACACCGTATATCCGATGTTGATCCTGCGGTTGTTGCCCGCTGGGCTGATCGGCTTGGTGGCTGCCGGCTTCATCGCTTCGACCATGGTATCCATCGCCTCCATGCTCAATTCCGCGTCGACTCTCATCACCATGGACGTGGTCAGGCAATTGAATCCGTCGCTGAGCGATCGCAGGATCGTGAAGGTCGGTCAATGGTGCACGGTGGCGCTGCTCGCGGCGGCGGTCTCATGGGCTCCCCAGCTGCAGCTGTTTCCCTCCCTGTGGCAGTACCTGCAGGCGGTCCTCGCCTATGTGGTTCCTCCCGTCGTCGCACTGTTCCTGTGCGGAATGTTCTGGCGTGCCGCCACCGCCAATGCCGCGAGCGCCACGATGCTGATCGGTTCGCTGTGCGGACTGGCATTGTTCTTGAGCAATGTCGTTTTTGGCTGGACGCACATCCATTTTCTGTATGCCGCGCCGCTGCTGACCGCGCTCGATGTCGCAATACTGGCGACCGTGAGCGCGTTCGCGCCCGTCAGTGGTTCGCACGAATCAACCATGTGGCAGACACGGTTTGGCCGTGCTGAAAACCCTCGCGTGGTTGCGTTCTGGCAGGACTACCGGTTTCTCGCGGCTGGACTGCTCGCACTGACGGCAGCGATCGTGATCATCTTTCGATAGCGGTTTCAGGCCCTGCCTTGCCGATGCGCCCACCAGCCGAACAGCACGATGCCGGCATAACAAGCCGCGGGGACTACGAGCGCCCATTTCAAGTTCGAGAGATCGGCGGCCTTTCCCGTGACGATCGGCACGACCGCCCCGCCGACGATGGCCATGCAGATGATGCCGGAACCCTCCGCCGCCCGCTTGCCGAGTCCTTGGCTCGCGAGAGTGAAGATGGTTGGAAACATGATGGAATTGCAAAGACCGATCGCGAGCAGCGAGTAGCCGGAAACCTCGCCTGCGGTATTGGAGGAAATCGCGATCAGCCCGATCGCAGTGGTTGCGGCGGCGGCGAGGACTTTCCCGGGCGCGATGATGCGCAATAAGTACGCCCCGATGAATCGGCCGACCATGGCGCCTCCCCAATACAACGGCACGTGCTTGCCGGCCTGCTCCGCGCTGATGCCGAGGACGCTTGCTTGCATCAGATAGTTCACGATCAAGGAGCCGATCGCGACCTCCGCGCCCACGTACAGAAAGATGCACAGCGCGCCAAAGGCGAAGCGGGGGCGCGTCAGCAGGTCGAAAGAACGCAGCACCGGCACCCGTTCGGCAGGAGTCTCCACCAGCGCCTTGCGGCGTGCCCAGACGCAGAGCGCAAGTACCGCGATCGCCGCGGCGAGCGCGAGATAGGTGTCGACCACCACCCGGGTCTCGGTCGCACGAAAGACATCGAGCGCACCGCCGGAGAGCGTCTTGGGGTCGATGGTCGCAAGCGAGCCCAAAATGAGGGCGGATCCCACATAGGGGAATATCGTCGTACCGAGGGAATTGAATGCCTGGGCGAAGGTTAGCCGGCTGCTGGCCGTCGCCGGCGCCCCCAGCATGGAGATCAGCGGATTCGCAACGACCTGGACGGTGGTGATGCCGGCCGCCAGCACGAACAGAGCGAACAAAAACAGCGCGAATGCACCGTGGGTCGAGGCCGGCCCGAACAACAGGCACCCGGCCATCATGGTGACCAGGCCGACCACCGCCGAGCGCATGTAGCCGATGCGCCTGACCAGCGCGGCCGCGGGCAACGAGACGATGAAGTAGGCCGCGAAGAACGCCGACTGCACCAGCATCACGTCGCGGTACGACAGCGTGAACAATAGTTTCAGCTTCGGGATCAATACGTCGTTCAAGCTGGTGATGCCCCCGAAAGCGAAAAACAGGACGAATACGAACGCTCTCAAGCCGCCGGACGAGTCCGCCGGCGATATGGCGGGATGCTTTTCGTTCGGGGCGGGTCGAGACAGTGTGACAGCGCTGTCAGTTTTCATTTATAATGTGTCCTTATGGTTGTCATCGATCCGGGCGTGGCGCCTTGGCCGGCAGTCCGCGGACGCCAGGATCGAATATACCCGAGAGAGCGGCGATAGCGATGCCTGTCGAATTCGGCCGATGAATCCCGGCAGAAACGACCCGTGCCCGTGCGGCAGCGGCGACAAATACAAGCTTTGTTGCGGCCGCCTGAACGTCCGCTCGGCTCGAACAGCGAGTCTTGGCGATGCAGGCGGCCACGTCAATCGCGGCAATGCGTTCGCGCGCCGGGGGAGGATGGAGGAGGCCTTGGCCAGCTACCGCCATGCGCTGGCACTTGATCCGGGTCTCGCGCAAGCCCACCACAATCTCGGCACCGTGCTGCTCGAGACGGGACACTTCGACGAGGCCCTCGAGAGCTTTCGCCGCGCGACCGCTGCGAACCCGGCCTACGCCGACGCCCATGAGAACGCCGGCGATGCACTGATGCAGCTGGGACGGGTCGAGGAGGCGGTCGTGAGCTACGAGCGCGCCCTGCACATCCGGCCCGACCGCGTGGTCGCCTGTCACAGCCTGGCCAACGCGCTTGCCCATCTGGGGCGGATTGAACAGGCTCTTGCAGCGTATCGCCGCGCGATCACGCTCGATCCGAACTGCGCCGAACTGCACAACAATCTCGGCGGTCTGCTGCGCGCTTGCGGGCGGCTCGATGAGGCCGCCGCATGCTTTCGACACGCTCTCGAGCTCGATCCGCGCCTGGCGGAAGCGCACGCCAACTTGGGACTGGCGCAAAGGCTGCAGAGCCGGCCGCGGGAGGCGCAGGCGAGCTGCCTCCGAGCGCTCGAGCTCAGGCCCAACTATGAACCGGCCCTCACGACGCTGGCCGAGGCGTATGCCGATACAGGCGACTTTGCGGGCGCAGAACGCTGCTTCCGGCAGGTGGCTGCGATCGATCGCGATTCGCCGCAAGCCTGTGCCGGGCTGTCGCGTCTGCGCAAGATGACCCCGCAGGACTCGGACTGGCTCGGCGACGCGCAACGGATCGCCGCGCTGCCGCTGCCCCCCCGGCAGGAAGCGTGCCTGCGCTACGCGATGGGCAAGTATTTCGACGACATCGCTGACTTCGAGCACGCGTTCGATAACTTCCGGCGCGCCAACGAGCTCACCAAATGCACCCGCCCCGCGCACCAGCCCGAGGCGATGACGCGGATCGTTGATCGGATCATCGATGCCGAAGATGGAGAATGGCTGCGGCGTACCCGAACCACGCCGACAGGCTCGCCGACAGGCCCGCCGACAGGCCCGCCGTCAGGCTCTGAGCGGGCCGTGTTCATAGTCGGCATGCTTCGATCCGGCACCACGCTGGCTGAACAGATTCTCGCCGCCCACCCGCAAGTATTCGGCGCCGGTGAACTGCCGTTCTGGGGCGCCGCGGCTGACGCAGTTCGATCCGCGCCCAATGACGCGGCCGTCAATTTCGGCTCGAAAGCCATGCCGTCACGTATTTGGATTCGCTGGCATCGCTCGCCCCGGGGGCAGTGCGCGTCGTCGACAAGATGCCCGGCAATTT
Organism: uncultured Gammaproteobacteria bacterium; assembly: GCA_963748995.1. Classification (GTDB taxonomy): domain Bacteria; phylum Pseudomonadota; class Gammaproteobacteria; order Steroidobacterales; family Steroidobacteraceae; genus Bog-1198. The sequence goes on along the minus strand of CAVVKU010000028.1, from coordinate 56,882 downwards.
TCTATCACTCGGCTTGATTCACGCGGCGCTGCCGAATGCGCGCGTGATCCACCTGCGCCGACATCCGTTCGATACCTGCTTGTCCATTTATTTTCAGCACCTCGAGACCGCGCTGTCGTACACCAACGATCTCGGTGATCTGGCTCGCTATTACAGCGACTACGCGCGCGTCATGGAGCATTGGCATTCGATTTTCCCGAGCGGCGTCATTTTGGACGTGCCGTACGAGGCGCTGGTTCAGGATCCGGAGAGCTGGAGCCGCAGAATGATCGAGCATATCGGCCTGCCCTGGGATCGTTGCTGCCTGGATTTTCACTCGAGCCCCCGCACCGTGATCACCGCGAGCAAATGGCAGGTCAGGCAGCCGATCACGGCGGCTGCGGTTGGACGCTGGAGGAATTACCAGGCGCATCTGGGGCCGCTGGCGGGGTTGGTGGCGCGCGATTGCGCGTGATGTCGCGCGAGGCCGCGCGAGGCCGCGGTGGCGAACGGCATGGGTATCGGTCAACGCCGAATCAAGAACTTGAGCGCGCTCTGGGCGCGAGGCCCGTAGGGCGGCCTCAATCCCACCAGGCCTGCCACATCCAACCAGGTCTGACGGAACACGGCCCGCGCATGGCTGAAGCGCACGAAGCCGGCCTCGCCGTGATAGGCGCCCATGCCGCTCTCCCCCACTCCGCCGAACGGCAATTCATCCGCCAGGTAATGCACGGCGATGTCGTTGACCGTCACGCCCCCGGACGCCGTGTGCGCCAGCACCCAGTTCATCTCCCGCCGATCCCCGCCGAAATAGTAAAGCGCCAACGGTTTCGGGCGCGCGTTGATGTCCAGAACCGCATCCTCGATCCGATCGTACGGCCGCACGACCAGGAGAGGCCCGAAGATCTCCTCGCGCATCACGCGCATTTGGTCGGTGACGTCCAGCAGCAGCGCGGGGCGCACCGCGCGACCCGCATCCACCGATTCACCCGCCTCGCCCAGCGGCACCACGATCGCACCCCTGCTTGCCGCGTCCGCGAGCATCTCGTGCATGCGCTGCGCGTGCCTCTCGCTGATCATGGAGGTGTAATCGGGGCTCGAGGGAACACCGGGATAAGCCCGCGCCACCCAGGAGCGGGCGAGGTCGACGAAGGACGCGCAAAGCTCGCGCGGCACGCAGACATAGTCCGGCGCGATGCAGACCTGTCCCGCGTTGTTGAGCTTGCCGATCATGATTCGATCAACGGCCCGCGCGAGGTCGGCCGATCGACCCACGAGCACAGGACACTTGCCGCCGAGCTCAAGAGTCACGGGCACGAGATGCGCGGCCGCCGCGGCCATCACCCGCCTGCCCACCGGCGTGGATCCCGTGAACACCAGATGATCGAAGGGCAGCCGTGAGAACGCCTCGGCGACTTCCGCGCCGCCGGTCACCACGGCGACCTCCGACGGTTCGAAATACTCCGAGATCAATCGCTGCAGGAGCGCGCTCACCGTGGGCGTGAGCTCGGATGGCTTTATCAGACAGCGGTTGCCCGCCGCCAGGATTCCGGCCAGCGGCCCGAACGTCAAGGTGATGGGGAAGTTCCAGGGGCTGATGACCCCGATGACGCCCAGCGGCTGATGGACGATCTCGGCCCTGACGCCCGGCACGCCCGCGGGCAGGCCGATGCGCTTGCGCCTCGGGCGCATCCACCGCTCGACGCCGCGGCGCGCATGCTTCAAGGAGGACAATGCCGGCAGGATATCGACGAAGCGCGTCAGCGTCTGCGACCTTTGGCCGAAATCGGCCGAGTGAGCATCGCAGATCGCCTGCTGATGGGTGACGAGCAGATCGATGGCGCGCTCCAGTCGATGCCGCCGCGTCTTCACGCCTGCGAACCCTTCGAGCGTGAACGCCGCCCGCTGCGTGTCGAGCAGTTGCTGCGCCTGATTGGATTCGCTCATCGCGTCCTCAGAATGCGGCGGGATATTCGCCGCCGTCCATGAGAATGTTCTGGCCGGTGATGAATCCGGCGTGCACGCTGCAGAGAAAGGCGCAGGTCTGGCCCAGCTCGGATGGCCGCCCGAATCGACGTGCCGGGATGGCGCGGCGCCATTCCTCCTCGATCGTCGATTCCGGAACGCCGCGTCGGCTGGCCGCGGCGGCGAGACCGGAGCTGAGCCGGGCGGTATCGAAGCTCCCCGGCAGCAGGTTGTTGATGGTGACGTTTCTGTGAGCGACGTCGCGGGCGACCCCCGCGAGGAATGCCGTCAGGCCGGCACGTGCGCCGCTCGAGAGGTCGAGCCCGGAGAGCGGCATCTTCACGCTCTGCGACGTGATGTTGACGATCCTCCCGAACTGGCGCGCAGCCATCCCATCGATCACGCGTTGGATGAGCTCGATCGGCGTGACCATGTTCATCGTGACGCCGCCGAGCAGATCCTGGCGGCCCAGCTCGCGAAAGTTGCGGAAAGGCGGCCCCCCGTTGTTGTTCACCAGAATGTCCGGCTCGGGACACGCCCCGAGCAGCGCGGCCTGGCCCTCCTGGCTGGAGACATCGGCGAGAACGGCCGTGACTTCGACCTTTCCCAGGTCTCGAATCTCGCGCGCGGTCGCATCGAGCGTCGCGCGATTGCGGCCGTTGATCACCACGGAGACGCCGGCCTGTGCCAGTGCGAGCGCACACGCCTTCCCCAACCCTTGACTCGACGCGCAGACGATCGCCTTGCGTCCGCTTAGCCCCAAATCCATGCTTCACCCGTTGAGCTCGTTGCCCGCGCGCCGGCGCATCCAATAATCCGGTCCGGCACAGTAGTATAGGCGCACTCCGCGGCGTGCGGACGCTCCACCCACGGCCTCGAGGAGCCGCCATCTCGACCATCGACCCTGTTTTGGACGCAGCCACCGAGCAGCATCGCGCCGGCAATCTGACGGAGGCACGGCGCCTGTACGCGCAGTTTCTGGCAGCGAACCCGGACCACGACGTTGCGCTGTTTCGCCGCGGTCTGTTGGACCTGCAGGAGGGACGCGCGGATGCGGCGCTTTGCTCGATTCAGAAGGCCGCACTCGCCGCCCCACACAATGGCCGCTACCAGTTCGGCCTCGGTCAGGTGCTGCAAGCCCTGCAACGCCCGGGCGAGGCCGCGGACGCGTATCGCCGCGCCGTCGCTGAAGACCCCACCTCGCACGATGCCCGGGTCGCGCTGGGCATCGCCTTGCAGGGCGCCGGTCACCCGGCCGAGGCGGTGGCCGCCTACCGTTCGGCTTTGGAGCTCAAGGCCGAGGATCCCGTCGACCCTGGGTAATTTGGGCGCGGCACTGCGGGAGATTGGGGGATGTCGACGCGGCGATCCGCGTTCTCGAGCGTGCCGTCGCCCTCGACCCGCAGAGCGCTTCGCCTGCCCTCAACCTCGGCATCGCGCTCAACCAACGTCGCGATTTCACCGCCGCGTACTCCGTGCTGCGCACCGTTCTCGATCGCGAACCCGGCAATGCCGACGCCGCTTTCAATGCGGGCAATTCCCTGCGCGGGCTCGGCCGCTCGCGCGAAGCCGTGGCGCTCTTTCGGCTCGCTGCCGATCAACGTCCCGGTTTTGCCGACGCCTTGAACAACATGGGCAACGCGCTCAAGGAGCTCGGCGACTTCCGCGGCGCGATGGCCGCGTTCGAGGAGGCGCTGCGCGCGCGGCCCGATCATCTCGCCGCCCTGAACAACGCCGGCTGCCTGCTGCGCACCCTCGGGCGCACCGACGAGTCGGAGGACATGCTGCGCCGCGGACTGGCAGTCGATCCCCGCCACCCCGCTCTGCACGACAACCTCGGCAACGTGCTCAAGGACGCGGGCGAGCTCGACGAGGCGATCGAGTGCTTTCGGCGCTCGCTGGATCTCGATCCCCGCAATCCGGCGACACACGGCAATCTTGCCTATGCACTCTGCTTCCAGTCGCCGGCGCCCGAACCCGTTCGCGCGGAATACGAGCGTTGGAGCGCGCGTTTCGCGGCGCCGGTGCGCCGCCTCGCGCCGGACGAGCGCCGCGATCTGTCGCCCGACCGACGCTTGAACGTCGGTTACGTATCCGCGGACTTTCGCGACCACTGCCAGACTCTGTTCACCTTGCCGCTGCTTTCGCGGCACGACCATGCGCGGATTTCGCATAGTCTGCTATTCGAGCGTCGAGCGGCCCGATGCGTACACCGAGCGCATCTCGGCTCACGCGGATACGTGGCGCGAGGTTCGAGCGCTGGATGACGATGCGCTCAGCCGCGTGATCCGCGACGATGGCATCGATGTGCTGGTCGACTTGACCATGCACATGTCCAACGGACGGCCGCTGGTCTTCGCGCGCAAGCCCGCGCCGGTGCAGATCGCGTGGCTCGCCTACCCCGGAACCACCGGCATGGAGGCGATCGACTACCGGCTGAGCGACGCCCGCCTGGACCCGGAAGGGTTCGAGGACCACTACACCGAGCACACGCTGCGCCTGCCCGATTCGTTCTGGTGCTACGACCCGCTCACCGAGGCATTGCCGGTCGGCGCGCTGCCTGCGCTCGAGCGCGGTCATCTCACGCTCGGATGCCTGAACAACCCGTGCAAGCTGACCGACCGGACCTTGTCGTTGTGGAGCGGGGTGATGCACGCGCTGCCGACCGCACGGCTGCTGCTGATGGTTCCGGAGGGCCGTCATCGGCGTCATTTGCTCGGACGGCTGGCGGCTCGCGACATCGGGTCGGAGCGGGTGGACTTCGTCGCCTTTCGCCCGCGCGCCGATTACTTGCGCACCTACCCGCTCATCGATTTCGCTCTCGACACCTTTCCGTACAACGGGCATACGACCAGCCTCGACGCACTCTGGATGGGCGTCCCCACCGTGACGCGCGTCGGCGAGACCTGCGTCGGCCGCGGGGGATTGAGCCAGCTTCATCAGCTGGGCCTCACCGAACTCGCCGCGTACACGGACCGGGAGTTCGTGGATATCGCCGTCGCGCTCGGCAACGACCTGCCGAGGCTCAGCTCGCTGCGAACGTCGCTTCGCGCGCGGCTCGAGAGCTCCCCGCTCATGGATGGCGCGCGCTTCGCGCGGCACATCGAAGCTGCTTACCGCACGGCTTGGATTCGATACGTACACGCGGTTTCCCCGACACGCGGCGTCTGCGAATAGCGACACAAAAACCGCGACATCTTCGATCTCTCTTCACACGGGTTGTCAACGCACCGAATGGTCGGGCGTTCGGAACACATCCGCGACGCGCCCCAAGAGAGGCGCTTGCGGGCCGGGACAAATATGTTCAACAGAGGAGAGTTTTCGATATGGATAAGTCAATCCGACTACTGCCTGTCAGCCTGGCCGCTTCGATTCTCGCCGCATGCGGCGGCGGCTCCGGCTCCTCGATGACCGCGCCGCAGGGATCCGCTCCGCAAAGCGCAAACGTCGCCGTGCTGGTGAGCGATGCGTCCTCGGAGGACTGGGCGACGATCGGCGTGAAGATCCTGTCGATCGCGCTCGTGCCACAAGGCGGCGGCGCGAATGTCACCGTCTACACGGCCCCGACCCCGACCCCCGTCACGAATCTGGTGATGCTCGATCAGCTCGATGAAATTCTCGGCAACACCAGCATTCCCGTGGGCACCTACACCGGTGCCGTGCTCACCGTGAGCGGCAACGCCGGCGACATCCTGCTCACCACCTCCTCCGATCCCGAGGTGGGCTTTGCGGCCGCCGCGAGCACCACCATTCCATCGAGCCAGATCCAGGTGCAGCACACGCAGGGCACGGGAACGAATCTGACCGTGCCCGTGAAGGTGAATTTCGATTCGCCGCTGACGGTAAGCGCGACGCAAAGCAACGCGCTCGACCTGGAGTTCGATCTGGCGCACCCCGCGTTTCTGGTGGGTCACGTTCCCGTCGGCGCGGGCGCCACCGTCTGGGCGGTCAATTTCGACGGCCCGGTACGGCGCAGGACCCGGCACGAGTTGGCGCGCCTCGTGCTGCGACACACCTACGGCGACGTGACAGCCGTCTCGTCGGACCAGAGCTCGATCACCATCACGAAGGAATTTCCCACCGAGCCCGCGGCCGATCCGGAGACGGCGGTTGCCGGCAGCCAATCGCTGCAGATCTCCGCCGATTCGACCAACGGGACCATCTTCTACGACCTCGACGCCAAGACGCGGACCGTCATCGACAACTTCTCGTCCGAAGGCTCGTTGACCGGCAAATATGTGCGGATCGCAGCGCGTTATCAGGAGGATGGCACCCTGGTCGCCGTGCGCATTTGGGCGAGCAGCGACTTCAACAACGTGTGGGTGAGTCCGGAAGGCCACGTCATGCACGTCGACACGACCCACGACGTCATCACGGTTCTCGACGAATCGGGCATGGGCGTGCCGCTCACGGTCAACGCAAATACTCAGTTCTTTTTCCGCCAACCGCAAAGCCCGGCGGCGGACTCCAAGCCGATTGCAACGGGCACGGCGTTCCTGTCGAGCGCAAACCTGGTGCGCGGGTTCAAGATTCACGCGAGCGTGGTCGATCCGTTGGCCACTCCGCTCGTCGCCCAGAGCATCGACATCGAAACCGCGCAATACAGCGGCGCCATATCGGCGCCGAGCTCCGCCGGGTTCACTTACACCCGCGATTTTCGCACGGCCGGCGACGATTACGTCTACAAGGTGGCGTACATCTCGGGCAACACGGCCAACGGCAGCGATGCCGGCGGCAATCCCATCGAGGGGTACAAGTGGTGGAACTTCGCCTATCCCACGCTGCTCACCAGCGGACCGGATGCGGTGGCCGATTTCGTCGCCTCCACTGACGCCAGCGTGAATTTTGGCGGCACCGTCGGTGCGGTGCCGTCGTACGGCGTGAGCTACACCATTTGGGGCGACCCCGCCAATCCGGCCGGTTGGGCCGCGGCGGCGAGCGTGCTGCTCCCGTCCAAGCTGCCTCTGGGAACCGTGGCCACGGGGCTTGCGGGCAATGCCTTCACCATGAACATCCCGGGCGGCTCGATGCCGGGGACGGTCGAGGTGAGCACCGGCGCGGGCTCCGCGACGCTGGTCTACCAGGTGGATCGAACCAACGGCATCGTGACCGTGAGCCCTGTCGACATCACCACGAGCGCCGGGCTCGCCGCGCTCACCGATGGCCTCGCGGCCGGCGCGCCGGTCGGCGTCTACGGAATTCCGCAGTCGAATTCCGCGATCAAGGCCTACGTTCTCACCTACTTCACCGGCGAGATGCCGATCGGATAAGCGGCAGACTTGGAGCGGGCCGCCGGTCCCGGCACGGGGACCGCGCGGCCCTTTTTTCCCCGGGAAGGCCTCAAAGCGAGCTGATGTCGGCCATGAGTTGGGCGCCCGGTATCGCCGACACCAGACCGAGCTTCACGGCGTATCCCCCGATGATCACCTTCGGGCGTATCGCGGCGGGCAATTGCGAGATGCGCTGCGCCAGGGCCGTGACGCCCGCGCCTTGTTCGGCGAGCGCCATTGAAATCAGGAGTGATTTGGGTGGATTCCGGACCACCATCGCGGCCAACTCTTCGGGGCTGGGAGTGCTGTCGAGCACCCGCGCCGCCGCGCCACGGCTCCTGAGCCACAACGTCAGGATGCGTATCGCCAGCGTGTGCTTATTGCCCGGCGCGTTCATCAGGAGAAACTCCGACGGCTCTTGGTCTGCCGCAGGGGCGGGCGCCACATCCTTCACCCTGGAAGCGACCCTGTTGAACAACTCCTCGCAGAACGCGGTGAAACGATGCTCTTCGGCCACGCCAATGATGCCCCGCCGCCAATCCTCGCCGACCTGATACAACGCCGGCGCGATGATGCCGATCAGCACATCCACCGCTCGGACGTTCGCCGCGGCCGCGTTCTCGATGATGCGCTCCGCCGCATGGAGGTCGCTGCGCCGCCCCGCCTCGCGCAGCTGATGCTGGATGTCGCGCAGGGATTCTGCGAGCTGAAAATCCGACTCCGTGAACTTGGCTGCCCCCGGCGCGCAGGCGGTGCATATCCCGTGCGTGACATTGAGATTATGAAAATCGGGGGTCTCCCCGAGAAAGCGCTGACAATACGAACACCACTTCAGCATGACGATCAGGCCGCTTGGTCCAGCCGTGTCACGAGTCGGCCGTTTCCGCTTTCAGATGATCGCGCAGGAGCGACATGGGCATTCCGCCTGAACGTGTCTGCGGGGCCTGCCCGCGATCACGCCGTCAAGAGTTTGGCGCCGCTGAGCCTCGAACGCCACGCATGGATCCATTGAACCACGTCTGCGGCCGGCATGGGTCGCGCGATGAAATAGCCTTGACCGAAATCGCATCCCAGTTGGGCCAGGAAATCCCAGTCCTCCCGGGTCTCGATCCCCTCGCCCACGACCTTCATGCGCAGCTGGTGCGCCATTTGCAGATTCGCACTGCAGATGGCGCGTCGCGTTCCATCGGTCGATGCGCCGTGCACGAAGCCGCGGTCGATCTTGAGTTCGTCGAATGGCAGGTCGCGCAGCTGGGCCAACGATGAGTGCCCGGTGCCGAAATCATCGATCGACAGCCCGAATCGCTTCAACGACAGCCGGCTGAGCACGTCGAGTACCGTGCTCGGTTGCCGCATGACCTGACCCTCGGTGACCTCCAGTGTCACGACGCGGGGCTCGACGCCGACCGCAGCGGCGAGGGCGACCGCGAGGTCCGGGAACTCGAGCGCGATCAGATCGTCCATGGTGACGTTGACCGCGACACTCAGAGGATGCCCTGCCAGCCACCAGGCCTTCGCCTGTTTCATGGCCTCGATGAGCACGACCCCGGTCACTTCGGTGAGAAGGCCGTGGTCCGCCGCGAGGCCCAAAAACTGATCCGGGAACACCAGGCCATCGGCCGGATGCTGCCAGCGGACCAGGCTCTCCATGCCGACCACCTCGCCCGTCGCCAGCGCCACTTTCGGCTGATAGTAATTGACCAATTGCCCCTGTGACAGGGCGCTGCGCAATTCTTCCGCACCGTAGGAATGTTGCTTGAGACGCTTGGCGCGGTTGCTTCCGAGGTTCGGTTGCAATCGACCGATCAATCCGGCCAGTTCGGCAGGCTTGACGGGCTTTTGCAGGTGCCCCAGGGCGATCAGCTGATGCGCCTCGATCAATCTTTCGACGCTCTCGAGTATGCGGCTGTTTTCGCCGCTGACCAAAATCACGCTGCCGGCGTAGCGGCACTCGACCAGGCGGCGGATGAACTCCACCCCGTCCATACCGGGCATGTTGATGTCCAATAGGATCAGGTCGACCAATTCATCGGTGCCGGCGATATGCCGCAGGGCGCGCTCGCCGCCGTCGCAGGCGACGACGTGCGTGTAACCGAGCTGCGCCAACAGATGGGTCAGGAGTTTCAGCATGAAGGGATCGTCATCCAGCAGGACGATCCTGACGCTTTTTGGATCCAGTGCTGTCATGCAGGCCTCACGCACACCTGTCAGCCACGCCCTCGTTCACCCGAAGTGAGCGCAGATAGTCGGCCACGACGGCCATCTCCCGCTCAAAGGCGGGCAGCAACTCGGCCAACAGCGCAAAGTCCCCTGCGGCCCCCGCCAGCTCCATCGCGGAGCAGAAAGCGCCGAGCCTCGAGGCGCCGACCGCGCGAGCCGAGGATTTGAGGTTGTGGGCGATCGAAGCGACGGCCTTCGGCCGCTGCTCGGCGCATGCCTCGCGCAGCGCCACGGCCGAGCGGGCCGCGCTGACGCCGAACGCTTGCAGGAATTCGTCGATGATCTGCGGATCGGATCCCACCAACGCCTCGAGAGCGCCCACCTCCAGCGGCGCCACCGAGGACTCGGGAATGGCCGGGGCGGTTGGCGGAGCCGCTGCCGGAAGCCACTTCTCCAGCACGGCGGCGAGCGCGGCGAGCGGTGCGGGCTTGCTCAGATAGTCATCCATGCCCACGGCGCGACACCGTGCGGATTCGCCGGCCAGAGCGTTCGCCGTCAGCGCGATGATGGGCATGCGGGCGCGTCCACGTTCACCGACGCGGATCTGCAGCGTGAGATCGTAGCCATCCATTTCAGGCATGTGCAAATCCGTCAACAACAGCGCGTAATTGCCGCTCTGCCAGCGCTTCAAGGCTTCGCGGCCGGTGGTCGCAACATCCGCCGTGTATCCGAGCAGATCCAATTGTTGGCGGATCACGTTCTGATTGATCTCGTTGTCTTCGGCGACCAGGACGAGCCGGTGCAGCCGCAGGGCCTCATCGCGCGATGGAGCGTGCGACCTGATGACTCTGTGCGTGCCGGAAGCCGCTTGCGGCTCGGGGCTCGCCCGCCCGGCGGCGATCGCAACGGCTCTGACGAACGCCCGTCGGTTGAGCGAGTTGCCGTCGATCATGATCACGCCGTCGGCCTCGGCGCGTGCGGTACGCCGCTGCCCGCGGCCGACCACCACCAATACCACCGGCGGGTCGAACTCGGCGCGGATCTTGAGGGCGCTGTGCAGCTCGCCGAAATGGCGCGGCTCCTCTCCGCCCTCGACGATCCACACAGTCACGCCCGCCGGCCCGGCGGCCGCCCGGCGACGGGCGGCCGCGAGATCGGGTTCCCGCGCGACCAACGCCTGCTCTGCCTCGAGGTAGGCCCCCAGATCGTCGGCGATGCCCGCGTGGCCGCCAACCACGACACAGTTCAGTCCGTTGATTTCGGAGGGGCTCTGCCCGGCATCGGCCATTTCCGGAGCGAGCTCGAACGACACCCGCACCATGAACGTGGATCCCGCGTCCACCTGGGTCTCCACGGCGATGTCCCCGCCCATCAGGCTGGCGAGTTGCTTGCAAATGACCAGGCCGAGCCCGGTGCCCCCATAGCGCCGGGTCGTCGAGGCGTCTGCCTGAGTGAACGAGGTGAACATCCTCGCCAGTGTCGGCTCATCCATGCCGATGCCGTTGTCGGCGACCCGAAACTCAACCATCGCGCTCGCTGCTTCGCGACCCACCAGCAGGGCGCGCACCGACACCCGGCCGGGTTGTTCGCGGCCGCTGGAGAATTTGATCGCATTGCTGATGAGGTTGATGAGCACCTGGCGAAGACGCGACGCGTCGCCCAGGACCATCGGTATCCTCGGGTCCGCGAACACCGTCAGCGTGCCCCCCTTGCGCTCCGCCAGATGGTTGACCAGATTACAGCTCTTCTCCACCACCTGGGACACCGACATCGGTAGGTGCTCGATCTCCAGCCGGCCCGCCTGGATCTTCGAGAAGTCCAGGATGTCGTCGATGATGGTGAGCAGCGAATCGGCCGATTCGCGGATCAGATCGACCAGCTCCAGCTGCGGGCCGTGGAGACTGCTCTGTTGCAGCACGTCCAGGGTGCCGATGATGCCGTTCATCGGCGTGCGTATCTCGTGACTCATGCTGGCGAGAAACAGGTCCTTGGCGCGATCGGCGGATTGCAGCGCGACGTTCTTTTCCCGCAATTCGGTTTCGATGCGCTTTCGATCGGTGATGTCCCGGATTGCGCTCGACACCAGCGGACCTTCGTCGGTCTGGATCAGGCTGAGACTGATCTCGACGGGGAACTCACTGCCATCCTTGCGCCGGCCGTGAAGCTCGAGTCCCGCCCCCATGGGCCGGACGCAGGGGTTGGAGAAGAAATGCACGAGATGGCCGCCATGCCTTTCCCGATATCTCAGCGGCATGAGAAATTCGATGCCCTGGCCGAGCAACTCGGCGCGCGAATAGCCGAACAGTTTTTCGGTTTGCGAATTGACGATCTGCATCTTGCCGCTGCGGTCCACGATGGCGATCGCGTCGGGAGCCGCCTCGAGCAGATCACGAAATCTCGCCTCGTCCTGGCTGGCCCGCTTGCGCAATTGCTCGTTGGCTCGGCCCTGCTCGAGAGCGTACAGCTTGAGCCGCGTCGCCTCAGTGATGTCCTCCACCCGATGAATGATGAAGGTCACCTCGCCCGAGTCGCCGACAACCGGGGAATTGCGGGGACTCCAGAAGCGTTCCTCGAATCCGCCACCGTCGCACTGCGCGCGACGGATGTCGTACTTCTGCACGGGCATCGCGTCCGGGATGCGATCCCGCAACACTCGCCCGAGAGATGCCCGCAGATTGTGCACGCCCGTGGCAGCCGAGTCCTCTGGGTTGTCCGGAAATACCTCGAACAGCGGCCGGCCGACGATCTGCTCACGCCGCGTCATGGTGGCCAGGGCGTAAGCATCGCTGACCGCGACGATGGTGAGGTCCGGGCTGAGCACGAGATACAGATCCGGCGAGGACTCGAACAGCTTGCGAAAATCGGGCGTCACCACTTTCCCTCGGTCGCCGCTACTCCTTGCCTCCCCCGACGCTGTAGCGCAGAAAGCGCGGGTTGCGCCCTCCGGGACGCCAACTCAGGGTATCGGCCGGCCAGTCCGAGACATTAAGGGTTATCGATGAAGTGCACTGCAACAATCAGTGCCCCGTCCCCGATCTAGCGCGCGGCGTGGCGCGCAAGCACATGCGCGACGGCTGCGGTCAGCCGTTTGGCGTAATCGATGTGCAGGAACTCATTCGGCCCATGGGCGTTCGAATGCGGCCCGAGCACGCCGGTCACCAGAAATTGGGTGCTCGGAAACCGCTCACCCAGCATCGCCATGAACGGAATCGTGCCGCCGACGCCCATGGCCATGAACTCCCGTCCATAGAACCGCTCCGATGCCTCTTGCGCGGCACGCTCGAGCCACGGCTCGAGCGCGGGTGCATTCCATCCCACGCTGTTCGCTCCCGAGGAGAAACTGACCCGGGCTCCGTAGGGAGGGTCCGTCTCCAAGGTGTGGCGGATCGCGGCCGCCGCGCGCTCGGCGCCGGCGGTGGGCGGCAGCCGGAACGACAGCTTCACGCTGAGTCGGGGCGCGAGCACGTTGCCGGCGTTGCTCACGGCAGGCAACCCGTCGATCCCCGTGACGGTCATCGTCGGCTTCCAGGTGGAGTTCTCCAACAACACCGCCGGATCGGGCGACATCGCCCGTGCGCCTGCGGTGAACGGCATGCGTTCGGCCACGGTGTCGCCGAGGAGCTGGGCCGTCGCGACGATCTGCCGCCGGCGCTCCTCCGGAAGCTCGACGTGCAGCTCGGAGAGCTTCAGCACCCCGGTATTCTCATCGGAAATCCGCGACAGCAGCGCGCGCAGCACGTCGAAACAAGAGGCGGCGATGCCGCTTCCCGCGCCGGAGTGCACGCCTTCGGTCAGCACGGCGATATCGAGCGTGCCGACGACGTTCCCGCGCAAAGAGGTGGTGAGCCACAACCGCTCGTAATCGCCCGCCTCGGCGTCCAGGCAAACCACGAGGCTCGGCGTGCCGATCTCGCGCGCGAGCGCCTCGACGTGCGCCGGCAAATCCGGACTGCCGCTCTCTTCGCAGGCCTCGATGAGCACAACGCAGCGCGCGTGCGGGATCTTGCGCGCCTGCAACGCTGCGATGGCGGTCAACGAGGAGAACACCGCATAGCCGTCGTCCGCCCCGCCGCGCCCGTACAGCCGCCCGTCGCGGATCACCGGCTCCCAGGGGCTCAAACCCTCATCCCAGCCGGTGAATTCGGGCTGCTTGTCGAGATGGCCGTACAGAAGCACCGTGTCCTTGCCGCCCGGTATGTCGATGAAGATCAGCGGAGTGCGCCCCGCAAGCCTCGCGACCTTGACGGTCATCCCCGCGATCGGCTGCAGGCGGCACCAATCCGCGAGCAATTCGACCGCGCGCTCCATGTGTCCGTGGCGCTCCCACTCCGGATCGAACAACGGCGATTTGTTGGGTATCCGCACGTAGTCGCAAAGAGTCGGGACGATGGAACGGTCCCAGATCCCATTCACGTACTCGGCTATCGCAGCCGCTTCGGGGTCATTGCTCATGAATCGTCGCTCCTTCCAGCGCCGCTCGCCACCAGCGGATGGTGTCATCGAGACCTGCGTCGAGTGTCCAGCGGGGTTCGAAGCCGACTTCCGCGCGCAGCCGCCCGATATCCGGAACGAGCAGCGGCGGCTCCGAGGCCGGCATGGGTCGCGCGCCGAGCTTGATGAGGTCGCGCCGCCCGATGCGCTCGGCGATGCGGCCGAGCACCTCGGCGATCGTGATCCTTTCGCCCGAGCCTACGTTCACCGCACCCTCGACTTCGGCGCCGAGCAACGCGGCAAACGCGGCTCCGACATCGTCCACGTGCAGGAAGCTGCGGACCTGCGTGCCGGGGGTGCAGGCCGCTTCGCGCCCCGACAAGAGATCGACGATCACGGAGGAGACCAGCCGACGCGGATCCTCCCGCGGCCCGAATTGGAAGAAAATCCGCCCCCAGGCGGTCGACAGGCCCTGCGCACGGCCGAACTCCTCGAGGACTCGGGACAGGGCGATCTTGCATTCGGCATAAGGCGTCGGCACCACCCGGACTCAGACCACCCGCCAGAGGAGTGGTTCGCTCATTGCAAACGCCCGCCCGCGACCAGTCGTACTCCGCGCAGCTGCCCGCCATGACGGCGCGAACGCCGCCACCCGCCCGAAACGCGTCGAGCAGATGGGTGCTCGCCGCGAGCCATCGATAATTCTCGGGGCTGCGCCAATACTCTCCCGGGGTCGCGATCCAGGCGAAATGCAGCAGATGAGTCGGACGCACGAGGCCGATCAGCGAATCGATCTCGCGGGCGTCCAACAGATCGACCCGGTGAAACTCGCCGGGCAAGCGTGGCGCGCCCCCGGTGACCCGCCCGCCCGCCCGCGCATCGCGCAGGCGGCCGGGCGACAGCACGCCATGCACCTCGAATCCCGCCTCGCTCAACGGCGCGAGGCTGCTCCGGCCGATGAAACCGCCGGCACCCGTCACCAGCACACGCCGGGGCGCGGTCACGGCGTGATCGACGCGTCGAGCAGCGGGTAAGCCGCATCCCGATCGCTCATGTGCTCCGGCTGCAGCGGCCAGTCGATGGCGATCCCCGGATCGTTCCAGCGCACACCGCGTGCGGATCCGGGTGCGTGGGGCACGGACATCATGTACAGGACCTCGCTGCCGTCGGCCAACGTGATGAACCCGTGGGCGAAACCCTTCGGCACCCACAGCGCGCGCCGATTGTCGGCCGTGAGCTCGACTCCGAGCCATCGACCCCGGGTGCGGGAGCCCGCACGCAAATCGACGATCACGTCGAACACCGCGCCCGCCGTGCAGCGGACGAGCTTCTCCTCGGCGTGGGGATCGGATTGATAATGCAGGCCCCTGAGCGTCGCCCGGCACGCGTTGAACGACACGCTGCATTGGGGCATGTTCGCCGCCAATCCGTGCCCGGCAAATTCCTCGGCGCAGAAGCTGCGCGCGAAGAAGCCCCGATCGTCCTCGATGCGCTCCATGTCGATGAGGAAGGCGCCCGCAAGCGCCGCTTCCGTGAAAATCATGGATCGATCGTCGCGGTCGGGACCGGAATGACGAAGCGGCCACCCCACTCGGCGATGCCCTTCAGCTGCCGCCGGATTTCGCCCTGCAGATTCCAGGGCAGAATCAACACGTAGTCCGGCCGCGCGCGCATCAAGTCCTCCGGGGTGACCACCGGGATGTGGGTGCCGGGCAGGAATTTCGATTGCTTGTGCGGATTTCGATCCGCGACCATCGAAATGTCGTCGGTGGTCACGTTGCAGAAGTTGAGGAGCGTGTTCCCCTTGGCCGCCGCGCCGTAGGCGGCGACCCTCCGGCCCTCGCGCTTGGCGGCCGCGAGGAATCGCAGCAGCGATTCGCGGCACAGCTCGACGCGCCCGGCGAAGCGCTCGTAGGTGGCGAGATCCGCGAGCCCCGCCGCCGCCTCGCGCGCCCGCAGGCCCTTCAGCCGGGCGCCGTCCTCGAGACCCCGGCGCGAGTCCGGCGCCGCGAAGATGCGCAGCGAGCCGCCGTGGGTCGGCAGCTCCTCGGCCTCGTGGATTCGCAAGCCGTGCCGGGCGAATACCTGCTCGATGGCAAACAGCGACAGATACGAGAAGTGCTCATGGTAGATCGTGTCGAATTCGACGTGCTCGATCAACTTGAGCAGATGCGGGAACTCGATGGTGACCGCACCCGTCGGCTTCACCAGCGTCGCGATGCCGGCGACGAAGTCGTTGAGCCGCGGGACGTGCGCGAGAACGTTGTTGCCGATGATCAGGTCCGCGCGTCGACCCTCCGAGGCCAGCTTCCCGGCCACGGTCTCCCCGAAGAACTCGACCAGTGTCGGCACGCCGATCTTCTCGGCCGCTCGGGCCACCGTATCCGAGGGATCGATGCCGAGCACGGGTATGCCCCTGTCGACGAAGTTCTTCAGCAGGTAGCCGTCGTTGCTGGCGAGTTCCACCACGAGACTGTCCGCGCCGAGCCCGAACCGCGCCGACCGCCATGTCGGCGTAGCGCCTCGCGTGCGCCAGCCACTCGTCGGAGTAGGACGAGAAATAGACGTAGTTGCCGAACAACTCCTCCGGCGCCACGTCGTAGTCGACCTGCACCAATTTGCACGCTTCGCACACCTTGGCGCGAAGCGGGTATCGCTTCTCGTGGCGGGCATCCGCCATCGAGGCGAGAAACGCATTGGACGGCGGCTGCAAGCCGAGATCCGCCATGGTCACGGACAACCGGCCGCCGCATGCGCGGCAGGCGGTTACCAGGCCGGCCATCTGATCGACATCGGTGCTAGCCCTTCCAAAGCTTCCATGGTGCGGCGTCCGAGTCCCACAAGGCGTTCAGATGTTGTTTGTCGCGCAAGGTGTCCATCGGCTGCCAGAAGCCCCGATGCACCCAGGCGGCGAGCTGGCCGTCGGCCGCCAGCGACTCCATCGGCTCCTTCTCCCACACGGTCTGTCCTCCATCGATCAGCTCCAGCACGCTCGGCTCCAGCACGAAGAAACCGCCGTTGATCAGGCCGCCTTCCGCCTGCGGCTTCTCCTCGAAGGACTTGGCCTGCGTGCCTTCGATCACGACCCGGCCGAAACGCGCGGGGGGGCGCACGCACGCCACCGTGGCCTTCAGGCCGCGCTCCTTGTGGAAGGCGATCTCGGCGGCGATGTCGATGTTCGCCAGGCCGTCGCCGTAGGTCATGCAGAAGGGCTCGCGGTCCCCGAGATATTTGCCGACCTGCAGCAGCCGGCCGCCGGTCATGCTCTCCTCGCCGGTATCGACCAGGGTGACTTTCCACGGCTCGCTGCGGCAATCGTGGTACTCGACCCGATTGCCCGCCATGTCGAAGGTCACATCGGCCTGATGGAGGAAGTAATTCGCGAAGTATTCCTTGATCACGTAGCCCTTGTATCCCAGGCAGACGACGAACTCGTTCACACCGAACGCCGCGTACAGCTTCATGATGTGCCAGAGGATCGGCCGGCCGCCGATCTCGAGCATGGGTTTGGGCCGGACGCTCGATTCTTCCGCGATGCGCGTGCCCTTGCCGCCGGCGAGGATGACGCACTTCATGAGGCGCCTCGCAAGGACCCGTAGCGCGCGATCTGCATCTGCGACAAGCTCACCATGTTCTCCCCCGCTGCGTATGCCCGATACCAGTCCGCGGTCCACGCCAGCGCTTCGCCGATGTCGAGGCGCGGGCGCCAACCGAGCGCGCGCTCGGCCAGTGCGGAGGACAGGGTGAGCGCGCGGGCTTCGGGCGGGTGGTCGGAGGCATCGAGCTTCCAGCCCGGCTTTCCGCCGAAGCGGGCACTGAATCCATCCACGACCTCCCGCACCTCGCAAAAGGATGCCGCATCCGGTCCGAAATTGACAGCGCGAGGGGTGGTGGCCGGGGCACGCACCAGCGCCTCCGCCAGCGCGAGATACCCGTCCAACGGCTCGAGCACGTGCTGCCACGGGCGTACCGCCGCGGGATAACGCAGAGTGACCGGGGTGCCCGACGCCAGGGCTCGAACGCAATCGGGAATCAGCCGCTCGGCGGACCAATCGCCTCCCCCGATGACGTTGCCGGCGCGCGCCGTCGCGAGCGGCGGCCCATCGTGGAAAAAGCTGTCCCTGAAGCTGCCGGTGAGCAATTCCGCGCACGCCTTGCTGTTGCTGTAGGGGTCGTGACCGCCGAGCCGGTCGTCTTCGCGGAACGGCCGGCCGGCGCCGTCGTTCTCGTAGACCTTGTCGCTGGTCACCACCACGATGCACTCGAGCGCGCGTAGCTCGCGGCAGGCCTGGAGCACGGAGCCCGTGCCGAGCACGTTGGTCGCGAAAGTGCCGAGCGGATCGCGGTACGACTCGCGCACCAGGGCTTGGGCCGCGAGATGAAAAACCACCTGCGGGTCGGTGCGGCGCACCGCGTCGCGCACTCGATCGGCATCACGCAGGTCGCCGAGGATCGACGCCGCGCCGTCGCCCACGATCTCCCACAGGTTCGGCGCGCTCGGCGGCGCGAGCGCATAGCCGGTGACATGCGCCCCCATCTGTCGCAGCCACAGCCAGAGCCATCCTCCCTTGAACCCGGTGTGCCCGGTGAGCAGGACCCGCCGGCCCTGCCAGAATTCGCGCGACGCCGGCATCGGATCATCCCCCCTTCGGACCGGACTGCCAGTACGACTTGAGCGCGCGCAGGGTTGGACGCACCGATCCGATGCCGAGAGCATCGCCAAGCCGGATCTGCAGGTTCAGGAACCGGCGCGCTCCGCTCACCAGCAGGAAAACGTCCCGATATTGACGGCGTCCCTGCGTGGCATAGGCGATCTTGAGCGCATCGCAGATGACCGCGAGCGGCAGCTTATAGATGCGCGACCGGGCGGCGAAAGGATCCCGCGCATGGGCTGTGAAGGTGTCGTCGCGCGTCAGAATCCAGGTGGCCATGCGCTCCATGACGAAGATCTTCATCTGGACGTTGTCCCGGCCCCGGTACGAGGTGGCGGCGCGCAGCTCGGCGCCCAGCGGATCGTCCGCCGATTCGGCGATCTCGAACAAGCGCTCGTTGACGGCGAGCCAGGCGCGCCAGAAGCGGGGCTTTGCGACGAAGTAGTTCGAATGGACGGTGTTGCGCGAATCGGATACCAGCCCGTCGATCGTTGCGGTCGCATCGATGCGCGCGACGAGGCGCGAGGCGACCGCGGCGAGACCCGGATGCTCCGACTCGCCGTGCTCGAACACGTTCAGAAAATACGCGCTGTTTTGGATGCTCGGGCTGAACAAGAACACGTCGGGACCGTGCCCGGCGCGGTCGATGATCCCTGCGACCGCCGCCGCGGTCAGATTGGTCTTGTGCAGGAACTTCGGGGACAGGAAGCCATAGTAGGCATCCTCGTTCAGCGCTTCGCTGAGCAGAAATTTTCGCATCGGCCAGTACTCGAACCAGTCCGGACGCTCGTTGGAGGAGTTGTCCAGGACGCCGAATCCCGGGTCGAGATCCTCCCGCCGCGTGTAATGGTTCAAGATTTGGTAGATGTGAACGGCAGACATGCGCGCAAGGATACCGGCTTCCTCAGGGGCCAGCGAGGCTCGCGAGCAGCGGGACATACTGGGCGCGGTAGGCACGCATCGAGTAGCGCCGCTCCACATGCTCGAGGCCCGCGGCGCCGAAGCGCGCCCGCAGCGCCGGCGAGACGATCAGCATCTCCAGCCGGCTCTCCCAATCCTGCAGGGTCGCGGCATGGAAGCCGTTGACTCCGTCGATGACCGCCTCGGTGTTCGCACCGATCGGCGACGCCACGCACGGGAGCGACGCCGCCATGTACTGCAGCAATTTGAACGCGCATTTGCCGCGCGACCATTCATCGTCGGTCAGCGGCATGATGCCGATGTGCGCCGCCGCGAGCGCGCCGGCCTCCGTGGCTTCGCTCCAAGGGACGCCTTCGACGTTGATCTCGGGCCACGCCGGAAACCTCGAGCAAATCACCCTGACTTTGAGCGCGGGATGCCTCGCCGTCAGCCGGGCGAGCGCGGGACGGATCATTTCCAGGTAGATCAGGTTTTCGGGGCTGCCGATCCAGACGATGGTCGGGGACCCGTCCCCGCCGGCAGCGGCCGGCCGATAGCGGGCGACGTCGATGGACGTCGGCAGTATCTCGAGCGCGCGGGCGGCGGGCCGTGCGATGGCGGCCAGCACGTCGTTGCCGGCGGCGACCACGTCCACGGAGCGGCAGGTGGCGGCGAATTTCCGGCGACGCCATCTCGAATCGCCGACCGGTTCGCCGAGCCGGCGCGGCTTGCGCACGTAGATGGCATCGTCGACGTCGAAAATGCTCCGCCGCGTGAGCGCGGCGAACAATCTGCGCCTCCAGCGCGCTCAATTTGATCTGGTGAAGCACGGCCACCTGCGCCCACCGCAACAGTCCGCGCCGCTCCCAGGTCCGCAGCCCGTACCGCCCGCTCGGAAAGCGCTCGAGACGCACCTGCCATCCCGCGGCCTCGAGCGGCTCGACCAGACTTCGCATGCGGTGGCGAAAAGACGGTTGTTCGAGATCGTAGCCCAGCAGCAAAACGTTCGGCACGCGCGGTTCCTTCAGGCGGACTCGATGTAGCGATCGAGCGCGCTCAACGCAATTTCGACGCCGTCGGCAAGGCCGAGACCCTGCGCGCGCTCGGCCAACGCCGCCCGCGAAGATTCGTCTTGCAACAAGCCCTGCGCCCTCGCCGCGATCTCGGCCGCGGCCAGCGGAGCTTGCACGGCCACGCCCGCAGCCACGCAGCGGCGAATTCTTTCCCGCTGATCGCCCGCGATCGGCACAGCCACGCAGGCGGCCCCGCAGGCAATCGCCTGCAGCAGCGTCGAGCCCCCGTTGACCACGATCAGTCGTGCATGGCGCATCAGGGTCGCGAGCTCGGTCTGGGCCAGTGCGCCGAGCGGCCGGAAGAACGCAGACACGCCTGCGTCCACCGCTCCGGCCGGTCCGACATATCGGACTTCGATGCCGGATTCGGCCAGAGCCTTGGCGGCGGCGAGAAATTGCGCCGACGCATCCTCGGCGCCCGGATGCCCCGTGCCGCCGCCGGGCACCACCAGCACGAAATCGCCACGCTCCGGCGATGCCGCCCGATCGCCGGCCTCGAGCGGCGCGCGCGAGAAAATCACATCGAGGTAGCGCACCGTCGGCCGGCCCATCAGCCGGCGCTTCAGACGCTCGATCGCCGTGAGGCTGCCCGCGATGAATTCCGGATACGCGATCCAGTGCTCGTCGATGAGGCGCATCCATCGGAAGCGGAACGCCTTGCGGCGCTGGCGCGCGCGGGCGCTGATGTACACGACCCGCGCACCGGAGCGATGCGCCGCCCGCAGCTGGGCGGTGCGCCCTGCATTGTCGAAGACCACCACGTGCGGGCGCCAGCTTCGGATCAGATCGACGACGGCCGCGCTGTGAAAGGTCGCGGACGAGGGCAACAAGGTGGCCGGGAAGGGAGCGGACGCCACATAGGGCGCCTGGCGGCTCAGGACGAACTGCACTTGGGCAGCCGGCCAGCGCAGCTGCACGGCGCGCGCGATGGCCGAGGAACGCGCGAACTCCCCCATGCCGAACGCGCCCGACACGGGCACGAACAACAGGCGCGGATGCGGGTCACGCAAAGGCGCTGAACCACCGGTCGAGCACCAGCAGCGACCAGGCGCGGCGGAACTCCGGCCCCACCGAGCGCCGCAGGACACCGCGCGCGCGCAAACGCTCGACCGCTTCGTGAAGCACGCGCGGATGCTGCGTGAGCCAGCGATGCACCGGCAAACCGAATCCCGACTTCGGCCGGCTCAGATGGCCCGGCGGCAATCTCGGCTGCATCAGGCGGCGCACCAGGAGCTTGCCGCGGCGGCCGCGCTCGTCGACCAGCAACGCGGGGTCGACGCTCAGCATGAACTCGACCAGCCGATGATCGAGCAGGGGAGGCCGCACTTCCAACGAATGGGCCATGCTGGTCCGGTCCACTTTGGTCAACAGGCCTTCGGCCAGATCCGTGTGCAGATCGAGCCAGCGCAGCCGCGCCAACGGCGCGAGATCCTCGCGCCAGAACCGCCGGTAAAACCACAGGTAGTCGTAATCGCTTTCGCGCCAGGACGGGTCGAGGAGGTCCTCGATCTGCGCCGCCGTCATGCCGCCGAGCGCGGCGGCGTAAGCGGGCAGGCCCACGTACGCTTGACGCTGCATGGAGGTGGCCAGTCGACCGAGCGGGGGCAACGCCCAGGCGAGCGCGCGATTGAGCACATTCGATCGGGCGCCGACTCGCGACCAGTAGCGCGGATAGCCGCAAAACACCTCATCCCCACCCTCCCCGCTCAGGGCCACCGTCACCTCGCGCCGGGCAAACTCGGCAATCAGATAATTGGACCACGCGGCGCTGTCCGCAAAGGGCTCATCGAAGATCGACGGAATGGTCTCGAGCGCCTGCTCGAAATCGGCCGCCGGCGCCAGCATATCGGTGTGCACGGTGTGGAAATGCGCAGCGGCCCTGCGGGCCGCCTCGAGTTCGGATCGGTCGCGCGCGTCGAACCCCAGGCTGAAGGTTCGCGGATGATCCAGATAGTAGGTGGTGAGCGAGGAGTCGATGCCGCCGCTCAGGAAAACGCCCACGGGAACATCCGACAGCATGTGCGCCGGCACGACCGTGCGCAGCAGCTCGTCGAGCAGCTCGACGGTATCGTCCGGCGTCCTCGAGCCCAACTCGGCCGAAGGCTCCCAGTATCGTTCGATCGAGACGCGCCCGCTCTCCCAGACCAGCGTATGGCCGGCGGGGAGCTTGGAGATCCCGCGGAAAATCGTCTTCGGCGCGGGGACGTAGCCGTGAAACAAATAGTCCCGCAACGCGCCCGCGTCGACCTGCGGCGTGCCGAGCACCAGCAGCGCCTTGAGCTCGGAGGCGAACGCGATGCCGTCGGGCAGGAGCTGGTAGTACAGCGGCTTGATGCCGAGGCGGTCACGCGCCAGCAGCAGCCGCCGGGCACCGGCGTCCCAGCTCGCGAAGGCGAACATCCCCACCGTCTTGGGGAGGCAGGATTTGCCGTACCGCGCCAGAAGGTGCAACAGCACCTCGGTGTCGCCGGTCGAGCGCCAAGGGCCGGGCAACTCGGCGCGCAGCGCCTGGTGGTTGTAGATCTCCCCGTTGTAGGTGAGCACGTGCTCGCCGAACACCATCGGCTCGTCGGCCGCATGCGACAAGTCCAGGATGGACAGACGACGATGGCCGAGGACGACGCCCGGGGCGCTCCAGATACCGGCACCGTCCGGCCCCCGATGGCGCAGACGGTCGGTCATGGCCGTGACCGTGTCGATGTTCGCGCTCGAGCCGATAATTCCTGCGATCCCACACATGCGGGAAGTCTAGCGCGGAATTCGTAACTTAAGACCCTGGCCATCGGTCGACGGTTCGTTTAGGGTACACGCGGAGCTTCGGACCCATGGCAACACCCGCCGATCAACGCCTGCTGGAACTGTGCGACAAGTGGCTCAAGAGCCTGGAGTTGCACATTCGGTATTCGAGTCTCGATACCGACAGCTACTGGAAGGTTCAACCCTGGCCGGAGCATCAGCGTCCGAGTCGATGGATCATCGATCTGGCGGTCCAGAAGGCGGTTGCGCTTCGTTCCCAGGTGCACGAGCGGATAAAACAGGGCGACACCAAGTTCTCCGATTCGCTCGAGCTCATGACCTTTCTCGCCAACCTGATCGGCTCGGAGCACATCGAGCGCTTCATCCCGTTGGCGGATCCCGAGAACGAGGTCGATCTCAAGGCGCGCCCGCCCGAGGCGCAACCGGATCCGGCGCCGTACGTGCCCCCCTCCGCCGCGGCCCCCTCGGCCGCGCCGGCCGCGACGCCGCGACGGGTGCAGGCCTCGGAAACGCCCCGGGCTGCCGCACCGGCGCCGGCCGCGGTTGCGGCGCCCGCCGAGGCATCACGGGTCGCCCGCGCCGAGCCCAGGACCGCGGCACCGCCGCGCACGGCGGCTCGCGAGGCTGCGCCGCCATCCGATGCGGGTGCGAGCGCTACGCGGGAAATGCCGGAGTTCTTAGCGCCCAAACGCCGTTCGGCGCCGGTAGGCACTCAGCAGGTTGCGCGCACGGAGCGCCGATCGGCGCACGCGAAGACCGCCCCTCGGCCCTCGGCCAAACAACCTGCTAAACTTGGGGGTTCGGAAGATGTGGCGCGCGAGCAGGTGATCTCGGACGCGGCTCGCCTGGTTCAATGGGGCCGCAAGTGGTACGAGCTGGCGGAGCTCATCGCACGCATGGCCGACCGGCCAGCGCTTCCCGAGGTCAGAAGGATATTGAAGGAAAACAAGACGGCCATCGAAAAGAAGGCCGGCGGCGGCCGGTAATTATTCGCCCGCCCGCGATTCACGAAAAATTTTGGGGAACCTGCTTCGATTTACGCGCTCAAAGGCGGCCATGATCACGACGAAAAACCTATCCAAGCGCTATGGTGAGATCCTTGCCGTGGACGACGTTTCGTTCTCGGTGAACCCCGGGGAAGTACTCGGGTTTCTGGGCGCCAACGGCGCCGGCAAATCCACCACGATGCGCATGATCGCGGGCTTCATCGCGCCGTCCGCGGGCTCCGTCAGCGTATGCGGCCACGACATCGACCGCTCGCCCGTGGAGGCCAAGGCGTGCATGGGATATCTGCCCGAAGGCGCCCCGAGCTACGGCGAGATGACGGTCGGGGAGTTCCTCGACTTCGTGGCGGACATCCGCGGCTTGGACGGCGCCCGACGCCGCGAACGCCGCGCCATCGTGGTCGAGCGGCTCGCCCTCGCGCCGGTCATCGACCAGGTGGTCGAGACGCTCTCCAAAGGGTTTCGCAGGCGGGTGGGCCTGGCACAGGCACTGATTCACGATCCGAAGGTGCTGATACTCGACGAGCCCACCGATGGCCTCGACCCCAATCAGAAGCACGAGGTGCGCCGGTTGATCAACGAGCTCAGCAAGGACAAGCTGGTCATCGTCTCGACGCACATCCTCGAAGAAGTCCATGAGGTGTGCACCCGCGCCATCATCATCGCCGCCGGACGCATCGTCGCGGACGAGACGCCGAGCGCTCTCGAGGCCCGCTCCCGCTATCACCACGCGGTGAGCTTGCGCTTCGACAAACTGGAAGACCTCGCCGCCGCGCGTCGCGAGATCGCCGCCCTTGCCGAGGTGAGCGAGGTGGAGGCGGATGAGCGCGAGCTCAAGCTCACCGCGGTGCCGCGTCCCGGCAAGAACGCGCTGCCGGCGGTGAGCGCGCTGATCACCCGGTACGACTGGGACGTGCCCGAGCTTCACCTCGAGTCGGGACGACTGGATGAGGTGTTTCGAACGTTGACCGGGGCCGGCCCGCGCCGGGCGATGACGCCCGCGCCGGACAGCCCCCTCGGTGGGGAGGGAGCGCGGCCGTGAAGCAGACCCTGGTGATTTTCCGGCGCGAGCTCCGAAGCTATTTCGCGACCCCGCTCGCCTACGTGTTCATCGTGATTTTCCTCGTGCTCGCGGCCGTGTTCACCTTCCAGGTGGGCGGGTTGTTCGAACGCGGACAGGCCGACCTGCAGCCATTCTTCCGCTGGCATCCCTGGCTCTACCTCGTGCTCATCCCCGCGATCTCGATGCGCCTGTGGGCCGAGGAGCGCAACAGCGGCAGCATCGAGCTCCTGATGACCCTGCCGATCACCTTGACGCAGGCCGTGGCGGGTAAATTTCTGGCCGCGTGGTGCTTCGCAGGCGTCGCTCTGGCCCTCACCTTTCCGGTCTGGCTCACGGTGAACTACCTCGGAAGCCCCGACAACGGCGCCATCGTGGCCGCTTATATCGGAAGCTTTCTGATGGCCGGCGGATTCCTGGCAATCGGCATGTGCCTGTCGGCAGCCACGCGCAACCAGGTGGTCGCGTTCATCACGGCGGCCCTGGTCGGTTTCGTATTTCTGCTCGCGGGCTTCCCCTTGGTGCTCGACTTCGTCCGTGGCGTGTTCCCGCAGGCGATCGTCGATGCCATCGCCTCCTTGAGCTTCTTCACGCATTTCGAGGCGATCTCCAAGGGAGTGATCGACGTGCGGGATCTGGTGTATTTTGCGGCGCTGATCGGCTTCTGGCTGACGGCGACCGCGCTGGTGCTCGACATGAAGAAGGCGGAATAAGTGGACGCGCCGAACCGAAGAATGGGCTGGAGGAGAACGGGCTACGGCGTGGGCGGCCTCGCGGCCCTCGCGGTGCTTTTCCTGGGCGTGGTGATGCTGTCGAACCTCGGCCTGCGGGGCATGCGTCTCGATCTCACCCAGAATCATCTCTACACCTTGAGCGGCGGGACCCGGGAGGTGCTGGCCGAGCTCAAGGAGCCGGTCGATCTGTATTTTTATTTCTCGCGCGATGCGGCCGAGAAGCAGTCGCCCCTGATCATGCCTTACGCGAACCGCGTGCGCGAATTCCTGGAGGAAATCACGGCGCGATCCGCAGGCAAGATCCGGCTCCACGTGATCGACCCCCAACCCTTCTCGGACGATGAGGACCACGCCGCCGAAGCGGGTCTGCAGGCGCTCCCCGGCAATGACACGGGCGGCGATTCGCTGTACTTCGGATTGGCAGGGACCAATTCCACCGACGGCCGATCGGTGATCCCGAACTTCCAGCCCGACCGCGAGGAATTTCTGGAATACGACGTGGCCAAGCTCGTCCAGGAATTGGCCAATCCGAAGAAGCCCGTCGTGGGCCTGTTGAGCTCGCTCCCGCTGCAGGGCCAGTTCAACCCCATGACCGGCCAGATGGGCGACACCTGGCCGGTGCTGTCCCAGATCGAACAGCTTTTCACGGTGCGCTCGCTCACCCCGGACCTCGATCACATCGACAAGGATGTCGACGTTCTGATGATCGTGCATCCGAAGAATCTCGCTCCCAAGGCGCTGTATGCCATCGACCAATTCGTGATGCGCGGCGGCAGGGTGCTGCTATTCGTCGATCCGAACAGCGGCGCCGACACGAGCGGCCAGGATCCGCAAAATCCCTTCGCGGGCGCGACGGCGAACCACTCCTCCGATCTGGAGCCGCTGCTCACCGCGTGGGGCGTCGCCTACGATCCAACCCAGGTGGTAGGCGATCTGGATCTCGGCCTCGAGGTTCGCGCCTCCATGCAGGGACCGCCGACCCGGCACATCGCCATCCTGGGATTGCGGCGCGATGACATGGACCGCAAGGACGTGGACACGGCCGCGCTCGACACGATCAACGTCGCCACCGCCGGGTTTCTCGCCCCCCGCCCCGGCGCGAGCACCAAATTCGAGCCGCTGCTCATGAGCTCAACCAACGCCGCGCCGATTCCGGCGTCGCGCTTCAATGCCCTGACCGATCCGGCGAGTCTGCGCGACGGGTTCAAGCCCACCGGCACCCGCTACGCCCTGGCGGCACGCATCACCGGCCCCGTGACCTCAGCCTATCCGCAGGGCGCGCCACCCGACCCGAAGCCGGCTGCGGGGCCGCCGATCGCGCATATGGCCAAATCCACGGTGCCGGCAAATATCGTCATCGTCGCCGACACCGATCTGTTGATGGACTACCTGTGGGTGCAGACCCGCGAACTTCTCGGCCAGCGCATCGCCCAGGCCTTCGCCAACAACGGCGACCTGGTCGCCAATGCCATCGACAACCTGACCGGCAGCGGCGCCCTGATCAGCATCCGCGGCCGCGCCACGTTCTCGCGTCCGTTTGAGCGGGTCGAAGCGCTCAAGCGCCAGGCCGACGACAGGCTGCGCAGCAAGGTACTCGAGCTGCAATCGGAGCTGCAGCAAACCGAGACCAAGCTCACCGAGCTGCAGAGCAAGAGGAATGATCAGAGCTCGCTCATGATGACGCCCGAGCAGGATCAAGAGCTCAAGCGCTTCACCGCTGAGAAGGCCCGTGTCCGCAAGGAGCTGCGCGAGACGCAACGCGGACTGGATGTCGACATCAATCGCCTCGACGACTGGTTGAAGGTGATCAACATCGCCGTCGCGCCGCTGCTGGTCGCCATCGCGGGAGCTCTCATCCTTTCGTTCCGGCGCAAGCGCAAGAGCCGGGGAGGCAGCCCCGTATGAGCCGAGCGCGCTTCACGCTGCTCCTGGTCGCGGCGCTCGCGGCCATCTGCGGCGCGTTTTATCTGAGCTCGCAGCGCAACCTGCAGAGCGACACCCGCGGCGCCGCCCTCTTCCCGACGCTCGCCCCCGAGCTCAATACCGTCACCGAGGTCGGCATACTCAAGGGCGGTGCGACGCCGGTGGTCACGCTCCACAAGACCGGCGAGCGGTGGTCGGTCGCGCAGCGCGCGGACTATCCGGCGGATGTCGCGAAACTCCGCAGACTCCTGCGGGCCATCGCAGACGCCAAGATCGTCGAGGAGAAAACCTCCGTTACGGCGAACTACCCGGTCATCGGCGTCGAAGACCCGACCAAGGCGGGTGCTTCCGGCGTCGAAGTCGACGTGCTCGCGCAGGACGGCAAGCATTCACTCATCGTCGGCAAGCCGATCGGCGAGGGCACGTTTGCGCGACGCGTCGGGGAGAACAAAAGCTATACGGTGGAGCCGGCGATCTCGGTGGAACCCGAACCCCGCGCCTGGATCGACACCCAGCTGCTCGATATCGCTTCGTCGTCGATCCAGGGCGTCGAGTTCAAACCGCGCACCGGCGCCGGATATACGCTGCACCGGATCAAGCCCAAGGAGGACGGCTTCGCATTGGACAAGGCGCCTGCGGGCCGCTCGACGCTGGACGCCAAAGCGTTGGCGCCCTCGGCCAGCACGCTGAGCGGGCTCACGATCGAGGATGTCGGCGCGGCCAAGGACCTGGACTTCAGCCAGGCCTCGCAGGCGATCTTCACGCTGGAGGACGGCGCCGTCGTGACCCTGACGGGCATTGCGGCCGGCGACAAGCGCTGGATCGAGGTGCAATCCTCCAAGGATGCGGCACTCGCTCAGAAAGCCAAGGATCGCGCCTTTGAGATCGCAAGCTACCGGTACGACGCCATTTTCCGGCCGCTGGATCAGCTGCTCGTACCGAAAGAGGTCAAACCTCGCGCGCAGGACGGCGCATCCAAGAGCGGCGCCGCGCCGCGGGTGAAATCGGCCCCACTGCCCACGGCGCCGTGATCTCAGGCTCGAGCGCCGGCTTCGGGCGGCGCTTCGCCGCCCTGATCTACGACTCGCTGCTGCTCGCCGCGCTGCTTCTCGTCTACACCGGCATCATGGTTGCGATCCGAGGCGGCGCGATCACCGCAGCCGGCGGCGGCCCGTGGTGGTTCCTATACCGCGGCGGCGAAGTCGCGATCGTCGCCGCTTACTACGTGGTCAACTGGCTGATCAGCGGTGCGACGCTGGGCATGCGCGCATGGCGCTTGCGCGTGGTCAGCCAGACCGGCAAGCGGCTGAAACTTCTACCGGCCCTGTGGCGATGCGTGTGCGGCTTTTTCGCGTGGTCGCCGGCCGCGCTCGGCGTGCTCTGGCTGTATGCCGATCCCGAGCACCTCGCGCTGCATGACCGCCTGTCGCGGACCCGCGTCGTCCATCTCGCCGCCCCCTGACGGGCCTCCCCTAGCGGGTTCTCGCGATCGCAGCGAGCGTGAGCACACCGATCGTCGTGGTCGGCAGCCACGCCACCAGCACGGGATTCATGCCGAACAGCTGTCCACCGTTCTCGATCGTCCGGCTCACCAGAAAGAAGATCACCCCGAGCATCACGCCGATCACGGTCCGGGTGCCGGCGCCGGTGGTGCGCAGCGGTCCGAATACGAACGGCAGCGCCAGCAGCGTCACGATGATGACCGCGAACATCCGCGCGATGCGCGACCAGTAGCCGATCTCGTAAAACGAGGTATCCAGGCTGTTGCGCCGCAGATGCTCGATGTACGAAGCGAGGCCGCGCAGCGTCAGGAGGTCCGGATCGGTCGCCGCGAGCCCAAGGAAGTCGGGATTGACCGTCGATCGGATCGTGACCTCGTCTTCCACGGTGCTGGCGATGCGATCGTCGCCGAAACGCGTCGTGGCGACGTTGTGCATGCGCCAGTGCTGCGGGTCCGCCACGGAAATGCGGTCCGCCCGCTGGATCGAGCGCAATCGCGTCGAGCCGTCCAGCTCGAACAGCGAAACACCCCCGAAGGATTGGTCGACTTCACCGGTCTGAACCCGGAGGATGAGGTTGCCGTCCTTCACCCAGGCGCTGCTCGAGCCGGCGAAGCTGACATCGGCCAGCTTGGCCGTGGTTTTCTCGCGCTTGGCGAGCTGCGCGAGCGGCGGCGCAACGTATTCGCCGACCGCGTACATGGTCAACGACAGCGTGAGGCCCGCGAGGCCCACCGGCCACGCGATCCGCCACACCGAGACGCCCGACGCGCGGGTCACCACGAGCTCGCTTCCCGCGGCGAGATTGCCGAGCCCCATCAGGGCGCCGATCATCGCGCCGATCGGCAGGAGCTCGAATATCTGTTCGGGCAGGTTGAGAAACGTGTACAGAAACGCATCGGCCGTCGTGTACTCGCCGGTGCCGATGTCGCCCTGCTGGCTGATGAACACGAACAGCGCCCCGAGGGTCAGCAGCACGCCCATCGCCATCAGCGTGTAGATGAGCACGGTCCGGTACAGGTAACGATCGATCGTGTTCACGTCCCGCGCCCCTCGCGGTAAATCAAGTACAGGCCGAATCCCAACAGCAATAGGTGCACCCACCACACGCCGATCGCCGGCGGCAGCTGGCCCTTTTCGACCCAGACCTTGGAGGCGGCCACCAGGTTCGCGTACACCACGTACACCACGATGGCGAACCCGACCCGGGCATAGCGGCCCTGGCGCGGCCTGAGACGGCTCATCGGCACCGCGAGCAGCGTCAGGATCAAGGCCATGATGGGGCTCGAGGCGCGAAATTGCAGCTGCGCGATGTCCTCCGGCGCGCTCGATCCCCAGAGCTCCGCAGTGGGGCGCGTGTCGGGATCCTGATCGGTCCCCACCTTGTCCTCGGGCGTGGCGATGGGGATCCCGTGCTCGCGAAACTCGATGACGCGAAAATCGCTCTTGCCCGGGACGCCTTCGTAGCGTCGGCCGTTGAACAGTGTCACGAAATGCATGCCGTTGGAGGCGGCCTTCGAATAGGTCGCCGTGTCGGCGAGCGCCACCTCGACGCGGCCGGCGGTCTCGCGGCGCACGAACACGTTGTGCAGCACGCCCTCGGCGTCGACCCGCTCGGCATAGAACACCGCATCGCCCCCGCCGCTCAGGAAGGAGCGGAAGCGCCCGGCATCCAATTGGCCGAACTGCGCCTCCTTGACCGCCGATTGGCGCAACAGCTGGGCCTGTTGATCGGCGCGCGGCACCTGCACGAAGGACAGCCAGGCGAGCCCCACGGCGATCACCACGGCGAAGCACGACAGCGGCAGCAGCATGCGCATGGGCGCGAATCCGCAGCCCTGCAGCGCGGTCATCTCGCTGTCGTGGTAGAGCCGGCCCAGCGCCAGCACGATCGCGAGCAGCAGCCCTGCCGGCACGATGACCGAGAGGTTCATGATCGCCCCCAGCGCGATCAAATCGAACACCACGTGGCGGCCGTAGTTGTCGGTCGCCGCGCGGCCGAGCACCCTCGAGAGCTGATTGGACACCAGAATCGCCACCAGAATGCCGGTTACGGCGAGCCAGGTCTGCATCACCTCGCGTAGGACATAGCGTTGGACGGTCCACTTCATCCCATTGAGCTTAGAGCCTTCGCGTGAATCTAGTAAACTAATTACCGATTTCGAGGACCTGAGACTTTTATCCAACAACG
Source organism: uncultured Gammaproteobacteria bacterium (assembly GCA_963748995.1). GTDB lineage: Bacteria > Pseudomonadota > Gammaproteobacteria > Steroidobacterales > Steroidobacteraceae > Bog-1198. The sequence goes on along the minus strand of CAVVKU010000028.1, from coordinate 25,284 downwards.
GAGTGGGGATATGGAATTTAAGGCAATCGTCGATGCCAAAGCGCGGCACGTGTGCGGCTGCGCGCTGGTCGGCGTGCACGAAAACGGCGGTCTGGGCGCGGCCGCCCGCCTCATCGATGCGCAAATCGGCGGGATCATCGGCCGCCTGATCGCGAACGGTGATTTTGCCGGCAAATTGGGCGACACCCTGCTTTTGCCGCACCCCGCGGGCGCGGCCGCCGAGCGGGTGCTCCTGATCGGCCTCGGGCCGCAGGCAAGCTTCGGCCGCAAGCAGTATCGAAAGGCCGTGCAATCGGGCGCACAGGCGGTATTGAAGACCGGCGCAAGCGATGCGACGCTGTATCTCGCCCTGCACGACGTGCCGGGCATGGATGGCCACTTCCGAGCGCGCGCAGTCGCGGAGATTTTCAGCGCCGCCCTGTATCGGGTTCCCGACCTGAAGAGCGGCGCCAAGCCGAAGCCGGGCAAGCTTGCCGCGGTGAACGTGGCCGCCGAAAACGCGCGCTCTCTCAAGTCGATCGGCTCGGGCCTGGAGATCGGCGCGGCCATCGGCGCCGGATCCGCCTTCGCGCGGGACCTCGGCAACCTGCCGCCGAACATCTGCACGCCCACCTATCTCGGCCAGCGTGCGCAGGGATTGGACAAGGACTGGTCGCGCATCAAGACCAAGGTTCTGGACTTGGACGCGATCAAGGCGCTCAAGATGGGCTCGTTCCTCGCGGTCACGCAAGGGTCCGCGCAGCCGCCGCGATTCATCGTGTCCGAGTATCGGGGCGGCAAGAAGGGCGACGCCCCGATATGCCTGATCGGCAAGGGCATCACGTTCGATTCCGGCGGGATCTCGCTCAAGGATCCGCCTGCGATGGACGAGATGAAATTCGACATGGGGGGCGCCGCGGCCGTGCTCGGGACGATCCGCGCCGTGGCCGAGCTCGCGCTTCCCATCAACGTGACCGCCATCGTGCCCACCTGCGAAAACATGCCGGACGGCAAGGCCGTGAAGCCCGCGGACATCGTCACGTCGATGTCCGGCCAGACGGTGGAAATCCTCAACACCGACGCGGAAGGCAGGCTCATTCTGTGCGACGCCATCACCTACAGCCGGCGCTTCAAGCCTGCCGCGGTCATCGATGTGGCCACGTTGACGGGCGCCTGCATCATCGCGCTCGGCAATCAGTTGAGCGGCATGATGAGCACCGACGATGCGCTGGCCGGGGAGATCGCCTCCGCCGGCACCCGTGCCGACGACAGAGTCTGGCGGCTTCCGGTCGGTGACGACTATGCGGATGCCTTGAAGAGCAACTTCGCGGACTTCGCCAACGTCGGCGGACGCGAGGGCGGCGCCAGCACGGCGGCGACCTTCCTCTCGAAATTCGCAACCGATCTGAAGTGGGCGCATCTGGACGTGGCCGGCACCGCGTGGCTCAGCGGCTCGGCGAAAGGCAGCACCGGTCGCCCGGTTCCACTGCTGGTGGAGTTCCTGGTACACCGCGCGCGCCGCAAGTGACCGACAGAGTCGATTTTTACGTGCTGCAGAGCCAGGCGCCCCCGCGGCGCTGGAATGTCGCCTGCCGGTTGACCGCGAAAGCGTACCTGCAGGATCTGGCCATCGTCATCTGGAGCGCAAACGTGGAAGATGCGAGGCTCTGCGACGACCTTCTGTGGACCTTCGACGATCGGTCCTTCGTGCCGCACCGGATGGCTCGCGACGGCGAGCCGCTCGATGCGGGCACGCCCGTGCATCTCATGCTCGAGCTCGAGTCGGTCGAGCGCGCCGACCTGTTGATCAACCTCACGAATCGGTTTCCCCCCGGGCTCGGGCGCTTCGCGCGAATTGCGGAAATCGTCGACGCCGACCCGGAATGCCGCCGGCTCGGGCGCGAGCGCTTCAAGGCGTACCGGGATCAGAAGCTCGCGCTCGAGACGCACCAACTGAGCGACGCCCCGGACATCTAGCCCGACCGGCCGCTATAATCGAGCGGCCATGGACAAAGCCTTCTCCCCCGCCGACATCGAGCAGCGCATCTACGAGCGCTGGGAAACCAGCGGATATTTCCAGCCGAGCGGCCATGGGCCGCCCTATTCGATCGTCATTCCGCCGCCCAATGTCACCGGAACGCTGCACATGGGGCACGCGTTCCAGGACACCATCATGGACGCCCTCATTCGCCATCGGCGCATGCTCGGTTTCGACACCCTTTGGCAGCCCGGCACCGATCACGCCGGAATCGCCACCCAGATGGTGGTGGAGCGTCAGCTGAACGCGGCGGGCAATGAGCCGGCTCGATTTCGGGCGCGAAGCCTTCGTCGAGAAGGTATGGGAGTGGAAGAGCACCTCGGGCGGCTCGATCGCCCGACAGATGCGCCGATTGGGCGCATCGGTGGATTGGAAGCGCGACAAATTCACCATGGATCCCGATCTGTCCGAGGCGGTCACCGAGGCCTTCGTGCGCCTGTATCGGGACGGGTCGATCTACCGGGGCAAGCGGCTGGTCAACTGGGATCCGGTGCTGAAGACGGCGCTCTCGGATCTGGAAGTCGTGTCCGAGGAGGAATCGGGCCATCTCTGGCATCTCAAGTACCCGCTGTGCGACGGCAGCGGGCACCTGGTCGTGGCGACGACCCGGCCGGAAACCATGCTCGGCGACACCGCGGTCGCCGTGCATCCCGACGATGAGCGCTACCGGCACCTGATCGGCCTCGAGGTGCGTCTGCCGCTCGCCGATCGGAACATTCCCGTGATCGCGGACGAGTACGTGGACCCGGCATTCGGCTCGGGCTGCGTCAAGATCACGCCGGCGCACGATTTCAACGACTACGAGATCGGGCAGCGCCACCATCTTCCGATGATCAACGTGATGAACCTCGACGCCTCGCTCAACGACGAGGTGCCCGCGCCTTATCGAGGTCTCGAACGCATCCGCGGCCCGCGAGCGCATCGTGGCGGACCTCGCCGCGCTCGGCCTGATAGAGCGGATCGAACCGCACAAGCTGATGGTGCCGCGCGGGGACCGCACCCATGCCGTGCTCGAGCCGCTCCTCACCGACCAGTGGTTCGTCGACATCAAGCCGCTCGCGGCGCCTGCGATAAAGGCCGTCGAGGACGGCAGCATCCGTTTCGTGCCGGACAACTGGTCGGGCGTGTACTTCGAGTGGATGCGGCACATCAAGGACTGGTGCATCAGCCGCCAGCTTTGGTGGGGTCACCGCATCCCGGCCTGGTACGACCGCGACGGACGATGGTACGTCGCCCGCACGGAGGCCGAGGTCCGCGCCGAGCATGGCCTCGGACCCGAGGTGGCGCTTCGGCAGGACGAGGACGTGCTCGACACCTGGTTCTCTTCGGGCCTGTGGCCGTTCTCGACCCAAGGGTGGCCGCGCGAAACCCGCGCGCTCGAAACCTATTACCCGACCTCGGTTCTGGTCACCGGCTTCGACATCATTTTCTTCTGGGTCGCGCGCATGATCATGATGGGCCTCAAGTTCACCGGCGAGGTGCCGTTTCGGGAGGTCTACGTGCACGGGCTGATCCGCGATCACGACGGCCAGAAGATGTCGAAGTCGAAAGGCAACGTGATCGACCCGCTCGACATCGTCGACGGCATCGCGCTCGAGGATCTGCTTGCCAAGCGCACGACCGGACTGATGCAGCCGCAGATGAAGCCCGCGATCGAGAAGGCCACCCGCAAGCAGTTTCCCCAGGGCATTCCGGCGTTCGGCACCGACGCGCTGCGCCTCACGTTCGCGGCGCTCGCGACCCAGAGCCGCGATCTCAAGTTCGACATGGCCAAGGTGGAGGGCAATCGGAATTTTTGCAACAAGCTTTGGAACGCAGCGCGCTATGTGCTGATGAACGTCGAGGGGCAGGACGGGTTCGCCGATGCACCGCCGGGGCACGGCGCGCCGCCGGCCGAGAACGCGCTGAGCCTGGCCGACCGGTGGATCCGCTCGCGGCTCGCCGCGATGATCGAGCGCGTCGATGCCGGTTTCGCCGGCTACCGGCTCGACATCGTCGCCAACGCACTGTACGAATTCACCTGGAATGAGTTCTGCGATTGGTATGTCGAGCTCTCCAAAGCGGTGCTGCAATCCGACACGGCCGCCGCATCTCAGAAGTACGCCACCCGCAAGACCCTGATCGGCACGCTGGAAACACTGCTGCGCGCCCTGCACCCCATCGCGCCGTTCATCACGGAGGAGATCTGGCAGCGCGTGCGCATCGACGCGGGCGTGAGCGGCGATTCCATCATGCAGGCACGATTTCCCACGGTCGGCGAATCGCGCGCCGACACGGCCGCGGAGCCCGAGATGCGCTGGGTGATGAATTTCATCCTCGGGGTGCGCCAGATTCGCGGCGAGATGGACATCCCTCCGAGCCGGCGCCTGGATGTGCTGCTGCAGAACGCGGGCGCGACGGATCGGGAGTATCTGGAGCGCAATCGACATTACCTCGCGCGCCTTGCGGGCATCGGCGAAACGCGTGTGCTCGGCGAAACCGAGGCTGCCCCGATCTCGGCGGCGGCGCTGGTGGGAACGCTCGAGATATTGGTGCCGATGGCGGGTCTCATCGATCCGAAGGCGGAGCTCGACCGCCTGGCGAAGCGCCTCGGACGGGCCGAGGCCGATTTCGGGAAATTGAGCGTCAAGCTCTCCAACGTGGATTTCGCGAGGAACGCCCCGGCGGACGTGGTCGCCAAGGATCAGGCGCGGCTCGCGGATCTGCGTACCGAGATCGAGCAGCTGGCCAGGCAAATCGCGCGGGTCAAAAGGCTGCAGGACCAATGACTCCGCCGGCGCCAAACGCGGCGGAATCCCGTGCCCCCGGACCGGCAATCGCCGGGGTGCTCGCACAGATCAACCGCATCATTCTCGGCAAGGATGAGCAGATCCGCCTCTGCCTGGCCTGCCTCCTGGCAAAAGGGCACCTCCTGATCGAGGACATCCCCGGCGTGGGCAAGACCACGCTCGCTCACGCGCTCGCCAAGACGCTGGGCCTGACCTTCCAGCGGGTCCAGTTCACCAGCGATCTGTTGCCCGCCGACGTGCTCGGCGTGTCGATCTACGAGCGCGACACCGGGACGTTCCGCTTTCAGCGCGGACCGATCTTCGCGCAGCTGGTGCTGGCCGACGAGATCAATCGCGCATCGCCGAAGGCGCAAAGCGCGCTGCTCGAGGCCATGGAGGAGCGTCAGGTGACCATCGACGGGCAATCGATGCCCCTGCCCGAGCCGTTCTTCGTCATCGCCACGCAAAATCCGCAGGACCAGGTCGGCACCTTCCCGCTGCCGGAATCACAGCTCGACCGCTTCCTGATGCGAGTACATCTGGGCTATCCGGCCGCCGCCGCCGAACGCGAGCTGTTGAGCGGCACGGATCGGCGTGAATTGGTCAATTCGCTCGAGGGCGTGTTGGGGGTGGACGCGCTGCAGGCGCTGCAGCAGGCCGTTCTGGGCGTGCATGTCGCGCCGGCGCTGCTCGATTACGTACAGGCCTTGGTGGCGCACACGCGCAGCGCCGCGGGCCTCAACGCCGGGCTGTCGCCGCGGGCGGCGATCGGACTGTTGCGCGCGGCGCGCGCTTGGGCGTTGATCTGCGGGCGCAGCGCCGTGATCCCCGAGCACGTGCAGGCGGTCTTCGGCGCAGTCGTGGAGCACCGTCTCGAGCAGCGCGACAGCGGCCCTACCAGCGCAACCCGCCTGCTCGAGGCCGTGCCGGTCCCTTGAGCGAGACCTGAGTTGGCGCGATTCCGGGACACGGCCATCGCTCGAATCAGGGCCTGGTCCGCCCGCCGCCACGGCGTCGATGATTTGCCGGTCAAGATCGAACGGCGGCGCATCTACATCGTCCCGACCTGGTTCGGCCTGATGCTGACCGCCTTGTTGATTGCGATGCTGGTCGCCGGGCTCAATTACTCCAGCAACCTCGGGATCGCATTCGCCTTCTTCATGGCGAGCACAGTCCTGGTCGCCATGCATCACTGTCATCGCAATCTTCTGGGCCTCACGGTGGATGCGAAGCTCGAGGTCGACGCCCTCGCTGGCGCGGATGCGCTGTTCTTCTTCATGCTGCGCAACGAATCCGCGGTCGATCGCCGCGATGTCGAGGTGCGTCTCGACACGGTCGTGGCGACGCGAAGCGTGGCGATCGGCTGCTACGAAGAGGTCATGCTGGCGGTGCCGGTCGCGCATCGCGGCGTGAGCCGCTGGAATCAATTCGAGCTGCGGACAACTTACCCCTTCGGTTGGTTCCGCGCCTGGACCTACGTGCAGGCGCCGCTCACGGCATTCGTCGCGCCGGCTCCCGGCGGCAACCGCCCGCTGCCGGCGGTCACCGCGGCATCCGGCCAAGCAGCGCGCTCCGAATCGCGGGGCGAGGAGGATTTTGCGGGACTGCGTTCCTACACGCCGGGCATTCCCCTCAAGCACATGGCGTGGAAGACGCTCGCCCGCGGCGGCGAGGCGGCGGTCCGGGTCTACAGCGACCTCGGCGCCCGGCCGGAGTGGCTCGAATGGACCTCACTCGAGGGGCTCGACACCGAGACGCGGTTGTCGCAGCTCTCCCGTTGGATCGCGGAAAGCGAGACCGGCCATCAGCGGCCCTACGGCATCAGGATCCCGGGAGTCGAGATCCCGCCGGGCCGGGGTCCCGCTCACCGCTGGCGGTGCCTGCGTGCGCTGGCCTGCCACGGGATGCCGCCGACATGAAGCTCGCGGCGCCTACCGCCACGCGGGTCACCTACGAGCAGCTGCGCTGGATGTCCGCCTGCCTCGTGCTCGCGCTCGTCGTGCATGCGACCTCGCTTCCCGTTTGGCTGCTCGCCACGGTCGCCGCCGCCATCGCCATCCGGCTGGCGCTCTGCGCCCGCGGTTACGCGGCGCCTTCGCGCGCGCTGCGGATCGGCGTCGCGGTGGCCGCCATCGCGATCCTGTTCCTGCAACTTCACACCTTCAACGGGGTCGCCGCGGGAAGCGCACTCTTGAGTCTCGTCGCGGGACTCAAGCTGTTCGAGACCGAGTCGCGGCGCGACCTGCACGTCGTCGCCTTGATCGTTTATTTCCTGTGCCTCGCCGCGCTGCTGACGAGCGAGTCGTTCTGGCTGCTCGCCTACCTGCTCACCGTCTCCTGGCTCACGAGCACGACGCTGCTCCGCCTGACCCATTCCCCGCAAGCGAATGGCTGGCGGCGCAACGCCCGCTATGCGGCCCGCATCGGCGCCCACGCGCTGCCGCTCGCCCTGGTCCTCTGGTTGTTCTTCCCGCGGTTCGACGGGCCGCTGTGGCGCGTACCCTCGGGCGCGCGCGGCGCGGAGACCGGCCTGGGCGATACCATGAGCCCGGGCGACATCACCGATCTCGCCCTGTCGGACGAAATCGCCTTCCGCGTGCGTTTCCAGGGGGCGACGCCGCCGGCGGCCGAACGCTATTGGCGCGGCCCGGTGCTGCACGACTTCGACGGCCGCACCTGGCGGCGCAGCGTCGCCTTCCGCAGCACCGGACCCGACCTCGCCCCGAGCGGCCCCGGATACGATTACGTCGTCAGCCTCGAGCCCAACCAGCACAACTGGATTTTTGCGCTCGACTGGCCGGACCGGTGGAACCTGAGCGACGCCTACCTCACCAGCGACGGCATGCTGGTGCGCCCCGCGCTCCTCTCGCACCCCATCGACGTGAGCATCACCTCGCACACGCACGTTCAACCGACGGCACCGTTGAGCGATGCCATGCGCCGCCGCGACACGCGCCTGCCCGAGCAGCGTAATCCGCGCAGCCGGGAGCTCGCGGCGCAGCTGCGCCGGGCGCATCCCGACGATTTGGGCTACGTGAATGCGGTGCTCGATATCTTTCGCCGCCAGCCATTCTTCTACACCCTGGAGCCGCCGCCGCTCGGCGTGAATTCGATCGACGAATTTCTGTTCGATACCAGGCGCGGTTTCTGCGGACACTACGCATCGGCCTTCGCCGCGCTGCTGCGCGCCGCTGGAATTCCCACCCGGGTCGTCACCGGCTACCACGGCGGCACCTACAACCGATTCGCGGATTATTGGATCCTGAGCCAGAGCGACGCGCACGCCTGGGACGAGGCCTGGATCGAGGGGCGGGGATGGACGCGCTTCGATCCCACCTCCGCGGTCGCTCCGGGCCGCGTAGAGCCCGGTTTGGAGGGCTCGCTGGCATCGGGCGCGCGACTGGCGGGACCGTGGCGCCGACCGCTCTCCTGGCTCTCGGACGCGCGGCTGCAATTCGATGCGCTGCGCCAGCTTTGGCGCGAGCGGATTTTGCGCTTCGATCAGCGATCGCAAGAGCGGCTGTTGAGCAGTCTCGGAATTCCCGATCCGGACGGCGAGAAGATCGCGATGGTGATGGGGGCGGGCCTCGCGCTGGTGTTCATCTGGCTCACCTGGCAGATCCGGCACGAGCAGCGCCCCGATCCCAAGGACCCCGTGCTCCGTGCCTACGGCAAACTCTGCCGCAAGCTCGCGGCGGCGGGGCTGGCACGGCGCCCGTCGGAGGGCGCGGAAGACTTCGCCAGGCGCGTCGCGATCGAGCGGCCCGACCTCGGCGCCCGCGCAGGCACGCTCTTGAGACGCTATTCTCGCCTTCGCTACGGCGCCAGCCGGCGTCCGGGCGCCGAGCGATGGTTCATCGCCCGGGTGCGCGCGTTCAAGCCGCGTGGGATACTGTCCGCGGTAAAGGAGCGTGGGCAGGGATGAACGAGCAAAACGGCACGCTGACTCACGCCCTCGTGACCGGATGCCCGTCCACGATGGGCGATGACGTGCCGCTCAACACCACGACGCTCATCCGGCATGCGGCGCGCACCTACGGCGATCAGGAAATTCTGTACCGCAACGCAGCCGGCGGATGGGATCGCTACACCTATCGGGATTGCTACGAGCGCGTGGGGCGCGCGGCCAACGCCTTGCGTTCGCTCGGCGTCGGCCCGGGGGATCGGGTTGGAGTGCTCGATTGGAACAGCCGCCGCTATTTCGAGCTTTACTACGCAATTCCCGGGTTGGGGGCGGTGCTCCTGCAGCTGAATTTACGCCTCTCCGTGGACGAGCTGACTTACATCGTCAACCACAGCGAGGCGACCCACATTTGCGTGGACGAGACGATGCTGACGCTGGCCGAGGCGCTCGCCCCGCACGTGCCGCGCGTCAGGGCCTGGATCGTCATGTCCGACCGGCCCCTGCGGGAGCTCGACACGTCGCTCGAGCCGCTGCATCACCACGAGGATCTGCTGGCGGCCGCCGTCCCGCTCACCGATTGGCCCATGATCGATGAGCGATCGGCCTATGCCGCCTGCTACACCACCGGCACGACCGGCCGCTCCAAGGGGATCTACTACTCGCACCGTTCCATGTATCTGCATTCCCTGAATCTCGTCGCCATGGTCGGAATGACGATGGACGACTGCACGATGCTGGTGACACCGATGTTTCATGCGCAGGGCTGGGGATTGCCGCAGGCCGCCACGTTGATGGCCAACAAGATCCTGCTGCCCGGCAGATACTCCACGGAAGATGCCGCATTTTTGATCGACTCGATCGTCGCCGAGAGGGTGACCCTGGCGAGCGGCGTGCCATCGATCGTGACGCCGCTCCTGAATTACATCCGAACCCTTCCCGTCAAGCCGTCCTTGCGCGGGTTGCGGCTCTTGTGCGGCGGCTCCGAGGCGCCGCTGTCGCTCATGATCGGTTGGCACGAGCTCACCGGCGCCGAAATCATTCACGCGTACGGAAGCACCGAGACGAGCCCGCTGCTCACGGTGAACCGGCTGAAGCCGACGCTGCGCGGGCGCCTTACCGCGGAGCAGGAATGGAACGTGAGGCGCACGCAGGGGCTGCCCGGCATCGGCGTGGACATCAAGGTTCTCGCGGAGGACGGCAGAGAGCTCCCTCACGACGGGGAATCGGTGGGCGAGATCTGCGCGCGCGGCCCCTGGGTCGCCGCCTCCTATCACCACATGCCCGGGTCGGCCGATCGATTCGTCGACGGCTACTGGAGATCGGGAGACCTCGGTGCCATCGACGCCCACGGCTATCTCAAGATCACCGACCGGCTCAAGGATGTCATCAAGAGCGGTGGCGAGTGGATCTCCTCCATCGACATGGAGAACGCGCTGGTCGGGCACTCCTCGGTGCGGGAGGCAGTCGTCGTCGGGGTGCCCCATCCCCGGTGGCAGGAGCGGCCGCTCGCGCTCGTGGTGCTGGAGCCGGCCCGGCGCGCGACCCCGGAGGAGCTCCTCGAGCATCTCGCCGGAACGTTCAGCCGCTGGCAATTGCCGGACCGGATTCTCATCGTGCAGAGCATCCCGAAGACCAGCGTCGGCAAGCTGAACAAGAAGACGATCCGCGCCGAATACGCGGGGCTCTACACTGAAGCCGGCGTGGACGGGTCGTAGGAGCCATGGGCGAGGCATCCTCGGAGGCCACTCGAGTTGGCGCGCCCGGCTCCGACCCGGCCGAGGCGCTTGCCACCCAGCTCGCCCGTCACGCGCTGTTCGGTTTCATCCTCACCTTCATCGCGGCTCGCACCGTGGTTTTCCTGATCATGGCGCGGCGCATGCCGAACCTGTATTTTTTCCTGCGCGGCACGCACGTGCATCATCTGAATTACGGGATATTCCTGTTGGCCGCCGTTGGTGCCTATCTGTTGTTCCGCATCCCGAATGGCCGGAGCCTGAGGGTCGCGGCTCTGGTCTATGGGATCGCGATGGCGCTAACCTTCGATGAATTCGGCATGTGGCTGCACCTCGGCGGAAGCTATTGGCAGCGCGCCAGCATCGACGCCATCACCCTGGTGGCCGCCCTCCTCGCCCTCGCCGCATTCGCCTCCGCGATCCGCACATTTCAATCGCGTCACGTGAAGGCCTTCATCGCCCTGGCCATCGCCGTGAGCGTGTTCGGGGTCGTGCTCTATGACACGTCGCTCAAGATAGGAAGGCTGGAAGGCCCGAGGCTCGAAGCGCTGGAATCCGATTCCTCGCCTTGAGTCGAGCGGCGCCGGCGCTCAGGCAGCGAGGTTCTCGCGCGTCTTGGTGAACACGATCTGCGGCCAGCGCTCCTCGGTGAGCTGAAGATTGACGCGCGTGGGCGCGAGATACACGAGCTCTCCGGCGTGATCGAGCGCGAGATTGTCGTAGGCCTTGTCGCGGAACTCGCTGAGCCGCTTTTGATCCTCGAGCCTGATCCAGCGGGCGGTCGCGACGTTGATGGGCTCGAACACGCATTGGACGCTGTATTCGTCCTGCAGCCTGAACGCCACCACCTCGAACTGCAATTGCCCGATCGCGCCGAGGATGAGATCGTTGTTGCGCAGGGGCTTGAACAGCTGCGTCGCACCCTCCTCGCAGAGCTGCGACAGCCCTTTCTGCAGGGCCTTCATGCGCAGCGGATCCTTGAGCACGGCGCGGCGAAAAATCTCGGGGGCGAAATTCGGCACGCCGGTATAGGTCAGCCTCTCGCCTTCCGTGAACGTATCGCCGATGTTGATCGTGCCGTGATTGTGCAATCCGATGATGTCGCCCGCATAGGCCTCCTCCGCCTGACTTCTGTCGGCGGCCAGGAACGTGAGCGCATCGGCAACACGGATCTCCTTCTGCAGGCGCACGTGGCGCAGGCGCATGCCGCGCGTGTAGCGGCCGGAACAGAGCCGCATGAACGCGATCCGGTCGCGATGCCCGGGGTCCATGTTCGCCTGGATCTTGAACACGAAGCCGGTCAGCTTCGGCTCCCCGGGGTCGACGCGGCGCTCGATCGCGATGCGCGCCCTCGGGCCGGGCGAGTGTTGGACGAACGCGCTCAGGAGCTCGCGCACCCCGAAGTTGTTGACCGCTGAGCCGAAAAACACCGGCGTCTGCTGCGCCGCGAGGTAACGATCGACATCGAAGAGCGGGCTCGCACCGCGCACGAGATCGACCTCCTCCAGGAAATCGGCGTAGCGGTCGCCGAGCAGCGATTTGGCCTCCGCGCTCGCGAGGCCGTCGATGGTCTCGTGGGTCCCGACGCGCCCCTTCTCCACCGGCACGTATACGTAGATCTTGTCCTCGAGCAGGTGGTAGACGCCGAGAAGCTCCCGGCCCATGCCGATCGGCCAGGTGACCGGTGTGCATTCGATCTTGAGGACCCGCTCGATTTCATCCAACAGCTCGATGGGAGAGCGCCCGTCCCGGTCGAGCTTGTTTACGAAAGTCATGATCGGCGTGTCGCGCAGCCGGCAGACCTCCATGAGCTTGATGGTGCGTTCCTCGACACCCTTGGCGCAATCGATGACCATCAGCGCGGAATCGACCGCCGTCAGGGTCCGGTAGGTATCCTCGGAGAAGTCCTCGTGGCCCGGCGTATCGAGCAGATTGACGACGCAGTCCTCGAAAGGAAATTGCATCACCGAGGAGGTGACCGAGATGCCGCGCTGCTGCTCGAGCCGCATCCAGTCGGAGGTCGCATGGCGCGTCGCCTTGCGTCCCTTCACGGTTCCCGCCATCTGGATCGCGCCCCCGAAAAGCAGCAGCTTCTCGGTGAGCGTGGTCTTGCCCGCATCGGGGTGGGAGATGATGGCAAAAGTCCTTCGACTCTTGATTTCTTTGGATATTTCGTCTTCTGTCACCAATCAGTTCCTCGATTATGTACTTTCGGATCGCAAAGCACGCGAGCTTAACCTTGCCTTTTGCCAGACAGCTTTCACCGGCCCTCTAGGGCAGCGTAAGTGCCTGAACGGATTATACCGCAGTACCTTGACACGATAACCTAGAGAATGTAGAACCGAATTACCTAGAAGTGGATAAGCTTAATAACCTAGAAAACGTCCGACCGATTAACCTAGAAAGACGCCAATGGCTGCTCCCGCCGAAAAGCTCGCCGACTCCCTTTCCGCGCTCCAAGAGCTACAGGACAAAGGGGTAGTCGCGATCCGCACCGGGCAGCTGTCCCGCACACACCGTGAGCGTCTGCTGAAGGCAGGGTTTATTCGAGAGGTGATGAAGGGCTGGTACACCCCGACGCGCCCTGATGAGCCGGCCGGCGAAAGTACAGGGTGGTATGCATCCTTCTGGTCGTTCTGCGCCGAATACCTCTACGATCGCTTCGCAGAGGACTGGTGCCTGAGCCCAGAACAGTCCCTAAGCCTTCATATAGGCGATTGGACGGTTCCCAGGCAGCTGCTGGTCCGATCGACCAAGGGGGGAAATAAGCCAACCCAGCTCCTCTTTGGGACATCCGTATTCGATGTCCGCTTGGAGCTTCCGCCCGCGGGTGATCGCGAACTCAAAAACGGTCTGCGCATCTTCAATCTACCGGCAGCCCTGATCGGCTGTGCTCCAGGCCAGTTCACGGATCATCCCGATGACCTGCGGGCAGCCTTGGCAATGGTTGCGGAACCATCCGATGTTCTCCGCCGGCTACTTGGCGGCGGCCGAACCGTGGTGGCCGGCCGACTGGCTGGCGGATTCCGGAATATTGGGCGAAATGAAATCGCGGATCAGATTCTTCGAGCAATGAGGGCCGCCGGCCACGCCGTCCATGAGGCCGACCCCTTCAATAGCAAACCCCCGATCATTTTTGCTGCGCGCGAGACATCCCCATATGTCAACCGCTTGAAACTGCTCTGGGCGTCCATGCGCGCTCCAATTCTTCAAGCCTTCCCAGCCCCACCTGGATCAAGGGAGGATGCTGCCGCCTATCTCAAGCACGTGGATGAACTCTACGCCGCGGACGCCTACAACTCCCTATCCATGGAAGGGTATCGGGTTAGCGAAGCTTTGATCGAGCGCGTCCGCTCGGGTAATTGGAATCCCGACAACGACGAGAATGACCGCCAGAACCGAAATGCTTTAGCCGCACGCGGCTACTGGCAGGCATTCCAGCGTGTGAAAGCAAGCCTTGAACGGATTCTCGCCGGCGAAAACCCCGGCGCTGTGGTGCGCCGTGACTACGACGCATGGTACGCGGAACTCTTTGGCCCGAGCGTCACCGCCGGCATTCTCAACGCCGCCGACCTTGCAGGCTTCCGAGACAGTGCGGTCTACATTCGTCGCTCGATGCACGTTCCGCCGAACTACGAAGCAGTGCGGGAACTGATGCCTCAGTTTTTCGAACACCTGCAGACGGAGACCGAACCGGCGGTTCGTGTCGTGCTGGGGCACTTCGTGTTCACATACATCCATCCGTACATGGATGGGAACGGCCGCATGGGGCGCTTTCTGATGAATACGATGATAGCCGCCGGCGGCTATCCCTGGACGATTATTCCCGTTGAAACACGTAATCAGTACATGGCAGCCCTGGAGGCCGCCAGTGTTGGTCGGAACATCTCGCTCTTTGCGGAATTTCTGGCAAGCCTCGTCAAGCCATCGAAAGCAGCAGGAACTCATTAACCGACTCCGCGACGAGCTCACCCATGTCGTCGCCCAGACCGAGGACAATGCGGCGGCCCGCGCGCATCGGTCAGGAAGCCACGATATCGAAGGGTGCGCTGGGTTCGTTTTGGTTGGCCACGGACTCTCACCGGGCGACGCGGTCAGGCGGATTACCTCGCCCAATAGCGGGCTCATCGAGCAGTTCACATGCAACCCTTTGTCTGTGGTCCGCATCCGTCCGGGTGCGGACCCGTCAACATGTCTTTACCCGATCGCTCCAGATCCTCGATCTGTCTTGCGGTCAGACAGACTTTGGTCTCGAGGTTGGAGCCGGTAATCGCCTCATTTCGGCAATAGACCCGCTCGCCGCGATACAGCGCCGGTTTGTACCCTCGCTTGCGCATGGCGTTGTCCACGTCGGATTGCGAATTGGCGGGGTCGGGCGGTTGTTTGGCCGCCGAAGAGCCCCCCGGACTCGCCGGCCGCACCGGCGGGGCGGTAACGCGGGCGGGCGAACCCGCGCAAGCAGAGAGGAGCGAGACGGCCAGCACGCAATATGAGACTCGGAACTTGGCTTGCATCTGACTACCTCGAAGGCTTGGATCGTGGGTCGTCGCGCATGAGCAGCTCCAATTGGTGACGGCGATAATCGATGATGAAAACGTCAAGGAGTCCGATGACGTCCATCCCCAGGAGCAGAGCGGGCTCCTGGGTGAGATGCCAGTGTTCGAACACCTGCATCCGCCCATAGGTGATGTTTGCATTGACAATCCTCAACGCGCCAAACTCGATCGGAGGGCATGGAAGGAGTTCCCCGCTCTGCGCCTGGTCGGTCACATCGTAGATCTGGACCGTCTCTCCCCGCACGCGACGTCGCACCAACACATCGCGCATCGCGAGGTTGCCAATCGTTGTTTGTCCACCGGTGTCAACGATCGCCTTTACGCGCACGCCGCCCACTTGCGCGTGAAACACCAGAAGTCCCGTGCTCGACCGCTCCAGCGGAATCGCGATGAAGTTCGCGGGCGTGCGCTCGCCACGGGAGTGGCGTATATCGATCCGGTCATGCCTGAAGTCGATGACGATGCGTTTGTCCTCGAACTCGTTCGTCGCGAGCACGCCCTCGGCGCCGCCCATTGCATCGGTTACGATCGGTAGAATCGATGAGCTGAGCACGAGATCCCCGACCGTAAAGCTGTCGACGCGGATGGTCGGCACCATCTCAACACCCGTGACGCCCCGCAACCACACGGGTGACGACTGATCGAGGGGAATGCCGAGCCTGTCGGCAACCTGGGCCGCGAGGCCCGAGTGGTTCGCGCCGGTGTCCAGCACCAGGCGGAACGGACCCTTTCCATTGATCCACACCGGCGCCCAAATTCTGCCGATCCGGTCTCGAAGTGTGGGCGCAACGAAACGGGGCTCGGGCGCCCGAATCACCACCTCTGAAAGATCGCCCGGCGGTTCGGACGCGCAGGCGACGTGCTCGAGCAGCGAGCATAACAACAGTCCGGCGATCGCATGTTGCACTGACGCCTCGTGCAATCAAAGGATTTGCGGGGATTCGGAGCGGCCCCGTCTGGAGCCGCTCCCCGCGAATCAATGTGCTAAAACTTCGCCGTGAACGCGACGAACAGCTGCCGGCCCAATAAATCGTAAGCTCCCCATGAGTTCGACGCGCCGGCATTTCCGGTGATATCGCCCGAGGGGACGAGCGGCGGATCCTTGTCCAGCAGGTTGTTGACTCCGGCGCGCACCTCCAAATTCGTCATCGCGTGCCACACCGCCGTGAGGTCGAAATAGCTGTATCCCGGGATTCGCGCGTTGTATTGATCGTAGTACGGAGGAGGCGCGCCGGGTCCCTCGGGTCCTTCCTCCGCTCCCGCCAGCAGCGGGTTCGTCGAATTGTTGTCGAAGCTCGTGGGTCCGATGAACCGCCACTGCATCGAGAGCAGGACATTCCACGGCGTATCCCAGGTCACGCGCATGTTGTGCCGCCAGTGCGGATTGACCGACCCGTTCTGGCAGCTGTCACCGAACAGTCCTGCGCAATCGTAGCTCCCCGCGCCCGGATAAGGGGTAAAGGTGTCGTGCAGCAGGTACGTGCCGTTGAACGACGTATTGATCGAGCCGGAGTTGCCCGGCAGATTGAACCGGTAATTCAACTGGGCGTCGATGCCGGAAACAATCGCAAGACCGAGGTTGTAGTCCTTCTGCACGAAGTACCCGCCGCCCTCGACCGTGGCACCGGTCAGCGCCCCGGTGATTTTGTTGCGGACAATCTGACTGCAGTAAATCGGGTTATCGTCCTGCAGGCATCCGTTCAAGATGACGGCGAAGGGATAGTTGCCAATCTGATCTTCGAGCCGGATGTGGTAGTAGTCGACGCTCGCGGTGAACCCCCGCAATTCCGTCGGAGTGAACGTCAATCCGAACGACCAGGTCTTGGCGATTTCAGGCGTGAGCGCGCTGTTTCCCTCGATCACCTGGCCGCACTGGCCGGACGACGCACTGGGGCACCGAACCGTATTGCGCCGCCGTCACGCCGGTATTCTTGCACGCGGCCTTCGAGGCGGTGGGTGTCGGGCCCGCGCAGGGATCGGCGCCCACGACATCTTCCTGCCCGTATGAGGGCGCCACGAACAACTCGATGAGATTGGGCGCGCGGACCGCGCGGTCGAAGGAAAAGCGCGCACGGACATCCTCGATCGGCGCGTACTGCACCTCGAATTTGTACGTATTGGTCTGGCCCGTGGTGTTGTAGTCGGAATAGCGGTACCCCGTGTCGACCGTCAGGTCCTGCACTCCGGGCAGATCGTGGGCGAGCGGTACGCGCACCTCGAAAAAGGCCTCGTTGATGCCGTAACCCTCGTCGATCGGGACGGTCGCGCCGGAAAATCCGGCGAGGGCGCCCGAGAGCTCCGCGCCGTCGGGACTGAAGGTCACGGTGTCCGTGCGGTGCTCGTAGCCGAAATTCAACCCCAAGCCGTCGGCGGCAAGCGGGGACTTCATGCCGTATTTGCCCAAGTCGCCGGTGACGTCGAAGTGCTCGACCTGCTCGGTGTTGACGCCTGAGGCAGTGCCCGGAGTGTCCAGATAGTTGAGCGCCGCCTGGGTCACGCCACCCGTCCTGAAGATGTTCCAGGGCACGCATTGGCCGCCGCTGATACAGACCGGAACGCCCTGCGCGTTGGTCGTGACCTGAAGCGCGTTACCGGCCTTGGCGTAGTCGAGATAATTGTCATTCGCCTGGAACGTGTTCACCGTGTAGTAGGATGCGTACAAATCGTAATTCCACCCGTCGATCACGTCTCCCTTGGTGCCGATCACGAAGCGGAAATTCTGGTGCTGATAGATCGAGGTGCGTCCTCCGCCCTCGATGTTGCGCCGGCCGATCGAGACATCCGCGCAATTCTGCGAAACCACGCCCGTGGCAGACACCTGGCAAGGGGTGGTTGGGTTCGCGTTTGCGTAGGTGACCATCGCCGGGCTGCAGATGATCCCGCGCTGCTGCGCGCTCAACAGCGGGTTGTTGCAGTTGATCAGCTCATTGTTGTCCGGCGTGTACGGATAGCCCGCGAGGAACAGCCCTGACGGTGCAACCACCGCGGTGGAAGTGTCTTGCATCCAGAAGAATTCCATGTACGGCTTGACGTAATCACTGATGTCGTCATGCGCCATGAAGCCGGCCTGGTAGCGCTTGTCTTCGCGCTGCAGGTATTCAAATTGATTGTAATCGTATGTTCCGGGCGGGCTCGAGCCGGCCTGCGGCCAGGGAAGAAATTGATTGCCAACCACCGTGTACGCATTGTTCGGCCCGTAACCCGGAGCGGTGGTGGTCGCCGGCACGAACTTGTTCGAGTTCGAGCTGCCGAAGCATTCGACGCCCGTATATTTGTCGATCCAGTCGAAGACGGAGTTGGAGTAAAGCGCGCAACTCGAGAAGTCGCGCGCCGCGGCCGAGACCGGCTGCTGGTCATGGTAGACGAAGTAAGCGGTGATGTTGCCGTTGTTGTCTGCGAAGTTCGTACCCATCACCATCGAGAGGTCATGCTTGTAGCCGTCACGGACGTTGCCGGTCACCGGCGCGATCGCGGTGAATCCAGTGTGGGGGTCGTCATGCGTCAAGAGATCCTCGACGTAGCTGTTGTGCTGGTCGTGATCGTTGAAGCCGTACTGGCCATCGATTTGAATACCTTGAAAGTCCTTCTTGAGGATGAAGTTGACGACGCCAGCGATCGCATCCGATCCGTAGGTGGCCGAGGCGCCGCCGGTCACCACGTCGACCCGCTCGATCAACGGCACCGGAATTTGATCGATGTCGGGCGCGACGTTCTGATTCGTGGTGCTGGGGTCACCGGCGCCCAATCGGCGGCCATTCACCAGCACCAGGGTGCGCTGCGGACCCAGGCCGCGCAGATCGACGGTCGAGTAACCGCCGGTGGAGGTCAAGGGACTCGAGGTATTGCCGAAGTCGGCGTTGGAGCCGATGATGTTCTGCGGCAGAGAGTTGATCAGATCCGTGATGTCGGTGTGCCCTTCCAGCTGGATTTCCTGGCTCGTGACGATGGTCGTCGGACTCGTCGCCGAAATGTTCGCCGGAACGGGGATACGCGACCCGGTGACGACGACTTCCTGCAGAACCGGCTCGGGTTCGGCCGTCGCGGCGGGTGCCTGTTGCGCGGTGGCGGGCATCGATGCGGCGAGGCACGCCCACATCGACAAGGTCATCGCGAATCGTTTCACAACCGATCTGACGCTACATGGTTTTGGCGACCTCATTCCGGCACCCCTTGAAGTTGGTTATTGACGGCGGCGCGTTTGCGGCGCGAAGACTCCCGTTGTGTTCCCGCGACATCAAAGAGTCGCCGCTCTAGTGCGGCGGACGATAACCGCCCGCTGACCGACGGGAATAAAAATGGGATGAATGCTGCCGACAGCGTGATGAAGGCCGCTGCCAAGAGGACGACTGCGGACCGTAGCGCGCTCGAATACGCAGTGCGTGAGCGGGCGCCGCCCGCGAGCGCTTGCCATCCGAGTGCGGAGGCGAACTGCCAACGACTAGTGATTTATCGCGGTGAACGCTCGCGACGAACGGGACCAAATCCACGACGAAGCGGACGGACGCGGGATCGTGGAGCCAACCCCCGACGCACCGCGAGGTACACTGTCTGCCGATGACATACCGAGGCGACTTCATGACCCACGGACGCTCGGATGGCGCCGGGCTGCCCGCCACTACGAGCGCTCCCTCCATCACCCTCGCCTCGGGCAGGGAGGTCTCCAAGGCGAGCCTGTTCAACGTGCTTCAGGTGGGTGGATGGACGGCCGCATACGCGGTCTGCGCGCTTGCAGCGGGGCAGACATTGGGTCTCTGGCCGACGCTGGTCAACACGTGGATTTGGGCAGCCTGGGGATTTGTCATCACGCTCGGCCTGCATCACGTCTATCGGCGATCACGTCGGCTGCGCCATTCACACGTGATGTTCGCGGCCATCGCGCTGGCTGCAAGCGTGCTGGTCGCGCCACTGTGGTATTTCCTGGAGCAAATCTCCTTGCGCGCGGCGCTGACCGCAATGCTGCACGTGGATTCGTTGCGATCGTCATTTGCCGCGGACGCCGCAAGAACCGCGCGTGATTCGCTGTTCATCACCCTGTATCTATGGCCCTTTTACTCCATCATCCTTTTTACGTGGGCATCCCTCTATTCCGGCGTCAACGCGATCCTCGAGCTCGAAGCAGAGCGTGCCAATGTGGTCAACGCACTCAAGTTGGCGGACACGGCTCGTCTTCGTGCCCTGCAGTCGAATTTAAACCCGCATTTCCTGTTCAACGCGCTGAACGGCATTGCCACCCTGGTACGGGAGCGCGACTCCGTGACCGCGGCGTCCATGATCGATGCCCTGAGCACGTTTCTCAGGTCGACGCTGGAACGTTTGGACACCCCCGAGCTTCGCGTCGCCGAGGAAATCGAGCTCATCGAGCAGTACCTGCGCGTTCAGCATTACCGCTTTGGTGCGCGTCTTCACGCCGTGGTCGAGGCCAGGCGGGAGGCGCTCGGCGCCCTCATCCCGACGCTCATCCTTCAACCGCTGGTTGAAAATGCGGTACGCCACGGTGTGCTGCCCCGCGAGTCGGGCGGCTCGCTATGGGTGTCGGTGCGCAAGGAACTCGCGGTCTTGGTCGTGTCGGTGGAGGACGATGGCCCCGGACTCGACGGAGGCACGTTGAATCACTTCGGGATGGGCCTGACCAACTCCTCCGAACGGCTGAAGGCATTGTATGGGACCGCCGCGAGCCTGACGATTGGCAGCAGAAATGACGGCACGGGGTGCGCGGTCGTGATCCGGCTCCCCTTTCGTCTGGCGCCTGTCGGTGAACCCGCTGACAACGCCATGGAGGTCGTGGGAGCGTGAAGATCCGCACGGTGATCGTGGATGACGAGGAGCTCGCACGACGCGGCCTGAGGGCGCTTTCGCAGCGCTGCGAGGATGTGGAGCTCGTCTGCGAATGCCGCAACGGGCGGGAAGCCATCGACGCGATTCACCGCCATCGGCCGGACCTGGTGTTCCTGGACGTTCAAATGCCGGGAAAGAACGGGTTCGATGTCATTGGCGCGCTCGCGGATGTCCAACGCCCCCATGTGGTATTCGTGACCGCCTACGACAAATTCGCGCTGCGGGCTTTCGAAGTGCATGCGCTGGACTATCTGCTGAAGCCCGTGAACGAAGACCGGTTCGATGCCGCATTGGCCCGCGTACGGGAGGCGATGTCCCATGCCACGGACAACGCGCTTGCTCAGCGCGTGCGGCAGGTGGCTGCGGATCTGCAGGTGACCGCCTCGCCACCGATGGCATCGGCTGTGGACCGGCTTCCGATCAAGGCCAACGGGCGGATAGTCGTCATTCGCCTGGCCGACATAGACTGGATCGAGGCGGACCGCGACTATGTCTCCGTGCACGTCGGAGGAGGCAAGACCTGGTTGATGCGCGAAACCATCGCCGCCGTCGAGCTTCGCCTGGCATTGTCCGGATTTGTGAGAATTCACCGCTCCGCCATCGTGAATGCCGAACGGGTGAAAGAGCTTCGCCCGCGGGACAAGGGCGAATACACCGTGGTGCTCAATGACGGCACGGAACTCAAGCTGTCCAGAAACTATCGTGCGGCCGTCGAGCGACTCGTCGGCGCGAACCTTTAGGCCTCTCATCGGCGATCGGCCCGCTTGGCCCGCGCGCTCCGCCGTTGACGCGTTCGGGCTGGACGGCTTCTACATCCGCTTCGTCGCACCTCCAACCCGCCACGTCGCAAAGCCATGCAGGCCAGTCATTCCCGGTCGTACACTCGCGCCCTGTAGTTTCGGGTCACCGGGGGCTGCGGGGGTTGCGGCGCTGCGCATCAAAGGGGAGAAATTCGTCATGACAAGGACAATCGTGTCGCGCCGGACGGTGCTCAAGGCGGGACCGTGCGTGCTGGCTGCGGCGGCAGGCATGCCGGCAGCGGCGGGTGTGCGCGGGTCGAACGGACTCGCCCCTGAAAGCGACGAGACCATCCACAAATGGTATGCGGCGTGGGAGAAGAAGGACTGGGGTCCGGTCGACGCCCTGCTGGCCGACGACTTCACGTTTACGAGCGCGGCTGGCGACGATCACATCAATAAAAGTGCCTTCAAAACTCAATGCTGGCAGACCCAGATCGATTTCATAGATCGTTTCGAGCTCCAGCATGTGTTTGGCAGCGGCAGCGAGGCCTTTGTGATGTACGTTTGCCGCACCAAAAACGGCAACAAGTTCCGCAACGTGGAGTATCTCCGGCTCAAGGGGGAAAAGTTGGAGGCTATCGAGTGTTACTTCGGTGCGCAATCGAGCTTTGCATCCGCCGTGAGCAGCGGGCAAAGCTAGCACGATGAAAGTCTTGATAGTCGATGACCGCGCCCCGGCACGAAACAACCTGATTGGGCTGTGCGAATGCAGGGCCGATATCGAGGTGATTGGCGAGGCCGCTTGCGGCAAGGCGGGGCTCGACGCGGCGGGCACCCTCGAGCCGGACATTGTATTGCTGGATGCGGAGTTGCCGGATATGTCCGGCTTCGACCTGTTGCGGGCGGTGGCTTCGGACACGTCTCCTTTGGGCATCGTGGTTTCGAACTGCGCCGATCACGCGACCCGGGCTTTCGATGAAGGCGCTTTTGACTTTCTAGTGTTGCCCGTGGCGGCAACGCGATTCGACCGCGCAATGACCCGGGCCCGTCATCGGCTCGATCGCACGCCGCCGGTTGCGCCACGGTATTTGGTGGGCGAGCGGCAGCGCAAACTATACCCACTCGATCCCAAATCAATCGACTACATCGAGGCGGACGGCAACTACGTAACCCTGCGCGTCGGCAAGGTGGAATACCTCAGCCGCGATTCGATCAAGCGCCTATCGAATCAGCTGGGAGAGCTTGGATTCATCCGCATCGCGCGGTCCCTTTTGGTGAATGCCGCCGCCGTGTCATATGCCGAGGTGGCGGGTCATGGAACTTTCGCCCTGACCCTGACCTCCGGTGTTTGCCTGCATTCGAGCCCCGCCTGTCGCGATTCGATTCTGCGAGTCATCCCGCTGCCGGCGTTGTCGAAGCGCTATGCGGGCATTGCGCCGTAGAGCCCCATAACCTTTCGTCCCAGGAATGAACGGGTTCGTCCCGATGGCGACCCGAGTCGTCCCAAGGTGGTTCCGCCGCTTTTTCGGTGCTGCTAATTTCGAGTGATGAGATTGGCCGATCGCATCGCGCAATGCCGGACTCCGTTCATCGTTGAGAATACAAAAGATGGATCCGTCACCCATCTGAACAACGCGGCCCATTTCAGCGGGGACATCAGCAGCTGCGCGACGCGATTCGTGCTGAGCGATGAGTTGACGCGTTTATGCACGGCGCTCGCCTACTCAAAGGGAGCCAGTACGCTCGCCTGTGCGGACCTTCTGCACGTGCCGGCAGAGCGCGTCTGGGTGGAATGGACAGAGGCTCCCTGGCGGGACGAGCTCGTGCGTTACGGCTTCAAGAGTCCCGTCCACTCGCCCCGCCTGGGCCGGCGGGGCGTCTTCATCGAAGCCACTGCTCAAGGACGGCACGGCCAGTTGAGAACCTTCTGGACAACGGGCGAGTCCGAATTGGAGGTGCTTTCCAGCAGCATGGAAGCTTACTTCGATTTCGACACGCGAGAAGGCGAGGATCCTGAAGTCTTCGGCCGGCGGCAACGATCTTCAATTTGCGTATCGGATCATGCCGCAGGCGAGGCCGATATTCTGCGGCGCTGCTTTCGATTCCGTTTCGAGCGGTCCTGGCATGACTACTACGACAGGGCTCGGTTGACACCCATGCAGGCCGCCGCCCTCTCGCATCACGCGTTGGGTACGATAGCGATCGATATCCCGGTGTTGTTGGCGTTCTTTTTGCTGCTCGCCACTCGCCCAAGCCTGCCGCGCCGGCCCCTGATGCTCGAGCGCCTCAATCGAGCGAGGTCAAGGTCTGGAAAACCCGCGCTCCTCGAACAGATCGAAGTCTTCGCCCCCCTCTTGACGGAATGCGAATCCGGCTTTGCCAGCGGTTCAGGCACGGTTCGACGACCGCGCAGACGGCACTATGTGCGCGGCCATCTGGTGCGACGGGGCAACAAACTTTTCTGGCGGGTGCCGCACCTGCGCGGCAGTGCGCGGGCCGGATCCGTTCGGACCCGCACCGTCACCTGGCTCGTCGAGCCATCGATTTCCTCGTCGCGCGTCGGCGGGAATCCAGCGCCGGCGGCCGCTCGGATGTCTTGATCGCCGCGTTGCGCGCGCAGCTCAGCCCGGCGATCCGCCCTCGGGATAGAGCATCCGGCGGAGCACCTCCGCATCCTCGCGGCCGGCCACGGCCTGGTAGTAGCCCTTTCGGACCCCCACCTGCTCGAAGCCCAGGGAGCGGTACAGCCGCGAGGCCACGGTATTGGAGGGGCGAACCTCGAGGAAGGCCTCGTACATGCCGGCGATCCGCGCCCGATCCAGCAGATACACCATCATCCGGCGGGCGAGGCCCCGGCATCGATATTCCTCGCGAACGCAGACATTCAGGATATGCGCCTCGCCGGCGCCCACGGACATGATGCCGTACCCCGCCATGTCGCCATCCACTTCCACCACCCGGCAGACGTAGCCCACCCGCAGGCAGTCGCGGAAAATGCCTTCGCTCCAGGGAAACTGATAGCCCGCCCGCTCGATCACGCCGACCACGGGGATGTCCAGCTCGTTCATCGGCCGGATATCGGCGGCGGGCAGCTCGCGCTCGCGCTTAACGGTCGACACGGGCACATACCTCGCGCGCGAACTTGAGGTCCTCCCAGGCCTTGCGCTTGTCGGTCGGCGTGCGCAGCAGGTAGGCGGGATGATAGGTGACGACCAACGGTACGCGGGCGGCGCCGAAGCGGTACTCCTGCTGCCTCAGCTTGGAGAGCGGAGAGTCCGTCTTGAGCAGGTTTTGCGCGGCGATGCGGCCGACCGCGAGCATGATCTTCGGCTTGAGCAGCGCGATTTGCCGCTCCAGATAAGGCAGGCACTCGGTGCATTCGGCCGGCGCCGGATCCCGGTTACCCGGCGGCCTGCACTTCAGCACATTGGCGATATAAACCTGTCCGCGCGCAAGACCGATGGCGCGCAGCATGGAGTCGAGCAGCTGACCCGCGCGGCCGACGAAGGGCTCGCCACGGCGGTCTTCCTCGGCGCCGGGCGCCTCTCCGACCACCAGCCAATCGGCGTTCTGATCGCCGACGCCGAAGACGGTTTGAGTACGGGTCTTGCTGAGGCCGCAGCGCGTGCAGGCGGCAACGCGGCTGCGCAACTCATCCCAACCGAGATTCTCTTCCAGGGGCGGGGCTTGCGGGGCCCGCGATTCTGGCGCCTGCGCCGCCACACCGGCCG
>CAVVKU010000027.1:0-160690 GCA_963748995.1 uncultured Gammaproteobacteria bacterium | reverse complement strand
CCCCCCGCCTTGGTGCATACTGTCGCTGCGGCGCGACGTCGCCGATTGTGTTCCATAGGGGGCTCCAGGAGACAGTGTGTCGATGGTCCGAGTGATCGAAGGCTGACGGATGCCTGTTACGCCTCCCAAAGTCCGCGCCACGAGCTCCCTGACCGTTGCGCGAATCGCCCGCCCCCGAATGACCAAGACCGCTCGGGTCACCGTCTTGTTTGCCGACCTTCGCGGATATACGGGTCTCGCCGAGAAACTGGCGCCGGCGCAAATCGTCCCGCTGCTCGATGAATTCTTCGCCGTCCTCGCGGCGGCGACCGGCTTGCACGGCGGCCAGGTGTACCACCTGGCCGGCGACGGAATGATGGCGGGTTTTGGTGTGGGCGAGTCGGAGGAGCAGGGCGCGCGCGCCGCCTTGGCCGCAGGTCACAGCATGCTCGCGGATTTTGCGTCCCTTGCGGAACGCTGGCGCCAAGACCATGCGATCGATACCGGCATCGGTGTCGGCCTGCACACGGGAGAGGTGGCGCTCGCCTTGCTCGGGCCGCCGGGCCACAGGCGCACCACGCTCGTGGGCGATACGGTGAATGTCGCGGCGCGGCTTTGTGGGCGCGCACGGGCGGGCGAAGTGCTCCTCTCCTGCACAGTGGCAGCCGCGCTCGATGCGAAGACCACCCGGGGAGACGCCACTGCCGGGCCGATCGCGTTCCTTCACCTGCCGCAATTCGAACTGCGGGGCCGCAGCGCACCGCTCGATATCTGGTGCGTGCCGGCGCCGGCACGCGTCGCGGTTTCCTGAGGGCAGCCCCGGAGGCGAGGCGCCGGGAACACCGGGCGCTTTGCTACACTTCCGCCGGCAAGCCCCCGTGGCGAAATTGGTAGACGCAACGGACTTAAAATCCGTCGGTTAACAGCCATCCCGGTTCGAGTCCGGGCGGGGGCACCAGGCCATTCGAACGATGTCGCATGTGCGTCGCGTAATCCTGGGAAAGTGAGCACACATCGATGACAACAATGACCGTGGAAGGCGCCCCGATCGAACGTCGTGGCGCCTGGGCCGCCGCATCCCTTGCCTGCATGGGCGTCGTCTTCGGCGACATCGGGACCAGCCCCCTGTACACGCTGCAGGTCGCTACGAAGGCCGCGAGCCCGGGCGGAGCGATTTCCCCGGCGGCGGTGGTCGGTGTCGTGTCGCTGATCTTCTGGTCCTTGATCATCGTCATTTCCGTGAAGTATGCGATCCTGATCATGCGCGCCAGCAACCACGGTGAGGGCGGTATTTTGGCCCTTCTCGCGTTGGTGGGCCCGCACCGTGCCAAGGACAACCGGTGGCGCGGCGCCATGGTCATCGTGGGCCTCATCGGGGCGACCTTGCTCTATGGGGATGGCGCCATCACCCCGGCGATTTCGGTCTTGAGCGCGATCGAGGGCATTACGCTCTACGCCCCTCAGACAGCAAAGTTCGTGGTTCCTTTGACCGTCGTGATCCTCCTGGTGCTCTTCGCGGTCCAGCGCAAGGGCACATCCTGGATCGGCGGTATTTTCGGACCGGTGATGCTCGTCTGGTTCGTGGTGATTGGCATCCTGGGCATCATGGGAATCGCCAGGGGGCCTGCCATTCTTGCCGCGCTGAGTCCGTTCCCCGCGATTACTTATCTATGGCACGCAGGGCCATTGGCGCTGGTCGTCATCGGAGGCGCCTTTCTGGCGGTCACGGGTGGGGAGGCGTTCTATGCCGATATGGGGCATTTCGGGCCGCTCCCCATTCGCATCGCCTGGTTTGCGGTGGCGCTGCCGGCGTTGACGCTCAACTATTTCGGTCAAGGCGGGCTGCTCTTGACCGAGCCGGGGGCAATCGAGAATTCCTTCTACCAGCTGGCCCCGGAATGGTCGCACTATGGGTTGGTGACACTCGCAACGGTTGCGACCGTCATCGCCTCTCAGTCGATCATCTCCGGCGCCTATTCGCTGACGAGCCAGGCCATGCAACTCGGCTTCCTGCCGCGCATGCAGGTCATTCACACGGCTCGACAGGCCATCGGGCAGATCTACGTCCCGGCGGTCAACTGGCTGCTCGCGTTTGGAACCTTGACCGCGGTCATTGGGTTCGGTTCGTCGGCCGCGCTCGCCGGCGCCTTTGGAATCGCGGTTTCTCTGCTGATGGCGATCACCACGCTGATGGCGACATTCGTCGCACTCAGCTGGAAGACTAATCCGCTGATCGTCTACGTCGTGAACGGCAGCCTGCTCGCGCTCGATTTGCTGTTCGTTGCATCGACCTCCACGAAGCTCTTCGACGGCGGCTGGTTCCCGTTGGCGATTTCATTCATTGTCGCCTTTCTCATGCTCACCTGGCGCAAAGGCCAGGAGATCATGGATCAGGCACGCCTGCAGGTCCGGGAGAAATCGAGCGAGTTCATCGAACGCATCCAGGCCGATCCGCCGTTTCAAATTCCGGGCACCGCAGTCGTACTCGGCCGCAAGCTCCAGGGCGTGCCGCTGTCTCTGACCCGCAACGTCAAGTTCAACCATGTGCTGCACGAACGGGTGCTGCTCGTTGCGGTGGTGCTGACCGAATCACCCCGGGAAACCGATGAGGATCGCGTCAAGGTCACGGTGATCTCCGACCGCATCATTCGTGTCGAGCTCAGGGTCGGCTTCATGGAAAGCGTGGACGTGCCCAAGGGGCTCGGCGTCGCTGTGGCGCGCGGGCAGATAGCTGAATGCAATCTGCGCGATGTGACCTACTATACCGGTCATGAGACCATCATTCCGATGGGCCGGTATCCCGGGATGTCGCGCTGGCGCGAGAGGATTTTCGTGCTGATGCACCACAATGCTCAAAGACCGGCCGCGTATCTCAAAATCCCGACCGACCAGCTCATGGAAATTGGAATCGAATTCGAGATTTGATTGCGGTGTTATGCGCCGACCTCGGGACCGGTCCCCGCCTCGCGTGCCCCGCCGGCCTCGGTGCGCTTTATCCGGTCCTCCAAAGGGCGGAGGCGCTGCCGAATCATCGCGACCTGTTCCGGACCCAGCCGTTCGGCGCAGCCGCTCAGGATGCGCCGGCCGCGTGCCACGAGCGATTCGACTATCCGCGCGTCGTTGCAGGTCGAGGCAATATCGTCCAGCGCGCGCAACAGCCGCAGGCTGACGGCGATATCCGAGGCCGAATAATGGCGAATCTGCTCGAAGGCCGTATCGAGCAGACCGTCGGTCCCGATCCAGGGCACGACGACCCGCACGACGTGCGGCGGAGCGCATAGCAACGAGAGCGGAGGTTCTCGGCCGACAAACCGGATGAGGATCCGCCCGAGTTGGTCGACGCAGGTGATCGCGGTGCTCGGATCATTCACGGCGGTGGAAATTGCCTTGAGCGCAATGTCGACGATCTGGATCACACCGAACTCGACGTCCTGCTGCAGCGTGCGCGACGGACCGATGTCGAACGCCGCGCGTAGTTCGCGTTCGCGCTGCGGATCGAGGCGGTCATCGGGCGAGCAGCCAAAGAGCGCGATCCCTGCGGGGACGAAGTGCCCGACTCGGCGAAGGATGCGCACCCGCACCTTGAACTCCTTCGCCAGAGACAGCAGCCGTCCCGTGTCGACGTAGCGAATGTAGCCGGACACGGCGCTTAAGATCAGACGCTCGCCTTTTTTGTCATTGTAGGGGACGCCTTCCTGATCGTAGGCCGGCCGACGAGTGTCGGGCATGATCTCATCGATCACTTCCTCGGTTTCGCCTGCAATCCGGTCGACGATGTGATTGACGCTGATCGACTGGGAGATGTGATTGATGAAAAAGATCAACCACGCGACGCAGGTCACGGCGAGCAGCATCGCGCAGGTCACCGTGGCGACAGGCGCGAAGGGGTGGGGGACGGAACGTGCCTCGGGCAACGCGGCCATGCAGAAGGCGAAAGTGCCTAGAAAAATGCCGAGCGTCCATTGGGTGACCCGATCCTTGACGAAGCTCAACAGAATTCGGGGCGAGAACTGCATCGACGCCAGTGTGAGCGTCATCAAAAGGATGGCGAAGACGATCGAAACCACGGTCATGATGGAGGCGGCAATCGTGGCAAGCACGATCTGGGCGACTTGGGGATCGGTATGGGACGGAAACAGGATGCTCGGTACCCAGGCACTTAGCAGCGGGAAGGCCTCTTCGAGCGATGAGAGCGCGGCTCCGAGAACACCGAGCGCAACGGAAATCAGCAGCGGCCGCACCAGAAATCCGCCGCGCAGCGAATACATGGCCGTACGAAGCAGCGGAAACAGCCGATTCATCCGCGGGGCAGCCTCTGCGGGTTTGAGCGCGTGACCAAATGCTCAAAACCGCTGGGACAGGCCGCCATACAGCTGCGCCTTAGGTGCGGCACCGTTCAATCCGAAATTACCGCCGAAATCACCTTGCACATTCGACTTCTGCGCAAAGGTCAGGGCCTCATCCAGGGTATAGAGCGGCTGTGTCCGTGCCTCCCAGGATTGGGTGGTGAAGACCTCCGAATAGAACGTCCAGCGCGCGTCGAGCGGATGGCTCACGTTGACCAGAAAATCGAGCGCGCCGTGCCGGCCACCTCCGGCGGCATGACCCAGCTCGGCGTCGATCCGGTTGGTCAGGCCCAATTTCAGGGTTGGGTCCAACAACGTCCACTGCCGGGTCCTGACTCCGCCGCTGTCGCCGTAGCTGAAGACGGCGATGTCGGTCTCGTATTGAAAGTGGCCGGCATCGACGGTGTACGGGCTGTTGGCCTTGGGCGGTCGGTCGGTATTGAAGCTGCGCATATCGGCGTCCGGTGTGGGGTTCCACAAGGTGTACTCGTCCTTGTTCGGCGCCGTGTCGTCACCGAAGGCCGGGACTGCGAAGGCCATCGCCAGCGCAATTACGCGGCATTTCTTTGAGCGCGCATCATCGGGCTGTGTGGGCGCGCGGCGTACCGGTCGGCTCACGGCCGAACCGCGGTAACCTCGATCTCCACCAGGAACCCGGGATTGGCGAGCGCCGCGACCTGCAGCGCCGAGCGCACCGGCAGGTTCGGCTGACCGGGCGTGCCGAAGAACTGCGTGTAGCCCTGCATGAATCCTTCGAAATCCAGCTTGCCGCCCTTGGCAGGATCGCCGACCAGGAAGGCTTGCATCTTGATCACGTCGCCGAGCGTCAGATGCAGGCTCTCGAGCGAGGCTTTGATGGAAGTGAGCGCGCCGATGGTCTGCGTCTTCGTGTCGCCGTAGGCGGCGATCGAGTCTTTCGGCGCCTTCGGATCGCTGACGGGTGGCACCATGCCGCTCAAGAACACCAGCGTCTTGCCGGCCGGCACTTCGACGGCGGCTGAGATGGGAAAAGTGCTGCCATTCGGCAATTTGTGCCGGATCACGTCTTGCGAGAGCGCAAGGGCCGGCAGCGCCAACAGAGCGAGCGAGGTAGCTGTCCTGATCATGGCGAATTCCTCTTTGAGTTGATCGAAGGCCAAACGCAAAAATCGGTTGCGAGCTAGTGCGCGGGAAGCAGTCTATCGGTGCTCGGCCGCCGCAGTGCCTTGACCTCCGCCGCGGTGATCCGGCCCGGGAAATGGTTGCCGAGGTTCGAGCGCACATAGTTGATCACGGCGGCGATCTGTTCATCGTTGAGCGTGGGCACGGAGAAGAACAGGCCGACGTCGCCTGTCCCGCCGAAGGCGGGCATGTTGCGCCGGCCTTCGAGGAGCGTCAGCGCCATGAACTGCTTGGAGGCGAGCGCGGGGTCGCCCGCCAGCGCGGGATATCGGCCCGCGCCGACCGCGCCCTTGCCGTCCGGCATGTGGCAGCCCTGGCAGATATGCTCGAACACTTCGGCGCCCGAGGTGGTCTTGAGCTTGCCGGAGCTGAACATACCGACGCCTTCTTCCTGCGCTGCGGCCGGCTGAGCGAAGCCGACGGCGAGCGCCAATGCCGCGCCGGTTGCGACTGCGTACTTTTTCATGAATGCATCCCTCCGGTCACCGCGCGTCGATGCAGTCGATCGATCGCATCCAGCGCCGACATCAGTGCGCCTTCCTGCCAGGCCGGAAGATACGAGGCGTGCTCGCCCGCGAGCACGATGCGGCCGTCTACGGCGCAGAGTGCATCGTAATGCGTCGCACGGGCCTCTTCGGTCCACATGCCGAAGCAACCCATCGTGAACGGCGAGCGGTGCCACGCGACGGCGACGCCGTTATCGAATTCCTTCGGATATTGCGGGTGAATCTGAGTGCCGTATTCCACGGCCTTGGCCACCCGCTCTTCGGGCGTCATGGCCGTGAACTCCGTCGCGTCGAGCCCCCAGAGATAGCCGCCGAGCAGAACGCCCTTGCCGTCGCCGAAGTAACCGCTGTTCGGATAGCCGATGTTGCTGATCGGCAGATCGGTGTAGGTGATGCCGCCGTAGATCTGCTCGTCCTGTTCCCAGAAGCGCCGCTTGAATTGCAGTCCGACTTTCACGGCGGCCGCGTAGGGAACCGCGGCGATGGCCTTCGCCATGGGCGCGCCCACCTGCATCGGAATCTGACCGAGCACCGATAACGGGATGGTGCACACGCACCAGTCCGCGCGCGCCGTTTGACGGCCACCGGACGGCGTCGCAGTGTCCTCGAACGTGGCGGCCACTCCGTGCCCGTCCTGCCGAATGTCGACGACCTTGGCGTTGTATCGGATCAGCGGCGCGAGCTCGCGTGCGAACGCCTGGCCCACCATGCCCATGCCGCCGACAGGTTGGAAAATGGTCTGCTGCATGTCGTACACGTCGCTCAAGGTCAAGGCTTGCCACAAACCGGAGCGCAGGACTTCCTGCAGCTGTAACGGCTCGGAGAAAGCCGGGCGTCCGCCGAGCCCGCCGCCGGGATCCTTCTCGAAGCCCCGCCGGTCGCTGCTCAAAGGGCCGGCGGCGTAGCGGTACTCATCGTCGAGTGCGCCCCACTCGCGCAGCGAGGCCAACAAGCGCTGCTGGTCTTCCATCGTCACCGAGGCGTCGAGATTCTTGCTCTGCACGGTCTTGGCGAGCAGCTCGGCGACGTGACCGTGGTAGTCCGCCTTGATGGTGCGGAAGCGCTGGGGCTTGCCGCCGAACGCCTTGGTACGGTGAAGAAAAGCGTTGTAATTGCACTGGACGAAAGGCTCGAGCTGCACGCCCAGGAGCTTGCAGTAGCTCAACATGCCGCGGTGATGGTAGGGCAGGCGCCACGGGCCCGGGTTGATGTACAGACCCGGGTCGAATCGGCATTCCTGCGTGAATCCTCCGAGCTCGGTGTATCGGTCGCCGCCCCGCAACGTCCAATTGCGTCCGCCCGCGCGAGAATTATATTCGAGCACCTGCACCTGGTAGCCGGCTTTGCGCAGCTCGTACGCAGCCACGAGACCGGCGATGCCCGCGCCGAGCACGAGCACCGAGGCTCCGGACGGTGCGCCGCTCAATTGGATCGGCCCTTTGTAACCCGAGTCCGCGGCAAAGCCGAGGCTGGTCATCGCCTGATACATCGCGGCGCTTCCCGCCGATGCGCCGATCATGGAAAGCAACTCGCGCCGCGTCATCGATGTGGCTCGCTCGCCCATCTGTCCCACCCCATCCGTTATTCGTGCACACGCCTAGCGCTGCTTGGTTGTAGATCTTACATCAGATTCCGGCTAATTTTTTTCACCGGCTGGCGGTGCTACGATCTCTCGACGTTTCACCTACGGAGTTCACCCGATGAAGAATCCAAAGAATTTCGGTACGTCGCTGAGTCTGGCGGCGTTGCTGCTCGCAGGCAACGTTCTGGCCGAGCCTCCGCATGGAGGCGGCGAGACGCATGGGGGCGGGGCGCCGCACGGCGGCGGGGCGCCGCATGGTGCGCCTGCGCGAGGTGAGCCGCATGATGGCCCGCGCGGATACTCGCGGGTAACCGAGCCGAAGGGCTGGGATGCGCGTCCACCCACGGTCGATCGCGGCGCCTATCAGCACAACTTCCAGGCGTCGCGCAGCTACCGGATCGGTCCCTACCACCGGCCTCACGGTTGGACCGGCCGCCGCTGGGGCTACGGAGAGATTCTGCCGCGTGCGTATTGGGGACCCCAGTACGTCATCGGCGATTATTGGCTGTTCGCTCTCGAAGTCCCGCCCGCCGGCTATGAGTGGGTGCGCGACGGCGCCGATGCGCTGCTGATCGACACCAACTCCGGGGAGATCCTGCAGGTCGAGTACGGCGTATTCGCCTAGCCTTGTTGACATAGCGTAGGCGCGGCCGCCGGCGGCGCCCGCGCCTACGCCGAAATCGGAAAAATCCCACGACGAAATCCTGACGCCGCTCGATCAACCCAATCGGCCGTCCCGCGTTACAAACAACACAGGACGAGAGTTTCGGGTTGTCGAGGCAAGAATAATGTCGTGGTTCCTCCATGAGGGCCGCCCGCTCCATTATCTGGAGCGCGGACAAGGCGAGCCGCTTTTGTTGATACACGGACTGGGTTCCAGCGGCGCCGACTGGGCGTGGCAGGTTGCGGAGCTGGAGCACAACTTCCGGGTCATCGTCCCGGATCTTCCGGGAAGCGGTCATAGCACACCCCTTCCCGGTACCTGCAGCATTTCAGGCCTGGCGCGCGCGCTTTGGTCCCTGTGCGATCAGCTGGGCTTGGACGCGATCAACGTCGTCGGCTTTTCCCTGGGCGGCGCGGTGAGTTTGGAAATGGCGCTGCAGAGGCCCGACCGGGTACGCCGCCTGGGGCTCATCAACAGTCTCGCCACCTATCGGCTCGATCATTGGAGCAAGTGGATCGAAGCGGGGTTGACGCTCGTCCTCGTCCCATTGATCGGCATGCGCCGCGCCGCCCGCCTGGCGGCCAGACGTCTGTTCCCCATGCCTTGGCAGACCGTGCTGCGGGAACGTGCCGCCGCGGTGGTGAGCGCGGTCCCGCCGAGCAATTACCTGTTGACCGGCCGCGCGCTGCTCGCGTGGACGGCGATCGAGAGGCTGCACCTGGTCAAGTCCAAGAGTTTGGTGATCGCGGCGGAAAATGACTTCACGCCGCTCGCGGAGAAGCGCGCATTGGCGGCCGCCTTGGGCGCGCAGTTCATCACCGTGCGCGGATCGCGTCACGGCACCCCATTCGATGCGGTGGCGGCGACCAATGCCGCGTTGAGCGCCTTCGTCGAAGATCGACCGTTGCCGCCGGCCGGGCGCTGGCGGTGCGACCGCAGCCCGCGCGCACTGCGATTTCCCGGAAGTCTCGCCGATGAGCATGCGGCCAGCACCGCGGCGGCCATCAGCAGCGCCGCCCTCGTTTGACCTGTCCGTTTGACTTGCGGACGCCCGCTACTTAGCATTCCGCGCCCTGACGGCAGCGCCATGAGAGTGCACAGTGCACACGCCGCGAAAGTGGTTACAGCGTTTTGCATTGAGTCCGACCGATCTGCTCCGCGATCGCACGTATCGGCGCTTGTGGAGCTCGATTCTCATCTCCTCGTTCGGTGGCCAGGTGACGCTTCTCGCGCTGCCGCTTTCCGCAGCCGTGCTGCTGCACGCATCGCCCACGCAAATGGGTTTTTTGGCGGCCGCGGAAATCGTGCCTTTTGCACTGTTCTCGCTGCCCACCGGAGTATGGCTCGATCGCGTGCGCAAGCTCCCGGTCTATATCGTCGGCGAGCTGTCGATATCCGCGACGGTCGCCTCGGTGCCCGTGGCGTGGTGGCTCGGCCGGTTGTCGATCGATTGGCTCTATGTGGTCGCGTTCGTCATCGGCGCGGTCAACACCACGTCCGGAAGCGCGGCGCAGATCGTGCTGACCCAGATCGTGCCGCGCGAGCGGCTGGTCGAAGCGCACGCCAAGAACGCGCTGGCCTCATCGACCGCTGAGGTCACCGGACCCGGCGCCGCCGGCGCTTTGATCAAGATCGCGGGGGCGCCGCTCGCGCTGCTCGCGGACGCCGTGCTGCTGCTGATCTCCGCGACCATCCTGCGCGGCGTCAAGGTCGTCGAGACGCCGGGCACGCTCAAGATCGCGTTTTGGCCCGCGATGCGCGAAGGTCTGGACTTCGTTCGCGGACACGCGCTGCTGGTCGCGATGGCGAGCTGCGTCGGCGTCTGGCAGATGTGCAATCAAGCGGCGACCGTCGTGCACATCCTGTTCGCCACGCGGCAGTTGGGCCTCACGGCTCGCGAGGTGGGCTTCAGCTACGTTGCCCTGGGCGTCGGCACGGTGCTCGCGAGCGCGCTGGGGTCTCGAGTCGTGAAGCGGCTTGGGCCGGGTCCGACGATGGTGCTCGGATTCGCCATCAGCGGATTCGGCTGGGTGGCGCTCGCCTGCGCGCCGTTGAATCGCCTCGGTATCGCCGCTTATCCGTTGATGCTGCTGTTCTATGGCGTGGGGGCGGTGTTCATCACGATTAATTTCCTGTCATTACGCCAATCGGTGACGCCCGGCCCCATGTTAGGGCGGATGACCAGCACGATGCGATGGCTCATCCTCCTGCCCGCGGGCCCGGGCGCGCTGATCGGTGGGTGGCTCGGCGAGCACATTGGTCTGCGCGTGGCGATCGGATTCGCGGGCGTCACTGCGCTCTTGCTGGCGGCGGTGGCGGGGCGTCTTCGGGTGATCCGCAGCGTGAAAATGCTGCCGACGCTCAAGGCCGAGGCGATCACGCCTTACTCGTCTGATATTGACGGAGCGTGACGCAGCCGACGGGATTCATCGGCGATGGGCATCGGCGCACAAAGAAGCGGCGCCGTCCTACAGACGCGTGCGCGGCGTCAACCGAGCATCCCACGCGCACGTTATGGCCCTAGGCATTGCGCAATTGCGCCAACTTGCGTTGCGCCAACTTGCGTTGCGCATCGTTTCTCATGCAGGAGTGTCGAAAATGAACAAATTTGGAAAGGCATTGATCATCAGCTTGAGCCTGGCGGGCAGCGCCGTCATCGCGCCCGTGGTGGCGTCGGCTGGGGTGGGAGTGGACATCACCGTGGCGCCCCCCGAGCCGCGTGTCGAAGTGGTGCCGGGGCCGCGCCCGGGCTACGTCTGGGCCCCGGGATATTGGGAGTGGCGGGGTGGGGCGCACGTCTGGGTTCCCGGCCGCTGGATGGGAGAGCGCCACGGCTACCATTGGGTCCCGGATCGTTGGGAGCAGCGTGGGGACCATTGGCATCACTGGCACGGCCACTGGGAGCGCTAGAATCTCCTGAGTTGAAACTCCAAAGAGACGCCGCAGGCTCTTGAAGGTGCCTTCTCGAGCCTGCGCTCTTGGCGATTCTCGTCATCGGAATTGAGTCGCCTATCAATAGGTAGCCTTAACTCTTTGATTTAGCTAAGATCGCCGCCTCATGAATACCGCGGCTGACGGTCTTGGCGTCGAGGGGGTCCACGTTTGGCGTGGCGAGCGTCACGTCTTGAAGGCCGTGAGCCTCCACATCAGGCCGCACGAAGTGCTGCACATCTCGGGCAAAAACGGCAGCGGCAAGACGACGCTGCTCCGGGTGGTGTGCGGTCTGCTGAGACCGGAGCAGGGGCGCGTCACCTGGCTGGGCCGATCGATCTCCGACGTACGCTCCGACTATCAACAGGCGCTTGCCTATGCTTCCCACGAGCCGGCGCTCAAAGGCGATCTGACCGCGCTGGAGAACCTGCGCTTCATGGTGGGCCTCAAGCGCCGGACCAGCGCCGCCGAGCTCAGCGCTTGTCTGCAGCGCACCGGTGTCGAACGTTGTGCGGATCTTCCCGTGCGGGTGCTGTCGGCCGGGCAGCGGCGGCGCGTCGCCATGGCCCGGGTGCTCGGCATGCGCGCTCCTCTCTGGCTGCTCGACGAACCGTTCACCAATCTTGATGCGGGCGGCTCGGAGACCTTTGCGGCCCTCATTGCCGAGCACGTGAGTGCGGGTGGCATGGCGGTCGTCGTCGCGCACCATGAGCTCGAGCTTCCGACTGCGGCGCGCCGGCTGGAACTTCCGGGATGAGCGCCGCCCGCGCCCTGTCGCTTCTCGTCGGACGTGAACTGCGTCTCAGTTTCCGCCGTCCGGACCAACTTTTGCAGCCGCTGGTGTTCTTTCTGATCGTGACGACGATGTTTCCCCTGGGATTGAACCCCGAGGCGTCGCTGCTCAAGGACATGGCGCCCGGTGTGCTTTGGACCGCCGCGCTGCTATCGTCGCTGTTGTCGCTCGAGTCGATGTTCAAAGGCGACGCGGACGACGGCACGCTCGAGCAGCTGGCGCTGTCGGGCCACGGCTTGACCGTGATCGTGATCGGCAAGACGGCGGCCCATTGGCTGCTGAGCGGTGCCGCCCTGGTGTTGGCATCGCCCCTGGTGGCCATAGCGCTCGGTATTCCGGGCGCGGCATTCGGCACGATGTTCGCGAGCCTCACGCTAGGCACCCTGAC
Organism: uncultured Gammaproteobacteria bacterium; assembly: GCA_963748995.1. Classification (GTDB taxonomy): domain Bacteria; phylum Pseudomonadota; class Gammaproteobacteria; order Steroidobacterales; family Steroidobacteraceae; genus Bog-1198. The sequence continues at coordinate 148,340 of CAVVKU010000027.1, read as the reverse complement.
ATTGAGCTGGCTCGGCGCGATCGGTGCGGCGTTGACGGTGGGGTTGAAGCGCGGCAACGTCCTTTTGTCGTTGATCGTCCTGCCGCTGGCCATGCCGTTGCTGATCTTCGGGGCCGGCGCCACGGACCGCGCCATCTCGGGAACGGACGCGGCGGGGGCCCTGTATTTTCTTGGATCGTTATGCGTATTCACCTGTACCCTTGCTCCCTTTGCGGCGTCGGCCGCGTTGCGCATCACGCTCGAATGACGCTGGAGACGTACTGACCCCCATGTGGACGTGGTTCTATCGCCTGGCCTCGCCTCCGTTCGTCTATCGGACGGCAGGCGTTCTTACGCCCTGGTTTCTCACCGTGGCGGCGGCGGCCATCGGCTGCGGCACGATCGCAGGCCTGGTGTTCGCGCCCCCCGACTATCAGCAGGGCGATGCCTTTCGCATGATCTATGTGCACGTGCCGAGCGCTTGGCTTTCCATGATGGCCTACACCACCATGGCCGTGGCCGGCGCAATCGGGCTGATTTGGCGTATCAAGATGGGCCATGCGGTGGCCGCGGCGACCGCCCCCATCGGCGCTTCGTTCACCCTGGCGGCGCTGGTGTCCGGCTCGCTCTGGGGACGGCCCATGTGGGGGACTTACTGGGCGTGGGACCCGCGGCTCACTTCCGAGCTGATTTTGTTGTTTCTTTACGTCGGAGTGGTCTCCCTGCGTTCCGCGTTCGAGGATCCCGGCCGCGGCGACCGCGCTGCGGCGCTTCTGGGTATCGTGGGAGTCGTCAACATACCCATCATTAAATACTCTGTAGTTTGGTGGAACTCACTGCATCAGGGGGCCACGGTTGCTAAAATCGGGAAACCTGAGATAACCGGCAGCATGCTCTGGCCCCTGCTGGTCATGTTTCTGGGCTTCATTTGTTTCTACGGAGCGGTGTTGTGCATGCGGCTTCGCGGCGAGGTGCTCAATCGAGAGCGCCAGGCGGCGTGGGTGCGGGAGGCGGTGAAATCGTGAGTGCAGGCGGATTCTGGGCGATGGGCGGCTACGCGCGCTTCGTATGGCCGTGCTTCGCGGTGGTGTTCAGCGTCCTCGCGTGGAATCTCTGGGCGGCGAACCGTTTTCAGGCCGAGGCGCGCAAGCGGGCGCAGCGGGCGCTGGCCATGATGGGCGATCCCCAGTGACTCCGCGGCGCAAACGTCTGTATGTGGTGTTGGCGATCCTGGTCGGCGTCACCGCCTCGGTGTCGCTCGCCGTGATGGCCTCGCGCCAGAACATCATGTTTTACTACGATCCGAGCCAGATCGCCGCCGGCAAGGCGCCCCCCAACAAGCGCTTCCGCGTGGGCGGCATGGTGGTGAAAGGGAGCGTCGCGCGCAAGCCCGGCGACTTGCAGGTGCGGTTCGTGCTGACCGATTTCGCGCATCAAATCCCGGTCGAATACACCGGCGTGCTGCCCGATCTGTTCCGCGAAGGCCAGGGGATCATCGCGCATGGAACGCTGGGGCCTGACGGCGCCTTTGTCGCCGACGAGGTGCTCGCCAAGCACGATGAAAAATACATGCCTCCGGAGGTCGCGGCGTCGTTGAAGCGCAAGGCCGACGCAGGTGCCGCCGGCGCGGCGCCGGCCGATGCGGCCGCCAAAGCCGGCACAAGCCAGGCGCTCACCACCGGTGCGCCCGCCACCGGGCCGACCGGGTAGTCAGCAAGGAAATCATCATGGCAGCGGAACTCGGCGTATTCGCCCTCATCCTCGCGTTCGTCCTGAGCCTCGCACAGGCTTTTTTCGGATTGATCGGCGCCTATCGCGGCAACGGCGACTGGATGGCGGTCGCGCGCCCGGCGGTGACGGGACAATTCGTCTTCGTCGCCATGGCGTTCTCCTGCCTCGTGTACTGCTTCGTGAACAACGACTTCTCCGTGGTGTACGTGGCGCACAACTCGAACACGCACCTGCCGCTGTTCTACCGGGTGGCGGCCCTGTGGGGGGCGCATGAGGGGTCGCTCCTTCTCTGGATTTCGATCCTCGCCATCTGGAGCCTCGCAGTCGCGGCGTTCAGCCGCCAGCTGCCGATCACCTTCTCGAGCCGGGTGCTCGGGATCATGGGACTCATCAGCGCGGGCTTCATGCTGTTCACCCTGTGGACCTCGAACCCCTTTCTTCGGCTGATGCCGGCGGAGCGCGACGGCGCCGATTTGAATCCGGTCCTGCAGGATTTCGCGCTTGCGATTCATCCGCCCATGCTCTACACCGGGTACGTCGGGTTCTCGGTGGCCTTTGCGTTCGCGTGCGCCGCGATGCTCGAGGGCCGGCTCGACCAAGCCTGGGCCAAGTGGACGCGTCCCTGGACGATCTTTGCGTGGACCTTTCAGACCATCGGCATCGCGCTCGGCAGTTGGTGGGCCTACTACGAGTTGGGATGGGGCGGCTGGTGGTTCTGGGACCCGGTGGAGAATGCGTCCTTCATGCCCTGGCTGGTGGGCACCGCCCTGATCCATAGTTTGAGCGTCACCGAGAAGCGCGGCATCTTCAAGAGCTGGACCTTGTTACTGGCGATCTTCGCCTTCTCGCTGAGCCTCGTCGGCACGTTCCTGGTGCGATCGGGCGTGCTCGTCTCGGTGCACTCGTTCGCCACCGATCCGGAGCGGGGCCTGTACATTCTCGCGTTCCTCACCCTGACCATCGGCGGTTCCCTGACGCTCTACGCTTGGCGCGCACCCAAACTGTACGTGCCCGGAGGTTTCGAGCCGTTCTCCCGGGAGTTCTTCCTGCTGGTGAACAACGTGATCTTGGTGAGCGTCGCCGGGCTGGTGCTGTGGGGAACGCTCTCGCCGCTGGTGTACGAGCTCTTCAATCTGGGCAAGATCTCCGTGGGTCCGCCGGTGTTCGCCGTGATGTTCCTGGTGCCGATGATTCCGCTGATGGTGTTTCTTGCCATCGGCATGCATTCGGCCTGGCGCCGCGGCAGGCTCACCGCCTCGGCGAGACCGCTTTGGTGGCTGCTCGGCGCGGCCGCGCTGGTGTCCGTGCTGGTGCAGGGGGTGGGATTCGGCACGTTCCACTGGATCGGGCTGATCGGTCTGTTGTTCGGTTTCTGGATCATTTTCTCCGCCTTGATCGAGCCGGTGCAGAGGCTTCGCCGCGGCCAGAAGCTCACGCCGGGCCTGCTCGGCATGGTGGTCGCGCACATCGGAGTCGGCGTATTCGCGATCGGCGCGAGCGGTGTGGAGAGCTACAAGATCGAAAAGGATGTGGCCTTGAAGCCGGGCATGACCTATTCCATAGCCGGTTATGATTTCCGATACGTCAGCTCCGCCGAGGTCAAGGGACCCAACTACGATGCGGTACGGGCGGAGGTCGATGTGACGCGCAACGGGAAGCCGGTGACCGTTCTGCGGCCGGAGAAGCGCCATTTCTGGGTGCAGCAGACCGACAACAGCCAGGCGGCGATTTCGGTCAGTTGGGCGCGCGATCTGTTCGTGGCGATGGGTAATCCGCTCGGTGCGGACGCCTGGAGCATGCGCATTCAATACAAGCCCCTGGTTCGATACATCTGGCTGGGAGCGGTGATCATGGCGATCGGCGGGGTGATCGCGGCGACCGACCGGCGCTACCGCGTGCGCGTCGAGAAGCGCTCGACAGAGCCGGTGCCGGTCCCGCCGCCGCCCGAGCCCAGCCTCGGTTCGGCCTGATGTGGAAGTTCGTCATCCCGGTGGCGGCGTTCGTCGCGCTCGCCGTGCTGTTCGCCCTGGGCCTGAATCCCAAACGCGACATTCATGCATTACCCTCGCCGCTGATCGGCAAGGAAGCGCCGGCCTTCGATCTCACCGATGTGATGGATCCCTCGCGGCATGTGGACAATGCGGCCTTGAAGGGCCAGGTCTACGTGCTGAACGTGTGGGGCACCTGGTGCTTCGAGTGCCGGGCGGAGCACGACGAATTGCTCGCCATCGCCCGCCAGCACGTGGTGCCGCTGATCGGGCTCGATTACATGGATCAGCGCGAGAAGGCGCGGGAATGGCTCACCCAGTTGGGTAATCCCTATCAGGGCGTCGGTTTCGACACGGACGGCCGGACGGCGATCAACTGGGGCGTGTACGGGGCACCCGAGACCTATCTGGTCGACGGCCACGGACGCATCCTCTATAAGTTCATCTCGCCCATCACGCCCGAGGTGTGGGAGCGTGAATTCCTGCCGCGCATCAGCGCGGCGCAACGGAGCGGCTCGTGACCCACGGGCGTGTTTCAATGGCGGCGCTCGTGCTCGCGGCCATCGCGGGTTCGGCTCTCGGCGCGGCCGACTCGACGGTCAATACCTACGGCGAGATCGCGAATCCTGCGCTGCAGGCGCGCTACGAGCACGTCACCCAGGATCTTCGCTGCCTCGTCTGTCAAAACGAATCGATCGCCGACTCCAACGTGGAGCTTGCCAGCGATCTGCGTCGTCAGGTTCGTGAGATGCTGATCGCCGGCAAGAGTGACGACGAGATTTTCAAGTTCATGACGGATCGCTACGGCGAGTTCGTCCGCTTCAACCCACCGCTGACGCCGAAGACCTGGCTGATCTGGGGCGCGCCCTTCATCATGGTGGTGGTGGGGGCCATCGTCATCATCCGGGTGGCGCGTCATCGCGCGAGCCTGCCCGTGGACGATGAGCCGGCCCCGGAAACCAAGTAAACAATGAAAACCTTTCTCGTCATTGCAGTGTTCATGGCTGCGATCGCCGCGACGGCCGTCGCTTGGCCGCTGCTTCGCAGCCGTCGCAGCCGGCTCGCGGGCGTCGCGGCCGGCATTCTGGTCATGGCCGCCGCCGCCGGACTGTATCCGCTTTGGTCGAACTGGAACTGGCACCAAACGCCGCCGGCCTCGGCGATGACAAACCCCCAGGTTCTGGCCATGGTCGCCGAGCTCGAGCACAAGATGCAGACGAGGCCGGACGACCTCAACGGCTGGCTGCTTCTCGGCCGGTCCGACATCGCGCTCGAGCGCGTCGATGGCGCCGTTGCGGCGTACGAGCGCGCCCATCGCCTCGATGCGAACAACGTCGAGGCGCTGCTGGGACTGGGCGAGGCGCTGAGCATGCGGGCGGGTGGCGATATCACGCCGGACGCCGGTGATTTGTTCGAGCACGCAGTGAGCCTCGAACCGGACAATCCCAAGGCGTTGCTCTACTCAGGATTCGGCGCCGCCACGCGCGGCGATCGGGCCACGGCACGAAAGCGCTGGTTGGCGCTCAAGGCCCTCCATCCGCCGGCCGAAATCGATGCCATGCTGGATCAACGCATCGCCGAGCTCGGCACCGCCGATCTGGGGGCTGCGGGCGCGCCAATGCGGGCGCGCCGCGGCGAACCCAACGTGGCAGCGGGCATGCCCGGCACGGCACAAGCTGCCACGCCGGCGGCGTCTGATTCGGCGGCGCAAGCGACCCTGAATCTTTCCATTGCACCGGCGTTGAAGGGGCGCCTCACCCCCGATGCCGCCTTGTTCATATTCGCCCAGGAGCCGGGCATGCGGGGGCCGCCGCTCGCGGTCAAACGCCTCACCGGCGCCGCGATCGGCACCCAGGTTCAGCTTTCCTCGGCGGACTCCATGGTTCCGGGCCGGGTGCTCACGGCCGGCCGGAAGGTATCGATCACCGCCCGGGTTTCCTTCACCGGGCAGCCGTTGCCCGCCGCGGGCGATTTGTACGGCGAACTTACCTATGATGTCGGACACGACGGTGCGCGTGATCTCGTCATCGACCAGGTTGCACAATAGGTTTCCTTCTATGAGCGTCGCGAAGAGTTTGCTGGCAGGGCGAATCGTCGAAGACAGCCTGTTTCCCTATCCGCGTCTGCGCGACAAGGACCGTGAGGTCCTCGGCATGATGCTGGACGCCATCGATCAGTTCCTGTCGCCCCGTCGCGAGGAATTCAAGGGCTGGGATCGGGAGGCGGCGCAGCCGGAAGAGTTCATCCAGGGATTGCGGGATCTCGGGCTCTTCGGCCTCATCATCCCGGAAGAGCATGGCGGTCTTGGATTGTCGAATGCCGGCTATGCGCGGGTCCTGAGCCAGACGAGCACCCACGACAGCTCGGTCTCGCTTACCATCGGCGCGCACAGCTCCATCGGCATGAAGGGCATCCTGCTGTTCGGCACGCCCGACCAGCGCGCGCGCTACCTGCCGAAGCTCGCCAGCGGCGACATGATCGCGGCCTTCTGCTTGACGGAATCGGGCGCGGGATCCGATGCCGCATCGATTCGCACGAGGGCGGAAAAAGGCGCGGACGGGACCTGGACGCTGAACGGCGAGAAGATCTGGATCACGAACGGCGGAATCGCGGACCTGTATACCGTGTTCGCGCGCACGGCCTCGGATGGCGGAAAAATCACGGCCTTCATCGTGGAGGCGGCCTGGGCGGGGGTGAGCCACGGGCACCACGAAGACAAGATGGGAATCCGCGCCTCCTCGACCACCACGTTGAGCTTCGTCGACGTGAAAGTGCCGCCCGAGAATGTGCTGGACAGCGAGGGCAAGGGGTTCAAGGTCGCGATGGCGATCTTGAACAACGGCCGCACCGGCCTGGGGGGCGGCGCCGTCGGCGGCATGAAGACCCTGATCGGCCTCGCGGTTCAACAATCCCAGACGCGCAAGCAATTCGGCGAGCCCATCGCGGATTTCGGGCTGATACGCGAGAAAATCGCGCAGATGACGGTGGAGTGCTTCGCCGCCGAGAGCGTGGTGTGGATGGTCGGGCACTTCATCGACTCCGCGATGGACGACTACTCGGTGGAGGCGGCCATCAGCAAGGTGTACGCGAGCGAAGCCATCCAGCGGGCGGCTTATGAGGCGCTTCAGATCGCCGCGGGCACCGGCTTCATGAGGGACGCCCCCTATGAGCAGATCACGCGCGATTGCCGCATCCTGTCCATCTTCGAGGGAACCAACGAGGTTCTGCGGCTCTATATCGCGCTCTCCGGGCTCAAGGATCTCGGCAAGTCGCTCGGCGAGCTCAAGGCGGCGGTCGACGACATCTTCAACAATCCGATCAAGGGCTTCGGAGTGCTCGCGGATTACGCGGAGAAGCGTTTGACGCGCGCCACGGGTGTCGGGCGCGACAAGCTCGTGGGCAAGATACCGGTCTCGCTGCGCGAGGCGGCCACCACGTTCGAAAAATACACCGTCGAGCTCGCCAAGGCAGCCGACTTCCTGCTGCGCAAATACGGCAAGAGCATCGCTACGCGGCAACACATGCTCAAGCGCGTGGCGGACATGACCATTGATTTGTTCGTGGGTCTCTGCGTATTGTCGCGCGCGACGGCGCTTGCCGCCGAGCCCGGCGATGAGGGCAGGCAGGCCATCGCGATCGCGCACACCTTCGCGCGTCAGGCCAAACGCCGGCTGGCGAACAACGTGCGCCGCATCGAGCGCAACGAGGACGAGGAGATGGACCTCCTGGCGGGATTCATACTGGATAAGGGACGCTATCCATGGGACGTCATTGGATGAGCCTGTCCGTCGACGGGCGGCTCGACCGGGCTGATTCCTGGCTGACGCCTCGGCGCATCGGCTGGGCGCTCGCCGGCGTCGCCGCCCTCGTTGCGGCCTTGCTGGCGGTTCGGGTGACGCAGCACCTGGCGGCCGATCGGTCGGTGACCAACAAAGGCACCATTCCCTCGGTCACGGTCACCGCAGCGGGGTTGAGCACCCAGCCGAGCACGGTCAGCATCATCGGCACCATCAGCGCGCGCTTCGACACCCCCATCGGCGTGGAGGGTGACGGCGGTCGCGTGTCGGCGATCCTCGTGGAAGCGGGAGATCATGTGCATCGGGGACAGGTGCTCGCGCGCATCGACACGTCCGTGCTCGAGCCCCAGGTCGCAAATCTCGAAGCGTCCCTCGAACTCGCGCGTGCCGAATCGGAGCTTGCGGCCGCCGAGTACCACCGCGCTCAGGCGGTCGGCGCGGCCGGCGCGTTGTCGGCCGAAGAGACCGAGAAGCGGCGCTCGAACTCGGTGACGGCGGCGGCCAAGGTGAAAGTCGCGGCTGCACAACTCGCGGAGGCTCAGGCGAAGCTCGCCCGGGCCGAGGTGCGGGCTCCCGCCGAGGGAACGCTGCTGACGCGCACGGTGGAGGTCGGGCAGACCGTCGCCCCCGGCGCCACGCTGTTCCGACTGGCGGAGGGAAACGAGGTGGAGCTGCGTGGCGAGGTCGCGGAGCAGGATCTGTCCCTGCTCAAGGTCGGTCAGGCCGTCGAACGTCCGGCTCACCGGCACTTCGACGGTATATCCGGGCCGCGTGCGCCTCCTCGGAGCGGTGATCGATCCGCAGACCCGCTTGGGGGTGGTGCGGGTGTCCCTGGCCCCGGACCCCAACCTGCGTCCGGGCGCATTCGCGCGCGCCGAGGTCACGGTGAGCAACGCGCAGCGGATCGTGCTGCCGCAGACGGCAGTGCTGACGGATGACAAAGGCAGCTACGTACTGGTGATCGACTCGCAGAACAAAGTCGAGCGGCGCGCGGTCAAGGTCTCCGGGATGGTCGCGAACGGCGTGACCATCGCGGACGGCATCGGCAAGGACGACCGCGTGGTCGCCACCGCGGGCGCGTTCCTTCAGGTGGGCGAGACCGTGAATCCCGTCGCGCCGGGCGCCGGAGCCGCGCGCAGCCCGAAAGCTGCGGCCGGTGCGGGAACCCCGGGCGGCGCGGGAAGTTCGTGAAGAACATCTCGGCGTGGGCGATCCGTCATCCGATCACGCCGATCGTGCTGTTCGTGGTGCTGTTCTTCCTCGGAGCCGTTGCGTTCCTGCGCTTGCCCATCGATCTGAACCCGGACATCGCCTATCCGATGGTCAGCGTGACCATCAGCCAGCCCGGTGCCGCCCCGACGGAGATGGAGACCCAGATTGCGCAGAAGGTGGAGGGGTCCATCGCGAGCATCGGCAATGTGCGCAACATCACCACCTATATCATCGAGGGTTCCGTCAATATCTTCCTGGAGTTCCAGATCGGCACGCCGATCGACCGGGCGGTGACGGACGTGCGCGATGCCGTGGCGAAGGTGCGCTCCGATCTGCCGCTCGGCATCATGGAGCCGCTGGTGCAGCGTCAGGACGCGGACGGGGATGCGATTTCCTATTACGCGGTGACCACCACCGGTAACACGCCCGAGGAGCTCAGCTGGTTCATCGACAATACCGTGACCAAGCGCCTCCTGGCCGTGCCGGGGGTTGCACAGGTCTCGCGCAGCGGCGGGGTGAGCCGGGAGATCCGAGTCGAGCTCGACCCGGCGCGCCTGCAGGCGCTCGGACTGACTGCGGTGGAAGTCAACGATCAGTTGCGGGCGCTGAATCTGGACGCCGCGGGCGGCCGCGCGCAGGTCGGCGGCGGAGAGCAGGCGATTCGCGTGCTCGGCGGCGCGAGGACCGCGGAGGATCTGGCCGATACTCAGATCATCACGAGCGGCGGCCGTTCGGTGCGGCTGCGCGAGATCGCGGACGTGCACGACGGCATCGCCGAGGTGCGTTCCCTCGCGCGGCTCAACGGGCGCCCGGCAACCGCCTTTGGCGTATACAAGGCGAAAGGCGCCTCGGATGTCAGCGTCTCGAAGGCGGTCGACGCCGAGCTCGAGAAGATTCGCGTCGAGAATCCGACGATTCACATGACGCTTATCACCACCACGGTCGAGCACACGCTGCGAACCTATCATGCCTCGCTGAGCGCCCTCATCGAGGGCTCGATTCTGGCGGTCGTGGTGGTGTGGCTGTTCCTGCGCAGCTGGCGCGCCACGCTGATATCGGCGCTGGCGATCCCGCTGTCGGCCGTGCCCACCTTCGCCTTCATGCAGTGGATGAACTTCACCCTCAACCAGATCACCCTGCTCGCGCTCTCGCTCGTGGCCGGCGTGCTGGTGGACGACGCCATCGTCGAGATCGAAAACATCGTCCGGCACATGCGCATGGGCAAGAGCGGCTATCGGGCCTCGCTCGATGCGGCGGACGAGATCGGCCTGGCGGTGGTGGCGACCTCGTTCACCATCATCGCGGTGTTCCTGCCGGTCAGCTTCATGAGCGGCATCACCGGGCAGTATTTCCGCCAGTTCGGGTTGACGGTTGCCGCTGCGGTGTTCATCTCGCTGCTGGTGGCTCGCCTCATCACGCCGGTGCTGGCGGCCTACTCGCTCAAGAGCGATTCGATCTCGGTTCAACACGGCGACGGCCCCATCATGACCACGTACCTGCAGGCGCTGCGCTGGTGCGCGCTCAATCGCTGGAAAACGATCCTGGTGGGATTCCTCTTCGTGGTGGTTGCCGTCGCCGCGTTCATCTGGCTCATTCCCTCGACCTTTCTGCCACCCGAAGATTTCGGCAGCGCGCACCTCACCGTCGAGCTGCCTCCGGGGGGGACGCTCGAGGATACGGCGCGCGTATCCGCCGCTGCCGCCGCGGTGCTGCGCAAATCGCCGCTGGTGACCGACGTGGTGGAGTTCGTCGGCGCGAGCGACGGGGAGATACGCAACGGCGACATTTTCGTGAGTCTCGTGCCGCGCAGCGAGCGCAGCCTGAATCAGAAGCAATGGCAGCAGAGCATGATGCCGCTGTTGAGCCAGGTTCCCGACGGCCATCTCAACTTTTCCGACGGTGGCGGCACCGACATACAGCTTTATCTGACGGGGGACGACCCGCAGCTGGTCGAACGGACGGCCCGTCAGGTCATCGCCGAGATGCGCGGGCTCAATGAGATTCGCGATTCCCGCATACGCGGGGATCTGCCCCGGCCCGAGATATTGGTGCATCCGCGGCTCGATCTGGCCGCCAAGCTCGGTGTGAGCGTGCAGAGCATCGGCCAGACCATCCGCATCGCCACCCTCGGCGATCTGCCACAGAATGCGGCGAAGTTTTCGCTCACCGATCGGCAGATCCCCATTCGCGTGAGCCTCACCGACAGCGCGCGGCGCGATCTGAGCACGCTCGAGAACCTGCCGGTTCCCACCGCGTCGGGCAGCGCGGTGCCACTGAAAACGGTCGCCGACTTGAGCTTCGGCCAGGGACCCTCGGCGGTCCGGCGCTACAATCAGACGCGGCGCGCCTTCCTCGAGGCGAACTTGAGCCCCGGCGTGGAGCTCGGCACCGCGACCAAGAAAATCTATGCGCTGCCCACGCTCGCGCATCTCCCGCATGGCGTGAATCTCGTCAAGACCGGCAATACCGAGTATTTCCAGGAGATGATCCAGAACTTTGCGCTGGCGATGGCCGCGGGCGTGCTGATGGTGCTCGCCGTGCTGGTCCTGCTGTTCGCACGGGTATTTCAGCCGATCACCATTTTATTCGCGCTGCCTCTGTCGCTGTTCGGCGCCGCGCTGGCGCTGGTGCTCACCAACAAGCCATTCTCCATTTCGGTGGTGATTGGCCTCCTGATGCTGATGGGGATCGTCGCCAAGAACTCGATCCTTCTGGTGGATTTCGCCATCGAGGAGATGCGTGCCGGCAAGCCGCGGCTCACGGCAATTCTCGAGGCGGGTCACAAGCGCGCGCGTCCCATCGTCATGACCACGGTCGCGATGATCGCGGGCATGCTGCCGGTGGCGGCGGGGTGGGGCGGGGACAGCGACTTCCGCTCGCCGATGGCGACCGCGGTCATCGGCGGACTGGCCGCCTCGACGCTCTTGACGCTCGTCGTGGTGCCCGCGGTGTTCACGATCTTCGACGACATCGAGCGCTGGATGGCGCCCCGGGCGGGCAAACTGCTCGCGGAACCCGATCTTGCGGCCGCGCGCGGCGCCGCGCCGTCCGGGCGCCCGGCATCCGAGTCCGGCGCTCCCTGACTTCATCTGAGTTGCTCAGTCCAGGACGGCATGAGTCTCGTCCACGCGTGCCTGCTTGGGCGCGCGCAGGAAGAGCAGCAACGGGATCACTGCCAGTGTCAGGTAGAGCATCAGGCGAAAGTCGTTCAAGTAGGCGATCATCGCCGACTGCTGGGAGATCATGGCGTCCAGGGCGGCCGCGCCACCCGGCCGGCCGAGATCATAGGCCGAGGCCACGGACGCATCGTTCCACGCAGGGTTGGCATGCGTGATCCGCTCCACCAGTGCGGCATGCGACTTGACGGTGCCGCGCACCAGCAGGGTCTGCACCATCGAGATGCCGATGCTCGACCCGATGTTTCGCACCAGGCTGAAAATCGCGGTGCCCTGGGCGCGCATCTCGGGACTCAAGGTGACGAAGGTCGCGGCGCTCAAGGGGACGAACACGAAACCCAGGCCGATCCCCTGGATGACGCCGGGCCAGATCACATCGTTCTCGGAAATGTCGAGCGAGTAGCCTGTCATCTGCCAGAGGGCGAATGCGGTGATGCTGAATCCCGCCAGCAGCAGCAGGCGCAAATCCACCCGTCCCATGATTCGGCCGGCCAGCATCATCGCCGCCATGGTGCCGATGCCGGAGGGGGCGGTCACCAGCCCCGTGGTGGTCACCGGATAGTCCAGCAGGTTCTCCAGCATCGTGGGCAGCAGCGCCCGCGTGGCATACATGACCAGCCCGACGATGAAAATGAACGTCAGGCCCGAAACGTAGTTGCCGTTCTTGAGCAGCCGGTAATCGAGGAAGGATCGGTCGGCGCGGGTGAGCGCCGTATGGGCGATGAAATAACAAAACGCCACCACCATCACGATCGCCTCCACCCAGGTTTCGTTGGATGAGAACCAATCGTTCTGCTCGCCGCGGTCGAGCAGCATCTGCAGCGCGCCGACGGCGAGGCTGAGCGCCGTGAAGCCAAACAGATCGAAGCGCATTCGACGGGCCGCGGGGACTGGGTGAATGAACCGCCAGATGCCGTAGGTCGCGAGCGCTCCCACGGGGATGTTGATGAAGAACACCCAGCGCCAGTCGTAGCTGTCGGTGAGCCAGCCGCCCAAAGTCGGGCCGAGAATCGGCCCGACCATCACGCCCATGCCCCAGACCGCCATGGCGGGGCCCTGCTTGGCCGGTGGATTGATCTCCATCAGCACCATCTGGGACATCGGAACCAACGCCGCGCCGAACACCCCCTGAAGCAGGCGGGCCGAGACGATCTGCCCGAGACTGTCCGCAAGACCGCACAGGGCCGAGGCCACGGTGAAGCCGATCACCGAGGCGAGAAACACGCGCTTCTGGCCGAAGCGGTCGACCATCCAACCGGTGAGCGGCGTGGCGATGGCGGCGGCCACGATGTACGCCGTCAATACCCAGGCGATCTGATCCTGCGAGGCGGAGAGCGCGCCTTGCATGTGCGGCAGCGCCACGTTCGCGATCGTGCTGTCCAAGGTCTGCATCACGGTGGCGGCCATGATGGACACCGTGATCATGCGTCGGTTGATCGCTCCGGCCATGGTCAGCGCGTTAGACGGAACGCTCGATCAGTCCTTGCAGCGTCTCGAGCAGCTCCGTGGCAACCGCCAGGCTCACAGGATCGATGGTCGCCAGAAGCTCGCGGCGCACAGCGGCCGCCTCGGCTTTGACGGTCTCACACAGACGATTCCCTTCTTCGGTGAGCACCACGCGGTTGATGCGCCGGTCGGCTTGACAGGGCTGACGCATGACGAAGCCTGCCTTCGCCAACCGGTCCACCATGGCGACCATGGTCGCTCCCTCGACGCCGAGACGCTCTGCCAGCTCGGATTGGGACAGCGGGCTACGTGCCTTGGAGGCCACCGCGATCGTCATCCAGCTGGCCTGGCTCATGCCCAGATTTTTCAGCCGTCGGTCGACCGCCTGGCGCCAGATGCGCGCCGTCCCGTGCAGGGCATCGGCGAAGCGTTCTTCGAGTTCGGGCATTGCGGAGCAGCCTAATGGTTAGGTATCTAATAATATACCATGGGATGCGCGGGGAGGGAAATCGGCAACGGAACCTAACGCGCTCCCGCGGTTCGTATATCTCATGAAAGGCTCTTTGCTCGGTTCGATGTCACTCCTGCCGATGCGAAAGTTCGGCGACCCGGTGCTGCCGCGTCGCTCGATCCTCGACGGGCGCCCGCTCGAATTGAGCGATCCCGCGATCTACGCGCTCACCGATTTCAAGCGCGACTATCCGATGACCGTGGATGCCGAGCGGCAAATCGATGATGCCCTGAGTGACATGATCCGCTTGAGCGTTCGCGCGCTGCTGGTCGCCAAGGAACAGCGCTTGGTGGGCCTCATCACCTCCTACGACATCCAGGGCGAGCGGCCCATGCAGTTCCTGCAGTCTTCGAATTACAGCCGCCACGAAGACATCCGCGTGGTCCACGTGATGACACCCTGGGATGAGCTCCTGGCGCTCGATTGGGATCATGTCGAGGCGGCGAGGGCGGGCGAGCTCCTCATGCTGTTCGAGCAGACCAATCTCACGCACTTGCTGGTCATCGAGGTGGATCGCAAGACATCGCATTCCACCGTGCGAGCTCTCGCTTCGCGCTCCCGCCTGTTGCGCCAGCTCGGCGAGCGGGCCTCAGCTCTTGAGCCAGGTCACCGTGGCGATGCCGGCAAAGGTCATCAGCAGCGATCCGATCAGGTGCGTCCCAATCGCCATTAACGCCGCGCCGTTGCGGCCGGTCTGCATCAACAACACCACCTCCGCCGCAAAGGTCGAGAAGGTGGTGAGCCCTCCGCAAAATCCGGTGGTGATGAACAGGCGCCATTCGGGCGCAAACGCCGGATATTGCAGGAAGAACGCGAGCGCGACGCCGATCACGTAACAACCGATCAGGTTGGCGGCGAGTGTTCCGGGCGGGATGGTTGGAAAATACCGGTTCAGGAATATCGCGAGCACCCAGCGCAGCAAACAGCCGAGCATGCCGCCCACCGCGACGGCAATCAGAGAGCGCCACCACATCATGCCGAGTGCTCCGCCGCCGGGTCAGCCGCCGGGGACGATCGTCAAGCTCCAGGGACTCTTGCCGGTCTTCACACGCTTGATCTCCTGATTCGTCTTCAAATCCACCACCGAAATGTCGTCCGAGGGTCCATTCGCGGTGAACAGGTACTTCCCGTCGGGCGAGAGCGCCATGCCCCACGGGCGGGTCCCCACGCTGATGGAGCCCACCACGGCGTAGCTATGCGAGTCGATGATCGACACGGTGCCGCCCCGACCGGTGCTCACGTAGACCCGAGAGCCGTCGGGCGACACGCGCACGCCCATGGGGCGGGATCCGGCGGGCAGGGTGATGACCTTGACCGATTTGAAGTCCTTCGAGTCCACCACGTTGAGCTCGCCCGAAGATTCCGACGGAACGAACGCCACGCCGGCGCTCGGCAGGAAGGCCACCGTGCGCGGGCGCGGATCCACCTTGAAATGCCCGACCACCGAATAGCTCGAGGTGTCGATGACATAAACGTTGCCGGCGCTTTCGCAGGTCACGTAGAACTGTTTTCCGTCTGGCGTGGTGGCGACGCCTTCGGGCTCCTGGCCGACTGCAATGACGTGCTCGACCTTTGCGGCGGCGATGTTAACCACGCTCGCCGACTTCGTGTCCTCGTTGGAGACGTAAATTTGAGTCCCATCCCGGCTGAGCGCGAACTCCTCGGGATCCGATCCCGCGGAGATCTTGCCCGCGAGGCGCTGCTGCGCCACATCGATGATGCCGATGCCGTCGGCCGCCTTGTCCGCGTTGCTCGCATTGTCGTCCTCATCGCGCTTGAAGACGGGATTGCCATGGGCATCGAGTTGAGGCGGCATCGCAATCGGCGTGCCGCTCAGCGCCACGTACACGGACTTGCCGTCGGGACTCGCATGAATTCCACGCGGCCGCTTGCCCACGGGGATGGTGCCCGCCACCGTGAAGTCGGCGCCGTCGATCACCGTGACTTCGTTCGAGCGCTCGTCGGACACGTAGATCTGGTAGGACCGCGCGGCCGCCGCGCTCGCGGATGCAGCGAGCGACCCCGCAAGCGTGCAGAAGAGTGCTGCCGAAGCGGCCGCGACACTCGCACCGGCGCACGTCTTGGGGGGCACGGAGGGCTTAGGGGAATCGCTCGTCGGCATGCTTCATATCTCCGCGGGGCGTCGAATGCGTCGCCAAGCCTGCCGGTTCAACCCGTCAATTGCAAGCGTGGAACTCCCGAGGGGGCGCCGGGAAATCTGCCGTCGGCACAGGATATAATGCCATTCAGTCGGAGCATGGAACCAGCCGTCGAGCGGGAGTTGAATCATGAAGAAGGCGCATATCAAGACCGAATTGCCGGGACCCAAAGCACGCGAGCTGCTGGCGCGCGATGCCCTGGCGGTGTCACCCTCCTATCCCCGCGACTATCCGTTCGTGATGTCGCATGGTCGGGGAGCGCAGGTCTGGGACGTCGACGGCAACCGGTTTCTGGATTTTGCGGCGGGCATCGCCGTTTGCAGCACCGGCCACAGCCACCCCGGCGTGGTGCAGGCCATCAAGGATGCAGCCGACCAATTCATCCATATCTCCTCCGATTACTGGCACGAAGGTCAGGTGAAGCTCGCCGAGCGCATGCAGGAGCTCGCGCCCATGAAAGAGCCGGTGATGAGTTTCTTTGCGCAATCGGGCACCGAGAGCGTGGAGGCGGCGCTCAAGCTCGCACGTTATGTGACGGGCCGGGGGCGCTTCCTCGGCTTTCTCGGCGGCTTTCACGGGCGCACCATGGGCTCGCTCTCCTTCACCTCGAGCAAGTACACCCAGCAGAAGGGATTCTTCCCGACCATGCCGGGAGTCACCCATGTTCCTTATCCCAATAATTACCGGCCGCTGCTCGCGGGTGCGGACCAGGGACAGGCGGTGCTCAAGTACATCGAGGAAACGCTGTTCGTCCACAACGTGCCGGCGGGCGAGGTGGCGGGCATTCTCGTCGAGCCGATCCAGGGCGAGGGCGGCTATCTCGTGCCTCCGGACGGGTTTCTCGCGGGATTGCGGGCTCTGTGCGATCGGCACGGCATCCTGTTGATCTTCGACGAGGTGCAATCCGGCATCGGGCGCACCGGCAAAATGTTCGCCTCCCAGCACTTTGGCGTCGAACCCGACATCATGACGCTCGCCAAAGGGCTCGGATCCGGGATGCCCATCGGCATGGTCGTCGCGAAGCGTTCCATCATGCAGAAATGGACGCGGGGCGCCCACGGAAATACCTATGGGGGCAATCCGTTGTGCTGCGCGGCGGCGCTCGCGACACTCGAGATCGTCGAAAAAGAGCTGTGCGACAATGCCGCCAAGGTCGGCGGCTATTTCATGGGCAAGCTGCGTTCGTTGGCGAAGAAGCATTTGGTCATCGGCGAGATCCGCGGCAAGGGGCTCATGATCGGCATGGAGCTCGTCACGGATCGGGCGAGCAAGACTCCGGCCAAGAAGCTCTGCGATGCGTTGATCACGCGCGCCTTTCACAACGGACTGATCCTCTTGTCCTGCGGTCAAAGCACCGTGCGCTTCATGCCGCCCCTGATGATCAGCGAGGTGGACGTGAACGAGGCGGTCGAGCTCCTCGACCGCTCGCTCGACGAAGTCATCGCGGACGAGCGTCCGCCGGTCAATCGAGGGGTCGCCAACGGCTAGCGATTGAGCCTATTGTATTTCGCGAGCACCTCGCGCAAGGCCTCATGCGGTAATGCGATCACCTTGTGGTCGTCGACACCGATCATATCGTGCGCCGCCACCATCGCGTTGACGACGGCCTCTTCCGTGGATTCCACGGTCGCCTTGAAGACGGGATCGAGTGAATCGTTGGGCAACATTTTCAGATCCACCACGTGTCCCTCGATCGCGGCGCCGGAGTTGGCGGTCGAGAAGGCGATGAAGATATCGCCCGAGCCGTTGCCCGAGATGCTGCCGTTGCGGCCGAGACCGAGCGTCACCCGGCGGGCGAGGCGCTTCAGCTGGTGCGCGAGCAGCGGTGCGTCCGTCGCGACGATGACGATGATGGAGCCGAGTTCGGCGATATCGGAGGGGATGAACACGTAGGGCTCGGGGGCGGGAATTTCACGGCCCACGTTGATCCCGGCGATGCGCAGGTTGTCGCGGGTGCCGTAGTTGCACTGAACCAGAACGCCGACGGTGTAGCCGCCGTCCTTGTCCTCGAGCTTGCGCGAGGAGGTCCCGATGCCCCCTTTGTAGCCGTTGCAGATCATGCCGGTGCCGCCGCCGACGCTGCCTTCCTCCACCGGGCCGCCGTGCGCCGAATCGAGCGCGTGAAATGCATGCTCGGGCTTGACGTGAAAGCCGTTCACGTCGTTGAGCCATCCGTCCCAGGTTTCGCCCACCACGGGTAGCGACCACCAATAGCCGCTGGAATCGGCATTTCCGCGTGCGACGCGCCAGCGGATGACGGCGTCCCGGACGACACCCACGCTGTGCGTATTGGTGATCATCACGGGGCCCTCGAGAAAGCCGGACTCCTCGACCCAGGTGGTGCCGGTCATCTCTCCGTTGCCGTTCTGCGCGAACCAGCCGGCGAACACGGGATTCGACAGCGAATCGAGGCCGCGAGGCAATACCGCGGTGACGCCGGTGCGCACCGGGCCCTCTCCGACCTTCAATGGGCCGGAGCCCGAGATCAAAGTGGTGTGGCCGACCAGTACGCCGGCCACGTCGGTGATGGCGTTGTACGGACCCGGGGTGCCGTCGAACGGTATGCCCAGATCGCGCGCGCGGGGCGCGGGCGTGGCGGGCGCCGGGGCGGGGGGCGAGGCCGCCGAGGCGGTCCCGAAGGAGAGGGCGAGAATGAGGGCGATGACACGCGCTGTGCAGGGCTGGAACATGGTTTTTTGGCTCCCCGAAGTCTGGTCTTGCGGCGGCCGCGCCGCCGCGTTCCGTTGGGCGATCCCACGGCGTTTGCGATGGTACACTTAAGTGGATGCCGTGCACTCGATCTCACGTGGCGCGCCTCGCCGCAGTCGCCCTCCTGGCGTTGGTCGCGCTGTCCGCCGCCCCGGCCGCCCGGGCCGCGGAGGAAAAGCGTCTCTACATCTACAATTGGAGCGATTTCATCGGCCCGCAGACGGTCGCGAAATTCGAGAAGCTCACCGGCATCAAAGTGGTGTACGACATGTACGACGCCGAGGAGACCATGGAGGCGAGGTTGCTCGCCGGCGGCTCGGGCTACGACATCGTGAGCGCTTCGACGGACTACTTCAGCCGGGAGATCAAGGCGGGAGTCTACGAGACCCTGGACAAATCGAAGCTTCCGAACTGGAAGAACCTCGATCCTCACGTGCTTGCCATCCAGTCCGCCTACGATCCGGGGAACGCCCATGCGGTTCCCTATCTGCACTCCATGAACGGATTCGCCTACAACGTCGACATGATCCGGGCGCGCATGCCGAATGCGCCGGTGGACAGCCTCGACATGCTGTTCAAGCCCGAGGTGGTGTCCAAGTTCGCCGATTGCGGCGTCACCTTCCTCGACTCCGCGGAGGATGTGATCCAGCTCGCCCTCAGATACCTCGGCCTCGATCCGAACTCGACGAAGCCGGAGGATTTCAAAGCGGCGCAGGATATGCTGCTCAAGGTTCGGCCTTATGTCCGCTCGTTCGACTCCGCCGAGTATCTGAACGGCCTCGCCAACCGCGAGGTGTGCCTCGCCATGTCCTGGTCGAGCGACTATGCGATGTCGCACGCCCGGGCGAAGGCGGTGGGTGTGAATGTCAATCTCGCATTCACGTTGCCGAAGGAGGGCGCCAACGAGACGTTCTCCTCGCTCCTCATCCCGGATGGTGCGCCTCACCCGGAGGCCGCCTATCAATTCATCAATTTCATCCTGCGGCCGGACGTGATTGCCGAAATCACCAACTCGATTTATTACGGCAACGACAATATCGCGTCGCGGCCGCTGGTGGCCGCGCATATCCTGAACGACCCGACGCTATATCCCACCCCGCAGATCGAGGCCAGGCTCTACCGATCCGCCGAGGTGAACGCCGCGACCGAAAGGCTCCGCACGCGCACCTGGACGCGGATCAAGACCGCCGAATGAGCGGCGGGAAATTCATCGACGAGGATCCAATGGCCGCAAACCAATCGCACCTGAACCGCATCGTCGGCTTCACCGAGATGCAGCACGGCACCCGGGAGGACTACCAGCTGCTCGAGATTTACGAGCGCGAGTACGTGAGCGAGCTGCCCGGGAGGATTCTGGCCTCCCTCGAGCAGCTTTCCGGTTCATTGGGCGGCTACCCCGTCACCCGGCTCGAGCATTCGCTGCAGGCCGCGACGCGCGCGCGGCGCGACGGCGCGGATGACGAGCTCGTCGTGGCGGCGCTCATTCACGATTTGGGGGACGAGCTGGCGCCGTTCAATCACGCGGAAATCGCCTGCGCCATCATCCGGCCGTATGTCCGGCCGCAGGTCACCTGGATCGTCGAGCAGCACGGGCTCTTCCAGAGCTATTACTACGCCCACCATCTCGGCGCAAATCGTGACGGGCGCGAACGCTTTCGGGAGCATCCCTGGTACCAGGCCTGCAAGGACTTCTGCGCGAACTGGGACCAGAATTCCTTCGATCCCAAATATCGGTGGGATGCGCTCGAATCGTTCGAGCCGCTGGTGCGCAAGATCTTCACCCGCAAGCCCTGGGACCCCGCGTACGTCGCGGTTCAGGAGTAGGCCAGGGCCTCAGCGCTCCGCCATCTGCGCGTCCAGGAGCCGCTGACGCTCGCTCCGGCGCATCAAATACCCGGCGATCAGCACGCAAATGCCCACCAGGCAGATCACCAGGCTCGCCAGGGCATTCACATCGGGGGTCACGCCCAGCTTCACCTTGGAGAAGATCACCATCGGCAGGGTGCTTGCGCCGGGTCCGGACACGAAGCTCGAGATCACCAGGTCATCGAGCGACAGCGTGAAGGACAACAGCCAGCTCGATGCGAGGGCCGGCGCGATGATGGGCAGGGTCGTGTCGAGAAAGGCGCGCACCGGACCCGAGCCCAGATCCATCGCGGCCTCTTCCAGCGAGCGATCGGCGCCTTGAAGGCGCGATTGCACGGTGACGGTCACGTAGGCGGTGCAGAACGCGATGTGCGCGATGACGATGGTCGTGAATCCCCGATGCGGCCATCCGACGACGCGCAGCATCGAGATGAACAGCAGAAGCTGCGTGATGCCGGTGATGATCTCGGGCATGACCAGGGGCGCATTCAC
This sequence comes from uncultured Gammaproteobacteria bacterium, assembly GCA_963748995.1. Taxonomy (GTDB): domain Bacteria; phylum Pseudomonadota; class Gammaproteobacteria; order Steroidobacterales; family Steroidobacteraceae; genus Bog-1198. Next base: position 127,274 of record CAVVKU010000027.1, on the reverse strand, counting down.
CATGCCGGTCAGCAGCAGCCGCCCGCGGAACACCTTGAATCTCACCAGGGAAATGGCGGCCAGGGTGCCCAGAATCACCGACCCGGTCGATACCACGACGCCGATCTCGAGCGACAGCCACGCCGCATCGAGAATTTGATCGTTGTGCATGCAGCTGGGTGTACCAGGCCGTGGAAAAGCCCCCCCACACGCTGACCAACGAGGACGCATTGAACGAGTAGCCGATCAGCACCAGGATCGGGATGTACAGAATCGCGATGCCGATGCACAGGACCGAGATCAGGAATGGTGACAGACGGTCCTGCAATCAGGCCTCGAGCTGCTTGGTGCTGTAGTGCTGATAGAGCGCGATTGGGCCCACCAGCAGAATGAGGAACGCGACCGCGACGGCGGAGGCCACCGGCCAATCGCGGTTGCCGAAGAATTCGTCCCAGAGAATGCGCCCGATCATGAGATTGTCGGGTCCACCGAGGAGCGTCGGGATCACGAACTCCCCGACCGCGGGGATGAACACCAGCATCGAGCCCGCGATGATGCCGGGGACCGACAGCGGCAGCGTCACGTCGAGGAAGGTGCGCCACGGCGGGCTTCCGAGATCCGCCGCCGCCTCGTTGAGCGAATGATCGAGCTTCTCGAGTGTGGCGAACAACGGCAGGACCATGAACGGCAGGTAGGAATAGATGATGCCGAGATAGACGGCGAGCGTCGTATGCATGATCTGCAGCGGCTTGTGGATGATGCCCAACCAGATCAGCGCCGAGTTCAACAGGCCGGTTTCGCGGATGATGCCCTCCAGGGCATACACCCGCAGCAGAAACGAGGTCCAAAACGGTAAAATGATGAAGAGCAACAGGATGCTCTGAGTGGACTTCGAGGTTCTGGCGATGGCGTAGGCCATGGGATAGCCGAGCGCCAGGCACACCAATGTCGAGAAGAAGGCCGTTCTGATGGAGTAGAGATACGAGACGCCGTAGATCTCATCGGTGAACAGGTACTGGAAATTGGAGAGACTCAGCGTCAAATGGATGTGCCAATCCGGGCCGATGGTTAGAATGTCGGTGAACGGAGGCACTCGCACGGCGGTGTCCGCGAAGCTGATCTTCAGGGCGAATGCGAAGGGAATGAGGAAGAACACCAAAAGGTACAGCATGGGCGGACCGATGATCAGCCACTTCCCGTGCCGCAACAGCCAGTTGCTGGTGCGCGAAGGGGGATCGTGCGCGTCGCGGGCGGCGCCGCTCATGCCGGGTTACCGCGGGGCGTGAGCGCGCGCAAGAAAAAATCCGAGACGAGCGGGCCGAGCCCCCCGGGCGCGATCCGCCCACAATCGGCAGCGGCAGCGTTTGATCGATGCCTGCATATCGGCGTTGCACATCTTTGGCCCGTCGCGAACCACCGTGGAGAAAGTGGTGGCAATCGCGAGAATGTCTCCCGGTATCGTCCGTTTCTACTTCGATTCCAAAGCCGCGATGCTGATCGCGTCCCTCCAGTTCCTGTCCACCGAGTTCGAAGACCAGTTGCTGGTGCCCGTCGCCAAACTCAAGTCGAACCCGGTCGCGGCGCTCGAGCTCATGGTGGACCTATACCTCGATCCCGAAATCGCCAGCCCTCGCAAAGTTTCCGTCTGGTACGCGTTCTGGGGCGAAGCGAGCTCGCGACAGGAATACTACGACATTTGCGGGCAGAAGGACGAGGGCTTTACCGTGCTGGTGCGCGAGCTCATCGGCCGTTTGATCGAGGACACCGGCCAATCCCAGCTCGATCCCGACGGAATCGCGCTCGGGCTCATCGGCGTTTTGGAAATGCTCTGGCAGGATTTTGCGTTCCGGCAGGAGGAGGACATCGACCGGGCCGCCGCCAAGCGTCGCTGCATGGCCTACTTGAGGTCGGTCTTTCCCGGGCGATTCGCCGCGGGCGATTCTCCCGGCGGACGCGCCTCGGGCCGCGCGCCGCCGGCCCGTCCCTTGGCGGGATGGGTGTACGGGAGCGAGCGCGCCTGGTCGCTCGAGCGGGATGCGTTGTTCCGGACTTCCTGGCAAATCGTGGCGCACGAGTCCGAACTCGCGCGAGCCCAAGATTTCGTCGCGGTGGATCTGGGCGTCGAACGCGTCCTGCTGATGCGGGATGCGTTCGGCGACGTGCAGGCAGTGCGCAACAGCTGTCCACAGCTGCCCCATGCGTTGGTCGACGTGCGCCGCGGGCGCCTCGAGGAGGGTCTCGCCTGCCCGGCGCACGGCTTGAAATTTGCATCGGACGGCCGATGCATAGCCGGCGGCGGCGCCGATCTCGCGACGCTGCAAGTGAAATCCGCGGCAGGATTTTATTGGGTCAGGTCATCCGGCCCCGCGGGCGGGAGGACGCCTGATGACGAACTGCCGACGGGCGGGGGCGCTCTGCGGGAAGAGATCCTCCGGCTGGATGGAGGGGTGCTCCAGGTGCTTCCGGAGATCGAGATCCGCGCGAATTGGAAACTCATCGCGGAGCAGTGGATCGAGGCGCTCGCGGTGCGGTCGGATGCCGCATCCGCGCTCGAGGCGGCCGCCCTCGATGCACCGGGCGTGCCGATCGGCTCTGGCTGGAGCGCGGCTCGCTACGGCCGTCTCGCCGGATCAGCCCCGCAAGAGACCTGGCTGCGGCGTTTCATGGCGCCGAATCAATTGATCGAACGGCGCCCTGACGGGGTATGCGTACTGCAAATCATTCCGACCGGCCCGGCACGATGTCGTGTGCGGCGCCTCTATCTCGGGCGCCCCGGCGAGGCCGCGGAGGCGCTTCGATACCTGGCCGGGCGGCTCGCTCCCTGGTGCCGGCGCCCGACGATCCTGATCGCGGAATCCGCGCAGCAGGGCCTTTGCGAGTTCGGCTACCGCACTGCGGGCGGCTCTCCATCCCCGGGGGTCGCCTGGCTGCGCACCTATCTCTCGTCCCGCCTGCCGGCGCTTGCCGCCGAGCGAGCGCCTAACGAATAGCGCAGATGCACTATAATCGCCCCTCCGCGTGAACCCATTTGGAGAATCTCTCATGACCCTGGCTTCCTTGAGCACCAGCGATTGGCAGGCGCGCGCGTCCCGCGTTCGCTACGAGACACGTCATTTCATCGACGGCAAGTATGTCGATTCGGTGAAGAAAGGACGCTTCACGGTGATCAATCCGGCGACCGGCGCGCCTCTGTGCGAAGTGAGCGCGGGAACCAAGGAAGACATCGATGCCGCGGTGGCCGCCGCCAAGAAGGCGTTCTACTCGCGCGTCTGGAGCCGCAAGGCCCCCCGCGACCGGATGGCGGTGCTGTTCGCGTTCGCGCGGCTCATCGAGGAGAATACCGAGCGTTTCGCGCTGCTCGACACGCTCTGCATGGGCAAGCCGATCACCGACATGGTCACCATCGACGTGCCGGCCGCCGCCAAGAATTTCACCTACTTCGGCGAGCTCATCGACAAGATCGACGGGCAGGTCACCGCCACTGCGCAGGATGCGTTCCACTACATTCTGCGCGAGCCGCTCGGCGTGGTCGGCAGCATCGTGCCGTGGAACTACCCCTTGCTGATGGCCGCCTGGAAAGTGGCTCCCGCGCTCGCCGCGGGAAACTGCGTGGTGCTGAAGCCCGCCGAGCAATCTCCCCTGTCGGGCCTGCTCATGGCGGAGCTGTTCGTCGAGGCCGGCGGGCCGCCGGGAGTCTTCAATGTCGTCAACGGACTCGGTGAACACGCCGGCGCGGCGCTGGCTCTGCACATGGACGTGGCCAAGATCGGATTCACCGGCTCGACGGAGATCGGCAAGCAGATGCTGATCTATGCGGGTCAGTCGAACATGAAGCGCGTGAGCCTGGAGTGCGGCGGCAAGACGCCGCAGATCTTCCTGGCGGATCTGCCGGACTTGGATGCGGCGGTGACCTACGCCATCAACGGCATCTACGGCAACATGGGCGAGGTCTGCAACGCGGGATCGCGGCTGCTGATCGATCGTCCGATCGCCAAGGAATTTCTTGCCCGGTTCATCGAGAAGGGCAAGAGCGCCTACAAGGCGGGCGATCCGTTGAATCCCGCCACGAACTTGGGGCCGCTGGTCACCTCGTCCCATCGGGCGCGCGTCGTCGGCTACATCGAGAAGGGCAAGAAGGAGGGCGCGAAGCTCGAGTTCGGAGGGGACACGCCGGATCTCGCCGGCGCCTACGTGAATCCTACGTTGTTCACGGGAGTGAACAACCGCATGACCATCGCCCAGGAGGAGATCTTCGGCCCCGTCGCCTCCGCCATCGAGGTGAACGGCATCAAGGAAGCGCTCAGCATCGCCAACGATTCCATTTACGGCCTCGCCGCCTCGGTCTGGACCCGTGACCTGAACGTCGCGCTCAAGACCGTTCGCGATCTCGAAGCGGGTGTGATCTGGGTGAACTGCTTCGACCACGGGGACATGACGCAGCCGTTCGGCGGGTACAAGCAATCCGGTCAGGGGCGCGACAAGTGCGTCGAGAGCTTGATCTCGTACACGCAGACCAAGTCGGCGTGGATCAATCTCGGGGAGTGAGCCGGGTTTAGGTGGGCCGGGAGACGTGCAGGCATTCCGGCAGGAGCCGGCACGCCTCCCGGCGTCCGTAATTCGGCGGAATTCCCCTTACGGGCAGCGGAGAATCCCAAGACGGATGTGCCAGGGAACCTGCGTCCCAACGTATTCTCTTGTCCGATTAGTTGGCTACCGGAGCGCAGTGTCCGTCAGAACAAAAATAGGTCTTTCCTTTGCAAGTGGCATCGTAATTGATGGGGTTGCCCAAGATCGTCTTCACATTGGTTATTTGGTTTTCATTGGGAGCGCAACCGGTGTATCCGGCACTTTCGTTTTGCAGCGATGGCGTAGCCATTGCCACACACCCGCCGAGGCTGATCAATGCCGGCCGTGAACAATACACCACTGTTCCGGTCGGCTGTCGAAGCTTATCCCCGCCGTCGCGGTAAGGAACCCGCGCGAGCATTCGCTTACGTACGATCTGGATCTGATCGATCGTCAAAACTGGAAGGCCGTCGCCCGGCCGTTGTCCGCGGAGCAGTTCTTAATATTATCGGCTAGGCGAACTGCTTCGGCGCAGAAGGCAGCCGGAACTCCGGAATCCGCTCCCGCAGCAGATTGTGAAACTCGAACATGTACCCTTCGATCTTCGACAACGGCCCCGGCTGATAACTGCTCGAGGCAAGCCCGCGCTGCACGCGATTGCACAGCCACTTGTCCTCGTTGTTGACCTGGGTGTTGATGCGATTGCTCAGGAAGCGCGCGGCGCGCAGGTCGGGGCTCGTTCCCGGCAGGCCGTAGGTCGTTCCTCGTACGATGCACTTGCCGGGACCGCCCGGCAGGAGCTGAAAGAAATCCATCTGATCCGGGAACACGTCTATCCCCAGGTTCGGCAGCGCGCTGTAGAAGCGCCAGCATCGGCGCAGTTTCTCCGGCAGGTGAGCAGCGGCCTTGCCGATGATCGACTGGTAAAGCCGCTCGGACCAGCGGGTGGAGGGCTGCTCGCGCATCCAGCTGATGCCCCGGGCCACGCCCGGCACCGAGAGCTGATCGTCGTAGTCCGGTGTGAACATGCGATATAGCCCGGGATGGCCGATCGGCACGTGATAGGACTCCAAATAGTTGTCCATCGCAATCTTCCAATCGACGGGCCATACGTCCGTGGTGATCGGCGCGAGCGGCACCATTTCCTCGAAGCGATAGGGTGCGAGCTCCTCCGCGAGCTTGCCCCAGGTCTTCGCGACCGGCACCGGATCGCCCGCGAGACACACGAACACGAATCCGAGCGCGGTGTCGACGCGCACCGGCCTCAGGGCGTATTCGCTGCGATCGAGACCCGGGAAGGTATCGCGCATCGGCACCCCGACCAGGCTTCCGTCTTGCCGGTAGCTCCAGCCGTGATAAGGACAGGTGATGGTCGCCGCGCAAGTGCCGGAGCCATCGAGAATTCGAGCGCCGCGATGGCGGCACACGTTGTGAAAAGCCTTGATGGAGCCGTCTTTGTCGCGCAGCACGAAAACGCTTTCCGGCCCGAGCTCGAAGGTCTGGAAATCCCCGGCCTTGGGAATATCGTTGCTGTGACAGACGATCTGCCAGCTCGGCTTAAGCACGCGCTCGATTTCCAGGCGCATCAGATCCGGGTGGCTGTACACCCAGGCAGGAAGTGCGTGGTTGAGCACGGCGGGGGCATCGCTATCCAACTTCGCGGCGGACACACTGTTCATCGGGCTTCTCCGTCACGATTATATGTTCGTTCAATTTACGCCGCCTTGGGGCGGCTTGGCAAGCGGCGCTGCAACACGTGCACGGCTTATTGCACGGGCATAAATCCCGATTTCGCGCCGGCCGATGCGACGTCGGCGGGGTGGGTGCATTTATCTATATAGTCATATAAGCTTCGCCGACTTCAGCGCACTGCCGGTCAGCGTGGCCGCGGCGTTTCGATTATCAACGAAAGGGGGACGTCATGGCCAGAAAACTGACCAACAGCAACGCACAATTCCAACGCGCGGTGAAGCGCCTGCCGTTGGGCGTCGCGTCGAACTTTCGCTATTGGGGAGAGGATCGCACCATCTACGTGAAACGCGGCAAGGGCGCGCGAATCACCGATATCGACGACAACGTCTACGTCGATTATCGCATGGGCTATGGGCCGGCCATTCTCGGCTACGCGGACGAGCGCGTGGATGCGGCCGCCCGCGAGGGCATGGAGGTGGGCGGTGTGTTCGCCCTGGCCACCGAGCGTGAACTCGTGGTCGCGGAGCGGATATCCAAGATGGTCCCTGCGGCGGAGCTGGTGCGCTTCTCGAATTCCGGGACCGAGGCGGTGATGGCGGGCTTGCGGCTCGCGCGCGCCTTCACCGGCAAGGACGACTACGTGATTCTCGAAGGAAGCTATCACGGGCTGTTCGATGCGGCCATGTGGTTCACGCCCATGGACAAGTGGTCGCAGGTGGGCGATCCCGAAATCAAGCCGTACAGCGAGGGCGTGCCGGTCAGCACCAAGAGCTTCGCGCATTTCGTGCAGGCAAACGACGCCAATCAGCTCGAAGACGTGTTCAAGCGGCATGGGACGCGGATCGCGTGCCTGTTGATAGAGCCCATCATGGGCAACTGCCTCGGGATCGCGGCGGAGCCCGACTACCTCAAGGCGGCGCGCGAGCTTTGCGACAAGCACGGCGTCGTGCTGCTGATCGACGAGGTCAAGACCGGCTTTCGCGTGGCGCGCGGCGGCGTTCAGGAGCTCTACGGCATCAACGCCGATCTGTGCACCTTCGCGAAGGCGCTCGGCAACGGCTATCCCATCTCGGTGCTCGCCGGGCGCGAGCACATCATGCGCAAGATCGGCCGCGGCGTCGCGCACGGCGGGACCTACACGGCGCATTCGATTTCTCTCGCGGCCGCCGAGCGGACGTTGCAGATTCTCGATGAGACCGATGCGCTCGAGCGCATCGCCGACTACGGCACGAAGCTGCGCGCCGGCATGCGTTCGATCCTGTCCGCCCGCGGCATCGCGCACAGCTTCGTCGGTCACCCGTCGATGAGCGGGCTGTATTTCGCCCACGAGCCGCCGCGCAACTACCGCGCATGGAAGAGCAGCGACTACTCCTTCTACGATGCCATGGCGCAGGTGCTGCACGATGAAGGCGTGCTTTGCGAGCCGGATTCCCGGGAACCCTGGTTCGTGTCGGCCGCGCATGACGCTTCGTGCCTCAGCGACACCTTGAAGGCGTTCGAGATCGCCGTCGACGCCACGCTCAAGTCGAGCGGCGCCGCCCACAAAGTCCTGGCCTGAGACGTCGTCAAGGTGGCCACGAGGGAGAATCTCGACGCGATCGTCGTCGGCGCCGGCCACAACGGCCTGGTGACGGCTTGCCTGTTGGCCCGCTCCGGCCTCAAGGTGCAGGTGCTGGAGCGCATGCCTTACATCGGCGGCGCCGCCGTGAGCCGGCGGCTGTACAAGGACTTCACGTACTCCAACTGCTCCTACGTCTGCAGCCTGCTGCGGCCGGAGATCATGCGCACGCTGGAGCTGCCGAAGCACGGGCTGCAGGTCATTCCGTACGAGGGTGGCTGCACGATGATGCAGGGGGGCGGCCATCTGGCCCTGTACGACAATCACGACGCGCTGCGCCGCGAGATCTCGCGCCACTCCAAGCGCGATGCGGAGGCGTACGATCGCTACGCGCGCGATGTGATGCGCCAATGCAAGTTCATCAAGCCGCTCCTGCTGCGTGAGCCGCCCGATCCGACTTCGTTCAAGCTGCGTGATTTCAAGGAGCTGCTCTATCTCGGCCAGCGCTTCCATGGGCTCGGCGAGGAGCGCATGTACGATACGCTGCGTTTCTGGACCATGAGCGCCGCGGATTTTCTCGACGAGTATTTCGAGAGCGAGATCGTCAAGGCGCATTTTGCCGGAAGCTCCATCATCGGCACCGCCTTGGGGCCGCGCTCCCCCGGCACGGCCTACGTGTTGCTGCACCATTACATGGGCGACATCGACGACACGGTCGGCGCCTGGGGATTCGCTCGCGGCGGCATGGGTGCGATCACCCAGGCGCTCGGCAAGTCCTTCGAGGCGAGCGGCGGCTTGATTCGAAGCGATGCCCCGGTCGCGAAAGTGCTGGTCAAGGGCGGCCGGGCCACCGGAGTGGCGCTCGAGAACGGCGATGAGATCCTCGCTCCTCTGGTGATATCCAATCTCGACGTGCGCCGCACCTTCCTCAAGATCGTGGATGCCAAGGATCTGCCGGCGGACTTCGTGCAACGGGTCAGGAACTTCAAGATCCGCGGCTCCTCCGGCAAGCTCAACATTGCCCTGGATGGCCTGCCGAGGTTCCCGGCGATCCCGGCGGGCTCGCCTTCCACGCGCGGCGACATGCACGTCACCGATACGCTCGAAATGATGGAGCGCGCCTACGATGACTGGAAGGAGGGACGCTGGTCGCGCGCGCCGTACATCGACATGCTGATTCCCTCGCAGATCGACCCGACCATGGTGCCCGACGGAAAGCATTACATGTCCGTGTTCGTGCAGTATTGCCCCTATGAGCTCGCGGACGGAGAGTGGAATGCCGAGAAGCGCCAGGCCTTCGGCAACACCGTCATCGAGACCATCGCGCGGCAAAGCCCGAACTTCAAGGAGCTCATCCTGCACGCGGAGATACGCACGCCGTGGGACATCGAGAATGAGGTGGGCCTGACGGAAGGAAACATTTTCCAGGGCGAATTGACCATGGATCAGCTCTTGTTCAACCGGCCGGTGCCCGGCTTCGCCCAATACCGCTCGCCGGTGCGCGGGCTCTACATGTGCGGCTCGAGCACCCATCCGGGCGGAGGCGTGATGGGCGCGCCCGGTGCGAACGCGGCGCGCGCGGTTCTCAAGGATCTCGGGAGGCGTTCGGAGCTATGACACAGCAAGGCACCTCCGCCCGCTATGACTGCATCGTCATCGGTGCGGGCCACAATGGTTTGATCTGCGCTGCCATGCTGGCGCGCGGCGGACGCTCCGTGCTGGTGGTCGAAGCGCAGCCGCAGCTCGGCGGCGCCGCGCTCACGCGCGAATTCTCGCCCGGTTTCAAAGTCTCCGCGTGCGCGCACCTCGTGCATCTCATGCCGGCCGATCTGTTGCGGGATCTCGACCTCGCCACGCACGGGCTCGACTGGGCCGCAGAGGGCCTGGCGACCACGGTGTTGTCGGCCGACGGCGCACCTTTGACGGTGGAGGAGGGCCGGGTGGGGTCGGACAACGATGCTTACCGGAGCTACAGCGGCCAGATGCGGCGCTTCGCGCGCGCGCTCGTGCCGCTGCTCTCGAAGGTTCCCCCGCGTCTCGGAACCACCGATTGGAAGGATCTCTCCGCGCTCGCGGGTCTGGCATGGAAGATCCGCCGGCTCGGACGGCGTGACATGCGGGAGCTGCTGCGCATCGGCGGCATGAACGTGTACGACCTTCTGGAGGAGAATTTCAGCGGTGAGGCGCTCAAAGGCGCATTGGCCTTCGACGCGGTGCTCGGCACCAACTTCGGGCCGCGTTCCCCCGGCACGGTGTTGACGCTGCTGTACCGGCTCGCCGCGGAGGCGGCGAGCGGCACGCGCGGCCTGGCGCAGCCCCGCGGCGGGGTGGGCGCGGTGAGCGAAGCGCTGGCAAAGGCCGCGGTCGCCGCGGGCGTCACCATACGTCCGGGCTCGCCGGTGCGGCGCATCCTGGTCGAGGCGGACCGTGCCGCAGGCGTCGAGCTCGAGTCGGGCGAGCGCATCGGGGCGGGAACCGTGGTGTCGAACGCGGATCCCAAGACCACCTTCCTGCAGCTTCTGGGCGCGGCGCATCTGGACACCGGCTTCGTGCGCCGGGTCCGGCACCTTCGGGCCCGTGGGCTCGCCGCGAAGCTGCACCTGGCCCTCGACCGCGCGCCGGTGTTCAACGGCCTCGCGGAATCGGGGCTGCGCGGGCGGCTGTTGATCGCCCCCTCGCAGCAATACCTGGAAAGAGCGTACAACCATTCGAAGTACGGCGAGTATTCCTCGGCGCCCGCCATGGAAATCACGGTTCCCTCGGTGAATGACCCGGCGCTTGCGCCCGCGGGCCGGCATGTGTTGTCCGCGGTCGTGCAGTACGTGCCCTATGAGCTCAAGGACGGCTGGACACGGCAACGCGATCGCTTCATCGATCTTTGCACCCAGCTCTTGGACGCGCACGCTCCGGGGCTCAAGGCGAGCATCGTGGCGGCGGAGCTGTTGACGCCGCTCGATATCGAGCAGGAGTTCCGGATCAGCGGGGGACATTGGCACCACGGCGAGCTGGCCTTCGACCAGTTCTTCATGGTCAGGCCGGTGCCCGGCGCCGCTCAGCATCGTACGCCGCTGCCGGGCCTCTACCTCTGCGGGGCGGGCTGCCATCCGGGGGGCGGGATCATGGGCACCGCCGGACGCAACGCCGCCCGCCAGGTGTTGGAGGCTGCCTGAGATGAGCGAATCGCAACCACCCCTTCCGCATTTCATCAAGCCGCTGCTCGAGACGCCGTTTCACGGTCGGGCCCGGGCGCTGTCCCAGGTGGACAGCTTCGTCCCGTGGTCCGGCTACACCACGGTCGACGTGTTCACCACGGTCGAGCAGGAATATTTCGCGATTCGCAACGCCGCGACGCTGTACGACCTCACGCCGATGGTGAAGTACCGCATCACCGGCGCCGACGCGCTGCCGTATCTGAACCGGCTGGTGACGCGCGATCTCGCCAAGCTCAAACCGAACCGGGTGGCGTACTGCGTCTGGTGCAACGATGCGGGCCATGTGCTCGACGATGGAACGGTGTTCCGGCTGGGAGAGGACGAGTATCGGCTCTGCACGGCCGAGCGGCAGATCGACTGGCTGCTGGATTCGGCCGTGGGCTTCGATGTGGAGGTGAGCGAGATCACCACCGAGATCGCGGCGCTCTCGCTGCAGGGTCCCACCTCGTACGCGGTGCTGCGAACGGCGGGGCTTGCCGGCGTGGAGACGCTGAAGCCCTTCGATGTCGGTCACTTTACGCTGGGGGCGGTCGCGCTCACGGTCTCGCGCACGGGCTTCACCGGCGATCTGGGTTACGAGCTGTGGATGGACCCCGCCGCGGCGGAGGAGGTGTGGGATGCGCTGATGACGGCCGGCCGCACTCGCGGCATCCGGGCCATCGGATCGCAGGCCCTCAATATCGCGCGTCTGGAAGCGGGCTTCCTGATGCCGCACCTGGACTTCGTGTCCGCGGAACAGACCATCCGCACCGGCCGCGATCGTTCCCCGATCGAATTGGGCCTATCCTGGCTGCTCGATTTCGACAAGGGACACTTCAACGGACGGCGCGCTCTCTCGGCCGAACGGGCGCGCGGCGCGCGGCGCCAATTGGTGGGGCTCGACATCGCGGGCAACAAGCCGGCCCACAACGCGCTGCTGTACACGGAGGCGGATGGCAAGCGGGAGATCGGCAGCGTCACGTCGGCCGCCTGGTCGCCCACTTGCAAGCGCAACATCGCGCTTGCTATGGTCGATGCACCTTACTTCAAGATGGGCACGGGCCTCTGGGCGGAGATTTATTTGAGCCGGGAACTGGTCTGGGAGCGCCGGATGTCGCGAGCCGTGGTGGTGGAGCGTCCCTTTTTCCTCCCCGAGCGCCGGCGAGCGACGCCTCCCGGGGATTTCTGAGATTCCGGCCGGCGCGCCGTAGCCATGCAGTCGTCCCAGAAATCCATCGCCGACCGCCCCTGGCTCGATCCCGACGCCAAGCCGCAGATCGTCATCGAGGGGGTCGGTAAGACCTTCGGCGCCTTCACTGCGGTCGATGGCATCAACCTGCGCATCTACAAGGGTGAGATGTTCGCGCTGGTGGGCGGCTCGGGTTGCGGCAAGACCACGCTGCTACGCATGCTCGCGGGCTTCACGACACCGACCTCGGGGCGCATTCTCATCGAGGATGCGGACATGACGCGGGTGCCCCCGTATGAGCGCCCCGTGAACATGATGTTCCAGTCCTATGCGCTGTTCCCGCACATGACCGTGGAGGAGAACATCGGCTATGGGCTGCGGCGGCTCCGGCTCGCGGAGAACGAGCGCGTCAAACGCATTCGAGATGCGCTCGACATGGTGCAGCTCGGTCCCATGGCCAGACGCAAGCCTCATCAGCTCTCGGGCGGCCAGCGGCAGCGTGTGGCGCTCGCCCGTTCGCTCATCCGGCGGCCGAAGGTGCTGTTGCTCGACGAGCCGCTGAGCGCGCTCGACAAGAAGTTGCGCGAGCAGACCCAGTTCGAGCTGATGAGCATCCAATACGAGGTGGGCATCACCTTCGTCTTCGTCACCCACGACCAGGATGAGGCGATGGCGCTTTCCACGCGCATCGCTGTCATGAACCGGGGCCAGGTCGTGCAGGTGGGGACGCCCTCGGAAATTTACGAGTTCCCCCAGAATCGGTTCGTGGCCGACTTCATCGGCACCACCAACTTGTTCGAGGGGACGGTCGACGAGGGCGCCATTCCGGGGCATGTCGTGGTCAAGAGCGCCGAAGCGGGCTGCAGCCTGATCGTCGACGACCCCGGGCGATTCGGCAGCGGCCAGCGCGTCTGGGTCTCCCTGAGGCCGGAGAAGATCCGGCTGAGCAAGGCGCCGCTTCCCGGCGCCGCCGCGAACCAGATCAAGGGAATGGTGTGGGAACTCGGCTATCTCGGCAATCGTTCCACGTATCGCATCAAGACGGAGACTGGAAAAATGATCACGGTGTTCGCGCAGAACGACCGGCGCACGTCGGAATGGACCATCGATTGGAGCGACGAGGTGTACTTGAGCTGGACGGCGAATTGCGCCGTGGTGCTGCACCAATGAGGCGGCTCGCCCGTCGGCTGTCGATGCGCCTCGGCGTCCCGGCTTTATCCTGCCTCGCGGCGCTGGTCTGCAACGCCGCCGCGCCGGCCGCGAAGCCGGCCTCGACCCCGACCGCCACCGAGATCCGCGGGAAAACGCGTAATGTCGTGCTCATCGTGAGCGACGGCCTGCGCTGGCAGGAAGTGTTCACCGGCGCCGAGGAGGATCTGCTCAACGACAAGGAGGGCGGAAGCTGGCTGTCGGACGAGGAACTGCGCAAGCGCTACTGGCGCGCGACTCCCGCCGAGCGTCGCGAGGCGCTGTTCCCATTCCTCTGGGGCACCGTGGCGAAGCAGGGTCAGATCTTCGGCAATCAGGCACTCGGAAGCATCGCCCGGGTGTCGAACGGCAAGGCGTTCTCCTATCCGGGGTACAACGAGATGAGCACCGGATTTCCGAACGATGCCATCGACAGCAATGAGTTCGGGCCGAACCCGACGCCCAGCGTGTTCGAGTGGCTCAACAAGCTCGATGAGTTTCACGGTCGGGTGGCGATCTACGGCACCTGGAATGTGTTCGAGAACATTTTCAACCAGCGGCGCAGCGGATTGATCATCCAGGCCGGCTGGACGCCCCCGCCCGGGAAAAGCCCGCCGAGCCCGCGTGACGCACTGCTCAAGCGCCTGTATGAGACGACCACGCCGTTGGACGAGGAGGACGTGGACAACTCCTTTCTCCAGGTCGCGCTTCTCGACTACGTCAAGTCCGCGAAGCCGCGGGTGCTGTTCGTCGGCTACGGAGAGACCGACAATTGGGCGCATCAGGGTCGCTACGACCTCGTCCTGGACAGCGCGCACCGCACGGACGGCTTCGTCAAGGAGCTCTGGGAGACCATGCAGGCGATGCCGCAGTATCGCGGTACCACGACCTTCATCATCACCACCGACCATGGCCGCGGCGGCGGGCTGAGCGAGTGGAAGGAGCATGGGGTCGAGGAGAAGGGATCGGAAAATATCTGGGTCGGCGTGATCGGACCCGACACGCAGGCGCTCGGCGAGCGGCGCGGCGGCGCCGTGCTGGTGCAGGCCCAGATCGCCGCCACCGTGGCCGCCCTGGTGGGCAGGGACTACCCCGCTGCGGTTCCGCGCGCGGCGCCGCCCGTCACGGACGTCCTGCACCGATAGGCCGGCGGGCGGGCGCGCGCTCCGGCCGCCTGGTTTTTATATTATAGTGAGGATATTATAAACCCTACACGCGGCTGGGGAGCAGGGTTCATGCGCAAGGTCAAAACACTCGGTTTGTTGGGGACGGGGGTCATCGGCGGGGGCTGGGCCGCGCGGGCGATGCATTTCGGCATCGACGTGATCGCGGCGGACGTGAAGCCCGAGATGGAGGAATGGATCCGCGGCGCCGTGCAGAATGCCGAACCTGCGCTGGCCCGCCTCACTTTCGCGCCGCTTCCGCCCAAGGGCAGGCTGTCCTTCACCACCGACGTGCGCGAGATGGCGAAAGCCTCGGATTTCATCCAGGAGAACATCCCCGAGCAGCTGCCGCTCAAGCAGCGCATGCTGGCGGAGGTCAGCCGGCACACCGGCGCGGATGTCATCATCGCATCCAGCACCTCCGGTTTGACGCCCACGGATCTGCAGCGCGACATGCTCGGGCCCGAGCGCTTCTGCGTCGCTCATCCGTTCAATCCCGTATACCTTCTGCCGCTGGTCGAGCTCGTTCCGGGAGCGAAGACGGCGCCCGCCACCATCGAGGCGGCCGCCGAGTTCTTCACCCACATCGGCATGCATGCGCTGCGCGTGCGGCGCGAGGTTCCCGGCCATCTGACCGACCGGCTCCAGGAAGCCATGTGGCGCGAAATATTGCACATGGTCAACGAGGACGTCGCCACCACGGGCGAGCTCGACGAGTCCATCATCTACGGCCCCGGCTTGCGCTGGGCGGCGATGGGCATGAACCTCATCTATCACCTGGCGGGCGGCGAGACGGGCATGCGGCACATGCTGCATCAGTTCGGCCCTGCGCTGAAATGGCCTTGGACCAAGCTCGAGGCGCCGGAGCTCACCGAAGAGCTGATCGACCGCATGGTCACCGGCACCCAGGAGCAGGCGGCGGGCCGCTCCATCCGGGAACTCGAGCGTCTGCGCGACAATTACCTCGTCGCCATTCAGCAGGTGCTGCGCCAATTCGACATCGGCGCCGGCTCGACGCTGCGCAAACTCGAGGAGCGCCTCTATAGGGAGGCGGGCTCCAAGCCCGCGGTCGGCGGGAATCTGCCGCGGTACGAGACCACGGTGCGGCCGGAGTGGGTCGACTACAACGGCCATATGTCCGACTTCTGGTACGGCCACGTATTCGGCGAAGCCATGGACAGCCTGTATCGCCAGGTGGGAATCGACGATGCCTTCCGCAAGGGAGGCCGGATGTTCTACACCGTGGAAAGCCACGTCAAGCACCTCGGCGAGGCCAAGGTAAGTGAGCCGTTGTATGCAACCACGCAGGTGCTCGCGCTCGACGACAAGCGGTTGCATGTGTTCCATCGGCTGTACCGCAAGCGCGACGATGCATTGATCGCGACCGGAGAGCAGATGCATTTGTTCGTCGACACGGGGAAGGCCAAGGCCACCGCGATCGATCCCGCGCTGCGTGCGAAGCTCGAGCCGATCTCAAAGGCCCATGCCTCGCTGCCGGTGCCTCCCGAGGCGGGCAAGCCGATCGGCAGCAGGGCGCCTTAAGCCTCTCCATGCCCAAGATCGTCGACCATGCCAAGCGCCGGGACGAGATCGCGCTGGTCGCCTGCCAGGTGGTCGCCGACCACGGCTTCGAGCAGGCGACCGTGGCGCGCATCGCGCGCGCGGCGGGCTACACCACGGGCATGGTCGCCCATTACTACGACTCCAAACAGGACATCATCCTCGCCGCTCTGCGCCTGATCTTGAAGCGCATCGAGGAGCGGCTGACGAGGGAGCGTGACGGCGGCGAGGCGAATCTGCTGAGCGTCCTGTCCGAGGCGATCGCCATCGACGCCCAGCGCTTCACGGAATCCGCGTTCTGGCTCGCGTTCTGGGGACAGATTTCCGCCGATCCGAAGCTCAAGCGCCTGAATGTGTGGGTGCACCGGGAATACATGCGCCTGTTCGAACGCTGCTTCGCCGAATATTGGCCCGAGTGGAAGTCGCGGCCGGCCGCCGTCCGGGATCAGGTGCTGCGCTCGCTGGTGACCTGCATGAACGGCTTGACCGCCGGCGCGGTCACCAGCCCGCGCGACTGGCCGGCGCAAAAGCAGGTCGAGCATTTGCGGCTCCATCTCGAGCTGTTGCGGCAGTGGGCCGCTCCGAAGCGCCGCGGGGCGCGCCAAAGATCCACGCCCAAGGGGGAATGACCATGGATTTCTCGTTAAACGACGAACAGCAGATGATCGTGAAAACCACGCGCGATTTCGTGGTCAACGAGCTCTATCCCCACGAGAAGGAAGTGGAGGAGACCGGCGAGCTGCGCGAGGACCTCTATCGCGAGCTCAAGGCCAAGGCCATCGACGCGGGTCTTTATGCCGCCAACATGCCCGCGGACGTGGGCGGCGCGGGCTTGGATACGGTCTCCTGGGTGCTCTACGAGAAGGAGCTCGGCCGGGCCAACTACGCCCTGCACTGGTCCTGCGTCGGCCGTCCCTCGAACATCCTTCTCGCGTGCCGCGGTGAACAGCGCGAGCGATACCTCTTGCCCGCGGTCCGCGGCGAGCGCGCCGAATGCCTGGCGATGACGGAGCCCGGCGCCGGATCGGATCTTCGCGGCATGAAGACCTCGGCGGTGGAGTCGGGCGGGGACTTCGTGATCAACGGCACCAAGCATTTCATCAGCCATGCCGATCGCTCGGACTTCGTGATTCTATTCGCGGCCTCCGGCGAGGAGACCGGAACGCGCGGCACCCGCAAGAAAATCACCTCGTTCCTGATCGACATGGGACACCCCGGCTTCAAGGTTCTGCCGGGGTACAAGAACGTCTCTCATCGGGGCTACAAGAACAGCATTCTCGAGTTCAACGACTGCCGCGTGCCCAAGAGCGCGGTGCTCGGCGACGTGCACCGGGGCTTCGAGGTCGCCAACGAATGGCTCGGCGCCACGCGCCTCCAGGTCGCCGCGACCTGCCTCGGGCGCGCCGACCGGGCGCTCGAGCTCGCCAAGCAATGGGCGGTCGATCGGGTGCAGTTCGGACAGCAGATAGGCAAGTTCCAAGGCGTGAGCTTCAAGCTCGCGGACATGGCCGTGGAGCTGCGGGCGGCGGAGCTTCTGGTGCTCGAGGCGGCCTGGAAAAACGATCAGAAGTTCGCCACCGACATGGACATGGCCATCGCGAAGGTGAAGGCGACGGAGATGCTCGCCATGGTTGCCGACGAAGCGCTGCAGATCCATGGCGGCATGGGACTCATGAGCGATCTGCCCCTCGAGCGGATTTGGCGGGACGCTCGCATCGAGCGCATCTGGGACGGCACCAGCGAGGTGCAGCGCCATATCATTTCGCGGGCCTTGTTGAGGCCGCTCGGCGGCTAGCGCCGCGCAGCGGCGGGGGCGCCCTGCGCGCCCGTGCACCGCCATGGTGCGGTCACCCGCCGACGTCTATCGCTCGATATGTAAAATCCGCTCTGCAGCCTACGCGAGCAGGCGCCCGGCTGCCCCCGCCGCGCGGCATAGCTCTGTTTATTGCGCTCGATTTTCGTGCGTCGTTACAAAAATGCGACATAAGCTTCCCGGTCAACGCTTGCAGGGGTATAGGCGTTCTTCCTACATCATTTCCGCGGGAAATCGTTGAGAATAGTGATGCAGTTCCGGTAGCGGGATTGCACCAAAAGCCAAAGGGGAAGACCATGATTGATCCAGAAGTTGCGCGTTTGCGACGGCTGCGCAGTGAAGCGCTGCTGGTGCGGGAAATCGCCCGCACGTTCGAGTCAAATCAATGGGCGGCGAATGAATCTCTGCTCGATCGGAGCGCCTGCGCCAGTTGGCGCATCGCGCGTGTCATATCAGGCCGGCTCAGGGGCCATCCCTATGCCGAGTATCAAAAAGATGTCGGCGCCGCAACCCGTGCGGCCAATCGCCTGCACGCCTCCTGCCTCGCGTTGATCAACAAGGGCCGCCTCTCCGCGCTCAAGGTGCTCGAGACGCATGTGGCTGGGCTGTCGCGACGCCTGGAGGATTGCATCTCCCTCGCGTGGTCTTCCGATTTCAGCGAGGCCTTGGCGCGATCTCAGTTCGAGATCAAGGCGGTGGCCGCCGCGCTCGCCCTCGAGACGCGCAACGTCGTGGTTGGAGATCGCCCGGCACTGCGCCCGTCGCGGCCCGAGGAAGTGGTTGGCGAACTCGGCGCGGCGCTCGAAGGCGACTGGCCTTACCTGGCGTTCTGAGCGGCGCCTTCTCGGCTCCCGTCATCAGCCGATTCTGACCTCCGCTTTACCTGGGCGCCGAATGCACCCTTGATCCTCGCGTGTTCATCTGGGCGCCATGAACACCGACACCGACAAATTGAGCCGCCGCGGCTTCCTGCAGTCCGCCGCGAGCGTGGCGGGCGCTGCGACGCTTCCCGGGGCCATCGCGGCCGCCGCTTCGCCATCGGCGTCCGGGCCGCCGGCCCGGAGGGCGGATGCCGGGGCCGAGCCGGCGGTCAGCATCACGCTTCGCGTGAATCACCAGCCGCATGAACTCCTGGTGGAACCGCGGCTCACACTGCTGGATGCGCTGCGCGAGCATCTGTCCCTCACCGGAACCAAGAAGGGCTGCGACCGCGGGCAATGCGGGGCCTGCACCGTGATGGTGAACGGGCGCAGAGTCAATTCCTGTCTCACGCTCGCGATCATGCATTCTGAGGACGAGATCCTGACCGTGGAAGGCTTGGCGGGAGCCGACGGATCGCTGCACCCGGTGCAGGCTGCATTCTTGAAGCATGACGCGTTTCAATGCGGCTACTGTACGCCGGGCCAGCTGTGCTCCGCGGTCGCCTTGATCGAGGAGCAGCGCCGGAGCGCAGCCGGCTCGCCGCTGTCCGACGAGGAGATCCGCGAACGGATGAGCGGCAACATCTGCCGGTGCGGCGCCTATCCGAACATCGTGACCGCCGTACGGGAGGCGCTCCAAGGTGCATAGCTTCTCCTACGCGCGGCCTCGTGAGGTGGAGGCGGCGCTGCATTTGGCGCAGCAGCCGGGGGCGCGTTTCATCGCGGGGGGAACCAATCTCCTCGATCTCATGAAAGGCGGCGTGGAGGAGCCTTCGCGGCTCATCGACATCAGCCGCATCGGCGATCTTGCGCACATCGGTGAGGCGGCTTCCGGGGGTCTGCGCATCGGAGCCCTCGCAACGAACGCCGACACCGCGGCGCACCCGGCGGTCCGCGACCGCTATCCGCTACTGGCTCAGGCCATCCTGGCCGGTGCCTCGCCGCAGCTTCGAAACATGGCGAGCGCGGGCGGCAATCTCCTGCAGCGAACCCGTTGCCCATTCTTCTACGACACCGGTTTCCATGAGTGCAACAAGCGCGACCCGGGATCGGGGTGCGCGGCCCGCGGCGGGTTCAACCGCAATCACGCCATCCTCGGCGCGAGCGAGGACTGCATCGCCGTCAATCCCTCCGACATGTCCGTTGCGCTCGCGGCCCTCGATGCCGTCGTGCAGATCCGCTCGTTGCGAGGGAGCCGCGCCGTGCCGGTGTCCGAGTTTCACCGCCTGCCGGGCCGGACGCCCCAATACGACACGGTCTTGGCGGCGGGAGAAATGATCGTCGCGGTGGATCTGCCGCCCAACGCGATGGCCAGGCATTCGTATTACTTGAAAATACGCGACCGGGCGAGCTATGCATTCGCGCTGGTGTCGGTGGCTGCCGCGCTCGATCTCGATGACGCCGAGGGCCGGGCGGTCAAAGACGTGCGCCTGGTGATCGGCGGCGTGGCGCACAAGCCCTGGCGGGTGGCCGAGGCGCGCGAGCTTCTGGTCGGCAAACGCTTGGACGCGCGGTCGCTCGCGGCCATCGCCGAGGCGGCCGCCAGCGGCGCGCAACCGTACAAGGACAACGCGTTCAAGGTGGGGCTCATGAGGCGGGCCATCGTTCGCGCGCTCACCGAGGCGGCTGCCCGGCCCGCCGACCGCCGGGTGGCTTGAAATGAGCTTGATCGGCGCACCGGTGGATCGGGTCGACGGGCGGGTCAAGGTGACCGGGTCCGCCGTGTACAGCGGCGATGTCGACCTTCCCCGGTTGGCGCACGCCGTGCTGGTGCTGAGCACGGTCTCGAGCGGACGGATCGCGACCCTGGACACCGCGGCGGCCCTTCACATGCCCGGCGTGCTCGCCGTGTTGACTCATTTGAACGCCTGGCGGCTGCCTCAAGGCGGCCGTGCAGGGGTGAATCCGCCGGCGGGGCGGGTGTTGACGCTCCTGCAGGACGATGTGGTTCATTTCAACCGACAACCTGTGGCCGTGGTGGTGGCGGAGAGCCTGGATCAGGCGGCGGCGGCGGCGCGTCGGGTGACGGTCGGCTACGCAGTCGAGCCCGCGACGCTCGATTTCGACCAAGCGAGATCGAGCGCCCACGCGCCGGAGAAGGTGAACCAGGAGTCGACCGACAGCGAACGCGGCCAAATACCGGCGGACGCCTTCGCCAAGGTGGAGGCCGTGTACACAACGCCCATGGAGCACCACAATCCCATGGAGCCGCACGCCACCGTCGCGCAGTGGCAGGGCGACAAGCTCACCTTGTACGACGCAACCCAATACGTCAGCGGCTGTCAAGGCACCATCGCCAAGACACTCGGAATTCCCAAGGACGATGTCCGCGTGATCTGCCCCTACGTGGGTGGCGGCTTCGGTTGCAAGGGCTCGACCTGGGCGCATGTGCCGCTCGCGGCGATGGCGGCGCGCCAGGTCGCGCGTCCCGTGAAGCTGGTGCTCGAGAGGCCCCAGATGTTCGGGCCGGTCGGCGGCCGCCCGCAAACCGAACAGCATCTGATGATGTCGGCCGATGAAACGCGCCGGCTCAGCGGCATCCGCCACGACGTGTTTTCCCACACCTCGATGATCGAGGACTTCACCGAGCCCTCGGCGCTGCAAACGCGGATGCTGTACGACTGCGCCAACGTCAAGACCGCACATCGATTGGTTCGTCTCTCCGTCGGCACGCCCACCTTTCAGCGGGCGCCCGGAGAGGCGACCGGCACGTTTGCGCTCGAGTCCGCGATCGATGAGCTGGCCTATCGGCTCAAGGTCGATCCGCTGGAGCTGCGCCGGCGCAACGAGCCCGCGATCGATCAGGACAAAGGTCTTCCGTGGTCATCGCGCAAGCTTCTGGAATGCTACTCCCAGGGAGCGGAGGCGTTTCGCTGGTCGTTGCGCAATCCCGAACCCGGCTCGATGAGCGCGGGCCGGTACAAAGTGGGGCTCGGCATGGCGACCGCCACGTATCCGGCGAACCGCTCGCCGGCCGCGGCGAGTGCGACCCTCTCGGCCGATGGAACTCTCATCGTCCGGAGCGGCACGCAAGAGCTCGGCACCGGGATGTATACCATCATGACCCAGCTCGCGGCCCAGACGATGGGATTCCCGCTGGAGCGCGTTCGATTCGAGCTCGGCGACAGCCGCTTCCCGCAGGCGCCGGTGTCCGGAGGCTCGCAGAGCACCGCGAGCATGGCGCCCGCCGTCGAAGCGGCCGTCGCGGCTTCGTCGCAAGCTCATCGCACTGGCGATTGCGGATGCCGGATCGCCGGCGTTCGGCGCCGCGGCCGATGACGTCCTGATCGAGCAGGGGTCCATCGGCAGGCGGGGCCGGGAGCGCCGCGAGCCGGTCATGGCCACGCTCGCGCGAAGCGGCGGTCAGGCGCTCGAGGCGCAGGGCGCGGCCAAGCCGGGCGATGAAAAGCAGCATTATTCGCTGCATTCCTTCGGCGCCGTGTTTGCCGAGGTGCACGTGGACCAGGATCTTGGGATCATTCGCGTGCCGAGAATCGTGGGCCGTTATGACGTGGGGAGACTCCTGAATGCCAAAACCGGGCGGAGCCAGCTGCTCGGCGGCGTCGTCATGGGAATCGGCATGGCGCTCATGGAGGAATCGATCTTGGATCAGCGCAACGGCCGAATCGTCAATGCGAATCTCGCCGAATACCACGTTCCCACGAATGCGGATATCGGCCTCATCGATGTCGGGGTCGTCGACGACGCCGACCCTTACATCGATCCGCAGGGCGCCCGCGGGATCGGGGAAATCGGCATCACCGGTGTGGCGGCCGCCGTCGCCAATGCGGTATATCACGCAACCGCGATCCGGGTACGCGACCTTCCGATCACCGTTGACAGCTGCTCGCCTGAATGCGCGGGCGTCTGACTATTCCTACAGGCGGTCCCGCGCGGGACTGATCCACCTCGGGCCCCGCGCCCCGGATAATTCTCCCCAGTGCGGTGCGTCATCGGACAGGAGGGTTGGATGGACAGATTCAGTCAAACCACGATGATCGGTACTCGGAGATCCTGGGAGGAAAGCGTTCCGCCGACCCCCAGTCCGGAACGTCCGCCGCTCGCGCCTCATGATCCCCCTGAGCCGGCGCCCCAGGCGGCCGCATGGGATCGGGCATTACGGGTGATCTTCATGGAGTCCTCGCAGGGAACCGAGGGCGTTTCCAAGCCTCGATCCTGGAGGACGAACAAGCGCGGGCGAGCCGCCATCAAAGGACCGAGCAGGCATTGAGCCTTTTGATCCAGAGGACTGCTTCATGCATCACAAACAAGCCATTGCGATCGGGATCGCGCTTCAGACCCATGTGCTGCAGACCTGCCCGATACACAACGAGATATATTGCGACGACGACGTCGACCCCTCAGGGGCGTTCGCCCTTGCCGTGGAGTTGGTTCGCCAGCACACGCCTTATGTGGACGAGTTCGAGCACGATGCGCATGCGTTGACGGACCTGTTGAGCGAAACCATCGGGGCAGCCCCGAATTCTTGCCCGCTGTGCGCGGCGGGTGGGGCGCGCGATCACCGGTCCAGCCAGCCGCAGCGAGTCGAGCTGCGGCTGGCCTGAGAAAAGGGGTCCGTATGGGATTTCGGGAGCGGGCTGGTAGGCCGCTCCCCGCGTGAGATCAGCGGCGGGTGAACTCCGCGGCCTCATTCAGAGTGCGCTCCAGCGTGGGCATGTCGTAAGGCTTCGGCAGGAGAAATACGCTGGCTTGGCTGTGGCCCATGATCTGTTGGACATCGAGGGCGCCGTATCCGGACGAAATCACCACCGGCAACCTCGGGTACTGCTTGACCAATTCTTTGGCGAGGTCGATGCCCGACATTCCCGGCAAACTCACATCGGTCATCACGGCATCGAAGCGTCCTTCCGACAGCCTGACGAGGGCCGGCTCCGCGGCCGCCACGGCGGTGGCGTGATGGCCCAATTCCGTTAAATATTCAACGGTTATCAGGCTTACCTCGACATTATCTTCAACGAGCAATACGTCCATGCTGGCAGGCAGCATGGACGCAAATCCCCCCGCTGGCTAGTGAAACCGGTCAGCGTCCGGTCCACACCGGCTTGCGCTTCTCCGTGAAGGCCCGGGTGCCTTCCTTCAGATCGTCCGAGCGGATGACTTGCTGCACGATATCGAGCGAGTCGTGAAGCTCGAAGGCCTCATGCTCCGGCACCATTTCGGTATGACGCAGCAGTTGTTTGATCGCGGGAAACAGCAGCGGCGGCCCGTCGGCGAGCTGTCGGGCGATCTCCCGCGCTTTGGCGAGCGCCTCACCTTTGGGCACCACATGATTGGCCAGGCCCCAATGCTTCGCTTCGGCGGCATCCATCCACCGGCCGGTCATGAGAAATTCGACGGCCACGTGATAGGGGATGCGGCGTCGCAGCTTGATGGTCCCCGCATCCGCAAGCACGCCCACATTGATCTCGGGAAGGGCGAATTTCGCATGCTCCTCCATGACGATGATGTCGGTGCCGAGGACCACCTCGAATCCGCCGCCGCAGGCGATGCCGTTCACGGCCGCGATGATCGGCTTGTTGAGGTTTCGCGGGTAGTTCAGGCCGCCGAATCCACTGGGACCCCAATCCTCATCGGATTCCTCTCCGCCCGCAGCCGCCTTGAGGTCCCACCCCGGCGAAAAA
Source organism: uncultured Gammaproteobacteria bacterium (assembly GCA_963748995.1). GTDB lineage: Bacteria > Pseudomonadota > Gammaproteobacteria > Steroidobacterales > Steroidobacteraceae > Bog-1198. Next base: position 102,813 of record CAVVKU010000027.1, on the reverse strand, counting down.
AAACGATCGCCCGCTCCGGTGACGATGGCCACACGCAGCGAATCGTCGTCCCGAAAGGAGATGAACGCTTGATTCAGCGCACGGCTGGTGGCGAGGTCGATTGCATTCGCCTTGGGGCGATCGATGGTGACGGTGAGAATATTGCCGTCTTTGACGAGTTTGACACCTTCGGACATGGGCGACACCTTCAGGTTTGAGCGATTTTCTTGATGCGTATCAGTGCGTCGACGGCCACGCATCCCTTGCCCGCCGGCCGCACGATGATGGGATTCACGTCGATTTCCGAGAGCGTGTCGAGGTTCGCGGCGGCGTAGCGCGTCACGCTGAGAACCGTGTCGATCAGCGCCGCAACGTCCCCGGCCGGCTTTCCCCGGAAACCGTGCAGCAGTTTTGCGAGCTTGAGCGAGGCGAGTGCGGACTCGACCGACGAGCGGGTGAACGGCGGCAACAGCGTCGCCGAGTCGGCCAGGAGCTCCGTGAGCACGCCTCCGGAGCCCAATACGAGCACCTGCCCGAACTGCGGGTCCACGATCAGTCCGACGAGGATTTCGGCGACGCCGTCGGCGATCATTTCCTCGACCAGGAGCGTCTCCGACAGCGCGCTGAGCCGGCGCGCCGCATCCTCTGCCTCCCTGGCGCTGCGCACGTTGAGCACGACTCCCCCCACCTCGGTCTTGTGCTCGAGATGTGGCCCGACCGCCTTGATCACCACCGGGAAACCGAGGGACTCGGCGCTCGCGGCCGCGTGCGAGGCGGCCACCAGGCTGCTGCGTGGAACCGTGACGCCAAATTTCGCGAGCGCAGCCTTGCCTTCCGCCTCGCTCAGGCTCTGTACGTCCCCGGAGAGCGCCCGCGGCGCGGGTATGCGCAGCTCGACCCCGGGCCCGGTGCGCCACGCCGTGCCCACGGCTCCGGCCGCGGCCAGCGCTTCGAGTGACTCGCGCTGACCCTGGAGCGGAACGATCCCCCCCTCCAGGCAGTTCCGGCGCACGCGCTCGCTCAAGGTCTCGGGAAGCGATGCGATCAGGGCGACCCGGGACGGCGCGCCGCGCGAGGCCTCGATATAGGCGTCGATCGCCGCGTCGAACGAGGATGCGTCGGCCTTGCCCTCCGGCGGAAAGTCCAGCATGAAGCCCACGGCGTCGTAGCCCGCCCGCATGGCAGTGGAGAACACACGGCCGAGAGCCGGTGGATCGAACCAGAGATAGGTGTGAATATCGAACGGGTTGGCAACCGTCACCCGGTCTGTCAGGAGCTCCTGCAGCTTCGCGGCCGCGTCCTGCGGAACCGGCGCGAAATCCAGGTCCAAGCTGCGGGCGACGTCGGCCGTCATCGCCATGTCGCCGCCGGAGGCGCCCATGATCAGCACCTTGCGGCCCGCCAGGGCGCCGCCGGAATGGAATACCTTGAGCGTCTCGCAGAGCGTGCCCAAGGTGTCGCAGCGCGCGATGCCGGCCTGGCGGCAGAAGGCATCGAACACGCTATCCGCGCCGGCGAGGGCTCCCGTGTGGCTGTGCGCCGTGCGCGCCGCGGCCGCGGTGCGACCCGACTTGATCACCGCGATGGGCTTGCCCGCGCTGCGCGCCTTGTCGGCCGCCCTCGCGAAACGCTCCGTGTCCTTGACGCCCTCGAGGTACAGGCCGAAAGCCGTGACGCGCGGATCGTCGCTCAGGATCTCGATGAGGTCCTCCACCGCGAGCCGTGTCTGATTGCCCACGGAGAAGAGGTATCCGATCGGCACGGATCGCTCGTTGAAGCTCAGCGTCAGTGCGATGGTGCCGCTCTGGCAGATGACGGCCACCCCGCGCTCGATCGGAACACCGACCACCTGGTCGGGCAGCATGGCCGCCCGGTCGAAGAAATTCACGAAGCCGTAGCAATTCGGGCCGAAGAACGGCAGCCCGCCGGCCTGGTCCACGAGGTCGCGGGTGAGCTCGAGGCCGAGCTCCGTGCCGAGCTCCGAGAACCCGGAGGTGAAACACACGAAGCCGCCCGCGCCGCGCGCCGCGAGTGCGCCGGCCACCGCGGGCGCCTCGTGATTCGGCACCGCAATGAACGCGGCGTCGGGCGCTTCGGGCAATTCGGCGACGGAGCGATAGAAGTGCGTGCTCGAGGTGGAGGGCTTGCTGGGGTGGACCCGCCATATCCTGCCCTGGAAGCCGACCGCGGCATTGCCCGCCGCCACGGCATCCGTCCACGCCGTGGCGCCGATGAGCGCGATGCTGCGCGGTGCGATCAACCGCCCTATGTCGCCGGTACGCATGCGACTCACCGCCGCTTGATCTCGATCTTGCGGGATGAGTACTTGCGCGCGGCGGCCTCGGCGGCGGGTACTTTGAGACCCTCGAGCCGGGCCGCGATCTCGGCGGGAAAGGTGGCGCTCGCCGGCTTCTCGCCCTGATGCACGTGCATCAGCATGAGATCCGCGGCCGCCGCCGATCCTTGAATGCGCGGACAGAGGAAATCGCAGGCTGCATGGATGCGCTTCGCGTCATAGTCCAACACGGAGGTCACGACGCGCAGCTCGTCGGCCGCCTTGATCTCGTGCAGATAATGAATGTGCAGCTCGAGCGTATAGAGCGTGCAGTGCGTGCGCTCCCGGTAGGCCGCATCGAGGCCCAGATGGTCCATGACCTCGTCGACCGCGGAGCTCAGCGCGACCACATAGTAGGCATCGCGCAGATGACCGTTGTAGTCGATCCAATCGGGCTCGAGTGTCGCTCGAAACGCGGGGAGCTCGGTCATGCGGGCGGGCTCAATAGAGCTTCAGGCGGTCGCGGGCCTCTGCGGCGGTGAGGATTCGCGCGCCCATGGCCTCGATGATGGTGCGGGCCTTCTCGACCAGCTGCGCGTTGCTCGCGTAGACGCCCTTGCTCAAGTACAGGTTGTCCTCGAGCCCCACACGGACGTTGCCGCCGAGCAGAATCGATTGCGCCACCCAGGGCATCTGCATGCGGCTGATGGCGAAGCTGCCCCAATTGCAGTTCTCTGGCAGCGCGTTGACCATGGCGAGCAGATGACCGGGGTCGGCCGGGACGCCGTAGGCGATGCCCATGCAGAGCTGGATGAGCGCGGGATTGTCCAGCAGGCCCTCCTTCACCATCTGTTTGACGAACCACAGATTCCCGGTGTCGAACACCTCGAGCTCGGGCTTCACCTTCAGGTCGCGCGCGATCGCGGCGCCCTGACGCAGATAGTTCGGCGTCGATATGTAGGCGCGGTTGCCGTCGCCGAAATTCAGGCTCCCGCAGTCGATCGTGCAGATCTCGGGCTTGTACAAGCCTTCCTGCGCGAGATCGATGACGTGCCGCATGCGGTCTTCCTGGGTGCAGAAATCGCTCCCGGGCGCGGGCGTGTCCTTGAGCCCGTTCTCGCCGATAACGATGTAGCCTCCCATGCCGCAGGTGAGATTCACGATCACATCGACCTTGCTCTCGCGGATGCGCTTCACCACCTCCCGATAGTGGCGGGTTTCCATGCTGAAGTTGCCGGTCTCCGGGTCGCGGACGTGGATGTGGACGATCGCCGCGCCGGCCTTGGCCGCCTCGATGGCGGTGGCGGCTATCTGCTCAGGGGTGATGGCGCAATGCGGGCTCTTCTTGACCTTGGTGTCATCTCCCGTTACTGCGCAGGAAATGATGACGTCGTGATTCATGGCAACTCCTGGGACGTTTGAGGGGAGCTCTTCTGGGCGCCCGGTGCTTTATATTATCTCGATGATAATATTTAAGGGCGCGCCGATCAACTCCGGCCGGATCGCACGCCGGGGGGTCAATGCCGGCTTCCCGCGAGCGCCCGGATGATCTCGGTCTCGCCGCACACGCCGACGATCCTGCCGCCGTCGGAAAGCAGCACGGGATGCCCGGTCTTCTGGCGCAGGCGGATGATGGTCTGGAGCGAGAACGAGGCCGGCACCACCGCGAGCCCGATCTCGGCGTCGGCCAGGGCCGCCTCGCCGGCCGAATCGTCGGCGATGTGCAGCAATTCGTGCCGGGTTCCGTCGAGATGCAGGCCGAGGGCCTGCTGCTCTGCATTCAATGAAAGCCGGTACCGGTGTGCCTCATCGAGCCACAGAGCCCCGTTCTCGGACGCCATGCGTTCGCGCCCGCACATGATCATGGCGCCCGTGAGCACGTCGAGCGGGTTCATGTGGCGCACGAACTCCGCGACATAATCGTCCGCGGGCGCGAGCACGATGTCCTCCGCGGTGCCGGTCTGGATGATGCGGCCGTTTTGCAGGATCGAGATCCGGTCGCCGAGGCGCAACGCCTCGTCCATGTCGTGGCTGACGAAGAGGATGGTCTTCTTGACCCGCTCCTGAAGCGCGAGCAGCTCGCCTTGGAGCTTGCCGCGAATCAAGGGATCGAGCGCCGAGAACGGCTCGTCCATCAGGAGGATGTCCGCATCGGTGGCGAAGGCCCGCGCGAGCCCTACGCGCTGCTGCATTCCGCCCGACAGCTCGCTCACATAGCGGTCCGCCCATTGCGACAGGCCGACGAGCTCGAGCTTCTCGTCCACGACCGACTTGCGCGCGGCGGCGCTCTCGCCGCGCAGCTCGAGCCCGAGCCCGACGTTCTCCCGCACGGTGCGCCACGGCAGGAGCCCGAACTGCTGAAAAACCATGGCAATGCGCTCGCGGCGCACCCGCCGCAGCTGCACCGTATCGCAGGTGGCCACATCCACATCGGAGTCGCCGCTGCGTACGCGCACGTGACCGCGGGTCACCGGGTTGAGACCGTTCGCGGCGCGCAGCAGCGTCGATTTCCCGGAGCCCGACAATCCCATGAGCACCGAGATCTCGCCCCGCGCCACGCTCAGGTTCGCGCCGGCGACGCCGACGATGACGCCGAACTTCGTCTGGATGTCGGTGCGCGTGCCGCCGGCGTCCAATGCGGCGAGCGCCTGCCGGATGGCGGTGCGTCCCGCGCGGCCGGATTGACGGGCGAACAGGATATCGACGTTCTGGAATTCGACTGCGGCGCTCACCGGGATACCTCGCGATCTTTCGGCCGGCTGATGCGGTCCAGGATGATGGCGAGCAGCACGATGGTGAAGCCCGCCTCGAAGCCCATGCCGATCTGCACCGAGTTCAGCGCGCGCACCACGGGCACCCCGAGGCCCCCGGCACCCACCAGGGCCGCGATCACGACCATCGACAGGCTCAACATGATGCATTGGGTGATGCCGGCGACGATGGTGCCGGCGGCGCTCGGCAGCTCGACCTTCCAGAGAAGCTGCAGCGGGGTGGCGCCGAAGGCCTCGCCGGCCTCGATCAGCGGCCGGGGCACCGAGGAGATACCGAGATGCGTGAGCCGGATCGGCGCGGGCAACGCGAATATCACCGTGGAAATGAGCCCTGGAACGACGCCCAGTCCGAACAGCACCAATGTCGGGATGAGGTAGACGAAGGTGGGCAGGGTCTGCATGAGATCGAGCACCGGACGCATGGCCGAGAACACCCGGGGCCGGTGCGCCGCGGCAATGCCCAGTGGCACCCCGATCAGCGCCGAGACGACCGTGGCCACCAGCACGAGCGCCAGCGTCTCGAGCGTCGCGTCCCAATAGCCCTGGTTCAGGATGAAGACCAGGGCGAGCACGACGAACACCGCGAGCGCCCATGAGCGCCGTAGCACCCAGGCGAGCGCGCCGACGGCGGCGATCAGCAGGAGCGCGGGGAGGGCTCGCAACAGCGCGGTCACGCCGTCCACCGTGCCCTTGATGACGATGGAGATGCCGTCGAACAGCAGGGTGCCATGGGACTTGATCGTATCGATGGCCACGGTCATGGCGTCGCCCACGGGGATCTTGTGGCCGACGATCCATTGCGTCAATCCACCGGTGCGCAGGCTCGATCCTTGCGCAAGAGCGCTGTACGCGGGACGGCCGTCGAACGTGCGCACGCCGTCGAGCCACGCTTTCACGGCGTCCGGGTGGGACTTCAGCCATTGCGTCGCCGCGACCTCGGGCTGCTCGTGGCGATCCAGGATGCCCGCCATCATCTCGCTCTCGCCCCGCAGGGTGAAGGAGAGATTCGCGAGCAGTCGCCCCATGTTCGGGCATTGCGCACTGTAGCCCTTGCGCGTCACGGTGTAGATCGTCGCGCCGCCGAAGTTCGGACCGAACACCGCGTCCCCGCCGGTCAGATACTTCAGATCGAAGCGCATGTTCATGGGGTGGGGCTCCCACGCGAGAAACACGATGGGCTCCTTGTTCCGCACGGCGCGTTCGACCTGTGCCAGCTCGCCCTGTTCGCTCGACTCGACCAGCTTGAAGTCACCCAGGTCGAACTGGTTGTCCTTGATCATCTTGAGGACCAGCCGGTTGCCGTCGTTGCCGGGCTCGATGCCGTAGATGGACCCGTTCAGCTGGGTGGCGAAGCGGTGGATATCGTTGAAGTCCTTGAGCCCCAAGGCCTGCGTATAGGAAGGCACGGCCAGGGTGTACTTGGCGCCCTGGAGATTCGGACGAACGACGACCACCGAGCCGTCGGCGTCGTAGGGAGCCCGATCGGCGACCTGCGCGGGCATCCAATTGCCGAGGAACACGTCGATGTCGTTGTTCTTGATCGAGGCGAACGTCACCGGCACCGACAGCACGGTGACCGCCGGGGTGTAGCCGATGTCGCGCAGCAGCTGTGCGGTGAGCGCGGTGGTCGAGGTCACGTCGGTCCAGCCCACGTCGGAAAATCGGACCGTGCGGCAGCTCGGCGGATCGGCTTGGGCGGCGGCGCTCGCGGCCGGGGCGGCGGCACCTGCCGCCGGGGGGGCGGCGCTCGTGGCCTGGGCGCCCGCGATTTGGACGCTTGCCGCCCCAATCAGCAGGGCGCCGACGCCCATCAGCCGGGCGAGCTTGACCCTGTGGTGACCACGGCGGCATGATGGCGTGGACGGGCGAGCGCTTGAATGACCGTTTAACGACATGTTATCGGCGATCACCTTGTGTCCCTAGTGGATTGAATTAAAAGTATAATTTTTAGGTTCCCAATCTTAATCAGAAGCCGGTGCGGCCGTCTATAGAAGAGCTTTTGGAGTTCGGGAGACGCTACATTGAACCGTCAGTCAACCACCTCGAGTGATCCGATGGGAGAGCCCATCGAGGAGACGCGCCGCGGTCAGCTGATCGAAGTTACCATCGATAGCCTAGCGGAACTCGGCTACGTGGGCACCACGCTCGCTCAGATCGCGAGCCGTGCGGGCGTCTCCCCGGGATTGGTGGCTCATTACTTCGGCGACAAGGACGGACTGCTCGATGCCGCGTTCCGATCGCTGGCCCGACGCGTCAGCGACCACGCCCGCTCGCGCCTGCGCCAGTTCAGCACCCCGCGCGCGCGAATCCAGGCGGTGATCGACGCGAATCTCGCCCCCGAGGAATTCGATCAGCGGACCGGGACCGCGTGGCTCGCCTTCTGGGGCCAGGTGCTGCAGGTCAAGAGCCTGCGCCGCGTCCAGTCGGTGTATCAGCGCCGCACTCTGACCACGCTGAGGAGCGCGCTCAACAAGCTGGTGCCGCCCGATCAAGCGCAAAGCCTGGCGGCCATGATCGCCTCGATGATCGACGGAGTCTGGCTGCGCGCCGCGCTGTCGGGATGGCGCGAGGCGGACAGCGCGAGCGCTCGTGCGCTGCTGACCGAATTCGTCGATCGGCGCCTGCAGGGGCTGCGTGCCGCGTCCGAGCTTCGCACGGAATCAGAGGGCGGCGCGGGCACGGCCCACGCGCGCGCCCCGACTTGCGCGGCGGGCGAGCGTTTTGCGTCCATCAATCCGGCCAATGGCGAGGTCTTGGGCTACGTGAACGTGGCCGGCCCCGACGAGGTCAACGCGGCGGTGCGCGCGGCGCAGCGCGGGCAGGTGCAATGGGCCGCTCTGACCGGCGCGGAGCGCGCTCGGGTGCTGCGCAGGGCCGCCCTTCTTCTGCGATCGCGAAATCAACAATTGGCGGAGCTCGAGACGCGGGATACGGGCAAGCCCATTCAAGAAACCGTGGTGGTCGATGTGATCTCCGGGGCGGAATGCCTCGAGTATTTCGCCAGCCTCGCCCAATCCCTGAGCGGCGAGCATCTCGATCTCGGACCCCAGGCATTCGGTTATACCCGCCGGGAGCCCCTGGGCGTCGTCGCGGGCATCGGCGCATGGAATTACCCCCTGCAGATCGCCTGCTGGAAGGCCGCGCCCGCGCTCGCCTGCGGCAATGCGATGATCTTCAAGCCGGCGGAGCTCACGCCGCTCTCTGCGGTGAAGCTCGAGGAAATCTTCCTGGAGGCGGGGCTCCCGGCCGGCGTTTTCCAGGTGGTGCAGGGCTTCGCCGAGACGGGACGCCTGCTCACCCGGCATGCCGACATCCGCAAGGTGTCGCTGACCGGGGAGGTGGGCACCGGCAAGGCGGTCATGAGCGACGCGGCGCAAACGCTCAAGAACGTGACGCTGGAGCTCGGCGGCAAATCCCCGCTGATCATCTTCGACGATGCCAAGTTGGACAACGCGGTTTCCGGTGCGATGCTCGCCAACTTCTACTCCTCCGGCCAGGTGTGCTCGAACGCCACGCGGGTGTTCGTGCACTCGAAGATCAAGGCTCAATTCCTCGAGCGCCTGGTCAAGCGCGTCGCCGCGATGCGAATCGGCGACCCCATGGATCCCGCAACGCAGGTGGGCGCATTGGTGTCCGAACAGCACATGCAGAAGGTGCTCGGCTACATCGCGCGCGGCCGCGCCGAAGGGGCCCGGCTCAAGATCGGCGGCAACCGGGTCGTCTCGGGAAATCTCGGCAAGGGATATTTCGTCGCACCGACCGTGTTCGACGAATGCCGCGACGACATGACCATCGTGCGCGAGGAGATCTTCGGACCGGTGATGTCGGTGCTCGAGTTCGAGGACGAGGGAGAGGTCATCGAGCGTGCGAATGCCACGGAGTTCGGGCTGGCCGCCGGCGTATTCACCAACGATCTGACCCGCGCGCACCGCGTGATCGCCAGGCTCGAGGCGGGAACCTGCTGGATCAACCATTACAACGTCACGCCGATCGAGCTGCCGTTCGGCGGCGTGAAAATGTCGGGCCTCGGCCGCGAGAATGGGCGCGCGGCCCTCGAGCATTACACGCGCCTGAAGAGCGTGTACGTCGCCATGGGCGATGTGGATGCCCCGTACTGACGGCGCGGGGCGCCGCGAGAAATTGGAGCAAGCGTTTGGCCGATGAGATTTTCGATTATGTGATCGTGGGGGCCGGCTCCGCCGGCTGCGTGCTGGCCGACCGGCTGAGCGCGGACGGGCGGCATCGTGTGCTGGTGATCGAGTACGGCGGTGCGGATGGATCGATCTACATCCAGATGCCCTCGGCGCTGTCCATTCCCATGAACATGCCGAAGTACAACTGGTTCTACCACACCGAGCCGGAACCGCATCTGGACGGACGGCGCATGCATACGCCGCGCGGCAAGGTGCTCGGCGGGTCCTCCTCGATCAACGGCCTGGTGTACATCCGCGGCAATCCGATGGACTTCGAACGCTGGGCTTCCGAGGGTGCGCGCGGCTGGTCGTACCGCGACGTGCTGCCCTATTTCAAGCGTGCCGAGAGCCGGGAAGAGGGCGGCAACCAATACCGGGGTGGTGCCGGGAAACTCAAGACGAGCTACGGGCGGATGGAGAACCCCCTGCACGCCGCCTGGCTGGCCGCGAGTGCGCAGGCGGGTTATCCCCAAACCAGCGATGTGAACGGCTTCCAGCAGGAAGGCTTCGGACGCATGGACATGACCGTGGGCGAGGGCCGGCGCTGCAGCGCAGCTCGCGCGTATCTGAAGCCCGCTATGGCCCGATCCAACGTGAAAGTCCTCACGCACGCGCTCGCCACCCGGGTGCTGTTCGATGGGCGTCGGGCGATCGGGGTCGAATACAGCCGCGGCGGGGTGACCCACCGCGCGCGCGCCGCCCAGGAAGTCATCCTGTCCGGCGGACCGATCAACTCCCCGCAACTCTTGAAGCTGTCCGGCATCGGACCCGCGCAGGAGCTTCGCGCGCTCGGCATCGAGGTGGTGCAGGAACTCCCGGGCGTCGGCGAGAATCTGCAGGATCACCTGGAGTTTTATTTCCAGGTCGCCTGCAAGGAGCCGATCACGCTCTATTCTTCGATCAACTGGAGAAGCCGTGCGCTGATCGGCGCGCGCTGGCTCCTGTTCAAGGATGGTCTCGGGGCGACGAACCACTTCGAGAGCTGCGGCTTCATCCGCAGCCGCGCGGGGATTGCCTACCCGGATATCCAGTATCACTTCCTGCCCATGGCGGTTGCCTACGACGGCTCCACTCTCGCACAGGAGCACGGCTTCCAGGCGCACGTCGGACCAATGCGCTCCAAGAGCCGGGGCTGGGTGAGGCTCACGTCCGCACGGCCGGAGGACAAACCGCGCATCCTGTTCAATTACCTGAGCCATCCGGACGATTGGACCGAGATGCGCGCATGCGTGCGCCTGACCCGCGAGATCTTCGCGCAGCCGGCCTTCGACCGATATCGCGGCCGGGAGATTCAGCCGGGGGCGCACGTACAATCGGACGATGAGATCGATGCCTTCGTGCGCGCGAAGGTCGAGAGCGCCTATCATCCGTCGTGCTCCTGCAAGATGGGCGATGAGCGGGATTCGATGGCGGTCGTGGACCCGGAGACCCGGGTGCGCGGATTGGAGCGGCTGCGGGTGGTGGATTCCTCCATCATGCCGTCGGTCACCACGGGCAATCTCAATGCCCCGACCATCATGCTCGCGGAGAAGGCGGCGGATCACATTTTGGGCCGCGGCATGCTGTCCACGGAGGACGTGCCGTTCCATGCGGCGGTGAATTGGGAGAGCGCGCAGCGCTGATGATCGAGGGTCGGGGCAGTCGGGTAGAGCTGCCGCCGGCGTGACGAATTGTCCAATATCTAGAGAGGGGATGCAGCAATGAATTCGAAGCTTTCAACTGCGATAGCAGCCATATTGGGAGGCGTGTCGTTCGGTGCGGCCGCGATGGCGTCGCCGGCCGACGGGCCGGACACCGCGGCCGCTCCAGGCGCTTCCTCCGACAGCCTGCAGGAGATCACGGTCACGGCGCAGCGCCGCTCCGAGAGCATGCAGGACGTGCCGATCTCGATGCAGGCCTTCACCGGCCAGACGCTGCAGCAGCTCAACATCCAGACCTTCGATGATTACATCAAGTATCTGCCGAACGTGACCAGCGCCAACAACGGTCCCGGTCAGAACGAGGTGTTCATGCGCGGCTTGAGCGCGGGCTCGCAGGCCAGCCAGGGCAGCGCCGCAACCGGCTTGTGGCCGAACGTCGCCATCTACCTGGACAACCAATCGGCGCAGGTCCCGAATCGCAACCTCGACATCTATGCCGCGGACTTGGACCGCATCGAGGTGCTGGAGGGCCCGCAAGGCACGTTGTTCGGCGCAGGCGCCGAGGCCGGCGTCATCCGCTACATCACCAATGCGCCGAAGCTCGATGTGACCGAAGGGAGCGTCAAGGCCGGCTACGGCGTCACCGCCCACGGCGACCCGAATGCGGACGCCACGGCGGTGATCAACCTGCCGCTGATCGAAGGCACCATGGCGGTGCGGGCGGTCATCTACGACGACCACCGGGGCGGCTATATCAACAACGTGCCGGGGACGTTCACGCGCAAGGACACGGACATCGGCATTCACTACGGGAATTACGCGACCGGCTGTTCCGCCGGCGTGCCGACCGGCGGGGCCTGCCCGGGCGGCAGCACGGTGACCACGTACGGCGTGCCGCCCGGCAGCCCTTCGCTCAACAACAACAACCTGGTTGGAAACGCCATCAACCCGGTCACCTACCAGGGTATCCGGGCCGAGGCGCTCTACAAGTTCAACGAGGACTGGAACCTGTTGGTCACCCAGTCCTATCAGGAGATGAATACGCAGGGCGTCTTCTACCAGCAGCCCAACGCCTCCGACGGCGCGGCGCTCGCGCCGCTCGAGGTCACGCTCTTCAATCCCGCGTACGACAAGGACAAATTCGAGAGCACGGCGTGGACCTTGAACGGCAAGCTCGGCCCCATCTCGGCCGTCTATACCGGCGGTTACCTCGATCGCAAAGTCGATCAGGCCGGCGACTACACCAATTACTCGCGCGGCGTGTATGCCGATTACTATCAGTGCGTCCCGGGCACCTGTTACTCGCCGAGCGCGGCCTGGCACTCGGCCGAACAGAACGAGCACATGCAGAACGAGCTGCGCTTCTCGACGCCGGACGACTGGCGTTTGCGCGGCATCGCCGGCGCCTATGTGGAGGATAACAAGCTCTACGACCAGACCACCTGGATGTACAAGAACATCCCGGCGTGCACCGCGAACAGCGGGGCGGGCAACACCAATTGCCTGACGAATGTCGGCACCTTCCCCGGCACGTACGTGCAGAATCCGGGGATTCAGGGGGACAACACCTCGTTCTATCAAGACCAGTATCGCGACACCAAGCAGACGGCGTTCTTCGCCTCCGCCGACTTCGACATCATCCCGAAGGTGTTGACCATCACCGCAGGCACGCGCCACTTCCAGTTCGAGAACCACAATCAAGGCAGCGTGCTGTCGAGCTTCGGTTGCGCCGAAGGGGGCATCCCCGCGGGCGGCTGCCACGATCCGGCCTACAGCTACAATCTCGATGCCCAGAACCTGCGCGACTCCGAATCGGGCTTCAAGAGCCGCGGCAACATCACCTGGCACATCACGCCGGACATGATGGTGTATTACACCTATTCGCAGGGCTTCCGTCCGGGCGGCTTCAATCAGAACGGCGGTGCCCAGCATGCCGTCGGGTCGGATGGTGTGGCGCAGTATTTGATTCCCCGCTCGTTCTCCTCCGATGATCTGACCAATAACGAGATTGGCTGGAAGACGGAGTTTTTCGACCACCGCTTGCAGTGGAACGGCGCCGTGTACCGTGAGGATTGGAAGAACGTGCAGATCGAGTTCTTCAACCCTGGTGTGGTCGGCAATCTTTTCTACGACACCAACGGTCAGAATTTCCTCATCAAGGGCGTCGAGACCTCGCTGGTGGCCCGGGTGACCACCGGCCTCACGCTGCAGTACGCGGCATCCTGGAATCAGAGCCGGCAGACCAACTCGCCGGCGTTGATCGACAACAATCCGGCGAGCGCGAACTACGGCAAGCCGATCACGCAGGTCTGCGGCGCCGGGGGCACCGGCTGCACGGCGGTCACCAACCCGTTCGGCCCGGTGGGCGCACCGAGCGCCGACGCGCCGCCGCTTCAGTTCAGCGTGCGCGCCCGCTACGAGTGGAGCTTCGCCACGGACTACACCGCGTTCGTGCAAGCCGGGGTCACCCATCAGGGTATTGCATTCACGCAGGCCGGGTCGAACCCCACGATCTTGCCGGGCGCATCGGTCGCCACCTCCAGAGGACGGTTCGAAATTCCCGCGTACTCGACGGCCAACGCCTCGGTCGGCATCGCCAAGGACCCGTGGTGGTTCAACGTGTATTGCGAGAACCTCGCCAACTCCAATGCGAGCACTTTCATCAGCACCGATCAGTTCATCGTCGAGCAGAGTCCGCTTCGGCCGCGCGTCATCGGAGGTTCGTTCGGCTACAAATTCTAAGCGCGGCGCGAAACCATTCGGTGGGACGGGTGTGCGCGCGGCAGGGATGCCGCGCGGCGGCTCCGAACGCCCGCTGGCGGCCCCGCGTCGCCGCCGGCTAATGCGGCCCGGCGGCGGGCGCGTCGCGCGCTTCGGGTGCGCCAGGGGTGTCTGTTCGCCGCGGGCAGACGGTCAGCGGCTGGGGCCCCGATCCGCTCGCGGACGGCAGTGACGTGGCCACCTGATAGCAGCTCGAATTGATCCAGACGATCCAATTGCCGTCCGCGGTCTTGACGCGTTCGCCGGGGTGGTGGGCCGGCCACCAGGGCTGTTCAGCGGGCGAGCTTCTCGAGACGGAGTTGTTGCCGGCGGGCTGACGGCTGCGTATTTCGAAGGCCTGCAACGCCCGCCGCGCCTCTGCGGCCCAATCCACACCCGCTCCGCCGTCCTTCGATCCGGATCGGGACACGGGCGCCGTCGTCGCGGGCGAAACGCCTTCGAGCAAAGGGGGTGGATTGCTTACAAGGGGACGGATCTCGATGCGCCGCGGTTGCACGCTGTCCATGCGGATTCTTGGCAGGGTTCGGGGCGGCAATAACACCAATTGAACCGACGCCGAGGCGGCCGTGCCGCCTTCTCGCCCGCGCGCGGCCATCATCAGCCAGACCAGCAGAGCCGTATGCGCCAGCATGACGAGGAGCAGCGTGAAGTACTGTAAAGATCCCCATCGGGGCGACTCATCCATGGCGGATTTGGCTAGTATTGCATGGCTCCCTCACGATGGACTGGCGTCGGCGGCGATGGTTCCTGGCCGCCGTGGCGCGGCTGAAAGCGGGGCGTGAGGTGCTGTAGACTTGCGAGGGCGCTCCTGTGGATATCCCCGGTCGAGTGCCTTCGTCGTGGAACAATCCTGCACGAATCGTTTCAAATCACCTTGCGTCGCCGCGGTCCTCCTGGCGCTGGCGGAATATTGGTTCAAGCAATCAAGCACCTGGAGTCGGCATGAGCGAAACGCAGGAAGCACCCCCGGGTCGGCGGGGACACCGCACCCTCTGGATCGTGGCGGTGGTGGTGGCGGTCCTCGTCATCATCGTGGTGATCCATGTGTTGCGGGGCTCGAAACCCGTTCGCGCGGCCCCGCCGCAGGTGGTGAAGGTCGCGAAAGCGGCTCTCGGCGACATGCCCGAAACGCTCTCCGAACTCGGCACCGTGTCCCCGGTCGCGACGGTGACGGTGCTGCCGCAGCTCTCTGGCTACCTTACCGAGGTGGGCTACAAGGAAGGCCAGGACGTGAAGAAAGGCCAGTTCCTTGCGCAGATCGATCCCCGTCAATACGAGATCGACCTGCAGCAGGCGCAAGCCGCGCTGTTGAAGGACCAGGCATCGCTCGAGCAGGCCCGCTCCGACCTCGCGCGCTATCACCAGCTGCGCGATCAAAAGGCGATCGCCGAGCAGACGGTGGCCGATCAGGAATATACCGTCAAGCAGGATGAGTCCCAGGTGAAGTCCGATGAGGCGAACATCGCCCAGTACAAGCTCGATCTCATCTATTGCCACATTACCGCACCGGTGGCCGGGCGGGTGGGATTGCGGCTGGTCGATCCGGGCAACTACGTCACCGCATCGAGCTCGACGGGCATCGTGGTCATCACCACCTTGAAGCCGACCACGGTACAATTCACCGTCGCCCAGAACGATCTCGCCAAGGTGGCCGCACGCTTCAGTTCCGGGGCGAAGCTGCCGGTCACCGCCTATACGAGCGACAACAACCAGGAGATCGCGACCGGGACGCTCTACGCGCTCAGCAACCAGATGGCGACCAGCACCGGCACCGTGACGCTGCGCGCGCAGTTCGCCAATGAGAACGAAGCGCTGTTTCCGAACGAATTCGTCAACATCAAGATCCTGGTCGATACGCTGAGCCAGGCGGTGCTGGTGCCCACGCCTGCGGTGCTGAGCGGCGCACCCGGCGACTACGTGTATCTGGTCAACTCCGACGACACGGTATCCGTGCGCAAGGTCGCTCTCGGCCCGAGCGATGGCATTCATACCGCCATTCTGTCGGGGTTGTCCGCGGGCGACACGGTTGTGGTGGACGGCACCGACCGTCTGAGCGACGGAGCCAAGATCAGCGTCGCCGCGGCGGCGGCCCCGGGCTCTGCGCCCGCCGGATCGACCCCCATGCAGGGCTCGCCGCCAGGATCCAAGGCAAGAAGGAAACCCGCCCCCCCGGGCGCGGCAGCCCCTGGCGCAGCTGCTCAAGGTTCCGGCACCGGCACCGCGGGCTGAGCGACCGACGACGCCCTTGGCACCCGCGACATGAACATCTCCCGCCTGTTCGTATTGAGACCGGTGGCGACGTCGCTGCTCATGATCGCGCTCGTGCTGGTGGGGTTGGTGGCGGTGAAATTCCTGCCGATCTCATCGCTCCCGGATGTCGATTACCCGACCATCCAGGTGCAGACCTTCTACCCCGGCGCGAGCCCCCAGGTGATGGCGACCACCGTCACCGCGCCGCTCGAGGTGCAGCTCGGAGAGATTCCGAGCCTCACCCAGATGACGTCCACGAGCTCCGCCGGCGCATCCGTCATCACCCTGCAGTTCAATCTGGCGCTGAGCCTCGACATCGCCGAGCAAAACGTCCAGCAGGCCATCAACGCCGCCAACAGTTTGTTGCCCACCGGCCTGCCTGCGCCGCCGGTCTACGCGAAGATCAATCCCGCCGATCAGCCGATTCTGACGCTCGCGGTCACCTCCGACTCGATGTCCCTGACCCAGCTTCAGGACATCGCCAACAACCGCCTCGCCTCGAAGATCTCCGAAGTGCCGGGGGTGGGGCTCGTGACCCCGTCGGGGGGCAACATCCCGGCGGTCCGCGTGGAGGTCGACCCGCAGAAGCTCGCGGGCTACGGTCTCAACGTCGACGACATCCGCACGCTCCTCGCCAACATCAACGTGAGCCAGCCGAAGGGCAATTTCGACGGCCCGGAGCTCGACTACACCATCAATGCGAATGATCAAATCCAGGACCCCAAGGATTATCTGAGCACGGTGATCGCCTATCAGAACGGCGCTCCCGTGTTCATGCGCGACGTCGCGCGGGTCACGCAGGCCGCCCAGAATGTCGAGCAGGGCGCCTGGCTCAACCACGTCCCCGCCATCGTGCTCAACGTGATGCGCCAGCCGGGCGCGAACGTGATCGCCACGGTCAACCAGATCAAGGCGCAGCTGCCGCAGCTGCTGGCCACCCTGCCGCAGGCGATGCACGTCCAAATCGTCGCCGACAGCACGGGCGTGATCCGCGCCTCCGTGTCGGACGCGGCGGTGGAGCTGAGCCTTTCGATCGCGCTCGTGGTTCTCGTGATCTTCGTGTTTCTGCGCAACGTGCCCGCCACCATCATCCCGAGCATCTCCGTGCCGGTGTCCCTGGTCGGAACCCTGGCGGTCATGTACCAGCTGAACTACTCGATCGACAACCTGTCGTTGATGGCGCTGATCATCGCCACGGGTTTCGTGGTCGATGATTCGATCGTGATGATCGAGAACATCGTGCGCTATCTGGAGGAGGGCATGAGCCCGCTGGACGCCGCGATCGCCGGCGCCGGCCAGATCGGCTTCACCATCATGTCGTTGACCATCTCGCTGATTGCGGTGCTGATACCGCTCTTGTTCATGGGCGGGGTGATCGGGCGCCTGTTCAGCGAGTTCGCCGTGACGCTCGCCGTGACCATCGTGATCTCGGCCGTCGTCTCCCTGACGCTCGTGCCGATGATGTGCGCGCGCATTTTGCGCCGCAAGGCCGAGCGCAGCCCAAGCCGCTTCGAGCGGATCAGCGAAGGCCTGTTCGACCGCACCCTCGCGGCCTACGAGCGGGGGCTCAAATGGGTGCTCGACCACCAGGGTCTGACCCTGACCGTCGCCGTCGTGACCGTGGTGCTCACCGGCATCCTCTACGTGGTGATTCCAAAGGGATTGTTTCCGGTGCAGGACGTGGGGGTGATCGAGGCCATCAGCGTGGCCGACAATTCGGTGTCCTATGCCGCGATGGCTTCGCGCCAATCGCAACTCGTGGATGAGATACTGAAGGATCCGGACGTGACTTCGGTCACCTCGTACATCGGGATCGACGGCACCAACACGACCTTGAACAACGGCCGCTTTCTGATCAACCTGAAAGCCCACAGCGATCGATCGCTGTCGGCGAGGCAGATCGCGGCGCGGCTTCAGAGCGAGGTCGCCGGTGTCTCCGGGATCAAGCTCTTCCCCCGGCCGGAACAGGATCTGACCCTCGACACCGTGGTCTCGCCCAACCAGTACCAGTTCGTGCTGCGAGGGCCGAGTCAGGCCGCCTTCGAGCAGTATGTGCCCGAGCTCGTCGCGCGCATGAAGAAGATCAAGGCGATCTCGGATGTGACCAGCGACCTGGACAACGAGGGCTTGAGCGTCAACGTCGAGGTCAACCGCCAGCTCGCGGCCCGTTACGGCATCACTCCCGCGACCATCGACAACGCCCTCTACGACGCGCTCGGCCAGCGCATCGTATCCACCATCTTCAACCAGTCGAACCAGTACCGCGTGGTGCTGGTCGCGAAGCCCGAGAGCCTTCCCAACCTCCAGGCGCTCGGCAATCTATATCTTCCGACCCAGACGGGGAGCACCGGGCAGGTGCCGCTGAGCGGCATCGCCGACATCAAAGTCACCAAGTCGCCGCTGGTGATCAGCCACCTCGCGCAGTTCCCGGCCGTCACGGTGTCCTTCAACCTGGCTCAGGACGCCTCCTTGAGCGCCGCGGTGGATGACATCAAGGATGCCGAGCAGGCGCTGCATCTGCCGCCCTCGATCACCACGTCCTTCCAGGGCGCGGCCCAGGCGTTTCAGGATTCGCTGTCGAGCGAGGTATTCCTGCTGCTCGCCGCCCTCGTGACGGTCTACCTCGTCCTCGGGGTGCTGTACGAGAGCTACATCCATCCCGTGACCATCCTGTCCACGCTCCCGTCGGCCGGAATCGGGGCGCTGCTCGCGCTGATGCTGGCCGGCAGCGATCTCGACGTGATCGGCATCATCGGCATCGTGCTCTTGATCGGCATCGTCAAGAAAAACGGCATCATGATCGTGGATTTCGCGCTCGAGGCCGAACGCAAGCACGGCAAGTCACCCGAGGAGGCCATCTTCCAGGCCTCGATTCTGCGCTTTCGCCCGATCATGATGACCACGCTCGCCGCCATGCTCGGCGCATTGCCGCTCCTGGTCGGCACGGGAACGGGCTCGGAATTGAGGCGACCGCTGGGGTTGGCGATCATCGGCGGTCTGCTGGTGAGCCAGATGTTGACGCTGTTCACCACGCCCGTCATCTACCTGCTGTTCGATCGCGTCTCGCAGCGCTTCGGACGCAAGGCGGGCGAACCCTCCGGTGAGGGCGCCGTGTGAACATCCCGTCATTCTTCATCAACCGGCCCGTCGCGACGTCGCTGCTCGCGATTGCCGTGACGCTGTCGGGCCTCCTGGCATATTTCCATATGCCCGTGGCGCCGCTCCCGAACGTCACCATGCCGGTGATCGCGGTGCAGGCGTCCATGGCGGGCGCGAGCCCGGATATCATGGCATCCACGGTTGCCGAGCCGCTCGAGCGGCGTCTCGCCACCATCGCCGGGGTCAACGAGCTCACCTCGTCCAACAGCGTCGGCAGCTCGCAGATCGTGGTTCAATTCGCCATCAACCGCGACATCGACGGCGCGGCGCGCGATGTCGAAGCCGCCATTCAGGCGGCGCGCGCCGATTTGCCGACGACGCTGCGAGGCAACCCGAGCTATCGGAAGTTCAACCCGGCCGATTCCCCGATCATCATCCTGTCGCTGACCTCGAGCACGCTCACACAGGCCCAGCTCTACGACTCGGCCGACACCGTGTTGCAGCAGCAGCTTTCCCAGATCACCGGCGTGGGGCAGATCCAGCTCGGGGGCGGTGCGCTGCCGTCGGTCCGCGTGGAGCTCGAGCCCGACAAGCTCTCGAGCTACGGCATCGGCCTCGAGGACGTGCGGGCGGCGATTTCCTCGGCCAATGCGGACAGCGCCAAGGGCCATATCGACCAGGGCGACCAGCGCTTCGAGGTGCTGTCGAACGATCAGGCCACCAAGGCGGCCGATTATCAGAACCTGGTCATCGCCTTTCGCAGGGGCGCGCCGGTCATGCTGCACGACGTGGCGGCGGTGGTCGATTCCAACGAGAACATCCGCAACGCCGGGCTGTTCAACAACCAGCCTACGGTGGGCGTGATCGTCTATCCGCTGCCCGGCGCGAACATCATCAAGACCGTGGCGCAGATCAAGAAGGTCCTTCCGTCGATCCAGGCGACCCTGCCGCCCAACATCACCATGCACATTGCCATGGACCGATCGCAATCGGTGACCGCCGCGGTCGGCGACACCGAGCGCAGCCTCATGATCGCCGTCGTGCTGGTCATCGGCGTGGTGTTCGTGTTCCTGCAATCCCCGCGGGCGACGCTCATCCCGGCGGTGGTCCTGCCGATTTCGATCCTGGGCTCTTTCGGTCCGATGTATCTGCTCGGCTACAGCATCGACAACCTCTCGCTGATGTCGCTCACCATCGCCACCGGCTTCGTGGTCGACGACGCGGTCGTGGTGCTGGAGAACGTCGTGCGCCATATCGAATCGGGCAAGGGGGTGCGCGAGGCGGCGTTTCTCGGCAGCGGCGAGGTGAGCTTCACCGTGGTCTCCATGAGCCTGTCGCTGATCGCCGTGTTCATCCCGATCCTGCTGTTTCCGGGCATCATCGGCCTCTTGTTTCACGAGTTCGCGGTGACCCTGTCGATCGCGATCCTGATTTCGCTCCTGGTCTCGCTCACCGTCACGCCGACGATGTGCGCTTATCTCCTGTCGAGGGGAGATTCGCTGCATTCCAAGGCGCGCTGGGCGCTCTGGGCGGAGGCGCAATTCGAGCGCTTCAAGGCCGGATATTCGCGCACTCTCAGCAAGGTGCTGGATCACGCGCTCCTGGTCGGCGGGCTCCTGATCGGGATCATCCTGCTCAATTTCTTCATGCTCCGATTCCTGTCCTTCACGCTCTTCCCCGAGCAGGACAACGGTCTTCTCATGGGCCAGATCATCGCGGATCAGAGCATTTCGTTCCCGGCGATGGCGACCAAGTTGAAGCAGCTTCAGGGCATCGTGCAGTCGGATCCCGCGGTGGCCTCGGTGATCGGATTCACCGGCACCCGCGCGCTCAACACCGCCAATGTGTATGTCGCGCTCAAGCCCCTGTCGCAGCGCAAGCTGTCCGCCGACCAGGTGGTGCAGCGTCTGCGTCCGAAGCTCAATCGGATCTCGGGCGGGCGGCTTTTTCTGCAGGCGGTCCAGGACCTGCGCATCGGGGGACGGCAATCGGCCGCCGAATATCAATACACCCTCACCAGCGACGACACCGCGTCACTCATCAGTTGGACCCCGAAGCTTCTGGCGGAACTCGCCAAGGACCGCAACGACATCGCGGACGTCAATTCCGATATGCAGCAAAACGGGCTTCAGACCTACATCAACATCGCCCGCCCGACGGCGAGCCGTTTCGGGTTCGCGCCCAATCAAATCGACAGCGTGCTCTATGACGCGTTCGGGCAGCGCACCGTCACCACCATCTTCAATCCCTTCAACCAGTACTACGTGGTGATGGAGGTGGCCCCGAAGTATTGGCAGTATCCCGCAGATGCTCGACCGGATCTATTTGAGCGCCGCCGCCGGCAATGCGAGCGGCACGCAACAGACCCAGGCGCAGGGCGCCACCGTGAGCGGCGTGACTCCCTACACCGCGGTGTCGGCCTCGCAGGGCGCCGCATCCCAAACCAGCTCCCTGAATGCCAGTGCACAGGCCAACGCGGTCACCAACAGCATTTCGAACAGCCGGGGAGGGACCTCCACCGGCAGCGCCGACTCGACTGCGACGGAAACCATGGTGCCGCTGCCCACTATGACCACCCATTTCAACAACCACACCGCGACCCAGGTGAATCACCAGAACGGACTGGTCGCCTCCACTATTTCCTTCAATCTTCCGCCGGGCGGATCGTTGAGCAAAGCCCAGGCTGCGATCACCAACGCGATGCATGATCTCGGCATGCCCGCCTCCATTCATGGGAGCCCCGCGGGAGCGGGCCAGGTGTTCGCCCAGAACATGACGGCCTTGCCGCTGCTCCTGCTGGCGGCCTTCGGTGCCATCTATATCGTGCTCGGCATCCTGTACGAAAATACCATCCATCCGGTCACCATCCTGACGACGATCCCGTCCGCCATGATCGGCGCCACCCTGGCGCTGCTGATCTTCGGCACACCGCTGTCCGTGATCGCTTTCATCGGGGTGATCCTGCTCATCGGCATCGTCAAGAAGAACGCCATCATGATGATCGACGTCGCGCTGCATTTGCAGCGCAAGGAAGGCATGGGGGCGCAAGATGCAATTCACGACGCCGCGGTCGTACGGCTGCGGCCGATCATGATGACCACCGCCGCCGCGGTGCTCGGAGCGCTGCCGCTCGCCATCGGCATCGGCCAGGGCGCCTCGCTCCGCCAGCCGCTCGGCATCACCGTCATCGGGGGCCTGATCTTGAGCCAGGTGTTCACCTTGTACACGACGCCTGTCATCTATCTGGGATTCGAACGTCTGCGGGTATGGCTGCGCGCCCGGTTCGCCGGTGCACCCCTGCAGAGTGGCACTGCGGAGGCATCACCATGAGGCGGGCGATTCTTTCATCGATGGTTGTGATGGCCGGCGCGTCGGCTGCGCTGCTCCCGGGCTGCATGGTTGGCCCCGATTATCACCGCCCGAGCGCGCCGGTCGCAGCGCAGTTCAAGGAACAGCCGCCCGAGGGCTGGGCGAAAGCCTCGCCCTCGGACTCCGCTCCCAAAGGCGATTGGTGGACCCAGTTTCACGATCCGCTGCTCGATGAGCTCGAGCCCCAGGTGGCAATCTCGAATCAGACCGTGCGCCAGGATTACGCCAATTACCTGCAGGCGGTTGCGGAAGTGAAAGTGGCGCGCGCCCAGCTGTTTCCCACGCTTGGCCTGACGGGCTCCGTCAATCGCTCAGGCGGACCCGGCTATGCGGGGAGCGGTATCACGACCACGACGGGCACCACCACGACCGGTACCGGCACGACCGGCACCGGCACGACCGGCACCGGCACGACCACCGGTACGGGCACCACGACCACCACCGGTACGACCAGCAGCCGCCGTGGGAGCGTCACGTCCGCCACCCTCGAGGGGACGGCGAGTTGGACTCCGGATATCTGGGGCCAGGTGCGGCGTCTCATCGAGGAAAATAGCGCGATCGCCCAGTCCGACGAAGCGACGCTTGCCAACGCCACGCTGTCCGAACAAACGCTGCTGGCCACCACGGTGTTCGAGCTGCGCCTGGCGGACGCCAACATCGACCTCGAGCAGAAGACCGTGGACGCCTACAAGGAGGCGCTGCGGATCACCAAGGCGCAGGGCGCAGCGGGCATCACGGCAACGCCGCCCTCCGCGGTGATCACGGCGCAGGTGGCCTTGGAAACCACGCAGGCCAACCTGATCGGCCTCGGCGTCGCGCGGGCCCAATACGAGCACGCGATTGCGGTGCTGGTGGGGAAGAACCCGGAAGAGCTCACCATTCCCAAGGCGGACGTCATGCCCACGCTCCCCCTCATACCGGTGGGCGTGCCGTCGCAGCTGCTCGAGCGACGCCCCGATATCGCGGCCGCGGAGCGCACCATGAAGGCGCAGAACGCCGCGGTCGGCGTCGCCGTTGCCGCCTACTATCCCACCATCTCGCTGTCGGCCGCAGGCGGGTTCACCCAATCGCCGTTGAATGGATTGCTGCACACGGCGAACCACATCTGGTCGCTGGGCGCGAATGGAACGGAAACGTTGTTCGACTTCGGCGAGCGCCACGCCCAGGTTCAGGCGGTGCGGGCAGCCTACGAAGCGTCGGTCGCGAATTATCGCAACATCGTTCTCACCGCCTTTGAAGGCGTCGAGAATGATCTCTCCGGGCTGCGGATCCTCGACGCCCAGTCCAAGGCCCTCGGCACCGCGGTGCAGGACGCCATTCGCGGCACTGAAATCGCCATGGCCGAGTTCAAGGCGGGCACGGTCGACTACACCACCGTGGCGCAGGCGCAGGAGACCCAGTTCCTCGATCAGCAGAGCGCGCTCAACGTCGAGCAGAGCCGCCTGCTCGATGCGGTGTCCCTGATCGGCGATCTGGGCGGAGGGTGGTCGTCCGGCGACCTGCACACCGCGTCGAGCCCGAAGACCCTGCCGCCGGACCCGTCGGAGTAACGCTGCGCACGGCCGGCGCGTCCACCTTCACGATCACTGTCCCGTCTTGAATTTCTCCCAGATGCGGGTCAGAGCGCGCGCCTGATCGGGTGAGTCCTCGGCCTGGACGAACAGCCGCCGCCGCTGCTCCGGCGTCGGGAAGACGATGGGGTCGGACGCGATCGAGGGGTCCAGGAATGGCGTCGCGGCAATGTTTGCATTGGCGAATCCGATGTAGTTGGAGATCGCGGCGATGACGTGCGGGTCCATCAGGAAATTGATCAGCGCCAGGGCGTTCGCGGCATGCGGCGCATTCTTCGGGATGGCGAGCATGTCGAACCAAAGCAGCGAGCCTTCGCGTGGCAGCAGGAAAGCGATCTGGATCCCGTTCTTCGCTTCCCTGGCCCGGTTTCGCGCCTGGACGAAATCCCCGTTATAGCCGAGCGCGATGCAGAGGTCGCCATTGGCCATGGATTCGATGACGTTGGTGGTGTTGATGGTTCGGATGAAGGGGCGAATCCGCAGCAAGACCCGCTCCGCGTCCTCAAGATCGCCCGGACCCGGTGCGTTCGGGTCCCGGCCCAGGTACTTCAGCACCAGCCGGATGACGCCGGCGGGCGCATCGATGGTGCCGATGCCGCAATGTTGCAGGCGGGACGCGTAGTCCGGATCGAAAAGCAGCCCCCAGCCATCGGGCGCAGGACCGCCGAGCGCTTCGCGAACCTCGCTGACGTTGTAGCCGATTCCGTAGGTGCCCCACATGTAGATCACCGAATGCGCGTTGTCGGGATCGTTGAGCGCAACACGCTCCATCAGGGCGGGGTCGAGGTTCGCGAGGTTCGGAAGCAGCTTCTTGTCGAGCGGTCGATAGGCGCCGCCGCGTATTTGACGCTGCAGATAGGGCGCCGTTGGAACGACCACATCGTAGCCGCTATCCCCGGTCATCAGCCGCGATTCGAGCGTCTCATTGGTCTCGAAGGTGGACACCCGCAACTTGATGCCGGTGCGCCCTTGGAATTCCTGGGCCGTGGACGGCGCGATGTAGTCCGCCCAGTTGTAGAGGTCGACGACCCTGCCGTCATCGGTGCGCGCCGGCACGTCGGGGTGGGGCGCGGCCCCACCGGTACGGCCGCAACCCGGCAACGCGGCCACCGCGGCCACCGCGCAAAGGAAGAGAGCGCCCCGCGCGTTTCTGATGTGCATGCTCGTGTTCAGCCCTGCCCGAAGTCGGGACGCGCAGTGTAGCCCAGACAGGCTTTGGACCGGCGCGGGGTTTGCGCCCCGGATGCGCGTCGATCAAATGGCGCTAGAATGCAGGGATGAACAGCCCTTTCAGCCGAAACTTCGGCAGCGATAACGTAACCCCCGTGTGCGCTCCCATCATGGCGGCCATCCATGCGGCCAACTCGGGGTTGATGCCATCCTACGGGGCCGATGAGTTCACCGAGAGGCTGCAAGGGGCGGCATCGACGCTATTCGAGCGGAACGTGGCGATTTATCCTGTGGCGACGGGAACCGCGGCCAACGCCCTGGCGCTTGCGCAGCTCGCGCCGCCGTTCGGCGGCATTTACTGCCACGAAGGCGCGCACATCGTGACGGACGAATGCGGTGCGCCTGAGCTTTTCACAGGCGGGGCAAAGCTGCTCGGCCTCCCGTCGCCCAACGGCAAGATCGGATCCGCCGCGCTCGAGGCATCGGTGGCGCTCGCGATTGACATGGGGGTGCACCATGTCAAACCGTCGGCGGTCAGCGTGACCCAGGCAACGGAGCTCGGCACGGTGTACGGGCTCGATGAGCTCAAGGCACTGACCGCGGAGGCGAAGCGTCATGGGCTGCCGGTGCACATGGACGGCGCGCGGTTTGCCAATGCGCTGGTGCACCTCGGCTGTTCGCCGGCCGAGGCAACCTGGAAGGCGGGCGTCGACGTGCTTTCATTCGGCGCCACGAAGAATGGTGCCTTGGGCGCGGAAGCCGTGGTGTTCTTCGATCGTGGCCGCGCGGAGGATTTCGAGCGGCGGCGCAAGCGCGCGGGACATCTATGGTCGAAGCTGCGGTACCTGAGCTGCCAGCTGCTCGCCTACTTGAAGGATGATCTCTGGCTGCACAATGCGCGTCAGGCGAACGCCATGGCGACGCGGCTCGCCGGCGGGCTCGCGACGGTGCCGGGCGTCGAGCTTCTTCAGCCCGTGCAGGCCAACGAGCTCTTCGTCGCTGTGCCCGAGGCACTCATCGCGGCCCTCGAACGCGAGGGATTTCACTTCTATCGCTGGCCGTGGCTGAAACCATCCAAAGGCGCGGCCATCCGCTTGGTCACGAGCTACGCCAGCACACCGGCCGAGGTGGACGACTTTCTCGATAGCGCGGTGCGGTGTCGCCGCTGACCATGTGCGGGCTCTTGACATTGCGGAGCCTCTGCTGCCCGGCGCTCTTGCTGTTGGCCGGTCTTTTCGCACCAGCACATGCGAGCTCTCCCACCTGCGCCGTGAGCACGCCCGGCGTTGCCTTCGGCCACTATGACCCCACGTCAACGGCCGCAAACACCACGATTGGGAGTGGCAATCTGCTTTGCACTTACACAGGCACCGGGTTTACGGCGACCATCACGTTATCGACGGGCAACAGCGGCACTTATGCCAATCGAGCCATGACGCTGGGCACCCAGAGCCTCAGTTACAACCTCTACCTCGATACGGGGTACACGCTGATCTTCGGAAACGGGGCATCCGGCACCTATGACATCACGGTCTGCTATCCCGGAGGTACGGTCACTTGCGCCGGCGCGACGGGACAAAGCGGAGTGACCTATAGCGGTACCGTGTATGGGCGTTTGCCGGCCGGACAAAACGTGATGGCCGGCAATTATACCGATACCTTGGTGGTGACGGTGACGTACTGATACGCGACATTCAACGCGACGCGATTGTTTTGGCGCCGGCGCGTCAGCCCTGAAATATCAACAGCACGTAGGCGATGAACAGCAGCATGTGCACCGCGCCCTGCAGCACGTTGGTCCGCCCGCTCGCAAAGGTGACGACGCTCAGCAGCAGCGTCAGCAGCAGCATCATGAAGCTGGAATTCTGCAGGCCGAGGTAGATCGGCGTTCCCAGGAGATGACTGACCAGCAGCATGAGAGGAATGGTGAGCCCGATGGTGGCGAGCAATGACCCCAGGCAGATGTTGATGGATCGCTGCAAGTGGTTCGCCACCGCAGAGCGGACCGCACCGATCGCCTCCGGGGTCGCGACCAATGCCGCGATGATCACGCCGCTCAGGGCGGCCGGAGCGTGCAGAGTCGCGAGGAGATCGTCGACGGGGCTGCCGAACTGCTCGGCCAGATACACCAGCGGCACCATGTAGGCCACGAGCAGGGCGGCGTGCATCCCCCAGGGACCGGGCGGACCTGCGCTGCCGTGAAGCGATTCCGCTTCTTCGTTGCCGAGCATGAAATAGCCGCGATGCCGGCCGGTTTGTACGCTGAGAAAGGCGACATACAAGCCGACGCACATCAATCCGAGGAAGGTCTCTTGCGGTGCGGACAGCGAGGGCCCGGGCGTGGTCTGCGTGTAGTTCGGCATGATCAGGCTCAACACCGCGAGCGGGATGATGACGCTGAGATAGGCATTCGCGCCCTGCAGATTGTGGTGCTGTTCGCGGTGCCGCCACGCCCCGAGCAACAGCGATGCGCCGACCATGCCGTTGAGGATGATCATGATGACCGCGAACAAGGTGTCCCGGACCACGGCGGCGCTGTCCTTCGAGTGGATCATCACCGCCGAGATCGCCGCGGCCTCGATGGCCGTCACCGCCAACGTGAGTATCAGCGTGCCGAGGGGCTCGCCGAGGTGCACCGCCAGGTCCTCGGCATGCCTCACCACGCTCAAGGCCGCACCCATGATGACCGCGAACAGCCAGACCGAGATCACGACCTGGCGGACGAGCCCCGAGTGCTCCGGATAGAGGTTCCCGCCCGCGACCAGATACAGGAGTGCCGTGACGATGCTGACGCCCAGCCACCACTCTCTGCGGATGATCGATGATGCTCCGGGGGGCACGTTGGCTCGCTCGAAGGAGGAGGGGCAAGCATAACCAATCCGGTTTGGGTTGTCCGCAGAGCGGTGATAAGCTCCGGCTCATGTCGCAATGTCGGTCGTGCATACGATGGCGGCGTGTTCTCGGGGGCACGCTCGTCATCGCGCTCACCCTGGAGCTTGCCCGGCCGGCCATCGCCGAGGAGAGCGGGTCGAGCCTGGGCGCGGCGCACATGAGCGGTCATATGTACATGACGGCGCTGCGGGATCCAAAGCCGGGCGATCGACAGAAAGCGGACGCCGTCCTCGCAGCGGCTCGCCAGGCGATGGCTCCCTATCAGGACTACCGCAAGGCGCTGGCCGACGGCTATGAAATCTTCCTGCCGAACGTTCCTCAAGCGCAGTATCACTTCACCAATTACGCCCACGGCCTCGAGGCTCGAACGAGCTTCGATCCCTCGAAGCCCACCTCGCTCTTGTACAAGAAGACCGCGGACGGAGGCTATCGGCTGGTGGGGGCGATGTACACGGATCGCGTGGACGCGAGCGAGGAAGAGATCGACGGCCGCGTCCCGTTGAGCATTGCGCGCTGGCATCAGCACATCAACTTTTGCAAAGCGCCGCCGGACCGCAAGGCGGAATACTTCGGGCCGGATGCGAAGTTCGGCCTGCTCGGGTCCATTACGACGGCGGAGGCCTGCGAGGCGGCGGGTGGCGAGTTCCACCAGCATTTCTTCGGGTGGATGGTGCACGTGTATCCGTACGAAGCGGATCCCAAGCTGGTGTGGTCCACGATGGACGACGACGAGGGCCATGACAATATGGATCACTCCAGCATGCCCGGGATGAAGATGAATTGACGCCCCGAAGGCGTCCTTCAGTCGTCGGCGCGGCGTCCTTTTCGAGCACGCCGGTTGGAAGCCGGCTTTTTCGGGTCAGGGCCGCCGACTTCCTCCGCGCGGCGCGGACCTGCCCGCCGGTCGTCGAAATGACGGTACTTGCAACCGCAGGACGCCGCATCGCAATTGGCGAGTGGCAGGCGGGGTGCTTCCGATGACAGGTACCGCTTGCCCTTGCAGGCCTGCGCCGCGGCGCACGCCGAGGAGGGCACGACGACCAGCACCGCATGCCAGCGGTTGCGCGAGCCCTTGGAGGGACGCGCCTGGGTCGGCTGCTTCGGCTCGTTAGGGGTTTCAATCAACACTGTTAAACGCTAGCGCGGACCTGGCTTCCAGTGCAAGTAAATTCACATAATTCACCATCGGACCGGTCAGATTGACGGCTCGGTCACATTCTCCGGAGCCTTATCGGATGGCGCTGGCCATTGCGGCGGGCGTCATTCCTTAACCTTGCCCCATCGATAGGATAATCGCGCGCCGACGACCCGCGGCTCGTTGACCGTGAGCCGCAGGTCGAAGTTGCCGGTGTTGCTGTAGATGATGGCGTTCTTGTTCGCGAGATTGGCGACGTAGAGCTCGGCGAACCACGCCTCGCTGCCGCCGGGGTTGATTCCCGCGCGCAGGTTCATGATGATGTAGGAGGGCTGCAGGATGCGCGGCAGGCCGGTATTCTTGTCGTCCGGGTTGAGACCGTTGAACATGTCGCCCTTGTCGGCCATGTCGAACTGCACATAGCCCTGCAGCGCATCGCTCACGGGCCTTTGGTAACGCGCGTTCCAGCTCCAGCTGAAGTACGGCGCAAACGGCAGCCGTTCATTGACGTAGCTGTCGTAAGCCGCAGTTTCCGCGGACGTTACCCGGGCGTCGGTATAGTCGACGGATGCCTGGATCGACAGGTGCTCGTCGACCTTGTAGTCGACGTTCGATTCCATCCCGTAGATGCGCGCATCCCCGACGTTGATGTTGTAGCTGGAGGAGGGACACACCGCGGCGTCGTAGATGAGCGCCTGCAGCTTTTTCCAGTCCATGTAGTAGAGTGCGCCGTTCCAGAGCAGCTTCCCCTCCAGGCTGGTCGTCTTCCAGCCGAGCTCGTAGTTATTGAGCGTGTCCGGGGTGTAGCTCTGGGTCACGCCGCTGCTGTAGCAACCGGAAGGCAATCCGGCATTGCTGCCGCCCGGCCGGAAGCCCTGCGCCCAATCGGCATACACCATGACATCTTTGTTGACCTTGTAGCTGACGCCGGCCTTGCCGTCCGCCTTGTGCGAGGTCTCGCTGATGTCGCTCGGGGTGTTGGGGGCGTAGGCAAAGCCGAAGGACGGCGTGACGTAGTTCGAATAGGAGTGGAAGTATACGGCGCCCGCTTCCACATTCAGCTTGTCGGTCACATCGAAACTGATGTTGGCGAATTCGCTGGTCTCGAGGTCGTGACTCGACTCGGTGTAGGCGTACCAGACACCGTGGGGCAGCGACGGCTGAGTGAGCCCATAGTAACTGAGATAGTTTTGGAAGGCGGCGCCTTTGTACTGCAGCCCCGGCATGAAGAACGTGCTGTTGTCGTTGTGATCGTTGGTCACCTGCCAGTACGCGCCCACGAGCCAGTGGAGGCGTTCGCCCGCTTTGGATGAGAGCCGCAGCTCGTTCGACCAGCGCTCTGGATTGACGTTGTAATTGTAGAACTGCGTCGCCGGGTTACAGCCCGTGAAGGCACCGCCGCCATAATACGGGTCGTTGAGGCAGGTGAAGCCTTCCTGGGTGCCGCGGTAGCCGGTCGGCGGTGTGTTCCTCGCCCCGGCGTTGTAATTCTCCTCGTACTGGGAATATTCATTCCACTGCCGCCGTGACTGATTCCAGAAGGCGCTGGCGAACACCAGGTCGCCGATACCGACATCGCCCTCGACGTGCAGGTCGAACATGTTGGTCTCGAACAGGTTCTGTTCCGGACCGAAGCGCTCCACGGTGAGTTTGTGCAGCGTCGGATCCTCGTCCCAGGCACCGCTGGTGTGCTGCCGCTGGAACCCATAGGTCAAGAGCGCGCTCCAGCCCTCGCCGAATTCGCCCTTGAGCGCGAGGCGGCCGCCCTTGACGTTCTCGTGGTTGTAGTCATGGCCTGCCCAGGGCGAATTGTTGGACACGGCACCGTTGACCCAGGTGCGTGTCGTCAGCTGATTGTTGACGAAGCCGCCGTTGGAGACGCTGAAGGCGGAGGCCCTGAAGCCGAGGACGCCGTCGACCAGCGGGAGGTTGATGAACGCCTCATAGCTCTGATTGGTGGCGGCCGACTGGATGTGGCCGATGTCGGTGTCGATCCCGGCGCTGAAGGCATGCGAGTCAGGCTTGTTGGTGATGTAGCGAATCGCGCCGGACATGGCCGCGGCGCCATAAGTCGTGCCCTGCGGTCCGTTCAGCACCTCGATGCGCTCGATGTCATAGAGATGCAGGTCGGGCTGTGAGCCACCGTCGTTCATCGACAGGTCATCGACGAAGAAGCCGGTTGAGGCGGTGTTGGCGTAGTTGGGGTTGCTGCCGTCGGATACTCCGCGCATGACGAACAGCTGCGTGCCGGGTCCCGTGCTGATGTAGGAGATGGACGGCGTCTTCTGCAGGTAGTCGTCCATGCTCGCGATGCCGAGGTTTTTCATGTCCTTCGCGGTGAACACGTCGATGCTGAGCGGCACGTCTTGCAGGTTCTCCGAGATTTTGCGCGACGTGACCACGATCTCTGCGAGGCCGCCGGACTCGCTTGGCCCCGCTGCCGAGTCGGCCAGGCTCGGCGGCGCATGAGGAAGTGCGGCGCCGGCCAGCGCCGCGGCGACGGCAAACCGTACCCGCGACCCCGCCCCAACGTCATTCATTGTGCTTGCCCCACCGGTAGGACAATCGCGCGCCGACCACGCGCGGCTCGTTGACCGTGAGCCGCAGGTCGAAGTTGCCGGTGTTGCTGAAGACGATCGCGTTCTTGTTCGCGAGGTTGCTGACGTAGAGCTCCGCAAACCAGGCCTCGCTGCCGCCGGGGTTGATCCCCGCCCGCAGGTTCATGATGATGTAGGAGGGCTGCAGGATGCGCGGCAGTCCCGTGTTCTTGTCGTCGGGATTGAGACCGTTGAACATGTCGCCCTTGTCGGACATGTCGAACTGCACATAGCCCTGCAGGGCCTCGCTCAGTGGCCTCTGGTAGCGCGCGTTCCAGCTCCAGCTGAAATAAGGTGCGAACGGCAGCCGCTCATTGACGTAACTCTGGTAGGCCGGAGTCTCCGCTGACGTCACCCGTGAGTCGGTATAGTTGGCGGACGCCTGGATGGCCAGGTGCTCATCGACCTTGTAGTCGATATTCGATTCAAACCCGTAGATGCGCGCGTCGCCGACGTTGATGTTGTAGCTCGAGGTCGGACAGACCGCGGCGTCGTAGATGAGCGCCTGCAGCTTCTTCCAGTCCATGAAGTAAGTCGCGCCGTTCCAGAGGAGCTTTCCGTCCAGGCTGGTCGTCTTCCAGCCGAACTCGTAGTTATTGAGCGTGTCCGGAGTGTAGGTCTGGGTCACGCCATTGGTGTAGCACGAGGAAGGATCTCCGGTATTGCTGCCGCCCGGCCGGAAGCCCTGACCCCAATCGGCATACACCATGACATCTTTGGTGATCTTGTAGTTGACGCCAACCTTGCCATCCGCCTTGTGCGAGGTCTGGCTATAGTCGCTCGGGAGGTTGGGCTGATAGGCGAAGGCCAGCAAGGGGGTGTCGTAGTTCGAATAGGAGCGGAAGTACACGGCTCCCGCTTCCACATTCAGCTTGTCGGTCACGTCGAAACTGATGTTGGCGAATTCGCTGGTCTCGAGGTCGTGACTGGTTTCGGTGTAGGCGTACCAGATACCGTGGGGCAGCGATGGCTGGGTAAGCCCGTAGTAATTGAGATAGTTTTGGAACGCGGCACCCTTGTATTGCAGCCCCGGCATGTAATAGTTTTCGCCGAAATTGTGATCGTTGGTCACCTGCCAGTACGCGCCTACGAGCCAGTGAAGGCGTTCGCCCGCTTTGGATGAGAGCCGCAGCTCGTTTGACCAGCGCTTGGGATTGACCTGGTACGAGTAGAACTGCGTCGCCGGGTTGCAGCCCGTGAAAGCACCACCGCCATAATACGGGTCGTTGAGGCAGGTAAATCCTTCCTGCGTGCCGGGGTAACCGGTGGGCGGGGTGTTCCTGGCGCCGGCGTTGTAATTCTGCTCGTACTGGGAATACTCGTTCCACTGCCGCCGTTCCTGGTTCCAGAAGGCGCTGGCGAATACCAGGTCGCCGATGCCGACATCGCCCTCGATGTGCAGATCCGCCATGTTGGTCTCGAACAGGTTCTGCTCCGGACCGAAGCGCTCCACCGTGAGCTTTGGCAGCGTCGGATCCTCGTCCCACGCACCGTTGGTGTGCTGCTTCTGGAAGCCATAGGTGAACAGCACGCTCCAACTCTCGTTGAAGTCCGCCTTCAACGCCAGGCGCCCGCCCCTGACGTTTTCATGGTTGTAGTCATGGCCTGCCCAGGGCGCATTGTTGGACACGGCACCGTTGACCCAGGTGCGTGTCGTCAGCTGATTGTTGACGAAGCCGCCGTTGGAGACGCTGAAGGCGGAGGCCCTGAAGCCGAGGATGCCGTCGATCAGCGGGACGTTGACGAATGCCTCGTAGGTCTGATTGGTGGCGGCTGACTGGATATGGCCGATGTCGGTGTCGATCCCGGCGCTGAAGGCATGCGAGTCAGGCTTGTTGGTGATGTAGCGAATCGCGCCGGACATGGCCGCCGCGCCATAGGTCGTGCCCTGCGGTCCGTTCAGCACCTCGATGCGCTCGATGTCATAGAGATGCAGGTCGGGCTGCGCGCCGCCGTAGTTCATCGACAGGTCATCGACGAAGAAGCCGGTCGAGGCGGTGTTGGCATAGTTGGGGTTGCTGCCGTCGGACACGCCGCGCATGACGAACAGTTGGGTCCCGGGTCCGGTGCTCACGTAGGAGATCGACGGCGTCTTCTGCAGGTAGTCATCCATGCTGGCGATGCCGAGGTTTTTCATGTCCTTCGCGGTGAACACGTCGATGCTGAGCGGCACGTCTTGCAGGTTCTCCGAAATCTTGCGCGACGTGACGACGATCTCCTCGAGACCGCCGGACACCGGCGGCTGGGAGGGTGCGTCCGCAAAGCTCGGCGGCGCGTGGGGGAGGGCAACGCCGGCCAGCGCCGCGGCAACCGCAATCCGGACCCCCGACCCCGCGGCGCTGCGCCCGGGAGGGATCTGCACCGCATTCGCCTGGCCCACCAGTCTCTTTGGTTTCGCCCCCATGTCCTATCCCCTTGAAGAATATTGATTATCAGCTTGATATTCGCACCCGCGTGCGATCGCCCTTCCCTGATGATCGTCGTTCTGACCGCCCTTAGTCAACGGTCGTTCATTTACTCCCCCAGAGCGGGCTCCGCGAAACGCGCCAGGCTGTCCCCGAGGGCCCGACGGAGCGGCTCGAGCTCGCGCGCGAAATGCCGCCAGTGGCCGACGCCCGAGCGGTATAGCGGCTGACGCACCTGCTCTGCGCTTGCCGTGCGCACCGCGCGTCGCGTCGCGTGGAAATTCAGGCAGGCGGGCTCGAAAGTGAGGCCGCAGTGCATCAGCAAGCGGCGGATGTTCGCCTCCGGCTCGCGTACCACGTCCTCATACTGCACCCGCAAGACCCTCCCGGGCAGCACCGCGTCCCAGTGGTCCATGAGCGACAGATAACAGCGGTAATAGCGGCCGAGATCCGTCAGGTCGTAGCTGAAGGTCTGCCCTTCGGCAAAGTGCTGCTTGAAGGTGCTGAAGCAGGCATCCATCGGATGGCGGCGCGCGTCGATGACGATGGCGCCCGGCAGGATCGCGGTGATCAGGCCGATATGGCTGAAATTATTGGGCAGCTTGTCGGTGAAGTGGGCGCGTCCCGAGCGCAGCGGGGCCGTTTCCTCCAGATAGCGGCGGCCGAGTGCGGCGAGCTGCGCAGGGGATGCCTGGCCGACCGCCTCCGGATAGCCATCCCGGCTGGGTGACAGATCATCGAACTGCGCCACCATGTTGAGAATGTTCGGCAGCTCCATGGTGCCTTCCACCTGCGAGTGGCTGGCGAGGATCTGCTCGAGCAGCGTCGAGCCGGAGCGCGGCAGGCCGACGATGAAGATCGGCGCGGAACTCGGGTTGCCGCTGCCGCGGTGCGCTGCGAAGAAGTCCCCATTGAAGAACGCGCGAATGCGTGCACAGCGACGCTCGAACACCTCGATGTCGAACGGCTCGTCCTCCCGGCGCAGGGCATTCCCCTCGGCGTAGTGCACGAAAGCCTGCGGGTACGCCGCGCGTTGTTCGAAGGCCTTGCCGAGCGCAAACCGCAGATGTGCCTCGTTCGAGCGTTGCTGCTTCCCGCTCGACAATAGCCGCTGCATCTCGGCGAGCTCTGCGTCGCTGAAGACATAATTCTTGAGGTCGGCGAGACTCCACCACGCCTCGGCCCGGCTCGGGTCCGACTGCAGCGCCGCCTTGTAGGACGCCTCGCTGTCGGGGCGCCGACCCAGGGTTTTCTGCAGGTGCCCGGCGGAGATCTTGAGCCCTGCCTCGTCCGGTTTGAGAATCGCGGCGCGCTCATAGGCGTCCAGTGCCTCCTCCAGCCGCAGCATGCGGGTGGCGACCGAGGCGATCGCCACCCAGGTTTGAGGGCTATCGGGCTCGATCTTCTCGAGATATCGCACGGCCGTCTCCGCCTCCTCGAGGCGCCCGAGACGCACCAGCGCGGGCCCAAGCCCCCGGTAGGCGAGCGGAAGGTGGGCGGACTGCCGCAAAGCGTGGCGCAGCAGGCGCTCTGCCTCGATGGGACGATCGGCACTCAACGCCAGCGCTCCAAGCCCACAGAGCGCCGCCACGTGACTCGGATCCTCCTTGAGGATCTCGCGGAACAGCTCCTCCGGCTTACGACGCTCGTCCACCACGAGTGCGGCGGTCGCGGCCTCGATCCGCGCTCGGTGCGGATCGGTCAGTCGGGCGCGCTCGAAAGCCACCAGCGCCTCCGGATACTTCTGGAGCTCGACGAGCACATCGCCGTAGGTGAGCCACGCGCGGTGATGGTGCGGTTCGGCCTCGAGCACACGCCGTACCTCCTCGCGTGCGCGTGCGGCGTGGCCGGCACGACGACAAGCTCGCGCAAGATCGACCCGCGAATCGGCGAAGTTGGGCGCGATCAGCGTGACTCGCTCGAGCGCCTGGACCGCTGCGTCCGTCTTATCCTGATCGAGCAGCGCAACACCGAGCAGGTGCAAGCTTTGCACATGCCCAGGCGCCGCGGCCTGGATGGCGCGCAGCTGGCGCTCGGCGGTGGCGGCTCGCCCGAGGCGCAGCATCGCCAGCGCCTCCGTATAGGCCGCCCGCAGCCGCGCTTGGGAGTCTTGGTTGCTCAACATGCCGTCGCCCATACGCCGGCATTCTCACATTTATTCATGCGCAAGGCTGCCTCTCGTATAATCACCGGGCCCGGCGAAGGGCGCAGAACAACGGCAATTATGTCCATAGAAGTTACCCGCATCGGCCGGGCCCTGGGTGCCCGGATCGCCGGCATCGACCTGTCCCGGGATCTCGAGTCGTCGGAAATCGACCGTCTGGGGGAGCTCTTGCTCGAGCACCAGGTGCTGTTCTTCCGCGACCAACCCATCACGCCGCAGGCGCAAGCCCGTTTTGCCGCGCGCTTCGGGTCGCTGCACGTGCATCCCATCTACCCGGTGCTGCCCGAGCTTCCCGAGATCCTGCTGATCGACACCCACGCGAGCTTCCTGCCCGACAATGACAACTGGCACACCGACGTGACCTTCAGCCAGACGCCGCCGCTCGCCGGAATCCTGGCGGCCAAGCGCCTGCCGAGCGTCGGGGGCGATACGCTCTGGTCGAGCAGCTCCGCGGCCTACGAAGCGCTCTCGGAGCCGATGCGGCGGATGCTGGAGGGGCTCACCGCCACGCATTCGATCGCGAAATCGTTCCCGCCGGAACGCTGGCAGAAAGACGCTGCGTTCAAGGAGCGTTACGAGCGTGCGGTCGCGAAGCATCCGCCGGTGAGTCATCCGGTGGTGCGCACCCATCCGGTGAGCGGCCGCAAGGGGCTCTTCGTCAATGAAGGGTTTACGACGCACATCAACGAGCTCGCGCCGCGGGAAAGCGAGGCCCTGCTCGGCTTTCTGTTCAAGCATGCGGCCCAGCCGGAATTCACGGTCCGCTGGCGCTGGAGCGTCGACGATGTCGCCTTTTGGGACAACCGGGTGACCCAGCA
The DNA here is from genome assembly GCA_963748995.1 of uncultured Gammaproteobacteria bacterium. Lineage (GTDB taxonomy): Bacteria > Pseudomonadota > Gammaproteobacteria > Steroidobacterales > Steroidobacteraceae > Bog-1198. The sequence goes on along the minus strand of CAVVKU010000027.1, from coordinate 65,704 downwards.
CTATGCGATTGCGGACTATCTGCCGGAACGGCGCACCATGCACCGCGCCACCGTCAACGGCGACCGTCCGTACTGAGGGATCCGCGGAGCCTGCGGGCTCGGACGAGGTTTCGCAGCGCATAGCCCACGACCATGGCCGCTGCGCTCAACACGCCGAACAGCAGCGAGTAGCGAAGGCTCGGGATGAATGCCATCGCCGACACGATCGAGAGCATCGCCAGGATGGCGAGGACGGTGAGATAGGGGTAGCCCCACATGCGCACCCGCAGCCGGTCGGGAGACTCGCGTTCCAGGCGGCGGCGCAAGGTGAGCTCCGCGACCGCGATCAGCACGTACACGAAGATCGCGACCGTGCCGTAGGAATTCACCAGAAATGCGAACACCCGGTCCGGCGACACGTAACTCATGATGACGGCGATATAGCCGAACAGCGTGCCGGTGATCAGGGCGCGGACGGGGACGCCGCGGCCGTTGAGCTTCGCGAGCGCGCGCGGCGCGTCGCCGCGCCGCGCGAGCGCCAGAATCATGCGCGAGGAGGCGAACAAACCGCTGTTCAACGCGGAGAGCACCGCCGTCAGGATGACGCCGTTCATGATCTGCGCGGCGCCCGGTATGTGCAGCGCCTCGAGGGCGGTCACGTAGGGTTGCTCGATGCCCGGATGATTCCACGGCAGGATGCAGACCACGACGAAAATGGACCCCACGTAGAACACCAGCACCCGCGAGATCACCGACTGGGTCGCGCGCGCCACCGCGCGTTCGGGCTCGGCGGACTCGGCGGCCGCGACCGTCACGATCTCCGAGCCGAAATAGAAGCCGGTCGCCGCGACCGCGCCTGTGAGCACGGGCGCGATGCCGTGCGGCATGAAGCCTCCATGAGCCGTGAGATGCGACAGGCCGCCGGCGACGTTCGGCCAGAGTCCCAAAATGAAGGCCGCACCGAGGCACAGGAAAACCACGATGGCGGCGACCTTGATGGAGGCGAACCAATACTCGGCCTCGCCCCAGGAACGCACTGACAACAGGTTCAACACCGTGAACCCGAGCGTCAACGCCAGGGTGAACGACCAGGGCGGCAATCCCGGGAACCAATACATCAGCAGGCGTGCGCCGGCCACCGCCTCGAGCGCGACCACGATGATCCAGAAATACCAGTACATCCAGCCGGTCAGAAAGCCCGCGAGCTCGCCGAGCGCCAGCCGGTTGTACTCGTAGAAGCCACCCACCGATGGATATGCCGCCGCCATCTCCCCCAGCATCCTCATCACCAGCACGACCAGGAGGCCGGTGAGCGCGAACGACAGCACCGCCGCCGGTCCGGCCGATTGGATCACCACGCCGGAACCGACGAACAGCCCGGCGCCGATCACGCCGCCGAGCGCGATCATCTCCATGTGACGGCGCTTGAGCGTGCGACGCAGTACCCCGGTGTCTGCGGCGATGACTTCAGCCGGCGCGGCAAGGCTTGCTGGTGCGTCCGATTTGGTCAGGGCGGGCGTTTCGATGGCGGTTACCGGAGTGAACGACGGTTGCACGCTAGCATCTTGAGAGACGGATTGTCACCGGTCCTGCCCCGGCGGCGCCCCGACGATCAGGCCCGCGGCTGGATGTCGCCGTAGAACTCGTGAGCGATTTCGCCGAGCAGACCCGAGACGTAGGCTGCGAACGAGCGCCACGCCTCGAGGTGGAACGTGGTTTGACCGGTCCGCCACAGCACGATGTCGGCCTTGGCGAGCACGGTGCGCGTGCACATCCCGACTGGAAAGGCGCGCAGGTCCAGATCGAGCGGGCACGCTGCGCTCAGCAGGGTCGCCGCGTGCGGACCCGAGATCTCGAGCGCAAATTGGCGGTGGCTGACATCGACCAGGGCGTGCGGCTCGGCGGCGAGGGCGCGCTCGAGGCTTGGCGCCACCGCCGCGTGCGATTCGCCGTCCGCGCCGTCGCCCGGCCCAAGGTCGAGCAGCAGGTATTCGTCCGGGCCGAGCCACAGCGTCGCGCGGGGTCCCGCGACCACGGCGCGGCACGCCTCCTCGGAGAATGCGACGCCCCAGGCGGGTGCGGCCAATGCCCGTGCGGCGGGGGCGCCGTGCAACACCCAACGGCCGGCGGGCGGGAGCGGCTTGAGCCAATCGGTGGGCGCCATGGCGGGAGGGCGGCGCTGCGCGAGCTCAGCCATTGATGCGTTCTCCCGCAGGGTCGTAGAAAATCGGCGAGCTGACCTCCACCTCGATGTCGCCATCGGGCATGGGCACGTACAGATGCTCCCCCATGCGGGCGCGCCCGCCCGCCACCAGCGCGAGCGCGATCGGGAAGCCGAGCACGCTGCTCGCATAGGACGAGGTCACATGCCCGATCAATTCCATCGGCGGGCGCTGTCGTGCCTTGGCGGCGACCTGTGCGCCTTCCTCGAGGATCGTGCGGCCGTCGCAAGCGCGCAGCCCCACCAGCTGCTTGCGGTCCGGAGCCTTCATGGACGGCCGCTCCAGTGAGCGCTTGCCGACGAAATCCGTCTTGGTCTTGCCGACTGCCCAGGTTAGCCCGGCATCGTCGGGCGTCACGGTGCCGTCCGTGTCCTGACCGACGATGATGTAGCCCTTTTCCGCGCGCAGCACGTGCATGGTCTCGGTGCCGTATTCGCAGATGCCGTGCGACTGCCCGGCGGCGTAGATGCTCTCCCAGACCGCCGCGCCGTAATCCGCCGGCACATTGATCTCGAAACCGAGTTCGCCGGTGAAGCTCACGCGGAACAGGAGCATCGGCACGCCGCAGATCCTGCCGCGGGCGACCGCCATGTGCGGTAGCGCGGCCGCGCCCAGGTCGATGTCGGATACGAGCGGCTCGAGCACGCGCCGCGCATGGGGACCCTGCACCGCGATGACCGCCCATTGCTCCGTGGTCGAGGTGAGCCACACCTTGAGATCCGGCCACTCGGTCTGGCGGTAATCCTCCATCATCGCGAGCACCCGCGGCGCTCCGCCAGTGGTCGTGGTGACGTGGAAGCGGTCGGCCGCGAGGCGGGCGACCACGCCATCGTCGTAGATGAAGCCGTCCTCGCGGCAGAGAATTCCGTAGCGTGCACGACCCACGCCGAGACCCGTCCAGCTGTTGATGTACATCCGGTTCATGAACTCGGCGGCATCCGCGCCGACCACCTCGATCTTGCCGAGGGTCGAGGCGTCGAAAATGCCGCAGGCATTGCGAACTGCGAGACATTCGCGCGCGACCGCCGCATGCATGTCCTCGAGGCCGCGCGGAAAGTAGCGGGAGCGCAACCAAAGGCCCACGTTCTCGAATACCGCGCCCTTGCTCTGTGCCCAGCCGTGGGTCGGGGTTGTACGCCTCGGATCGAACAGATTTCCGCGGGAGATCCCGGCAAAACTGCCGAAGGTGGTGGGCGTGTAAGGCATGCGGAACGTGGTCAGGCCCACCTGGGGGATCGATGAGCTCAGATTCTGCGCCGCGATGGCGAGCGTGTTCAGATTCGAGGTCTTGCCCTGGTCGGTCGCCATCCCCGTCGTGGTATAGCGCTTCAGGTGCTCGATCGATTGGAAGCCTTCCTGGGCCGCGAGCTTCACGTCGCGCACGGTCACATCATGCTGAAAGTCCACGAAGGCCTTGAGCTTGCTGGCGGGCTGCGCGGCGGGGAGCGCCCCGAGGATCGCGCCTGCGCGCCGGGTGGACGCTTCGACGCTGAAGCGGCGATCCTCGGCGCCCGCTTGCGAAACGGATTCGCCCAACGAGTCGACCGCCGCGGCGCCGGCGTTCGCGCCGTCCTCCAGCGCCTGCGCGAGATCGGTGATGCCCCGGCAGGCGCCCACGGAGCGCTCGCGCTCCGCCGACCGGCTCGGAATGAAGGCCCCCAGCGACTCGTCCCAGGCGAGCTTGCCGCGCGATTGCGAGAACAGATGTACGCTCGGTGTGAATCCTCCGGACATGAGCACCGAATCGCACTCGATGCGGCGTGTCCGGCTCACCCGTCCTGCGGCGTCGACTTCGCCCAACGAGATCGCCTTGACGCGTCGATTGCCCTCCGTGCCGAGCACCGTCGCGCCCGCGAGCACTTCGATGCCGGCGCCGCGCACCGCGTCCGGCAGACCACTCGGCAGCTGCGGACGGACATCGGCGACGGCGGCGACGCTGACGCCGCTTGCGCGCAGATCGAGCGCGGTCTGATAGGCGGTGTCGCAGGCCGTGACGATGACGACGCGGCGCCCGACCAATACACCGTAGCGGTTGAGGTAGGTTTGCGCGGCGCCCGCGAGAATGATGCCCGGAAGGTCATTGCCCGGAAACACCAGCGGGCGCTCGATCGCGCCCGTCGCGAGGATCACGTGGTGGGCGCGCACCTGCCACAGCCGCTCGCGCGGCAGCTGGCGCGGGGGCGTCGCGAGATGATCGGTGATGCGCTCGTTCAAGCCGATGAGGTTGTGCGGGAAATAGCCGAACGCGGTCGTGCGGGTGAGCAGCGTCACGCGGGCATTGCGGCGCAGCTCCGTGACCGAACGGCGGACCCAGTCGAGCGCCGCATCGCCGTTGATGCGCGCCGAGGCGTCGCCCAAGAGGCTCCCGCCGAATTCTGCCGACTCGTCGCAGAGCATGATGCGGGCGCCGGAATCCGCCGCCGCCAGCGCGGCGGCAAGCCCCGCAGGGCCTCCGCCCACCACCAGCACGTCGCAATGCGCGTAGCGCTGGGCGTAGCGGTCGGGATCGGGCCTGGTCGGCGCGAGGCCCAGCCCGGCGGCGCGGCGGATGAAGGGCTCGTACCATTTCTTCCAGGCGCTCTTCGGCCACATGAAGGTCTTGTAGTAAAAGCCCGCCGGGAAGAAGGCCGACAGCCAGTCGTTGACCCGGCCCACATCGCGCTCGAGACTCGGCCAGCGGTTCTGGCTCACGGCTTGAAGCCCCTCGTACAGCTCCACCTGCGTGACCCGAAGGTTGGGTGTATAGCGGGCCTCGTCGCGGAACACCGTCACGAGCCCATTGGGTTCCTCGGAGCCAGCGGCGAAAATGCCGCGCGGCCGGTGGTACTTGAACGAGCGGCCCACGAGGTGCACGCCGTTGGCGAGGAGTGCCGAGGCCAGCGAATCGCCCGCGAACCCGCGATAGGTCCTGCCGTCGAACGTGAACGTGAGGGGCCGGCTGCGGTCGACGCGCCCGGTGAAGTTGGTGCGGAAGCTCACGGGGGCCGCCCGCCGATTTTCGCCAGGTTCGGCCTGGGCTCGCCGGTCTTGTAGGTCGCGAGAAAATGATCGGTGGTGGTGTCGCGCAGCGCATTGAAGAAGCGCCCGCAGCCGCGCGCGTGGCGCCAGCGCTCCGCATGCACCCCCTTCACGTTGTCGCGCATGTACAGAAAATCGGTCCAGGCCTGATCGTCGAGGTCCTGGGGGCGGGCGGGCCGCGCGATGTGCGCCTGCCCGCCGTAGGTGAACTCGAGCTCCGGGCGCTCGCCGCAATAGGGGCACTGAATGAGCAGCATGGCGATGGCCGAAGGCTAGTGAGCCACGGCGGCTGCCGCGGCCTCGTCGATGAGGAACCCATCGCGGAAACGCTCGAGCGTGAACGGCGCGTTGATCGGATGCGGCTCGTCGCGCGCGATGGTCCACGCGAACACGTGCGCCGAGCCCGGGGTGGCCTTGAATCCGCCCGTGCCCCAGCCGCAATTGACGTACAGACCGGGCACGGGTGTCTTGGCGATGATGGGCGAGCGGTCCGGCGTGACATCGACGATTCCGCCCCAATTGCGCATCATGCGCAAGCGGCGAAATTGCGGGAACAGCTCGCAGATCGCATCGAGCGTGTGGGTGTTGATGTGCAGCGCGCCGCGCTGCGTATAGGAGGTGTAGGCGTCGGTGCCCGCGCCGATCACGAGCTCGCCTTTGTCCGACTGGCTGATGTAGGCATGGATGGTGTTCGACATCACCACGCAGGGAAATATCGGCTTGATGGGCTCGGATACCAAAGCCTGGAGCGGATAGCTCTCCAACGGAAGGCGCACCCCGGCAAGCCCCAGCACGACGCTGGTCGATCCCGCAGCCGAGACGCCGACCTTGCGCGCCAGGATGGTTCCGCGTGTGGTCTCCAATGCCTCCACGCCGCCGCCGTTCGGGTCTTTGCGGATGCCCGTGACCTCGCAGTTCTCGATGATGTCGACGCCCAGCGCGTCCGCCGCCCGTGCATAGCCCCAGGCCACCGCGTCGTGTCGCGCCGTGCCGCCACGGCGCTGCAGCGCGGCTCCGAGGACGGGATAACGGATGTTGTCCTCGATGTTGAGCGGCGGACAGAACTCCTTGGCCTCGGCGGGGTCGAGCCACTCGTTGTCGACCCCGTTGCAGCGGTTGGCGTGGACATGGCGCTTGAACACCTGGATGTCGTGCACCGTGTGCGCGAGCATCATCACTCCGCGGGGCGAGTACATCACGTTGTAGTTCAAGACCTGGGAGAGGCTCTCCCACTTCTTGACGGCATGATCGTAGAGAGCCGCGCTCTCATTGAACAGGTAGTTGGAGCGGATGATGGTGGTGTTGCGGCCGGTGTTGCCTCCGCCGATCCAACCCTTCTCGAGCACGGCGATGTTGGTCATGCCGTGCTCCTTGGCGAGGTAATAGGCCGCGCCCAGGCCGTGGCCGCCGCCGCCGACGATCACCGCGTCGTAGCTTTGCTTGGGAGCGGCCTTGCGCCATTGCGGTTCCCAGCTGCGGTGACCCGACAGGCCCCGCCTGATCAGGGCCCATCCGGAAAAGGATTGGCGGCTCATGCGGTTTGCGTTCCCAGGGCCCTAGGCCCTCAAGTCCTTGTTCTCGGGATCGTAAGGCGAATCCACCAACACCGTCGCGCGCTTGCGCTCTCCCAGGATCTGGATCTCGAGTTCGCTGCCGACCGCGGAGAATTCGGGTTTCACGTACCCGAGCCCGAGGCTTTTCTTCAGCGCATGGCCATAGTAGCCCGCGGTCGCACGACCGACGAGCTGTCCCTTGCCATCGAACAAGGGCTCGTTGCCGAGCGCATCGGCATCCGTCACGCCGTGAACCTCGAACGTGACGAAGCGGTTTGGAACCCCTTGCGCGAGCTGCTTCTCGAGCACCTCCTTGCCGATGAAGGACCCCTTGTTCATCCGCACGAAGCGGTCGAGTCCCGCCTCGAAGGGCGTGTAGTCGGGCGTGAGGTCGCTGCCCCACATGCGGTAGGACTTCTCGATGCGCAGCGACTCCATGGCGCGCATTCCAACCATCCCGATGTTGAACTTGGCGCCCGCCTCGAATATCGCATCGAACAGATGATGCGCGTATTCGATGGGGAAGTGCAGCTCCCATCCCAGCGAACCCACGAAATTCACGCGCAACAGGTACACATCGACCGCGAGCCCGACTTCGGCCACCTGCGCCGTGAGCCAGGGGAAGGCGGCGTTGTCGAGCGGCGTATCGGTGAGTGCCGCCAGCACGTCGCGGGAGCGGGGGCCCGCGACCACGAAGCACCCACGGCTCGAAGTGATGTTGCGCAAGGCGACCGATCCGTCGGTGGGCAGTTTTTCGAGCAGATAGTCGCTGTCGTAACGCTCCGCCGCGCCGGCGCTCACCACGTAGAAATGCTGGTCGGCGATCTTGGTGATGGTGAATTCGGAACGGATGCCGCCGCGGCGCGTAAGCGCATGCGAGAGCGCCATGCGGCCGATCTTGGCGGGCACCTTGTTGGCGACCAGCCCATCGAGCCAGGCTTCGGCGCCCGGCCCCGTCACCTCGTGCTTGGTGAATGGGGTGAGATCGATGACGCCCACGTTCTGCCGCAGATTCAGCGCCTCGCGACCCACGTGCGGAAAATAATTGGAGCGGCGGAAGCTCCACTTGTCAGTGGGCGTGACGCCCGGGGGCGCGAACCAATTGGCGCGTTCCCAGCCGTAGCGCTGCCCGAACACGGCGCCCATGCGGGCGAGCTTGTCGTAGATCGGACTGGTCTTGGCCGGGCGCGCATCGGGCCGCTCCTCGTCCGGAAAGTGGATGACGAAGACGTTGCGGTAAGTTTCCTCGTTCTTCTGAACGACGTAGCGCTTGCTGGTGTAGGGGCCGTAGCGGCGCGGGTCGACCGCCATCATGTCGATGCCGGGCTCGCCGTTGATGATCCACTCAGCCAGCTGCCAGCCGGAGCCGCCGGCGGCGGTGATGCCGAAGCTGTGGCCCTCATTGAGCCAGAGGTTGCGCACACCCCAGGCGGGGCCGATCAACGGGCTACCGTCGGGTGTATAGGAAATCGGGCCGTTGACGATGTCCTTGATGCCGCAGGTGGCGAGGCAGGGCACCCGCCGCTGGGCGGCCTCGACGTGCGGCAAAAGCCGCTCGAGGTCGCCCTCGAACAGACTCTTGCCGAACCAGTCGGGCACACCGTCGGCGAACCGGGCGGGCGCGCCGGCTTCGTAGGGCCCCAGGATCCAGCCCATCCGCTCCTCGCGCAGGTAGTAGGACTGATCGGATTCGCGCAGCACCGCGAGCTCGCGGCCGCCGGCCTTTCGATAGGCTTTGAGCTCCGGGGATTCGTCGTAAACGATGTACTGATGCTCGACCGGGATGGCGGGCACGTTCAGTCCGAACAGGCGCCCGGTTTGACGCGCATAGTTGCCGGTGGCGCAGACCACGTGCTCGGCGACGATGTCGCCCTTGCTCGTGGTCAGATGCCATTCGCCGGACGGGGTGCGCTTGATGCCCGTGACTTCCGTTTGCTCGTAGATTTCGGCGCCGCGCGCCCGCGCGCCCTTGCGCAGCGCCATCGTCAGGTCCGCCGGCGCAATGTGGCCGTCATCGGGATGGTAGAGCGCGCCCACGATGTTTTGGGTGTCGCCGCCGTTGCCGAGCTCGACCAGCGGCCAGAGCTTCTTCACCTCCTGGGGGGAGATGATCTGGAACGGCACACCGATGGTGTTGGCCGTGCCGCAGTACTTCTGATACTCGTCCATGCGGTCGCGGCATGTCGCGAGGCGCAGATTCCCGGTGACGTGGAAGCTCACGTCCTGCCCGGTTTCCGCCGGCAGGCGCTTGTAGAGGTCGACCGAATATTTGTGCAGCTGCCCGACCGTATAGCTCATGTTGAAGAGCGGCAGCAGCCCCGCAGCGTGCCAGGTCGATCCGGCGGTGAGCTCGGAACGCTCGACCAGCACGACATCCGACCATTTTTGCGCGAGGTGATAGAGCGTGCTGACGCCTACCGCGCCCCCTCCGATGACGACGACGCGGGCATGAGTTTTCATCTATCGATTCCTCGGGGAAATTCGCTCCGCAGTGTAACCAGCGCCCGCCGAAACAATAAGCTAATTGCGACAATCCCGGATGTAAATGCGCCATGGCCTCCTGGCCACGTGGGAGTTCGAGGTTCCAGGGCCCGCGGATGCGTGCGGCCGATGCATCTAGAATGCGACATATTTATGTCGGAAATAGATATTTCTGGGCGGGCGGATGGCATAATGAAGGCGCCGAAATCGTCGAGAAATCGAGTGTCACAGGGGAGGCTCGTTTGGAATCGCCCGCAGTGCTCCGCAAGTGCAAGTATGCGTTCCTGACCCTTGCCAACTATTCGCTGATTGCGGTCTCCAATGCGATCGAGCCGTTGCGCATGGCGAACCGCCTCGTGGGCAAGGACGTTTACGAATGGTCGGTGGTCAGCCTCGACGGTCAACCGACCGAGTCGAGCAGCGGACTGAAGCTCTCGCCGGCGGGCTTGCTCGACAAGCTTGGTCCCGTGGACATCTTGTTCGTGTGCGGCGGCATCAACATCCGGGAGGCGGTATCGCCGGCTCTGTTGACGGCATTGCGCCGCGTCGCCGAGCGACGTGTGCCTCTGGGGGCGTTGTGCACCGGCGGATATGCGCTCGCCAAGGCGGGGTTGCTGGACAACTTTCGAGCGACCATTCATTGGGAGAATTTGTCGGCGCTGCGCGAGGAGTTCCCGCGCGTGCTGATCAGCGACCAACTCTTCACCATCGATCGGAACCGTTTCACGTGCTCCGGAGGTACGGCGCCGCTCGATCTCATGTTGAACCTCATCGAGGGCAAGCTCGGACCGAGGATATCGCAGCGCGTGTCGGAGCAGTTCATCGTCGATCGGGTCCGCAAGGATCGGGATCGGCAATACGTGCCCTTGAGGGCCCGCGTCGGCGTCTCGCATCGCGGCCTGATCCGGGTGGCGCAGATCATGGAGGAGAACATCGAGAAGCCGCTGTCGCTCGAGAAGATCGCCAAGGCAACCGGCCTCTCGCGCCGGCAGATCGAGCGGCTTTTCAAGCGCGACTTGAATTGTGTTCCCAAGCGCTACTACCTGGAAATGCGCTTGCGGCGCGCACGGGAGCTGCTGCTGCAAACCGCCATGCCCATCATGGACATCACGGCGGCTTGCGGCTTCCAATCGCCGCCGCACTTCTCCAAGTGCTACCGCAGCCAGTATGGCTATCCGCCGAGCGCGGAGCGCAAGATCGGAGAGGCGAGGGCCGCGGTCGCGGAAAGCGCGGTCTCGGCGGTCGCGTTGTAGCGAATCCGCGCGGCGCTACGGCGCCGGCATGCGCGCCTCCACCGCCCGGCCCCCGACCTCTCCGCGGATGCGCGCGTGCGCATCGGGTCTGCGATCCTCCCATCGCACCTCGAGGGCGCCGCGGATTTCGTCCGGCCCTTCCATCGTGAGCTTCGCGTGCACGCTGCCCGCGGCATCGCGCGCCTCATCGATCGTTCCCGATACGGCAAGATCTTCCGTCCAGCGCACCCGATCGAGCGTGATGCGGCGGGAGCCTTCGCCCGGGGCCGTTTCGAAGCGCCCACCGCGCAACCCCGCTCCATGCCCGGAGGAATTGACGGCCGCGCGCACCAGGATGTCGCCGACGGTTTGAACCGCTGCGCTGGCCAGCCGGAGGGCGCGGTCCGAGGCGGCATTGCCCGGCTCCGCGATCGCAGGGTCGAGCGCATCCGCGCGCGCGGCGAAGCGCGGCACCAGCCGCACCGGCGGGACCTCGGCCGCGCAGGAGGCATCGCCGGGCTCGAGTGAGGCGATGAAATGCCGCGCGATCTCGGCTGCACAGCCGCTGCGCGCATGCGGCAATGCATTGACGTGGAAGCTGTTCGCAATGAGCACCCGTTTGCCGCGTCCGAACTCCGCCGCCGTCGCGGCGCCGTCCGCGGGGGTCGTCATGTTGTCGAGTTCCCCGGAAATGACGAGCGCCGGCACATCGGGGTACGCCGCATTCGGCGCCGTCGGCCGGCCTGCCGGCTGCCCCGCGGGCGCCACCGGCCACGCGACGCACTGGTCGATGAAACTGTAGTCCAAGGGCATGCCGCGATATTCGTCGATGGTGAACGGCGCGTAGGTGTCGGGATGGGAGCGGCGGCGCTCGGCGAGCGCCCGGTCCCGATCTGCCGCTCGCTGTGCGGGCGGCAGCCGCATGTCGAAAATCTGCGGCGGATCGTGGCACATGACCGCCACCTCGAGGCCCGCGCTCCATTGGGTGATATCGGCGGCCGCGTTGCGCGCATCCTCGCTGTCGACGCTGCCGACGGTCTCGGCCATGAGGCGCAGGAGGGGCGGCCGATCGCCGTCGAGATAGGCGCGCGCGGCCGCATCGAGCTCGCGCACGGTGGCGAGGGCGGGCGCGCTGCCGAACATCACCGTGGCGAGGAGGGTGGGATCCACCTTGAATCGGCGTTGCTTGCCGTCGGCATCGATCGCCTGGCCGGTGGACGGCTGCAGGCGAAGCTGCGCGAGCAGCGGCACGATGTGATCAATCGAGCTTCCGGGAATTGCGGCGCAGCCCGGCGAGCGCCGGCAGGCTACATCGAATTTGTCGCGCATGGCAGGGGCATAGCTCGGGTACCAGGCATAGTCCGGACCGTTCAACGGATAGGCGCCGTCGAGCACCACCGAGCGCAGCAGGGCAGGGTGCCGGAGGGCGAACACCTGCTCGAAATAAGTTCCGTAGGAATCGCCGTACAGGTCGATCTTGCCCGCGCCGAGTGCGCTCAGAATGGCCGCCAAGTCGTCCGTGGCCGGGGCGGTGCCGTAGAGCGCGCCGCGATCGCCCAGCAATTCCCCGCAGGAGCCCACCATGGCGGTGGTCCAGCGTTCCGCCGCCTGCAGCTCGGGGCAATCGAGCGCGCCCGACTTTCCGGTTCCGCGGTTGTCCATGATCAAGATGTCGCGGCTGCGCCGCAGCGGACCGAACAGCGCCAGATACTCGGCGCGCGATTGCGTCGCGGGGTAGCCTGGCCCCCCTTCGGTGGCCACCAGCATGCCCACGGCCTTGCCGGGGCCCGAGTGCGGATAGACTTCGAAGTAGATCGACAGGCGTCCGTCCTGCGCCCCCGTCGGGTCGAGCGGCCGTTCGAGACGACCGCAGTAAGCCGGGGGAGAAGCGGGTACGTCGGCACAGAGGGACAGGCTCATCGCGCCCATCCGAAGCGAGGGCGGAGCGCCGGGAGCGGGGGGCGCGGCGCGGGCGACGGACGGGAGCACCGCGATGCTCCCGACCAGCGCGATGCTCCCGACCAGCGCCGCGACCCGGCGCCCGAGTCCCGCGCCGGCGCCGGCCGGGTCGTTTATCGCCTGCCGAAGGTCGCGTGGGAGCAAGTCTCCGCCGCCGCCGTTGCTATGCTGTTGCGTATGGACTGCGGAGGAGCCGAGCATGAATGCGCGCGATGTCATATTGAGCCGCCTGCGAAGAAGGAAACCCGAGACCGCCCTCGAGCGGGAGTTTTATTGCAGCCCGGAAGAATACCAGGTCGATCTCGACATGATCTGGTACCGGGATTGGCTCTTCGTCGGTCATGATTGCGAGGTGCCGAATGCCGGAAACTACCTGACCGTGCAGATCGGCGTGTACCCCGTGGTGGTCGTGCGCGACCGCGAGGGCGGCCTCAATGCATTCCACAATTCGTGCCGGCATCGCGGATCGCGAATCTGCTCCGCCGGGAGGGGTTCCGTCACCCGATTGGTGTGCCCGTATCATCAATGGACCTATCATCTCGACGGCCGATTGTTCTCGGCGCGCGACATGGGGTCCGGATTCGACCGCTCGCAATACGGGCTGCACCGCGTGCACTGCGCGAGTGTCGGCGGCTACATCTGGGTGTGCCTCGCCAAGGTGGCGCCGGATTTCGAGCCGATTCGACGGCACCTCGAGCCTTACTTCCTCCCGCACAACTTGCATCAGACCAAGGTCGCGTACGAAACCACCATCATCGAGGAGGCCAACTGGAAGCTCGTCTGGGAGAACAATCGCGAGTGCTATCACTGCTCGGCCAACCATCCGGAGCTGATCCGGACTTTTCCGGAGACACCGACCATCACCGGCGTCGCGGGCGCCGAAAGCAATCCCGAGATCACCGGCAAGTGGGCACACTGGGAGTCGATCGGATTGCCGAGCAGATTCCGCATCGCCGAGAATGGCCAGTACCGTACGACCCGGATGCCGCTCGTGGAAGGCGCGGTGAGCTTCACCATGGACGGCAAGGCCGGCGTGAAGCGCCCGCTTAACGACACCGTGCGTGAAGCCGACCTGGGGACGCTTCTGTTGTTCCACTATCCGACCATCTGGAATCACGTGCTGGCGGACCACGCGATTTCATTCCGGCTGTTGCCGATCAGCCCCACCCGGACCGAGCTCACCACCAAATGGCTGGTGCACAAGGACGCGGTGGAGGGGGTCGATTACGATGTCGATCGGCTGACCGAGGTGTGGCGCGCGACCAATGAGTCGGACCGGCGCGTGTGCCAGGAGAACCAGATCGGCGTCAATTCGCCTGCTTACGATCCAGCCCCTTACTCCCCCGTGCACGAGGGCGGGGTCATTCAATTCGTCGACTGGTACTGCAGGGAACTCGAGGACAGACTGACACAAGGGGCGAGATGAGCGCGGCGGGCGCCCCTGCGGGCGCCCCTGTCGATCTGCGGTCCGCCGCTTGCCGTCGCATTTAGACGACATGTCTCGAGAGGAGCCGGCGGCTCGGGCCGCTCGCGTGCAACATTTCCGTCATCGGATTATACTTCCCGGCAGCTCTTCCCAGCTTGTGGCCCTTTGATTGGCGCAGCCCCGATCCCCCGCTCATTATTCGGGAGTGAGCTGTACCCGAGGAGTCTGCCGATAAGTACCGAAGTAGCGAACATGCGTCACCCGGAAGTCCTCGGGCGGAGCCTCGATTGCGACCGCCATCCGCTGACTCAAGATCAGGTCGCGGAATTTCAAAGGGAAGGCTTCCTCGTCCTCGACGTGCCGCAGATCAGCCGGTCCGACATCGAGTGGTGTCGGGGCATTTTGATGTCGATGATCGAGAAGGGCGTGGGCCGCAAAGAAGGTCGAAGCTTCGACATTTCGGCGCGAGAGGGGGTCGACGAGGGCGTTACTCCGCAGTTGTTCCGCCCCTCGCTGTATGCGCCCGAGCTGAGCAAATGGCCTTATCGTCAAGTCGCGCTGGCGATCGCGAGGCAGCTCATCGGGCCGGACGCGACGCTGGCCGGGGACAACAGCGTTTACAAACCCAGCCGCATCGGCGGCCGGACCCCATGGCATCAGGATGAAGCCCACAATGATCCGCGGGCCTACCAGGAGCAGGTCACTATTTGGATTGCCCTGTTCGATACCACTCCCAATAATGGCGCGATGACGTTCATCCCCCGCTCGCACCTGAAGGGAATTCTCCCGCATCGTGCGCACGGCGGAGGGGCCGATGCAAACGCCATAGAATGCCCCGGCGGCTTTGACCCGAAGGACGCCAAGGTATGTCCCATACCGGCGGGCGGGATCACGATTCATCATGGGCTGACCCTGCATGGGGCCGATCGCAACACGAGCGATGCGCCGCGCCTCGGGTACATCTTCAACTTCAAGAACCCGCCGAAACCGAGGCCGGAGCTCGGAGCGTTCCATTGGAACCAACAGGTCGGAAAGAGCATACAGCGCCGCCGCACATCCTGGCTGCTTCGAGGCGGCGTGTTCATCGAAATGTTGCGATATCTTCGATCCGACCGGGACAATCTCAGGCACTTCTTGAAACAGGTCAGGAAGCGTCTGAGGCGCTGATCGATGCGGAAGGTTATCGGACGAGACGCCCGTGCTCATTGATACGCCCATACGCCGTCTGGGACAGGTTGATTGTCGGGCATTGACTCGGCGTGTGCTCGCCGTCGATGAAGCTGCATGGTATGCGGATCCCCGGCGGCAGGACGACTACGAGGTCCATGCCCAGACCCAATCGATCATCCTGGTTTTTTTCACCGGTTGGCCGACGGTGCAGGTGGCCCATGCGAAGGGCTGGGAAGGGTTCAACGATGTTGCCGTGCCGATCATGCAGCATATCGTCGAGCAGCACTATCCGCCGGGCGGGATGGTGTTGCGCGCAGTTCTGGCGCGCCTGCCGCCGGGTTGCGCAATCGACGCACATGTCGATCGGCACCCGTCCTTTTCCGTCGCGCACCGGATTCATGTGCCGCTGGTGACCAATGACAAAGTTCGATTCATCGTTGGAACGGAGGATATCCACCCGCAGCAGGCTCAGGCGTTCGAGCTGAACAACGCCATGCCTCACAGCGTCAGAAATGACGGCGACCAGGCGCGCATCCACTTCATCTTCGATTACTCGCCGGCCTGAAGTTGGCGGCGCCCCGGACGATGCCCACCGACGGAACTTCGATGCGGCTGCCTCGCGTGCTCGCCTCCTCGGTGGTGCGCGGCGCGCAGTTCGGCGAGAGTCATGGCGGCCTCTACCTGGTGGACCTTCATACCGGATCGGCGGAGCCAAAGCTCGATTGGAGCCGCGCCGACATCGATTTCCAGGGTCGCGGGGGAGACCGCGGTCTGCGCGGGATCGCCTTTTACGGCGAACGCATCCTGGTTGCCGCGAACGCGGAACTTCTGGTTCTCGATTTGCGCTTCCGTCTGATCGAATCGCACCGTCACCCCTATCTCGCCCATTGTCACGAGATCTCCGTGAGCGGCGCCCGTGTGTACCTCACGTCCACGCAGTTCGACTCACTGCTGGTCTTCGACATCCATGCTGGAGGTTTCGTCGAAGGCTGGCAGCTCGGGCTGGATGGTCGCGAACTCGTGTGGCGAAGATTCGAGCCCGATGGCCCGGGTCCGCAGCGAAATAATCTGTTCCACCTCAACTCGGTCACAGCGCGATCATCGGAAATCTATTTCAGCGGGCTCTACACGCCCGGGCTGCTGAAATTCGACGGCAGCAGTCTCAGCCTTTTCGCGCGCCTTCCGCAAGGGACGCACAATGCGCAGCGGATGGATGACGGGGTGGTGTACAACGACAGTGAGGCCGATCGGCTCTGCTACGAGGCGCCGGGGGTGCGCACGCTGGCACCCGTGCCTCAGTATGCGCGCGCCGACATTTTGCACATCGAGCGCTACTCGTCCACGGTCGCGCGGCCGGGATTCGCTCGCGGACTATGCCCGGTGGGGCGGGGGTTGGTCGCCGCCGGATCCTCACCTTCCACGGTGTCGGTCTACGATGTGCGTACCGGAGAGCGGCTCCGTCAGTTGAACCTGTCGATGGACGTGCGCAACGCCATTCACGGTCTGGCGCCGTGGCCTTTTGACTGAAGGGCCGGGTTACGGGGTTCCCAACGCGCCCTTGAGCTCACCGAGCCAGGGCTCGAAATTTTTCCACTGATCGAGACCTTCTTTGTAGATCGGCTGTCGAACCTGTTCCGAGCTCGCCGTGCGGACGCTGCGTTCGGTGTTGTAGAACTCGAGACACGAGGGCTCGAAATCGAGATCGCAGAAAGCGAGAATCCGCCTCACATTGCCCTCCAGGTCATCGACCAGATCCTCGTGCTGCACGCGCAACACCCGACCCGGGAGCGCCTGATCCCAATGCCTCATGAGCTCCACGTACATCCGATAATAGCTCGCAATGTCCTCGAGGCTGTAGGTGAACTCCTGCCCGGATGCAAACAGCTGTTTGAAATTGGAAAAGCCGCAGGCCATGGCTTCGCGGCGGGCATCGATGATCTTCGCGTTCGGCAGGATCAGGTGAATCAGCCCAATGTGGCGGAAATTGTTCGGCATCTTGTCGATGAACCGCGGCAACCCGCTGCGGTAGACCCGGGTGTCCGCGATGTATTTCTCGCCGAACCGTGAGAAATCCTCCGCTGTGAGATCGCTGAGAACAGCGGGGTAGCGGGGGTTTACCGGATCGGCGTCGCGCCCCTGCAGCTCTCCGACCAGGCGCAGGATTTCGGGCAGCTCGGTCGTGCCCTCGACGCGCGAATGGGAAGCGAGGATTTGTTCCAGCAGTGTCGATCCCGCCCGCGGTAGTCCGACGATGAAAATCGGATCGGCGCAATCGAAGCCCCATCCCTTGCGCGCCTCGAAGAACTCGCGTGTACAAACCGCGGCTTGCAGCTCGGCATTGCGCAGAATCGGCCTCAGATTGAACCTCACTTCCGATTTTTTGAGGGTGTTACCGGACTGGTAATAGCGGAACGATTCGCCGAACTCGCGCCGGTCCTCGAGCGCCTTGCCGAGTGCGAAGCAAAGATGGTAGCGATCGACGGCCCGGATGTCGGCCCGCTGCTCCTGCAGGCGCATCTGGGCGATCTCC
The DNA here is from genome assembly GCA_963748995.1 of uncultured Gammaproteobacteria bacterium. Lineage (GTDB taxonomy): Bacteria > Pseudomonadota > Gammaproteobacteria > Steroidobacterales > Steroidobacteraceae > Bog-1198. The sequence continues at coordinate 48,134 of CAVVKU010000027.1, read as the reverse complement.
TCGTCCGTGAACCGGTAGGTCTTGAGGTTGGCCAAACTCCAATAAGCGTCGCCAAAATCCGGCTGCGCCGTGTAGGCGGCCCGATAACTCTCCACGGCCTCCTTTTGTCTGCCGAGCGTCTTGAGCGCGTGTGCCACCGACAAATGCAGGTCGGCTGCGCGCGGCGAATCGAGCAGCATGATCCGATAGCGTTCGATCGCCTCCTCGAGTCTGCCGAGTCCGGCGCAGGCGGTTGCGTAGGTGATCTCATAGGCCCGATTGCCGGGCTCGATCGCCCGCAACCGCTCGAGCTCGGCAATGGCCTGCGCATGCTTGTGGCGCCGCAGCAGGGTGACCGCGTAGTCGTAGCGCATCGGGCGATGCTCCGGCTCCAGCATCAACGCCGTTTCCAGCAGGAATTCCGCATCGTCGAGAATATCCAGCTTCATGCCGATCTGGGCGAGCAGCCTCATCGCCTCGACATGCTGTGGATGGGCCAGAAGAAACGCGCGGATCATGTTCTCGGCGGCCTGAGTCTCGCCGTCGGCGAACAACCCGGTCGCGGTCAGCACGGCCACCGGCCAGGTCGCCAGCCGCTTCACTTGAGCGGCGGCGTTCTCGGATTCGGCCAAACGGCTGGCAGAGCGGAACAATACCTCCAGAGCCTTCCAGCTCGCCGGCAATGCGATATTGATGCGCACGGCCGCCAGGAACGATTCCAGTGCGGCTCCCGGATTGCGCGCCGCCAGGTAACAGTGGCCGCGCTCCTGATACAGGCGGCTGAATCCCGGATGCAGCGATTCGCACCGCGCCAGCGTCGCGAGCGCCTCCGGAATTCGTTGCAGGTAGCGCTGACTCACCGCCAGGATATAAAGCACGTCGCGATTTTCGGGTACCTCCCCAAGCAATGCCTGCGCGCCGCTCAGCGCCTCGGCGAGCCGGCCCTTCTCGAGCAAGCTGCGCAGGCGCTGTACCTCGAGCTCGACGCGGCTGGCGGAGTGCTGTTCGGCCGTGAAGCTCACGGTTGCACCGCTAACCGGCCGGCGCGGCCAACGGACCGAGCGCGGCCTTGAGCGGAGCAAGCCAGGGCTCATAGTGACGCCACTGATCGACGCCCTCCCGATAGATGGGCCGTCGCACCTGCTCGGAGCTTGCGCTGTGAACGGTGCGCGAGGTCTTGTGAAACTCCAGGCATGCAGGTTCGAAATCCAGCCCGCAGAAATCGAGGATACGGCGCACATTGCCTTCCAAATCCCGCACCACCGTCTCGTGCTGGACCCTCAGCACTTTGCCGGGCAGCACGGCGTCCCAATGCGCCATGAGCTCGACGTACATGCGGTAATAGCGGGCGATGTCCTCGATGCTGTACGTGAACTGCTGCCCGGACGCGAACAGCTGCTTGAAGTTCGAGAAACAGCAGGCCATGGGCTCACGCCGCGCATCGATGATCTTGGCATTGGGCAAAATCAAGTGGATCAGGGCGAGGTGCCGGAAGTTATTCGGCATTTTATCGATGAAGCGGGCTTTGCCCGTTCGGTATACTAGGGTGTCCGTGAGATATCTCTCTCCGAGCCGGGTCAATTGCGCCGCGCTCAGCGACCCGAGCACGCCGGGGTAGCGCTGTTCGCCGCCGATCACCTCCCGGCCCTGCAGGTCCTGGACCATCCTAGGGATGTCCGCGAGCTCCATCGTGCCCTCGACTTGCGAGTGCGAGGCCAGGATCTGCTCGATCAAGGTCGAGCCGGAGCGGGGCAGGCCGACGATGAAAATCGGCGCCGCGCTGTCGCAGCCCAAACCCGCCCGCTCCGCGAAGAACTCCGCTGTGCACAAGGACTCGTGCAGCCGGGCCGTCCGCTCGAGAGGTTCCGGGCGGTAGCGGCACTCAATCTTCTTGAGCGCATTGCCACGCTCGTAGAAGGCGAAGGACTCCGCATACTCGGCGCGGTCCTCGAGCGCCTTTCCGAGGGCGAAACACATGTGGTACCGGTCGGCCAGCTGGATTCTAGGCGAGGCCTCGGCGGTTCGCATCTTGGCAATCTCGATTTCGCTGAATCGGTAGGTTTTGAGATTCGCGAGGCTCCAGTACGCCTCCCCGAAGTCTGGCCTGGAGGCGGCAGCCTCGTGGTAGGCGCGGATCGCCTCCGTCGTCTGTCCGAGGGTCTTCAGGGCGTGCGCGATCGACAAGTGGAGTTCCGGATCGTCCGGAGTTTCGGCAAGGAGCTCCCGGTAGCGCGGGAGCGCCTGATAGTCGCCGAATCCTATGCATACCGTGGCATGCGTCGTGCGGTACATCCTGTTGTCCGGATCCAGCGCGAGCAGCTTCTCCATCTCCTCCCGTGCCCGGACGTGCTTGTGCCGCTTCAACAGCACGATGGCGTATTCGTAGCGCGCCTCGCGATGCTGGGGCGCGAGCTCGAGCACCCGGGCGAGCAGGAGCTCGGCATCGTCCGCCACGTCGAGATCGAGGCCGATCTTGGCGAGCAGCCGCATTCCCTCCACATGGTCGCCATGCGCGAGCAGGTAGTCGCGCACCACGCGTTCCGCATCCAGGATCTCGCCGTCGGCATACATGCTGAATGCGGTGACGATCTCGTGCGGCAGCGCTGCCAGATTCCTGAGCTGCGCGTCGGCCTTTTCGGCGTCAGCCGGGCGTCCCAGCATGCGATAGAGGGTTTGCAGCGCGCGCCAGCTGGCAGGCAGCGCCGGACTCATGGTCACCGCCCGTTCGTAGGCCTCGATGGCCGGTTCGGCGGCCCGCTGGGCGACGTAGCAATGACCGCGCTCCTGATAGAGACGGGGGTATCCCGGGTGCGCATGTTCCAGCCGCTCGAGCGTCTGCAGCGCCTCGGGGATGCGCTGCAGATAGCGAAGGCTCACCGCGATCATGTACAGCACATCGCGGCTCTCCGGCGCCTCGGCGGCCAGCACTTGCGCAGCCGCGAGTCCCTGCGCGAACTCGCTTTGCTCCAACAGTGCGCGTACCCGCTTGATTTCCGTCTCGAGCCGGGACGAAGGAGGGGTGATGATCGCTGGTTGCATTTCCCTGCGCGGGGCCTCGGGGGATGATTGGCACAAAAAAAGCGGGCATTTCTGCCCGCTTTGGATTCTAACCCAAGCGGCGGGACGAGGCTCCCGCCACCCGTCCGGCCTCAGAACTTGTAGCCGAACGTCACCCCGGCAATCCGCGGCCGCAGCGGCACTTCGGTGAGAATGAACTGGGCCGAATTCGTGTACACGCTGGCATTTCGGTTCGCCAGATTCTGCGCGAACAACTGCACGTTCCACGCATCCTTGGCGACGCCGACCGACGCGTCCATCGTGGCCCATCCGCCCATCTCGTAGTTGTCCACCGTGCCCACGGTCGAGAATGAGCGGCCGTAGTACTGCCCGCCCACCTGGCTGAATGCCTTGTATTCGCCCAGCGGGAATTCATAGCGCAGACGCAGATTCGCCTGGATCTCGGGCGATTCGCCCAGCGGGCTGCCCTGCAGGCCGAACACGTTCGGAATCGGCAGCCCGTCGGCGCCGAGAACCGGCTTGCCGAAATTCGCGCTGGTCGGATTGTTGTTGACGATCGCAGGCGAATTGGCCTGGGAACTTCTGTTGTACGAGGCCGAGGACTGCACCGTCAGCCCTTCGGTCACGCGCGCGACCACCTGCAGCTCTCCGCCCCGGACCTTGTAGTTGGGGCCATTGGTGACGAAGGTCAGGTTGCCGAACCCCTGCTGCGGATCGAAGAACTCCACGATCGTGTTCTTCCAGTCTTCCTGATACACCGCGCCGTTGACCTGCAGGCGGTGATTCAGGAACTCGGTCTTGAAGCCGATCTCATTGTTGATCAGGGTGTCCGGGTGGTAGGTCGACGGAGTGGCGTATTGGTAGGCATCCGCGCCATAGGGCTGGGTGAATTTCGTGCCGCGGTTGAACCCGCCCGGCCGGAACCCTTGCGACCAGGTGTAGTACACCAATACATCGTCGGTGACGTGCCAGCTCAAGTTTGCGCGGCTGCGAAAGCCGTGATACTGCGAGTTGTTGAAACTCGATGCATTCAGGTTTGTGCCGTAGGGGGCGCTCCCCGGGTTGTTGGGGGTGAGTCCGCCCTGCTTGCCGTTGCCGTTGGTCGCCGAGGTGCAAGGACCAAAGTAGGTGGTCGGCGCGAAATTCTTGCAATAGAAACTTCCCACATCGCCGCCAAGCTCGCTCTCGTCGAACTTGTAGTAACGCGTGCCGGCCGTCAGGATCAAGGTCTTCGGGATGATGTCGAAGTCGACCGAGCCGAACGCCGCCCGTTGAATGATGGTTCGCGTGGTGTCATCGAAGAAGCCGACGTTGTCGTTGCGCACGCCCGGAACGTATGCCGTGGAATTGGGCCAGGGCTGCACGTTGTTGAAGCAGCCGTCGTTGTAGGTGGCCGAGCAGCTCGGAACGGTCTTGTACGTCCACTGCGTATCGTCGTAAATCTTGAATTCTTCCCAGTACAGGCCGCCGATCCCGCGAATGCGCCAATCGTCCGGTGTGCTCACCCGGAACTCGTGGCTTTGATGGGTGTTCTTTTCCTTTTCCTGCCAGCTTGCGGCGGGCGAGAAGCACTTGCCGCTGCCGGCCGTCGCCGTTCCGACCTTGGAGTAGCCCGCGCACTGGTAGTAGTAGCCGTAGACGCCGCGGGAATAGTTGGTGTAATCCTGTTGCTGCTCGATGTTGCGGACCAGGTAGCCGCCCGCATAGACCAGTTTGATGTCGCCGATCTTGCCGTCGACGGTGAGCGACGTGTTCTCGAACTTGTCCTTGTCGTAGGACGGGGTGAACAGGGTGACCGACAGCGGCGGCAGCTTGCGCACGCCTATCGGCTCGGCGCCCGACGTCGGCGGAGTGAAGGTGAGTCCCTCGGGGCCGTATGGCTGCTGGTAGAACACCCCTTGGGCATTCATGTTCTGGTAGCTTTGCGTGAGCAGCGCGTCCCAGCTGTCGTTGATCTTCAACAGGGCCGAGAGACGCGCGCCCGTATAGGTCACCGGGTTGATGGCGTTGCCGACCAGGTTGTTGTTGTTGATCGACGCGCTGTCGGTTGGGATCGCGATCGGCACCTTGTGCAACAAAAATCCTTCATCCGTTTGCGTGTCGCGTAAACGTCGCCGGCACGTTGTTGATGTAGCCGCCGCGGCTGTCGTTGTAAATCACGCCGCGAACCGCGAGCGTGTCCGGTATCAGCGGCAGATTCAGCGTCGCATTCACGTTGCTGTTCGGATCGCCGCCCGCCGTGTAGCTGTAGCCTGCGTTGACGTTGCCCTCGGTGGTGTCGAGCTTCGGCTTGTTGGTGATGTACCTCAAAACGCCGGCCTCGGCGCCGGATCCGAACAAGGTCCCCTGCGGGCCTTCGAGCACTTCGATGCGCTCCAGATCCGCCGCATACACATCCAGGTTTCGGCCCGGCAGCGCACCGGATTGCTCGTCCAGATACACCGATACATTGGGGATCGGACCGGTGGTGCCGGTTCCCTGCTGTCCTGTCACGCCGACCGACAGTCCGCGCATGAAGATGCTGCTCTGGCCGGGACCTAGGTTGGCCGAGGTGATGTTGGGAATGTTCTTCTGCAAATCGTCGAACGTTTGGACGTTCAGCTGCTTGAGCGTCTCGCCCGTGAATGCTTGGATCGTGATCGGCACGTCCTGCGCATTCTCCGTCCGCCTTTGCGCGGTGACGGTGATCTCCTGAATGGTGTCCGAGGCATTGTCCGCACCGGCGGTCTCTGTGCCCGTCGCTCCATGCGCCAATCCGCCAGCCGTGCCGCTCAAAATCGCGGCGATCGCGTAAGACAGCTTAGAGTTCGAGTTCATGCGTCCCATCCCGTTTAGAAGTGATACGTTGTCGCCGCTTTCGTCTGGCCGCGCGGTCTTACAGATTTGTGACAGAGAATAGCATCGCATTTCGGCAAAACACCAACTTTGTTGCCAACACGCACCGATGCATGCCCAAAATCGATTCGCTCATGCATTAATTCGATGCCCTCGGAGCGCTCACGAGTGCTCGCCACCGAGACGCGCCGGGAAGCCCGGCGCACGCAGCGGCGTCCCCACCGCATCTTCCAAGAGCTTCACGATCATCGACGACCACGCGTCGCCACCATAGCGCGCGCGGCCCTCGATGAAGATCTGCTCCATCACTCCCGCGAGCCGCAACGGCACCCCGAAACGGCGCCCGAACTCGATCGCGAAACCGGCGTCCTTGCAGGCCAAATCCATCGTGAATCCAATGTCATAGCTGCCACTCAAGATCACCTGGCTTTCGGTCTCGTGGACGAAGCTGTTGCCGGAGCTTGCCGCAATGGCGTGGAACGCCGCCGTGAGGTCGACCCCGCCCTTGGCGCACAACATGAGAGCCTCGCCGGCGGCGATCAGATGAATGAACGCCAGCATATTGGTCACCACCTTGGTCACCGCCGCCTGCTCGATCCCGCCGAGATGGATGACCCGCCCGCCCATCGCCTCGAGCGCCGCCTTGTGAGCCTCGAATACTTGTTGCGCGCCGCCAACGAGTACCGTGATCTCGCCGGCCTCGGCGCGGTGGACACCCCCGGTGACCGGACAGGCGAGGGTGGCGACACCCGAGCTCTCGGCGCGTTTCGCAAGCGCCTCGACTTCGGCGAAATCGTTGGTGCTCATCTCGATCCAAGTCGATCCCGGGCGTAGCACGCCGAGCGCCTCAGCGAGCACCGCCCGGGTGGCGGCGGGCGAGGGAAGGCAGGTGATCAGGCAGTCGCAGCCCGCCGCGAGCTCCCGCACCGACGGCGACCATCGGGCGCCGGCGGCGAGAACGAGCTCCGCCGAACCTGGATGGAGGTCATGCACCGCGAGCGCGAAGCCGGCGCGCGCAAGGTTCGCCGCCAAGTGCTTGCCCAGATGACCCAGACCGACAAATCCATAGCGCATCGATGCTCCCAAACTGTTCAGCCCAACGGACGCGAGGCCATTTCGAGGTGCAGAGCGCTCCCGGTGAAGGGATGCGCCAGCGCCACCGCCTCGTCGAGCTCGACGCCGAGCCCGGGGGCCGTCGGCGGTATGACGTATCCTTCCTCCCATCGAATGGGCTTCTTCAGAATCTGCGCGTGAAATCCGCCCCATTGCTGGATGCTTTCCAGAATCAGGAAATTCGGCGTGCAGGTGGCGATCTGAATGTTGGCGGCGCCGACCACGGGGCCGCAATAAAGATGCGGAGCGATTTGCGCGTAGTGCACCTCCGCGAGCGCGGCGACCTTCTTGGCCTCCAAGATCCCTCCCACCCGGCCGAGATTCATTTGCAGGATGTTGGCGGCGCCCGTGGCGAGAATGCGGGCGAACTCGTACTTCGTGGTCAGGCGCTCGCCGGTGGCGATGGGGATGCTCGTGGCGCGCGCGACCTTGGCCATTTCCTCCGGCATCTCCGGCGGCACGGGTTCCTCGAACCAGAGCGGATCGTAGGGTTCCAGGAGCCTCGCCAGCCGCACGGCGCCGGACGTGGTGAACTGTCCATGTGTGCCCACCAAGAGGTCCGCCCGACCGCCCACGGCTTCGCGCACCTTGCGGACCAGCTCCACTGTGCGCGCGAGCTGCTCCTGCGTGGGCTGACGCGGGTCGAACACCGAATATCCCCCGGTCGGATCGAATTTGACGCCGGTGAATCCGAGCTTCACGTACTCGGCCGCACGCGCGGCCGAGCGGTCCGGGTCGTGATAGAAGTCCTCGCCCTCGCCCTCGCCCGGATAAAGATAAGTGTAGCTTCGCAGCCGTTCATGCACCTTGCCGCCCAGCAGCTGGTAGACGGGCTGATCGACTGCCTTGCCGACGATGTCCCAGCAGGCCATCTCCAGGCCGCTCACCACGCTCATGAGGGAGAGGTCCGGCCGCAGCGTGAATCCGGAGCCGTAACTGTCGCGCCACAGCGCTTCGATCTGGAAGGGGTCGCGCCCCGCGAAGCGGCGCGTGAATACGTCCTCGATCATCGCGGCAATGATCTTGGGACCGAAGGTGGCCGCGTACACCTCCCCCAGGCCCTCGATGCCGCACGCGGTCTTGAGCTTCAAGAACACGAAGTACTGGCCGCCGTAGCCCGGTGGCGGATTCCCGACCACGAAAACCTTCACACTATCGAGTTTCATAAGCGCTCCCACTCACGTCCCTGCCAAGATGATGTCCGCTGCCCGCTGCGCGACCATGAGCGTCGGTGCGTTGGTGTTGGCCGACGTGACCGTCGGGAACACCGAGGCGTCGACGACGCGCAGCCTCTCCATGCCGTGCACGCGCAGCGCGGGGTCGACCACCGACTCGCCGATGCTGCGGCCCATCCGGCAGGTCCCCACCGGGTGGTAGACGGTGGCCGCGCGCGCGCGGAAATCGGACACCAGGTCGGCCTCGCTCATGCGCAACAGGTCCGGCGCGAGCGGCTCGCGGATCAGGCCGGCGATGGCGCGGGTGCGTGCGATCGCCTGCATCAGACGGCCGCCAAACTTCGCATCTTCCACGTCCCGGTCCGTGGAGAGATAGTTCGGGGCGATGTGCGGCGGCTCGCGGAAATCGGCGCTCTTGAGGTCGATGCGGCCCGTGCTGGTGGGGCGCGTCGGCTGAAAACACAGATAGAAGCCGGGAAAACCGTCCACCTGGATGCGCTTGCGTGTCGAGTCGCCCGCCCCGTAGGTGACCGGGTTGAAGTACAGCTGTACATCGGGGCGAACGGCATCGGGGCGAGCGCGAACGAATCCGCCGAACTGATTGACGCTCAGGCTCAACGGGCCGCGCCGCGTGATGAGGTATCTCACGCCCGCGATCGCCTGGCGGAGCGGGGAATGAAGCTCCTCGTTCAAGGTCGGGCGGGTCGCCTTGAACGAGTACACGACGGCCAAATGGTCCTGCAGATTGCCGCCGACCGCCGGGTTGTCGAGCACCGTCGCGATGCCGTGGGCGGCCAGCGTGGCGCCGGGGCCGATGCCGGACAGCTGCAGGAGCTGGGGCGAATTCACGGTGCCGCCGGACACGATCACCTCGCGATCGGCGCGGGCGTAACATGACGCGCCGCCGCGAACATAGTCGACCCCGACGACGCGCCGCCCTTCACAACGCAGCTTCGCGGCCCAGGCGCCGGTTTCCAGTTTCACGCCGCCGCGGCGCAGGGCCGGTCGTAGAAAGGCATCCGCCGCCGACCAGCGGCGGCCGTCGCGGATCGAGACCTGGTAGCACCCGAAGCCCTCGGGGCTCGAGCCGTTGAAGTCCTGCGTGATCGGCAGTCCCAGTTCGGCCGCGGCCGCGAGCCACTGCTCGCGCATCGGATGCAGGAAGGGGGTGACGTCCTTCACGTCGAGCGGTCCGTCGCTGCTCGCATGTCCGTCGGGCGCCACGCGGCGCTCGGATCTTTCGAAGTAGGGTCGAACGTCCTGCCAGCCCCAGCCCGCATTGCCGAGCGCGCGCCAGTCGTCGAAGTCCGCCGGCATGCCGCGGCAATAGACGAGCGCGTTGATCGAGCTCGAGCCGCCGACCACGCGGCCGCGCGGCCAGTACATGCTGCGCCCGTCGAGTCCGGGGCTGGCCGCCGTCTGGTATTTCCAGTTGACCGAGGGGTCCGCAAAAGTGAAGCCGTAGCCGATGGGCGCCTTGATCCAGAAGCGGTCGTCCGATCCGCCGGCTTCGAGAACGAGCACCCGGTGGCGACCGTCCGCCGAAAGGCGATCGGCGAGCACGCAGCCCGCGGTCCCCGCGCCGACGATGACGTAGTCGAAGCTCTCCACTGTCGCGAAGCTTAATCCTATCGTGTGAGCCCGCTATGCCATTTCGCGATTCACCCATGTTATTTTTAGGCGCATTGCTTCGCGGACATTCCGGCGCGCGTGGCGCACCGTCCGGCCGGTTCCCGCGTCGCCCCGTCGCATATCGGAGGCGAACCCTGTATGGTGCCGAGGATCGAACGACAGGCCGGATCTACGTGAGCAGCACCACCGTCGACCTCGCTGATACCCGAACGCCCACCTCGCTGTTGCGCTGGTACGTGTTGATCCTCACGTGCTTCATCTACGCCATCAACATCGCGGATCGTTATGTCGTATCCACGGTGCTCGAGCAGATCCGCCTGGATCTGCACCTGACCGACAGCGGCGTCGCGATCCTCACCGGCTGGCCCCTGGCGATTTTCTACGGCACCTTCGGGATCGCCCTCTCCTGGCTGGCGGACCGCGTAAACAGGCGCAATATCCTGGCAGTTTCCCTGTTGTCTGGTCCGCCTTCACGGCGGTCTGCGGCAGCTCGCGGAGCTATCTGGAGTTCCTGTTCGGCGCGCGTGGGCGTCGGCATCGGCGAGGCGGGAGGGACGCCTCCTTCGACTGCGATCGTTTCCGATTATTTTCCCGCGGAACGCCGGCCGATGGCCATGACGGTGCTGGCGCTGGGCGCGCCCATCGGAGCGCTTCTCGGCGCTGAATTTTGCCGGCTACGTGGCGAATCTCTATACCTGGCGCGGCGCTTTCCTCGCCCTGGGCGTGCCCGGACTCTTTGTGGGAGTCCTCGTTTATCTTCACCGTCAGTGAGCCGCAGCGAGGGCGGCTGGATGCGCTTCCCGACGAGATCACCGCCTCGTTCCTCACTTCGCTCAAGTTCCTGTGGAGGCAGCGAGCGGCCTTTCACGTCGTCGTCGGCGGTGGATTGTGCGCGCTGTGGGGATGGGGCCTCATTTTCTGGACTACCGCGTTCCTGCAGCGGGCCTACGGTTTGAACGTCGCGCAAGCGGGACTTTCACGGGCAACATCCACCTCATCGGAGGCACGGCCGCGACGCATCGGCAACGGCCTCATCCTGTCCCTGCCGTCGATGGCCAATCCGCGCCGCGTCGTTTGGCTTCCTCACCGCGGGCATCGCGCTGGCGACCATCCCCTCCATCGTTGCCTACTGGACGCACGATCAAGCGATTTGCAAGGCGATGTTCTGGATGTTCATACCCGCCATCTATTTTTACATCGGGCCGTGTTTCGGGCTGCTCAACAATCTGGCCCCGTGCCGCATGCGCAACATGTTCATTGCGGTGTCGCTGCTGGTGGCGAACGTGTTGAATCTGGTCGTGGCGCCATCGATCGTCGGCGCTCTCTCACGACTGGTACGCAGGCCCGCACGGGAGCGATGCGGCCTCCCTGCGCTTTGCCATGCTGCTCCTCGCCCCGAGGGCTTTTGGGCCGCCTATCACCTGTGGCTCGCCTCGCGAACCATCGTCGAGGATCAGCAGAGAGCCGTCGGCTACACGCGCTCGTGGGCGCCGTAGGGGGCCGAGCGGGATGGTCAAGGCTCCGATGGATCGACGCTGGCTGCCGCTGAATGCCTTGCGCGCGTTCGAGGGTGTCGCGCAGCATCTGAGCTTCACGGCGGCGGCCAACGCGTTGTTGATCTCCCAGAGCGCCTTGTCGCGGCACGTGATCGCGCTCGAGAAATTGATCGGCGTTCAGCTGTTCGAGCGGCGCCCGCATGCGCTGGTCCTGACCAAGGCGGGGCAGCATCTGCTCGCCGCCGTGACCAAGTCGTTCGACCGGCTGGAATACGCCCTCGACGACATCCGCAACGACGGCACGAGCGTGCTGCGCACGCTGCGGGTGCAGATGCCGCCGACCTTCGCGGCCCATCTGGCGGTGCCCATTCTTCGCGACTTTCGGCACACCGCACCGGATGTCGAGATCGACCTGGTGAGTCCGTACGGGGTCGGAGCGCCGGTCAGCGAGGTCGATGTGGCCGTGGTCTACTCGAAGCCCACCGTCACCGACATGGTGCGCGATCTTTTGTGGCCGGTGCGGCTCTCCATGATCTGCCATCCGGCCATCGCGGAGAAGCACAAGGACCAGGGTCTCGCCGGCTTCATCGAGGCGAACGAATTGATTCACGTGCGCCTCTCGGATCTGCCGCGGCATCATTTGTGGTCGCAGTTCGCGCGCCAGTCGGGGCTCCACGGTTTGAACGTGGAGCGGGGACTCGTGTTCGATACGGCGCTGCTCGCCGTGCAGTACGCGTTGAGCGGGGAGGGGATCGCGCTCATCGACACCTACCTGTTCGGCGATTACATCCGCTCGGGCCGCCTGATCACCCCTTTCGACAATATTCTCGACGACGGCTATGGGTATTATTTGATCACCCATCCGGAAAGCTTGGGCGACACCGCGATCGCGCTGTTCCGCTCCTGGCTGATCGAGCGTTTCGGCAATGTCACGACCCCGGCGGACTCCAATCTGCGCCTGGCGGTTTCCAACGAGTAATTGAATGAAAAGTCATGCGAGAGTCGTGGTGATCGGCGGCGGGGTGGTCGGCGCGAGCGTTCTCTATCATTTGACCAAGGCGGGCTGGAAGGACGTGCTGCTGGTGGAGCGGGCGGAATTGACCTCCGGCTCGACCTGGCATGCCGCGGGCGGCATGCACACGGTCAACGGCGACCCGAACGTCGCGAAACTCCAGCAATACACCATCAATTTGTATCAGGAGATCGAGCGCATCTCCGGTCAATCCTGCGGTGTGCACATAACGGGCGGCATCATGCTCGCCGGCACGCGCGAGCGCCTCGATTGGCTGAAAATGGCGAAGGCGCGCGGCCGCTACTTGAACATGGAGCTCGAGATCATCTCCGTCGATGAGGCGGCGAAGCTGTTTCCGCTGCTGGACAAGCGTCATTTCGCGGGCGCGCTGTACGATCCCATCGAGGGTCACGTGGACCCGTATGGCGTGACCCATGCGTACGCCAAGTCCGCGCAGATCGGCGGCGCGGATATCGTCCGCCAGAATCGGGTGGTCGATCTCAAGCAGCGCACCGACGGCTCCTGGGATGTCGTCACGGAGAAAGGCACGGTGCACGCCGAGCACGTGGTCAACGCCGGAGGATTGTGGGCCCGGGAGGTGGGCCGCATGGTCGGCATCGAGCTGCCGATCCTGGCGATGGAGCATCAATACTTGATCACCGGCGACATGCCCGAGCTCGCCGGCAAGAAGGAGCAGCTGCACGCCATCGACTTCGAAGGCGAGATCTACCTGCGGCAGGAGCGCGGCGGCATGCTCATGGGAACCTATGAGCGCGCGGGCGTCCCGTGGTCTCCCGAGACCACGCCCTGGGACTTCGGGCAGGACCTTCTCGCCAACGACCTCGATCGCATCGCCCCGAGCCTCGCCGTCGGCTTCGAACATTTTCCGGCGCTCGAGTCCGCCGGCATCCGCAAAGTGGTGAACGGCCCGTTCACCTTCGCCCCCGATGGGAACCCGCTGGTCGGGCCCGTTCGGGGGCTTCGCAATTTCTGGGTCGCCTGCGGGGTCATGGCCGGATTCTCCCAGGGCGGCGGCGTCGGCCTTGCGCTCTCGCACTGGATGATCGATGGCGACCCGGGCGCGGATGTCTGGGGCATGGACGTGGCGCGCTACGGCGACTGGACCACGCTCGCCTACACCAACGCGAAGGTGCGCGAGAATTATTCGCGCCGCTTCAGCATCCGTTTCCCGAACGAGGAGCTGCACGCGGCGCGGCCGTTGCGCACGACGCCGATCTACGAGCGGCTGCAGGCCGAGCATGCGGTATTCGGCGACTACTGCGCGCTCGAGCATCCGCTCTGGTTCGCGCCGAGCGCGCAGGAGGCGCACGATGAGGTGAGCTTCCGGCGCTCGAACGCCCATCCCCACGTGGCCGAGGAATGCATCGCGGTGCGCGACTCCGTCGGGCTTCTGGAGATCTCCAATTACGGCAAGTTCGACATTCAAGGTCCGGGCGCCGCCGAGTGGCTGTCGCACACCATGGCGAACCGCGTGCCGGGCGTCGGCCGCATCGTCTTGACGCCGATGCTCAACGAGCGCGGCAAGCTCATCGGCGATTTCACGGTGTGCCGGGCTTCGGAACAGCGCTTCTTTCTGATCGGCACCTACGCGGCGGAGACCTACTACATGCGCTGGTTCGAGCGGCACATGCCATCCAGCGGCGTCTCCGTGCGTCCCTGTGCGATGGAATATACGGGCCTCGCCATCGCGGGCCCGAATGCGCGCGCCCTGCTGCAGGGCCTGGTGCGGGATGATTTGTCGAGCGCCGCATTCCCTTTCATGTCGTTCCGGCGCATGGAGATCGGCATGGTGCCGGGCTACGTGGGGCGGGTGTCCTTCACCGGCGAGCAGGGCTTCGAAATCTGGGTGACGGCGGACTATCAGCGCGCGCTTTACGACCTCCTGACCCGGGCCGGCCGCGAGCACGGCCTCAGGCTCTATGGGGGGCGTGCCCTCAATGCCATGCGCATCGAGAAGAGCTTTGGGACCTGGGCGCGCGAGTACCGTCCGATCTACGGCCCCGCCGAGGCGGGTCTCGGGCGTTTCGTCGACTTCAAGAAGGACCGCTTCATCGGTCGTACGGCAGCCCTCGAAGAGCGCGATGGCGGCGGAGCGCTCAAGCTTTTATGCTTCAAGGTTCAGGCCAACGATGCGGACGCCATCGGCGATGAGCCCATATGGCATGACGGCCGTCCGGTCGGGTGGGTCACGTCCGGCGCCTACGGCCATCGGGTCGGCGCTTCGCTCGCGCTGGGCTATGTGCCGGCCGCGCTGGCCGGTGCGGATTCTGGATTCGAGATCGAAATCATCGGTGAGCGCTGCGCGGCCGTTCGCTTGAACGAGCCCGCCTACGACCCGAGCGGCGCTCGGATGAGGGTCTGATGGGAACGGCGGAGGCATAGCATGTTGGTTACGGCAAACGACAAGGCGGCCGGTTACAACGGCCTGACGGAGCTCACCGAAGGGCTGCCCGCGGAAGCGTATTTCGATCCGCGTCATTACGAGCGCGAGCTGCAGCGGATTTGGTACCGCAATTGGATCTATGTGTGCCGCTCGAGCGAGTTGCCGGCCAGGCGCGCCTTTCGCACGTTCGAAGTCGGCGATCAGAAAATCCTGTTGGTTCGCAACGATGAGGGCGCGCTCGAGGGCTTCCACAACACCTGCCGTCACCGCGGGGCGCTCCTATGCCGCGAAACGCAGGGAATCCTGAGATCGCCCACCGTCGTCTGTCCGTACCATGCGTGGACCTACAATTTGCACGGCGATCTATTGCGCACGTCGTCGAAGGCGCATGCCGACGGGTTCGATGTGGCGGACTATCCGCTCTACAAGGTGAAGGTGCGCGAATGGAGCGGTTTCATCTTCGTCTGCTTGAGCGAAGAGCCGCCCGCTTTCGATCGGTTGTTCGACATGCCGCTGAATCGCCTCGATGCCTGGCCGCTCGCGGATCTGGTGCTGGCGCACACCTTCGAGAAGACCGTGAAGAGCAACTGGAAGATCTTTTGGGAGAACTACAACGAGTGCCTGCATTGCCCCGGCGTCCATCCCAAGCTCTCGAGCCTCGTGCCGATCTACGGGCGCGGACTCCTCGAGGAGCGCGACGATCCCCGATGGATGGAGCACCGGACCGACGCCGATCCCAAGTACAAGGGCGGCCTGCGTGAAGGGGCGGCGACCTGGTCGAACGACGGCCGGGTCTCGGGGCCGCAATTTCCGGGCCTTTCGGAAGAGGATCGCAATCTGGGCGCGGTGTACATGACCGGATTGCCGTCGATGTTCATCGTCGGCCACGTCGATTACGTGCGGGTGGTGCGGCTCCTGCCGCTGGGCCCGGAGCGCACGCAGCTGCGGGTCGAATATCTGTTCTCACCCGATGCATTGGCGAGCCCGGATTTCGACCTGCGCAACGTGGTCGATTTCACGAACCTGGTCATGACGGAAGATGCGGACGTGTGCGAGCTCAACCAACAGGGTCTGCACGCCGCGCCGCATGCGCGCGGCGTCGTCATGCCCGAGGAATACGTCATCCGCCAGTTTCACGAGTGGGTTGCCGCCGAATTGGCCCGTGCCTGAGCGCCGTTTACTGCCGCTCGCGGCGCTCGCACTCGTCGCGGCTCTGATCGCCGGTTGCGGCGGCGGCCGTGACGGACATACGACCGGGCACGCGGATCCGGCCGGCGATCAGGTGCTCAACATCTATAATTGGGCCGACTACATCGGTTATCAAACCATCGCGGACTTCGAGCGCGCGACCCACATCAAGGTCGTTTATCAGACCTACGATTCCAATCAGACATTGGAAGCGACCCTCATGGTGGGGCACTCCGGGTACGACATCGTCAGCACCACCACCGGCTTCTACGCCCGGCAAATTCGCGCCGGTGCCTATCTGCCGCTCGACAAGAGCAAGCTTCCGAACTGGAAGAACATCGATCCCGCGGTGCTCGCCATCCAGGCCGCGGCCGATCCGGGAAATCGATATGCAGTTCCGTACCTGCATTCCATGAACGGGTTCGCGTACGAGGTGGACGCCGTCAAGGCGCGCATGCCGGACGCGCCGGTGGACAGCCTCGCGATGTTGTTCGACCCCGCTGTGGTGTCGAAGTTCGCGGACTGCGGCGTGAGCTTTTTGGACTCGCCGGAGGACGTGATCCAGTTGGCGCTCGCCTACCTTCACAAGGACCCGAATTCGAAGTCCCTGCAGGACCTCGAAGCCGCCGAAAAGGTCGTCATGGCCGTGCGTCCCTATATTCGAATGTTCGATTCCAATTCCTACTGGCACCAGCTGGCGTCGAAGGAGATCTGCGTGGCGATTGCCTGGTCGAGCGACTACACGGTTGCGCAGGCTCGCGCCCGCGAGGACGCAACCGGCGCCCACCTGGCCTTCACACTGCCCAAGGAAGGCTCCAACATCGCCTACAACGCCTTGTTGATTCCGGCCTCGGCGCCGCATCCGGAAGCGGCCCTCAAATTCCTGAATTTCATTCTCGAGCCCAGGGTCATCGCCGCGATCACCAACGACATCCATTACGGCAACGATAATCTCGCGGCGCGCCCGTATGTCGAGAAGGCGATTCTGGACGACCCGGCGGTGTATCCGCCGCCGGAGCTGCGCGAGCGGCTGTACCTGCCGGCGGAGTTCGGCGGCGACTACGACAGGGCGCGTACCCGGGTTTGGACGCGCATCAAAACAGGGCAATAGACCCTCTGCGGCGCCAGGCCGGCTGAGCGGCCGTTCAGGCGGCCAATCGGGCGGCCGGCGCGCCGGAAACGCCGATTTCAAAGGGATTTTGAGCCGTTTTGCGACGCAGCGCATGCTTCCGGGACCCTGGAAATGTTAGTTTGCGCCCCCACATAAAGTGCCTCATCCGCGATTGGCGCGGATTTAGAGGAAACAAGGATTCAGGAGATTCGCATGCTGAGTAATATCGCCCGTTGGGGCCACAATGTGCTGCTGGCCGGCACCGGTTTGTTGACGGTCGTGGTTTTCTATTATCTGGTCAAATAACGGCCTAGGCTGCGGGTTCGGAGCGCGTCGCTGACGCCTCCAGATCCGCAGGCGTGATGCGCTTCGATTTCGATATCACCCGGCTGTAATAACAAACGTAATAGCCGATCAGCACGAAGAACAGCCCCAGCGTGAGGGGCGTTTTCACCATCGCGCCTTGAGCGCCCGGGCCGCCCGGGTCGCCTGGCATGGGCACACCACCCGTCGAATACAGCGCAGCGAGCCGGTACACGATTCGCGCGAGCACCAGCGCCGAAACGGCGACGCCCGTGTAGGTGTGGGGAATGTAGAAGAGGCGATCGCCTTCGCGCACGTAACGCGTGCGCGAGGCGCCCCATAGCGCGAGCGCGATGCCCACGGCGAGGCCCGACATCTCGGCAAGCGCGTAGTCGCCGCCGCGCAGCCCCATCGGCGCCAGCACCGCCGCGAGCACGATCAGCAGCACGACTCGCACGGTCATGCGGGCGGGGCTCAGCAGCTGACGGCCGAAATGTCGGCGGAACCGCCGGTACAACAGGAAGACCACCAGCAGCGCGAAAAACCAGGGCCAAATTCGTGAGAACGCGGGCGGCATCTGATGGATACTACACCAGGGATGAGCCAATCCAGCGCGAGAAATACGGGCGGCCCAGCGCTGACCCGAGGGGTGGGCATGTGGGCGGCGATTGCCGTCAACGTGACCAACATGATCGGTGCGGGCGTGTTCCTGAAGACGCGCGTCATGACTTGCAACGTCGGCAGCGCGAAAACCGTCATGCTGGTATGGGTGGCCGCGGGGCTCATGTCGCTCGCGGGCACTTTCTGCTACTCCGAAATAGCTGCGCTGATGCCGGAAGCCGGCGGCGATTACGTGTACCTGCGCCGCGCATTCGGGCGCCTCGCGGGATTCCTGTTCGGGTGGATGGCATTCGGCGTGTTCAGGTCGGGTGCGCAGGCGGCGCTCGCCGTTGGCCTCGCCATCTTTATGAACGTATCGATGGGCGGGGCGCTCGCGCGGTGGCACATCGGAGGCGTGGTCGGCGGCGTGCCGATCGGGGTCGATGGTCTGGTGCTCGCCACGCTCTGCGCGATCTGGGTCGTCACGCTCCTCAACTGCACCACGGTGGCGACCGGAGGCCGCACGGCGCTGGTGGTGACCATCGCGAAGATCGGCCTGGTGTTGGGCGTCGGCATCGGGGCCTTCCTGCTCGCCCCGGGAAGCTTCGCGCATTTTGAAAGCTCCGGGCTGGCGGGCACCTGTGAGGGCGTCACTGCCAGCGCGCGCGGCGGCATCGCGGGCTTTGGGGCGGCAATGCTCGGGGCACTGTGGGCCTATGACGGCTGGAACAATGTCGCTCCGCTGGCGGGTGAGATCCGCGATCCACAGAAGAATCTGCCGCGAGCGTTCATCGGCGGGACATTGATGGTCGGCGCCATTTATTTGTTCGTGAACGCCTCCTACTACTACACCCTGACGCCGCTGCAGATCGCGAGCATACCCACGAGCTCGTCGGTCGCCACGGAGGTCTTGAAAAGGTTCCTGGGCCCGGCCGCCGTCTCCCTGACCGCCATCGCCATGATGATCTCCTCGTTCGGGTCCTTGCACGCAAGCGTGCTCTCGAACTCCCGCATTCCCTTCGCCATGGCCCGCGAAGGCCTGTTTTTCAGGGGGCTCGCGAAGCTGTCGCCGCGCTCCAATGTGCCCGTGCGAGCGCTCCTTGCGCAAGGGCTCTGGGCGAGCGTGCTGGCCGTCTCGGGGAGCTACGACGCGCTCACCGATTCGGTGGTCTTCGCATCCTGGTTGTTTTACGGTCTCGCCGCAGCGTCCCTGTTCGTGTTCCGCCGCACCATGCCGGACGCACCGCGTGCTTATCGCGCAACCGGCTACCCGTGGATTCCTCTGGCGTTCGCCCTCGCGACGACAGCCCTTCTGATCAACACCTTCGTGGCGACGCCGCGCGAAGCACTGCGGGGCGTCGCCATGCTGTTCGCCGGCTTGCCGTTTTACTGGTACTGGTCGCGCCGCACCGAGCGGGGGTAGGAGCCCCCCTACACGGGTTGGCGCAGCCGCCTGGCTTTCACCGATTTCGACCCAAGCTAGTCTTGCGACCAGATTTGCACCCCCGGCTCGTTTGGGAGAACAACATGTCCATAAGCACCATCCTCCTCATCCTCCTGGTTCTGCTGTTGGTCGGCGCGTTGCCGACATGGCCGTACAGCGGAGGTTGGGGTTATTACCCGGCGGGCGGACTCGGTCTCGTGGTGATCGTGCTGCTCGTGCTGGTGGTGGCCGGACGCATCTAGGAGGCGCTGCCAAGAGCCGCTGCGCACCAGTCGGTGCACTCGGACTCGCGTGGGCGTATGTCTCATGGTCTCTCGAAGTCGTTGGTGCTGGCGGTTTGCGCCTTGGCGGCGCTCGGCGTGAGCGCCGCGTCCGGGCATCAGCGTGCTCCGGCGAGACAGCTCGGCGGCTGCCCCACTCATCTCGACTACGTGGTGCTCGCAAGCCTGGCGGATTCGGGCAACTGGGTCGGTTTGTCGACTTTTCGATCCGAGGAAAACATCGATTGGCGATTCTCCCCGTTCGCGTCCGCCCGGAAAGTGGCTTATGGCGTCGATCGCGGTGGATTCAATTGCCGGCTTCATCGCGAGCAAACTCGCGAACAAACCGGGTGACGGGCTGAGCGGGTGACGGGCTGTGCTCGGCCGCCGCTCAGGGCGGCGGGCTCGCCGGGTTCATGGGCAGATCGACGGACCGGCGCTCATCCCAGATCACGCAGATCCCGGTTGCGATCACGATGGCGGCGCCCAGGATCAGGCTCGACGAGGGCGTCGCCGACCAGAAGATCCAATCGATGGCGAAGGCCCAGAGAATCGAGGTGTATTCGAACGGCGCCACCACGGCGGGAGGAGCCCGCCGAAACGCGTCCGTGATCCAAAACTGACCGAGCGCGCCGGCGAGCCCCGTGCCGGCAAGCCACGGCCAGTCGGAGCCGGGGATTGCGCGCCAGCTTCCGATCGACAACATTCCGGCGCCGATGCCCACCAGCAACAAGTTCCAGAACACGGTCGACAGCACCGAGTTGCGGCGTCCCAACGATCTCACCGTCAGCGCGGACAGCGAGTAGCAGACCGCCGCCCCAGCCGCCGCGAGCGCGGCCGCGAGCGGCACCGGGCCCTTGCTCCACGGATGGAGGATGACGAGAACGCCGCCAAGGCCTATGCATATCGCGGCCCATCGCCTGCCCGTGACCCGCTCCCCGTGCAACGGCACCGACAGCGCGGTCATCAGCAGTGGAGCCGCAAGGAACAAGGAATACGTCTGCGCCAACGTCATTTTGTTCACCGCGTACACGAACGACCCCAGCATGCAGATGCCGAGCGCGCCGCGGCCCACGTGCAGCAGGGGCTGACTCGCGCGCAGCACCGGCCAGGAGCGCCGATAACCGATGACCAGCACCAGCCAGACCAAAGACGACAGACACCGCATGCAGGAGACCTGAAGCGGGCCGTAGTGCGTCGACAGCCGCTTCAGCGTTGCGTCCATGATCGAGAAGGTGAACACCGCGGCGATCATGGAGACGATGCCGCGCAGGCGCTCGCGAGCCGGTGAATGGGACGTGCTCATGGTCTATCGTCCCGCATTGTAGTCCGGCGAGACGCCTCGGCCACCCGCGAATCCCGGCTAGGCCCGAAACTTCGCTCCATGCCGCGCGAGGCGGATGCCTACGGCGCGAGCGGCGAACGTCAGTACGACGAACGCCAGCAGAGGTGCAAACCCCCGCCATTCGCCGCGCACGAGTGCCGCCAGGAGGCCGGTGGTCACGACTCCGCCGCCCAGGCAGACGATGCCTGCGATCACGGCTCCCACTCCCCACAGCAGATAGGTGAGCACCAGACCGGAGAGCCACGCGATCCCGCCGTACAGGTAGGTGAGTCGATAGGTGAGAACGCCGATGGGCGTGCGCAGCGGCTTCGACACGCCACAGAAGGCGAGGGCCGCCGCGTTGATCGCCAGCGCGATCCAGCCGGCAGCCCGCATGGGGGGCAGCAGGTGCTGCGCGGCCCATAGCGGGCCGTTCGTGAAAATGAACGGGATGGGCAGGATGCAGGTCAGGATGGTCCGCCGCGAGAAGCGCCACCGAGGATTGTGGAGGCAGGAATTCGTCGGCCTCGCGGTCGAGGTTGCCGGCGCCGCCCCGCCCGGCGGGAGCGCTTCCTCGTTTTCCAGCGATCCCGCGGCGTTCACGACTTTATACGCACCCAAAATTTGAATCCCGGAGGGCCACACGACGCTTTCCACACTTTGCATCGCAGAGTGTAGCGCCATATGCTTTGTTGCGCAAAGTTATTGAAAATTCAGCCATATTGCACCGTCCCGATACGAGCCGTGTCCGGTGCCGTATCGATGAGCCCGCCGCGCGCGGGCGACGCCCACCTTGGGAACTCCCTGCGGTCGGCGCGAGATATATCAGGAGGGCGGGAGTTTCACGTCGATTTGTTACGGTTCGATGGCACCGCGCGCGGATGCGCCCATGATTAATGTTATAAATTTGTAAGGTCACTGACGCGCCGACCCGTGCAGCATTCGCTGTTTTCAATGGCGCCCGAGAATTGGCGGTGAATGATTTGTCGTTGCCGCGGCTGTCTGCGGGCGGGCCTCATGTGGGTTTGCGTGCTCACGGTCGTGATGCCGCGCATTGGGATTGCGCAGGCGGGTCCCCCGTTCCTGTCGAACGATCCGGGTACGCCGGGCAACGGCAACTGGGAGATCAATCTCGCCGCGGCTCAGACCATCGAGCGCGCCAGCGCTTCGTATCAGCTTCCCCAGATCGATTTGAATTTCGGCATCGGGGACCGGGTGCAGCTTACCTACGAAGTCCCGTATGTCCTCCAAACGGCCGACGCTCAATCGAGCCACTCCGGCTGGAGCAATGCCTATCCGGGAGTGAAGTGGCGATTCATCGATCAGGGCGAGGGCGGATGGCAGGTCTCGCTGTTCCCGCAGGTGCAGACGGGGTCGACACTCTCCGCCCAGCAGCGCGGCATCGGCTCGCCGGGCCCCCGACTATTGCTGCCGGTGGAGGCGGCGACGAGGCTGGGCTCGTCGATGTGGACGTGGAGGCGGGCTACTACTTTCCCAAGCGGGGAGCCCGCGAGGAGATCTTCGGGCTGGTCGCGGGCCACACGTTCGCCGAGCGCTTCGATCTGGCTGCGGAGCTCTACCGCGACCATTCTCTGGGACCGCCATCGAGCTCCACCACGACGCTGGATCTTGGCGGCCGCTACCAGATCAAGCGCAGCTTGATCGCGTTGTTCATGGCGGGTCGCGGCGTGGGCAGCGAGCCGCAATTCACCGGCTACTTCGGCATTCAGATCTTGTTGAGCGACTATGGCCGTGCATGGGGTCCGAGGCCGCGCTGACGCGGCGAGTCAGCTGCCGGAGGAGCCCGCGAGCACGGCGTCGCCGGATCTATTTCTGGCGGCCGAATCGTCCACGATCTGTTCGAGCACGGACAAATACCGCACGTAGCGGCGCTTCCCCTCGGCCGTGAGCCGGCACCAGGTTTGCGGCCTGCTGTCCTCGTAGCTCTTGGTGATTGCGATGAGATTTTCAGAGGCCAGCAACTGCAAATGGCGGCTGAGATTGCCGTCGGTGAGATTGCAGAGCCGCTTCAAGTCCAGGAATCGCAATCCTTTCGGATGCGCGATCAGCGACGTCATCATACTCAATCGGGCCCGCTCGTGGATGACGAGATCGAGGTTCGGGTAGGCGTAACGGCCCTCGGATGTACGGCCTTTTCCTCTATTCATCGATGTGGCTCGACCGGCGGCAAATTTGAAGTATGCATGCTACAAGCAATTGGCCGACTCCGAAAGGGATGCCCATGGACCAGGGCGAGAGCGGGTCGCTTTGGCCCATCGCGAGACAGGTCAGGCCGCACCCCAGATACCAGATGCCGACGATGAACACGACCTTGGGCAGGATGCGAGCCGTCGAAAACACGCCCAGGCTGAAGACGATTTGCCACAATCCTGGCAGCATCCAGAGCGAGCTCGGCGACCACCGAGCCAGGGCAAAGGCAATGAGCACACCCGCGGTGACCGCGGGAAGGAATTGCTCTATCGCGGCTTGCAGCATTTCCACCGCCATTCCGACGTGGAGCTTGCGGGAGCGCACGATCGCCTCGATCCCGATGAGAAGGACTGCGACGGCGGCAGTGGCGGTCCATGTGGCGATGAACTCGAGCGCGCGACCATGGGAACGCGCCGGCAACTGGGCCTCGAGGGCCGCCACTCCTAGGGCGAAGAAGCCCGTGGCGGCCAACGTGAGCGGGCCGTAGCCCTTGAACTGGGTGGTACGCGCGATGTGCTCGCGGACGAAGTTGATGTCGAGCAGCGCCCGGTCCAAGTCTCGCATGAAATCACCCCGCGCAAGGTCGGCGTCGAAAAACCGACGCTATCATGCCAACCGGCCCTGCGGCTATGGGTTCGGGCTTTTTGGATGCCCGGTTGAAGGGCGCGCGGCTAGGCGCTACCCTTAACTACTCTATGAGGCAAAGTGAATCGAGGCCCGCAAGTCCATGAATCTTTTGCTGGTCGAGGACGACGACGAGCTGGCCGAGTCGCTCATTTCACGCTTCAGGGACGTGGGGTATCGGACCGAGCACGTGAGCGATGGACACCTGGCGTTGATGGCCGCACTGGAGCGCGAATTCGGGGTCCTGATCATCGACCGCATGCTCCCCGGAATGGACGGTCTTTCGCTGGTGAAAGAGCTCCGGCGGCGGGCAAAAACCACTCCTGCGATCTACCTGACCACCATGGCGGGGATCGACGATCGGGTTCAGGGTCTGGAGGCCGGCGGCGATGATTATCTGGTCAAGCCGTTCGAGTTCGTCGAGCTGCTGGCGCGGATTCGAGCGATCACCCGCCGCAGCGAGAGCGCCCAAGGGTCCAAGCTCGTCGCCGGCACGCTCGAGATGGACCTCGTACGGCGCTCGGTGCGCCGCGAGGGTGAGCTCATCGAGCTCGTCCCGCAGGAATTCAAATTGCTCGAATATCTGATGCGCAACAAGAATCGCCCCGTGACCCGCAAGATGCTGCTCGAGAAGGTGTGGGACATTCATTTCGACCCGCACACCAATGTGGTGGAAAGCCACGTGAGCCGGCTGCGATCCCGGCTCAATGACCGGTTCGCGGTCGATCTCATCCAAACGGTCCGCGGCGTCGGGTACCGCTTGCTTGCCGACCGGTAAGCGGGTGGCCTCGAGCGCACTGCGGCTCGCGGCATTCTTCACCATGCTGTTCCTGGCCCTGACCGGTGCGCTGATCGTCACCGTGATGTGGATCGTGGAGAGCAGTCAGCGCGGCGCCCTGCAATCCTCCAACGATGCGGACATCGCCATGATCGCCAACGGCTATCGCGCCGAGGGAGTCTCGGAAGCGATCGAAGTCGTCCGGCAAAGGCTGACTGCGCCATCCGCTTCCGTCGTCCAGCCCGGCCAATCCTTTCTTCTGATACAGAACGGCCAAGGCGAGCGGCTCGCCGGCAACATGGCGCCGATTGCCCCACGGGTCGGGGTGTTTGATCTCAAGGTCGCTCCCGCTGCGTCCGGTCTGCTCGGTCCGGCAACCGCCCATGGCGGCCCGAGCTTCGATGTCAGGGGCCGCGGTGCGGTTCTGGGCCCGGACCTCTACGTCTTTGCGGGTCGCGATTGGCGCGTCGTGTCGCTGACCCGTGTGCGCATCCTGAATGCCTTCGCCTGGGTCGCCGCGGGCGCCGCGATCATTGCGGCCGTGGCCGGATGGTTTCTCGGAACCCGTTTCATGCAGCGTGTCGATGACATCGCGAGGACCTGCGAGAGCATCATGGGCGGACAGCTTTCGGAGCGCATCGCGCTGCGCGGTCGCGGCGACGAATGGGACCGCCTGGCCGGCGCGATCAACGACATGCTGGACCGCATCGCCCTGCTGCTCGAAAATCTGCAGCAGGTCTCCGGCGACGTGGCGCACGATCTGAGGTCGCCATTGACCCGCTTGCGCAACCGCTTGGAGGCCGCCCGCGCGAGCTCGACCACGGCGGGGGAGTACGCCGCCGCCGTGTCGCGGGCCCTCGAGGACACGGATCAATTGCTCGCGATGTTCTCGGCGCTGCTGCGCATTTCCCAGGTGCAGGCCGGCACGCGGGTCAGCGCCTTTTCCGATGTGTCGCTGTGCGATATCGCGCAAAGGATGTTCGACATGTACCGGCCGGTGGCCGAGGATCATCGGCATGCGCTCGAATGCAAGGTCCACCCGGGTGCGCGCGTTCGGGGCGATGCCGAGCTGCTGACTCAGCTGTTCAGCAACCTGATCGAGAATGCGATACGCCACACCCCGAGCGGATCGACGATCCGAATCGCGGTCGAGCAGCAGGGCGATCAGGCGACCGTGTCGGTGCGCGACAACGGCGAGGGAATACCGCGCGAGGAATACCCCAAGGTGACGCGGCGGTTCTACCGTGTATCCAACAGCAGATCTAGCACGGGGCACGGACTGGGTCTCGCCCTGGTTGCGGCGATCGCCGAGCTCCATCACGCGGCGCTCGTGTTCGGCGACGCGGCGCCGGGGCTCGCGGTAAGCGTGCGATTTGCGCCGGCGCGATCAGCGCCGGGCGGGGATCATCGACCGTTGGCGGCGATCGGAGCGCCGGCATCCGGGGGCTGCTCCACGAGCAGTCGCAGCGAGCCGGGCCGGATGCCGTAGCGCTTGCGCGGGTCGGCCGCGCCCGGGTCCTTCTCGATGCGCTCCGCCGCCAGCAGATAGACCCTGCCGGTATCAGGATCGAGGGTCATGGTGCGGGCCGAGGGCTGCGTCGGCACCTCCGGCATCGCCACGTATCGATCGGGGCCCGTCTCGCGAATCACGGAGAGCGTTCCCGATCCGTTCGAGCTCAGCGCCCAGCGGCGCTTCGGATCGTAGCCGAGCGCATCGCTCCCGCCACCGATCGGCAACTGGGCGACGACGCGCCCGTCGTGCAGATCGAGCACCAGCAACCGCTGATTGACGCATCCGGAAAACAGCCGGCCCGAACGTGAATCGATCGCGATCCCATGCGGGCGCTCGCATCCGGGCAGCGGCCAGGTCGCATCCACCCGCAGCGAGCGTGTGTCGACTCGTTGTACGGCGCCCTGATCCACGATGTTGACGTACAGCTTTCCCGCGCCGTCCACGGCTGCGAACTCCGGCTTGCCGCCGAGCTCGATGCGTCCCGCGACGGTATCGGTTCGCGCGTCGATCGCCGTCACCAATTTCGGGTCCCCATGCATCACGAAGACGCGCCCGCTGGCGGGATCGTAAATCACGCCATCCGTATCCTCCGCCGCGGGAATCTGCTTGCGGACGCTCAGCGATGCGAGATCGAACACGACGATCGAATGCGCCTGCGAACTCCCGGCATACCCTTTGTGCAGCGACGCTACCAGGGCAATGCCATTCGCTCCCGCAACGGGAATCTGGCCGACTACGGTCAGCCGATCCGCATCCACGACCGTCACGGTCGATTCATGGGCCGCGAACACCCGGTGCGACTCCGAGTCCCACGTCAGGTAATCCCAACGGTCGGGCGAACCGAGCAGCACGCTTTGGGTCGTGCGGTAGAGCGGCTCGGCTGCGGATGGCGTGGCGGCGGATGGTGCGACGGGCGGTGCATCCGCATAGGCCGGGGCGGCCGTGGTGAACGTCAGCCCCAGCGACAGGAGGCCGCCCCCGAGGGCGGTGCGAAAGCAAGTTGGCTTGATGTGCATTTTGGGGACAGTGCCTTTATTGGAGACTCGTGACCTGTACGAATTTTTAACCTGACGCAGTGCGCCGCTTACAAAGCAGGGGTCAAATCGCCATGAGCACCGCGCCCGCCGTGATCAGCATGGCGCCGATACCCACCTTCAGCGTCAGCGGTTCGCGCAGAAACAGGACGGCGAGCAGCACCACGAACACCACGCTCAGCTTGTCGATGGGGGCGACGCGCGAGGCGGGGCCGGCCTGAAGCGCTTTGAAATAGCAGAGCCACGAGCACCCCGTGGCGATTCCCGACAACGACAGCATTTTGATCGACCGGGGCGACAGCGCCCCCCAGGCCCAACCGCCGCGGATGGTTACCGCCAGCGCACAGAGCGCGAGAATCACGACCGTCCGAACGAACGTGGCGAGATTGGAGTCGACATTCACCACGCCGACCTTGGCCAGGATCGCCGTCAGCGCGGCGAACAGCGCGGAGCCGAGCGCGTAGATTCTCCAGTCGACCATGCCGTCTCTCCTCGTAGGATGTCGGCGTCTGTCGGTGCGCCGGGTTTTCGCCGATACTAAACCCCATGGCGAACATCAGAAAGCGGGCGGCGGCCGGGTGCAGCGTGATCATGATCCTGGCGTTCGCGCGGGTCGATGCCGGCGAGGCGGCGTCACCAGACTGCACGACCTGGGGGCTGAACTCCTGTCCCCGGCCCTATGACGCCCGTATTCCCGATCCGAAAGACATGCTCACCTGGACCCAGCCGGAGCGGGTCATCGGCTTCCGCAACACTTTCCGCATGTATGGCGCAGATGCCTTTCACGTCGGCGCGGGGCGCGCCTATCCGCTGCCGCGCTCACGACGCGCGCTGCCTCCGATCGAGTACCGCATCGATGGGCGCCGATATGGCCTGGAGGATTACCTCCGGCGTCAATCGGTGACCGGCTTGTTGGTGTTGAAGGATGGAGCCGTCGCGTTCGAGTATTACGGGAAAGGCAACACCGACAAGACCTTGTGGACGTCCCGTTCGGTCGCGAAGTCCGTGGTGTCCATCCTGATCGGCGTGGCCGTCGCGGAGGGCGCGATCAAATCGGTGAACGATCCGATCATCGACTACCTTCCGGAGCTTCGCGAGAGCGCCTGGCGCGACGTGACCCTGCGCGAGCTCCTGCAACACACCTCGGGGGTCGCGTGGAACGAGAATTACGCAGACCCCGATTCCGATTTCGCCCGTTTGACGCGCTGTGAGGCTGACCCGCAGCCGTATGATTGCGTCTTCGGGCTCATCCGCTCGGTCAAGCGCTCGCCCGGCGTGGCGCCCGGTGAGCGCTGGTCCTACAACACCGGCGGTGCATGGCTCGCGGGGCGGGTGTTGGAGCAGGCGACGGGCATGCCGATCGCGAAATATCTGCAAACCCGTATCTGGGGCCGCTTCGCGATGGAATCCGACGGCGTCTGGGAGGCGCTGGTCCCCGGCCGGGTGGACATGGGTGGGCACGGATTCAATGCGACGCTTCGAGACTGGGGTCGGTTTGCGCTGTTCGTGTCTCGGGATGGACGGCTGCCGAGCGGGCAGCGTTTGCTGCCGCCGGATTGGATCCGCGATTCCACGACTTGGACCAGGGCGGTGGGCTCCGTGACACCCTCGGCTCCGGACGGCCAGTACGGGTATCAGTGGTGGTTTCTCGATGCCACCTCGCCCCCGAAGCACGAACGGGTGACGGAAACCGCAAAGCACACTTTCTGGGCCGAAGGCATCTATGGCCAGAGCATCGCGATCGATCCCGCCCGGGGGCTGATTCTGGTCCAATGGTCGACCTGGGAGAAGGCGGAGATGCCCGACACGGTCTATGATGAGCAGGCCGTGTTCTTCGACGCATTGGCACGGGCCTTGTAGTCGGGATCGATTGCCCCGGCGGCCTCGAGCCCTTACGCTTTAGCCCATCGCCGTCACGATTGACAGGTAACCCTATGCCGACGACCTTCACGCTCAATGGAAAAAGCACGACCCTCGATGCCGATCCGGACATGCCCCTGCTCTGGGCGGTGAGGGAGGTGGCGGGGCTGCCGGGCACGAAATTCGGCTGCGGCGTCGCGATGTGCGGGGCATGTACCGTCCATCTCGACGGCGTCGCGATTCGCTCCTGCGTCATGCCCCTCGCCTCGGTGGCCAACCGCCAGGTGACCACCATCGAAGGATTGCAAGGCGCCCCGGGGAAGGCGGTGCAAGCGGCGTGGATCAAGCTGCAGGTGCCGCAGTGCGGCTACTGCCAATCCGGTCAGATCATGTCGGCGACGGCGCTGCTCTCGAAGAGCCCGGCTCCCACCGATGCCGATATCGACGCGGCGATGAGCGGCAACATCTGCCGTTGCGCGACGTATTCCCGGATACGCGCTGCGATCCACGAAGCCGCCCGAACACTGCAGGCATGACCATGGCGACCCGATCATCCGATTTCCGGCGTGGCCGTCGCGCTTTTCTCAAGAAGGCCGGTGCCGCATCGTCCGCAGCGCTCACCATCGGATTCGAATGGACGGCCTCATCGAGGCGCTCGCTGGCGCTGGCCGGCGGCGCGGCGGAAACGGCCGCCTTCGTTCCGAACGCGTTTCTGCGGGTCGGCACCGACGGCAGTGTCACCGTGATCGCCAAGCATGTGGAAATGGGGCAGGGCGCCTATACCGGCCTTGCCACCATCGTCGCCGAGGAGCTCGACGCCGATTGGGAGCGCGTGCGGGTGGAAAGCGCGCCGGCCGATGCCAAGCGCTATGCCAACCTGGCGTTCGGCACGATGCAGGGCACGGGCGGAAGCTCGGCAATGGCCAATTCCTGGCTGCAGCTTCGCGAAGCCGGCGCCAAGGCGCGCGCCGTGCTCGTGGCCGCCGCTGCCAAGCAGTGGAACATCGCGCCCGCGGAGCTCGTCGTCGACAAGGGAGTGATCATCCACGCCGCCACGCAGCGGCGTGCGACGTTCGCATCCTTGGTTCCCGCGGCCCGTTCCATGGCCGTTCCCGACAAGGTCGTGCTCAAGGACCCGCGGGATTTCAAGTTGATCGGGCAACCTGTGCCGCGGGTGGACGTTCCGGCCAAGTGCGACGGCAGTGCGCAATTCACGTTGGACACCGCATTCCCCGGCATGCTCGTGGCTTTGCTCCGGCGTGCGCCGCGGTTCGGGGCGACGGTGCAGGGCTTCGACGGGACGGCCGCCTCCGCGGTCCCCGGGGTGGTCAAAATCGTGCAAGTGCCGCGCGGAATCGCCGTGATCGCCAACAGTTTTTGGGCCGCCAAGCGCGGCCGCGACGCTCTCGTGGTGAGCTGGGACGAGAGCCGTGCCGAGAAGCGCAGCTCGGCCGAGCTGATGGAAGACTATCGGCGCCTCGCCGAGCAGCCCGCACGCTCGGCGCGCAAGCAGGGCGATGCCGCCGCCGCCCTGCGCGGCGCGGCGCGCACGATCTCCGCCGGTTACGAGTTTCCCTACCTGGCGCATGCCCCCATGGAGCCCCTCGATGCGGTGGTCAAGCTCACCGCGGACAGCTGCGAAATCTGGGCGGGAGACCAGTTCCAAACCATCGACCAATCGAACGCCGCAAAGACCTGCGGCCTCACGCCCGAGCAGGTCATCATTCACACGCTCTATGCGGGCGGCAGCTTCGGCCGGCGCGCCAACGCGTGGTCCGATTTCATCGTCGAGGCGGTCTCGATCGCGAAGGCGCACGGTGCGGACGGTACGCCGATCAAACTGCAGTGGACGCGCGAAGACGACATCGGCGGGGGTCTGTATCGACCCATGTTCTTCCACAAGCTCGAGGCGGGGCTGAGCGCGCAAGGCGAGCTCAGCAGTTGGAGGCACGTCATCGTCGGCCAGTCCATCATGAGCCGGCACTCCGTTCGCGGCGATGATGAAAGATGGCATCGACCCCACCTCCGTCGAGGGCGCCGCGAATATCGCCTACAAGATCCCGAACATTGCGGTCGATCTGTCGACCACCGAGGTCGGCGTGCCGGTGCTGTGGTGGCGGGTCGTCGGCTCCTCGCACACCACGTTTGCGGTCGAGGCCTTCATCGACGAGGTCGCCCACGAGGCCGGCCAGGATCCGTTCGAGCTGAGACGCAAGCTGCTCGTCGACCAACCGCGCATGAAGCGGGTGCTGGAACTTGCGGCGGAGAAGGCCGGCTGGAATGGCGCTCCGCTGCCGAAGGGCAGGGGCCGCGGGATCGCAGTGGCGGAAGCCTTCAAGACCTTCGTCGCCCAGGTCGCGGAAGTAAGCATCGATGACAAAGGCGCGGTGAAGGTCGATCGCGTGGTGTGCGCCGTGGACTGCGGCACGCCCATCAATCCCGATGTCATCGCGGCGCAAATGGAAGGCGGCATCGGATTCGGTCTCAGCGCGGCGCTGTACGGCGCCATCACGCTCAAGGACGGCCGCGTGGAGCAGTCCAACTTCAACAACTACCGCGTGTTGCGAATGAACGAGATGCCGAAGGTGGAAGTGCACATCGTGCCGTCGACCGAAGCGCCGACGGGAGTCGGAGAGCCGGGAGTCGCTCCCATCGGCCCCGCGGTCGCGAATGCGATATTCGCCGCGAGCGGGAGGCGGGTGCGCATCTTTCCCTTCGTCAAAGGTTCGGCCTGATCGGTCAGGCGTGCTTGCTCCGCAGCAGCCGCAGCAAGCCGATGGCGCCTCCGGGAAGCGCGAACAAGGGGGCGATGGGAACGGGAATGGCGGTCAGCAGCCCAACGACCAGCGCCTTGATGAGTGCTGAATCGCGATCGTCGCCATACCACGCCCGTTGCGCCTTATAGGCGATGAACGTCAGTACGACCGCGGCACCGAGTTCGACTTCATACAGGAGCCCCGCGCTGACGATGGTCGCGCTGTTCGCCATGAGATCGATCAGCACGGTAAGGAGCGCCACTCTCGGATCGAGGCCGAAGCTGGCGGCGAAGCCGCGGGCGGCGGGCGGTCGGACCGCAGGACTATCGGGAGTCGAGGGCTGATCGAGATGTCGGGGTAAGGTCATCGCGTCTCTCCTCAGACATGGAACGTCGCGAACTCCTCGAGCGGCGCGCGAGCCGTCCGCAGCGCATTGATCGGAGCGGACTCGTCCCGATAGCCGATGGCCAACCCGCAGAAGAGCATGTGCTCCGGTGGCAGGCCAAGAAACTCCGTCACGCTGCGGTGCCATGAGGCCCAAGCCTCCTGCGGACAGGTGTGCAGGCCGCGCTCCCTCGCCAGCAGCATGACGTTCTGCATGAACATGCCGACATCCGCCCATTGATCCGCACCCATGATGCGGTCGATGACGAAAAACATGGCCGCCGGCGCTCCGAAAAATTCGTAATTGCGCGCAAATTGCGCAAGCCGGCGCGGCTTTTCCTCGCGCTTGATCGCGATGCTCGCATACAGATCCTCGCCGCACTGGAATCGCCGCGAGCGGTAGGGTTCTTTCAGGTTCGGCGGGTAGACGGGGTACTCGGTGCCCTCGCCCTGCGGCAGGGTGGGCAATTTGGAGCGGATCAGCGCCACGAACTCGCGCAACGGCCGGCCGGCGAGCACGTGGACCTGCCAGGGCTGCAGGTTGCCGCCCGACGGCGCCTGTTTGGCCACTTCCAAAATGTCCCGAAGGGTATCCAGGGTCACCGGCGTGTCGAGAAAAGCACGACAACTCATGCGGCTGCGGATGGCGTCGGTCACGTTCATGTGGAGATAGTATCCTAGGGAGAAACGAATCTGGAGAAACCACCGTGAAACGAATTCGCGTTCATGCCTATGGCGGCCCGGAAGTGCTCGCGATCGAGGAGGCCGAGCTGCCGGAGCCAGGCCCGGGTGAGGTGTTGATCCGCGTCAAAGCCGCCGGGGTCAACCCGTACGAGACTTATGCGCGCGCAGGGTCTTACGGGGCGCGCAATCCGACGCTGCCGTACACGCCGGGGTCCGATGCCGCCGGCACTGTCGAGGCCGTGGGCAAAGGGGTCGCCGATCTTGCCCCGGGCGAGCGCGTCTTTGCGATGGGCACGCTCAGCGGCTCCTATGCAGAGTTCGCTCTGTGCGAGCGAATCCGGGTGCAGTCGCTGCCGAGCTCGATCAGCTTTGCGCAGGGAGCCGCCCTTTTCGTGCCCTATGCGACGGCGTATCGAGCACTGTTCCAGCTCGCGCGGATCGCGCCGGGCGAGACCCTCCTGGTGCACGGAGCGAGCGGCGGCGTCGGCATCGCGGCGCTGCAGTTTGCACGCGCCGCCGGGCTGATCGTCATCGGGACGGCCGGAACGGACCGGGGAGTGGAGTTGATCAAGCAGCAGGGCGCACATCACGCGGTCAACCATCATGCACCGGAGTATCAGGCCAAGATCGTGGAGCTGACACAGGGGCGCGGTGCCAATGCGATACTCGAGGTGCTCGCCAACGTCAATCTCGGTCACGACCTTCGGATGCTGGCGAGCGGGGGCCGGGTGGTGGTGATCGGCAGCCGGGGCGATGCCACCATCACGCCGCGCGATCTGATGGCGCGGGACGCGTCGATCTTGGCCATGACGCTCTGGAACGTACCCGCGGAGGGGCTGCAAAAAATCGGCTGGGCCATCCGCGCGGGTCTCGAGAAGGGCTTTCTCGATCCGGTGGTCGGCTTGGAGCTGCCGCTGGCGCAGGCCGCGGAGGCTCATCGCCGCATCGCGTCGCCCGGGGCGCTCGGCAAGGTCGTGCTGATCCCTTGAGCTTGAGGCGCGTCAGTGCGCCGGGACGGTTGCGAGCAACTGCTCGAGCTCCTGTGCCGTCACGGTGCCGGAATGCGGGCGTCCGTTGGCGAGGATGAGCGTGGGCGTGCCATCGATGTGAAGCTTGTCGCCCAAGGCCACGTTGCGATCCAGCGGATTGTCGCACTTGGCCGGCCGCGGATCGACGCCCTTGAGCATTTTGTCCGCCCATGCTTTCGGACGGTCCGTCGAGCACCAGATTCCAAGCGCATGTTCGTAGGCGTGAGGATGAAGTGAGGTGAGCGGAAAGAGGAAGACGTGGAAAGTCACGTCGTTCACCTTGGGAAGTTGCTCCTCGAGCTTGCGGCAATAGGGGCAGTCCGGGTCTTCGAAAAGGTACACCTGCCGCTTGCCGTTGCCGTGGACCACGTCGAATGCGTCCGCGAGCGGCAGCTGCCTGACATCGATGCGCGTCACTTCCTCCAGACGCTCGTCGGTCAGGTCCCGCTGTCCCTCCAGATCGAACAAATGGCCGTTGAAAAAGTGGTCCCCGACGGTGTCGCTGTAGATGATCCTATTTCCGCCGACGAGAACCTCGACGATCCCGTCGACGCCGCTCGGCCGGATGCTGTCGATCGGATATCCCGGGAAGTGCTTCTGGAGCTTGGCGGCGAGCGCTGCGTATTGAGACGGGACGCCCGGCGCATGCGGCGCGGCCGCAGGCGTACTGGGCGCCTCGGGCGAGGGCGCCGACTGCGGGGCGGCGGCGGCCTGTTGTACGAGGCCCATCGCCACGGCCGCCAGAGCCGTCACAGTTCTGGCGAGCCGGGCGGCGCGGGAGTGGAGGGACGGGAGGGGGACGGATCGTTCAGTCATTCGATAAGCCTTGGTCGATGTTCTGCTCCAGGGACGCCCCTTCTAACATGTTTCAAGCACTCGATGGCGCGCGAGGCACCCGCACCGCGCGTTTCGTCCATGCCGGCGGGCGCATTTAGGCTTATATTCGGTGTTTGAGAAAGCGTCCAAGGGAGGGTTGCATCGTGAGTCTATTCGGGAAGGGCGATTTGAATCGCCAGTTCATCGCTCGGCCGGATGAAGCGAAGGGAGACATCCTGTACAAATGGCCGGATCTCACCATCCGCAAGCTCACTCAAGTGACGGTGCAGCCGGACGAGACTGCGCTCTTCATCAAGGAAGGCAAGGTTGCCGGCACATTGCCGCAGGGGCGCTCCACCTTGGACGGCGCGTTGATCCCTTTTCTGGGTGATATCGTCGACTGGGCGAGCGGCGGCAACATGTATCGGGCGGAGCTGTACTTCGTTTCGACACGTGAGTTCGTCAATCTTCCCTTCGGCGGACCGATCGACAACATCGAAGATCCCGAGACCGGGTTGGCGGTCGGCTTGCGCGTCTTCGGCGAATACGCCCTGTCGGTGATCGACCCTGCGACCTTGATCCTCACCCTGGTCGGCACGCGCCAGGTGTCCAACGATCTGGTCACCGACTGGACCCGGGAGCAGATATTGAAGGCCCTGCGCACCGGTGTGGTACGCAAATTGACCGCTGAGAAATGGCCGGTGCTCGGCATTGCCGGACGCACCGCTGAGATCGAATCCGCGTTGCTCGCCGATGTCCAGGCGGCGCTGACGCCTTATGGCGTGAAGATCACCCGCCTCGGAAACGTCACGATCAGCCTTTCGCCCGAGGATGAGAAGACCCTCAAAGGCCTGCGCAAGGACAGCGCCTACACCCGGCTTGCCGGCGGCTTCCGGGAGTACGGCGTCGGTGCTGCGTTGAAAGGCATCGGCGAGGGGGCGGCGGCGGGCGGCGGCGGCAACGGTGCAGCCTTGCTTGGAGTGGGCCTGGGGCTGGGAGGGGTCGTGGGTGGTGTGGGCATGACGCCTCCCGGCGCTCAGCCGGGATTCGGCGGAGGCGGGGCGCCCACCGGCCCTGCGCCTTCCGGCGCGGCACCGTCCGGCGCGACGGTGGTTTGCGGCAACTGTCACGCCCCCAACGCCCCGAACGCCAAATTCTGTTCGAGTTGCGGAACCGCCATCGCCCCGCCCAAAGCCGGCCACTGTACTCAGTGCGGAGCGGCCGCGAGCCCCGGGGCCAAATTCTGCGGTAATTGCGGAGCGGCGCTCGCGCCATGAGGCGGTGGGCGGCCGCCGCGGCGTGGGGTGCCGCCGGCGCTGCGTATGGGCGCGCGGGCGGAGGCAGCCACGCGGGCTCATCCGGCCAGTTTTCGAGCGGCAGCCACTCGCCGGCTCACTTCGGATCGGGCGGCGGCTCGGCCGACGGCTTGATCGGGCTCCTCGTCGTCGCGGTCATCGTTTATTTCTTCATCCGCCGCTCCTCGCGCCGCCCATCCGCGGGAACCCTCGCTGCGACGCAAGCGATGCAGGCGGCCTCCATTCCGGCGGCGCTGGCCGCGCTCGGAACGGCGCTCGAGGGCGGCGCGGCGCAGCGCGGAGGCGGCGCAGCGGGACTCTATGGCGCGGCCGCGCTCAACGTTCGCGCCGTCACCGACGAGATCCGCGCGCGGGATCCCGGATTCGAGCTCGAAGTCTTCCTGCAGCGCGCCGAGATGACCTTCTTCCTGGTGAAGCGCGGCATCCAGCGGAACGATGCGGCGGCCATTCGGCCGTACCTCGGAGACCGCGTCTTCGCCGCGGTCTCGAGCGGTATCGCGCAGGCGAAGTCGCTGCACCAGCACGCGCTGCTCGAGAGTCTGAATGTGCGCGCCGTGCATGTGGACAGCGCGGCCTGCGATGAATCGGGCGAGCGCATCGACATCCACTTCGATCTCGTCTACCGCGCCCGGATGCTGGACGAGTCGAACCATGTCCTCTCCGATGAGGGCAGCGACCAACGGCACGGAGAGCGTTGGACGTTCACGCGCAGCGCGGAGGCGCGCACGCCGGAAAATGGCGGAGTGATCGCTTCGCGCTGTCCGGCGTGCGGCGCGGAGCTGCGCTTGAATCTCGATGGAAGCTGCGCGCACTGTCGCGCCGGTGTCACGAACGGCTCGGTGGATTGGGTGGTCACGGACGTGCAGGGCGCGCCGTTCATCGGCTATGCGCCGGGATCGTCCCTGGCGGTCGCGGCGGCGACGCTCGATGAGGGCGTGGCGAGCCTGCGCACCACGGACCCCGGCTTCTCGCTCGATGCGTTCCAAGCTCGCGTGAAAACCGCATTCCTCGCGCTGCAGGATGCGTGGTGCCGCCAAAACCTCGACGCGGGACGTGCCTTTCTGAGCCCTGGCGCCTACTTCACCTGGAGCGCGCAGTTGGAGACGCTGGCCGCCGAAGGCCGGCGCAACGTAATGGAGAACCTCTCGGTGCAACGTATCGATCCCGTGCAGATCGTGCACGGGCGGGTGTTCGATGATCTCACGGTCCGGGTGAGCGCGTCCGCCGCGGACTTCGAAGTGGACAAGGACAATCGGATCGTATTCGGCGACCGCACGCTGCGCCCATTCACCGAGGACTGGACATTCCAGCGATCGGTGGGCGTCGCGACGACGGAAAAGCCCGGCACCTTGGAGAACACCTGCCCGGGCTGCGGAGCGCCCATCGCGCTCAATCAAATCGGCGAGTGTCGGTACTGTCGCGCGGCGGTCACCAGCGGCAAATTCGACTGGGTGGTATCGCGCATCGAACAAGATCAGGACGCCGAGGGCGGAGAAGGTTCCGGCGGCGCGGGACGCGACGTTGCGTTGCAGGTCGGCGGCGCCATCGTCGGAGGGCTGTTGGCCGGCTTGCTGTCGGATAGAGGATCGAACAATTCGAACGATTGGAACTAAGGCTGGCCGCCGTGCACCCGGCCTAGTGCGGAGTGCGCGACCCTGAGGCGCCGCGGTTCGGCGGCGGGCGAACGTGATTGTCCTGGCGGCTCAAATGCTCGCGGCGCGCCCGCTCCCGCGCAACGATGAACGCCGGCCCGGCATACACGTCTGCGGCCGCGTTGCCCGTATCGTCCTGATCATCGGGATACGGTGCCGAAGGATACGGGGCGCCGGCATATCCCGACCGATAGACTCCGTAGGGCAACGGCTGGGCGGCGGGTGTATCCATCACATTGAGATCGCCGATCTGTCGGATCGACGCACCGTTTCCGCAGCGTTTGTCGGAGAACACTTTCTGTCCGTTGACGATGCACTGCCACACTTCGCCCGCCGGCAGATCGCGGGATGCATCGGCCGCAGCGCCTGCGATCGTGACGCCTGGGGCGGCGCCGGGCGTCGCGGGCGGCGTGGAGGTCGAAGCGCTCGCGGGCATCGCTCGGGGCGCGACGGCCGGGGCCGCGGTGATGGCGGCGGGGGTCGTGCCGGTGGATGCAGCGACGACGCCTTGCGCCGCTGGCGATCCGGCGGACGCGGGCGAGGAGCGCGTGATGCTCGGGTGATGACCAAATTCGATCACCGCGGCGATCGCGCCGGTCGCGATCAGCGCACCGCCCAATATCCACGGTAATAGATCCTTTTCCATGTGCTTATTTTACGGCCCCCGCGGGTTTTTGACCATGAAGAATCGCAGGCTTCGTGCTGGCGGGCTGCGCAGCAGGTTATGGTACATCGGGCGGAGCGCGCCTTGAGCGTGCAGGTACTGGCAGCCGTGCTGCTCGGCGCGCTGCTGCACGCGAGTTGGAACATGCTGGTGAAGGCACGGCCGGACAAGCATGTTGCGACGGCCATCCTGTACACGAGCTCCGGGCTGATCGCAGCGGCGCTGCTGCCGTTTCTGCCTGCGCCCGACGCCGCCAGCTGGCCGTTTCTGGCGGTCTCCACCGTCCTCGAGCTCCTCTACGGGATCGTGCTCGCCACGGCATATCGGGTGGGCGACTTGAGCCATGCGTATCCATTGATGCGCGGGACTGCGCCGCTTCTGGTCGCCGCCGCGAGCAGCGCATTTCTCGGCGAGCGGCTTTCCGCCGCGGTGTGGCTCGGGATCGCGCTCTTGTCCTGCGCTCTGATCTCCCTGGTGTTCGAAGGCCGCTCGAGACGGCAGCCGTCCGCCGCGACCGGCCTCGCGCTCTTCAATGCGGTGTTGATCGCGGCGTACACGATGGTCGACGGGGTCGGGTCCCGGCGGTCCGGTCACGCCGTCGCCTATGGCTTCTGGCTGTTCGCGCTCATCGGCGTACCGTGGTTCCTGTGGGCGGCGATCGCGCATCGGCGGGATGACTGGGCGAAGGTGCGTGCGGGCATGCCCATCGGAATGCTTTGCGGCGCGTTCTCGCTCGCCTCCTATGTGCTCGCTCTGTGGGCGATGACGCGCGCGCCGATCGCGTCGGTCGCAGCGGTTCGCGAGACATCGATCGTATTCGGCACCCTCCTCGGCGCCTTCGTGCTCCATGAGCACGTGACTTGGATCCGGGGGTCGGCCGCTTGCGTGATCGCCGCGGCGGTGTGGATCATTCGCAGCCATTGAGCTAACCTCTGGAATCCGGGACCAATAATTCATCAAACCGCGCTTGAGGGGAGAACCTTGGAAACATCGCGACGAGTTCGATGCGGCGCCGCGCAGGCGTGGGTGGCGGGGCTGTTGCTGCTGGTGGGCGCAACGTGGGAGTCGCGAGCGGATGCTCCCGCGCCGCAGGGCACTGCGGTGGCGAACGCCCCGGCGGTGCGGACGCCGGCGAGCCCAAAACTCTCCCCCAGGACGGCCTTTTTTCCTCCATCAAGCAATCACTCCGGGAAGGTGATCAAGAAATCATCCGAGGGCATTTCGAGGTGGGATCGCCGCCCAATATTCATCGGTACTACTGTCTGATGGATCCGAAGAGCCACCGGCGCGAGCCCAACGGCGTGGTGGGGGAGCCGATTTCCCGCCCCGACGGGATGACGGGCATCAAGAGCAGCGCGGTCTCCCTCTATCGCTGCGATAAGGCCGAACAGCAAGGAATGCTGGTCACTGCCGGTTACACGGTGCCCACGCATTCGGCGCCCCCTCCGACGACGGCCGCGGCGATGCCTCCGTCCCCGTCGCCGGTGCAGCCATCGCCTGCGCCCCCAACCGCCGCGCCCGCGGCGCCGGCCGTTCCGGCGCCGCCACCCGTCGTCAGCCGCTTCTCATCAGGCATGGTCGATATATCGGGGGTGAGGCTCGGCATGTCTGCCGACGAAGTGAGAACGGTGCTGAGGTCCAAGAATCTGCGCGACCACAACGAATGGAGCGAAAACCTGAGCTATCGGGACGAGACCGGCAAGACGCAGCCGGTTGCGAACGGCCGCTTCGTCAATGTGATGGCCGCGTCGAGCGTCGGGTCGGCCGCAGGGGATGGAAATTATGAGACCAACGGCGAATCGTTCGAGGTGATGTTCACGCCGGTCCCCGGGCACGAGCGCGTCATGGCCATTGTGCACACGGTGGGCTACTCGATCGCCAACGCGGTCCACGAGAGCGCGCTCGAGGACGGGCTCGTCGAGAAGTATGGCGGCGTCGTGGGCGGCGGCGGTTTGCCGCAATCAGCGACCTGGTTGTACCAGGCGGGCGGCACCGTGGCGGTCGGCGACAGCTGCGGACGCCGAGATGTACTCGGCGGCCTCGGGTCGCTGCGCGCGACGAGTGAACGCGAGAACATTGCTCTGCACAGGACGACCGAGGAACTCGACTTCGAAGTCCGGCATTGCGGGATCGCGATCGTGACCGAGGATCACCACACGGTCAACGGCGGCGCGCTGCGCGGCGATCGCATCGTAACTCGATACACGGTCACGGCGTACAGCCCGCTGCTCGCCGAGGAAGGTGCCACCCAGGCGGAGAAGATCTTGCGCGAAGCGGCCCATGGCCACGATCGCGCGGGGGCCGCTTCGACCAAGGATTCGCACGCCCCGGATCTTTGAGACTTGTAAATTCTACACGCACCGGGTAGGCAAATGCCGGCACGGTCGCCTCCTTGGCGCCGGTAGGCATGCCGCGCGGGTCTCTCTAGGGTGGCGAGATGGAAAATCATCAAGCAAAGACCATCATGATGCTCGAGCCCGACGTGTTGATTCGCATGGTCATCGCGGAGCATCTGCGCGATTGCGGATATCGGGTCATCGAGGGGGTTGCCGCGCAAGACGCATGGGCCGTTTTGGAGAGCGGCCGGCGGATCGAAATCGTACTGGCGGATGTGAAGCTTGCCGGCGACGAGGACGGGTTCTCCCTGGCGCGCCGCATCCGACAGACACATTCGGACATCGATGTTATCTTGACTTCCGGAATCGGGGGTGCTGCGCAGGAATCCCGCGATCTCTGCGAGGAGGGGCCGATCAAAAAGCCCTATGAGGCCAAGGACGTTGAGGCGAGGATCAGGATCATGCTGGAGCGTCGCCGCGCGTCGAGAAACTGAGAGGATGTGGGATGGTGGACCCTGTCGAAACGCCGGTCGAGGACTCGGCGGATGTTCGACCCGTGGTGCTCGTGGTGGAGGATGAATTCCCATTGCGATGGCCCACCTCCGAATACCTGCGCGATTCGGGTTATCGGGTGGTCGAGGCCGCGAGCGTCGACGAAGCGGTCATGGTTTTCGCCAGTCACACCCGCGTGGACGTTGTGTTCTCGGACATCAATCTGAGGGGGGATCGCGACGGGATTGCCTTGTCCAAGTGGCTGCACGAGCATCATCCCGAGGTGCCTATGCTGATGACCTCGGGCCACGAGCCCGCGGCCCATGCGGTGTCCACGGGCGCGAAGCGCTTGTTCATTGCGAAGCCGTATGTCTTGGCGGACGTTGATCGGCTCATCAAGTCGGTGCTGCCGCGCAATGGATGATGTCCATCCGGCGCGCAAAGCGCGCGTTTCAGCGTTCCTGTCTTGCGCGCTATGGGCATGCGCGCTCTCGATCGTTGCGCTTCACGGCGCCGTAGCGGAGCCGCCCAAGGTCATCTCGAGCGGCACGCCGAACGGCCTGACCCGCGAGGATTTGATCGGCGCATGGCGCCTGGTGCGCATCGACTATTCGGGGCCTCACGGATCGACCGTCGACCCGTTTTATCAGGCGGGTTCGACCGGCCTGCTGATCTACGATCGGTCGGGGTGGATGAGCGTGGACATCGTCGCGCCACATCGGGCGCGATTCGAAGTGCCCAGCCAGCGAATCGCCATGCAAGACGGCGCCGAGCTCGCGGCGTTGAAAGTTGCCGCGTTTGACAGCTACTACGCTTATGACGGGACGTGGGAGTTCGATGCGGCGACTTCCGAGATCGCCCACCATGTGGCCTCGTCGCTTCTTGCCGCCGAAATCGGCGTGACCTACACCCAGAAGGTCTCGTTGGAAGCCGGCCACCTGATTTTCACCAACCGGAGCGGCGCCCAGGGGGAAGAAACCGTCAGGCTCAAGATCTGGGAACGCGTCGGCCGGCATTAATTTACCGAAGTTTACCCACCCGCAGCCCCCGCGGAGGCGCATGGCGATCTATCATTTTCCGGGTCATTTTCATGGTGGGGTATTCATGAGCATCATTCACGTGTTGATCGGTCGGTCGGGCGCGGCCGCCGCGGTTGCCTGCCTTCTGTGCGCCGGTGCACTGGCACAACCGCCGGATGGAGCCAGGGATTCGCGGGCGTGCGGTTCGGAGTGGCGGGGACCTCCACGGCCGCCTCTCATGGGTCCGGGCTTCGGCGCCGAGGATCGGCCGCCGCCGTATCTGATGGGATTGCATTTGAGCGAGGATCAAGACGACAAGGTGTTCGGCATCATCCACGCAGCTGCCCCGGAGATGCGCGAACGCTCCAAGGCGGCGCACAAGGCTCGCGACGGGCTGCGGGAGATGAGCCAATCCGCCCAATACGACGCCACGAAAGCGGGTTCGCTGGCGCAGGCGCTGGGAGCCGCCGAAAGTCAGCTCGCGTTGCTGCGTGCGCGAACCGACCACGAGATCTACCTCCTGTTGACGCCCGAGCAGCGCACGCACATCGCCGAAGGGCCGCGCGAAGATCGACCGCACGGTGCGGACGGCCCGATGCACGGTGGGGATGGGCCTCCGCCGCGCTGACACGGGTGGCCGAGGAGCTCGCGGCCGCGAGGCCGCGAGCTAGGCCGTGCGCGCCGCGCTCGCCAATGGCAGCGCGATTTCAACCATGAGCCCGCCGGTCGGACGATTCTGCGCGCGAATCCATCCGCCGTGCGCCTCGACGCTGCGTTTCGCGATCGCAAGGCCCAGGCCATAACCTTCCGCGGAGGCGGCGCCGTCCGCGCGGAAGAAGGGCGTGAAGAGCTTGTCCAGGTCTTGCTCCCGCACACCGGGCCCCTGGTCCATGACCTGAAAAATAAATCGCGGGCCGGCTGCATCGGTGCGGGTCTCGACGATGAGCGTCCCGCCGTTCGAGGCGTACTTGACGGCATTTCGGAGGAGGTTGTCGAACGCCACGTGAAGCATCTCCGGGCGGCCCCGAACGATGGCGTCGGCGGTATCGTTCCACACGATCTCGAGGCCCGCAGCGTGCGATTCGAAGCGGGCATCCGATACCACCTGCCCGACCAGCTCCTTCATGTCGATGTCCTGGACATCCTCCGCGTGTTCGCCCGCTTCGAGCCTCGACAGCCTCAACAATTCGCCGATCAGCCGGTCGATCCGCGCGATCTCCTCCTCGATTCGATCGATGGTGGCCTCGCGCGGCGACGGGGATTGGCGCAACAATCCGACGGCGGCCTGGAGCCTCGCCAACGGTGAGCGCACTTCGTGCGACACATCGTGCAGCAGGCGGCGTTGACGCTCCATGGCCGCCTGCAGCTGAGCCGCCATGCGGTCGAATTCCCGACCGAGATCGGCCAGTTCGTCCTGCCGAGTTCCCATCGAGGGAGCGACGCGAT
This sequence comes from uncultured Gammaproteobacteria bacterium, assembly GCA_963748995.1. GTDB lineage: Bacteria > Pseudomonadota > Gammaproteobacteria > Steroidobacterales > Steroidobacteraceae > Bog-1198. Next base: position 4,627 of record CAVVKU010000027.1, on the reverse strand, counting down.
GGTCGAGCCGACCTCCGGACGCCGCGGCGAACGCCTGCCGCAGCCCACGGATCGGTTTCGCGACATACCAGGCGAGCAGTGCTGCCGTACCGAGGCTGGCGAGCAGGGTGGCGATGGTCGGCGCGATCGGGGGGGAAAGCGGCGATCCATGATGGGGGGCGTGCGGCGGCGGCGTGGACCCCCATCATCGCGCGGCGGAGTCAGCCAGAACAGAGTTCCGATCGCGATGATCCCGCCGAGTTGCGCCAAGCCGATGAACGCGAAGAACTTCCAGAACAGGCGCCCCAAATTCAATCCTCGAGCAGCTGGTAACCCATGCGATGCACCGCCTGGATCAACGGCCGGCCGTCGGAGAGCGTGCCGAGTTTGCGGCGCACGCTGCTGATGTGCACGTCGATGTTGCGGTCATGGCGCTCGAGCGGGCGGCCGAGCGCGCGCTCCGACAATTCATTCTTGCTGACCGGACGCCCGGCGTGGCGCACCAGCGTCTCGAGCAGGCTGAACTCCGTGCTCGTGAGTTTCAGGGCGGTGCCGGCCCATTCTGCGCTGCGTCGGGCGGGCCACAGTCGAAGCTTGCCGGAGGCGATGGCCTCCGGCGTCTCCGCGGAACTCTCGGCCGCGATCCGAGCCCGCCGCAAAATCGCGCGGATTCGCGCCGCAAGCTCACGCGGCGTACACGGCTTGGCGACGTAATCGTCCGCACCGAGCTCGAGCCCGGTGATCCGGTCGATGTCATCTCCACGCGCCGTCAGCAGGATGACGGGCAGCTCGCTCTTCTCGCGGATCCTGTGCAGCACTTCGAGACCGTTGAGCTGCGGCATCATCACATCCACCACCGCCACGCTCACCTCGCCGGAGAGCGCGGCCTCGATGCCGCGCGCCGCCGCGTTCTCTACGCGCACCGAGAAGCCGTCGTTCTCGAGATAATCGCGAAGCAGCGACGTGAGGGCCGCATCGTCATCGATGAGCAGGATGCGAGTCATGCGGCCGACATCATAGCGTCACGCGGCACGTTTGCAGCGATTGTAAAGAGCCGTAAAGATCGTGCCATCGCTCCGTGACCCTAGCTCAAGAACTCGGCCATCGCCAGGCCGAGCTCGGGCCTCGCCACGGTGCTCATGTGATTGCCGGGCAGCTCGACATGGCGGCCGCGAGCGAAGGCCTGCGCGAGAGCTGCGGCGGACCCATTGTCCTCATCGTCGGCACCCGCGGCCACGAGCACGGGGATCTCGACGCGGCCGATGGCTTCCCGCGGCGTATCGACCGCCGAGTCGAGCACGGCCAGGAGCGCAATGGGATCACCACCGACCGACTTCAAGAATGCCTCGGCCATCCACTCGGCGCTTGCGCGCTGGAAGGTGCCCGGATTGTTCAATACGCGGCGGAAGAATTCGCCGCGCCCCTTTGAATCGACGATGCCGTCCAATCCCATGCCGGCGACGATGGCGCGGCGCGGGGTTGCCCCGCGCGCCAGCATGCGCACCGTGGTGCGAGCGCCCAGGGAGTATCCGCCGAGATCGTAATCGGCGAGCTCGAGCGCCTCGATCAACGCCAGTCCGTCATCGGTCAGCACGTCCGGGGGGTAGGCGGCGGGGTCATGCGGCTTTGCACTGTCGCCATGGCCCCGCAGGTCCGGCATGATCACCCGAAAGCCGCGCGCGGCGAGACTTTCCGCATGCCCGTAACGCACCCAGTTCACCATGGCGGTCGAGAAAAAGCCGTGTACCAGCACGACCGGGCGCCCATCCCCCAGCTCCCGGTAGGCGAGCCGGGCTCCGTCGCGGGCCTCGAAAAAATGCGGCAATAGTTCGGGAACGGATCGGCTCATTGATTCGGCACGGTAATCCTGGGGTTGATCGCAGGGTAGCAGAAACCCTATCCTGAGTCGTATTGCGGCACCGACGACGCTTAGGCTCGCGACCGCCGGGCAAAATACAATGAGAGCGCCGGGAAATGGACAAGCTCGATTGGAACAAAGCGTTCGAGTTCACCTGGCGCATCCTGGTATTCATCGTTGCCATCGGCATCATCCTGATTGTTTCGACGAATTGGACCCGGTGGGAGGGCGGTGCGGGATGGCAGCGCACCAACGATGCCTATCTGCAGTCCGACCTCACGCCGATCTCCTCGAAGGTGGCCGGATACCTGCGCGAGCTGCCCATTCAAGACTATGAACGGGTGCACAAGGGTCAGGTGCTCGCGCAGCTGGTGGACGATGACTACCGCGCGGCGGTCGCCCAGGCGCAGGCGAGCATTGCTTCCGCGGCGGCGCAATCGCAGGCGCTGAAGGCCCAGCGCGAGCTTCAGCTCGCCAATGTCGAGGCGGCGCGGGCCCTGGTCGCCGCCACGAGCGCCTCGGTCCAACAAAATCGGCCGCGACGTGGCGCGCCAGCGCCGTCTGCTCGAGACCGGCTCGTCATCGATCGAGGCGACCGAAAAACTCGATACTGCCCGCGCGCAGCTTGCGGCGCAGCTGGCTCAGAATCGCGCCCAGGCACTCGCCGCCGAACGTCAACTCGCCGTGCTCGCCGCACAAATCGCGCAAAGCGACGCCACGGGCCAGGCCGCCGAGGCGGCTCTCGGCATAGCGAAACTGAATCTGACCTATACGACCATCACCGCCACGCAGGACGGAGTGCTCGGGCTGCGGCAGGTCAAGCCCGGCCAGCTGGTGGGCGTCGGCACGCAGATCACCACGCTCACACCGCTTCCGAAGGTCTGGGTGATCGCCAACTACAAGGAGACACAGCTCACGCACATGGCGGTGGGGCAGAAGGCCGAGATCACCGTCGATACGTTTCCCGGCCGCACGCTGCACGGCCACGTGGAGGCCTTCGCGCCCGCCTCGGGCGCGGAATTCGCGCTGCTGCCGCCCGACAACGCGACCGGCAACTTCACCAAGATCGTGCAGCGCGTGGCGGTCAAGATCCTCATCGACGATGCGGCCGGCCTGACCGACCGGCTGGTGCCGGGAATGTCGGTCGAGGCCCGGGTCGACGCCCGCAAGGAGCGGCTTTGATGGACCCGCCGGCGCCGGCACCGGCGGTCAGCGCGGCGCCCGCGCCGGCGACCCGCATTCCGTGGCTCGGCCTGCTCGCGGTGCTCATGGGCACGTTCATCTCGACGCTGAACGGCCGCTTATCGAGCTTCGGCCTGACCGACATCCGCGGCGCGGTGGGTGCCGGATTCGACGAGGGCGCGTGGATCACCACGGCCCAGACCGCGGCACAGATGTTCATCACGCTGCCTGCCATCTGGATGGGGACCGCCTACGGACCGCGCCGGGTGCTGATCGGCGCATCGATTGCCTTCGCGGTGGTTTCCTTGTTGACGCCGCTTTCGGCGACGCTGCCGATGCTGCTCACCATGCAGTTTCTGGGCGGCCTCGCCTCGGGATGCTTCATCCCGTTGACGCTCGGGTTCATTCTGCAGAACACGCCGCCGCGTTACTGGGCCTTCGGCATCGCGGTCTACGCACTGAACCTCGAGCTCTCACTCAACATTTCCGCCTCGCTCGAGGGATGGTACGTCGAGCATGCTTCCTGGCATTGGATCTTCTGGCAGAACGTACCGCTCGCTCTCATGATGTCGTTGTGCCTTCACCGGGGCATTCCCATCCGGCCGACCGTGCCGACGCCCCTGGATCGGTTCGGTTTGCTGTTCGGCGGGACGGGACTGGCGCTCATTTATGCGGCGCTCGACCAGGGCAACCGGTTGGACTGGCTGAATTCGGGCCTCGTATGCGGCCTGTTATCGGGGGGGGTGTTGCTGCTCGGCGCGTTCTTCGTGCACGAGTTCTACACGCCGCGGCCCCTGGTCAATCTCAAGGTGGTCTTTGGGCCGCCGATGCCGAGCCAGTTCTTGCTCATCGGCTTCCTGCGCCTGACCATTCTTGCGACGGCCTTCCTGATTCCGCTCTACCTGGGTTCCGTGCGCGGTTTTCGGGCCCTGGAGGTCGGTCACACCCTGGTCTGGATCGCTGCACCGCAGCTCATCCTGTGCCCGTTGTCCGCATTGATGCTGCGACGGACGGATGCCCGGCTGGTCGCATCGATCGGCTTCGTCTTCATCAGCGTCGCCTGCCTCATGGTGGCCTTTACCATCACGCCCGGCTGGGGATCGCTGCAGTTTCTGCCCTCGCAGCTCCTGCAGGCGGTGGGGCAAAGCTTCGCGCTGTCCGGCGTGATCTTTTTCGGCATACTGCACTTGAGGCCGCAGGATGCCCTCACCTTCGGGGCGGCGCTGCAAACGGCTCGACTCATGGGAGGCGAGATCGGCACCGCCTTCATCTCGACGCTCACCCGCGTGCGCGAGCAGGCGGCATCGAACCTTCTCGGCCAGCATGTTCGCGTGGGCGATCCCGACGTCGTGCAGCGCGTGCGCGCCTACGGCGCGGCCACCACGCGATGGATCGACCCCCCCGGCGCTCTGCATCGCGGCCAGCTCGTGCTGGGCAATGTGGTGCGGGTGGCGGCGACCCTGCAGTCGGTGATCGACGGCTTCATCGCCGTCGGCGTGCTCACGGCGGTTGCCCTGCTGATTCTGGTGTTCCGCAGCGCGGCGCCGGATGGCCCGGCTTCCGCTGCGCCGCTGTTTCCCGTGCGCGGAGCGAAACCGCCGTGACCCG
>CAVVKU010000026.1:0-85875 GCA_963748995.1 uncultured Gammaproteobacteria bacterium | reverse complement strand
TCAAGACCTCGCTGTATTGGCGGCGTGATGCGAACCAGCTCCTCGTGGCGACTTCCGATCTCGAGCTGCGCACACGCGATGCTACCTTGCACGGCAAGATCGCCTGGCGTCAGCCGGCCGACGGCAGCTCTCCGATCCTGACGATGGCGGATGCCATCGACAACGGCAACGCTGGCGAGGCGCGCCGCTACCTTCCGCATGAGCTCCTGTCTTCGGGGGCATCGGAGTGGCTCAACCGCGCTTTCGTCGCCGGACAAGTCCCGCACGCCGAAGCCATTTTCGACGGCCCGGTGCGGCAATTTCCCTTTCGCGACGGGGGAGGCTTGTTTCTGATCCGCTTGCGCGTCGATCACATGACCTTGGATTACCGCGAGGATTGGCCGCGGATCGAGAACCTGGCCGCGCAAGCGGAGTTCCGCAATCAAGGGATGGATGTAAAGGTTCTGTCGGCCGATGTCGCCGAGCTCAAGGTGGACGCCGGAGAGGCGCGGTTCGCGGACTTCAACAGCGGCGAGCTCGAGGTGCATGCCGCCGCACACGGCGACGCCTCGGCCGGGATTCATTATCTCGCCGCCACCCCGCTCGATGCGATGGCGGAACATGCGTTCTCGAGCATCGAGGCGCGAGGTCCGCTGAAGACCGTCGTCGACTTGTTCTTCCCCTTCCGGCAGTTCGATCGGCGCCGCGTGCTGGTCCACGTCGACCTGGACGGTGCGTCGTTGAATCGCAGGGGCTCGAGCCTGCTTGCGACCGAGCTGACCGGGGGCGCGGACATCGACGGAGCCCAGGTGGTGCGCGCGGATATCCACGGGCGCGCGCTCGGCGGCGCGCTACAGATGACGGCGCGAGCACCGCGCAACCGGCAGTCGACCCGAACCCATCTGGATTTTCGCGGCACCCTGTCGGGGGAGGCGCTGCGCAGCGCGCTGACGCTGCCGCCGAGCATGGTCATCGGCGGACAGACGGACTATCGCGCCGTGCTGCGCATGGCGCCCGACCCGGCGCGCGAACGTTCGTTGTACATCAGCTCGAGCCTCGTGGGCCTGGAGCTCAAATTGCCCGCGCCGCTCACGAAACCTGCCGAGGCGGCGATGCCCACCAGCGTTGCGGTGCAATGGCCGGCCAGCGGCGGGGCGGAGATTCGGGGGAATCTGGGGACGGTGCTGCGCGGCGCGGTCATGCTCGATTTGGACTCGAACGGGCCGAATCTCGGCCGGGCGGCGGTCGCCTTCGGGGGCGCCGACCCGGCATTCAGCGACGCCCAGGCGATCAACGTGGGGGGCGACATCGGTGAGCTGGATCTTGCCGGCTGGCTCAAGATTCTGGGCACGTCTTCCGCGGCAGGCGCCCCCGCCCCCAAGAATCCCCATCCATTGACCGCCTATTTTCGCGAGGCGACGTTCGCGGTGCACAAGATCGATTATCTGGGGTTGTCGTTCATGGATGTGTCCGTCGCGATCTCGGCGGCCAACGGCGGCTGGCGCATACGAGCCGACGGCCCGAACGTCGTGGGCTCGATTTCCCTGCCGGCGGCGCAGGATCCGTCCGCTCCTTGGGATCTCGAGTTCGAGCGTCTCAAATTCGCCGATGACTCCGCCAACCCTGCGGGCGGCGCCGAGCAATCCGCCTCCACGGATCAAACGATCGACCCGGGCAGCATACCGCCCATGGAATTCCATGCCGCGGAGCTCACCTGGGATGACCGGCGATTCGGCGAGGTGCGGGCGACGCTTCAGAAATTGGACGACGGCGTCAGCCTCACACAATTGACGGCCACCAGCACCACGTGGAGCGCCAACGCCTCGGGCGAGTGGCGCGGCAGGGATGGCGGCACGAGCCGCATTCGAGGCACGATCACCAGCACCGATGTGGGCGAGACCCTGAAGGAGCTCGGCTTCGCCCCGGTGCTGCAGGCCAAGACCGGTCACGTGGAATTCGACATGACGTGGGCCGGGGCTCCCAGCGGCGACGCCTTGGCGGCGGCCACGGGCCGCGTGCAGGTCTCGCTCGAGAAGGGACAAATCGTCGGCTTGAAACCTGGGGCGGGGCGCGTGCTCGGGCTTGCGAGCGTGGCCGAGCTGCCGCGCCGCCTCGCGCTGGACTTCAGCGATCTGACCGACAAGGGCTTCGCTTTCGATACCGCGCGGGGTCACTTCGATCTGCGCAGCGGCAGCGCGTATACCGACGACGTGGTGGTGAAGGGCCCGGCGGCCGAGATCGGCCTAATTGGCTCGGTCGGCTTGAAAAACCACGATTACGACCAAACTGCGGTGGTGACGGGCAACGTCAGCAACACGTTGCCGCTGGCCGCGTTTGCCGCGGGGCCGGTGGTCGGAGGAGCCGTGCTCCTGTTCACGCAAGTGTTCAAACAGCCGCTGAAGGGGCTGGTCCGGGGGTATTATCGAATCACCGGCAACTGGGACAACCCGACGGTCGAGCGGATCAAGAGCGCGGATGCCCCCGCGGCGGGCGCCGAACCGGTCAAGGACAAGCCCAAGGAGACGATGGAGTAGTGAGTACCATAGCCGCCATTCAAATGACCTCAGGCCACGTGGTCGAGGACAATCTCGCCGTTGCGCGGAAACTCCTTCGCGAGGCCAAGGAGCGCGGCGCAGACATCGCCTGTCTGCCCGAGAACTTCTCCTTCATCGGCCTGCGCGACGCAGACAAGCTCGCCGTGGCCGAGGCGGATGGCGACGGGCCCGTGCAGAGGTTCTTGAGCGCCACGGCGCGCGAGCTCAAGCTGTGGATCCTCGGCGGCAGCACCGTGATCAAGGGCGATGACGCGCAGCGCGTCACGAACACCTCATTGCTGATCGACGCCGACGGCAGGCGCGTCGCGCGCTACGACAAAATTCATCTGTTCGACGTCGCGATTCCCGGGCGCAACGAGCAGTATCTGGAATCGCGCCATGTGGCGCCGGGAGATGCAATCGTGCTGGCCGATACGCCGGTCGGGCGGCTCGGAATGTCCGTTTGCTACGACATGCGCTTTCCCGAGCTGTACCGCGAATTGGTGGCGCGAGGCGCGCAGTGGCTGTCGGCGCCGTCAGCGTTCACCGTGCCGACCGGGCGCGCGCACTGGGAAACGCTCCTGCGCGCGCGCGCGATCGAGAATCTGTGCTACGTGGCGGCGCCGGCGCAAAGCGGCACGCACACGAGCGGACGCGAAACTTATGGCGACACTTTGATCGTCGATTACTGGGGCCAGGTGCTGACGCGCCTGAACAAGGGTGAGGGCGTGATTACAGCGGAATTCGATCTGGCGAAACAGGCGGAAGCGCGTGCGCGCTTCCCGGCGCTCGGGCACCGGCGGCTCGGCGTCGGCACCGACGAGGCGGTACCGGCATGAGCGCGGCGCCGATGTTCGACGTGGCGGAGAAGATGATTCTCGCGCCTTCGGGGCTCACCGAGAGCCGGCTGTCGTCCGTGCTCGGCACGGTGATGAGCCGCGGCGTCGATTACGCCGACCTGTACTTTCAACTCTCTCGGGAGGAGTCCTGGTCGCTCGAGGACGGCATCGTCAAGGAGGGGTCGCACAGCATCGAGCAGGGAGTCGGCGTGCGCGCCATCAGCGGCGAGAAGACGGGCTTCGCCTACACCGACGAGGTGATGCTGCCCGCACTGGTCGAAGCCTCGGATGCCGCACGGGCGATCGCGAGAAGCGGCGGCGCAAACGCCGTGCGCGCCTGGCAGCGTCCGCTCACCCATCGGCTGTACCTGCCGATAGATCCTCTCGAGGCCGTCCGCGACGAGGACAAGGTGGAATGGCTGATGCGCATAGACCGCGAGACGCGGCGCATCGATCCGCGGGTCAAGCAGGTGATGGCATCGCTCGCGGCCGTGCACGAGGTGATCCTGATCGCCTCGAGTGACGGCACGCTGACGGCCGACGTGCGGCCCCTGGTGCGCGTCAACGTGTCGGTCATCGTCGAGCAAAACGGCCGCCGCGAACAAGGGTACAGCGGCGGCGGCGGGCGCTTCGGGCTCGACGAGCTGCTGCGCGACGATGGGCCGCTCGCTCACGGCCGGGAGGCGGTGCGCCAGGCGCTCGTCAACCTGGAGGCCGTGTCGGCGCCGGCCGGCTCGATGCCGGTCGTGCTCGGCGCCGGCTGGCCCGGCATCCTCTTGCATGAAGCCATCGGTCATGGGCTCGAGGGCGACTTCAACCGCAAAGGCACGTCGGCCTTCAGCAACCGCATCGGCCAAAAAGTCGCGGCGGAAGGGATCACGGTCGTCGACGACGGGACGCTCGACCGGCGGCGCGGCTCGTTGAACGTCGACGACGAGGGCACGCCGACCCAATGCACCGTGCTCATCGAGAACGGCGTGCTCAAGGGTTACATCCAGGACAAGCTCAATGCGCGATTGATGGGCATGCCGGCCACCGGCAACGGGCGGCGGGAATCGTTCGCGCACATGACCTTGCCGCGCATGACCAACACCTACATGCGCGCGGGCACGCGGCCGCCCGAAGAAATCATCGCCTCGGTGAAGAAGGGGCTGTATGCGGTCAACTTCGGCGGCGGCCAGGTCGACATCACCTCGGGAAAGTTCGTATTCTCGGCGAGCGAGGCGTACCTGATCGAGAACGGAAAGATCGGAGCCCCGGTGAAAGGCGCGACGCTGATCGGCAACGGGCCCGACGTGCTGACCCGGGTCAGCATGGTGGGCAACGACATGAAGCTCGACGGCGGTGTCGGCACCTGCGGCAAGGAGGGCCAATCCGTGCCGGTCGGGGTCGGCCAGCCCACGCTCCGCATCGACGCGTTGACGGTCGGGGGAACCGGCTAGCGTGGAGCGCGCATGAGGCTTGAGCGCGCATGAGCTCGGGCGCCGGATCGTTGCCGGGTTTTTGGTTTTCTCGGCACTGGCGTCGGTCTGCCGGGCGGCGTCGGATCCCGCGGTTCAGCTCGGGTTCCCGCCGGAAGTCACGGGTGCAATGGACGGAATCAGCCCGGACCGGATCCGCGCGCACGTGCAGTTCCTCGCGGACGACCTGCTCGAAGGGAGGGGCACGGGTACGCGCGGCGGCGATATCGCGGCGCGCTACATCGCGACCCAATTTGCGCTCTACGGCCTGAAGCCCGCCGGTGACGATGGCGGCTATCTGCAGCGCGTCGATTTCATCGGCGTTCAGACGCAGGACGGAACCACGGCATCGCTGGTCCCCGGGCGCGGACCGCCCGAAGCCCTGACCCGCGGCGCCGACTACGTGGTCGGCAATCAGACCCAAACCGGCTCGGTGGACATCGACGCGCCCCTGGTGTTCGTGGGCTACGGCATCGAGGCGCCGGAATTTCATTGGGACGACTTCAAGGGCGTGGACGTGAGGGGCAAGGTGATCCTCGTCATCGTGAACGAGCCCCCCTCGAAGGACCCCAAGTTCTTCGCCGCGCAAACCATGACCTACTATGGAAGGTGGACGTACAAGTTCGAAGAGGCGGCCCGCAAGGGCGCGCTCGGCGCGCTCATCATTCATCGCACCGATCTCGCGAGCTACGGCTGGAACGTGGTGCGGAGCTCCTGGAGCAACGAGATGGTGTATCTCGCCAAGGACCGGGATCCGAAGCTCGAGGCCGCGGCGTGGGTGCAATGGGATGTGGCACGGCGCATCTTTGCCGACTCGGGACTCAAGCTCGATGACATGGTGGCGCTCGCCGGAACCCGAAAGTTCAGGGCGCGTGAACTGCCGGTGCGGTTCAAGGCGCACATCGAAAGTCAGGTGCGCAAGTTCGTCTCCTATAACGTCATCGGCATGCTTCCGGGCACGGATCCCGGCCCTCCCACCCAGGCCGTGATGTACACGGCGCACTACGATCATCTGGGCATCGATCCGAAGCTGCCCGGCGACAAGATCTACAACGGCTTCATCGACAACGGCACCGGCTGCGGCATGCTGCTCGAGCTCGCGCGCGCCTTCGCCAGATCCGCTGCGCGGCCGCCGCATCCCGTGCTCTTCGCATCGGTGACGGCCGAGGAGAAGGGGCTGCTCGGGTCCGAATATCTCGGCAAGCATCTGCCGATTCCCGCTTCGGGGATCGCGCTCGACCTGAACTATGACGCCATCGCGCCGCTCGGGCCCCCGGAGGCCGTGAACGTGACCGGAGCGGAGCGCACGACGTTCTATCCCGTCGTGCAAAAAACGGCGCAGGCATTCGGCTATGAAATTCAGCCGGACGCCGAACCGGGTGCCGGGCACTACTACCGATCGGACCACTTCAGCCTTGCAAGGGTCGGCGTGCCCTCGTTTTCCGTCAATGAGTCGACCAAGTTTGGCGGCCATCCTCCCGAATGGGGCAAGGCGCAGCGCGATGACTACACGGCGCATCGCTACCATCAGCCGAGCGACGAATATTCGCCCGATATGGATTTTTCCACCAACTCCGAGCTCGCCAGGTTCGGCTTCGCGCTCGGCTGGCAGGAACTGACCGCGCCGCAGACGGTGAGCTGGCTGCCGGGCGATGAGTTCGAGGCGAGGCGCAAGCAGCGCTGAGCAGGCACGAAAGCACCCAGCGAGGTCCCGACTCATGCAATTCGAAGAGTGGATCGAGCAGGCCTATTCGCTCGGCGCCAGCGATCTGCACCTGGAGGCGGACACGCCGATCGTCGCCCGAATCCGCGGCGAACTGCAGACGGTGGGGAGCGTCGTTTCCGGTGCGACGCTTCTGCAGGTGGCGCACAACCTCCTGGGCGCGGAACGGTGGCCGGATTTCGTCGAGCGCGGCTCGGCCGATCTGTCCGAATCGGTGGGCGGCATCCGTTTGCGGGCGAACTTCTTCCAGACCGTACGTGGGCTTGCCCTTGCCATCCGGCTGCTCGCGCCGAGCGTGAAGGATCTCGCAAGCTGCAACCTGCACAAGGACCTGCGCAGGCTCATCGAACCCGCGAGCGGCCTGGTCATCGTTTCCGGGCCCACCGGTTCCGGCAAGTCGACCACGCTCGCAGCGCTGCTCGAAGAGATCAACGTCAGCCGGGCCCGCCACATCATCACGCTCGAAAGCCCGATCGAGTACCTGTTCGCCAACCGGCAGTCGTTCATCCGGCAACGGGAAGTCCCGACCCATTCGCCGAGCTTCGAGCAAGGCATCATCGATGCCCTGCGCGAGAATCCGGACGTGCTGGTCATCGGCGAAATGCGCACCCCCGAGGTCATGCGTTTGACATTGAATGCGGCCGAGACCGGGCACCTCGTGCTCGCGACCATGCACTCGGCCAATTGCGCGGAGGCTCTGTCGCGCTTGTGCATGTCGTTCCCGTCCGATATTCAGCCGAGCGTGCGCGCGCAGCTGGCGGATTGTCTGGTAGCGGTCTGTTGTCAGCGACTGGAGTTCCTTGCAGCGCAACGCTTGCACGTGCCCCGATGCGAACTGCTGCTGCCGACGTCCGGCGCAAAAGGCACGATCCGGGGAGGAAATTTCAGCCAGATCGCCACCGTTCTGCAGTCGGGGGGCGAGGAGGGAATGTGGACGTTCGAACGCTACCAGCGCTGGATGGATCAGGTCACAGAGTGGGTCCGTCCTCCCAGCGCGGTCACCCTGCGCGGTGTCGCGGACACGCGCGGCCTCCCTCGTTCGGCACCGGTGCTCAGGTCCGGGAGATCGGGCGCGGCCCACGCGGGACCGCCGACGAGCGCCGTGCCGCCGACGAGCGCTTCATCGCACCCCATACCGCAGTCCACGGCCGGCAATCCGGGGCCCGCCGGCCGGGTGCCAGCGGACGACGTGATCGACGTTCCAGCGGAAGAGATGGATCTGGCGGCGCTCGCGGAGCTGGCGAAGAAGGTGCTGGAACGAAAGCCGTAGGGCGGCGTGCGGGCGCCGCCCGATCGCGGTGACCCTTCAGTTCGCGTCGCGCAATGAGGCCGCCGCGAGGCAGCTCTGCATAGCCTGTCGCAAGGATCACCGGGAGCCGTGGGTGGCGGGCGCGGGCTTCGACGATCAATCCAACGGTCGTCTTGATCGAGATCGGCCATGACCCGATCGGACCCAGCGGCGTGGATGCCCAATCGAAGCCGGCGATGATCCCGGCCAGGCTGCCGCCGCCCGCCAGAAAGCTGAGCTCGGGGCTCGTAGTGGTTTCGGTATTCATCGGCTTGCGGCCGATCGTAGCCGAGCGTGCCGGCTTGCAAAGGGGCCGCACTGCGCGAGGAGCGCCGACGGCGAAACTCGCGGCGATTTCCTGCGGGAAATTGCGCTGCCTTCCGACAGCAATTCGCGCTAGCGCACGGTCGCGACCGCCTCCTGGGGCCGGGCGAGGAACGCGCCGATGATCGGATTCAGCCATTCGGGTCTCGAGGAGAACGTGCCGTGGTCAGTCCCGGGCAGCACGCAAAGCTCGGAATTCGGCAGCGCGCGAAAGATCTGCAGCGTATGTTCGAGCGTGATCACGTCGTGGTCGCCCGACACCAGCAGGACCGGCTGTGCGATCTTCGCGAGCAGCGCGACGCTCAATTCAGCTTCCGTCGGCGATGTTGCCCAAAGGTGACCCAGCTTCTCATCGATGGTCTTCGGAGTGGGGGTATCGTCGGCGCGAAGCCCCTCCAGGTTCTCGGTAACGAGCCCATCGGGGGAAATGTTCACGCCGCTGATGACCAGGCGCCGCACCAGCTCCGGATGACGCACCGCCAACATGAGCGCCAGGATTCCGCCATCGCTGAAGCCCACCACGTCCACGTGCTTCAGTTTGAGCAGCTGCAGGAGCGCCGCCGTATCCTCCATCATCGAGGTGTAACTCAACGGGCCGGAGACATCGGGAGTGCGTCCCTGGCCCACCTGGTCGGGCGCCACGATGTGATGAAGCTCGGAAAAGACATCGAGCTGATGCACGAAGGAATGTTCGCCGGAATCGCCGCCGCCATGCAGGAACACCAGCGTGGGACCGGAGCCGCGCGTGGCGTAGAAAATCCGATGCCCGTGAATCTCGGCCGAATGCCACTCAGTGGGTTGCGGCATGGCGCGGCATGAATCGGCGGGCAGCATGGATGCAAGCAGCGCCAGGGCGGTCACGCCCCAGGTCAGGACCGCCGGCGCGCGGGCGGATCTTGGTGTCCCGTGAGTCATCGATGCTTCGCACTTCGATCTGTTTACAGAGTTTGAGGCTTTCGCGCAATCGAAACAACGCGCTCATCGGGATGGCGTTGACCGACTATTGCCGGCCTCCGTGCCGTTATACTCGCCTGGACGCGCAGCGCGCCAGGATTGGAGGACTCCATGACATCGCCGGAACCGACATCGAACGGGGAGACCATGCACCTGGGAGGGTGTTTGTGCGGCGGCGTGCGCTATGGAATTCGAGGCGCGCTTCGCGATGCCATCGCGTGCCATTGCACGCAGTGCCGCCGCACGAGCGGTCACCATGCCGCCATGACCAGCGCGGCCAACGAGGACCTCGCGCTCATCGCGTCGCGCACGCTCGAGTGGTACCGGTCGTCGCCCGGGGCGGAGCGTGGTTTTTGCCGCGTCTGCGGCAGCAATCTGTTCTGGAGGCCGCAGGGCGAGGAGAGGACGGCGATCACCGCCGGAACCCTCGATTCGCCCACCGGCATCAAGCTCAAGGAGCATATCTTCGTCGCCGACAAAGGCGACTACTACTCGATCGACGACGATCTTCCGCACAAGGCCGGCTGGTAGTTCCGAGCCGGAAGATGTCAAGCCCGCGCCCGTTATGGCAAACCTCGGACGGCATTCACGTCGCTGTGCGGCGACGTTCTGTTCGCCCGGCCGGCGGTGTCATTCAATAGCGTGCAGCACGTCGCATCCCGCCTCGTGCCGCAGTCGCTAGGCTGACCCAAGGTTTCAAACTGCTGCCGGAGCTTGCATGGTCGACAAATCAATGACGGGAACTTTTCAAATCAATCTGCCCAAGGACTTGTTGTCCGAGGCGCGGCGGCAACCGAAGCCGAAGAACGAGCAGCTCAAGGTCGAAGGCTGGCGCTCGTCGTGGTTATCGAAGGTCTCCGAGATGCTGGTGGGAAAGGACTGAGCCCCCTGCGGCCGGGCGAGTGATGTCGCCCGCGCCGCCGGTCACATATTTCCGGGATTTAAGTCAAATTGCGCCGGAATTCGCGCCGGCGCGGCCTTACCATGGGCGCAGGGGATCCAACCATGCGCCTGTCTCGTCCCGTTTATGAAACCTTGCCGCTGATCTACGCGGCGATCGCCGGGCTCGCCTGGCTGATCGCGTACCTCGATGGGGTCGGCACGCGGTCCGTCATCGCGTTCTTCATCGGGATCGCCGCCGCAGTTGCGGCGCTCACGATTTTCCTTCATCGCCAGGATTGCCGCGCACAGCGCCGGGAATACAACGGAGAGACCATCGATCTGCCGTCGACGCTGCGTGGATGAGCGGCGACTCCGGCAGGTCGATTCCTACCCTTCTTCCTCTTCGCGCGCATCCCGCAAATTGGCCGGATCTGCGGGATTGGCGGAGTGCCGGCCCCGCGACGCCATGCGCTCGTCGAGGTACATGATTTCGTGTTGACCCACCAGAACCACGTCGCCGTCGTTCAGGTTGTGGCGGCGGACACGCTTCGATTTCACGTAAATGCCGTTCGTGCTGTTGAGGTCCTCGATCAGGCATGAGTGCGATTGAGTGACGATCTGGCAGTGATGCCGGCTGATGAATTTGCTGTCGATCTGCAGGTCGTTGTCGGGCGTGCGGCCGATGACCAGCCTCCCCGGCCGCAGCTCCCGCTCGAGCAGCGTCTTCCCGCCGCTCGCGAGCAGGATTTTCCCCACGGGCGGCCCAACCTCGTGCTCGGCATGCTGCACGGACTCCATTGCCGCAATCTGCATGCGGTTGGTGCGCGATGCGAACTCGGTCCACTGCAGCTCGTCGATGGCGGCCTTGATGTCCTGCATGCCGACCGATTCGCTGTCGCGCCCGAAGGCGGCCATCATGCTCGTGTCGCAGAGCGTGTTGATCAGGCGCGGCACGCCGCCCGTGTACTTGTAAACGACGGAATAGGTATCGACGTCGAAAATACGCCGACCCTGCGAGCCCGCAACTTCGAGACGATGATCGATGTAGGCGGCAGTTTCCGCCGCCGTCAGCGCCGTGAGATGAAATCTCAACCGGACGCGCTGGACGAGCTGGACGAGGTCCTTGGAGTTCAACTTTTCGTTGAGCTCCGGCTGCCCCGCCAGGATGATGCGCAGCACCTTCTCCTTGGTGGTCTCGATGCCGGACAGCATGCGGATCTCCTCGAGGACGCGGTAGCTCAAATTCTGAGCCTCGTCGATGATCAGGAGCACCTTGCGCCCGGCGAGGTGCTGCTCGGTCAGGAACTGATTCAGCGTCGCCAGCACCTCCGGCTTTTTCATGTCGAACGGCGTGAAGCCGAACTGCACCAGAACCGTCTGCAGAAAGGCGGTGGGGGACAGCTGGGTCTGGTTGATCTGGGCGACGATCACGTCGGCCTGCAGTTCCCGCACGAAGGTCTCGATCAGCGTGGTCTTGCCGGCGCCGATCTCGCCCGTGATGATCACGAAGCCGTCGGTGAACCAGATGGTCGATTCCATGTACGCCTTGGCGCGTGCATGTTGTTTGCTCAGATAGAGGAACTGCGGATCGGGGCTGAGGCGAAACGGCAGCTCGTGCAGCTTGAAGAGTTCTAGATACATCGCATCATGCCGTTCGAAACTTCCGTGTGCGAGGGCAGGGCGCCCTCAGGACCACCGGACCGATTTTAATGCATCCGCGAGCGCATGATCACGATCGCGGGACGTGGCCTTCAATATGGTGCAATGGCCCAGCTTCCGGCCCGCCCGTGGCTCCTTTCCGTAGTCGTGGAACGCCAGCCCGTCGATGCCGAGCAGCCGGCCGCGATCCGGCATCTCGCCGAGGAAATTGATCATCGCGGTGTGCCCGAGCGGACGCGTGCTTCCGAGAGGCAGACCGCAGATGGCGCGAAGGTGATTTTCGAACTGGCTGGTGACGCAGCCCTCGATGGTCCAATGGCCGGTATTGTGCACCCGCGGCGCCATTTCGTTGGCGATCAGCCGGCCCTTCACCACGAAGAATTCGATCGCGAGTACGCCCGAGTACTCGAGCGAGGAGAGCACCCGCTTCATGTAGATTTTCGCCGTGCGCTCCAGCGCGCGGTTCGCATACGGCGCGATCCCGTAGCGCAGGATTCCGCCGCCGTGCGTGTTCGCCGACAGGGGATAGTAGACGACATCGCCGCCGGGCGAGCGCGCCGCGACGAGGGAGATCTCACGGGAGAACGACTGGAATTTCTCGTAGATCAGATCGGCTGCGCCGAGCGAGCTCCATGCGGAGTCGATGTCCTCGGGACGTCGGATCAGGAACTGTCCCTTGCCGTCGTAGCCCATGCGGCGCGTCTTCAGCACTCCCGGGATGCCCAGCTTGCGCGCGGCATCGGCGAGATCCTCGCGCGAATCGACCGGCGCGTGTTCGGCGACCGGAATCCTCAGGCGCTTGAAGAGCGCCTTCTCCTGCAGGCGATCCTGCGAGATCTCGAGCGCCGCGCGCGGCGGACGAACGCTGGTCAGCGACTCGAGGGGGGCAAGCGCCTTGCCCGAGATGTTCTCCCAATCGAAGGTGAGCACGTCGCTCTTCGAGGCGAGCTCCGCGAGAAGCACCGGGTCTTCGAGGTCGCCGGTCAGGATCGGTGCGACCTGGGCCGCCGGCGCGCCGGCGCTCTTATCGAGGAACGAGCATCGGATCCCCAGGGGATACCCCGCGAGCGCCATCATGCGCCCCAGTTGTCCCGCACCGACGATGCCGACGTTCAAGGGCTTCAAGACTGGCGCGGATCGGGCTTATTGAGTACCGCGGCCGTCTGCGCCGCACGAAAGGCATCCAGGGCCTCGCGCACGTCGGCAAACTCGTTGGCCAGGAGCGCCGCCGCGAACAGCGCCGCATTCCGGGCGCCCGCGGCGCCGATCGCGAAGGTCGCAACCGGGATGCCGCTCGGCATCTGGGCGATCGAGAGCAGCGAATCGATTCCGCCCAATGCCTTGGTTTGCACCGGCACGCCCAGCACCGGGACGGATGTCTTGGCTGCGGTCATCCCGGGCAGATGCGCCGCCCCGCCGGCTCCTGCAATGATGGCCTTGAGCCCCCGCTCGCGAGCCGCCTCGGCATATTCGAACAACAGATCCGGTGTGCGATGTGCGGATATCACCCTGATTTCATGGGCGATGTGCAACGACTCGAGCGTATCGGCCGCCCCCTGCATCGTCTCCCAGTCGGACGACGATCCCATGATGATTCCGACGCGGACCTTCATCAGTCTAGTTTAACAGCCTATCCGAGCAACTCCCTCAGAAAGGCGAAAAGTTCCCGGGCACCGGCCGGCGAGCGCTGTTCCTGGCGCTCGCGCTCTGCCTTCTGCAGCAGCCGCAAGAGGGCAGGGCGGTCCGTCTTGGGGTACTCCTGCACAAGTTCGGGAACCGCTCCGGCCGGATCCGACAGCAACCGGTCGCGCCAGCGCTCGATGTTCTGAAAACGCCTGATTTCCGAATCGTGGCGCAGCTTTTTCTCGGCCAGCTTCGCCAGCACGGGCTCCGGGTCGATATTGCGCATCAATTTGCCGATATATTGGCGCTGGCGCACCTGCGCCCCGTGCGAGGGCAGGCGCTTCAAATCGCACAGCGCCACGAACAGGTTGTCCGGCAGATCCAGCTCCTTGATCTCCTGGTCAGGCAGGGAGGAGAGCTTCACGCCCAGCTCCTGCAGGGAAGAGGCTTCCCGCTTCATGGCGCTCTTGCTCGGGCGTCCGGGGTCGGTCTCGGCGGAATTTTGGGGTTCTTGCTCCATGGGCATGCGGCCCATGCTACCACCCTTGAGGGTGCTCGGTTTCGGCCCGCGCGATTCCACCCGGGTTAGAATGCTTGTTTTCGCCCCCATTGGATCGTGCCGGAGATCAAGATGGCCCTTGCGCCCGCCCATTCCTTACGCCCCACCCGGGAAGACCTCACAGCCATCATAGAGCGCGCACTCGAGCAGGCGCGCTCGCGCGGCGCATCCCAGGCGGAAGCGGCGGTAAGCCAGAATACGGGCCTGTCGGTGGGCGTGCGTCTGGGGGAGGTCGAAACGCTCGAGCACCAGCGCGACCGCAGCATGGGCATCACGGTTTATTTCGGCCAGCGCAAGGGCTCGGCGAGCACCGCCGACTTTTCGCCCGCGGCGGTGGAGGCC
The DNA here is from genome assembly GCA_963748995.1 of uncultured Gammaproteobacteria bacterium. GTDB lineage: Bacteria > Pseudomonadota > Gammaproteobacteria > Steroidobacterales > Steroidobacteraceae > Bog-1198. The sequence continues at coordinate 71,709 of CAVVKU010000026.1, read as the reverse complement.
ACCGTGGCCAAGGCCTGCAGCATCGCCCGGTTCACCGCCGAAGACGCCTACGCGGGACTCGCGGATGCAACGCTGATGGCGCGCTCGCAGCCCGACCTGGATCTGAATCATCCCTGGGACGTGACCGCGGAGCGCGCCATCGAAATCGCCAAAACGGCCGAGTCCGCGGCCCTCAAGTTCGATGCCCGCATCAACAATTCCGAGGGCGCCTCGGTCAATACGCATCAAGGGCTGCATGTCTACGGAAATACGCACGGCTTCATCGGCGGCTATCCGACGACCTCGCATACCGTGAGCTGTGTGGTCTTGGCGGGCACCGGGGAGGACATGCAGCGGGACTATTGGTACTCGACCTCGCGGGATTGGCGTGACCTTCAGGATGCGGAGGCGATCGGGGTCGAAAGCGCGCGGCGAACGCTCGCGCGCCTGGGGCCCCGCAAGTTGAGCACGCGGCGCGCCCCCATCCTGTTCGTTCCCGAGATGGCGCGCGGCCTGATCGGCCATTTCGTCGCGGCCATTCGCGGCAGCAGTCAATATCGACAGTCCTCTTTTCTCCTCAATGCATCGGGCGAGCAGATCTTTCCGCACGGCTTCTCGATCGCGGAGCGCCCGCATATTCCCAAGGCCATGGGCAGCGCGCCCTTCGACGAAGAGGGTGTGGCGACTCTGGATCGCGAGCTCGTCAGCGACGGCGTGCTCAGCGGCTACATCCTCTCCAGCTACTCGGCGCGACGGCTGGGGCTGAAAACCACCGGGAATGCAGGCGGCGCGCACAATCTCGTGGTGACGCCGAACACGGCCGGTGGCGCGAAGGCGATGCTCGCCCGCCTTGGCGAGGGCCTGTTGGTGACGGAACTCATGGGTCAGGGCGTCAACGGCGTGACCGGCGATTACTCCCGGGGAGCGGCCGGATTCTGGGTGGAGGGCGGCGAAGTCCGCTACCCGGTGTCCGAGATCACGATCGCCGGAAATCTGCGCGGCATGCTCAGGGACATCGTAGCCGTCGGCGACGATGTGGATGCGCGCGGCGGCATACGAGTGGGCTCGATCCTCGTCAAGGAAATGACCATCGCGGGAGAATAGGGCGCCGCCGCGGTCAGTCCGATCGGATCAATTCCTTCAGCGACCGGTCGCCGAGGCTGTGCTCGAGCGCAGCTTCGACCTCGCTCATCACACGCGCCGCGGGCGCCGCTGCGCGGCCCGCCGGAGCGAGGCTCCCGTTTTCGGGTGTGCGCACCGCCGCGATGATCGATGAGATCTTGATGTTCTCGGCATCGCGGCCCGGCAGGAAATGCTCGTCTTCGCTGGCAACGATGAGCCCCGCCTTCTCGAGGCTCGCGAGCACCGGCGCCAGTGAGGCGCCGGGGATGTCGAGCTCGGCGGCGAGGCGCACGGCGTTCCAATTCGTGACGCCCTGTGCGTAGTCGCGGCCGATCAAGTACATCACCGACAGGCCCAGCTGTTCGCGCACGCCGCCCGCCAGCGCGATCGATTCGCGGCCATGCGGCAGGTACTGCGGAAACTGCACGTAGAATGCAAGCTCGGCGCCGATCAGCAGGATGAGCCAGCTCAAGTAGACCCAGATCAGCGTAGTGAGCACGATGGCGAAACCGGTGTAGACCGCCATCAGCTGGGAGGAATACAGGATGAACGCCGTGAACACCTGGCCCATCAACGCCCAGATGATGCCCGCGGCGACCCCGCCGATCAGCGCCGGCCGGAACCCGACGCGGGTATTGGGGATATAGGCGTACATGAAGGTGAATACGATGGTGACGATGGCGTAGGGAACGAGCCGCCCTGTGCCTCGAATGAGCCAGCCCAAGTGCGCGCTCGAGTCGAGCCATTGGGCTGCGGAGCTGTGCTGGGCGGAGCTCAGCAGGCCCAACGCGAGCGCCAACAGAATGGGCCCGATGATCATGACGCTCAGATACTCGACGAAGCGGCGCAAGAGCGTGCGCGGGCGATTAACCCGCCACACGAAGTTGAAGCTCGTTTCGACCTTGTGAATGGTGCTGATGACGGTGTAGATCAGGAAAACGAATCCTATCGATCCCAATACGTCGCCGCGCATGTTCGACACGAACTGCATCACGCTCTCGGTCAGCTGGCTCGACGCCGCGCCGAGCGGGCGGAAGAATTCGTGCAGGATGAAGCGCAGGTCGCTGCGGGCGCGGATGCCCTTGAGGATCGCGAAGCTGAACACCATCAGCGGGACGAGCGACAGAAGCGTGGTGTAGGCGAGGCTCATGGCCTGCACGCTGATCTCACCAGCCACCCAATCGCGGCCGATGGCCACGGGGTAGCGGAGCGTGCGCAATACCGGCCCCCAGGGGGGCCGCATGCTCCGCGATTTGTAGAAGAGTCCGTCCTGCAGGCGGTCCAGCGCCGTGGGCATGCCGCGAGCTGCCGTCAGGCCGTCAACAGCTCTAGCGCATTGCGATAGTTGTCGCTGGTGCGCGCGATGATATCCGGCGGAAGATGCGGTGCCGGCGGCTTCTTGTTCCAGTGGAGCGACTCGAGGTAATCGCGGATGAACTGCTTGTCGAAACTCGGGGGGCTGATGCCGGGTTTGTAGGAGGCCATCGGCCAGAAGCGCGACGAATCCGGGGTCAGTACCTCGTCGATCAAAATCAGGTTGCCGCCCTTGTCGGTGCCGAACTCGAACTTGGTGTCCGCGATGATGATATTGCGCGAACGCGCGTGGTCCGCGGCAAATGTGTATAGCGCCAGGGTGATCCGGCGGATTTTCTCCGCATATTCCCGCCCGACGGCTTTGACGATGGTGTCGAAGTCGACGTTCTCATCGTGCTGGCCGGCCGGCGCCTTCGATGCCGGCGTGAAAATGGGCTCAGGCAGCGCGTCCGCCATCTGCAGGCCCGCCGGCAGCGAAATTCCGCAAATCGAACCGCGTGCTTTGTAATCCTTGTAGCCCGACCCGATCAGATAGCCCCGCGCCACGGCTTCGACCGGGAGCGCGTTCAGCTTCTTCACCACCATCGAGCGGCCGGCGAGTTGCGCGCGCTCGTCGCGATCGGGAATCACGTCCTCGACCTTGAGCTGCGTGAGCTGGTTCGGGACGATGTGGCGGGTTTTTCCGAACCAGAATTCGGAGATCCGCGTGAGCACCTCGCCCTTGAAGGGTATGGGGTCCGGCAAAACCACGTCGAAGGCCGACAACCGGTCCGTGGTCACGATGAGCAAGTGCTCCGGGTCGACATCGTAGATGTCGCGCACCTTTCCCTGGTGGACCTTCTTCAGGCCGCGGATTCGACTCTCGAACAACGGCGGCGATTGCGAAAGCGGTTCCATGCGTCCGGACTGATACCATTGTGGGTTGGAAGGTCGGCGATTGTGGCGGGGCGAGTCGGATAGGTCAAATGGCGTGGAAAGGAACATTTTTCGGCGCGTTGCTGGGTTTCCTGATCTCGCGATCCGTCTGGGGCGCGGTGGTCGGGGCCATCATCGGGCAGATGTTCGATCAAAGCGGTGTCTTCGGGGGTGTTTCCGCGGGGCCGGCCGCGGGCGCGTCGGTCTCGGACGTGTTTTTTCGAACCACGTTCGAGCTCATGGGCCATGTCGCCAAATCCGATGGGCGGGTTTCCGAGGCGGAGATTGATGCGGCGCGGCGCCTGATGCAGGAACTGCGGCTCGGCCCCGCAGAAATCGCCGCCGCCATCGATTGCTTCCGGATCGGTAAGTCCGCCTCCTACGATGCGGGATTCCGAGTGGAACAATTGCGCGAGGCCTGCGGCCTGCGCCACGACCTCAAATCCGCCTTCATCGAGCTGCAATTGCGTTCCGCACTCGCCGGCAACGGCATCTCCCCGCCCGCCCGGCACATCCTGATGCGCGCGGCCGAACGTCTCGGCCTGTCGGGACTCGAGTTCGCCCGCATGGAGGCGGGCGTGCGTGCGCGCACGCGGAGCTATTCCCAATTCGGCGGCCGCCCCGCCTCCGCCTCGCCGGAGAGGCCCCTGCCGGAGTGCTACGTGGAGCTCGAAGTGAGCCCCCAAGCGAGCGATGCGGAGGTCACCAAAGCCTACCGGCGTCAGATGAGCCGCCATCATCCCGACAAGCTGGTGGCCAACGGGCTGCCCGAGTCCATGGCCGAATGGGCGAAAGAAAAGACGCAGCGAATCCAGGAAGCCTATGAGTCAATACGTGCGGCGCGCGGCATGCGTTGATAAAATCGGCGCATGGCCACGATCATCTCCGCTTCGATTCTATCCGCTGATTTCGCGCGCCTGGGCGACGAAGTCGACGCAGTGCTCGCCGCGGGCGCGGATTGGATCCACTTCGATGTGATGGACAATCACTATGTGCCGAATCTCACAGTGGGCCCGATGGTGTGCGCGGCGCTGCGCAAGGCCGGCATCAAGGCACCCATCGACGTGCATTTGATGGTCTCGCCGGTGGACGCATTGGCCGCGGATTTCGCCAAGGCGGGCGCGACGCGGATCAGTTTTCACCCCGAGGCGACGCTGCACGTGGATCGCACCATTCAGCACATCCGCGACGCCGGGTGCTCGCCGGGACTGGTGTTCAATCCGGCGACGCCGCTCAATTGGCTGGACTACGTGATCGACAAGATAGATCTGGTGCTCATCATGTCCGTCAATCCGGGCTTCGGCGGCCAAAAGTTCATTCCCGAAGCCTTGGGAAAGCTGGCGCAGGCCCGCAGGATCATCGATGCGGCGGGGCGCGACACCCGTCTGGAAATCGACGGCGGGGTGAAAGTCGAGAATGCCGCCGAGATCGCCCGAGCGGGCGCGGATACCTTCGTGTCGGGGTCGGCCATTTTCGATAGTGAGGATTACGCCGCCACTCTGGCGGCGCTCCGTGGAGAAATCGACCGCGGCACTCAGCGGGGCTGATCAGCCCGCGCTATTCGTCGTCGTCCTCATCGTCGTCCTCATCATCGTCATGCACTTCGGCGCGGGGCCCCTTGCTGCCCGGAGCCGCACCCGCACCGGCCTTCACCGGAACGACCAGGGGGCGCGTCTTCACCTTCGGGCGGGCGTTGAACACGACGATGGTCTTGCCAGTGGCGCGCAGCAGCCCCTGCTCTTCCAGCACCTTGAGCACCCGTCCCGCCATTTCGCGGGAGCAGCCGACCAAGCGAGACAGCTCTTGGCGGCTCACCTTGATCTGCATACCCTCCGGGTGCGTCATGGCGTCCGGTTCTCCGCACAGGTCCATGATGGCGTGGGCCACCCGGCCCGTGACGTCGACGAACGCGAGGTCGCCGAGTTTGCGATTGGTGCGATCGAGTCGCGTGGCGAGCTGGGTTGCCAACTCGAAAATCAGCCCCGGGCTCTCGGCCGCTATCTGCCGGAATCGCGGGTAGGTCATTTCCGCGAGCTCGGACTGCTGGCGGGTGCGAACCCAGGCGCTTCGCGTCGGCTGTTCGTAGAACAGCCCCATTTCGCCGAAGAATTGGCCCTTGTTGAGGTATGCCAGCACCATCTCGTTGCCGTCCTCATCCTCGATCATGACCTCGACCGAGCCCGAGATGATGTAGTAGAGGATGTCGGGCAGATCGCCCGCGTGGATGATGACGGTCTTGGAAGGGACTGTCCGGATTCGGCAGTAGCTCAAGAAACGATTGATCGCGGGGATATCGCTTAAGGCTTTTGCCACTTCTTCCATGGTCTCTCCCAAAAAATTTAGGTCGTGAAAACGCCCGTTCTGGCGCACCTTTTATTACATAAGTCCCGGAATCGCAAGCACTCAGGGCAATTCGCCTACACCCACCGAGAACCGCCGGTCATCACTTTGGAGGCCAGACGCATCGCTCCTTTGATCCAAAGCGATGGCTCCCGGCCGCCGAGCGAGGCGGCTTTGGCCCCATGCCGCACCTCATCTTGAGTCATTTGTTCGACGATGGCGCGGCTCTGCCGATCCACCTCGGGCAACCGGTCCAGGTGGCCGCGCAGGTGCGATTCAACCTGGCGCTCGGTTTCGGTGATGAACCCCAGGCTGGTGGCGTCGCCGGAGAGGCCCGCCAGCGCACCGATCGCAAAAGAGCCGGCATACCAGAAGGGATTCAAAAGACTCGTTCGTCCCTTCAACTCCTTGATTCTGATCGCGCACCAGGCGAGGTGGTCCAACTCCTCGCCCGCCGCCTGCTTCATGGCGTCGGCCGTCGAGTCGCTCCGGGCCGTCAACGCCTGTCCGCGGTACAGCGCTTGAGCGGCCACTTCGCCGGCATGGTTGACCCGCATCAGCCGGGCGGATTCGCGGCGGTCGGCCTCGCCCGGCACCAACGCGCCTCCCGACGACCCCGGAACGGGCCTGGCGGGCAGGGGAGAACTGCATAACACATTGATTGCCTTATCTATTTCTCCAATCATTCGATCGGACAAGCTGAAGGTGCGCGCGCTCATGCACACATTATATTATAGGTGCCCCTTCCACATCGGGGCTGGTCTTGAGGCCCAGGGTTCTGTACACTCTCGCGCCTTTCGTCTGGGGCGCGACTCGAGTAATTTCCATGCAAACCGTATTTTCCAAGCCTGAAGAAACCCGCGGAGACTGGTATGTCGTCGACGCGGCGGGCAAAACACTGGGCCGTCTGGCCTCACAGATCGCTCATCGCCTGAAGGGCAAGCACAAGCCCAATTATGCACCGCATCAGGACCTTGGCGACCACATCGTGGTCATCAATGCCGGTACGGTGCGCGTCACGGGCGCCAAGCTGACGGACAAGTGGTATCACCAGCACACGGGGTATGTGGGGAACCTGAAGAGCATCGCGCTCGGCAAGCTCCTGCAGGAACACCCCGAGCGCGCCATCGAATTCGCGGTGAAGGGCATGTTACCCAAGGGCCCGCTCGGCCGCCGCATGTACAGGAAGCTCCACGTGTTCGGCGGGAACACGCACCCCCATCAAGCGCAACAGCCCAAAGAGCTGTCGCTCTAAGTCAGGAAATCAGCCATGGCATCAAGCTCCGCCAGAAATAACACCTTTTACGGCACCGGCCGCCGCAAGACCTCGAGCGCGCGGGTCTACCTCAGCAAGGGCACCGGCAAGGTCTCGGTCAATGGACGCTCGCTCGAGGAGTTTTTCGGACGCGAAACCGGACGGATGATCGTGCAGCAGCCGTTCGGCGCGGTCCAATTGGAAGGTAAATTCGACGTGGATGCGCACGTCGAGGGCGGCGGAATCACCGGCCAGGCCGGTGCAATCCGCCATGGCATCACCCGCGCGTTGATGTCCTACGATGAGACCTTGCGCTCTCCTTTGCGCAAGGCCGGATTCGTCACTCGCGACGCGCGCGAGGTCGAGCGCAAGAAAGTGGGCCGGCGCAAGGCTCGCCGCGGAACCCAATTCTCCAAGCGCTGATCCGAATGGCTTCAGCCTTCCGGTGTCTCGATCGGATTTGGATCGATCGGATTTGGGGGATCGTCTAGTGGTAGGACAACGGTCTCTGACACCGTTTACCTAGGTTCGAATCCTAGTCCCCCAGCCAACAAAAAAAAGGGCCCGCGTCGAGCGGGCCCTTCTCAACCGGGACCTTCTCAACCGCGGGTAACCATGTCGGGCGAGCACAATTCGGGTGGACGCATTGCGCCTTTGGCGGTGGCTGCGCTCGGTGTGGTGTTCGGCGACATCGGTACGAGCCCCTTGTACGCGATGTCCGCGTGCTTCACGGGGCCCAACATCCAAGTGACGCCGGAGCACATCTTCGGCATCCTCTCGTTCATCTTCTGGGCGCTCGTGCTGGTGATCCTCGTGAAGTATGTCGCCGTGGTCTTGAACTGCGACAACAAGGGGGAGGGCGGCGTGCTGGCGCTGACCGCCCTGGTGGTCAACACCGAGCGCGCGAGTCCGCGCAAGCGGATCTATGGAATCCTCGGCATCCTGGGCGCCGCACTGTTCTTCTCCGACGGCGCGATCACCCCCGCCATTTCGGTGTTGAGCGCCGTGGAAGGTCTGCACGTCGCGGCGCCCGATGCTCAGATCCCCATCCTTCCGATCACCCTGGTGGTGCTGGTCGGCCTGTTCTTGATCCAGCGGCACGGCACGGGATCGGTCGGCAAGGTCTTCGGGCCGGTGATGCTGGGATGGTTCGCGATTCTCTCGGTCATGGGGGTGAGCTGGATCGTGCGCGAGCCCCGGGTGCTGGTCGCGCTTTCGCCCGTCTACGCGGTGCAATTGATCTCGCAGCATCAGATCAGCGCGCTCGCGGTGCTCGCCGGTGTGTTCCTCACCGTCACCGGCGGTGAGGCGCTGTATGCGGACATGGGGCATTTTGGCAAAACGCCGATCCGTTTGAGCTGGGTGCTGATCGTGATGCCGGCGCTGGTATTGAATTACTTCGGTCAGGGCGCGCTGCTCATCCAAAACCCGACCGCGATATCGAATCCGTTTTTTCTCATGGCGCCCCAATGGTCGCTCCTGCCGCTGGTGGTCATCTCGACCGCGGCAACCGTCATCGCCTCGCAAGCGGTGATCTCCGGCGTGTTCTCCGTGACGACGCAGGCCGTGAGCCTGGGGCTGTTCCCGCGCGTGCGCGTCGAACACTCCTCCGCCGAATACGCCGGTCAGATCTACGTGCCCACCATGAACTGGATCATGATGCTGGCGACCCTCGGGCTGGTGGTGGGGTTCGGCAGTTCGGCGGCGCTCGCGGGGGCTTATGGATTGGCGGTGTCGGGCGCGATGACCATCGTGACGCCCCTCACACTCAGCCTGATCAAATCCCGGACGGGGAAGAAGAGCCGGTGGCTGCGCGCGGGGCTGTCGCTCTTGTTCATCATCGACCTGGCATTCCTGCTCGCCAACATGACCAAGCTTCAGGACGGCGGCTGGCTGCCCCTGACGTCGGGCTTCATCATCTACTGGCTGATGCAGACCTGGGCAAGCGGGCGGGCATCGGTCATGGCGCGTCTGCTCCGTGAGCAAAAGCCGGTCCGAGACTTTCTGGTCGACCTGAAGCGCGATCCGCCGGTGCGCGTCCCGGGAACCGCGATTTTCCTCGATGCCAAGGCGTCGGGCGTTCCCCGCGCGCTGCTCAACAACATCAAGTTCAACCGCGTCATCCATGAACAGGTGGTTCTGCTCACGGTGGTCACCCGCGAGCAGCCGCGCATCGCAGAAGCCAAGCGCCTGACCGTGACGCCGGTGTGCGAGGGGATCGTGCGGATCGTGGCCCAGTTCGGCTTCATGGAAAAGCCCAATATCGTGGAGATCCTGCGCGACGCGGAGGAATTCGGCGTCAAGTTCGAGCCGGAGCGCACCACTTATTTCCTGAGCCGCGAGGAGCTGCTGCCGGGACAGCGATCGGACCTGGCGCCGTTGCGGCGCCGCGCATTCATGCAGATGGCGCGCGGCGCCCAGGTGATCGCCGACTACTACGGCCTGCCGTCGGGACGGGTCATCGAGATCGGCACTCGCCTGGAGATCTAGCGCGCCGGCTCGCGCGGGGTGATCGTCTCGATGCCACTGTCCCCCGCGACCAGCAGCACGTCCGCGCCGCGGTGCGCGAACAGGCCCACCGTCACCACGCCGGCAATCCCGTTGATGGTGTCCTCCATCGCCTCGGGGTCGGCCAGCGTCAGGTGGCGGACATCGAGGATCGCATTGCCGTTGTCGGTGACCACTCCCTCCCGCCAGACGGGCTGTCCACCCAGCTTCGAGAGTTCGCTCGCGACGTAGGAGCGGGCCATGGGGATCACCTCGACCGGCAGCGGAAAGGCGCCGAGCCGGTCGACCAACTTGCCGTCATCGATGATGCAGACGAATCGGCGGGATGCCGCAGCCACGATCTTCTCGCGCGTGAGCGCCGCGCCGCCGCCCTTGATCAGCATGCCGCTCCGGGTGGCCTCGTCGGCTCCATCGACATACAGATCGAGCTCACCCACCGCATTCAAATCGAGTTGCGCGATGCCCGTCGCCTCGAGCCGTTCGGACGTCTGGCGCGAGCTCGAGACAACGCCCCGGAGCCGTATTTTCCGGGCTTTCAGCACTTCGACGAACTCGCCGACCGTCGAGCCGGTGCCGACGCCGAGCAGCATGCCGTCCTCGACGTAGGACATCGCGGCCTCTGCCGCTCGGCGTTTTTTCTGCGTGGGTGAAAGGGCTTGTTGAGACATTTTGGGTACCCCAGAAACAACTGTGCCCGCTTACGCGGGCACAGTTGATTAATTGCGAAGAACTATTTCTTCTTGGCGGCCTTCTTCTTAGCTGCCTTCTTCTTCGCCTTCTTTGCTTTCGCTGCCATGATAAAACTCCGTAGTCGGGTTAGTCCGGGGACCGAGTATATACACGAATAATTAATTTACAAGCAATACATCGCTCTATGGGTGCGGATGTGGTAGCGATGTGAACGACTTCACTCGAGAGTGAGAATGAATTCCCACTCAGCTTGGGTTACCGGCGTCACCGACAAACGATTCCCACGACGCAAGACAACCAACTCGGAGAGCTCCTTGCCTGCATGCCGACGCAGCTCATCGAGGGTGATGATGTGTTTGAACTTGCGCTCGAGCTTCACGTCCACCACGTACCACCTCGGAGCGTCCGGCTTGCTGTCGGGATCGTAGTGGTGGTGTTTGCGGTCGAAGGCGGTCTTGTCGGGGTAGCCGTCCTTCACGATGCGCACGATGCCGGCGATGCCCGGAATCTCGCAGCTCGAATGATAGAAAAAGGCGGTGTCGCCTTTCTTCATGGAATCCCGCAGCATGTTTCTAGCCTGAAAATTGCGTACTCCGTCCCATGCGCTCACCTTGCCGGGCCGGGCGCCAAGGTCGTCGATGCTGAAGGTGCCGGGCTCGGACTTGAGAAGCCAGTGGTTCATGGAATGTCCCTCGGGAAGCGCTGAAGTCCGGACTCCGTCGCCAGCGCGTCCAGACGAACGTCGAACGCCTGCGCGAACACCGATTCGGCGCGCTGACAATCGAAGGCGAAGCCGACCAGCATGGGGCCGCGCCAATGACGGCGGTGTCGCCGGAAGCTGAGCGCGCGATCGTAGAAGCCGCCGCCCATCCCCAGCCGCCTGCCGCTCACATCGACGCCGACCAAAGGCACGACGATGAGGTTGAACCATCGCGGACCCAAAGCCCGGCCGTGAGGGATGCTGTGCGGAATGGAAATACCGAAGGTCGCGCGACGCGTCCTGCCTTCGAGGGGGTAGAAGCGCAAGCGGCGATGAGCGAGATCGACCACCACGGGAACGTAGAGCCGGATGCCGCGACGCCGTGCGGCGGCGACGAGCGCGCCCGGGTTGGCCTCGCCGTCGAACGGAAGATAAATGGCCACCCTGGCGCCGCACTTGAACGCGGACAGATGGGCGACGAAGGCCGCGGCGATACGGGAGCGCCTGGCGTGGTCCGCGGGGCTCAGAGAGCGCCGGCTACGGCGAAGCTCCTTGCGCAGATCGTTTTTCATTCTGGGCTTTCATATGATGGGGATGGCGCCACCCGCCTGTGCCGTTTTGGACCGTTGCTCCCGACCTGAGCAACAGGTGGGGCTAACTGCCGACACTTAAGGCTTTCCGCTCGAGGCGGACCTGCACAATGCTGCCAGCAAGCAATGGCCCCTGGGGTTTACAAATTAGGGTCAGGAGGTAACCCGATCCGCATCGAACACCGCAGGCAGCGCCAAAATCAACTGTTGTCCATCAACTCCGGGACTCGACGCTAAAGTTCGAGCTGCCGGCCCTTCTCCAAGGCCGACTCTACGCGCTCACGCAGGATACGCAAGCGCCCGCCCACGTCCGAATCGAGATTGGTGTCACGGTTGCGGAAGCGGATCAATTCGTTCGCCATGTTGAGCGCCGCGATCACGGCGATGCGGTCCAATCCGACCACCTTCCCCGTGTCGCGGATCTCGCGCATCTTCGAGTTCAAGAATTCCGCCGAATCGAGCAAATCGGAACGTTCCTCGATCGGGCAGGTGATGTGGTATTCCTTCTCGAGAATGCGCACGCTGACCCGCGCTTGATTGTCGCTCATGCCTGCTCCATCGATTTGAGGCGGCCGATCATCGCCTCGACCCGCCCGCGCACCTGCTCGTTCTTCTGCAGGAGGCTCGCCCGTTCGGCGGTGAGCGTTTCCTGACGCTGACGCAGCGCGCGGTTCTCCTCCTTGATCTGGGCGACGGTCGCGATCAGGTCCTCGAGCCGCTTTTCCAACCGCTTGAGCTCGAGCTCGACTGCGGATTTCGGATTGGTTTCATTCATGAGTGCCAATATAGAGCGCGCGATTCCGCATTGCAAAGGTCGGGTGCATCCATGCGCGAGCGGCGGCGCGGCCAGCCCATAGGTCCACCCCAAAGGTCACCTAAGTGCCGCCCCGAAGCGCTATCATTCCCGCAACCATGCTGGGCGAAATTCGATTCAAGGACTTCGAGGACGTGCTGGCGGCCGCCGGAAGTCTTGCCGATGCGGCCGAGGCCCACGGTTCTTTGTGCGGCGCATTGTGCTCGATGTCTCCGTACCGGATGCAGGATTGGGTCAACGAAATCCTGCCGGACGGCGCATCGCTCCCGGCGGAGTCCGCGGCCATGATCGAGCGCGTGTTCGCGGCGACCGCGGCTTCCTTCGGGGAACAGGGGATGGAGTTTCAGCCGCTGCTGCCCGATGACGAGCAGCCGCTCAACGGCCGGGCGCATGCGCTTGCGTTATGGTGCACGGGGTTTCTGTACGGCCTCGGCACCGGGCAGATATCCGATCTCGAGGCGCTGTCGGGCGATGTCGGCGAAATCGTACGGGACTTCACCGAGATCTCCCGCGCGACGGGCGATGATGCCGACGAGGACGAATCCAACGAGCAGGCTTACGCGGAGCTGGTGGAATTCATACGCGTCGCCGCACAGGTCGTTTTCGAGGAGCTCCTGCCACTCCGTCAGCAGGCCTACCCGTCCCCCCAGCAAACCTTGCACTGAGCATACCGAGCAGAACCCATGGACCGCAGGGAGTTCGCGCGCCGCCGGCGTGAGGTCATGCGCATGATCGGCAAGGACGGAATCGCCGTCGTTGCCGCCGCGCCGGTCCGTCATCGCAACGGCGACATCGAATACGCCTACCGCCAGGACAGCCAGTTCTATTACCTGAGCGGTTTTCCCGAGCCCGACGCCGTGGCGGTGCTGGTGCCGGGACGCCCGCAGGCCGAGTACCTTCTGTTCGTGCGCGAGCACGACCCGTTGCGCGAGTCCTGGGAGGGCGCCCGGGCGGGCACCGACGGTGCCGTTTCGCGCTATGGCGCGGACGACGCATTTCCGATCGCGGACATCGATGAGATCCTGCCGGGCCTGATGGAGCAGAGAACGCGGGTCTTCTACTCCATGGGCACTCATCTGGAGTTCGATTCCCGCATGCTCGCCTGGATGAACGGGATGCGGGTTCATTCGCGGCAAAGCTCCGGGGCGCCCCAGGAGTTCGCCGCGCTGGCGCACGTGCTCGACGACATGCGGCTGTACAAAAGCCGCGCCGAGCAAGCCAGCCTCAGGGAGGCAGCCCGAATCGCCATCGGCGCGCATCGGCGCGCGATGAGGTTCGCCCGTCCCGGCCGGATGGAATACGAGGTGATGGCGGAAGTGGTGCACGAATTTCGGTCCCACAATGCCGACTTGTCCTATCATCCCATCGTCGCCGCAGGCGCCAATGCGTGCATCATGCATTACGGCGCCAACGATCAGCGGCTCTGCGACGGCGATCTCTTGCTGCTCGACGCGGGCTGCGAGCATGAGTTCTACGCTTCGGACATCAGTCGCACCTTCCCGATCAACGGTCGCTTCACCCCGGCGCAGCGCGCCGTCTACGAGGTGGTGCTCGACGCGCAGCTCGCCGCCATCGACAAGGTGCGTCCCGGCAACCACTGGAACCAGCCGCACGAGGCGGCGGTGCGCACCATCACCCAGGGACTCAAGAAGCTCAATCTGCTCCGCGGCGCGGTGACGCGGCTCATCAAGGACCAGGCCTATCTGCCGTTCTTCAGCCATCGCACCGGCCATTGGCTGGGGCTCGACGTGCACGATGTGGGCGATTACAAAGTGGGCGGCGAGTGGCGCGTGCTGGAGCCCGGCATGGCGCTCACCGTCGAGCCGGGCCTGTACATCCGCCCCTCCCCGAAGATCCCGCGGGAATTCTGGAACATCGGGGTGCGGATCGAGGACGACGTGCTGGTCACCGCCCAGGGAGACCCGGAAGTATTGACCGCCGCCCTCGAAAAAACACCGGAGGCCGTGGAACGCATGGTGCAGGCCGCTTGAACGAGCATCCTTCGACATCGCCATCGTGGGTGGCGGCATGGTCGGCGCCAGCCTCGCCGTGGCGCTCGACCATCTCGGTGTCACGACCGCGCTCATCGAAGCGGTGCCTCACGATGCGGCGTCACAGCCGAGCTTCGATGAGCGCACGACCGCGTTGTCGAATGGCAGCCGGCGGATTCTCGAGACCCTCGGGGTATGGCCTGCCGTCGCCGCGGATGCAACACCGATCGCCAGGGTGCATGTCTCGGATCAGGGCCATTTCGGTTTTGCCCGCATCGATGCCGCGGAGCAGGGTCTGCCGTCGCTGGGACACGTCGTGCCGAACCGTTCGCTCGGGTCGGCGCTCTGGTCGGCGCTCGCGGATCGCGGCGACGTGCGCGTGTTCTGCCCGGCCCGGGTGGCGAGGGTCGAAGCCGGTGAGCAATCCATTGAACTTATTCTGGAGGCCGCGTCCGGCGAGAAGCCGATATCGATCGATGCCCGTCTCGTCGTCGCCGCCGACGGCATCGAGTCGGCGGTCCGGCGGGCGTTCGGCGTGGAGGCCGATGTGCGCGATTACCATCAGACGGCGGTGATCACCACGGTTTTGCCGAGCAAATTCCACCACCACGTAGCCTACGAGCGCTTCACCTCGTCGGGACCGCTGGCTCTCCTGCCGCTTGCGGACGGACGATGCACCTTGGTGTTGACGTTGACCCGGGATCTGGTCGAGCGCGCCATGAGCTGGTCGGACGCGGAGTTTCTGGCAGAGGTGCAGCGGCGGTTCGGCTTCAGGCTGGGGCGTTTCCTCAAGGTGGGCCGGCGCTTTGCCTATCCCTTGTCGCTGTCGCGCTCCCGCAAGACCAGCGCAGGACGTTGCGTCATCGTCGGCAACGCGGCGCAGGGCCTGCATCCCGTCGCCGGGATGGGCTTCAATCTGGGGCTGCGCGATGCCGCGAGTCTGGCCGAGCTCATCGCCGACACCCAAGCCGATCCCGGCAGCGCGACGCTCACGGGCGCTTATGATGACTGGCGGGCAGCCGATCGCCGCGAGATCATCGGATTCACCGACGGGCTGGTGCGTTTATTCTCGGCGACCTCAAGGCCGGTGCGGCACCTTCGAAATCTGGGGCTCCTGGCCTTCGATCTCCTGCCGCCTGCGAAAGCCGCGTTGTCGTCGTTGTCCACGGGGGCTGCGGGCCGTATTCCCAAGCTGGCGCGGGGCGTGCCTCTCGGCAAGCCTTTCCGCGCGCCCATCGGAGAGCGGCAATGAGCCGCGAGTTCGACGTGGTCATCGTGGGAGCAGGCCCCGTGGGGAGCGCGATGGCCGGCCTCCTCATCGCGCGCAATCTGGTATCGCCGGGACGCGTGGCGGTGCTGGCCGAACGCATGTCCCCGCCCGGCTCGAAGTGGGCGGCCGCCACAGGTGCAGAGGCTCCTTGGGACCTGCGGGTGTTCGCTCTGAGCCGGGCCTCGCAGCGAGTGCTGCAGCTCTGCGATGTGTGGCGACAACTCCCGCAGCGGCTCGTGTTCCCGTACGAGCGAATGTGCGTGTGGGATGAGAGCGGGGTGCCGGAGGGCCGCGGGTCGCTGACATTCGACTGCGCCGACATCGGCGAGCCGAATCTGGGATTCATCGTCGACGGCCGGGCCCTTCAGGACAGCTCGTTGAGGGCGGCGCTTGCCGCAGGCGCGGTACCCGTCGAGTCGGCGGTGCAATCCATCGAGGTGGGCGAGGGCGGGGTGCGAATCGCGCTCGCCGACCAACGCGAGCTCGGCGCCCGGCTGCTGATCGCGGCTGATGGCGCGGCGTCCCGGACGCGCGCGCTTCTCGGTATCGCCACCGCGGGGCACGCCTACCATCAGGATGCCCTGGTCGCGCATGTGCGCACGGCCAAGCCTCACCGAAGCACCGCCTGGCAGCGCTTCCTGTCGACGGGGCCGATCGCGTTGCTGCCATTGTCGGATGGCCGCTCGTCCATCGTCTGGAGCGTCATGCGGGAGGAAGCCGAGCGTCTCCGGGCGCTCGAGCCTGCAGGGTTCGCCGCCGCCGTTCACGAGGCGATCGGCGGGGTGCTCGGCGACATCGAGCTCACGACCCCGATCGCGAGCTTTCCGATCCAGCTGCAATATGCACTCGAGTACGTCCGGCCGCGCTGCGCGCTCATCGGCGACGCCGCGCATGCCGTGCATCCCTTGGCCGGGCAGGGCCTCAACCTCGGCCTTCTGGATTGCGCCTCTCTGGCCGAGGCGCTGGGCGAGGCGGGCGCCTCCGGCTCCCCGGGCGATTTTGCGCCGCTGCGCCGATACGAGCGCAGGCGCAAGAGCGAAAATCTGATCGCCGCCGCGGCGTTCGATGGATTGGAGCGGCTGTTCTCCAGCTCGAATCCCGGCGTCGAGCGCCTGCGCGCGGCGGGGCTCGGCGCCGTCGGCAGCCTTTCGTTCGTCAAGCGCAGGCTTGCGAAGCGAGCCTTGGGAATCGGCGGCGACGTGCCGGCGTTCGTGAGGGAGCAGATCCCCTAAGGGTGCCCGCCGCTCAGCCGGCCAATAGTCGATCGATCTTGGCGGCGCAGATGAAATCGTTCTGCGACAGGCCGCCGATCGCGTGAGTGGAGTACGTGATGCGGCAGTATCCATACCCTATTTCGAGATCGGGGTGATGGTCCTCGACATTCGCGACGTGCGCCAGCGCATTGACGAAGCTCATGGTGCGGTAGAAGTCCTTGAACTTGAGCGAGCGCTTCAGGCTCCTGGAGTCCGGTGCGAGCTTCCAATCGCGATCGATCTCGCGCATCAGGCCCTCTGCCTCCGCCGCCGTGAGCGGCGCAACGCCGCCCTCGCAGGGCGCGCATTTCCTGGCGGCAAGACCGTCGGCGCTCGAATCGCTCACGCCGGGTGCCGCGTGTAAGTGCGCTCTATGTAGCGCTCGACCAGTTCCTGGAATTCCTCCGCGATCCGGTCGCCCTTGAGCGTCACCGTCTTTGCGCCGTCCTCGTACACCGGCGCCACCGGATGTTCGCCCGTTCCAGGCAGGCTGATGCCGATGTTGGCGTGCTTGCTCTCACCGGGCCCGTTGACCACGCAGCCCATGACGGCCACCGTCATGTCCTCGACACCCGCATGGCGCTTGCGCCATTCCGGCATCCGGTGGCGGATATGACCTTGAATCTTTTGGGCGAGCTCCTGGAAATAAGTGCTCGTGGTGCGCCCGCACCCCGGACAGGCGACCACCATGGGGGTGAACGAGCGCAGGCCCATGGTCTGAAGGATTTCCTGCGCGACGATCACTTCTTGAGTGCGGTCGCCGTTCGGTTCCGGCGTCAATGACACGCGAATGGTATCGCCGATGCCCTGCTGCAACAGAACGCCGATGCCGGCGGTCGAGGCGACGATGCCCTTGCTGCCCATCCCGGCCTCGGTAAGCCCGAGATGCAGCGGATAGTCGCAGCGGCCGGCGAGGTTCTTGTAGACCGCGATCAAATCCTGGACGCCGCTGACCTTGGCGCTGATCACGATCCGATCGGCCTTGAGTCCCAGGCTCTGCGCGCGCTTCGCGCTGTCGAGCGCGGATACCACGATGGCCTCGCGCATCACGTCGAGAGCCGGAAGCGGCGCCGCCAGCTTTGAATTCTCGTCCATCAGCCGCGTAAGCAAGTCCTGGTCGAGGCTCCCCCAATTCACCCCGATGCGGACGGGCTTGTCATAGGCACAGGCGGTCTCGATCATCTCGGCGAACTGTGGATCACGCTTGCTGCCCCGTCCCACGTTGCCCGGATTGATTCGCAGCTTGGAGAGCGCCTCCGCGCAGGCAGGGTGGGCCTTCAAGAGCTTGTGGCCGTTGAAATGAAAATCGCCGACCAGCGGGGTGTTCACACCCTGCGCGGCCAGCTTGTCGCGGATGTGGGGAACCGCGGCCGCCGCCTCGTCGTTGTTGACGGTGATGCGGACCAGCTCGGAGCCTGCGCGCGCGAGCGATTTGACCTGTGCGACCGTACCCTCGATGTCCGCGGTATCGGTATTGGTCATGGATTGAACGACGATCGGGGCGTTGCCGCCCACGGTGATGGTGCCGATTTTGACGGCCAGGGATTTTCTGCGTGATTGCATGCCGCATATTCTACTTGATGGCCGGTTGCCCCCCAACGGCCGATGGCATAATCCCACCCGATGAGGAAGTTTCCCGATGCCTGAGCGGCTGGTTTATTCCACCGGAATAGGAACTCTTTGCCCGAATTGCCGCCGTGCAGTGCGGGATTGCGTCTGCCCCAAGGGCGCCCCCGGCAGGGCGTCGCCCGGCGCCGTGCGCGTCGGCCGCGAGATCAAGGGCCGTGCCGGCAAGGGCGTAACCACCGTCTCCGGCCTGCCGTTGTCCGCATCCGATCTCGCGGCGCTCGCCGCCAGCCTCAAAAAACGCTGCGGCTCGGGAGGCACGGTGCGCGAGGGCGTCATCGAGATCCAGGGCGATCATCGCGATACCATCGTTGCGGAACTTTCCAAACTCGGCTGGGCCGCCAAGAAATCAGGCGGCTGACGCCCCGAACGGCGAGCGGAACGGGCCCCTCGCGGCCTGTGATATGATGCAGCATCGCGATAAGAGCCGTGTGGAGAGTGTCCTCCCTCGCCGAGGACCGCCGAAGGCGCAACCGCCCGGAAACGCTCAGGCACATGTACTGCGGTCTCTCGCGATCTCTGGAGAGCGGTCGCGCCGGCAACGGTCGATCCACCGAAGGGGAGCAGCGCTCGAGCGGGCGCTCGATCTCTCAGGTCCGAAGGACAGAGGGGCGGCACGCACCATCCGGTGCGGGCCGGTTCCGTGTCCGGATTCGCAGCGAGGTTGCGATGGGCCTGAAAACACCGCTCTACGACATCCACGTTTCCTCGGGTGCCAAGATCATCGATTTCGGCGGCTGGGACATGCCGCTCTCCTACGGCTCCCAGCTCGACGAGCATCGCGCGGTGCGCAGGGACTCCGGCCTCTTCGACGTGTCCCACATGTGCGTGGTCGACCTGAGCGGGGCACGCGTGCGCGGGTTCTTGCGCTACGTGCTGGCGAACGACGTGGCCAAGCTCACGGTGCCGGGGGCCGCGCTGTATTCCTGCATGCTCACGCCGAGCGGCGGGGTCATCGACGATCTGATCGTCTATTTCCTGACCGACGCCTGGTTCCGGATGGTGGTCAATGCCGGCACGCGCGGCAAGGATCTGAAGTGGCTGGAAGAGCACGCAGCGCCCTTCGGCGTCTCGGTGCGCGAGCGCAAGGATCTCGCCATCCTGGCGGTGCAGGGACCCCTGGCGCGGGAAAAGACCGCAGCGCTTTTGTCCGCCGCGCATCGGGAGACGGCGCTTCGAATCCCACGATTCTCCGGCGCGGCGGTCGACTCATGGTTTCTGGCGCGCACCGGGTACACGGGGGAGGACGGCTTCGAGATCATGCTGCCGGCCGAAGAGGCCGCGACGGTGTGGCGCGCGTTGGTGGCGCGCGGCGTGACGGCGGCGGGCCTGGGGGCGCGCGACACGCTGCGCCTCGAGGCCGGCATGAGTCTGTACGGCAGCGACATGGATGAGAGCCGCAATCCCCTGGAGTCGGGCCTGGCCTGGACGGTGGCCTTTGAGCCCGGGGAACGCGATTTCATCGGCCGCGCCGCGCTCGAGCATGTGCGCGCGCAAGGCTGCGATGAGATGGTCGGGCTGGTGCTCGAGGAGCGCGGCGTGCTGCGCAACCACCAGCCGGTGTTCGCCGGGCCGCCCGGGAAGAGCCCCGGCCTCAAGATCGGCGAGATCACCAGCGGCACGTTCTCCCCGACGCTTGAACCGCGCGATCGCCCTGGCGCGCGTGCAAAGGGGTGCGCCTGCGCGCGTCCTGGTCGAAATCCGCGGCCAGCCGCACGCGGCGCGCGTCGTCAAACCGCCGTTCGTGCGCAACGGCAAGGCATTGATTGAATAATCATCAAAGGAGTCGGCTTCAGTGAGCGAAAACGTACCGGACGACCTGCAGTACACGCGGACACACGAGTGGATTCGCGACCTCGGCAATGGACAGGTGGAGATCGGAATCACGGATCACGCGCAACAGGCGCTCGGCGACCTGGTGTTCGTCGAGGTGCCGCAGGTGGGGCGCGAGCTCAAGGCCGGGGAGGCCTGCGCCGTGGTCGAGTCGGTGAAGGCGGCCTCCGATGTCTATAGTCCCGTGTCGGGAAGCGTGGCCGCGCGCAACGACGCCCTCAGCGACAAGCCCGAGCTCCTCAACTCGGACCCGTATGGGCAGGGTTGGCTCATGCGGGTCACGCGCGGTTCGGCACCGGCCGATGGCCCTTTTCTGAAGGCCGCCGAGTATGCGCAATTCGTCAAAGAAGCCGGGTAGGTCGGCGCCATGCCATTCATTCCGCACACGCCCGCGGATGTCTCGGAGATGCTCTCGGTGATCGGAGCCGAGTCCATCGACGAGCTGTTCGACGAGATCCCCGAGGCATTGAAAGCCGCTGCGCTCGAGGGCGTGCCGACCGGCCGCAGCGAAATGGAGGTCGCGCGGCTCCTGACCGAGCGCGCCGCAGCCGACGGGCGCCTGCTGAACTTCATCGGCGCGGGTGCCTATGAGCACCACATCCCTGCCCCGGTCTGGGCGATCGCCACGCGTGGCGAATTCTATTCCGCCTATACGCCCTACCAGGCGGAGGCGAGCCAGGGCACGTTGCAGCTGATCTACGAATATCAATCCATGGTCTGCGCCCTCACGGGCATGGAGGCCGCGAACGCCTCGCTGTACGACGGCGCCTCCGCGCTGGCCGAAGCCTGTCTGATGGCCATCCGCGCCAATCGAGGTTCGGAGTCGCGGCGCATTCTCATGCCGCGCACCGTCAATCCCACCTACGCGAAAGTCGCGCAGACCATAGCCCGCCACCAGGGCGTGGAGTTCGAGGCCCCCGCCTTCGATCGGCGCACCGGGCGGGTGAGCATCGATGCCTTGAAGGGCTCGATGGCCGGCGGCGGCTACGCGGCGCTGGTGATCCAGCAGCCCAATTTCTTCGGCAATCTGGAGGAGATCGACGCGCTGACCGACTGGGCGCATGCAAATCGCATGCTGGTCATCGCGGTGGTCAATCCCGTCTCGCTCGCGCTCTTGAGGCCCCCCGGCGAGTGGGGGAGCGAGGCGGGCGCGAGCGGCGCGGACATCGTATGCGGCGAAGGACAGCCGCTCGGCGTGCCGCTGGCGTGCGGCGGCCCTTATTTCGGCTTCATGGCGACACGCCTGTCGCACGTGCGCCAGATGCCCGGGCGCGTCGTGGGGCGCACCGTCGATACGCAGGGCCGGCCCGGCTTCACGCTGACGTTGCAGGCGCGCGAACAACACATCCGGCGCAGCAAGGCCACGTCCAACATCTGCACCAATCAGGGACTCCTGGTGACGGCCGCCACCATCTATCTTTCGCTTCTGGGGCCGGAGGGTTTGGAGCGGGTTGCGGCCTCATGCGCCGAGCGAACGGAATGCCTGGTGCGGGCGCTGACGCGCATTCCCGGGGTCGCCGCCGCGTTCGACACGCCCCGCTTCCACGAGGCCGTGCTGCTTCTCGACCGCCCCGTGTCGCCGGTGCTGGCGGCGCTCGCCGAGCGCGGCATCGCCGGCGGATTGGACTTGGGCGCGAGCCACCCCGAGCTCGGCCACGCGATGCTGGTCTGCGCCACCGAAACCAAATTGGATCGGGACATAGAGGCCTATGCCAACGCGCTTCGGGATGCGATTGAATCGCCGCGCGCTGCACGCGGCGCAGCTTGAGGAGCGAGCATGAGTGAACTTGGGTTACGCGAGCCGCTGATATTCGAGTTGAGCAAGCCGGGCCGGCGGGCGCCGAGCCAGTTCCCGCCGCAGATCGCCGCCGCGGTCGACCTCCCGGACGGGGACAGGGGCGCGGCACCGGGCGCCGCGGGCGCGGTGTGGGGGTTCCGGCGCACCTGCGCCGCCTGAGCCGGCCCCACCTTCCGGAAGTGTCCGAGCTGCAGGTGGTCCGTCATTTCACCCGGCTTTCGCAGCTGAATTTTTCCATCGATTCGCACTTCTATCCCTTGGGCTCCTGCACGATGAAGTACAACCCCAAGGCGTGCAATACCTACGCCATGCTTCCCGAGTTCCTGGGCCGGCATCCGTTCGCGCCCGAGCCGCAGGGATTTCTCGCCTGCCTATACGAGCTGCAGGAGATGCTCAAGGAGATCACCGGCATGCAGGCGGTGAGCCTGTCCCCCATGGCCGGGGCCCAGGGTGAATTCGCCGGCGTCGCGATGATCCGGGCTTATCATCAGCATCGCAACGATGCGGCGCGCACAGAGATCATCGTCCCGCAGGCTGCGCATGGAACCAATCCGGCCACCGCCGCGATGTGCGGCTGCACGGTCAAGGAGATCCCCTGCGACAAGGGCGGCGGCATCGATCTGGATGCGCTCGAGGCCGCCGCCGGGCCGGCGACGGCGGGAATCATGCTCACGAATCCTTCGACGCTCGGCGTGTTCGAGCACCGGATCGCCGACGTGGCGCGCATCGTGCACAAGGCGGGCGGTCTGCTCTATTACGATGGCGCGAACTTGAATGCCATCCTGGGGAAGGTCCGTCCGGGCGACATGGGATTCGACGTGATTCACATGAACCTGCACAAGACCTTTTCCACGCCGCATGGCGGCGGCGGCCCCGGATCCGGCGCCGTCGGCGTCGGCCCGCGCCTGCTGCCCTTTCTTCCCATCCCGCTGGTGGGCCTGCAGGAGGGCCGGTATCGCTGGCTGACGGAGGCCGATGTTCCCGATTCCATCGGCCGGCTGTCCGGCTTCATGGGCAATGCGGGCGTCAATCTGCGCGCCTATGTCTACATGCGCATGCTGGGGCGGCGGGGCATGGTGCGCGTATCCGAATACGCGGCGCTGAACGCAAATTATCTGATGAAGCGCCTGACCGACCTGGGCTACGAGGCCGCGTATCCCGCGCGCCGCGCCAGCCACGAATTCATCATCACGCTGAAGAGCGAGAGCCGGCGCTTCGAAGTGACCGCGATGGACGTGGCCAAGCGCCTGTTGGATTTCGGGGTGCATGCGCCCACGACCTATTTCCCGCTGCTGGTTCCCGAATGTCTGCTGATCGAGCCCACCGAGACCGAGACCAAGGAGGAATTGGACCATTTTTGCGGCGCGATGCAGGAGATTCGCCGGGAAATGGAACAAGAGCCCGAGAAACTGCGAACCGCACCGCATACAATGCCGGTGCGGCGGCTCGACGACGTGAGAGCGGTGAAACAGCTCGATATAGCCTGGAAGCCTGCTCCCTAGAGGAACCGCGCGGCTCCACGGCTTGTCCGACCACGGACACCTAAATTTCGTTTCAGACAGTGTCCTAGGATCGGTATGCCCCGTAGCTCGCTTTGGCTGTCACTCTTTTTGCTCTCCGCGCAGGGCTTTGCCGCTCCGTCGGACAGCTCCGCAAGTCCGCCCCCCGCGGTGGACGATCCCTCCCTGCACGCGCCCCCTCCGGCTCCGGCGGTCGTCGCCCCGCCGCCCGAGCTCGTCGACCGTTCCGCGAACTGGGCTCAGACTCTGGAGCGGATAGCCTCCGGCGTGGTCACGATCCAAATCGACGGCGCGCGGGCATTCGACACCGAGTGGAATACCACCGCGCAGGCGACCGGATTCGTCATCGACGCGAAGCGCGGGCTCATTCTGACCAATCGTCACGTGGTGACGCCCGGGCCGGTCACGGCGCAGGCCACGTTCCAGAACCGGGAGGAGGTGCAGCTGTTCCCGGTGTACCGCGATCCCGTCCACGATTTCGGCATTTACCATTACGATCCCTCGAAGCTGCGCTTCATCAAGCCGGCGGAGCTGCCGCTCTATCCGGCGGGGGCGGTCATCGGCCGCGAGATCCGGGTGGTCGGCAACGATGCCGGCGAACAGCTGTCGATACTCGCCGGAACGCTCGCGCGATTGGACCGCGAGGCGCCGGAATACGGCTACGGCAAGTACAATGACTTCAACACGTTCTATTATCAGGCCGCCTCGGGTACGTCGGGAGGATCATCGGGATCGCCGGTGATCGACATCCAAGGGCGGGTGGTGGCATTGAACGCCGGCGGCGCGACCGGCGCGGCTTCGAGCTTCTACCTGCCGCTGCCGGCCATCACGCGGGCCCTGAAGTTCATCGATGCCGGGAAGCCCGTCCCGCGCGGCACCCTGGAGACGGTGTTCAAGTACACGCCGTACGATGAGCTGCGCCGCCTCGGGCTCGACGCCCAGACGGAGGCGCGCATGCGCGCCGCATTCCCCAAGCTCACCGGCATGCTGGTGGTCGATGAAGTGCAGCCGGGTTCGGCCGCGGACGGGGTGCTGTCACCCGGCGACATTCTCATTGCGATCGACGGCAAACCCGTGCCGGAGTTCTTCGCCTTGGAAGACGTGCTGGACAATCACGTCGGCCAGGAGGTCAAGGTCGAGGTGCTGAGGGGCGATCAGACGTTGCGTCACGCCCTGGACGTGGAATCGCTCGGCGCCATCACGGCGGACGAATACATCGAGTTCGGAGAGGCGGTCGTTCACACGCTGTCCTACCAGCAGGCGCGCCATTACAACCTGCCGATCAAGGGCGTGTACGTCGCGAACCCGGGCTACGTCTTCGGCAGCGCCGGCATACCGCACGGCGCGCTCATCAGCTCCTTCAACGGCAAGAAGATGGAGACGCTCGCGGATTTCGAGTCCGCCCTCGGAGACCTGGCGGACGGCGCCCGCGCCCCGGTACGTTATGTGACGCTCGAGGATCCGCGCACCTCGCAGCTCAAGGTCATCCGGATGGACCGGCGCTGGTTCCCCGCCCGGAAGTGCAAGCGCGACGACACCCTCGGCATCTGGCCCTGTGTGGGGCTCACGGCAGGGCCGGCGTCGCCGAAGCTTCAGCCGGCGTCCACCGAATACTCCAAGACCGGCGATCCGCGCATCGACCGCCTCGCGCCGTCCCTCGTGTCGATCACCTTCGACATGCCTTACTCGGTGTCGGGCGTGACGGAAAAAAATTACCACGGCACGGGCGTGATCGTGGATACCAAGCGGGGGCTCGTGGTCATCGACCGCAATACGGTGCCGCTCGCCATGGGTGATGTCCGCATCACCTTCAACGGCACGGTGGAGGTGCCGGGCAAGGTCGAATTCATTCATCCGCTGCACAATCTCGCCGTGGTGTCCTACGATCCGAGGCTGATCGGCAACACGCCGGTGCGGGCCGCGACGCTGGTGGCCAAGGCGCTTCGTCCCGGCGACGACGTGTGGGTCGTCGGCCAGCGCGGCGATTCCAAGGTGATGTCGGAGCGCACCCAGGTCGCGGGCGTCGATCCGGTCTCGTTCCCGTTGTCACGGACGCTGCGTTTTCGCGACAGCAATCTGGAGGTCATCAATCTGGTGAACGCGCCCGCCGATCTCGACGGCGTGCTCGCCGACGACAAGGGCGACGTGCTCGCGCTTTGGTCGAGCTTCGCCTTCGAGACGCAGCGGGAATTGGAGCAGGTCAACCGCGGCATTCCGGCGGATCTGGTGACGGAGATGATCAACGTTGTCTCCAACCAGCGACAGATGTATTCCTTCGAGGCCGAGTTCGATGTCGATTCGCTGGCCGACGCGCGCAAGCTCGGGCTGACCGACGCCTGGGTCAAGCGCTTCGAGCAGCATGATGGGGAGCGGCGCCAGGTGCTCTCCATCGATCGGCTGGTTGCAGGCTCGCCCGCCGCGACGCTTTTGGAGCCCGGCGACCTCTTGCTGGCCATCGACGGCAAGATCGTGAACCGCTTCCGCGAGGTGGAGGAGGGCGTGCAGAAGCCCGAGGTTGCGGTCACCGTCTGGCGCGACGGCGCCGAAAAGACGTTGCAGATGAAGACCGTGGCGCTCAACGGACAGGACATCGATCGCGTGGTGATCTGGGCTGGCGCGACGCTGCAGGCGCCCCATCGGGCGATGGCGGTGCAGCGCGGCATCGCGCCTTCAGGCGTGTTCGTATCGTTCTTTTTCTACGGGTCACCGGCGACCCACTACGGTTTGTATGCCGGTCGGCGCATCACCGAGGTCGATGGGCAGCCGACTCCCGACCTGGACGCCTTCTTGAAGGCGGTCCGCGGCAAACCCGATCGGGCCTCGCTGCGATTGAAGACCATCAGCTGGAACGGGATGACCGACGTGATCACCCTGAAACTCGACAAGCACTATTGGCCGGCCTACGAGCTCGACCGCCAGAGCGACGGCAGCTGGAAGCGTACGGCGCTCGATCCCGACGTGACGCTCGCGCGCACGCCGTGAGCGCGGAATTTGCGATCAGGGCTGCATCCCGCGCGGATTTGCCGGATATTCTCGCCATCTACAACGAGGTCATCCGCAACTCGACGGCGGTGTTTTCGGATAAGGAAGTGAGTCTCGAGGACCGCGAGCGTTGGTTCGACGCGAAGATGGTGCAGGGTTTTCCGGTATTGGTTGCGGCGGACCCATCCGGTGTCGCAGGCTTCGGGACGTTCGGGGAGTTTCGCTCATGGCCCGGTTACCGCCAGAGCGTCGAGCACAGCGTCCACGTGCGCAGCGACCGCCGGCGACGCGGCGTGGGTCGGGCGCTGGTGCTGGCCTTGATCGAGGAGGCGGCGGTGATGCAAAAGCACGTCATGATCGCCGGCATCGATGCGGAAAATGTGACCTCCATCTCGCTTCACCAGAGTCTCGGCTTCGAAGTCGTGGGGCATCTGCGCGAGGTCGGCCGCAAGTTCGGCCGCTGGCTCGACTTGAAGTTCATGCAGCGGCTCATTTGATATCATGAAGACGTGGTAAGAGCTACACAGACCGAAATCGAGAAAGCCGTCGAGACGTTGCGTGCCGGTGACCTGGTGGTATTCCCCACCGAGACGGTTTACGGTCTCGGCGCGAACGCCTCCAACCCGGCCGCAGTCCGCAAGATCTTCGAGGTCAAGGGCCGCCCGGCGGATCACCCGGTCATCGTGCACCTGGACAACCAGCGCTATTTGCACCGGTGGGTGTCGAACGTGCCGGAGATGGCGGAACGCCTGGCATCCATGTTCTGGCCCGGGCCGCTGACATTGATCCTCCCCAAGGCGGACAACGTGAACGACATCGTGACGGGTGGTCAGAACAGCATCGGCATCCGCATCCCTTCGCATCCCATGGCGCTGCAGTTGCTGACCGCGTTCGGGGGCGGAATAGCGGCACCGTCGGCAAACCGCTACGGCCGCTTGAGCCCGACCAAGCCCGAGCACGTGCGCGACGAGTTCGGCGATGCGGTGGAGGTGATCCTGGACGGCGGCGACTCGCCCATCGGGCTCGAGTCGACCATCGTGTCCTGCCTGAACAACGAAGTGCGGCTGCTGCGTCCGGGCTTCATCACCCGCACCCAGATCGAACAGGTGGTCGGCGCTTTCGCGAGCGGCGGGGAGTCTCCGCGTGTTCCGGGCGAC
This sequence comes from uncultured Gammaproteobacteria bacterium, assembly GCA_963748995.1. GTDB lineage: Bacteria > Pseudomonadota > Gammaproteobacteria > Steroidobacterales > Steroidobacteraceae > Bog-1198. The sequence goes on along the minus strand of CAVVKU010000026.1, from coordinate 44,052 downwards.
CGGGTGCAGCATTACGCGCCATCGACGCCCCTGGAGATCGTGGCCTCGGACGAGCTCGAGGTGAAGGCGGGCGAGATACTCGAGCGGGAGGAGAAAGTTGCGGTGCTGGCGATGCGGCCGCCCCTGCACACCAAGAGATACATGACGTGGATCAACGCCGGCAAGAAGCCCGATGCCTACGCTCACAACCTGTACAACAATCTGCGGACCCTCGACCGGGCCCAGTGCGTGAGGATTTTGGTGCAGGAGCTGCCGCAGGACGAGCGCTGGGCCGCGATCCTGGACCGCCTGCAGCGCGCAAGCGGCCTCGGAGAAGATCCGCTCGAGTTGAGCGCCAGTTAGGACCGTCAGCCGTTAATCGCATGGCCAAAGCATCCCGGGAACGTCGGATGTCGACCGAATCCGCTCAGGAATTGCCGCCTGAAGGGGATCCTTTTGCGCGCGCGTCGATCGAGCATCTCGTGCGCCGGTATGGCTCGCCGCTGTTCCTGATCGACGCCGAGCGGGTACGCACCCAATACCGGCGCCTGTCGGCGGCTCTGCCCGGCGTCGATCTCTACTACGCGATCAAGTGCCTCCCGCATCCCGCCGTGGCGGCGACGCTGCGCGATGAGGGCGGATTCTTCGATCTCGCGACCAATGGCGAGGTCGAGCTGGTGCGCCGCCTCGGGGTCGCCGCCGGGCGCTGCATCCACACGCACCCCATCAAGCGGGACAGCGACATCCGCACGGCGCTTGCCTATGGCGTGACGCATTTCGTGGTCGACAACCCGGAGGAGCTGCGCAAGTTCGAAAAGCACAGAAACCGGGCGGCGATCCTGATCCGGGTGGCGTTCCGCAGCGCCGATGCCGTCGTTGACCTCTCGCGCAAGTTCGGCTGCCGTCCCGAGTCGGTGCCCGAGCTTCTCGCGCTCGCCTCGGAGCTGCGCATCCGGGTGGCGGGCCTTTCGTTCCACGCGGGCTCGCAAGCCGCCACCCCGCGGATGCACGTCGAAGCCATCGACGTATGCCGCGAGCTGATGTCGGCCCCGGCCGCGCTCCGGCACGACTTCTCGGTGCTCGATATCGGCGGCGGCTTCCCGGTCGACTACTCGACGGGGCCCGAGACCCGCTCGATCGAGGAATTCTGTGCGCCGATCCGCCGCGCCCTCGATTCCATCGACCCGAAGTTTCGAATCATCGGCGAGCCGGGGCGCTACATTGCGGCTCCTTCCGCGATCAGCGTGTCATCGGTGATGGGCCGCGCGAAGCGCGACGGGCGTTGGTGGTATTACCTCGACGATGGACTGTACGGCAGCTACTCAGGCCAGGTGTTCGATCATGCGGTCTATCCCATCGAGCCGCTGGCCGCGGCCGGTCCCGCGTCGCCCTCGGTGCTCGCCGGTCCGACTTGCGACAGCATCGATGTGATCCGCGAGAGCATCGATCTGCCCGAATTGAAGGAGGGCGATCTCATCGTCGGGCGGATAATGGGCGCCTACACCTGGGCGACGGCCACCGAATTCAATTTCTTCCCCAAGACGACGGTGCTGGCGCTCGATCGGGGCCGGCTGATGCCCGAAGGAGACCTGCGATGAAGTGGAGCCGGCGGCGCTTGCTGAGTACGGCCGGGATGATGGCGGGCGCATCGGCGGCCGGCATCCTCAAGAGCGTGGCCGCCGAAGAAAATGCCGGCTCGCGTCGGATCGTGCTGCAGAGTCTGCACACGCCCGAGTCGCTCGACATCGTGTATCGGCGCGGCAACGACTACGTGCCCGAGGCGATTGCCGCGATCCAGGTGCTGCTGCGCGACTATCGAACGGGCGCCCAGCATCCGATCGATCCGCCGCTCATGGACTACCTCTACGAGGTCGCGCAGCTCGCGGGCGCCCCGCCGGTGTTCTCCGTGATTTCCGGGTACCGCTCGCCGCAGACCAATGAAATGCTCCACGAGCGCAGCGGCGGGGTGGCGAGTCACAGTCTGCACATGGAGGGTCGTGCGATCGACGTGCGCCTTCACAGCGTCGACTGCGCCTCGCTTGCCGATAAGGCGCTCGCCATGCAGCGCGGCGGCGTGGGATATTACAACCGGTCTGACTTCGTGCATCTGGACACGGGCCGCTTCAGGACCTGGCGGGGTTAGCCCAGGCCGAGGAACGCCTGCATGCGCTCGAGCTCGGCCTCGAGTGCGCGACGGAAAGCCGCATCGCGGGGCGCCCGCCCTGCCGACATACCCGAAAGAGCAGGCCAACTTGCCGTTCAGCACGCTGAGATTTCCCCATCCGATGACCCGATCGCGCCACAGGATCGGCAGCGCGTAGTAGCCGAGCTTGCGCTTGGGCGCCGGCGTATACGCCTCGAAGCGGTAGGCCCAGCCCCAGAACAGCTCGAACCGCCGGCGGTCCCAGACGATGGGGTCGAACGGCGTCAGCAAGCGCACCTGATCATCGATGCGCCAGCGCCTAGACAGGCGGCGACTCCCCGCCGGACCAATACCAGTCGATACCGCCGAGCCGCTCGTGCGGGAGGCGCTCGACCGCCCGCTTGAGCGCCGGCGAACGGTGAGCCGCCCATTGCGGCACACCGGAGCTCAGGTGGCTCATCAACTGGCCGAGACTGCGCGAGGGGAGCGGCGCGTACTTGCGCACGATCACATCCACCAGCGCGTCGATGCGCTCGTCGACGGCTCGGCGCCTCGACCAACGAGCCCTCGCGCACCGCATACACCCGCGTACCGGAGTCGCGGCGCGCCACCCGCAACAGTCCCCGATAATGCATTTCGTCGAGCAGCCGGGTGGTCGCGTTGGTCGAGCCGCCGAACCAATTGGTGATCTTGCCGTGTGCAAAGTGCCGGTCCACCACGCGCGGATGCGCGGTTTTCCGGGCGCGCACGAACTCCAGCAGCTCGCGCGCCTGCGCTTCGCGAGCCGCGCTCCAGGCCGCGCGCGGGGTCCTGGGATGCATCAGCCCATGGTGATGGCGCAGCACATAGCCGTAATTGACGAAGAAGTCCTCCTCGATCGGCAGCCGCGGGTAGCGGCGCTCGAGATCGCCCGCGCGGTAGCCCACCACGCGATGCCGCAGGGTGAGATCCTGCGCGCGCGCGGGAGCGCGAATGGGATCCGCCTGAACGAACCCGAGCTTTTCGATGGCGCGCTTGAGTGTCGTGGGCTTGAACAGCGATCTTGCGATGGCGAAGCGGCGCAGGTGCTCGAGAGTGACCGGCATGCTTAAGCGTCCGCGGAGCGCTAGTGCAGGAAATCGAGCACTGCCGCGTTGAACTCCGCCGGATTTTGCAGCATGGCGAAGTGGCTCACGTTGGGCAGGATCTCGAGACGCGCCCCCGGTATGGTATCGGCCATGTACCTGTCGTGAGATTGCTTGATCGCCTCGTCATACTCCCCGTCCGCGATCACGGTGGGCACCTTGATGGAGCGCAGCTCCGCGGCCGTGAAGGCCGGGAGGGTGTCCCACATTTTGCCGACCGCAGCGCTGAAGTCGTCCCAGCGGCCCGGGGTCGGTGAGAGCTTGCGGTACTCTTCCGGCGTTCGTTTCAGATAAGCCGCGAACACGGGAGTCTTGTCGAATCCCTCGCGATCACCCGACACGTCCGCGTTGGCGCCGAACGCGAACAGGCCCGCCAGCCGATCCGGGTGGTTCAGCGCGAGATCGAATCCGATGCAGCCGCCGTCGCTCCATCCCACCAGGTTCACGCGCGGAATCCCCAGGTGATCGAGCAATCCGATCACATCGCCGGCCATGAGATGGTAGCTCATCGGCGCATCGTCCCGCGTGCTGCGCCCGTGACCGCGGCTATCCATGGCGATGACCCGGTAGCCATGCGCGACCAGCACGGGGATCAGGTGGCCGAAGTAGCTGGAGTTGCCGAACCCTCCGTGCAGCAGCAGCACCGGGGGACGGGAGGATTTGTTTCCCCACTCGGCGTACCAGATCCGCGCTCCCTGGATCTCGAGGTGCCGGCCAACCGTGCCCGGCGGCAGCCGCGGCATGGGGGGAAGGGTTTCCCAAACTTGCGCGGCGTGCACGGCAAACGCCGCCGCGCAGAGCAGCACCGCCCCGATCAAAGTTGACGCGTTCCGGGAGCGCGAAGCCATGACTGAATCTCCCATCCTTCGGCAGGAAATGCTTTTTGCTACGATTCGTCGATGAAACGACAGCGTAGCTGGGTTTTGGTCTCGTTGCTCGGCAGCCTCGCCGGCTGCTCGCCGGCCCCGCCGCCGGGTGGCGCCGCGATTTCGGCGGCTCCCCGCACCGCCGGCGTCCCGTCGAAGGCGCGAACCGCCGCCGACCTCTTCGAGGGCAACTGCAGCCCCTGCCATCAGGAAACCGGGGAGGGTATCTCGGGAGTCTATCCGAGCCTCGCCGGCTCACCCACCGTTCTCGGCGATCCCGGGGCACTGGCTCGCTGGATCCTCAAGGGGCAACGTGCCCCCACCATGCCGACGGGGAGCTACAGCACCGCCATGCCGCAATTCGGCTGGCTCACCGACGCGGACGCGGCGGCGCTCTTGACCTATCTGAGATCGAGCTTCGGCAATCAGGCGCCACCTGTGGACGCGGCCACGGTGGCGAGCGCGCGGAAGGAGTTGATCCGATGAGCGAGACCGCCGCCGACCGCGATTCACCGGATGGTCGAGCGCTGCCGCGCAGATGAATATCCCGCCCTGGTGGCGAAGCTCGAGTCCGGCTGGGTGATCATGGGCGAACGACAGGTGTTGGCCGGCTATTGCCTGCTGCTGCCCGACCCGGTGGTGGCGCACCTGAACGTGCTCACGGGCGCTCGGCGCGCTCGATTCCTCGAAGACATGGCGCTGACCGGCGATGCCGTGCAGCGCTGCACGGGGGCGGTGCGCGTCAACTACGCGGTGTTCGGCAACGTCGAGCCGGCGCTGCACGCACACATCTTCCCACGCCGCGGCGACGAGCCCGATGCGACGCGCACGGCCCAACCCTGGGCGCTCGATTGGAACGCGGCTGCGCCGTACTCGGATGCCGCACACGGCGAGTTGAAGCGGCGGATTGGCGAGTATCTCGCCGGGCGGCGAGCTTAGCGAACCGGCGGAACGATGAGCTCGGGGGCCCGGCAGGCGGCGCGCGCCGCATCGGCAGAGCAATCTCGCGGCGCGAGATTCCGATCGAGGCAGATGCGAACCTCGCGAAGCCGGGGCGCGCCCTGCCCACTGCAGGTCACCACGATCGAGGCGGCCGGCATGCCCGGATTCGCCCTCAAGAACTCCCCGGCGACCGCCGACGTCGATTGCTCGACCGCCGCGGTGGGGCCTTTGAGCGGCGGCGGGATGACGATGCTTGCGTAGGCGCGTCGCACGAGGGCAAAGAACTGCGCCGGCGGCAACCCGCTGCAGGTGCCATGTGCGGACCATTCGTGGTACACGAGCGCGCGCGCGGGCATCAGGTCGGCGATGCCCTGCACCACCTCGTCCGGCACCGGCACGTGCACGTCGCAGTGCTCCGGCCAGCCGCGTTCGTTCTGCGGCCAAAGACCGTGCACGATGAAACCGTAACGCCGAAGGCCGCTGCACTCGGCGGCGACCGGCGACTCGAGGCAAAACGCCGGCGACCAGGACAGCGACAGCAGGTAGTAATCGAACTCACCGGGCGTGTCGCTCGCGTGGTTGCGGTGACGCGCAGACGAGGTGCCGGATGCGCAAAGGAGCGCCAGGACGAAAAACGCGAACCAGGGTCGGTGAGGCGGCATCGGCTTGTGCTCCAAGGACTGAGTCTGCTTCAAATCGACATCGTGGCCAAGCACAGGGTGAAGGTGTACGCGGAAAAAACGGCGCAGGTGATCCACTCCCACAAGGCGAAACTCAAGAACATGGGCGCACCGCGCGCCCGCCATGCGAGGCCCACCCACGGCAGATCGGGGAGTGCATAGGAGACATAGGCCTGGGTAACGGCGGCCAGGAGAATGGGCGACAGCGCGAGCCCGGCGAGCAGCCAGGCGTAGGGCAAGCGAGGATTGCGCGCGTCGGTTCGGCGTGGAAACGTCCCCGCGGTGAGCCGAAAGGTCAGGACCACGATGCCGACGCACAAAGCGAGGAATGACGACAGGGCCAGCATATCGTGGCCCCTCGGCAGCCGGGGAAGCCACGCGGGCAGCCAGGCACTCGACACCATGCACACATATCCGACGCCGAGCGCCCAGACTCCGACGCCCGTGCGGCCGCGGCCATCCCTGCCCGAGTCGCGCAACATCACCGCCGTCCAAGAGAGCCCGCCCAGCGCACACAGCATCAGGCCGCGCCACGCCCACCGATATCCGTCCGGATTTCGATCCGGGTAAACCAGGCTCGATATGGTCATGTAGCGCCAGTCGTACTCCGAGGGATAGTTGCGGGCGGCCAGCCAGAGGCCGGCCCAAAACGCGAGCAATCCGACCCACGCAGGCGCGCACAAGCCGATCCGCACCGACTTTCTCAAGCGCGGGGCATCTCGACGCCGAGCAGCCGCTGCGCCTGATCGAGACGTGTCGAGGGCCCCGAACAGGAAGTTCCCTTGCAGAGGTACGCGACGGTGTCGCCGCCGGCGCGCTTCTCCCCGATCATGGGCGGCAGGTCCGGCGCATCGGCGGGGATGGCGAAAATCATGCGCGATGGTGCGTACGCGGCGCCCAGCGATGTGGCCCATCTTCGGGCATCCGCCGTTTCGCCCCGCACGACGACGATCTCCAACGGCTTCAGGTAATCTTCGAGACCGGCGAGAAGCGTCAAGTGGGCCTGAGGGTAGCGCTGCAGCGAATCCCACGCCGCCTGCAGCGTGCGCTCGGCCGCGCTCAGGTAGCGCGATTCTCCGAGCAGATAGCCCAGCCGGGCGAGCAGGGAAACCGCGACGCCGTTCCCCGACGGCACCGACTCGTCGTTGAAGCTCTTGCTTCGATGAATGAGCGATTCGTGATCGGATGCGGTGAAGAAGAAGCCGCCCGCCTCGGGGTCCTCGAAGCCGTTCAGCAGCGCATCCGCGAGGGCGCGCGCGAACTCGAGGTCGCGGCTGCGCCAGCGCGTCTGCAGGAGTTCGATGCAGCGCCTCGCCGAGAAACGCGTAATCGTCGAGATACGCCTGCAGGTGGGCGCGCCCATCCTTGTAGCTGGCGAGCAGTCGACCACCGTGCCACAGGGCGCGATGAATGAAATCGACTGCGCGGGTCGCGGCTTGCGCGAGGTCCGGCCGCTCGAGCCGCCGGGCCGCGATGGCCAGTCCCTTGATGGCGAGGGCATTCCAGGCAGTCAGGATTTTCTCGTCGCGCGCAGGCCAGACGCGAAGATTGCGCCGCGCCAGCAATTTTTCGCGCGCCGAGCGGATCAGCGCGTGCGGACTCGGACTCGGACTCGGGCGCTGCGCCGGTCCTGTGCCTGTTGAGATGCCAGCTGTCCTCGAAATTGGGGGGCCGGTCGAGGCCGAATTCAGGCACGAAGGCCCGAAACTCGGCGCTCGTCAACGACTCCTCGATCTCGGAGCGGCTCCACGCGTAAAACCGGCCCTCGTGCCCCTCCGAATCCGCATCGAGGCTCGAGTAGAATCCGCCCTCCGGGGAGTGCATGTCACGCAGCAACCAATCGGCGGTCTCGCCGGCGATGCGGGCGAAAAAAGGATTCTCCTGTGGCCTGGGCGGCCGCCGCATAGAGCCCGAGCAACGGCCCGTTGTCGTACAGCATCTTCTCGAAGTGCGGAATGGTCCATGAGGCGTCGACCGAATAGCGCGCGAACCCGCCCCCGAGCTGATCGTAGATGCCGCCCTCGGCCATTCGAGTCAGGGTGAGTGCAGCCATGTCGAGCGCGCCATCGCGCAGGCAGCGCTCGACGTTCTCGGGGTGGGGAAATTTGGGTGGCCCACCGAAACCGCCGAATCGGGGGTCGAAGGATGCGCGCAGGGCCTCGCGGGCGAGACCGAGCGGTTCGGTGTCGAGCGCCACGCCGCCCGGGGGCCGTCGCGGCATGATCTCTCCGAACGCCTCGGCCAGTCGCGCGGTCTGTTCGAGGATCTCCTGCGAATGGTCCCGGTAATAGGCGGCGACGCGCTGGAGGAGGTCTTTGAACGACGGCAGTCCGTGGCTCGCATCGCGCGGAAAATAGGTGCCGCCGAAAAACGGCTGCCGGTCGATGGGACTCAGGAACATGGTCAGCGGCCAACCGCCGCCGCGCTGCGTGATGAGCTCAAGGCCCAGCTGATAAATCTTGTCGAGATCAGGACGCTCCTCCCGGTCGACCTTGATGTTCACGAACCAGCGGTTCATGAGTTCCGCGGTTGCCGGATCCTCGAACGACTCATGGGCCATCACATGGCACCAATGACAGGCGGAATAGCCCACCGACAGAAGGATGGGCTTGTTTTCGCGCCGGGCCAGCGTCAGCGCCTCCTCGCCCCAGGGATACCAGTCCACGGGATTGTCCGCGTGAGACAAAAGATACGGGCTGGTTTGGGCGGCGAGGCGATTGCGCATAGAATGCGCGCCATCTTAAACCCTCTGACCCGTTGGCGCCCCGACCATGGCCGATACTGAAGTTCCCTCGAACCTGCCCGCGCTGCGCCTGAAACGCAACGAGGATCGCCGCCTCAGCGCCGGGCATCTGTGGGTGTTCAGCAACGAGGTCGACACGCAGCAAACCCCGCTCGGCAAGTTCAAGGCAGGCGAGCTCGTACGGGTGCTGGCGCACAACGATCGGGTGCTCGGGATCGCTTACGTCAATCCTCAATCGCTGATCAGTGCCCGGCTGCTGGAGACTTGGCGCATTCCCGACACGGGGTGGTTCGTCGAGCGTTTTCGCGGCGCACTTGCGCTGCGGGAACGGCTGTACCCGGAACCCTACTATCGGGCGGTGTACGGCGAGGCAGATGCCCTGCCGGGGCTCGTGGTCGACCGCTACGGCAACCGTTGCGTGGTGCAGATCGGCACCGCGGGGATGGAGCTCCTGAAGCCGCATATCTGCGAGGCGGTAATCAGGGTGTTCGACTGTGAAACCCTGATTCTCAAGAACGACAGCGGCGCGCGCGAGCTGGAAGGTCTTTCGTCCTATGTCGAGATCGTCAAGGGGACCGCCGCCGAGACCGGCGTGGTCCGGGAGGGAGGGCTCGCCTTCGAGGTGCCTCTGGCCGAGGGACAGAAGACCGGCTGGTTTTTCGACCAGGCCTTCAATCGCGGTGCCTTGACGAAGTACATCCCGCGCAACGCGAGGGTTCTCGACGTGTTCAGCTACGTCGGCGCGTGGGGCGTCAGGGCGGCGCACGCTGGGGCCGGCGAGGTGACCTGCGTCGACAGCTCGACCGCGGCGCTCGAATCGGCGATCCGCAACGCCGAGCGCAACGGGTCGAAGATCGCGGTGCGCAAGGGCGACGCGTTCGACGTTCTCGAGGCGCTCGCCCGCGAGTCCAGGCAATTCGACATCGTGATCGTGGATCCCCCCGCGTTCGCCAAGCGCAGGAAGGATGTTCCGAAGGCGCTGGCGGCCTACAAGCGCCTGAATCAGCTTGCGATGCAGGTTCTGTCGCCGGACGGGATACTGGTGTCCTGCTCATGCTCCCACCATGTCGCGCCCGCCGATCTCGAGGATGCGATCGCCAAGGCGGCCCGCTCGGCGCACAAGCGCGTGCAGGTCGTGGAGGTCGGCGGTCAGGCGCCGGACCACCCGGTCCATCCGGCGATCCCCGAGACGCGTTACCTCAAGGCCTATTTCTGTCGGGTCACCGACAGTTTAAAGTAGCCCGATGTTGACCTATCCGCATATCAATCCCATCGCCATTTCCATCGGCCCCGTGTTCGGCATCGGTCCGCTGCGGGTTCATTGGTACGGCATCATGTATCTCATCGGGTTCGTGGCGGCGTGGCTGCTCGCGCGCTACCGGGCGCGCAGGCCGGGGTCGACCTGGACCGCGCTCGACATCGACGACCTGATTTTTTATTGCGCCATGGGCGTGATCCTCGGCGGACGAATCGGATGGTGTATTTTCTACGGGCACGACGTGATCGCCGAGAACTGGCTCAACGTGCTGCACATCTGGGACGGCGGAATGTCCTTTCACGGCGGCATGCTCGGCGTCACCGCCGCAGTCTGGCTGTTCGCCCGCATCAAGAAAAAGCGCTTCGCCGACGTGCTCGATTTCGTGGCTCCGCTTCCCGGGGTGGGATTGATGGCGGGCCGGTTCGGCAATTTCATCAACGGCGAGCTGTGGGGAAAGCAGACGACGCTGCCCTGGGGCTTCCGGGTCGTCGATCCCGATGGCCAGGTGGTCGTGCGGCATCCGTCGCAGCTCTACGAGGCGACGCTCGAGGGTTTGGTGTTGTTCCTCATCCTGTGGTGGTTCACGAGCAAGCCCCGGCCCCGATTGGCGCCCACGGGCTTGTTCCTGATCGTTTACGGACTGGCCCGGTTCACCGTCGAATGGGTCCGCCTGCCGGATGCGAACATCGGCTATCTGGTGGGGAGCTGGCTGACCATGGGCATGCTGCTCACCCTGCCGATGATTCTCGCCGGCGCGATCATGATGGCGGTCGCCTATCGCCGCGACCAGCCGAGCGGCAATCTGGGCGCCGTCAAGGCATAGGTCCGCCCGCGTGCGGCAATATCTAGACCTGCTGCGCCACGTCCGCGATCACGGCGCGCCCAAGAACGACCGCACCGGCACCGGGACGCTGAGCGTGTTCGGCCATCAGATGCGCTTCGATCTCTCCACCGGGTTTCCGCTGGTGACCACCAAGCAGCTGCACCTGAAGTCGATCATTTACGAACTGCTGTGGTTTCTACGGGGCGACACCAACATCCGGTATCTGCGCGAGCACGGCGTGACCATCTGGAACGAGTGGGCCGATCCGGACGGGGAGCTCGGTCCCGTGTACGGCAAGCAATGGCGGAGCTGGCCGACGGCTGACGGCAACGTGGACCAGCTGGCCCAAGTCGTCGAACAAATCAGGAAGAATCCGGACTCGCGGCGGCTGATCGTGAGCGCGTGGAACGTCGGTGAGCTCGATCGGATGGCGCTTCTGCCCTGTCACGCGCTGTTTCAGTTCTACGTCGCCGCCGGCCGGCTGTCCTGCCAGCTCTATCAGCGCAGCGCCGACGTGCTGCTCGGCGTGCCGTTCAACATCGCCTCCTATGCGTTGCTCACCCACATGGTCGCCCAGCAATGCGAGCTGTCGGCGGGGGACTTCATCTGGACGGGCGGCGACTGCCACCTGTACCTGAACCATCTCGAACAGGCCGATTTGCAGCTCTCGCGCGAGCCGCACCCAGCGCCCGAACTCGTCATCCGTCGGCGCCCGCCGACCTTGTTCGACTACGAATTCGAGGATTTCGAAATCCGAAACTACCGGTATCATCCGCCGATCAAAGCTCCCATCGCCGTATAGATTCACACTGAAGGCCAATGAAACAAGCACTCATCGAAGTCCGCAATTCTCCCGTCCATGGATCCGGCGTATTCGCGCTGCGCAAGATCAGAAAGGGCTCGACCATCATCGAGTATCTGGGCGACCGGGTCACCCACGAGGAGGTCGACGAGCGCTACGCCGACAAGCTGGACACCGACAGCCATACGTTCCTGTTCACGGTCAATTCCAAGATCGTGATCGATGCCGGGAGCAACGGCAACGATGCGCGCTTCATCAATCATTCATGCGATCCGAATTGCGAGAGCACCATCAAGAAGAAGCGCGTGTTCATCGAGGCGATTCGCACCATCCAGCCGGGCGAGGAGTTGAACTACGACTACGCGATAGGACGCGATGACGACGACGCTGCGAACGTCGACGAGATCTTCGCGTGCCGCTGCGGCGCCGCGAATTGCCGGGGGAGCATGTTGGAGCCGCGCAAGAAACCGCGCAAGCGCGCAAAACGCCGCGCAGTCAAGAAGTCCGCCGCGGGCTCCCGCCGCAAGGCGGGAGCGCGAGGGAAAGACGTCGCGCGCAACTTCAGCGCGCGGCAAAGCGGCCGGCGCGCAGCCGCGCAGCAACGCGAACTCGTGGACGCTGACGGGGCCGTCCGCGCCGACGATCTGATCGATGGCCTGCGCGCGGACGGGATCGCCGTTCGCGACGGATTCTTAAGCGCATCGCAAGTGAAAGCGCTCATCGACTGTGCAGCCGCGCGCCGCGGCCGCGGCGAGTTTGCGCACGCGCGAATCGGAGCGGGCAGGTCGCTGCAGCGCCGAGCCGACATCCGCGGCGACTCGATTTGCTGGTTGGAGGAGCCGTTGTTGCCGGCCGAGCAGTCACTGCTTGCGTCCTTGGAGGCCACCGGCCGCGGCCTCAATCGGGGTCTGTATCTCGGGCTCCACGAGATCGAGCTGCACTACGCGTGCTATCCGGCGGGCACCGGTTATGCCCGGCACATCGATCAGCCTCAGGGCCACGCCGCGCGCCGGCTGTCGTCGATCGTGTACTTGACCGAAGATTGGTGCGAAGCGGACGGCGGGCTGCTTCGTTGCGCCGCCGACGGCGGGGGGTTTCGCGAGATCAAGCCGCGAGCCGGCCGGCTCGTGCTGTTTCTCACGGAGGGACGCGAGCATGAAGTGTTGCGCACCTCGCGGGAGCGGCTGAGCATCACGGGGTGGTATCTCGGACGGCCCGAGCACGCTCTGCGCTAATATCGTGCGATGGCAGGCAGAGCGCGCCCGACAACGCGGCGTCGAATCGCGGCCACGGCTTGCGTCGCCGCGCAGACGGCGGGGCGACGGTGGCACGAATGTTGCTTGAGACCATTCGTGTACAATATGCATCACCCGGCCGCGCCAGGGACATCGCGCACGACGGGAAACCCCACTTCTGACCGAAGATCATCCATGCGATTGCCGTCGCTCAAATTCCTCAAGACCTTCCAGGTCGCCGCCAGGCTCAAGAGCTTCAAGGCGGCAGCAGAGGAATTGTTTCTCACGCCATCGGCCGTGAGTCATCAGATCAAGGCGCTCGAGGAGCAGCTGGGGGTCGCGCTGTTCGAGCGCGGTGCACGCACCCTGACGCTCACCGACGCCGGCTCGCATTACCTCGACCACGTCAGCGACATCTTCTCCAAGCTTGAATCGGTGACGGAGCAGCTGCGGGTGAGGTACGGGCGCAGCATCATACGGCTGCACCTGCCCGCATTCTTCGCCAATGCATTGGTGCTGCCGCGGCTCGCGTCATTCACCCAGAAACGCGAAGAGACGGACATCCGCATCGAAACCACGGCGAACACCCCCAAGACGCATCCTCCGGAGGCCGACCTGTCCATCGTCCTGGGCACCGGCCCCTGGGAGGGGTTCACGGTCCACGAGCTGTTCCCGCAGAGCTTCATCGCGGCCTGCTCGCCGAACTTCAAGGCCGAGAATCCGATCGAAACCTACGCCGATCTGAACGGCAAGAATCTGCTGCTCCACGAAGAGCGGCGCGATGCCTGGGAGCGCTGGGCCGTGGGCCTCAAGATCCCGCCGATCAAGCCGAACCGGCTGGTACGGCTCAACACGATGTCCGCCCTGGTGCTCGCCGCCGAGCAAGGGGTGGGGGTCGCGCTCGTCCCATCACGCCTGAGCGCCGATCGGTTCGCGAAGGGGGGCCTGGTGAAGCTGTTCTCGGAAGAGCTGACCACCAACGAGAGCTATGTCCTGTTGCATCGTCCACAGGACGGCGAGCGCGAGGATCTGCAGGAGCTCACCCGCTGGATCTTGAGCGAGTGCCGGGCGGGATAGCGGGCACTCCGCCGAATCCCGGCGGCCCGGCCTGACATAAGGCGGCCTCAAGCTTTTGGGCGTCCTGCCGATTCAGGGCGGATGGGCCTCGTTGCATCCGATCTCACCCCGGCCGCGCGGACCCCCGCGACCGAGTTCCTGAGCCGTATCGCGGACGATCTGGCCCGCGGACCACTGAATCTGCCCTGTTTCCCGGACATCGTGCCGCGCGTGCGCGCTGCGATCAACAACCCGCGCAGCACTCAGGACGATTTGGTGCGCATCGCGGGCGCCGAACCGCGGCTGGCGGCCCGGCTGATCCAGACCGCCAATTCGGCGGTATTCAATCCCTCCGGCAAGCCGCTGACGAATTTGCGCCAGGCCGTAACCCGGCTGGGACATCATCTGGTCCAATCCGTGACGATGGTGTTCGCGATTCAGCAAATGAAGGCCGAACCCTCGCTTCGATCGGTGGCGAAACCATTGTCAGCCCTCTGGGAAAAAAGCATCGCGGTCGGCTCGATTTGCCAGGTGCTGGCCAATCAGCTCAAGGTCCCGCCGGACAAGGTGTTTCTCACGGGGTTGCTTCACGGCATCGGGCACTTCTACATCATGGTGCGGGCGGCCGAGCCGTCGAGCGGTATCGAATACAGCGATCTATCCCCCGAGATGCTGGCGGACCGCCACCCCGGCCTCGGACGCATCGTGTTGGAGAAGTGGAATTTCGAGCCGGTGGTATTCGATGCCATCGGCAGGCAGCACGATCATCGACGCTCATCCAATCGCGCCGCCGACATCACGGACGTCGTCATCGCGGGCGTCGTGCTTGCCGAGGCGCTGCTGGAAAGCAACGGCGACCTCACCCGATGCGCGGGAGTGACCGCCTTCGAGCGTCTGGGTCTCGGCCCCAAGGAGCTGGCGTCGACCCTGAAGCATACGGAATACCGGCTGGTCTCATTGCGGGAGACACTCGGATGTTGAGGGGGCCGGAGAACTAAATTCAATGAGCGCGTCGCAGATACTTCAGTGGATTCCTTAGGCTTGCCAGCACCGCTCTATATTTCAAAAGTACTCGTACCGTTTGCGCGTCGCGCCTGAAACCAGCTGCTCAGACGGCCCGATACTGGCGCACCGCCCCGGGAAGCGCCTGCAGCATGAGGCCGAAGGGAAAATCGAACGGATAAGGGACAGTGGGCTCTGGAGGCCATCCGTGGCCGCGCGCCAACACCCTATTCCTACTGGCGGATACCCGCGAAGATTGCAGGAGTCTCCGTGCCCGAAACGCTTGCAAGCACCAGTGCGTTACCGTCCGCGGCGATCGCGCCGTTGTACACGTTGCCCTCGGAGTCGGTGAGCTTCAATGTGCCATCGGCCGCCACCGTATAGGTGCCGCTATCCGTGTTGCCCGTGGTGATGGTTCCCGCTGCATTCTTGGTAAAGGTGATGCTATAGGTTCCGTTGCCGTACGCAAACAGCGTGATCGCTTTGCCAAACATCGCAGTGATCGTGGTTCCACCGTATTGCGACACGCTGTAGACCCCCTCGAAGGCTGCCTGGGTGACCCCGGTTCCGCGACGCACGGCCACCTCGATGGAGGAAGGGTCATTCTGAGTGGTATCGGCCAATACGATCAGATCCCCATCGGCGCTCACGGCGCCGGTTTTGGCCCCCGCAATGAAAGCCGTCGACGTGACCGCGCCGTTGGCGACGGACCACGTTCCACTGGTCGGATTGCCCGTGGTGATCGTACCGGCATTGTTCTCAACATACGTGCCGGTCACGGCCCCGTTCGCCACGGCGATGGTCGCGACATAGGCGCTCACCGGGCTGGAGTACCCACCACCGGTGCTCAAGTACGTACCGGTGATATTGACGAGCGTGTAATTGCCATCGATTGACGCGGTCGTCGCGGTGGCATTTGGCAACACACCGACGGATATGGCAGGCATAACCCCGATCGCCACATTCACGCCGTTAACGGCATCGGCATTCGCTCCCTCGATACCGCCGCTATAGCCCGAGTCGGTGATCAGACTCGCTATGCCATTGGTCGTGGTTACGACATAAGTATCCTGGTCCGCCTGCTGCTCGATAGCTCCGGTAACATTGAAGGTCGCGTTGCCGTTGTAGTTATTCGAGGCAGCGGCGCCGCTGTAAGCGGCAATGACTGAGCCATCGAGAATTGCTGCAATTGCAGCAGTTGGATCATTGTCAAAACCCGCGACCGAAGTCGTATAAGTCTGATCCAACGTGGCCACCGCGACCGTGTAGGTGCAGTAGATCACGACGTTGGTCACATTGGCGGAGGCAACGGTTCCGGACCCATTCTGCACGTTACAGGTCTGGGCGGGCGTCGTCGTCGGCGTTCCGACAGTGACGGCGTAGGTTGCGCCGCTGAGTAGACCGGTCGCCAGGGTGAATGACCCATTGGCCGTGACCGGGAGGGTCGCCGTTCCGTTTAGAACCTGCACGCTTGCGCCGGCGGCGAGGCCAATGAGCGTACCGCCCACGGTGTAGGTGGGCGGGCCGCTGGAAACGACGAGCGCCACCGCCGACCCCTTGGCAACGCTGCTTGCGGCAGCCGGGTTTTCGCTGATGACTTTGCCGGCGGCGACGGTGCCGCTCGCTTGGGGAGTCACGGCGCCCACCGTCAATCCGGCACCGGTGATGGCAGTAGCCGCGGCCGCCTGGGTATCGCCGACCACGTTCGGAACGCTGACCGCCGCAGGACCGCTGGAAACGACGAGTGTCACCGCCGATCCCTGGGCAACGCTGGTTGCTGCGGCGGGGTTCTCGCTGATGACTTTGCCGGAGGCCACGGTGCTGCTCGATTGGGTGGTCACGGTGCCCACCGTCAATCCGGCACCCGTGATGGCGGAGCTCGCGGCTGCCTGGGTGTCGCCGACGACATTCGGGACGCTCACGGTAGTGGGACTGCTCGAACCGCCCGAGTCGCCACCGCCGCCGCAGGCGGTCAGGATCAGCGCCGCAATGATCGCAACCGAACCCTTCGTGATCCAATCAACCGCTTTCGTAGTCATGTGTTCATCCCGTCCATAATCGGCAATTTGGAGCTGTGTCAATTTATCGCTGTGTGAACGCTTCGCATCAAAGTTTAGTCAGGGCTCATGAAGGTCGCTTGGGTCGCGATTTTTATTCACCCTCACTCTCTCTTCGTTTCTTAGTCGACGGCGGTGGTTCCAAGCCTGATGGCGAGATGATACCGCCGGGTGTTGATGCGACCGTCGGGGAGGGGCGCATACGGGTGTAGGAACCGGACTACGCTCTGTGCGGAATTGGACAAAATATATTGATCACATGCACAAAGCAGGGGCGGCCGCGCGCAGAGCTACTGAATGACCGATTAGAAAAGCTGAATCACCCGCTGGCGACACGCCTGGAGGAGTTGACTACACTTCGACTCGAAATCTTCATTTCGAACGATTGCGCGAGGCACCTCCGATGCTCCTCTACGAATCGAACGCGGCATTGTCGGGATGCGGAACCGCCGGCAACGTCTGCACCTGAATCAAAGTGGTGCCATCGTAGACATCGAACTCGTACGGAGCACGGATCGCCGCGTCACCTCAGACTACTTTTTGATGGGCGCAACTATTGGGCAGCCGCCATTGCATCCATGCCGGCACGCAAAGTATCGGCCGCGACGATGCCTGGCAAGACTGGACGGCACGATACGAGAACAAGTCGGAAGTCGGGTATTGAATGGTGAGCACCGGCAATCCTTGCACCATTTCAGTGGTCAGCTGATTGTCGCCCCAATCCACCAGCCAATGTCCCCCCAAATGCGACGGGCTGAACCGCAGCATAAGGAATATGTGACGCGAGAGTCCGCGAATTCTTCGACCACCTCGGCCGTCTTCGAGCTCATATCGATCTGATATCTCACCACGAACGGACGCCGGTTCGCATTGGTGCCGTTGTCGTGCACGGAAACCGTACCATCGGGCCCATATCGGACTCGTGCCGGCCGTTCAGGGAGATTCCATTCGGATTCAAGGCAGATCGCCGCATATCTTCCGTGACGGTCAGAGACTCCGCCCGGGGTGCTCCTCTGATCTTCCAATCAATGGCGCCGGTGCTCTTCGTAATGCGGTAAATGGCATTCAAATGCCGGGCAGAGAACAGCACATGATCCGGTCGACATAGAGACCGCATTCATGTGGATGATGTCGTTCCCCACGCCCGGGAACCAGCTTTCTTGCCCGGTCTCATACAAGGCGTTGGGTCGCGGGCCGCCACTTCCAAATGACATTGCTGGCGCTGTCGATTTCATGGATCTCGGCATCGATCACCGCCGCGGCTGGGCTTCCACCCCAAGGCGACATGTCTGCGCAGTCGGGAGGACCGACTCGCTGTACCGTCTGGATGACGAGATAGGTCCCTTGCGGCGTGAGCTGGATCTCGTGATCGTCCAAACTTCCGGTCAATGTGTTCAGCAGCCTTCCGGAGAATTTCCGAATGAAGTACTGGCCCGACGCTGTCGTTGTCCAAGCAATTTGGTCGCCGCTCAACACCTTTGCGTCGAGCGCCGAACCGAGGGGTTCATTCATCCACCAAACGGGCGTACCGTGGCTATCGGCGATGATGACGTAGGCTGGAGGGGCTGGAACTCCTGGCGTATGCCCCAAGCCGAGGGCAAAGACATACCATTGGGCTTGCGGGAGCGTCGACTCGTTGTTCGTCAGCGTCGGATCGCCGACGGTCGATTCAGGAATCTGTAGCGGGGGAAGTTTGCGGCCAGGCAACGTATGGAAAAGCCCTCGCTTTGGTTCGAGAGAGAGAATTGGAGACGTTGTCCGGCAGCCATGGTCATGGTTCGCTGGAACTGACCCGTCTCGTAGGTCTGCGAAGGGACGGTTGCGCCGGACGGCTCCACCAAGCCAATGGCGACGTTCGGTGGCAGCGTGACGGTGAGCTGGACCGACGAACTGCCGGCGCAGTGAGTTACATAATCATGTATCACCGGGCTAAACTGCGGAGTCAACGATTCGCCATGGCTCGAGACGGACTAAGCGCGCCGCTCGCCGCAGGTCCGAACCCAACCGCGAGTTGTTGCCCGGAATTGGAGCTGCAGGCCGTCAACACACAAATCGAAAGAAGCAGAGGGACACCGACCTGGTCGATGTTCCCCGCCGCCTTCGCTGGCGATCATGCACTTTTTTCATCCCACCAATTTTCTGCGGCAAACCACGGCCGCGGAACTGGCTTTAAGCTCTCACCCGCCAATCCTGGCCGGTGATCAATCCTGACATCCCCTTTGGGCAATATAAGACGAGGTGTCAGGCCAGGTCAACGAGCCATGTCCGGCCACGCCGACCTAACATTTAATCAAGGGCTTGCGGACGCCGCCATCGGCAGCGCTGCGATTGCCGCGCCACTGGAGTCGCGTTCCGCAGCCCCTGCATCCGGCAGGCTATACGGGGCCGCCAATATGTAAAAGTTCATCGCATCTCGGTCCGCGTTGGCACTATCATTGGCGTCACCAATAACTACAAATTCGATGCCGGACGGAGTCCGGGATGGACCACAACCCTTTCGTCCTATGCGATGGCTGCGGCACTTCCCGTGAGAGGTTTGCACCTTATTGGCCCTGTTCTGTCGTCGATCTGCCGGGGAGTAGCTCATGAAGCGACTGGGAATCTGGCATCTTCTGACGATGTTGATCGGCTTGGCGGGCGCAGTGCCGCTCTGGGGCCAATCAAGGCCGGTGCTGACGCATCACTACGATACGCTGCGTACCGGATGGAACGCGCAGGAGCAGACGCTCACTGCATCGCATTTCCCGTCAAACTTCGGTCTGCTGCAAAACGTGGCGATCGACGATCAGGTGGATGCACAGCCGCTGCTCATGCCGGCGCAGCAAATTGCAGGCGGCGTGCACGACGTGGTCTACGTCTTCTCCGAAAGCAACACCGTCTATGCGATCGACGCGGATACGGGCGCCGTCCTGGTCGAGCGGAATCTGGGGCCGCCGGTTCCGACACCGCTCGGGTGCGGCAACAACGGGCCGAACGTCGGCATCACCAAGCACCCCGGTGATCGAGCCCACCCGCGGACGACTCATCGTCATGGCATACATCAACGGGCTGACGCCGAGCTATCAGCTGCACGCGCTCAATCTGACGACGCTGGCGGATGAGGTGCCGGCGGTCACGGTCGCGGCCTCGCAGAAGCTCACCGACGGCTCCACGTTCACCTTCGATGCCACTTATCAGCGGCAACGCCCGGGACTGCTGCACATGAACGGGGTGATCTATGCGGGATTCGGCAGCTTCTGCGACTTCTCCGCCAGCAAGTCTCGCGGCTGGGTGCTCGGGTGGAGCGACAAGACGCTCAAGCCCATTGCCGGGGCCGAGCTGAACGATACGCAGGCGACCTCACCGACCAACTTCTTCCTGAGCTCGGTATGGATGTCGGGCTTCGGTCTCGCCGGGACCGGCGGCACGGTCTACTTCTCCACGGGCAACTCCGATTGCAACTTCTATGTCAGTCCCGAGGCCTGCCCCTCGCAGTCGACCTACGACGGCGTGACGAATATCCAGGAAAAGGTTCATCGGCATGGACGCAACGCTGTCGACGCGCGAGAGCGTGTTCACGCCCAGCAATGTATTCGCGATGGACATCGCGGATGCCGATCTTGGCGCGGCCGGTGTCATGCTCATGCCGAGCCAGCGGGTCGGCGCGAACCTGGCGGCGATCGTCTCGAAGGACGCCAGGCTGTGGTTGCTGGATGGCGATAATCTGGCATCGATACTCGATGATGCATCAGCTCGCGGCCGGCTGCTGGTGTGGCACGTCGTATTTCCAAGGGTCGGACGGCATCAACCGTCTGGTCACGAGCGCCGGCAACGCGTTGCAGACCTGGCAGGTGCAGACCTCGCCCTCCCCCCATTTGGTTGCGGAGGCCACGAGCAATGTCCAGTCCTCGGTGCAGGATCCCGGATTCTTCACGGTCGTCTCCTCGCGCGGCGAGCGCGCGGGCAGCGCCATCATCTGGGCGGTGGCAAGGCCGACTGCGACCACCGGCCTCACGCTGTATGCCTTCTCGGCGGCACCCGTGAACGGCGCCCTGCCGCAACTGTTCTCCGCACCCGCGGGTGACGTGGCCGAATCTCGGCGGAAACGCCAATGTCGTGCCTGTGGTCGCGAACGGCAAGGTGTACGTCGCTTCGTATCAGAGCCTGATGATCTTCGGACCGAATGCACCTGCCACGGCCGCCGTGTCGACGGCGGCGGGCGCGAAGGCGGCCCGAGCCGAGGCACCGGCGGTCGATCATACGCTGCGAGTTTCCGGCACCCTCCTCTCGGTCGAGGGCTCGGTGCTCACGCTGGCGATGCGCGGCGGCAAAACCGTGCGTATCGACGATTCGGCGGCCGCCGCGAACGAGCGCATCGCCATTTTGGTGCCCGGTGAGCCGTACACCGTGGTCGGAGAAGCCGGAACCGATGGCGTCGATGTGCAGGCGCTGGCTGTCAGTCGCGCGAAGGATGCTGCCGCCGCGTGGCCCGAGGATCGGTTCAGGGCGGATTGATCCGGCGGGTGGACAAAGTAGTCGGGCGCGGCCGGTTGGCGCGAGCGGTGTAGATCACACGGAGGCGGGTGCACTGAGCCGCGTGGCCAGCTCACGCAAAACCTGGGACCCATACTGCTCATTCATGTGTATGTAGTCATCGTCAGGATGCTTGTAGCAGAGCTTCGCAGCCAATCGAACCGAGTCGGGCCTATTCGCGCTTCGTGTATTTGCTGTCGCGTATCGTATCCGGGGGTTGCGGAACATATTCGACTCCCAGCTTGCCAAGCACGGCGCCGATGTGGTCATTGAGACGTGCCAATTCGTCGTCCGCGACCGAAATGCCCTTGAATTTGGTGCCGTCTTCCGAGCTGAGCGGCATCGCGGACATCAATAGGCGCCCGGCGAATTCGGCCCTGACCGAGCGCACGAGGCTCCATGAAGGCACTTTTTCAATGCAGGACCGCAGGCCATCCTCCAGAAGGGCACTCGAATAGCATCGCAGATGCTCACTCGCCCTGCGGAGTGACAGCAAATAATCGCTCACGTTCAGTCCCACTGGCGTGCAGGACGATCGCATCGAAATCACGCACCGGGAGTGACTCGTACAAGCCGTCGGAGATGTGCAGCACGAAGCTCTTGCGCGGCGTTTGCAGGAGTCCTGCACTACACGTAATGGAATCGAAGTCCGGCCCGGGCAAACCCCAGAAATCGATGTCGATCCGCTCATGCGAGAACCCGTTGCGCTGCACCGCAAGCTTGAGCGCAGCGAGATGACTATTACCAACGATGGCGACTTTCATCGCAAAGTTCCTGACGGCATTGGATGTCAAGCGGGATGAGCGGGCCGATCTCGATCCGCAGGCCTGAAAAGCTCATGTCTCTCAAAATATTCCCTTGAGGTCACTGCGCATCTTTTGGATTCTCCGCCAGAAATCCTCGGCGTCGTCCGCTTTTGGTCCACCTGACTCTTCCGGCAGCGGGGGCTCGATCACGCCTTTCGTGTCGGCGGCGGAGGGGTTGAGATTGCTGAAAAAATGGTCAATGGCGACCCCAACCCCGGGGTTCGATCCCACAGGATCGAGCGACGGGGGCTAATCATTCCAGACTCCACGCCCGTAATGATTTCGTATGATGGAAAGTAGTCGGCGAGCGCATGCTTATCCGCGGCGATGCGTGCAGCCGAACGCAATATGGCCTTCGAGGAAGGCGCTTCGACGATCGGGAGCGATTCGCATGCGGCTGCCGCGGGCGGAATCGCCGAAACGGTGAAGAGGAAACGCGCCTTGGGATTGATGCCGGAGATGGTCTTCACGATCCAGGTCATGTCCGTACCGATCTCGGCGAGAGAGAAGGTCTTCAGACGGTAATCGTCGCTGCCGATATTGCGCGCAATCGTGCCGGGGTAATTCGAGTACACGTGTCCCTTCGAGGAGTGGATCCATCCGGTCGTGTTCGAGAGAGTAAAGACGAAATAATCGGCGTGCTCGACCACCCTGCGGAGCGAGCGCAGCGCGGAATCGCGGCTCGCGAACAGCTCATCCGGACCGG
Source organism: uncultured Gammaproteobacteria bacterium (assembly GCA_963748995.1). Classification (GTDB taxonomy): domain Bacteria; phylum Pseudomonadota; class Gammaproteobacteria; order Steroidobacterales; family Steroidobacteraceae; genus Bog-1198. Next base: position 21,318 of record CAVVKU010000026.1, on the reverse strand, counting down.
CAAAACCGTTGGGTTCGATCGAAGGTCGAAAAGGATCGAGAAATCGCGACCCCTCCTGCCAGATATCGTCCGCCGGCGGCTCGGTGCCGATTGCCCATGAGATCCACTGGCGTAGCGCTGCGACGGTGCTGATTTCACCCGTGCGAGCGGAGAATACCCCGAAGTTGTACTTTGCTTTGATCTCGGGCGAGAAAATATCCGGCGCGGGTTCGGCATCGAACCACCTATAGCCGCGCTCCCTGAGCGCGATGGCGAGGTGCCGCGCAAAACAGGGTCCGAAGGTGGCGACCTTGTGAAAACGCTCGAGCGCCCTCTTTGGTTTCCAAATCGGACCGACGTTGGCGCGGCCGTGATCGATGCGTGCACCGGGGTCGATGCGTTTTGGCTCGAAAATTGCGGGTCGATCGGACCACTCATTCAATCACCTTCGCGTCTTCTGCTGCGCGGTATGGCTCATGATTCCCCATAAATTTCAACGAACGACGACCCTCCCGGCGCCGGAGGGCTGCCGTATTTAGTGTATGTCAGAATGCCCGAGAAGTTGACGGCATTTGGGTCATGAGCGGGATGCGTACGATCGTTTCCGGGCCGCGCCGCCATTTGACATAACATTCCGAATTCCGGCGGTCGCGAGCGCGATTTGGCCGGCCGGCGACGGCACGCACTCAGACAAAGCGATCCCCGGGAGGGACGGCGCGCGTCCAGCGCGCCGTCCACCGGGGATGCGATCGATCAGTACTGTGTCTCGTTTGTCCAGTCGTACCCTTGCCCTGCAATGCGACCTGTTGCGGTGAGCCCGACGCGGTGTCCGTGATTGCCAGCGTGGCGGTCAATTCGCCGGCGGCGGCGGGCTTGAACTCAACACCGATCTTGCAAGTCTTCCCGGCAGCGATCGCACCGACGAGGTGTTGAACTAACGGCGAACTCGAGGTGGGGTCGGCGCCGCCGACCGCGACGGAGTGCTGAAGGAGACCGCCTCGGTCCCGGTGTTGGTGAGCGTGATGGTCTTCGGTCCCGACGAAGTGCCTTCCACCCGCGCGGGGAAGGTCAATGTGGTGGCGCTCAAGGCAACGCTTGCGACCGCGCGAATCTTGAATTTGGGTGCCCAGCGGGAGTTTCGGCGTTGCCGGCGACATCGACGCTGTAATAGCTGACTGCGTGATTACCCGCCTCATCTATTTTGAACGGCCCGCGTAACTCACGTAACTGTGCGCCGTGCCGGTGCCGATTTTATAGTATATGGCGGCTACTCCGCTGGTGGCGTCGGTCGCCGAGAGTGACACGGTGACCTGTGAATTGTATTCGCCGGAGACCAGGGTGCCGATAGCGAGGCCGTGGTGATCGGCGGCACGGAATCGTAGCCGATCGGGCCGTAATACTCGGTGGTCGGTATGCCCATGTTGTTCCACGCCTCGACGTATGCGTAATGCCAGCCCTGGCTGACGTCACCGGCGCAGGCACCGCCGCTCGTCAGGTACAGGCAGCCGGCTGTGGCGTTGGGGGACCCGAGGCCCGCGGCGGAAGGAATTGCCCGTGCCCGGCGTCGCCTCCGACCTGGGATCGGCCCGGAATTGAGTCCCATCCTTGGGTGAAGCCGGCCAGGCCGGTCGGAGCACCTGAGCCGGTGTCATAAACGTACCAGTACACTTCTTGATTCGTGCGATACCAGGTGCCGGTGGCCGGACCGTATACAATATCCGACGGTGGGGCCGCCACCGCTGGTGAATGCGTTCTCCCAATTGATCGCCCACGCCAGTTGCAGCGCGTTCATCGATCCCCAGCCCGTCACCTCATCGAAGCCCGCGCCGGCGCAGTAGTACCCCAGTTGAATAGGGCGGTTATATCGTTGCTGTTGCAGCCGCTGGTGATGTCGTAGAACGGGTAATGATAAGAGGTGGGTCCGCTGCCCGTGTAGTTATACAAGAGATAGTTGGCGTTGCCGAGCGGCGCGCAGGGCGCGGTGTCCGGAATTGCCGCAGACGCTCCCGAGCACCAGACCGTAGAGGATTCGGTTGTGAAAGACTCCGGTGAGCTCGGGAGCCACGATGCTCGTGCCGCCCACGCCGATCCAGCCTCCAATCTGCGCGAAATACATGTTTTGGAAGGCATCCGCATTGAGCGAGAAGTCAGGCACTGCGCGGGCGCCGTTCCCGAATCTGGACTGATATCCTGGTTCGCCGAACCACCCGCTGAAGCCGCCGGGCTGCCGCCGTTGTTGTGGCTGCAAGCCCCGCTGTACGTGCCCCCGGTCCAGCCTACTTCGGGAGATAGGTTGGCCCCGAGGCCAGGCTCAAAGGGTCCTGCCTGCACCCACCATGTTCGGATCGGAGGAGGGAAATTGCACACGGGTGGCGTCGCCGCAGCCGGCCGAGCACCTTGGTCGCCCGAGGCGGCGATCAAGGTCCACCCCTGGCCCACCAACTTGGCGAAGATGCCATCGATCGTGTTCATCGAGGAGCCGAAGCAGGCGAACTCCTGCAACCCCAGCTGGTGCTGGAAACGCGGCCGTAGTTGTCGGTGGCCATCTGGTTGTAGACGTTGTAAATATCGCCGAAGCTGGCGCCTTCATAGACCCAGACCATCGCGGTGTCTTGATAAGCGCCGAAACTGTTGGACATGGCCATGGAGTATTCCGTATCCAGGGTGACTTCCAGGCAGTTATCGTCATAGCCGTTCGAGTTGTTATTGTTGCAGGGGTATCCCCCATCGATCCCTATCTTGTTGATGTGATAAGCCAGATAACTGTATCGGGTTGGAATGCGGCGATGTCGGAATAGGACACATCGCCGAAAGAGGCAATGGCAATCGTCGTTTGCGGAGGCGAAGTGGTCGTGGGATTGTTGAAGGGATTGCAGCAATGCCCCAGGTGTTGGAGCGCATCCCAGTCGTATGCCTCGCTGCTGTATATATCCGTCGGATCGTAATTTCCGTTGGTGATGTCGGGACCGCCCGTTGAGGCCCGAGCGCTCTGCCGCTCGATAGCGGCGGACAACGCTTTTGCGTCGCCATTCGCATGTTGCGCCTCCCCGACGAGTCTCTATGGCCCAGGGACGAAGTCCGGACGTGCAACCTCTGTCGGGCTCTTGCCGAGGGAGGTGATGTGGGATGGCTGCAGCCGCAGAAAGGAATCCAAACCGTGGATGGCCTGTACCGTATGCGCCAGCGCGTCCGGGATCAGAGGGTCACGGTCGTTGGAGAAATAAGTGGCGGATCCCATCTGATAGCTGTTGATCGTGATGTTGAGCGCCTTTTCGATCACTCCGGCGGGCGCTTGTACGTCGACCAGCAAGCGGTCGGGATAACGATGGTTGATGGTGAAGCCCGCGTTCGTGGCCCAATCGACCACCGCCTGCTCGTCTTGCGCCGTGGGCGCGAAGCGCGCATCCCATTGTTCCGGGGTGAGAAATTTGTGGAACTGGGGAGATTGCTTGTTTTGCAAATCCTGAAGAAAACGCTGCTCGAGGTCCGGATGCGGCAGCGTCAGCGCAATCGTCAGGCGCAGCATCTTGGTTGAATCGTAATGCTGAATCAGCGTCGCCTGGCCACTCTGCACCTGCTGGGGTGTCCGGCTACTCGGTGCGTTTGTCAGGGTGGCTGACACCTGAGAAATGCGCACATCGGCGCGAGCAAGAGCAGTAGCACCGCTGCGAACGCCACTGACGCATAGATCCGCACCGGATTGAATCGGGCAGCGGCAAACGAATGCATGTTCATAATGACCCCTGTGCTTATTTTGAGTTGGCTGTCTTTAGGTAAAAATCAGCCTTACCCAGACAGACGACGCCCGCGAGCCGAACCCGACAATGATCTCGATAATTTCGTACCCCAAAGAGCCTCGGATCAAATATTTGATATACCTTGTTCGAAACGAACGGAATTAAGTCTCATGCTTTTTGATTGTGTGGCCATTTCAGATAGATTGGGTCGATAAGACTTCCAGTGCGCGGATTTGAACTCACGCAGCAGGCCCGAGGCACTCGATGGAGCAGCTCACCGAGCTACTGAAGCAGCTACAGGCGGGCGACGCAGGCGCGCGGAATACCCTGTTTGCGGCCGCCTACAGCGAGCTTCACCTACTCGCACACGCCCGGCTGCGCAACCGGGGAGGCGGCTCGGTCCTGGATACGACCAGCCTCGTGCATGAGTCTTACCTGAGGTTTGTACACGCGGGGGAACTGCGCGCCGGAGGACCGTCGGGCATTCTTCGCCTACGCTTCCCAAGTCATGCGCTCCGTGATCGTGGATAGCATGCGCGAGCGGACCCGACGCAAGCGAGGGGGTGTGGGCCAGCCACTGACCTTGTCGACCAAACTCGTCGCCAATGTCGCTGAGGCCGAGGAGACGGTCCTGAAGGTGCACGAGGCGCTCGAGTCTCTGGGGCAAGCGGAGCCACGTTTGGCCAAGGTGGCGGAGATGCGCTACTTCGGCGGTTACAGCGAGCAGGAGATTGCTGATGCCTTGGACATATCCGAGCGCACGGTGCAACGCGACTGGGAAAAGGCCCGGATCATGCTCTTGGCGGCGCTGCGATGAGTCGGGCCGAAGGCAACAGGGCGGCCTCCAGACCGGCGCGATAGAGAATTGCTCGGCGCCCCGAATCGGTGCATCACGTTGGGGGTAAAATTGGCCGCATTCCATTAGTGGCACCGTCCCAAGTGGTGCGGCAAATAATAAGGTGATCGAATGCCGCTCACGGCAGCCCAGCTCGCGCGCATGAGTCCCCTTCTGGACGAGGTGTTGCCACTCGATGAGGCCGCCCGCCGCCGCTGGCTCGAGGCGCTTCCGTCCGGAAACGAGGACCTGGCGCCGGCCCTGTGGAGTTTGCTTTTCCCGGAGCCCAGCGCGACCGGGGGTGTCGACGAACTGGCGATCTGGTCCGAATCCGATGCTGAATCCGACAGGGTTGCCCTGAGCGGCCTGCAACCGGGTGCACGCATCGGCCCCTATGAGTTGATTCGACTCCTGGGGACCGGGGGGATGGCAGAGGTATGGCTGGCCCGTCGCGCCGACGGCGCGTTCAAGCGCGAAGTGGCGCTGAAGCTCCCGCTGCTGACCCGCCTGCGCAAGGATCTCGAGCAGCGCTTTGTCCGTGAGCGCGACATTCTGGCGAGCCTCGAACATCCACGGATCGCGCGTCTCTACGATGCGGGGATAGATCCGCCGGGACTGCCGTACCTCGCGATGGAGTATGTGCAAGGGCAACCCTTGATCAGTTGGTGCGACGAGAAGCACCTGGGAATTCCCGGCCGCCTGGCGTTGATTCTGCAGGTGCTCGACGCCGTGCAGTATGCGCACGAGAAGCACATCATCCATCGAGACTTGAAACCTTCCAACATTCTCGTGACCGGCTCGGGTCAGGTGCGGCTGCTGGATTTCGGGGTGGCGCTCCTCCTGCAAGATGAAACCGCGGCTCAACAACAGATCACCAGTGTCTATGGCCGCGCGCTCACCCCCGATTACGCCAGCCCCGAATGGCTGCGCGGCGATGCGGTCGACGCCCGCAGCGACGTTTACTCCCTGGGCGTGCTGCTTTACGAGCTGCTCACCGGCATTCGCCCTTACCGGCTCAAGCGCATGACATCGGTCGAATCGCTCGAGCGGGCGATCGCCACGATCGACGTGCAACTACCGAGCACGCAATGCGACCCACAAGCGACGGCGGCCCGCCTCACCACGCCGGAAAAGTTGACCCGGGAGCTGCGCGGCGATTTGGATGCCATTACGCTCAGAGCGCTGGCGAAGGAGCCAGCCGATCGATACGCCAGTGCCGCAAGCATGGCCGAGGATCTGCAACGCTACTTGCGCGGGGAGCCGGTGCAGGCGCGATTGCCCCCCGTGCTGTATCGGGTCAGGAAATTTCTGCAGAGAAACAGGGCGCCGGTCTGGCTTGCAGCCGTGTCCGTATTCACCATCCTGGTGGCGGTCGGAGTGGACCATCTGATGCTGTCGGGGCGAGGCGGCGGCGCATTGCCGTCTTCCTCCAAACCGCCGGCGCGTTCGCTGGCGGTGCTGCCGTTCGTCAACATGAGCTTGGACAAGGAGCAGGATTACTTCTCGGACGGGCTCACCGAAGAAATGATCGATCTGCTCGGCCGGGTGCCGGATCTGCGGGTGCCGGCGCGGACCTCCAGTTTTTATTTCAAGGGCAGGAACGAGGCGATCGCGAGCATCGCGCAGCAGTTGAAAGTGGCGTACCTGCTCGAGGGCAGTGTGCGCAAGACCCCCGGTCAGCGCTTGCGTATCTCCGCGCGCCTGATCCGCGCCGATGACGGCTATCAGCTCTGGTCGCAGATGTACGACCGGGGTGATACGGACGTCTTCGCCGTTCAGGACGATATTGCCAGATCCGTGGTCAGCGCCCTGCAGGTCAAGCTTGCGGCGGGAGCGCAGGAGACAGGCTCCCGCGGCACGACCAGCATCGATGCGTATAACGAGTATCTGCTGGGCAGACAGCTGTCACGGCGCGGCAATCTGGAAGCCTATCGCCGCGCCGTCGAGGCCTACAGCCACGCCATCGCACTCGATCCGGATTATGCGGCGGCGTACGCGGGGCTGGCTCTGGCGGAGGCGGCGCTCGCCGATTTCACGGGCGATGCGGGCGGCATCGAGCGCGCGGGACACGATGTCGACAAGGCGATAGCGCTCGCCCCGACCGACGCGATGGGGTATGCGGCGCGCAGCTTCATGCGAACAACCTGGCTGTGGGACTGGACGGGATCGCAGGCGGATATCGAGAAGGCGCTCAGACTCGATCCGCGCAGCAGCGACGTTCAGCACCGATATGCCCAGTTCCTGACCCCCATGGGACGGCTGCCGGAGGCGATTGCCGCGCAGAAAAGGGCCACGGAGCTCGACCCGATGTCGAGCAACGCCTGGGAAACCCTCGGCTACTACTACACGAACATAGGGGACTACGCGCACGCGGACCTGGCCCTCGTGCGCGCGATGAAGATCGAGCCCACGTCGGTGTTTGCGCTCAACAATCTCGGCACCCTGCGCCTGCTTCAGGGGAAAGGTCAGGAGGCTCTGGAAGCCTTCCGCAGGGTGGATCACCCAGGCTTCCGGTTGTCGGGAATCGCGATGACCGAGCACACGCTGGGGGATAAGAAGGGCTCGCAGCAGGCGTTGGATGAGCTGATGGCCGAGCGCGCGCAGGAGGATGCCGACGAAATCGCCGAAGTCTACGCGTGGCGAGGCGAGAAGGACCGGGCGTTCGAGTGGCTCGAGCGCGCGTATCGGCAGCGAGACGGCGGCCTCTCGACGATCAAAACCGACCCGACGCTCGCCTTGCTGCGCGCAGACCCGCGCTTCGACGCGCTGTTGCGCAAGATGAAGCTGCCCGTGCGGGACGATGGTGCTTCAGAGGCCGCCCTCCCAAGGACTTGATAAGATCAGAGGATGTCGTGCGACCGATGTGACATCATTTGGCGATGGAGTGAGTCGCCGACTCCGAAGGCATTGGATGAGAACGCCTTTTTTGGGACTAGGGATGGGCTTCAAATCAGAAAGCTGGCCATAACTTCGCTCACCATGGTTGCGATTGCGTTCGCGGTCACTGCGGCTCGTGAGGCATCTGCGGCGACGATCACACCGCCTGATCGATCGGCTTTGACAGCTCAGACCCTGGTGCGCAACGTTTGCTCGGAGTGTCATGGTGCCACCGGAGTCGGCATATGCCCGCTGTTCCCCAATCTAGCAGGGCAGCTGCCCGTGTACATCGAGACTGAGCTGAAGCTGTTTCGGCAACATGGCCGAAGCGATCCCGGGGCGCGAACCTTCATGTGGGGCGTGGCTGGAGGTCTCACCGATGAGCAAATCAAAGGGGTCGCACGGCAATTCTCGAGCCAAGCGCCGGTGAGAGGCACGCCATCGGGTAATCCGGCGCTGTCTGAACAGGGCAGGCTGCTCTACGAGAACGGTGCGAAGGATCGTGACATTCTTGCCTGCATGGTCTGCCACGGCCGCAACGGCGAGGGCGTCAACACGAATCCAAGGCTCGCAGGCCAGCCGCGCGGCTATGTTGCGGCCGCATTGCTGCAGTTCCGCGGCCGGCTGCGCGAAAACAAACTCATGCAACACGTCACCCAAAAACTGGCCGATGATGAGATCGCCGCCTTGGTTGAATATATTTCCACCAAGTAGGCCGAATGGAAGCCGCGGGTGAATACTTGGATTTGCAACTTCCGGGGGAATCATGCAATGAAAATTCCAATGCGTCATGGATGGCGGATCCTCAGCGCCTCGGTGATCAGCGTCGTGCTGCTGCATGCGCAGCCAGTTTTCGCAAATTACGTGGTGGAAACCGTCTCAAACGGCGGCACCATCGAGGGGGTCGTAAGGCTCACCGGCGCCCCGCTGCAAATCGCGCCCATCAAGATCACCAAGAACCGGGACTTTTGCGGTCAGTCGATTCCGAACCCCGTGTACTCGGTCGGCAAGGACGGCGGATTACAGAACGTGGAGGTGTACCTCAAGGACATCGCCAAGGGTAAGGCGCTTTGGACCGGCACGATCTCGCTCGTCAACGAGCACTGCATGTTCGAACCGCGGGTGCAGGGCGCGAACATCGGTCAGCTGATCAAGATATCCTCAAACGATCCGGTTTTGCACAGTACACATCCGCAAAACGCTTCAACCAACGCCACGATCTACAATATTGCGCTGCCTTTTGCCGGATTCTCAGTAACCAAGCCGTTGCCCGCAATTCCGGAGCTGATCAAAGTCAAATGCGATGCGCATGATTGGATGCACGCGTGGATTTGGGAGCTCGACAACCCCTACTTCGCGACGACCGGGGATGATGGACACTTCACGATCAAAGACGTGCCGCCGGGAACCTACACACTCGTCGCCTGGCATGAAGCTGCCGGGGAGAAACCGATCTCGGTTACGGTGTCCGCCGGCAAAACGGTGACCGTGGCGATCGAACTCGCGGCCACGAACGCACCCTGAGCGATGCGAGGTGCCCGGCGTGAAGCCTAACTCGAGACCGGCGGCTGGGCGGAACTCGCGCTCCAATTGGCGTACCGCAACGCCAATCCCGGCCCTGCTCGCGCTGTTGGTCATGACGCGCGTGACTTTCGCGCAGGAGGATGCGGGAGACGAACATCGGGGGAAGGTCGTCTATGAGCCGTATTGCGCCCTTTGTCATGGAGAGGAGGGTGACGGCAAGGGTCACTACAGCGAAGATACCATCCCGGTGCCTCGCGATTTCCGGACGGGCACATTCGAGTGGCGCAGTACGCCGTCGGGTTCATTGCCGACTGACGCCGATCTCGAAAAGGTCCTGGTCGATGGTCTGTTTGGCACGTCCATGCCGAGCTTCTCCACTTCGTTGAGCCGCCGGCAAAGGCTCGATGTCATCGCTTACGTCAAGACCTTCTCGCCACGCTTTGCGACCGAGAAGCCCGAGGCCCCGATCAGCATTCCGTCGGAGCCGCCGTACACGGCCGAGTCCGTCGCTCGCGGCGGGGCCGTGTACCAAAAGCTCCATTGCGCCCAATGCCATGGTGACGGAGGTCATGGCGATGGTCCTTCTGCGGATGAACTGAAGGATGATTGGGGAAACGGGATCGTGCCGTATGACTTCACCAAAGGCCACGTCAAATGCGGCAGCAGCGGCTCCGACATCTACCGAGTGTTCATCACCGGCCTGAATGGAACACCGATGCCTTCGTTCGCCGACTCGATGAGCTCCGCCGAGGCCTGGGACCTGGTGCATTTCATACAAAGCCTGAGTCCGGACTACCCGAAGAACATGACCGGCACGCCATCCACACCCGGCGTCGGCGCACGGTGAGAATGGGCAAGGTCAACCGCAACGCGAATTGCTGGGATTCGAACTCCGGTGCCCTGGCCTTTCCTGCGCGGCCAGCAACCGGAAATGGCATCTGCGTCACAGCGCGTTCAAAGAAAGCCAATCCGGGTTCACAGTCCACATCGTCGTTCGAGCAATATTATGGCACATGCGAACTGCAGCGCCATGGGTCTTGCATGCAGGGGGGATGCGGTGAGCGCGGAGCCGTTTCGGCAGGACAGCCCCACCCCAACTCCCACCTCCGCGTCGGCCACGGCTGCGCGCGCCCCCATGACGGTCGCGAACCCGCTCGTGGCGAGCGCTTCGCCGTCAAGACAGGGTGCGCATCCGGCCGCTCCAGGAAAGCCCGGGATGTTTCACGTGGCTCGATCCGGGAGCGAGCGCCGCGGCCAGATGGTCACGGCTGCCATCGGTCTCGCCCTGACTCTTGCGATGGGACTGGTCGTGCTCTTCGGGTATCGGCTCGTCACGCACATCCGTGCCGGGATCAATGCACTGCAGTCCGCGAGCGCTCTGCAAAGCTACCCCGAGGAGATCTCCGGTCTGCTGAGCGAACTGTGCGACCGTCTCGAGGCTCGCGCCTATTCCGGCCAGGCGCTCGCGGACCTGCAGAACGCGGTGCAGCGCTATGACCGCGATGTTGCACAGCTTTCCGACTCCGGTGACGACTCACCGCAGCTCGCCCGGACCGTCTCGCTCTGGCACAAATACCGCGCGGCGATCGATCCAGTCGTCTCTTTCACGGGTCAGCCCTACGCGGATTCCGATACGGGAGACACTACGTTTTCGCTCAAGGGCCGTGAGCACTATGCCGCGGCGGAGCGCGCGCATGTGTCCGCGGCGGACGACGCCAGGGCATTGCAGGCACAGCTCGCGGATCTCACCGAGACGCTCGAGCACGAATCGTCGGATGCCGTGCTGCACCTGCGAGCCCTGCTGTTCGGGGGCGTGTTCGCCACGCTGATGGTGGCAGCCGCCGCGGCTTGGTTCCAGCTCATGCGCAGGCGGCTCATCAGGGCACAGGCGGAGGTGGCAGAGGCACATCAAGCGCTGATGCGCGCCTCCCGGCAGGCGGGAATGGCTGAAGTCGCCAGCAGTGTGCTCCACAACGTCGGCAATGTTCTAAACAGCGTCAACGTATCCGCAAATTTGCTGGATCAGCGGATACGGGCGCCAAGGGCTGCCGGACTCGCCAAAGTCACCGCGATGCTCGAAGAGCAAGGCGATCAACTTGGGCCCTTCATTGCGAATGACGAGCGTGGGAAACGACTTCCGAGCTACCTTGCACAGCTTTGTTCCCAGCTAGAGGCCGATCGGGACGTGGCACTGAAGGAATTGGCGTCACTGGTCAAGAGCATCGAGCACATCAAGGACATCGTCAGGATGCAGCAGACCTATTCCACCCTCGGCGGTCTGGTGGAAAGCGTGGCTGCCGCGGATCTGGTGAACGACAGTGTGCGGCTGAATGCAGAGGCGTTCTCCCGCCACAACGTCACGCTCGAGTGCGAATTTGAGGAAGTGCCTGCCGTCACGGTGGATAAACATCGGGTGTTGCAGATCCTGGTAAATCTCATCCGCAACGCCAAATATGCGTGCGAGGACTCGGGTCGAAGCGACAAACGCATCACGATCCGGGTCACACGTTGTGCGCTCGGGGTGGCGATCGCGGTGGTCGACAACGGCGTGGGAATTCCAGCCGAGAATATGGCTCGAATCTTCAACCACGGTTTCACCACACGCCCCGGCGGCCATGGGTTTGGACTGCACAGCGCAGCGATCGCCGCTCAGGAGCTCCAAGGCGCACTGCGGGCCGCCAGTGATGGCCCGGGATGCGGGGCCACCTTTACGCTCGAACTACCAATAGCCGTCGCGAAGGACCCGCCATGATTCCCTTCGGTGGTGCACCGATCAATCGGATACTCACGATTGATGACAATCCGGATATCCACGACGATTTCACAAAGATTTTGACCGGCGAGTCCCACGCGGACGCCGCACTCGCCGCGGAGGAAGCGCTGCTGCTGGGGGAGGCGCTCCCCCAGAGCGAGGATTCGCGCTTTGACCTATGCGGAGCGCTTCAGGGTGAGGCGGGTGTGGAGCTCGCTCGACGGGCACGGGATGAGGGGCGTCCCTTTGCCGTGGCCTTCATCGATATGCGCATGCCGCCGGGCTGGGACGGCCTGAAGACGATCGAAGAACTGTGGAAGGTCGATCCGGACGTTCAGGTCGTCATTTGTTCGGCCCATACGGAGTACGGGAGTTCGGAGCTGCGCTCCCGCCTCGGCCCCACCGACAAGCTCCTTGTCCTGAAAAAACCGTTCGAATCAATCGAGGTCCAGCAGGCGGCGAGCGCGTTGTGCCGCAAATGGCACAATGAACAAATGCTCCGGCGCCATGTCGAGGATCTCGAGCACATCATCGCGGCGCGCACCAAGGGACTGGAGGCGGCGAACCATCAACTGCAGCAGCTCGCGACCCACGATATGCTCACCGGGCTCCCCAACCGGGTCATCCTGCACGACCGTCTCGAACAGGCAATCGCTCACGCCACCCGCGAAAACCGCGAATTCGCCCTGCTTCTGCTCGATCTCGACCGCTTCAAGGTGGTCAACGACTCCCTGGGGCACCGCGCGGGCGATGACCTTCTGAAGGAGGTTGCACAGCGCCTGAAGGGCGTCGTACGCAGCATGGACACGCTGGTGCGTCTCGGAGGCGATGAGTTCGTCATCGTGATGACGCCGCTCGAGGCCCGGGTCGAGGTTCCCGCGATTGCCGCCCGAGCAATCGAGGTTCTGAAGCCGCCGATAGTTTTACAGGGAGTCGACGTGCGGACCTCCGTGAGCATTGGCATCGCCTACTATCCCGGCGACGGGGCGACCGTCGAGATGCTGCTCGCCCACGCCGATGCGGCAATGTACAGCGCGAAACAGACCGAAAACGGTTCCTACCAGTGCTTTGACAATTTGACGATCACCTTCGCACAGGATCGGGTCAAATTCGAGAGCGAATTGCACGCGGCACTCGCTGCCGGGCAATTCGAACTGCACTATCAACCGAAAGTCGACACGGCGTCCGGCCGCGTGCACAGCGCGGAAGCCCTGATCCGCTGGAGACATCCGGAGCGGGGCCTGCTGCTGCCGGATGATTTCATCCCGATTGCGGAAGAATGTGGATTACTCGACTCGATCGGCGAGTGGGTCCTGAACGAGGCCTGCCGGCAGGCAAAAATCTGGCAGACGACCGCAACCCGTCCGTTGCGTGTCGCGGTGAACCTCGCGCCTTCCCAATTTCGACTAGGGGCTCTCCTCGATTCGGTCCGCAGCGCCCTGAAGGCGGCCGAGCTCGAGCCGCGATTTCTGGAGGTGGAGCTGACCGAGAACGCCATGATGCGTGATACGGAGGAATCGATCTACATACTGGAGAGTCTGAGCCGTTTGGGCGTATTGGTCTCGGTGGACGATTTCGGGACCGGCTATTCCAGCATGAGCTACCTGCGGCGCTTCCCGATCGACAAGCTCAAGATCGACCGTGCCTTTGTGAAAGAGATCACCAACCGCCCGGAGGATGCCTCCATCGTGCGTGCCATGATCTCCCTTGCTCACAGTCTGAATCTGAAAGTCGTCGCTGAGGGCGTCGAAACGGAAGACCAGCTCGCCCTGCTCGAGCAGTTCGGTTGCGATCAGTACCAGGGATTTCATTTCAGCGCACCGCTGTCGGCCAAGGAATTCGAGCGGCTGCTCAACACCCACGCTCACCTGGTGCAGTCCCCGGACATCGACACCGCCGCAACCCAGAGTCGCCTCGCGCTGGGCTGAATCGCCCACTTTCCGCCCGGCACGGCTCCTACGGCTCGATGGTGTATTTCGCGCTCGCAACCGCCGAGCGAAGATAACCCGTTGCCGTCGCATCCGCTTTGAGGGTTTCGGTGACCCCCACCGAAATTGGGCCGGTATATATCGGAGAGGATGGGGTGGGGACGGTGCCGTCGGTGGTGTAGCGGATCGTGGCACCGGTCAGCGCGTCACTGATCGACACCATCTGAGCCTGGGTATATTTCCCCGGACTGGGCGAGAACACCGGAGTGGCCGCGGGAGCCCCTTTGCCCTCGACCAGAAATGTCTGGTAGCCGAAGACCGCACACCCCGTCCAGCCTGCAGGATAGTTCTCGACAAAGACCTGAAATGCTCCGGGAGCGGCGATATCGGAGGCGGTGATCGGTACGGTCAGCTTGGTTGGGCTCACGTAAGTCACGGTCCGATATTGGCCGTTGGCCGATACCAGTGACTGAGGAGAGAACCCGGTGCCCGTCAATGTCATCACGAAGCCGGCGCCTCCCTGCTTCGCAGTACTGGGCTTCACCCCGGTCAGGGTCAGGGGCGTCGCCACCGTATTGAAGTTGGCGAACACGAGGGTTTCGCCCTTGGCGGTCAAATCGGCGGGATTGGCGCTTCCCGTCAGGTCGAATGTCCAGCCGGCGAAATCCCAACCCGAATCCGGCGTGGCGTCAAAGCTCAGCACCTGCCCGGAGGGGTAGAAGCCATCGCCGGTCGGCGAGCCCGGCGAAATCGCGGCCGAACCGCCGCACGGCGGGTAGTTGAAATTGGTGGCCGGCTGGTATTCCGGCGTGAGGGTCGCCGTGTAGACGGTGGCCGCGGCCGGCAGCGACGCAATGTCATGGGTCATCGCTCCGCGGTCGCTCCACTTGGCAAAGTCATAACGACTATTGGAACTGTATGGATATTGCGCCGCGGGCACGCTCAAGCTGTGCGCACTACCCGCCGTCCACGTGGAATCGTAGTACGCGGAGAAATTCTTGGGCGCATATTCAAACACGGAGTCCACGTACACATACAGGTTGGAGCTGGAGGTATTCGGGGCAACGGTGACGGTATAGACCGGGTCATCCGAAAAATATGCGGTGGTGTCGATCGGATTCCCGGTGTCAGGCACATAAAAGGTCTTGGGGTTCGCACCGAGCCCGCCGGGCAGCCAGAACGGCCCGTTGATGAATTCATAGAAATTCCAACCCGTGGCGGCCGTCGCGGTGAGCGTCGCCTGTTCGCGCGCAACGAAGAAATTCCCCGTCGCGCCGGAGTAGGACTGCGGCTGGGGTGCGATCGTGACGGTGCCGGTACCGGCGGGAGAGATGGCCGTGGCGGTATACGGAACGAGTTGGATGAAATTTGCGGAGTAGGTTGCAATCTGCGGCGAGGTGGTCGGGAAGGTCGGGCTGCCGTTGCCGGGAAGCACCGTGATCGTTTGCGACTGCGCCGTCGTGTTGTTCCAACGGCCATAGGTATAGTAGAAATTCGCGGCAACCTCCGGATCGCTGTTCAGCACGGCGCCGGACAGCGTTTGGACCTCTGAGGAAACATTCAAGGTGTGCGAGGAATACAGCGGCCACGAATAGGTCTGAGGGGTTGTGACCGTCACGCCATCCACGATCACGCTCAAGCCGATCGGGTTGGATGTCACCGTCACGGTGGTGGGTGCTGCGCCGTAGAGGCGCCGGACGGATTCCTTGTCGCCGGCGGAATAATCGAAGCCGGGCAACGGTGTTCCGGTCGCTCCCGGTTGCGACGGCACACCTTCGTAGCCGGCCATCGGGATCCCGGCCGGGATCGACTCGAGCACCACGCCGCCGTTTCGCGTGAAGGCGTAAGGGATGTAGTGCATCACCGAGGCATAGTCGTAGGGACCGAGAATCTGTTCGTTATCGGTCAGGATCTCGAAATTACCCCAGGAACCCTTGATCACGTTGGCGTAGTTGACGGTGACGTACGTCGCGCGGTCGGAGCGGTCGAATTCGTGCCACAATCCAATGACATGGCCCATTTCGTGGAGGATCACCCCGACGCTGCATGCCGTCGACCCGGTCATCGGTTGCGCGGGGATCGCCTCGTATCCTTCATTCGCTTCACATTCCCCGCTCAAATTTGATGCGCTGAGATTGATATCGACGTAATTCGGTCCGTCGGAGGCGGTCCAGGGCACCCATTGGAGGAGATTCGGAAAATCGGCATTGAATATCCCGACGGCCGCGTTGATTTTCGAGTTCGCATTGGGGTCGGACGCCGGATCGATTATGTAATAAACCGTCGCGACTCCGTTGACCTTGGGCCACAAATCGCCCGAGTAGGCGAGCGTCAGCGAGGCCGGCACCGCGTGCTTGACCGCCACCGTAGACTCGGATGCGCCGGGTATCGGCGAGCTCGATGCCGCCCGTGAATACCCGCAGCCCAAGCTCAGGCCCGCTATCAGGGCAATCTTGAAAAGGAAGTTGTGCATGGGAACTCCACGACCGAATCGGCATCCGTGATCAGCGACCCGAGGGCGCGCCGACCGAATCGATTGGATCAAAACCCGCGAGGCGTCGTATTTTTATCGAGGCGAGTATCCTCCCGCGGAAAAAGACGTGTCAACTGCGCCTTTTGATGCGCCGCTCGACGCCGCGCAATTCCGGTGCCGAATGTAATAGAATTTCATCGAGCGGTGTACGCCGCATCACGGCCGGGAATCGCTGAATCAACTCGACAGGGAGGTTTCCGATGACGATGATCCCGCGAATGGCGCTCTTCGCACTCACTGTGACGGCGACCGCGGGTGCGCAGGTGGCTGCCATCCAGGGCAGCGCGACGATCAGCGCCGCTCAGGGCACTTCGGCGCCGCCGTCGGCGCCGCCGCTGGAGGCATCGCCAACCAAATTCCATTCCCCGATGGTGCTCACGCTGCCCTTTCCCCTGGCTGATCGAAGCAGCTGGGGCAACGGCAAATGGAGCGAACCCGGCCTGCTCGACCCGGTGCAGGACTATCGCTGCGACGGGGTGGCCATGAGGGACGTGAGCATGCGCGGCGCGCTCGATCCGGCCGGCAACCTGTCCGTCGAGGTGAGGGGTAAATTCGACAACGTGCCGGGGCACGATAAACGCGTCGACGTGAGGCTCGATCTGCTGGACGGTGATGCCGTCGCTGCGACCGGCTATGCATATCGGCTGAGGGCTCCGGAGAACAAGGCGCGAGGATTCAAATTCAATCTCTCCCTCCCGGCAGCGGCGATCCGCAGCGACCCGGCCACCCGCATGCGGATCACCTTGACGGATTACGACGACTGAACGGCGCCAGGGCCCATCGTCGATCCACGCCAAAATGCCCGACCCGGAACAACGGTAAGCTCACTGCCGCGAGGCCATCCCTGGCCGCGCGGCACCCCACTATTTACTGGCGGATACCTGCAAAGATTGCCGGGCTCTGGGTGCCCGAAACGCTCGCAAGCACCAGTGCGTTGCCATCGGCGGCGAGCGCGCCGTCATACACATCGCCCTCGGAGTCCGTGAGCGTCAATGTGCCGTCGGTCGCCACCGTATAGGTGCCGGTATCCGTGTTGTTCGAGGTGATGGTCCCGTTTGCGTTCTTGGTGAAAATGACGCTGTAGGTTCCGTTGCCGTATGCAAACAGCGTGATCTGCTCGCCAAAAGTCGTAGCGGTCGTGGCTCCGCCGTATTCCGACACGCTATAGACCCCCTCGAAGGTAGCCTTGGTCACTCCGCTTCCCCGACGCACGGCCACATGGATGGACGGATTGTCGGTCGTAGTGGTGTCTGCCAATACGATCAGATCCCCGTCGGCGCTCACGGCGCCGGATCCATAATCCGTCGCAGTGACCACGCCGTTGGTGACGGCCCACGTTCCGGTGGCAGGATTGCCTGTCGTGATCGTACCGGCATTGTTTTGGATATACGTACCGGTCACTACCCCGTTCGCCACGGTGATGGTGGCGTCATAGCCGCTGATCGTTTGGGTGTTGTACGTAGCGGTGAAATCGACGAGCGTGTAATTGCCATCGATCGACGCGGTCGTCGCGGTGGCATTGGGCATCACACCCACGGTCATACTGGACGGCAGCCCGGGCACCACATAGACGCCGTTGACGGCATCGGCGTTGGCCCCTTCGATACCGCCGCTTGCGCCCCCGGCAGTGGTCAAACTCGCTATGCCATTGGTCGTGGTGACGAAATAATCATCGGGTACCGCCAAAGACACAATATCTCCGTCTTGATTGAAGATCGCGTTCCCGCTGTAGTTGGACGCGGAAGCTGTGCCGTTGTAAGTGCCAATAATGTAGGCATCGAGAAGATTGGGTGGGGTAGTTGGCGTGTGTGTGGCATCAAAATTCACATCCACCGTCGTATAAGGCCCGTTCAACGTGGCCACCGTGACCGTGTAGGTGCAGTAGATCACGACACTGGTCACGTTGGCCGCGGCGACGGTTCCTGACCCATTCTGTACGGTACAGGTCTGGGCAGGCGTCGTTGTCGGCACTCCGACAGTGACGGCGTAAGTTGCACCCCCGAGCAGGCGGGTCGACAGGGTGAATGAGCCATTGGCCGAGACCGGCAGGGTCGTCGTTCCGTTGCACACCTGTACGCTTGCGCCGGCGGCGAGACCAATGAGCGTACCGCCAACGGTGTAGGTGGGCGGGCCGCTGGAAACGACGAGCGCCACCGCCGACCCCTTGGCAACGCTGCTTGCGGCAGCCGGGTTTTCGCTGATGACTTTGCCGGCGGCGACGGTGCCGCTCGCTTGGGAAGTCACGGCGCCCACCGTCAATCCGGCACCGGTGATGGCGGTAGCTCGCGGCTGCCTGGGTATCGCCGACCACGTTCGGAACGCTGACCGGTGCAGGACCGCTGGAAACGACGAGCGCCACCGCCGATCCCTGGGCAACGCTGGTTGCGGCAGCGGGTTTCTCGCTGATGACTTTGCCGGCGGCGACGGTGCTGCTCGCTTGGGAAGTCACGGTGCCCACCGTCAATCCGGCACCGGTGATGGCGGAGCTCGCGGCTGCCTGGGTATCGCCGACCACGTTCGGAACGCTGACCGCTGCAGGACCGCTGGAAACGACGAGCGTCACCGCCGATCCCTGGGCAACACTGGTGGCTGCGGCGGGACTCTCGCTGATCACTTTCCCGGAGGCGACGGTGCTGCTCGATTGGGTGGTCACGGTGCCCACCGTCAATCCGGCACCGGTGATGGCGGAGCTCGCGGCTGCCTGGGTATCGCCGACTACATTCGGGACGCTCACGGTGGTGGAATTGCCCGAACCGCCCGAATCGCCACCGCCGCCGCACGCGGTCAGGATTAGCGCCCCAATGAACGCAATCGAACCCATCGTGATCCATTTAACGGCTTTCGTAGTCATGTGTGCATTCCATCCCGTAGTCGGCATTTTAAAGCGGTGTCTATTTCAAAGCTGTGCGAACGCCTTTCGCACCAAAATCAAAATTGTAGTCAGGGCTCATGAAGGAGATTATGTTACCCGCCGATCACGCGACATCTCGGCTGGCAAAACGCATCGGTCGGATTTGGTGGCCAAAGTTCCTCTACTGATACACCGCGCCAAAAAACGCGAGGTGTCGTAGGTTTGGTCGATGCTCAGGAAAGCCTTCATCCCTAAGTGTTTGTTCACCCCGTAATCTCTCTTTTCTATTTTCAAGTCGGCGGAACAAATTCCCTGCTGATGGCGGAATGATACCGCCGAGTTCCGGTGAGACCGTCGGGGGAGGGCCGCATGTGTGCGTAGGAACCGGACTACTCCGGTGAAATGCCGAGCGGAATCTCCGGCGCCTACACCTTCCTCACGCTGGAAATATCCGGAACCGGCGCGAGCACCGCCTCGATCGCGCGCCCGGCGCGGGCATAATCGATGTCGGCGAGCGAAGCGGCGTGCGCCGTGAGCTCCTCGAGCAGCCGCGACTGAATGGCGCCGCGCTCGGCGGCCGTGCGGTAGGGAATTTCGTGGTGGAACATCACCATGGAGTACCGCGGGATGAACCGCCGTGGAAATCGACGTTCGAGCTCGAGTGCAAGCGATCTCTGGATGAGGTAGCGGGGGTCGGCCACGCGCTCCCTCATCTCCAGATAATTTTCCAGCGCCATCTCGGCGATTGCGTCGGTGTTCGGCTTGCGGCGCGCCTGGAAGTCCGTGAACACGGATGCCCACGATCGCGAGCGGCTCAAGGCTGCATCGAATTCCACGCAGTCCTCGAAGCAGCAGTTCATGCCCTGACCGTGGAAGGGAACGATGGCATGCGCGGCATCGCCGATGAGCGCGGCGGCGCCGCGTACATGCCAGCCGTCGGCATACACGGTGCCGAGGGATCCCGTCGGGTGATGCTCGAATTCGGCCACGCAATCCGGCATGAGCGGACGAGCATCCGGAAAATTCTCCGTCAGGAATCGATCCACCGCCTGCGGTGAGTTCAGACTCGCGAAGCTCAACGGACCGGTTGCGGGCAGGAACAGGGTTGCGGTGAAACTGCCGTCCTCGTTCGGCAGCGCTATGAGCATGTAGCCGCCCCGCGGCCAGATATGCAGGGCCTCGCGCTCCATGCGGTAAGCGCCGTGCCCGCCTGCCGGTATGCTCAGTTCCTTGTAGCCGTGCTCGAGATCGCTCTCGCGCGCCGAGATCAACCCTGCGGCCGCCTATCGGATTTTTATTTCTGATGATAATTCCACTGGATCATATTTTTATCGCCAGGGCTGCCACACAATATGCGGATACTTTGATGGGATTATTTATTTTACTCACTATGATACTGTTCAATCATCGTAATACGGAGGATAAAAATCTTTACTATTTACTGGGATTCTTTGCTGCTTCTACTGCATGGATTAAGAATGAAGGAATTCTTTTCTTCTTGTTTTTTCAAGTTATTTCATTTACTCATCATGGAGAAACCGGTTTTTAATAACCCGCTATTTTGCAGGGGCTTTTTTACCGTTGCTGGTCATTGTATTTTTCAAGATTGCATATGCTCCTGTCAATGGGCTCATGCAACAACAATCCGCTCAACCTTCTCCAGGTTTTTAATATTACCAGGATTTTTCATATAGGTCAGTTTTATCTGTCCCTGTTATTTTCAGATTTTCCATTAATTATCCCCCTCATTGCGGCTGTTTTAATCTTTGACAGGAGGTATTTCATGACCTGGGACAGTATTATCCTGATGACTATGCAGATTGGATTTTTAGCTGTTTTTTAATTACCAAACGTGACCTGGACTGGGGTTTGAATACCGCTTGTGACCGCCTGACTCATCAATTATATCCTGCACTCATCTATACAATATTGTACTTTTTTGGTTCCAGGCAGACCTTTTTAAAGAAATATTCCTTGAGTTAAACAATGTTTACCAGATTGTTGTACAAACCGACCAGATAGACCTCTATTGGCCATTTTTTGAATAATAGAATATCGATCAACGATCTTTGAAGTAAGATCGGAATTCAGAATACCTGACTGCCATGCCTTCGGCAGGTAAACCGGCAGGCAGGTTTTGATCGAATATTCTTGTATTTTAAAACACTTTGGAGAATGTGTGAATGATGTAACTTATTCACAAAGTTGTGTAATAGTTTCCAAAATGATTAGCCGGACTTTTGTTGAATAATTTTATACTTCCCTATAAAGACATTTTTTAATAACAACTAACATATTATGA
>CAVVKU010000025.1:0-90219 GCA_963748995.1 uncultured Gammaproteobacteria bacterium | reverse complement strand
AGGGCCATTGCCTCGACCCAATGCAGCGTCTGGCTCGCAACTCGTTCTGAAATACACTTTTATGGCGGTGGCCACCGCCGCTCAGCGTTCGCCCTTGAAATGAACGTCCTTGTAATCGTCGATCCAGCCGAGTTTCATCTTCTTGTCGGGAAAGTGGGCGAGAATCGTAGTCTCCTTGCTCTCGATCATGAAGATGGGCTCCGTGATGTCATAGGGAATCATCGCCCAGTAGAGATCCAGTTCCTTTGCCGTGGGGCGACGAATCTCGCCTGCATCCAGTTTGTACTTCCGCCAGAACGCCTTCCAGAAGGCTGCGACCTCTTCCTTGTTTTGAAAGAGCTTGCCATCGAGTTCCTGGACGCCGTTGTTGGTCGGCACCTTGATCTTGGTGACCCCTAACTTGAGCTTCGCCATTTCCGGATCGTCCTTGATGTTGTGCCACAGCCCCGGTCCGCAAATCGAATGTCGCCGGACAGGTCATCGGTCGCGGACGTGCGATCGCCGGACGAACATCTGCCATAACTTGTCGAATGCCTTACGGTTGGTGTCCGCGTCGGCTTTCTTATAGACGACGTCTTCAGGTACGACGGGCTTCTCGGCCAGCACTCTCTCGAAATTGGCCTGCTTGTCCTCTGCCTTGCTCTGCTTGTCAGGCTCTGCCGCCGATAACCCCTGCCCCAGGCAGCCAATCGCAAGCAGCACGATAATTGTAGGTCGTTTCATTTTCGTCCCTCGTATTGGAGTCCATTTGCGTCCGGCATTTCACTGACAGCCTTGTCGCCGAAGTCGACGAGCTTCAGATCCATCTCCATTGTCCCGACTTCCGTGGCACGTGCCCCTTCCTTCGACTTGTCGGTCAACATAAACGTGACGGCCCAATGGCTCGTCACTAGGCCGAAAGGAGCGTCGGGATGCAGCCGGATTTTCATCAAGCAGCGGAACTTTGTTGCGTCCGGTGCTTGTATTTCAATGCTTCCCACAACGCCTTCGCAAGCCAGTTTCCCAAGTTTGCTCTCCACCGCAAGTTTGTCGAGGTGCTTGGCATCTTTCGCTGGCCCCGCGAGGATTGGATTAGGCTCTTCCGTTGTTTGGGGCTTCCCGTCGCCAAGTTTTCTCCAAGCACGAAGCACATGATCCTGGGGGTCTCGCCCTGCGTGAGGTACTTTTCGGGGATCAGGAATTTGAGCACTTCCTTGCGATGTGGCAGTGCCTTCTCCCCCGCAAGTTGATCGTCGGCAACCAGTTCGATCCAGCGACAAGTCTGTCCATCTTCCTTGACCTGCCCTACCGACGCCACGCGGACGGTCCCCGTTCGCTGGGTCTTGGCCGCCCTGGACTCCGGACGAATCGAATTGATAGGTTGCCCAGGTGCCGTCCTTCGGCAGCTTGAAGAATAAGCCATCCGCATGAGCCGTATTCGCAGCCAACGCCAGCACGACAACAAGGCAAGTCGCTCGCATAGTTCACTCTCCTTCAACCACACTGGGGAAAATCGGGAAATGAGGCTGACCACTGTCGGCTATTATAGCCTGGCGTTGGGGGCGTGCCAGGTGTTCTGCGTGTCGAAGAACTTCGGCAAAACGGCGGCGATAAGCGAGCCAGTCGCCCCTAATTGCTCGCCGCTGTCCGCTGGCATAGAATCATTGGGCGTGGCAGGGAAGTTTCCAGGCTTCGTCGAGGTCCATCATGAACGTAATGTTCCGGTCGTGTCCGTGCGTCTTTCTCGTGATCGGCTGCTTTTCCGTGGCCCAGGCTGAGGAGAAGCCGGGCCCACAACGGGGCGAATGCGGGGCAGCCCAGCCTGAAGAGAAGCCGGGCCCGTCGCGAGCGGAATATGATAAGTTTCTCCAAACATATACGGCGAAGCCTCAATCTTGGCACTTCCGAGGACAGAAGCCGCTCAAACTGATCGTGACCGCTATCATGCATGATGAGCCAAAGGCAAACGGAGAACTGGACTTCGATCGACTGGTCAGAGCCGGAATCGATGTCTCCAACGATTGGCAAGTGTATTGGTTCGATATAGGTCCGTTCGCGGCGAAGTCTGGCACTAGCAGCTCTTCGAAGATAAACGACGTCGATCAAAAACGGCTGGATACGCTGCTGTCGAACCTGCCAGACGACGGTCGCCGTCTGCCGCCTTTTTATCGCCGCTTGGTGCTGCAAATACCGGAGGGAGATCATTGCCGAGCCAAGGTCTACGACCGGGGAAATGCCCCCGACGAAGTCTGCGAAATCCTGCGTCTCAGCCAATCCCGGATTCGGTCGTGGGTCCTGGAGTTCAAGTCCGAACACGACGTAAATGCAGGCGATGACGGAAAAGGCGATATTCCTGCATTGGCCTCCAAAGGGCAACTCGTGACCGCCGTCGCGAACGGCCTCCCAGAATGACCCGCCCTCGACATTTCAAGTGCCTACGGCAATCGCGGCCTTGCCTGGGCCGCAAAGGGCAACTACGATAAGGCCATTGCCGACTACAGCGAAGCCCTCACGATCAATCCTGAGGAATTCGTCGGCCTGTTGTGGTCGCGGCGCTGCTTGGTACGGAAAGGGCGACTATGACAAGGCCATTACCGACTACACAAAGGCCACTCGGATGGTGGATTGCTTTGGCGGCGGTGCCTACACAATCGCGGCCTTGCCTGGGCCGCAAAGGGCGAATACGGCAAGGCCATCGAGGACTACACTGAAGCCCTATGGAATGATCCCAAAGATGCTTGTCCCTACTGGAACCTCGCACGCATCGAGGCAACGTGCCCCGACCCGGAATACCGTGATGGAAAGAAGGCCGTCAACAACGCGAACAAGGCTTATCAATTGGACAGTGGTGAGCATTGGCAATGCGTCGGCACACTCGCGGCGGCGTATGCAGAAGATGGTCAGTTCGAGAAGGCCAAGGAATGGCAAGCCAAGGCCATCGAATTGGCGAAGACCGACAAGTCGGCAACAGACAAGAAGAAGGCCGAGGCTCGTTCGCGCCTGGAACTCTACAAGCAGGGAAAGCCCTACCGCGAAGAGTTGAAGTAGCCACGCTCAAGCCACTGCCAAAGCTCTTCGTTGGTGGCGATCAAATCGCCGTGGCCGTCGTCTCCACCACGGCAATACGGACTTCGGGAAAGCGGACCTGGTACTGCGCCAAAGCTCGGCCAGGATCGTGCCGATGGGCTGTGGCTCCCCATGTGGACGATCCTCACGTTCCTCGTTGTCGTATTGGCTGATGCGGTTTTCCATGATTCCTCTCCTTAGAAACTATACGCTTGTCAACTCCTATCGGTTCAGAATAATTTAGGGAAGATAGCAAAGATAGTGCGGCACCGACGGCCAAGGCGGACGGCGGCTGCGGCCATAGCCGATCTACTCGTCATCACGGGGGTTTGCAGCAATGGAAGAACTCCACGACGTAGTTTGTCGCCACCTTGCGGGAAATGGGCCTCTGTGCTGTGCGGCTCCAATGCGGACCACCCTCATCCAGAAGGGCTATTTCGTCGGCCACAAATACCGCTTTGATGGCGGCTACGCGATTGCGCCAGTTCGCCGTGCTCCCAACGCTCGACCACTGCCTGGCAGGCGGCCAGCAGTCTCGGGACGGCGACGGGGTTTACAATGCCTGTTTCCATAGCGATCTCCTGACGATGATTGTCGAAAACAAAAGGACCGGCCATGACGATCTACGGCACGCCGGTCCTCTGGTATTGCCTGAAAGCGAGAGCACGCCTTATTCCGCGGTGATCTCCTCGTAGTCCACTGCCGCCTTGAAACCGTGCATGTAGTCCTCATTGTAGACGACGTAGAACTGCCCCTCCCACTCGACGACGAGCATCCCGCCGTGCTCGTCGGTCATCTCGATGCCGTCCTTGACGTGTTCCGCCTCGGCGTAGGTCGGCAGAGGGTGCGGCTCTGCCCGGCTGTGCGGCTCGGGCAGGTGCAGCCCCTTGTGCCAAGGGTATTCCCGTTCCCATTCTTCCTGTGTCATGTCTTCGTTCCTGTGAGTGTGGGATACGTACTAGCGAGCGGCGGTCTCCCGGTAGCCCTTCTCGGTCTTTTCGCCGACGAGCTTCTCGGCGTGCTTGGTCGCTGCGGCGGCATCGGCCAGCGTCTTGGTCTGCGTTTGGCCGTTGGTGCCGATCTTGCCGAAACGAACGGTGACGTCGTTGCCGCTGGCGGAGATCTCCCAGAATTTGGCGGAGTTGCCCTCGACGAACTCGAAATAACGCTTCATCGCGTTGTCCTCTTGTTTGGGTTTGACTTGCTTGGAACGAGTAGGACTTGGCACGGCCACTTTCGGCTGTGCCACGTCTGTCCGCAGCCTCACGAACGACGGGAACCGCGGCACGCCACGATCCGTCATTTCCTGGTAGCGGTAGGTAATCGTACTGCCGATAGCGGGCGGGTTCTGCCGTTGGGCATCGGAAAAGCCCGTGCCGACCGAGAACGTCAAGCCGCTAGGCAGTTCCACGACCACGGCACCGAGCCGCCCGGCATGACGGCCCTTGCCGGCCAATGCTCGACCACGCGGCCCTCGGCGTCGTGGAACGTCTTGACCTTGAGCAAGGTAGTCGAGCGACCGACCTCGTACAGCGAGCCCGGCTGCCTGAGCATCAGCCCTTCGCCGCCCAGGGCTTCGACCCGTGCTAGCTCGACCTTGAGGGCCTCGATGCTGGCACAGCGGACCTGGTCGAGCACCTTGGCATACTGCGGACGCTGCTGCCGGATCATCTCGGTGAGGGCCTTCTGCCGCTCCTCGAAGGGGCCGCTGACGCCGGGAGCATCGAAGAGCACGTACTTGATCTGTTGCCAGTGATCGCTCTTGTCCTGACGACGAACGATGCTGACAGTGCGTTGGAACGCCTTTCGGTCGAGCCACAATTCACCGTCGAGCGGCATGCTGGGCAAGCCGGCGACGAACCAGTCCGGAGCATGATAGACGTTGCCGAGCCGCGAGAGGAACTGCTTGCCGTCCCACCATGCCCTTACGCCGTCGAGCTTTTCGGACATCCACCACCCGGTCAAGTCGCTGTCGTTCTCCCAGGGATGGGCCAGCAGCAGCTTCGGTGCGGTGTCCTCGCCCTCTTTCGTGGCCTTTGGTACTGCCGGGGCCAAGGAGCCCAGCCGGTCACGCTCTGCCTGTTCGCCGCGATACGATCGGATATGTTTGCACGTGCGGCGTTCGATAGACACGGACTGATTTCTCCACGCCGGGCAAGTGCATGAATAGACGCCGCCCACGTTCTTCAGGATGTATGGTGAGCGGGCCGAGCCTTGGACTTCGGCGGTTTCGCCGTCTTTGAGATCGGGCATGTTGGTTGTCCTTGGTTGAAAGTGGTTGGCCCGCGAGATATCGGTCACGTCGGCCAGTTATCATTCTCTGTCGGGCTCTTCGCCACGATTTACCTGTCGTTGCCGGAATCGCCAATGGCAGCACCAGAACGTCGTCTGCTTGGGCAGCGTCTTCGACGGCTTCGGCGTGTTCATTATAAACCCGCGTGCCGAGCAATTCACCAGTGGCGAGGTCGTAAAGCACCCAGCGACGCCGCCCCTGCTGGGCTTGCTGGCATTCAATGCCGGGCGGCCCGAAGTGCCTGCCCGGTGGCCTTGTCCATTTGATCAATCGAGACCGTGGGGAACAACGCCCGGAAGCCCACGACCGCAACCGCTCGACCGACTCGGCAGCCCTGACCGCCACCGGCACGACGTTCTGGGCAGCCGCCGTCAGCGGCAAGTCCAGCAACGCCGCCAACCGGCAGCATGCCCGGATTTCCGCACCCGTCCACTGGCCGTCCTTGGGCTTGGCCTGATCGGTAAGCGATGCTCAATTTGCCGCGACGAACGAGAGCGACGAAGGCAACGAGTGCGTTCGCAATCGTCTCTTGGATGGCATCGTGATAATCTTGGCCACGAAGGTGACGGAACACGTACTTGGCACGGGCGACCGTGGCGGGCAGAAACCTGGACAGAAAAATGCGATGCCAATGCGGGCGGGGTGCTGGACAAGCAGCAGAGCAAACCATTAGAGGATCTCCTACGGCCGCCCCATAGCCAGGAGCGGCATTTTTGGGGTTGGGTGGAGGCCGTCGATAAGGCAGTGCCCAACAACGGCATCGACGAGAACCGCGTTTTGGGCTCCGGAGCGACCTGCTGACAGCTAAAGCAAGGCTCAGCTTACCATGCCGCGTTTTACGCAGATTTTTAGGTCGCCGGCGGTACTTGCCAGTGGCGAAGGGGGCTGGTAATGTATGCAGGCAACGGCAGGTGGATATATGCTCAAAGGCAGAAGACAGAAACGCGACTTACACGCCCTCGACGAGGAGGGGATGTGCTGTGCAATCCCCGCGCAGGGAGGCCGCTCATCGATACCGGTGCAACAAAGGAGAACTGACCCATGCAAACGAAGATCCTATTTGTCGTGTTTTTGTCTTGGCGATTGCCGGCTGCAAGAGTGAAGCCGAAAGGGCGTGCCAGCAAGGCGAGGAAGCTTTTGCTAAAGGCCAGTGGGATCAGGCCGTCGCCCATTATCGGAAAGCTCTGGAGATCAGGCCGGACTACGCGGAAGCACACGTCAATCTCGGTAATGTTCTGACCAGCCGTGGACAGGTGGATGAGGCCATTGCCCATTACCAGAAGGCACTGGAAATCAAGCCCGATTACGCCGCAGCCCACAACAACCTCGGCCTTGCTTTGCCAGTCGCGAACAGACCGATGAGGCGATCGCTCATTTCCGGATGGCCGTGGAGCTTAAGCCCGACTACGCGGCGGCCCGAAAAACCTCGACGCGGCACAAGCGGGCACAAAGAGCAAGGCGGCCTGGCGAGAATCCAGGAAAGCAAGAGGCGAAGTAAACGGGGTCGATGGCGGCAAGCCGAAGACAAAATCATGGCCAAAACCTAATCACCGACATCTTGACTTATCTGAACGACATCGGGCTTCTCCGCAAAGACTTGCCGATCGATTAACCGCATGGCCGAGTTCCTGCTTGCGATCGTCGAGACCATGACGCCGAATTGTCCGACCATGGGGCACGACACCGGCGTTCGCTGCCGCAAGCGTAGCTGCAAGGGCTCCATCCATGCCTCGCTTCAGCATGCCGATGGAAGATTACTGGTGGTGCCCGGTCTGCGAGCAGAACGCGTCATCAGCGGTTGGTACGGCACGAAGTGGGACCATTCGACGGGTTCGCCGGCACCGCCGATAGTCACGTACACGCCCAGGAAGGCGAGTACCTCGCCTTCATCTATTACTACACGAAGCTGAACCGGCAGGCACCCGCCGAACGCGACATGCAGGTCTACTTCCGGGTCGCCGCCGGCCGTGCATGACATGGTCGTAAAGCTGGAGAAGCATGGCTTCATTAGCAAGGAGCCGGGCGTGCCACGGTCAATCCGGCTGCTGCTGACGTGGGAAGAACTGCCAGGACCCGGAATGACAGAGCCATTGTTCGGCCTTTAACTCGTGGGCTCCTGGTGATCCTTCGGATGCGCTCACTCCATCACCGACCTTCGACTTTTTTGGGCGGTGCATGTTCGTGTTGCTCGCCGGCTCGGCTGGGGCCTCTTCTGGTCGTCGATCCTCAAGAGCTCGCTTGCGGCCGCACTGGCGGCGATGTGTTGTACGGGGCTCCTGCTCGGCTACTACTCGCAATATGTCGTACGGGAGGCGTTCGGACTCGCGGAATTCGTCGTCTTTGTCGCGACCGTCGCCGTTTCGGACCTGGTCTTCACCAGCTCCGCGCGACGAATGCCCTTCCAGCTACGGTCCCCGATCGTTCGCAGGCCATCCGCTTCGCCTGTGCCGGGCGGATTGGTGTTCAATCACCTGCGCAGGGCCGTGCCGCCGCGGCCGATCGTCCCGGTGCGACTGCCGCATGCCACTCGACCGGCGTCCGGCCGCCGCTCCTGGCTCATCGAGGCGTGGGCGTGTCCGGCAAACCATCAAGCAAGGGTGGCAAACCTGGGCGATGCTCGCCTCGATCTTGATGGTCCTGGCGGCGGCCGGTCAGGTCTACAGTGTTTACGTATACGGCGGCTTTTATGGCAATAGTGCCTGGATGTTGATGGGTGCCTATGGCGTCGCCGGAGCGCTGCCGGAGTCAGCGTTTTCGGGCTGGAAAACCGGGCGAACCCAGCGATTTCTCGTTCACCATGGGTGCGCGGCCGGGAATGGTCTGGCTGGTGAAGGTCATAACGTGGGGTCTTGGCCCCGCGGTCGTCACGTTCGCCGCAGCGGTTGTCGCCTGGTACATGCAAGCCCGCTTTCGCCAAGCTGGCGAGGGCTTGATCCCGGCACTCGCCTCTTTGCCGCTGGGATTCGCGGTCGGGACCATCTCTGGAATGGCGTTTCGGGCGGAATCACCGCCTTCGTGATCGCGAGCGTGGCGACCATTTGCCTGGCATTACCCTTGATCGAACTGGCTCTGGAAAACGTCGTGCAGGCGGCCGGCATTCTGATTGTCGCTGCCGCGTTGCTAATGATTTCCTGGGCGTGGCGGCGCGACTGGATGCTCGAGGCCCAGCCCCCGGGCGATGGCTACGGCTCGGTCTAAATCTGGCCGTTGCGATCGCGGTTCTTTCAGCCTGCCACATCGGATTCCGCGTGTGGAGTGTGCCCAACGTAGGCCCGATCGCTCCGCCTGAGTCCTGGGCCGAATCATCGTCGATCGAAATGTCGCCAGACCTTAACGCTGCAGACCTGTATCAAGAGGCTGCGGCAGGCTGACATACGTTGGTAAGCCGGCAGATGATATTCCGATCGAGTTTCTGAACCGCAACAAAGGTTCACTGGACCTCATCCGCCGGGCAGCGGCACGACCCGAGTGCCGTTTCGAACGGCTCGCTCGACAGACGCTGCTTGATGAAAGCGACCGCCCGTCATTGGCGCTTTTAGCCTACTGGTATCCGCCGAGGCGCGCGGCCGCTTGAGCGGTGGTGACCTGGCCGGAACCTGGGACGATGTGATGGTGCTTTTCCGCATGGCTCGGCATTTCACCGAGGGTTCAGGCGTGGACGGGGCTCACGCTGCCATCGTCATCGCCGAGCCAGAGGCTCTGCTCATCGCGATTGATTGGGGGACTTCGCCGGGCCAGACTCCCGAGCGACTTGCGGGCCCTGGAAGCCTATCGCAGCCTGCCAAAGATGCCACCCGCGAGCGATTTCGTGCGTGCCGAGGCGAATATCGTCGAGAACACGCTGAATCTGCCGGTCGACAGGTTGCCAGCTACTTGGCGGAGTTGCTCTTCGGGCCGCCACCTCCCGGTGAGACTGATCAAGGCCGACGACACCTTCTCAGATTCGGAATGGTCGACGTGGTCACGACGCCGTGGGAGCTCGCCCGCGCGAGCGCGTGAATCGCGCACTTTCAGTCGCTGCGATGAAAAGTGCCAGCCGCGAGCCGGGTCACCGAACAGACGGATGGTCGCGAGATCATGCTTTCATGATCGATTGAGGGATCTCCCGGGTCCGCTCCAAAGCGTGTCTCGACCCCCTGAAGCGTATTTGGCGCCGACGATCAGAATGAAGCCGCGCCGCGCTCTCCGCAGGTCATCGCCATCCGGATCTGGCAGCTCGAGCACGATGGGCGCTTTCCCGATCGTCTCGACGAGCTGGTTCCGGACGAGCTCAAGAGCCTGCCGCTCGATCCCTTCTCCGATCGGCCGTTCGGCTATGTGCCCTGCGCGGTCGACAAGATCCTGCCGCTCCAGGCCGCCCTTGCTGTGTCGATGGCGGTGAATGACTTGCAGCTCATCAGGCCAAAGCCGGGATCGTGGGTTCTCTACAGCGTCGGGCACGATCGGCAGGATGATGGCGGACCTCGAATAGCAAGATGTTCCCCGGCCGCGACCTCGTTTTTTTGATCCCACCTGTCGAAAAATCGGCGGGCGCGGCGAAAGAAAAGGACGACAGCACACCGAAAGCGAAGACCGAGCCAGCCAGGCCGAAGTAGGCTGCTCGCCGTCATCTGATGGCTGTCATGTGCCATTGCCTTCGCCCATCGTCGGAGAAGAGTTCGCCGGCTCCATCACTTCGACCAGCAGCATCTCGACCACGTGGGTCCCCGTTTCGTCATGGACCCAACGCCCCCGGGCCTTTGAGGTCGCACGAAGCGTTCTCGGGATGCTTCACCGTAAAGACCCGACCCCCGGTCATTCGGACGACAAACGGAACGAAGGCTCGCGGTAGTCAACTCGCGTAGTTGTTCGTTCGTCGCCACGGATCGGCTCCTCATTCTGGTTCGCTGGGACCAATCGTATCCGACTTCGAGGCGCCCGTGATAGATCCGCGAGCTTCGCCACTAAACCAGCTCGCCGCGCAGGACGGTCACGGCGTCGCCGATCAAGATTGTCCGCGGTCCTTCCACGCGGATCTTGACCACGCCGGTGCGGCACGAAACCTGGTGGGCCGTGAGCTTCGTTCGGCCGAGTTTCGCGGCCCAGTACGGACCGAGACAGCAATGCGCCGAGCCGCAGACCGGATCTTCGTTGATGCCGACCCGAGGTGCGAAGAATCGAGACACCAGATCGAATTCATCCGAACGCGAGCCACTGGTCGCGATCACGCCCCGCACCGGGTATTCTTCGAGCAGCCGGAAATCGGGCCGAAGGCCGCGGACGATTTCCTCGCTCTCGAGCTCGACCAGGAGATCGAAGCGGTTCTTGCCGGCGAATTTCACGGGTGCCCCGACCGCCCGCTCCAGCCTGGCAAGCTTGTTGGCATCGGACATCGGATCGGAAACGGGCTCGGACGGAAAATCGAGCTCGATTCCGTCGGGACCAGGCCGTGCGGTCGACAGTCCGCTGCGCTCTCGAAAAGCGCCGGCTCGCCTTTGGGCAGGTGACCGTCTTCCCAGAGAATGTGAGCGGTCGCGAGTGTCGCATGGCCGCACAGATCAACTTCGGCCACCGGGGTGAACCAGGCAAATTGAATCGGGACCCGTCTGCCAGCCGCCTCGCGAATGCCGTCTCGGAAAGATTCATTTCGGCCGCGACGTCTTGCATTAGCGCCGTCGGCGGGCTCGGCAAGAACGCAAACGGCCGCGGGGTTGCCGGCGAACCGGCGCTTGGTGAAGGCGTCGACCTGGCGGATGCGGATGGGCATGGGGTGCTCCGGTCCATGCAGGAGGAGTCGAATGGCAATGTGGCTGCGAGGCCCCACAGCAGACGTTCAACGCGTTGCACGGGTTCGCGCGGAACGACGATCTACGTGCCAGTGCGCAATCTTACCGCTGGACAAAGCGTGCTGGCAGGGGCTCAATGCCGGAACAGGAATTCCTTGGAGTTGATCAGCACCCAGCCCAGGTCTTCGACCGCCTGGCGCCGGTCCTTGGCGGCTGTCAGGTGCTTGGCGGCCGCGGCTTCTCCGTGGCGTTGGGCTCGCGGGAGAGCGCGACCAGTAGAGCTCGCTGATGATCTGCTCGGGCGGCTTTCGCTCTTGGCGAGCGCGGCCATCCGGCCGTTGTCGTCGCGGAGCTTGCCGTTGACCGTCGCGCCGCCGATCAGCTGGAGGGCCTGCGAGAGGTTCGAGTCGCTCTCGCGCTCGCACTCGCAGGCCAGCTCGCGGGCCGGTCGGCCGAACGTCTTCAGGAACGGGTTCTCCATCTTGCCGTCGGGGATCTGCGTGGCCCGGGCGCCCTTCGGCAAGCCGTCGAACGGCGTCGTCGTGCCGGTCACGGTCGAGATCGCGTCGAGCAAGCACCTCGGCGGGCAGCAGCTTGGTCACGGCGTGCGAGAAATAGAGGCTGTCGTCCGCGTTGAGCTCGTTGGTCGTGCGCTCAGCTGGTAGGTCCGGCTGTGCAGGATCGAGCGGATCAGCTTCTTGAGGTCGAAGCCGCTCTTGACGAACTCGGCGGTCAGTCCGTCGAGCAGCTCGTCGTTGGAGGCGGGGTTCGAGTCGCGGAAGTCGTCAACCGGCTCGACGATCCCGCGGCCGATCAGGTGGATACCAGATGCGGTTGACCAGGCTCTTGGCGAAGAACGGATTCTCGGGCCGGTCAGCCAGGCGGCCAGCTTCGTACGCGGCGGTCGCTGGGCCGGGCGGGTCGTCGAGCACGGGTCCGCCCAGGGCCTTGGGCTTCATCGTCTGGCCGGTCCGAGGCTGGCGGACTTCGCCGGAGCCGGTCGCGTAGACGACCTCGTCCTCGGGCAGGTTGCCCTTCTTGCGGCCGACCCGGGAGAAGAACGCGGCGAAGCCGTAATAGTCGTCCTGCGTCCAGCGCTCGAACGGGTGATTGTGGCACTTGGCGCACTGAATCCGCACGCCGAGGAAGAGCTGGGCGGTGGTTTCGACCGAGTTCTCGGGGTCGCGGCTGATCCGGTAATAGTTGGCGGCGGGGTTGCTGGAAGGTCGAGCCGTCGGAGGTCAGCAAGCTCGCGGACGAACTGGTCCATCGGGACGTGTTCCGCTCCAGGTGACGTCCGAATCCAGCGATGGAAGACGTACGTCCCCTTGGTCTGGATCAGCCGGCCGTTGGCCCGGAGGATGTCGGCGAACTTGAGCGTCCAGAAGTCGTAGAACTCGGGCCGGTCGAGCAGCCGGTCGACCAGCTTGTCGCGCGCGATCGGGCGGCGGGTCGGCCAGGAACGCCTTGACCTCCTCGGGCGTGGGCAGGACGCCGAGCGCGTCGAGGTAGACCCGGCGGATGAATTCAGGGTCGGTGCAGATCTCCGACGGGCTGATCCGCATCCGGTTCAGCTTGGCGAAGACGGCCCGGTCGATCACGTTGTCCTGCGGGACCTCGGCCACCCCGAACCCGGGGACTTCGACCAGGTGGGTCAGCCGGACGTTCGCGACGAGGTTCGAGGTAATGCGCGATGACCGCGACCTCGCCGCGGATCTTGAACGTGACGTAACCGTCGGCATCGACCTCGGCGATCTCGGGGTTCGACGAGTTGTAGTAGCAGATCGGCGTGACGTCGCGGACGGTGCCGTCGGCGTAGTGAACGACGGACCGACGACTTGCTGCGTCTTCGCCGGGGCGTTGAGCACGCGCGACCCGGGAAGGATCTCGAGCCGGACGCGCCGCAGGGCGCCGGGATCGTCCTTGGCGCCCTCCTTGATCCAGTCGCGGAGGTATTCGTAGGCTCTTCGAGTCCGCGGGCCAGCCGCAGGCCGCCTTCGTGGGGGATCTCGCCGAGCGGCTTGCTGAGGATCAGGCTGGTCTCGGCGGCCAGCGGGTTGATCCGGCGGCCGGCGGCCTCGCGGGTAAGGGTCGATGTATCCTGGTCGGGCAGGTAGCCGCGCAGGCTGAGCCGGAAGCCCCCCTTGCCGGTCGGCGTGCCGTGGCAGGCGCCCGTGTTGCAGCCGGCCTGGCTGAACGCGGGGATCACGTCGCTGGCGAAAGCTGACCGGGGCCGGCTTGTCCATCGGCTCGACCTTCACGGTCGTCTTCGCCTCGACGCTTCCCTCCCGGGCGACGATCGTGGCCGTGCCGTTACCCTTGGGGATGACCCGGCCCTTGGGCGTGACCGTGGCGACCTCGGGTTCGAGCTGACCCACTCCACGGAGGCCCGTGTTTCTGCTCTCGCACGCAGCCATCCGCGTCCCTCGCCGTGGCCACGAGCCTCGCGGCTGCGCGGTGGCCTGTCAGCGTCGATCGGAGGTACGATCGAAAGCACGCCGTTTCCAGCGTCAGCCTTGTCTGCCGCACTCGGGCTCGCCGAACCGGGCTTGCCATCGGAGCGCATGCGAGAATCACCAAGGCACCGTCCTGCAGCCGCGGAATGGGTGGAACGGGCGTACATGAGGAGACCCTCGGGGGGAGCGTAGGGGGGAACCCTCTCCGGCGGGCAAACCAGGGTAGGCTGGCCGTGGCTCTGAGTTTCTCCAGGGGGTGCGGCTCAGCCGCTGGACCCAGCGCACCGCGGTGGCCGAGGTGCGGGTTGTGTTTCCACCCGCCGTGGCCGCGGCCTTGCGCGATCAGGGGTTGCGCTCGTCCAAGGGGCCGATTTTCGACACCGCCATCATCGCCGGCGTCATGGGCGCCAAACGCACCCATGAACTGATCCCCTTCTGCCATCCGCTCGGAATCGAGAACTGCAGGATCGAGATCGACCTCGAGGGCGACGCAGCGCTGATTCGTTGCACGGTCGGCGTGCACCACAAGACGGGCGTGGAGATGGAGGCGCTCACCGGAGCCAGCATCGCCGCACTCACCGTCTACGACATGTGCAAGGCGCTCTCTCACGACATCGTGATCTCGGATCTGCGGCTGATCGCCAAGGACGGCGGCAAGAGCCGCTACTCACGCGAGATGTCACCGTGAATGTCAGAGTGGATGCGCCCATTCGGGGCCTCGTGCTCGCCGGCGGCGCGAGCGAGCGCATGAAGCGCGACAAGGCGACGCTTCTCTATGAGGGCAGGTCGCAGCTCGATCGAGCCGTCGAGCTGGTGGCCCGGCACGTGGACCGTGTCTTCGTCTCGGTGCGCGCCTCGCAAGGCGGCGACCCCGCCCGCGCCCGTTACCCGTTGATCGTCGATTCGGTCCCGGGTCAGGGCCCCATCGTCGGAATACGCTCCGCGATCGCCGCCCATCCCGGGAACGCATGGCTCGTCGTGGCCTGCGATCTGCCCTTCCTGAGCGATGAGGCATTGAGCCAATTGCTCGCCGGGCGCGACCCGGCGGCGACCGCCACCGCTTTCATCAGCGTGCATGATGGGCTGCCCGAGCCCCTGTGCGCGATATGGGAGCCGAAAGCCGCCGCGCAAATCGATGCGTTCCTGGAGCGAGGCAAGGACTGCCCGCGCAAATTCCTCATGAATCATGCGGTGCGCCTCCTCGAGCCCGAGGATCGACGCGCGCTCGACAACGTCAACACACCGGAGGAGTACGTTCGCGCGAGCGCCAAGCCGACGACCGCACACGCCATGCAGCTCAAGATCCAATATTTCGCGCTGATGCGCGAGCAATCGGGCCGTTCCGAAGAGACCGTCGAAACGCTGGCGTCGACACCGGCGGATCTTTACGCCGAGCTCAAGGCGCGCTATGGCTTCACGCTGCCGCGAGAACAGCTCAAGGTCGCCGTCAACTCGGAGTTCGCCCCGTGGTCGCGCCGGCTGGCCGCCGGCGATGCCGTGGTATTCATACCTCCCGTGGCCGGCGGCTGATGCGCTTTCGGTTCACCGACTTGAGGATCGACACCGCTGCCGCCCGGCGTGAGCTGGTCGATCCCGGCGCCGGCGGCTACGCGAGCTTCGAAGGATGGGTGCGTGATTTCAACGAGGGCCAGGAAGTCACGAGCTTGGAATACGAGGCGTTCCAGGAGCTCGCGCTGAAAGAGGGCGAGCGCATCCTCGCCGAGGCGGCCGCGCGGTTCCCGATCAAACACGCGCTCTGCATCCATCGGGTGGGACGTTTGGGCTTGACCGATATGGCGGTGTGGGTGGGCGTGAGTTCGGCGCATCGCGGCGAGGCCTTCGACGCCTGCCGCTTCATCATCGATGAAG
Source organism: uncultured Gammaproteobacteria bacterium (assembly GCA_963748995.1). Classification (GTDB taxonomy): domain Bacteria; phylum Pseudomonadota; class Gammaproteobacteria; order Steroidobacterales; family Steroidobacteraceae; genus Bog-1198. Next base: position 74,791 of record CAVVKU010000025.1, on the reverse strand, counting down.
TCAAACACCGCGTGCCGATCTGGAAGAAGGAGCATTACCGCAGCGGCGATTCCGGATGGGTAAACTGCGAACGCTGCGCGGCGACGCCCGGGCACCGGCACGCCCAGGGCCATGATCACGCCCAGGCCCACGATCACGCCGAGGCCCACGATCACGCCAAAGCCCACGATCACGATGCAGCCTGACTATTCGCGGCAGATTCGGCTCAGGGAAGTCGGCGCATCCGGCCAGGCGAAACTTGCGGCGAGCCGGGTCCTGGTGGTGGGCGCCGGCGGGTTGGGGAGCCCCGTCCTGCAGTACCTCGCGGGCGCCGGCGTCGGCTTCCTCGGCATCATCGACGCGGACACGCTGCACGAGAGCTAATCTTCACCGCCAGCCGATCTATGCCCTGGCCGAGGCCGGCCAGGCCAAGGCGGCGCTCGCCGCCGCCGCGCTCGCGAAGCTCAACCCCAGCGTTCGAGTCGAGGCCCATGGCTGTCCGCTTCGACGCGGACAATGCCCTGCGCCTGGTGCGCGCTCACGACGTTGTCGTGGACTGCAGCGATAATTTTCGCACCAAGTTTTTGATCAATGACGCGGCGGTGCTCGCGCGGCGCCCCGCGGTGTTCGCGAGCGTCTATCAATACGAGGGGCAGATCCAGGTCTACCGGCCCGCGGCCACTCATGCGTGCCTTCGCTGTCTTTGGCCCGACGCGACCGCGGACGGCGTCGTCGGCAATTGTGCCGAGGCCGGCGTCCTCGGCCCCGTGCCCGGAACGTTCGGGTGTCTGCAGGCGCTGCTCACGCTGAAGATCCTGCTCGGCATCCCGGGCCAGCTCGACGGCGAGCTCTTGCTGATGGATTTCATGAGCTTCGGCAGCACCCGGATCAAGGCGCCGCGGCGCGCGGAATGCGTCGCGCCCGACTGTGCCCTGATCCGCGATCTGCCCGGCGAGGACCGCGACATCGAAATCAAACTGTCCTCGCTCGCCGCCGCAACGCGGCGCTTCGAGCTCGTCGATGTCAGAACCGCCGAAGAGTTCGCGGCGAGGCCGACGCCCTCCCGCCACATGCCGCTCGGCGCGCTGCTCGCGGACTCGAGCGCCTTGGCGCCCGGGCCGAGCTATCTGTTGCTGTGTGCATCCGGCAAGCGCAGCCTGACCGCCGCGCGGGAGCTGCGAAAGCGGGGTTTCGACGCGCATTCACTGGCGGGCGGCCTGCAGGCGCTCGAGGACGTGGCGCACGCGTGAGCATTCCCGCCGAGACGCGATTCAAGAGCAAGTTGCCGGATGTCGGCACGACCATCTTCACCGTCATGTCGCGCCGTGCGATCGAGGAAGGGGCGCTCAACATCGGCCAGGGATTTCCCGGACTATCCGATCGATCCCGACCTGGCGGCGTCCCTGGTGGAATCCATCGCCGAAGGCCACAACCAATATGCGCCGATGGAGGGCGTGATCGCGCTGCGCGAGCTGATCGCCCGCAAGATCCAGGCATCCTACGATGTGCCGGTCGATCCGCAGGCCGAGATCACCATCACCTGCGGGGCGACCGAAGCGCTCTATGACGCGATCCAGACAGTCGTCGGGCCAGGCGATGAGGCGATCATCTTCGATCCGGCCTACGACGCCTACGAGCCGGCCATCCGGCTGGCCGGGGGACGGTGTGTTCGTATTCCCTTGAGCCCTCCCGCCTTTGCCGTCGACTGGGACCGGGTTCGCGCGGCGTTGAGCGAGCGCACTCGACTCGTCATCATCAACAGTCCACAGAACCCGAGCTGCTCGGTCTTCGATCGGAGCGATCTGGATGCACTCGCGCGCCTGGTCCGCGACCGCGCCGTCACGATCTTGGCGGATGAGGTGTATGAGAACGTGATTTTCGACGGGCGGCGCCCGAATTCCGTGCTGGCGCACCCGGAGCTGCGCGAAAGAAGCTTCGCCGTCTTCTCTTTCGGGAAGGCGCTGCATGCCACGGGTTGGCGGACCGGCTACTGCGTGGCGCCCCCCGCGCTCACGCAGGAGCTGCGGCGGGTGCACCAGTTCAACACCTTCAGCATAGCCGCGCCCCTGCAGCACGCCATCGCCCGCTATCTCGCGCGCCGCCCCGATGCATGGACCGGCTTGTCGGCATTCTTCCAGGCGAAGCGCGATCTGTTGGCAGACGCCCTGCGAGACTCGGGCTTCGAGCCCTTGCGGGCGGCGGGCACCTATTTTCTGCTCGTGGATTACGGCGCGCTCAGCCGATCGAGCGACCTCGAATTCGCCGACCGTCTGATCCGCGAGGCCAAGGTCGCGACGATTCCGCTGTCGCCCTTCTATGCCTCGCCGCCCGCCATGACCTTGATTCGCCTTTGCATCGCGAAAAAGGACGAAACGCTCGACCTGGCGGCGCAACGGCTGCGCGCCTTCGCCGCGCGCGGGGACGCGCCTTCGTCGCGCGTCAGGTCCCGAAGCGCCCGAACCTCGACCTGACCGACGGCAGGCTTTGGCGCTGTCGGATGCGGGCGGCGTCCATCAGCATGCGGCCGGCCCACCGGTACACATTGTTCTCCTTGACCGTACGCCGCATCAGACTCATGCGGTCGCGGCGCTCTTCGCGTCCCATGCGCATCGCGATCTCCATCGCCTGTGCCGTCTCGTTGACATCGAAGGGGTTGATCAGCACGGCCTCGGCCAATTCGCGCGAGGCGCCCGCAAACGTGCTCAAGATCAGCACGCCGTCCTCGTCATCGCGCGAGGCCACGAATTCCTTCGCGACCAGGTTCATCCCGTCGTGCAGACTGTTGACCAGGCAGAAATCCGCGGCCCGGTACAGCTCGAATACGCTGTGTGGTTCCTGATGCTCGCCGATGAGCACGATCGGCCGCCAGTCCCCCTCCGCGAATTTGGCGTTGATGCGCTCCACCTCCTCGTAGGTCTTTTGCTGCAAATCGCGGTACGCCGGCAGTTGGCTGCGGGACGGCGAAGCGATTTGCAGGAGCGTGATGCGGCCGCGGTGCCGCGGATTACTCACCAGTAGGGTCTCGAGCGCCTGGAAGCGCTCGAGGATGCCCTTGGTGAAGTCCCAGCGCTCGACGCCGAGGCCGATGACCACGTCCGCGCCGATGCGGTGCCGCTGCCGGACGGCCGCGCGGCAGGCCGCCGTATCCGGCAGGTATTGGAGCCATCGGGGTGGCCATTCGATCGAGATCGGGTAGGCGGCCACCCGGCACACCCGGCCTTGAAGCGTCACAGTCATGTGCTCGCGGTCGATCTGGCATTCCACGAACCGGTCCACGGTGTCGAGAAAGTTCTGGCAGTGATAGCGCGTGTGGAATCCCAGAATGTCCGCCGCCAGCATGTGCAGCAGCATCTCGCGCTTCCACGGGCAAACGCCGAAGGTCTCGGCATTGGGCCACGGGATGTGCCAGAACAGCGCGATGGTCGCCTTGGGGATCCTGGCGCGGATGAGCTTCGGCAACAGCGCGAAGTGAAAATCCTGGATCAACACCACGGGGCTGTCCGTGTTCGACTCGGCGGAGACCACGTCGGCGAACTTGGCATTGACCTCTTCGTAGGCGTGCCAGTCGCTCGGTCGAAACGCCGGGCGCACGTACGCCAGATGGCACAGGGGCCATAGTCCCTCGTTGGAAAATCCGTAGTAGTAGCCCTGCTCCTGCTCGTCGGTCAGCCACACGCGCCGCAGCGTATAGGACGGGTTGTCGGGAGGAACCGCGATGTGATCGAAGCGGTCCACGGTCTCGCGATCCGCGGCTCCGGCGCCGTGCGCCACCCACACCCCGGAGCATGCCCGCATGATCGGCTCGAGCGCGGTCACCATGCCGCTCGCGGGCACCTGCACGACGGGCTGATGATCCGCATTGTAATTGTGAATGTACGGTTCCCGGTTCGAGACGATGATCACCTGTGAGGAATGCAGATGGTCCTTCACCACCTGCCGGAGCGCCTGCGGGGTCCAATTCTCGCGGAAATCGATCTCCAGGCGCTGCTTCTCCTCGGCCTCGGCCAGAACCTGGCGAACTTCGGAGAGGATCGGGTTGGATGCGCGCGGCGATTGCGCGTCGTCGAGAAACCTCTTGCCCCGGATGTCGCCGAGCAGGATGTTGACCCAGCGGCGAAGCTGCAGCCACGCCACGAGCACGAGCAAGAGCGCGAGCAGCAGCACCGAGATGCCGATGAACACCAGGATGAAATCGCGCGCGGTCCGCTGCCGCCGATCGACGAAGCTCAGGTCGTACAGCATCACGATCCGAAACGGCACGGGCTGGGCGGAATCGAAGTCGAATCGCGACACCTGCACCGAGCCCGACGGCAGCTGCACGATCCGCGCCGACTTGGAAGCGGAGCCGGCGCTCGCATCGCAATCGATCGCTCGCGGCAGCCGCTCGGTCTTGGCGATGATGGTGCCGTCCGGCCGGCACACGAGGACGGCGAGCAGGCGTTCGTCCGCGGTCAATTTCGCCAGATAGCTGTGAAGCCGTGCCTCATTGCCCTGTTCCACCAGCTCCGTCAACGGCGCTTCCATGGTGTGCATCACCAGCTGCGCGCGCAGCTCCACGTCCGCCGTGAACCATTCCGCGAGCAACCGCTGGATGTACGGCAGGCCGAAATACGCGACCACGCACGACGCGAGCGCCAGCGGCAATACGAAACGCAACATCACCGATCGAAACACCACACCTCCGCGGGACACATTTCCATTCAAAGTACGCCGGTTGCCGGCAAAATACCGAAAATCTCCCCACCCGTCTCCGGTACCGAACGCGTGGCGCCACTTTTCGGCCGCGAGCTTCGCGCTACATGTAAAATTTACACCTGAGCGCGCCGCCCGCCATGGCGGCCGCGGCACGAATCGGCTATGGTCCCGCGCAATGAGGAATGCCGCTCCTGCGCCCTCCCCGGAGTGGTGCCTGTTTCTGGACGTCGACGGAACGTTGGTGGAGATCGCCGACACGCCGTCGTCCGTCATGGTGGACCCGTCGCTGAATACGCTGCTCAGCGGCGTGTCGCAGCGTCTGAACGGCGCGCTCGCCTTGGTGAGCGGCCGAAGCATTGCGACGATTGACCAGCTGTTCGCGCCGCTGAAGCTCCCCGCGGCCGGACAGCACGGCGCCGAACGCCGTGACGCCTCAGGAGTTTTCTGGACGGCGGATTCCGGTCCCGGCGAGTGTCTGGACGGCGCTCGAGCGTCGCTTCGTGCCTTCGTCGAATCGCATCCCGGCACGTTGTTCGAGGACAAGGGCCGCACCATCGCCGTTCACTATCGGCTCGCCCCCGAGTTCGAAGCGGACGTCTGCCGCGCGGTCGCGGCGGCCTCGGCGCCGCTCGAGGCGCGCTATGAAGTGCAGGCGGGCAATCAGGTGTTCGAGCTCAAGCCCAAGGGCTTTTCCAAGGCGACCGCCGCCGAGGCGTTCATGAACGAGCGGCCGTTCGCCGGCAGAACACCCGTATTCGTCGGTGACGATCTCACGGATGAGCCCGGCCTTCGATTCGTCGAGCGCGCGGGTGGCGTGTCGATCGCGGTGGGCGATCGGCTCACCGGGCAATGGCGTCTCGACGATCCGCGCGAGGTTCGACGTTGGCTTGCCGCCATCGTCGCGCTCGATCCCGCCCGCCTCCCCTCTCAAGGGCGCAGCTGACCCGAGCCTCTGACGATGTATTTGTAGCTCGTCAATTGATCGACGCCGACCGGCCCGCGCGCATGAAACTTGTCCGTGCTGATGCCGATCTCGCCGCCCATGCCGAACTCGCCACCGTCGGCAAACTGCGTCGAGGCGTTATGCAGCACGATGGCGCTGTCGACCCTGGTCAGAAAGCGCTCCGCCGCCGCGGCATCCTCGGTCACGATCGAGTCGGTGTGCTGCGATCCGTAGCGGCGGATGTGCTCGACGGCCGCGTCGACTCCGTCGACCACCCGCACCGCGATGATGGCGTCCAGATATTCGGTGTACCAATCCTGCTCCGTGGCCGGCTTGACGCGCGGATCGGCCTTGAGCGCCGTATCGTCTCCGCGCACTTCGCACCCCGCCGCGAGCAGCGCCTCGATCAGCGGCGCCAGGTGCGTGTCGGCACATCCACGATCCACCAGCAGCGTCTCCGCCGCGCCGCAGACACCGGTGCGACGCATCTTCGCATTGAGCACGATGTTGCGCGCCATATCGAGGTTCGCCGCGCGCTCGACGAATACATGACAGACACCCTCGAGATGCCCGATGACCGGAACGCGGGCGTCTTTTTGAACGCGCTCGATCAGGCTCTTGCCGCCTCGCGGCACGATCACGTCGATGTATTGCGCCATGTCGGCGAGCATGAAGCCGACGGCCGCGCGGTCCGTGGTCGGCACCCGCTGGATCGCGGTGGCGGGCAGCCCCGCAGCGAGCAGTCCCTCGACCAGGCACTGATGGATGAGCTCGCTCGACCGGGCGCTCTCCGATCCTCCGCGCAGGATCACCGCGTTGCCCGATTTCAGGCACAACGCCCCCGCATCCGCGGTGACGTTGGGCCTGCTCTCATAGATGATGCCGATCACGCCGAGCGGCACCCGGCGGCGTTGAATCTGCAGCCCGTTGGGCCGCGTCCATTCGGCGAGCACCGTACCGATCGGATCGGGCAGTGCCGCGATATCCTCGAGCGCCCGCGCCATCGCCTCGATGCGACTCGGGTCGAGCTTCAATCGATCGAGCAGCGCGTGGCCGGCTCCGCTCGACGCCGCCCCCTCCATGTCCCGCTCGTTCGCGGCCAGGATCTCGCGGCAGCGTTTGCGGAGCGCCGCAGCCGCGGCGCGCAGCGCACGATTCTTTTGGTCCGTCGAGGCAAGCTCGAGGATTGGAGCGGCGTCCCGGGCGTTCCGGCCAATCGCCGTCATGATCTCGGCCACATTCGTCTCGTGCCGGGCGGAGCTTGCCGCTTCCTGGGGATTGGTGGTCACGTCGCTCTCATCAGCACCAGGTCGTCGCGATGAACGATTTCATCGCGGCCCCTGAAGCCCAATAGGTTCTCGATCTCGGTGCTTTTCCTGCCCATGATGCGCGCCGTATCGCTGTCCGAGTACGCACAGATGCCGCGCGCGACCTCGAGGCTGTCCGGGCCCACGATGCTCACCGTGTCGCCGCGGTCGAAGCGGCCGACGGCACGCGTGACGCCGGCCGGCAGGAGGCTCTTGCCCTGTAACAGGGCGCGCACCGCGCCCTCGTCCACACTGATCGCACCGGCCGGACGCAAGGTTCCGGCAATCCATTGCTTGCGCGCCGCCGAGGGCGTGGATGATGGCACGAACCAGGTGCAGCGCGCGCCTTCCTCGATGCGCTTCAAGGGATGTTGGGTCGCTCCCTTCGAGATGCACAGATGACAACCCGCCCCGACCGCAATTTTGGCGGCCGCGATCTTGGTCTGCATGCCGCCCGTCCCGAAGCCGCTGGTGGTCCCGCCGGCCATGGCCTCGATGGCCGGCGTTATGTCGAGCACCCGTGAAATAAGCTCGGCCTCCGGATTCTGGTGCGGATTCGCCGTATACAACCCGTCGATGTCCGATAACAGGACCAGGCAGTCGGCGCCCGTCATTTGGGCCACCCGCGCCGCCAGCCGGTCGTTGTCGCCGTAGCGGATCTCGGCCGTGGCCACGGTGTCGTTCTCGTTGATGACCGGAACCGCCCCGAGCGACAGCAGTGTCTGCAGGGTGCCTCGTGCGTTCAAGTACCGACGGCGCTGCTCTGTATCGCCCAACGTTAGCAAGATCTGCGCCACCGTGATCTCGTGTGCCTCCAAAAGCTCCTTGTAGGCATGCGCCAGGCGGATCTGCCCGACCGCCGCGGCGGCCTGACTCTCCTCGAGCTTGAGCGGGCCCGCGCTGAGCCCCAAATGCCGCCGTCCGAGAGCGATGGCCCCCGAGGACACCAGGATCACCTCCTGGCCACGCCGCCTCAAATGCGCGATGTCCGCCGCAAAGCTTTCCAGCCAGGTCCGATTGAGCCGCCCTTTCTCGCCATCCACCAGGAGTGCCGACCCCACCTTGACGACGACGCGGCGCGCCTCGATCAGGCGGCGAGCGCTTAATTTGCGGTCGGCGACGTTCATACTGACTCGATTTTGCCATTTACTTAGCGGACCGGCCTCCCCTAATATTCGCCTGCCAATCAAACATTCGCCAGCCAACCGGCAGAGCGGCTCGAAAGAAGGACGAATCCTAGTGGGTAGAGAGTACGAACCGACCGTCGGTCAGTGGTATGACGATCTGGAGAACGATGAGACTTTCCAGGTCCTGCGCGTGGACGAGGACCGTGAAATCGTCGAGATCCAGCATCTCGACGGCGACATCGAGGAGCTGGATGTCGATGATTGGGCGGAGCTCGACCTCGAGCTCACCGAGGAGCCCGAGGGCTGGTCGGGGTCCAAGTCCGAGAAAGACGAGGACGAGGACGAAGATGAGGACTGGGAAGAGGACGAAGACGACGACGAGGATGACGACGACGACGATCTCGACGACGAGGACGACGAGGAACACGACGAGTACTGAGCGGCATGTGAGCCGCTCGGCGATTCGGATCCGCTCAGCGATTTAAATCCGCTGCAACCAGCCGTGGTTGTCGGGCGCTTCGCCCTGTTGGATCGCGACGAGCTGCGAGCGTAACGCGCGCGTCTGTGGCCCCACGTCGCCGCCGGCCACCCGATGCTCGACGCCCTGGTAAATCAGCGTGCCGACGCCGGCGAGCACGGCGGCGGTCCCTGACAGGGCCGCCTCCCCGGTCTTCACCCACTCCAGCATTTCCTTCACGTCGAACACGCGTTCGGACACGTTGTAGCCGCGATCCCGGGCGAGGGTGAGCAACGAGTCGCGGGTTACACCGTGCAGGAAAGTGCTGTCGAGCCCGCGCGTCAGAAGCTCGCCGTCGCGAATCAACAGAAAATTGGCTGCGCCGGTTTCTTGGACCTCGCCGCCCGGGCAGAACAGCACCTGGTCCGCTTGATACTTGGCGCGCGCGGCCAAGGTCGGTCCCATCGCCGCCGCGTAATTGCCGCCCGTTTTCACCACGCCCATCTGCGCCGCCGATCGCGTGTGCTCATCGTCGACGAAGATGCGCAGCGGCTTCATCCCGCCCGCGAAGTAGTCCCACACGGGGCTCGCCAGCACCAGCAGCATGGCCTCGGTCGCAGGCGTCGCGGCCGCGCCGATGTTCGGCGTGGTGCCGAACAGGATAGGCCTCAGGTACAGCGCCCCCGGCGCCTCCGGCACGGCGTCCCGGCAACGCGCGATCACGGCGCGAACCATGTCGCCCGCGAGGGCGGCGGGCGGCTCGGGCAGCACCAGCTGACGGGCGCTCTGGCGCAGGCGCTGAAGGTGGCGGTCCATCCGGAACGTGTGGACCGATCCGTCTGCATGTCGAAACGCCTTGAAGCCTTCGAAACAGGTGCTCGCGTAATGCAGCACGTGAGCCGCGGGACTCAGCGATATCGCCTCGACGGGCTTGACCTCGGATTCGCTCCAGCGCCCCTCGCGGTACGTGGCGACCCCCATATGCGAAGCAAGCACGCTGCCGAACGGCGGGCGCGCGGTTTGGGCCTTGGGCTCCGAGGTCACACGTTGAGGTTGCGCGGTCATGGAGGTACTACCTTGGAATGAAAATCATGGCGGGATGTTCGAGCAGCTCTTTCAGAGCTTGAATCATCGCCGCTGCATCATAACCGTCCACGAAGCGATGATCGAATGACGACGATAAGTTCATGATTCGGCGTATCACCACGCCGCCCTGATGAACTACCGGCCGCTCCACCGCCTTGTTGAGGCCGATGATGGCGACTTCCGGAGCGTTGATGATGGGGGTGGAGGCGATTCCCCCCAATTTGCCCAGACTCGTGACGGTGATGGTCGAGCCGACCAATTCCTCGCGCGACGCCTTGTTCGCGCGTGCCCGCTCCGTGACGCGGCGGATCTCGGCAGCGAGCGCCGCAAGCGTCAGCCGCTCGGCATGGCGTACCACCGGGACCTTCAGGCCATCCGGGGTCTGAGTGGCCACCCCGACGTGCACGGCGCGATGGCGCACCAGCACCCCGCGCGCGGCGTCGTACAGGACGTTGCACTGCGGAAATGAATTCAATGTGCGTACCAGGGCCGCGATGACCAGCGGCAGGTAGGTCCAGGAGGGTTCGCCCCGGGCATTTTTGGAATTGAGGTGCTGACGGAGCGCCTCCAGTTCGGTCACATCGACCTCTTCGACGTAGGCGAAATGCGGGATATTGCGCTTGGCCTCGCTCATGCGCTCCGCGATCAAGCGTCGCACCCCGATGACCTTGCTCTCGGACGTTTCCGCGGAAACGTCGCCGCTCGGAGCGGAAGCCGCCGACGCCAGATCCTCCCGGACGATCCGCCCACCGGGCCCCGACCCCACGACGGTGGTCAAATCGATGCCCGCTTCGCGCGCTCGACGCCGGTTGGCGGGCGAAGTCATGATCCGTCCCGTCGGCGCGGTGGCCGGGGCGGCGGCTGGCGTGGCCGATGCCGCGCGCGGCGCAGCCGCACTTTGCGCGCCCGCCGGCATCGCGCGCGCGGCAGTCTTGGCCGCCTCGCCTTTGGGCGCTTCAGCCTTCGGCGCCTCCGTCTTGGGCGCCTCGCCCGGTTTGGCACCCGCCGGAGCCGCCGCACCCACGTCGAACACGATCAGCGGCGAGCCGACCGCCACCTTGTCACCGGGACCGCCGGTGATGGAAACCACCTTGCCGCTCACCGGCGCCGGCACTTCGACGGCAGCCTTGTCCGTCATCACTTCGACGATGATCTGATCCTCGGCCACCGTGGCGCCCGGCGTCGTGTGCCACGCGATGATCTCGGCCTCGACCGTTCCCTCACCGAGATCGGGCATCTTGAACACGAACTGACTCATGCCGGCTCCATCAAGGCCTTGAGGGCCGTCGCGACTCGTTGTTGGCCGGGAAAGTACTCCCATTCGAAAGCATGAGGATAAGGCGTATCCCAACCGGCGACGCGCTGAATCGGTGCCTCCAGGTGCCAGAAGCACTCCTCCTGGATGACCGCGACGAGCTCGGCGCCAAACCCGGAGAAGCGCGTCGCTTCGTGGGCCACCACGCAGCGTCCCGTTTTTCTGACCGAGGTCACGATGGTTTCCACATCCAGGGGCACGAGCGAGCGCAGATCCACGATCTCCGCATCCACCCCGAGGGCGGCAGCAGCAGCCTGGGCGACGAACACCATGGTTCCATACGTCACGATGGTCATCTGGGTGCCCTTGCGCACCACCTCGGCCAACCCCAGCGGCACTTTGTAATGCCCCTCGGGCACCTGGCCCTTCGGGTGAGCGCTCCACGGCACCGCGGGCTTCCCGGGGTCGCCGTCGAACGGACCGTTGTACAGGCGCTTCGGCTCGAAGAAGATCACCGGATCATCGTCCTCGATCGCGGTGATCAAGAGTCCCTTGGCGTCGTAGGGATTCGACGGCATGACGACCTTCACACCGCTGACGTGGGTGAAAATGCCCTCCGGGCTCTGCGAGTGGGTCTGGCCGCCACGGATGCCGCCGCCGCAGGGCGTCCGAATGGTCACGGGCGCGAAGAAGTCGCCGGAGCTGCGATAGCGCAGTCGCGCAAGCTCGCTGACGATTTGATCGAAGCCCGGATAGATGTAGTCGGCGAACTGGATCTCGGCAACCGGCCGCAGCCCGTTCACCGCCATGCCGATGGCGGTGCCGATGATGCCCCCCTCCGCAATCGGGGTGTCGAGCACGCGATGCTCGCCGTACTTGCGCTGCAGGCCCTCGGTGGTACGAAACACGCCGCCGAAATAGCCGATGTCCTCGCCCATGAGCACCACGGACGGGTCGCGCCCGAGCATGATGTCCATGGCGGAGTTGAGCGCCTGAATCATGTTCATATTGGCCATGGGCTTACGGCTCCCCGCCGGACGGGGCGCCTGCTGGGCGGGCCGCGGCGTTAGCATGAGCCGCATCGCGCTCGGCCCGCATCTGCGCCCGCTGCCGTATCAAGTGCTGCGGCATCTCCTTGAACACATCCTCGAACATCAGGTCCGCGTCGAGCTTCGGCCCATCGCTCATGGTGCCGTAGGTCACCGCCTCCGCCCAACTCGCCGCGACCAGCGCCTCGAGTTCCGCGGACAGCGCCCGATGACGCTCGTCCGACCACTCGCCGAGCCTGATCAAATACTGCTTGAGGCGCTCGATGGGATCGCCGAGCGGCCAATGTTCCTGGTCGTCCTTGGCGCGATAACGCGCCGGGTCGTCGCTGGTGGAATGCGCGGCCGCGCGGTAGGTGACGAGCTCGATCAGGGTCGGGCCGCCCCCGGTGCGGGCGCGCAGTGCCGCCCATTCAGTGACGGCGTACACGGCCAGGAAATCATTGCCGTCGACGCGGATCCCGGCGATGCCGTACCCGGGCCCCCGTGCCGCGAAGGAGCGCTGCTCGCCGCCCGCATATCCCTGGAAGGTGGAGATGGCCCACTGATTGTTGACGACGTTCAAGATCACCGGCGCCTGATACACCGAGGCGAACAGGAGCGCGTGGTGAAAATCGGCTTCGGCGCTCGAGCCTTCGCCGATCCAGCTCGCGGCCAGATGGTCCTCGCCCTTGAGTGCTGCCGCCATCGCCCAGCCGACGGCCTGCGGGAACTGCGTGGCGAGATTGCCCGAAATCGAGAACAGGTTCCCGGGACGCGAGTGGTACATCACCGGAAGCTGCCGCCCCTTGCACATGTCGCGCGTGTTCGACAGCAACTGGCACATCATGTCGACCAGCGAGGTGCCGCGGACGATGTGCAAGCCTTGATTGCGATAGGACGGGAACAACATGTCGCCCGGCTTGAGCGCCATGCACTGCGCGACCGACACCGCTTCCTCTCCCAGGGAGCGCATGTAGAAGGAGATCTTGCCGGCGCGCTGCGTGCGCTGCATGCGCTCATCGTAGAGACGCGTGAGCAGCATGTGCCGAAGGCCCACCTGCATCTCCTCCGGGTCGAGGTGCGGATGCCAGGGCCCGACGGCCTCGTGGTTGTCGTCCAGCACCCGCACCAACTCCACGGCGAGGGGGCCCAGCTCCCGGACCTTGGCACTCACTTCGGGCCGGGCCACCGCCCCGGCGGGCGAGAGATGGACATAGCTGAAATCGGGTTTTTCGCCCGGCCGGGCAGGCGCTTTGGGTAGATGCAGACGCGAACGTTTGTTCATTGGCGCACGTTACGCCGCTGAATGAGCTGTGTTGCATTCATTAGGGATGCACCCGATAATTTGGTATGTTCATTCCGATTTCTGCGGAATAATGCAAGAATTAGTTCACAAGGGCATCGACCGGCTCGACCTGCGCCTGCTCGACATCTTACAGCGCCGGGGCGCGCTATCCGTGGCGGAAGTAGCGGCAGAGGTGCGCATCTCGACCACCACCTGCTGGCGTCGCATCCAGCAACTCGAGCGCGACGGCGTCATCAAGGCGCGTGTCGCGCTCCTCGACCGCAACGCGCTCGGCCTCGATCTGACCATTTTTGCCCACGTGAAGCTGGCGACGACCGGACGCGATGCGCTCGGCGAATTCGAGGCCGCGATCCGCGACCGCGCCGAAGTGCTCGAATGCTACACGCTGACCGGTGAGTGGGACTTTCTGCTGAAGATCGTCACCCGGAACATCAAAGCCTATGAGGCCTTTTACCTGGACTACTTGTCGCGCATTCCCTGTGTGCGATCGGTGAACTCCTCGGTGGCGGTGACCGTCATCAAGGAATCCACGGCGCTGCCGTTGGGCGTCACCGGAGGCGGTTAGCCACGGGCGGTTAGCCACGGGCGGTTAGCCACGGGCGGTTAGCCGCAGGCGCTAGGCCGCAGCCTGCGCGAAGCGGCGAATCCTCGCGCAGCCCTCACGCAAGGACGCTTCGTCGGTGCCGAAGAACAGCCGCACGAAGTCCGCGGTTCCCTTGCCGAATGCGCCCCCGTCGAGCACGGAGACCCGTTCCGAACGGAACAGCCCGGTCATGAATTCATGGCCCGACATCCCGCAGCCGCGCACGTCGATCAGCATGAACATGCCGGCGTCGGGCGCGCAACATCGGATCCCCGGGGCGCCGGCGAGCTCGCTCAGCACGAGATCCCGCCGGTTCGCGCAGAATTCGCGCATCCGTGCTTCGGCCGACGGTGCGATCTGAAGAGCGGTGAGCGCCGCTTCCTGAATGAACCCCGGCAGTCCGTACAGCATCGCGAGCGCCAACATTTCGGCGTGCGCGACCAGTGTCTTGGGCCCCACCAGCCAACCGGCGCGCCACCCCGGCATGGCGTGCGATTTGGACAGACTGCTGATCGTAACCACTTGCTCCGGCAACTCCGCGGCGAGGCTCGGAACGCGTCCGCCGGGGGCGAGGCCCGCGTAAACCTCGTCCGCCACCACCCAAAGCGCGTGTCGGCGCGCGAGGTCGCCGATCACGGCGAGTTCCTCGGCGGTCAACACGTGACCGCTCGGATTGTTCGGCGACGCAAAAAAGATCGCGCGGGTTCGCGGGGTGATGGACGCCTCGAGGGCGGTGAGATCCGGTCGGAAGTTCGCCGAGGCCGGCGCCGGAACGCGCACCATGCGTGCGCCCGAGGCCTCGAGCGTGGCGGGATACGTGGGATAGAGCGGCTCGAACGCGATCACCTCATCGCCAGGCTCGGTCAGACACAGGGCGGAAATCAGCAGTGCGTTTTGGGCGCCTGCAAGAAAGATGGCATTGGTGCCGTCGACCGTCTGACCGCTGCGCTCGTGGTGGCATCGGGCGATGGCCTCGCGCAGCGCATCGCGACCCGCCACCGGGGTGTAATGGGTGTCGCCGCCCCGCAGGCATTCGATGGCGCGCTCCACCACCGGCGCCGGCGTCTGCACATCCGGGTCGCCGACGCTCAGGATGATGACGTCCTCGCCCCGAGCGCGCGCAGCGCCCGCCGCGTAGTGCGTAATCCAGGCATCGGCGCCTTCGCCGGCGATGCGCTTCACCAAATTCGAATACTTCATCCAGCCCCGACCTTTGCACGGCCGAGGGCCGGCCGATTTCACCAGGGGCGGATTCTATCGCGCCGCGGGTCGCGGCCACCACACCATCGAACTTGAGAGGCGGGCGGCCGACCGGCTTCGAAGCGGCCGCCGCCCGCCTCGGCCGCTACTTGCCGAAATCGGACAGATCGAACAGATCCCCGACGGGGGAATTCAACGGGACGTACGGGTTGTCCTTGCTCACCACCGGATTCGGGAAATTGTCGCGGCTGCGTTGCGTGATCGTTCCCAGATTCCAGTTGCGTTCGATGAATTTCAGGATCGAGACGTGATCGGCGTATTCGTGGGAGATGTGGCCGCCTTTCGTGTACGGTGACACCACGATCAGCGGAATGCGCGTGCCGTCTCCGAAGAAATCGACCGGCTGAATGTAGCCTGAATCGTAATAACCGCCGCCTTCGTCGAACGTGATGAAGATCGCCGTGTCCTGCGTACGGCGACCCCTGCACTTGGTCGACGATCTTCTTCACGAAGCCTTCGAATGATTGCAGCTTGGAGGAAGACGGATGGCCGTCCCGTGTAGCCGCTCGGTTTCACGATCGATCCGCCGGCAGATGGCCGCCTGAAATATCCGCATACAGATTCACCGAATCCTGAATGTGCGCCTTGATCTGGTCGGGATGCGACATGATCGAGGTGTCGTATTGGAAGGGATTACAAATGTTGCAGTACTCGTCGGCCTTCGGGCCGGTCGTCCCGTAGTTCAATTATAGGGATCATCCACGTAGTTGTTCCATTGATCGCCGTAGTATTTCCAGGAGATGCCATGCGCGTTCAGCGAATCGCCGATGCTGGGGGTGGAAGACGGAGGAACGGTGAACGGCGCGTTCGACGGGCTCTGGTCGATCGAGGCATTCTTGCCGTTGCCGAAATACCCGGGGTTGTAATTGTTCAACAGGTAGTAGTGACCGGGCTCGCAGCGCGGATCGATGGGACGCGGCAGCGTCGCGAGATAGTCGAGAACGGCCTGCACCCCGGGCGCCCTGGAATCGAAGCAATCGCTGTACGAGCCGCCGCCCGAAACCGGCGACACGGTGTAGGGCGGTGGATAGCCCGCGTTGTAGTTGTTGCCGTAGCCGTCCTGCGTGTACCAGTTGTTGGTGCCCGGGGCGGGGTTCGGATTCTCGATCTCGCTCACCGTTCCCTCATCCGGGTTCGCGCCCCCCTGGTAGGGCGCGGTGAACACTTTGACGTTCTCGGGGGGCGTCGCCGGTTTTCCGGATGCATCGCTGTACCAGATCATGTCGGCATGGCCGAACATGATGTGATTCGCGCCGGTGCCGCCGTTCACGGACTGGTGAAAGTTGTCGCTCATCGAATAATCGTCCGCGAGGCGCTTCAGGTACGGGCGTCCCCCTGCTGCACGTTGTAGAACCCAAGCGCGCTCGAGCCCTCTCCGGTCGTCGTGGCGCCCGGCGCATACTCGGTGCTGAAGTTCTGGGGTTGCGCGGCGCCGTTGGCGCCGGCGCCGACGGTCACCTCCACCCAGGAAAACAGCTTCCCGGTGCAGCCGGACGGATTCTCTCTCGTGGATCGGTGACGTTGCAATCGATCTGCTGCCACATCTGATAGAAGCGGTGCACCGGGCTCGCCGATAGGCGCTGTACGGGAACGTGGTGCCATTGGTGAGCTGGAACGGTCCCGCCGGCAGATTGTTCACGTCGGTGATGCGCTCGTCGGGCGTCGCCTTGGTCTGACCGGTGCCGCCGGTCAGTAAATCGATGTAGTAGTCCGTCGGCAGTCCGGACTCCGATTGCTCGGCGAGCGTGAGACTTTCCGGCAATTGGCAATCGGTGTCCCCGCGGCGCACAGATTCGGAATGTAGGACACCTTCGGCCGCCGACCAGCGGCGCGGGCAGCTGATCGCTGGGAAATTCCTCTTTCGGCGGGCTCAGCAGGAAGGGATCGGCGCTGCCCTTGTCCGTCGCCGCGAGCTGATGAGCCTTTTCCCAGTTCGGTCCCGAACCGCCTGCCGGCGCCGTTCAGCTTCACGATGCCCTCGGACAGGAGATGTTGATCGTCTCGCCCTTTTCGGCTGGTACGTGCGAGACATGGTCGAGCTGCGTTCTCGCCGATGAGACGGACAGCTGATCGCGTTCGGTCGCACCGCTGCGCGCCGGCGACGCTGCGGCGGCGCCGAAGCACATGCGCGGCTGCCAGCGAGCAAGCCCGATGCGGCGCGTCCCTGGGCGCGGGTAAATTCTGCGAGTCATTGGACCTCCCAGATCGTGAGTTCGTCTCGCGCCACGCGCACCAGCCACCAATATAGCATAGCTGCTTCCCTCCCCCCCCCCCCTCCCTCACTCCCGGGGATCGACGCGGATGGTCCCCATCATTCCGCCGTCTTCGTGCTCGAGCACATGGCAGTGATACACGAATGTGCCGACGATGTTCGGATCACGAAAGTCCATCCTCAGCCGAACGCTCGGATACTGCAGCATCGTGGAGTTGTAGTACGGGACGTTGACGGTGTCGCGCAGGTATGGCTCGTTGACCGGCACACCGGACCAGTCGAGCAGCAGGAAATGCAGCTGGTGGATGTGGAACGCGTGCAGCTCGGTGGATCGATTTTCGATGATCCAATCCTCGACATCGCCTTGACGGACCACGATGTCGGGCTGCGTCGCAGCGGGATCGAAGGGTTTGGGCGTCTGCCCGTCGAGCGTGATGTAGAACTCCGTCGCGCTGTTGGGATCCGCCGGGTTCGAGAGTCTCTCCGAGAAATAGAGTTTGCGCACGCGCACGGGGGCGACGTTTCCCAACCAGGCTCGCGAGCCGGATGCGAGAGCCGTCTTCACGGCCGGCAGTGTCGAACGCGGCTCGGCCGCGTCGCTGCGCGCAATCATCGCAGCCAGCGCCCGATTCGGATCGTTCTCGCCGCCCTGCCCCGTGTCGACCGTTCGCGTCACCAGGAGCCCCCGCACACCCGCCGGAGGAGCGTCGACCGTGAATTCCACGCGCCCTCCCGGCGGCAGCCCGATGTGATCGCGCCACACCGGGCCGTCCGGCATGTTCCCGGCGGTGTTCAACGGCACCCCGTCGAGCGCGATCAGGCCGAGCCGTTGTGGAACCCTTTGGAAGATCACCGCGAGATTCAAATAAGTGATGGCCGAAGCGTTCACCACGCGCCAGAGCTGGCGCTCGCCCGGCCGCATGGTGATCGAGGCCGGCGGATAATCCGGATACGGCACCGGCACGTAATTGATTGAAAGATCCTTTGCGGGCTTGCCGAAGCCGGTGCCGTTGTTGGCGGCGTCGCCGTCGCGGTCGATGAACATTTTCGGCACGACCGGCTCGCCCTTGGAAGGCGGAGCATTGGGTTTCATCAGGTCCTGGTCGCGAATCACCAGCACGCGCTCGGGCAGTCCCGCAATCCTTGGTTCGGCGCGTTCGATACCTTCGACGATCAGCGCGCCCGAGGCGCCACCCAGCACTTGTTTCGTGCTGAAGCCGTGGATGTGCGGGTGATACCAATACAACCCGGGAGGTTCGTCGGGCGGAATTCGAATGCGATATTCGAACGGCGCCTCACCCGGCTGGACCCTGGTGTTGAGCACGTCATCCTGATGGCACACGGGAGGCACGGTGAGCCCGTGGAAATGCAGGTTGGTGGAGATCAACGACATGGCGCCGCCCGCGCATTCAGGAACGGAACGATTGCCGTGCCCATGGGAACTCGCCGGCGGCATGGCGCCTGTCGGCCCGAGATCGCTCAATTGGTTTTCGAGCATGAGCACGAGCGTATCGCCCGGCTGCAAGCGCAGCGTCGGTGCTTGCGCGCCGCCCCCGAGCAGGTAGCAATAGCGTATGGACCCGTCGCCCTCACGATGATTTCTGAGCGTCAGCCGCAGCTTGAGCACACCATCCTGGCTGCGCAAGTCCTCGGGCTCCGGTACTTCGCTGCCGATCGCCGGCCGGCTGCAGGGGTCCCGCTCGTCCGCGGTCGCGGCGAGGCACCCATGGGAGAAGGCGATCGCGGCCGCCGCACCGAGCCATGCCAACCCTGAAGCCTTCGCGCGCATCGGGCCAGCATATCAACGGAACGTTAACAGGCGGTGACGACCGCTCCCTCAACAGGCGACGGCCGTCTGCTTCCTCAACAGCCGAGAACGGAGCGCAGCGAGCTGATCTGGTGCTCGGTGTGGCGCAGAACCAAACGGCATTCGTCCGGCGTCAGCGCCAACCGGCCGAAGGACTTGATCATCGCAACGTCCGCGTCGCGCACGCCGGTGGGGTCACGCATCGCTTGAGCGAGCACCACCCCGACGATCAGCACATCCGTGTGGTCCGGGGGGGACTTACCGCCGTAGTCGTACACATTCTGATTCGCGACCGCGTCGGCCATCGCCTCGCTGAAGCCCCAGTTTTCGAGAACCGCTTTCCCGATGGAGGGGTGCCAGCCGTCGATCATCTGCAGGAGCGAGCTGTCGATCGACACGGTCTGGGGCGCATTCGCCGTGCGAACCATGATGTAGAGCCGGCCGATCCCGTGCAGCAGCCCTGCGAGAAAGGCCTCTTCCGGATTGACCTCGGTGCGCCGCGCCACGACGTGACAAATGGCGGCCACCGCCATGCTTTCTTCCCAGAGCGACTTCAGCGGCTTGCTGATGGAGCGCAGCGCCGGTGTGAGCCGCAGCTGCTGCACGGCAAAGGCCATGGCGGAGCTTTGCACCAGTCGGTTGCCGAGACGGGTAATGGCCGTCCGCAGCTCGGTGACTTGTTTGCCCGACGGATTGAATACGACCGAGTTCGCGGTCTGCAGCAGCCGCGCGGCGAGGCGAGGCTCCGCGCCCACGATACGCACCGCCTGCGACACCCGGGTCTCGGGATCTTCGAGCGCCTGGCGAATACGGATCACCACATCCGGGAAGCAAGGCAGATTGACGTTGCCTTTGGACACCTCGGCGGCCAGCGTTTGCAGAAACTCATAACCGCTGACGCGCTCCTCCGGGCTCACGGTTCGACTTTTACCATAAGCGACAGGTGGCGGCCGGGGAGGCTCCGCGGATAAGTTTCTGCTTGGCATGTGCGGGAAAGCGTTAACGCGCCGGTAAGCAACCCTTTAGGGCAATCCCTCACATGTCGGCACGCTAGAGAGGATCTTTAGCACCGAGGCATGATCGGTCCCGACCCGCTGCCCGATATTTCCGCCTACTTGTCGCGCTCGAGGCTCGCATCGTCGGCCAACGCCTCGAGCGCTCCGTCTGGCGAGTCCTTTTTTCCTGCGCACCGCCGAGCCGCCGCTGCGCTCGCCGAGGGGCGGCTCGTACGGCAGCTGCGCCGCATCGGCAAGCGCATCGCCATCGGACTCGACGAGGACCTGTGGCTCCTCCTGCATCTCATGATCGCCGGAAGGCTGCACTGGCGTCCCCCGCCGGCCAAGCTCTCGGGACGCAATCAGCTGGCGGCATTCGACTTTGCGAACGGCTCGCTGGTGTTCACCGAGGCCGGAACCAAACGCCGCGCCTCGTTGCACGTGCTGCAGGGAAGCGAGGGTTGGCGCTGCATGACGCCGGCGGATCGATGCGCTGGCGAGCGACCTGAAGGAATTCAAGCGCGCGCTCTGCGGGGAGAACCACACGCTCAAACGCGCGTTGACCGACCCCCGCATCCTGAGCGGCATCGGCAATGCCTATTCCGATGAGATTCTGCACGCCGCGGGCCTCTCGCCGCTTCTGCTCACGCACAAGCTCGACGAAGATCAGTGGTCGCGGCTCTCTCGGCTTCCCAGCAAACGCTTCGCCTCTGGATCGATCGATTGCAGGCCGAGGCGCGTGTCGCGTTTCCCGAAAAGTCACCGCTTTTCGCCGATGTCGGCGCACGGGCGTTTCGGGAAGCCCTGCCCGAGATGCGGTGAGCCGGTGCAGCGAATTCGCTATGCCGACAAGGAGATCAACTACTGCGCACGCTGCCAGACCGCGCTCCCCGGTGTCCGCTTGCGTTCCGCCACCCTGAGAGTGACTTGGCGCGCTGAGCGCGCTCGCCTCGTCCCGGGCATCGGCCTTGATATGATGTGCTGACATAACGAAGGGGATACTCCATGACCAAGTTGATGAGTCGAGTCCTGGGATTGACCGCCGCGCTGGCGGTGCTGCCTGCCATGGCGGGTGAACAGATCGTCGTCGTCGAGCGGCCGGTGGGCGAAACCACCGTCGATCTGGGGGCGAAAGGCGACTCCATCGGAGACCTGCTGGTCTTCGCGAACAAGGTGTATGACGCGGGCAACAAGACGCAGGTCGGGTCCGACCAGGGATATTGCGTGCGCACCGTCGTCGGCAAGAGTTGGGAGTGTTTCTGGACTCTGACGCTGAAGGCGGGCCAGATCACCGTCGAGGGGCCGTTCCTCGATGAGGGCGACTCGCTCATGAGCGTCACCGGAGGCACCGGCAAATATGCCGGCGCCAAAGGCAGCATGAAACTGCATCCGCGCGACGCCACGCCCACCGGGTACGACTTCACCTACGACTTGCTCTGATTCGCGTGCGGTACACGGCGGAGCATGCAGAGCGCTGCAGGAAGGATTTCCCGGCGCTGCAAAAGACTCATGGGGCGTTTGAACTCGCTTACCTCGACGGTCCCGGAGGAAGCCAGGTGCCGGCCGCGGTCGTGGAGGCGATTGCCGACGTCTACGCCACCTGCAACGTAAACACGCACGGTAATTTCCCTCCCTCGCAGGAGGTCGACCGGCGGATGCAGGCGGCCCGCGAGACCGTCGCCACGTTCCTCGGCGCGGCCTCGGCCGATTGCATCTCGTTCGGCCAGAACATGACGACGCTCAATTATTCGTTGAGTCATGCCATCGGCCGGACGCTGAACGCGGGCGACGGCGACGAAGTGCTGATCACCGCCCTCGATCATGAGGCCAACCGAGGGCCTTGGCTTGCTCTCCAAGAGCGCGGCATCCGAGTGCAAGAAGTACGTTTGCTCGACAGCGGCCTTCTCGACTACGACGACATGGCCGCCAAGATCACGCCCCGCACCAAGCTCTTCGCCCTGGGCGCCTCATCCAATGCCTTGGGCACCGTGAACGACATTGCGCTCGCGCGCCGCCTGACGCACGAGGTCGGCGCACTGTTGGTCGTCGACGCCGTGCACTACGCACCGCACTTCCCGGTCGACGTAACCGCCATGGATGTCGATTTTCTGCTCTGCTCGGCCTACAAATTCTATGGCCCTCACGTCGGGATTTTGTATTCCAAGCCCGGCGCCCTCGACCGGCTGCCCACCGATCGATTGACGGTCCAGGAGCCCGCCTCGCCGTATCGTATCGAGACCGGAACTCTCAATCATGCCGCCATCCATGGCGTACGGGCGGCCATCGACTACATCGCCGGCTGGGGCACGGGGTCGACGCTGCGCGAGCGCATCGTCGATGCGATGAGCGGCATCGGCGACTATGAGCATCGCCTGGCCACCGAGTACCACGACGGCGTGCGCCGCATCCGAGGCGTGCGCGTCTGGGGACCGGACTTCGGCACGCGTGCCCGGGCGCCCACCGTCTCGATCACCCTCGATCAGCGTACCGCGGCCGAAGCCGCGAGCGCGCTGGGCGCGCAGGGACTGTGCGTATGGGACGGCAATTTCTATGCGGCGCGCCCGGTTGAAGTGCTGGGGCTCGAGCCACGCGGCGGCCTGCTGAGAACCGGCATCTCGATGTACACCACCGAGTCGGACGTGAGGCGCCTGCTGAGCGCGATCGAGCAGCTCTCCTAGCCGCTTGCCGCCAAATGCCGGGCGAGGCGCTCGGCGTGCGCCCGCAGCTCGGGCGCGGCCGTGGCTTCCCAATGATCGGCGCGCAGCATGGGACCCAGATAGA
This sequence comes from uncultured Gammaproteobacteria bacterium, assembly GCA_963748995.1. Classification (GTDB taxonomy): domain Bacteria; phylum Pseudomonadota; class Gammaproteobacteria; order Steroidobacterales; family Steroidobacteraceae; genus Bog-1198. The sequence continues at coordinate 51,970 of CAVVKU010000025.1, read as the reverse complement.
AGAGCTCCCGACTCGGTACGCCCTCCGCCGACAGGCACGCGCCGTTCGGCCCGGTGCGCAGTCCGAGGTCAAGGTCGTCCGCCGACACCAGGCCTTGGGCCTGCAGCGATCGGACCAACGGATCCGAGGAACGCTTGATCGCATAATCGGGACCGGTGGCATTGATCACGACGTTGACGGCGAACGATTCGTTCTCGCTGCGACCGCGCCGCCGCCACACGACCCGCAATTCGTCCCCCTCGGGCACGAGCTGGCGGATTCGCCCGGCGTACATCCGGAGCCGACCGCTGCGGCGCATGTCATCGATGCGCTGCGCCATGTGGGACGGCAACCGGTGGCGGTGGATGTCCCAATACGATTGGGCATGGCGCAGGAAGCGACGGCGTTCGGCGGACGGCAGGGCGCGCCAAAGCTCGGGAGCAAGGTGGCGCACGAAAGTCACCACCTCGCGCCAGTCGCCGCCCCTCTGCTCCACCTCGCGCGCCAGAGCACGGGTGGCGGCGAACACGCGTCGAATCGAGGATGCGTGGGAAAGCAGCCCTGCGCCGCTGCCCTGGACGGCGGTCGGCCTGAAGATCGTCTGCCCGAGCGGCAGCAACCCGTGGCGGGAAATCGTCCGCAGCATCGGGACTTCCCCGCTCTCGAGGCTCAACGAGAGCGCCACGTCGACCATCGTGAGTCCGCTGCCGACGATCAGCACCGAGTCCTGCGCCCGCAGCGATTTGGGCATGCGCCAGGGATCGTGGACGTAGGCGGGGTGATTCGACAGGCCTCGCGCCCACGCATGCAGCGGCGAAGGCGGGTTTCCGAGCGCGAGTACCACGCGATCGGCCGCGATCGCGCTCCCGTCCGCGAGGGTCGCGAGCAGCGGCTTGACCATTTCGCCGAGCGTCGCCGGGCGGGAGATCGCGGTAACCTCACCGAACACACGACGCAGCGTCACGTGCGCCGGCGCGGATCGTTCCGCTTGATCGAGCACTTCATGCAGGTAATCCCCATACAGCGATCGAGGCACGAAATCCTCGGCATCCGCCTCCCGATATACCTGCCGCACGAACTTGAGGAACTGCAGCGGATCCCGGGGGTCAACCGAGAGCCTCCCGGCCGGGACGTTCAACACGTACGGCACTTCGTGTGAGGCATAGGCCACCCCGCGGGCGATGCGCGGGCCGCGTTCGATCAGGACGATGTCTGTGGGGCTTGGAGGCGGGTGGTGGCGCAGCAAGCTCGTCGCGAGGACGCTCCCACTGAATCCCGCCCCTACGATGACGATGGTCTGACGCATGCTGCGGAAAATGTTATACCAGGATCCCCACAGCCCGCCGGACGCCCGGCCCAGAGGGCGGGCTCAAGCGCGTGGCGCGCCGCAAGGCGGGTTGAACTTCATAAATCCGCCCTAATCTAACTTTTCAACGGCCTGAATGGGCCATTTTGGGGTTGAACATGCGAAATCTCGTTGCTGGATCACTTGTCGCTGCCGCCTTGACCCTGGGGATGGCCGGCGTGCCTGCTCTGGCGGCGGACGCCGACCCGTCCGTGCAGCAGATCTATGAAGCTGCCCGAACCGGTCATCTCGATCAGGCCCAGCAGATGATCAATCAAGTGCTGCGGGACCACCCGCAAAGCTCCAAGGCACACTACGTGCAAGCCGAGCTCTATGCGCGGGAAGGCAACCTCGGCCTGGCGCGCTCCGAACTCGCGCGTGCGGAACAGCTCGATCCTGGTTTGACCAAGGAAAACCCCCGGGCTGTTCAAGAGCTTAAGGCCCAGCTCGGTATCGGCACCGTGCGACGAAACGAAGGTTCCTTCAGCGGCGTGACGGGGGGCACCGTGACAACTGCACCCGCGGCGGCTCACTTTCCGTGGGGCACTGTGGTGATTCTCGCGCTCGTGGTGGGCGTATTCTGGATGCTGTTCCGTCGCCGTAGCCCCTACCCCGCGCCATATCAGGCCGGCGCGGCACCCGGCGCGTACGGTCCTGGCGGCTACGCAGGCCCCGGCCCCGGCTATGGCCCGGGCGGCGGTGTCGCGGGTGGCGGAATTGGCTCGAACATCGCGGGCGGTCTGGCGGGCGGACTCGCGGCCGGCGCGGGCATCGTTGCAGGCGAGGAACTGGCACACCACTTCCTCGACGGCGATCGGCGTCAAGAATTGCCACCATCCGGCGACTGGGGCTCAGGCGCCAATCCGAATGCCGACATGGGCGGCTCCGACTTTGGCGTCAACGATCCAGGCTCCTGGGACGACAGCTCAGGTGGCGGGGGCGGTGGCGGCGGCGGAGACGACTGGACCTAAGAGCTTCTAGGAGCGGGCCCGTTCGTTGAGCGGGCCGGCTCCGCGTGTCACTGCCGGCTTCGGCGCGGCAAGCGGGCTCGGGCCGTCAAGGTCCGGCGCGGTGAAGCGCGGCCGCGACCGCCTCGTGCAGGCTCTGCATGCCGTATGAGATGTCCTGAACCACCCCATTGACGAAAAAGGTGGGCGTCGCGCGCAAGTGGCTGCGGCGCCCGCCTTCGGCATGTTCCCGAACCCGCTGCAGATAGATGTGGTCGTCCATCTCGGCCACGTAGCGCGCGGAATCCAGTCCCAGCTCGTCGGCATAGCGCTTGAGGTCTGCGTCCTTGAGATGCGCCTGATGCGCGAACAGCAGGTCGTGCATCTGCCAGAACTTTCCCTGACCCGCGGCAGCCTCAGCGGCCTCCGCCGCCGCCAGCGCATGCGGATGCGCTTCCTCCAGCGGGAAGTGGCGGAAAATGAATCGTACCCGGTTCGGGAACCGGTCCAGCAGGAGTCTCGGAGTGGGAACCGCCACCTTGCAGCTGGGGCACTCGAAATCGCCGTATTCGATCAGTGTGACCGGCGCGTGTTCCGAGCCCAGGATGTGATCGGTGGGCTGCGGTGCGACCGCCAAGGTTATCGCGTGCGCGTGCGGGTTCATGAACACTGTTTACGCGCGTCAAGTCGGCAATTCAACCGGCTCGACGCGCCTTCCGACCCTCAGCTCAGAATGATCTTGGGCGACGCCGACAGCCCCTCGACGATGAGCCGGTTCACACGGTGTACGAACGACACCGGATCCTCCAGCTCTCCGCCTTCCGACAGCATGGCTTGATCGTACAAAACGTGTGCGAGATCCGCGAAAGCTGCATCATCGGCGCCGCTCTTCAGGCGCTCGACCAGCGGATGCTTCGGATTGATCTCGAGGATCGGGAGCGTCGCGAACGGATTGCTCTGCCCCGCCTGCTTCAAGATCCGGCCCATGCGCAGGCTCATGCCGAATTCACCAGCCACCAGCACGGCCGGCGATTCAGTCAGGCGGCCGCTGACCCGCGCGCTCGCGATCTTGCCGACCAGCACCTTGTCGAGCCTCTCCAGCGCTTCCTTGTACGCGGATTCCGCCGCCGCCTTGTCGGGCGTTTCGATGGCGGAGGCGACCTCGGCGGCAGCGCTGGACGCATTCACCAAGGACTTCCCCTCGAACTCGTGCAGATGCCCCGCGACCCATTCGTCGATGCGGTCGGTGAGCAGAAGCACTTCGAGTCCGCGGGACCGGAAGCCTTCCAGATGCGGACTGGTGCGTGCGGCGGCCAAGGTGTCCGCGGTCAGGTAGTAGATCGATTTCTGGTCCGACTTCATGCGCGACACGTAATCGGCGAGGGTGGCCTCGGGCGCCTCTCCCGCAACCGCCGTCGAGTGGAACCTGAGGAGCTTGGCGACGCGAGCTTTCTGGCCGGCATCGTCGATCACCCCTTCCTTCAGCACGACGCCGAATGCCTTCCAGAACTCGGCATACTCGGCCGGCTTGTCCGCGGCGAGCTCCTCCAGGAGATCCAAGGTGCGTCTCACCAGCGCCGCCTTGATCTTTTCCACGGTCCTGTTGTTCTGCAAGAGCTCGCGCGACACATTGAGCGGCAGATCGTCCGTGTCCACCAAACCGCGCATGAAGCGCAGCCACGGAGGCAACAGTTCCGCCGCCTTGTCCATGATGAACACGCGCCGCACGTAGAGCTGGATGCCCGCACGCTGTTCCCGATCGAAAAGATCGAACGGTGCGCGCTTCGGCAAATACAGCAGCGACGTGTATTCGAGATTACCCTCGACCTTGTTGTGCGCCCACGCGCGCGCGGGCTCCGAATCGTGGGTCAGGTGTTTGTAGAAGGTCTGGTAATCCTCGTCCGTGAGCTCGGACTTGGGCCGCGTCCAGAACGCCTTGGCCTGGTTCAGCGTCTCCTCCGCATCCCCGGTCTTGAGGAGGATGGGAACGCTCAAATGGTCGGAGTACTTGCGCACCAGCTGCTTGAGGCGCGAAGGTTCGAGAAACTCCTTGTCCTCCTCGCGCAGGTGCATGATCACCTCGGTACCGCGATCCGCCTTGTCGGACGGCTGGATCTGATACGTGCCCTCGCCGTCCGAATCCCAGCGCACGGCGGGTGTGGCCGTGGCGGCGCCGGACGCATCGGCGCGCTTGGAAAGCACCGTGACCCGGTCCGCGACGATGAACGCCGAATAGAATCCCACTCCGAACTGGCCGATCAGCTGCGCATCCTTGGCCGCATCGCCACTCAACCCCTCCAGGAATTTTCTGGTGCCGGAACGCGCGATGGTGCCGAGATTGTCGATCACCTCTTCTTCACTCATCCCGATGCCGTTGTCCTTGACCGTCAACGTTCCCGCGGCGCTATCCGGGATCAGCGTCACCGCCAGCGTATCGGAGCCGAGGAGCGAGGGGTTGGCAAGGGCCTCGAAGCGCAGCTTCTCGCAGGCGTCCGAGGCGTTCGAGATGAGCTCGCGCAGGAAGATCTCCTTGTGCGAGTACATCGAGTGAATCACCAGACGCAATACTTGTTTGGTCTCGGATTGGAATTCTTTGGTCTGAGCTTCTGTAGTCATGGCTTTACGCTGGTTGCGGTTGACCGGGGGCACCATGGGGGCGTTCGCCCTGGCATTCAAGGCCTCTGGCGCTCGGACGCCCCGGTGCCCGGCGCCAGGGGGCGGGGTCCTCAGGCCGGCGGCCACCCCGCACGGGCGTCGAACTTGAATTCGTGCTTCATACGCTCATAGGCTTCCCGCGCTTCGCGGGTATCCGCGGAGGGGGTGACCAGTTTGATGACGACGAGCTGGTCTCCGTTGGGGGCCGCCGGCATGCCCCGGCCTCGGAGCCTGAGCTTCTGACCGCTCTGCGCGCCGGCCGGGATGGTCAGCTCCACGGTCCCACCCAGGGTCGGCACCGCCACCTTCGTCCCCAGGGCAGCCTCCCAGGGGGCCAGCGGCAGCTCGATCTGCACATCCTTGCCGCTCAGGGCATACAGCGGGTGCGGACGCACCTTGATGCGAAATTTGAGCGCCGCGCGTGAAGGGCCGCTGATCCGGATGGCCTGGCCGTCGGAGATTCCCGCAGGAACCTGCACATCCACCTGCCTGGGGCGCCCCGCCTCCAAAATCGTGACGCGCCGGCGCGCTCCCGCATAGGCCTCTTCCATGCTGATTTCCAGGCTGCCGGCATCCTCCTCTTGCTGGGCTTGCGGGTGGGGCTGAGGGCCGCCCGCAGGACCTCCGGGGGCGCCGCCAAAAAGGCTCGAGAAAAAGTCGCTGAAGCCGTTCAGATCGGAAAATCGATGGCTACCCGCGCGGCCATAATGCTGTTCCCAGCCGGGCGGCGGCCGAAATTGCTGGCCGGACCGGTAATCGCGGCCCAGCTGATCGTAGGAGGCGCGCTTTTCGGGATCCTTCAGGACCTCGTAGGCCTCCTGCACATCCTTGAACTTCGCTTCCGCGTTCTTCTCCTTGCTCACATCCGGATGGTACTTGCGGGCAAGCTTTCGATAGGCGCGTTTGATCTCCTCGGCGGGGGCGCCGCGGCTCACACCCAACGTGTCGTAGTAGTCCTTGAATTGCATTCCATACCCTGAATTATGGCCCTCATATTACCGATGGCCGGTGATATCCGCTCCGCGGGCGCTCCCGATCGATGGCTGAGCCTCCCAAACCTTGCCGGGATGCTTGAAATTGTCTCTCATCGGGCTGACCATGACCCCCACGGCATTCCATAATGTGGCTGCATTGCCGAAACTAAAGGGCCTATGAAGCGCGTTTTCCTGTTCATCGCGACCAATATTGCGGTGCTGATCCTGCTGAGCATCGTGATCTTCGTGATCGAACGTGTTTTCGGCGTGCATCTCGCGCAGGGCGGCCTGGGCGGGTTGCTCGTATTCGCGGCCGTGTTCGGCTTCGGCGGGGCGTTGATCTCGCTGGCACTGTCCAAATGGACCGCCAAGCGCATGATGGGTGTGCGCGTGATAGCCGCACCCCAGTCGGATGTGGAGCGCTGGCTCGTGAGCACGGTGGCACGGCTCGCGGCTCAGGCCCGCATCGGCATGCCGGAGGTCGGCATCTTCGACGCCGAGGAAATGAACGCCTTCGCGACCGGCGCCCGCCGCGATTCCTCGCTGGTGGCGGTGAGCACGGGATTGCTGCGCAATATGTCCCCGGCCCAAGCCGAAGCGGTCCTCGGTCACGAGATCAGCCACGTGGCGAACGGCGACATGGTCACCCTCGCGCTGCTGCAGGGGGTTCTCAACACGTTCGTGATCTTCCTCGCGCGCGTCATCGGCGGTCTGGTCGACCGCGCGGTGTTCCGTAATGACCGCGAGGAATCGGGCATCGGATTCTTCCTGACCACCATGGTGGCGCAGGTGGTGCTGGGCATTCTCGCGAGCATGATCGTCAGCTGGTACTCGCGCCGGCGGGAATTTCGTGCCGATCACGGCGGCGCCACTCTGGCAGGCCCCGCCAATATGATCGGCGCCCTCGAAGCCTTGAAGGTGAGCCATGGCGAACCGATGCCGCCGCAAATGCAGGCATTCGGCATCAATACCGGTGACGGTGGAAAATTCCTTCGCCTGTTCGCGACCCACCCGCCTCTCGACCAACGAATTGCCGCGCTGCGTGCGCTGGGTACCTGAGCGCATCCGGGACGCCTCCGCCGCCGTACCTCCTCCATGGGAATCCAGATGACACCGGAAAACGAAATAATCCTGCCGCCGCCGACAGCCGAGCGCGTGAGCCGCGAATTGTCGCGCTGGTTCGACCACAGCGACTTCGCGTCCCGCGAGAAGGGGCCGTCGGTTGCCCAGGAGTCCGCCCGGCGCACCGACTGGGCCCGGGTGCTCCCATTCCTGTTGATGCATGTCGCCTGCCTGGCCGTGATCTGGGTGGGTTTCAGCTGGAGCGCATTGGTCGTGGCCGCCGCGCTCTACGTGCTGCGCATGTTCGCCATCACGGGGTTCTATCACCGCTACTTTTCGCACCGTACCTTCAAGACCACGCGCTTGGGGCAGTTCATTTTCGGGCTGTTGGGCGCCTCCGCCGTTCAGCGCGGGCCGATCTGGTGGGCGGCACACCATCGTCATCACCACGTCTTTTCGGACAAGCCCGAGGATGTGCATTCCCCGATTCAGCATGGCTTTTTTTGGAGCCACATGGGTTGGTTCATGTCGCACAAGCACTTCGTCGCGGATTTGTCGCGCGTTAAGGACCTGCTGAAATACCCGGAGTTGCGCTTTTTGGACCGCTACGACGTGGTCGTTCCCGTCTGCCTGGGCGTCGGCGTGTTCCTGCTCGGAGCCCTGCTCCAGCATTTCGCGCCGGGGCTCCATACGACAGGCTGGCAGATGCTCGTGTGGGGATTCTTCATCTCCACCGTCGCCGTCTACCACGGGACCTACACCATCAACTCGCTGTCCCACGTGTTCGGGCGACAGCGGTACAGGACCGGCGACGGGAGCCGCAACAATCCCTGGCTCGCCCTCATCACCCTCGGCGAGGGCTGGCACAACAATCATCACCACTATCCGGCATCGGTCCGCCAGGGATTTTATTGGTGGGAGTTCGACATCACGTTCTACATCCTGAAGCTCATGTCCTGGATCGGGGTGATCTGGGACTTGAAGCCGGTCCCGCTCGCGGTGCGCGAGGGCGGCGGTAAGCGCCTCTAAGCTGTGCTCCAGCGCGCAGCTGGGCGCAAGCGCGCAGCCGGGCGCAAGCGCGCCGATGGGCGGCGCCGCAGAGTATGATTCGTCGATGCGCTCCTCTGTGAAGCCGGAGACGCTCGCCGCATTGAAGACGGCCGCGGGAGACGGCGGCTGGCTCGATTCGAGCAGCGATCTGTCAGCCTACACCATCGATTTTCGACGCCTGTACCGGGGCAGGACTCCGCTCGTGCTCCTGCCGCGCACGGTCGATGAGGTTGCACGGATCCTGGCGATCTGCGATCGCAACGGGGTGGGCGTGGTGCCTCACGGCGGAAACACCAGCTATTGCGGGGGCGCGACGCCCGACGAATCGGATTCGCAGGTCGTCCTCGCCATGAAGCGGCTCAACCGCGTGCGTCACATCGACCCCGCCAACGATTCCATGATCCTCGAAGCGGGTTGCACGCTCGCCGAGGCGCACGCGGCGGCGGAGTCGCAGGATCGGATGTTTCCATTGACCTTGGGCTCGCAGGGTACCGCCCAGATCGGCGGAAACCTGTCCACCAATGCCGGAGGAACCGCGGTGCTGCGCTATGGAATGATGCGCGATCTGGTTTTGGGGCTCGAGGTCGTGCTGGCGGATGGCAGGGTGCTCGCCGGTCTCAAGAGCCTTCGCAAGGACAATACCGGATACGACGTGAAATCCTTGTTCATCGGAGCCGAAGGGACGTTGGGCATCATCACGGCGGCGTCCCTCAAACTGTTTCCGGTGCCCCGGGACTCGGCCACGGCACTCGTGGGGCTCGAGTCCGCACGCCGGGCTTTGGAGCTCCTGGCCCATCTCAAGAAGGCGGCGGGCGACGGGGTTACCACGTTCGAATTGATGCCGCGTTTCGCCGTCGAACTGACGGTCGAACACGTGTCCGGAGTCGCCAATCCGCTCGATCAGCGGGCCGAGTGGTACGTGCTCGTCGAATTGACGTCCCCCAATCCGCGCCAGCGCCTCGCGGACCTGCTGAGCGACAGCCTGCAGGAGGCGGCGGCCCAGGGCATGGTGCTCGACGCTTCGATCGCGACCTCGCTCGCACAGTCGCAGTCCATGTGGAAACTGCGCGAATCGGTCCCGGAGGCGCAGCGTCGTCATGGCGCGAGCCTCAAGCACGACATTTCGGTTCCCGTCTCGCGCATCCCCGAGTTGATCGAGCACGGCGCGGAGCTGATTCGCCGGCTGGCGCCCGAAGGACAAGTGGTGAGCTACGGACACGTCGGGGACGGCAACCTGCACTTCAACGTCAGCCAACGGCCGGGCACGGCGGACGAGGCCTTTCTTGCCCGGGCAAAGCCTCTCGAGTCGGCCATGTTCGACCTGGTCGAGAGCCTCGGCGGCAGCATCAGCGCCGAGCATGGGATCGGCCGATTGAAAGCGGCGGAGTTGGCGGCCCGGGCCGACCCGACCGAGTTGTCGGTCATGCGCGCCGTGAAGCATGCCTTGGATCCGAAAGGCATCTTGAACCCGGGCAAGGTATTGGCATGAGGCGAGAGATCCGCTGAGCCGGTCCATGCGCACGCTCGAATTACCGATCCGAACGACTCGGCTCAACCTGCGCGAATTCGTGCGCGGTGATTTCGATGCCGTGCACGCCTATTCGGCCGACCCGCGGGTGACCCGCTATCTGTTCTTCGGCCCGCGCGACCAGGACAGCACGTCGGAATATCTGGATGGTCTGCTCGCCTCGCAGAAAGAGGTGCCGCGCACCCGCTTCGAGCTCGCGGTGGAGGAAATCTCATCCGGGCGCGTCATCGGCGCCTGTGATCTTTCCTTGATCGAGCGCGACGTGGCCGACTTGGGCTACATGCTGGGGACGCCCGATTGGGGCAAGGGATTTGCCACCGAGATAGCGCTCGCCTTGCTGGATGCGGCGTTTTTCGATTTGCGCGCCAAGCGTGTGATCTCGACCGTCGACGTGAACAATCGCGCCTCGATCCGCGTGCTCGAGAAAATAGGGATGCGCTGGGAGGCGGTGTTCCGCAAGCACCGCCGCGCCAAGAACCGCTGGTGGGATTGCCACCTGTTCGTTCTGCCGCGCGAGGTGTGGGAGGCGTCGCGCAGGCCCACCTGACCGGCCCGGGCCACTAGCGGCCCCGAGGCGGTGAGGGGGCGGCGGCCCCTGGCGGCCCGGAGCGGCCGCTCGCGCCCGTCGCGGCGCTAATCGTCTTTTTCGGCCGCGTCCTGTGCCCGGGTGCGCTCGTTGGCCCGCTTGATCACATCCTCGCCCGGCATGCCGGCATTGCGGCTCGAGCGCAGCGTCAACATGAGTCCGACGATGACGGCCAAGACGATGATCACGATGAGCAGTACTTTCATTCGGCCACCCGCATCAGCCCTTCCTGCGACGTGCTCGCCACCAGTCGACCATCTTTGGAAAAGATGCTTCCGCGCGCAAATCCTCGCGCGCCCGAGGCGCTGGGGCTGTCGGTGGCATACAGCAGCCACTCGTCCACCCGTGCGCTGCGATGAAACCACATGGCGTGATCGATGCTGGCCATCACGAGTTTGCGGGGAGCCGCGGGAAAGCCGTGCGGCACGATCGCGGTATCGAGCAGATTGAAATCGGACACGTACGCCAGCAGACATCGATGCAGCGCCTCGTCGGTGGGCAATCGGGCGACCGCGCGAAACCAGATGTACCTGAGCGGCTCGACCCTCTGCGGCTCGAAGATATTCGGCGGCTTCACGGGACGAAACTCGAAAGGCCGCTTGCGCTCGAGGACACGGCGCAGTCCCGCGGGCAGCCCCGGCAGAACGGGGCGCAGGTGCTCATCGAGATCGGCGAGCTCTTCCGGAGGCGCCACATCGGGCATCGGGAACTGGTGATCCAAGCCGCTCTCCTCGGATTGGAACGATGCGGACAGGTTGAAGATCTGCGCGCCGTGCTGGATGGCGACCACCCGGCGCGTGGAGAAGTGATTGCCGTCGCGCGCCCGATCGACCTCATAAACAATGGGCGAATCGAAGTCGCCGCGGCGCAGGAAGTAGGCGTGCAGCGAATGGGCGTTGCGCCCCTCGACGGTCGCCGCTGCGGCCATCAGCGCCTGTCCCAGCACCTGGCCGCCAAAGACCTGTGGGCTGCCGATATCGCGGCTCTCGCCGCGAAACAGATCGTCCTCCAGACGCTCGAGCGTCATGACCTTGATCAGATCCTCGAGCAGCTGGTTCACCGGCGTATCAATGCGCATCCGCGGGCGAATCCGCGGCGACGCCCAGTCGCTTCTGCATGATCGGACTGGTGGTCGTGTACTGGAGGAATTGCCGCTTTTCCGGAAACAGATGATGCTGGATCCCGAACGCCGTCAGGGCGGCTTCGTGAAAGCCGCTCAAGATGAGCTTCTTCTTGCCCGGATAGGTGTTGATGTCGCCGATCGCGAAGATCCCGGGCACGCTGGTCTGGAAATTCTCGGTATTGACCTTGAGCGCCTTCTTCTCGAGCTCCAGGCCCCATTCGGCGACGGGGCCGAGCTTGGGATGCAATCCGTAGAACGCCATGAGATGGTCGGCGGCAACCTGCAGCGTCGTATCCCCGTGGTTTGCCTTGATCACCGCGGTCTTGAGCCGGTCATGCTCGCCGTGCAGCGCGACGATCTGCCCTTCGACGAAGCTCATCTTGCCCGCGGCCACGAGATCGCGCATGCGCGCAACGGTCGCCGGCGCGGCCCGGAATTCGGCCCGGCGGTGCACCAGGGTGAGCGAGCGGGCCTGCTCGGCCAGCGCCACGGTCCAGTCGAGCGCGGAGTCCCCGCCGCCGCAGATCACGAGATCATGGCCGTGGAACGCCGCCGCCGATTTGATGCGGTAATGAACGCTCTTCCCCTCGAATCGATCCACGCCTTCGAGCGCGAGGCGTCGCGGCTGGAAGGAGCCGACACCGGCCGCGATCACCACGGCGCCCGCGATGAAGCGCGTGCCGAGCGAGGTGACGACGTGGAACTTGCCATCGGCCTGCGGTTTCAGCTCGGTCACTTCCTGGCCGAGATGAAAAGCGGCGTGGAAGGGTTTCGCCTGTTCGACCAGGCGATCGATCAACTCCTGAGCGCCGCAGATGGGCAGCGCTGGGATGTCGTAAATCGGTTTGTCGGGATACAGCTCGGTGCATTGGCCGCCCACCTGGGCGAGCGAATCGACGATGGCGGAGCGGATGCCGAGCAATCCCAGCTCGAAAATTTGGAACAAGCCCACGGGGCCGGCTCCGATGATCAGCGTCTCCACGGACTGGGCGGGCGCTTCGAAAGATTCCGACATGATGAGGACGTTTCTCCGAGTGTTGTGAGAATTCGCGGCAAAATCGCCGCCGAATTGTAGCCGAACGGGCGCCCGAAGCGCGCACCCGATGAAGCGCTGCGGCCGGCGGCCGCCCGGGCGGCGGGGCCATTGCGAAATTGCCGGCAGATGCGCACTCTGATCGCGCATGCCCACCCTCGTCTGGTTCCACCGCGACCTCCGGCTCGCGGACAATCCCGCCCTCGCCGCCGCCGCCGCCACCGGGGAGCCGGTGATCCCCGTGTACATCTTCGCGCCGGGCGAGGAATCGGCATGGGGACCGGGCGGCGCTTCGCGCTGGTGGCTGCACCAGAGCTTGTCCCGGCTCGGCGAGGGTCTGCGGGCCGTGGGGTCCTCGCTCTGCATCCGCGCGAGCGAGGACTCGCTCGCCACGCTCCTGGAACTCGCCCGGGAGTGCGGCGCGCGACGGGTGGTTTGGAACCGGCGCTACGAGCCGGCGGCGATCGGGCGCGATCAGCGGATCAAGACGGCGCTGCGCGAGGCGGGGCTCGAGACGAAGAGCTACAACGGCGCCCTGCTCCACGAACCTTGGACGATTCACACCCAGAGCGGCGGCCCGTTCCAGGTATTCACCGCCTTCTGGCGAGCCTGCAAATCGCTCGAGGATCCGATCGAGCCGCAACCCGCTCCCGCGGTGCTGCGCGCACCCGCGCGCTGGCCCGGCTCGCACCCGCTCGAGAGTCTGGAACTGCTTCCCAAGCACGATTGGGCCGCCGGCCTCGAGGACTCCTGGACTCCCGGAAGCGATGCCGCGCATCGGAATCTCAACCGGTTCCTGAAGGAGAGTTTCGACGATTACGGGCACCGGCGGGACCAGCCCGCGGTGCACGGGACCTCCCGCCTGTCGCCGCACCTGCATTTCGGCGAGATCGGACCACGCGAGATCTGGCACGCCACACGTCGCTCCGCGCTCGCGCGCGGGCGTCACAGCTCGTGGCGGGACTCGCAGTTTCTGACCGAGATCGGCTGGCGCGAGTTCGCCTATCACCTGCTGTTTCATTTTCCGAAGACGCCGGAAGAGCCGCTTCGAGCCAACTACGCCCGCTTCCCGTGGAGATCCGACGGCGCCGCCTTGCGAGCCTGGCAACGGGGCGCGACCGGATACCCCATTGTGGATGCAGGCATGCGCGAGCTGTGGCGTACGGGCTGGATGCACAATCGCGTACGCATGATCGTCGGATCTTTCCTGGTCAAGGACTTGCTGCTGCCTTGGACCGAAGGCGCGCGCTGGTTCTGGGATACCCTGGTCGATGCCGATCTGGCGAGCAACACGCTGGGCTGGCAGTGGGTGGCGGGCTGCGGCGCCGATGCCGCGCCCTTCTTCCGGATCTTCAACCCCACCACCCAAGGCACCAAGTTCGACCCCACCGGCGACTACGTGCGCCGATGGGTACCGGAAATCGCCGCCCTGCCGAACGAATGGCTTCATTGCCCCTGGGACGCGCCGTCGGAGATCCTCGAGGCGGCCGGTGTAACGCTCGGGCGAAGCTACCCGCGCCCGTGGGTGGACCATGCGGTCGCCCGCAAAGCCGCATTGGCGGCGCTCGCGCAGGTGAAGAAATAAGAGATCAGAAGATCCCAGCAAGATCGTGCACTTTAAGCGATGATCGATCCGTTTTTGGCGCCGGAGCCGGCCACGAACGCCAGCCTATTTGGTCAACGCCTGCCTGACGCCGCCGGAGATCAGCGACGTCACATCGAGCAATGCCCCCGCCATGCCCAAGCCTCCCGGCGCGGCCAGGTAGCGGGGCCGCCAAACCGGCAAAAACTTCTCCTTGAACTTGCGCAGTCCCTCGAAGGGATAGAAGGTTTCACCATAGCGCTGCACCATGCGCCCGAGCTTGTGCCATGCCGGCGCGAGCGCGTGCTCTTCGAGTCCGGAGAGCGGCGCCATCCCCAGGCTGAACCATTGGTAATGCTGCGCCTTGCCCCAAAGCATGCACTCCACCAGCAGGAAATCGATCACGCCCTTGGGCGCGGCGTCGCTGTAACGCATCAGGTCGGCGGACAGCTCCGTGTCCGCCCCGGCGCGCAAGATGTTGGCGAAGGCCACGATGGCCCCCGCCCTGCGCACCACGGCGATGTCGAAGTGAGACAGATACGCCTCGTCGAAAAAGCCCAGGGAGAAGCGCTTCTCGGCGGTGTTCTTGGCCGCCAACCAGGCGTTCGATACCGCGCGCAGCTCGGGCATCAAGGGTGCGGTCGCAGCCCGTGGGACCACTTCGAACACCGCCCCGTCCTTCTGCGCGCGCCGGTGCGGATGGCGCAGATCCGCGCGCGCCGCGCCTTCCAGCGAGAAGTTGTCGAGCGGCACTCGCGCCTCCTCGCCCAACTTGCTGAGCGTCAGTCCGAGGTCGATGTACAGCGGAAGATTGTTGGGCGTAATTTGATAAAACACCGGCTCGACCGCCATGCCGTCGCACTTCTCGATGAACGTCCATACCAGCGGCTCGTAGAGCGACGGAGGTCCCACGGGATCTCCCATCGACACCCAGCTCGAGCCCGAGGCCTGGTACATGATGAATGCCGTGCGCTCGGCGTTGAACAACAGGTTCTTGTCGCCGAGCAGCGCGAGATTCGCCGAGGCATCATGGGCGTTCTCGATCAGCACGGCGGCCCGCTCGAGATCCGTCGGGCTCGGCGCGGAGATCGGCGGCTTGGACGGACGCAGCAGCCGCCAGAGTGCGTAGGCCGCGGCCACCATGGCAGCGAGCAGCAGCGCCCGCAGGCTCCTCGGCGCCGGCGAGTCGAACGCGAATTCCCACCACAGGTCCCTGCTGTAAGGCACATGCCGGTAGTCGAACAGCACGAGCCACACCGCCGCTCCGAGCACCAACAGCACCGCGATGACCCAGGACAGCGAGTAGCGCTGTTCGATCAGCGAGGCGCGCCTGCGGAAGCGGCTGCGTGCCGAAATCAATCCGACGGCGACCGCGCCGAGGATGATCGCCTCTTCGTAATCGAACCCCTTGAGCAAGGACAGGAGGACGCCGGCGCACAGCAGCCACATGGTCATGTACCAGGCGGCGTCGAGCCGGCGATACAGACCGTGCGCCAGCACCAACAGGCCCACCCCGACCGCGCTGCCGAGCAAATGGGAGAGCTCGAGGACAGGCAACGGAACGAAGTGACGCAGCCAGTCGACCCGGTTCACCAGACCGGGCGTCGAGCCGGAAAACAGCAGCACCGCCCCGGCGCCGAACACCGCCAACGCGCTCGCCTGCGGCGTCACGGTGCTGAGCCAGGTGCGTGCCAGCTCGCCGATCCGCACCATGGGTCCGCGATGCGCCCAGAGCTCGTGCGCACCGAGCAGCGCGAGCGCCGCGCCAAATGGGATCAGGTAATAAATGATGCGATAAGCGAGCAGCGCGCCCAGCAGCTCATCGGGCGGCACGGTCCTGAACAACAGCAGCAATACGGACTCGAAGACACCGACACCCCCGGGGACATTGCTGATGATGCCGGCGGCAATGGCGATGATGAACATGGCCGCGAAGGCGGGAAATCCGATATGCGCCTGTACGGGGAGCAGCGAATAGAGCACGCCCGCCGCGCACAACAGATCGCCTGAGGCGACCCCGACCTGCGCAAACGCAATGCGCGGGCTCGGGATGGGAATCACGATCTTGCGCCAGCGCAGCGGCTCGTGCCGGCTGCACGCGAGGATCAGATAGGCGGAGACCCCGATCAGCAGCAGGCACCCCGCCAGCACGATGATCGACCGGTGCACGTGCATGACCGATCCCGACAGAGCGGCCTCCGACAGCAACGACAAGCCGAGCAGTGCGGCCGATCCAAGCGCGAACGTCAGCGTGCCGAATGCGACGACGGTCGCGATCTGCTTGGCCGACAAGCCCAGCACCGAGTACGCCCGGAAGCGGATCGCGCCGCCGCTCAGGGTATTCACGCCCACGTTGTGCCCTATCGCATAGCCCATGAAAGACACCAGGGCGAGGCGCGGATAGGGCAGCCGGACGCCCGCGAACTTCAGGCCCAGGGCATCGTAAAGAGTCAGCACGCCATAGCCGGCCGCGGTCAGAATGACCGCGCTCCCGAGTTGGGAGGAGCGGATCGCCCGCATGTGCGCGAGGATGTCCTGCCACCGGTATTGGCCGATCACGTGGTGCAGCCACCAGAGGGCGATCCCGAACAGGGCGATCCCGAGCAGCGTCGTCCAAGCCGGGACCTTTCGAATTGTGTGTGGAAGCGTCAAGAGTCGTATCGTAGCAGGGCTATCGGGCCCCGAGGGGCATCCGGCTGTCCGTCCGGCTCCCCCACTTTCCCGCGGAAACTGATAGGGTTATGTTTACAAATCTGCAACAGGAAGGTGAGGGCACATGAGTTCCGTGAACGATGGGCGTCAAGCCGCCATGGATCCGAGTCAGGTTTACCGCGAGGAGACTTTCACCGACCGCAGGGTCGGCACCATCCGGCGGTTGACTCCGGTGACCGCCGACGGGGCGGACGACGCCAGCCGGCCCGTGCTATTCGTCGGACAGGCCCAGGTCATGACGCCGATGGGAGCGGTGCCCATCAGTTTCGAGCTCGACGGGACGACCCTGAGCGCAGCGATCGCGAAATTCGGCGATGCGGCCGAGTTGGCCGTCCAGCAAACGGTGCGCGAGCTGCAGGAGCTGCGGCGCGAGCAAGCCTCCTCCCTGGTGATACCCGATTCGGCCGGAGGAGGCATACCGGCGCCCAGCGATCTCATGGGCCGGGGGAGACCGCGGCGCTGACGGCGCCGGATTCCAGCAGCGCCCAGCGCGCGTAAGCCGCTTCCAACTGCTCTGCGTTGCGGCGCCAGCGCTCGGCGGTGTCGCGCGCCTGGTCGGGATTGCCTTGAAAGAATGCGGGATCGCTCATGGCCGCCTGCAGCGTCCCCTGCTCCGCCTCGAGCCGCTCGATGAGCCCGGGCAGAGCGTCGAGCTCGCGCTGGTCCTTATAAGACAGCTTGGGTGGCTTCGGAGCGCCCGCACTGTCGAGAGGCTTCGCGGCCTTCTTGGGCGTGGTTTTCGGGTCCGCGGCCCGGGCCTCGCCTGTCTCTGCCTGACGGCGTCGCTGTACCCTCCCACGTATTCGCCGATGCGCCCTTCGCCCTCGAACACCAGGGTGCTGGTGACCACGTTGTCCAGGAAGGCGCGGTCATGACTCACCAACAGCAACGTGCCGGCGTAGTCCGCGACCAACTCCTCGAGAAGATCCAGGGTCTCCGCATCCAGATCGTTGGTGGGCTCGTCCATCACCAGGAGATTGCTGGGCTTGGCGAACAACTTGGCCAGCATCAGCCGATTGCGCTCACCGCCTGAGAGCATCGACACCGGCGCGAGCAGGCGCTCCGGCGGAAATAGAAAGTCGCGCAGGTAGCCCGATACATGGCGCGGGCGGCCGCCCACGTCGATCATGTCGCCGCTGCCCGCGGTGACGTTATCCATGAGGGTCGCCGCCGGATTCAGCGACTCGCGTTGTTGATCGAAGTAGGCAACCTTGAGCGACGTTCCCCGGTAAATGGAGCCTCGCTGCGGCTCGAGTTCGCCGACCAGGAGCTTGAGCAAGGTGCTCTTTCCGCAGCCGTTCGGCCCGATGATGCCGATTCGATCGCCGCGCATGATGCGCGCGGAGAAATTCGAGATGATCGGTGCGCCGCCGATCTCGAAATGCACATCGCTCGCCTCGAACACGAGTTTTCCCGAGGGCGACGCAGCGTCGGCCTGGATCTCGACCTGGCCGAGAACCTCGCGCCGCTCGCGGCGTTCGATTCGCAACTGCTTGAGCGCGCGCACCCGGCCCTCGTTTCGGGTGCGGCGCGCTTCCACCCCCTGCCTGATCCAAACCTCCTCCTGCGCGAGCTTCTTGTCGAACAGGGCGGCTTGCTTGGCCTCGGCATCGAGCATGGCGCGCTTTTGCAGGACGTAGGTGTCGTAGTCTCCGGACCACTCCCGCAATTGACCGCGATCCAAGTCCACGATGCGGGTCGCGAGGCGGCGCACGAACGCGCGGTCGTGGCTCACGAAGAGCAGCGCGCCCGCGAACACCGACATCAAATCCTCGAGCCACGTGATGGCCTCGATGTCCAGATGATTGGTCGGCTCGTCGAGCAGCAATAGATCGGGCTCCGTGACGAGCGCGCGTCCGAGCATGGCGCGACGCCGCCAACCGCCCGACAGCGAGCCGAGCGCCGCATCGCCGTCGAGCCCCAGCCGCGCGATGATCTGATCCGTGTTGAGAGCGGCCTGCCAATCGCCCTCGAGGCTCGTTTGAGCGGCCTCGCGGGCGATCACCTCGCGCACGGTTTCGCCGCTCGCCGCCGACACCTCCTGGGCGAGACTCGCCACCTTCGCGCCGGGACGAACCCAGAGCTCGCCGCTGTCCGGCGCAATCTCGCGGGAAATGACCTTGAGCAGCGAGGACTTACCCTCGCCGTTGCGCCCGAGCACGCAGACTCGCTCGCCCTTGGCGACCTGCAGTTGGACGCGATCGAGCAGCGGTTTGGCGCCGAAACTCAACGAGACTTTTTCGAGGCGGACGATTTGCATGAGGCCGCGTATGGTAAGCGGCTTCGCCTGCGAACTCACGCTCAAATTCGAACCGGGACGTGACGCAATCGCCGCTTGGCCGCCCCTTTCCTGCGTTGCGAGGTAGGATTTCGCTGACTTGCTTTTTTTGGCATTTCCGTCGACATTGAATCCGAGGCATTCCGTGCTCGGCATTTTCTCTATGGACACCGCAAACCCTCCCCCGCTCGAGCATCGAACATGAGCCCGTCGCTCTCGGCGCTTGCCGTGATCCTGAATGTCGTGCTGCTCACCGCCGCCGCCGGCCTGATCTATCGCCATTTGCATCGGCGGGCGCAGCAGACCGCGGAACTGCGCAGCCAGAAGCAGCGCTTGGAGCGTGAGGTCACCGAGCGCACGCGCGAGCTTGCCGAACTCTCGACTCATCTGCAAAGCGTGTCCGAACGCGAAAAGGCCGGTCTCGCCCGCGAGCTGCACGACGAATTGGGAGGTCTGCTCGTGGGAGCGCGGATGGACATCTCCTGGGCGGAACAGCACCTGCAACCGGGCGACGTGGACCTCAAGCACCGTCTCAACCGGGTCCAGCAGAACTTGTCCGCCGGCATCGATCTCAAACGCCGCATCATCGAGGAGCTGCGCCCGACGCTGCTCGACAACGTGGGTTTCATCGCCGCGCTCCGCTGGCAGATGAAGGAGTCGTGCGTGCGAGCGGGGCTCGCCTGCAACGAATACTTCCCCGACGAGGAACCGAAGTTGAGCGCGGATGCGGCCATCTCGCTGTTTCGCATCGCCCAGGAGTCGTTCGCGAACATCATCAAGCTGTCGGCGGCGAAGACCGTGGACGTGACCCTCGACATCGACGACGATGAGGTCGTATTTCGCATCAAGGACGATGGCCGCGGAATATCGGATCCCAGCTCCGAGAGCGACGTGCACGTGTTGGCGTCGATGCGACACCGCGTGCGGGCATTGGGCGGCACGTTCGAGATGTCCACCACCCCGGCCGGCGGGACCCTGGAGGTACGGATTCCCGTGGCGCGAGCGTTGCGGCCGGTCGCCGAGACGGAGCTTTCCTAGCATCCCGTGCAGACCGCCGCTGCCTCATGTTGGTCGGCGGCGATGCGTTGCG
This sequence comes from uncultured Gammaproteobacteria bacterium, assembly GCA_963748995.1. Classification (GTDB taxonomy): domain Bacteria; phylum Pseudomonadota; class Gammaproteobacteria; order Steroidobacterales; family Steroidobacteraceae; genus Bog-1198. The sequence continues at coordinate 32,026 of CAVVKU010000025.1, read as the reverse complement.
CATCGACCGATTGCGCGGCGATGCTTTGCGCAGCGATCCTGGCAGCGCCGGCGGCGCATGCGGGAGATCGGCACGCGCTTCAAGAAATCGTCCAGGATCATTGTGTGATCGATTGGACCTCTCGTCACGATCCAGCGCCCTGCGTTGAGGTCGTGCTGCCTGATCCCGGCCATGCAGATTCGGGATATGCGGTGCTGGCGGATCGCAAAGGCGGCGCGCACTTTCTGCTCATTCCGACCCGCACCATCCCCGGCATCGAAAGTCCGCTGCTGTTCGAGCCGGGCGCGCCCAACTATTTCGCTTTCGCGTGGGAGGCTCGCAGCCATCTGGCCGATGTGGTCGGACACGACATCCCGCGCGGCGCCGTCGGCCTTGCGGTCAATCCGCCGAATTCACGCAGCCAGGACCAGCTGCACATCCATATCGAATGTTTGGACACCCGGACGGTCCGGGCGATCGACGAGGCTTCCGGCCGCCTCGGGGCCGGATGGGCGATCGTGCGTGTGGGCATCGTGCACTTCCAGGCACGCCGTCTCATGGGTGAACGTCTCGAGAGCAACCCCTTCGAGGTGCTTGCCCATGACCTGCCGGACCCGCGGCGCACTCCGGGCGACTACACCCTCCTCCTCGCCGGAAGGCAATTCCAGGATGGGCCGGGGTTCGTGCTGTTCGCCGGCACCGAGCTTGGGGCGGAACTCCTGTTGGATTCGAGCTGTACCGCAGCGGGACAGACAGCATGAGCGGCGAGCCGTCATGGCTCTCCGTGGGCCGCGAGCTCCGATCCATGGCGCAGATCGGGCTCACGTTCTGCCGCGACCCCTTCGACCGGCAACGCTACGAGCGGATTCAGGAACTCGCCGCTGCGGTGATCGCCATGGGCGCCGGACGGGCAGACCCAGGGCTTCTCGACTACATGCGGCACGATACCGGCTACGCGACACCGAAGGTCGACGTGCGCGCCGCGGCGTTCGTGGAGGGGCGAATTCTCCTGGTGCGGGAGGCGAGCGACGGTTCCTGGGCGCTGCCCGGCGGCTGGGCGGACGTGAACGATTCACCCGCTGAAGCGGCGATGCGGGAAGTGCTCGAGGAGTCCGGCTTCGAAGCGCGCGCCGTGAAGCTGGCGGCAGATCCCAGCCTAGCGACCGATTTCGATTGACCCAACCGACGCCGCGCGTCTCCGGTGGCGCGCGATCCAGCGGTACAGCAACGCGCAGCCCGACGAGCAGCACCCCGGCGATCACTCCCGAGCGCGGATCCTCCATCAGCGCCGCGATCAAGATCAATACGCAGCCCACGAGCACGATCCCCGTGGTGAACGGATAGCCGAAAGCTCGATAAGGTCTCGGCAAGTCAGGCTCCCGCCGGCGCAGTACGAAGACGGCCGCATACACCGCGATGTACGTCAGCAGAAAAATGACCGCCGCGAGCGCTATGATTTGCTCGAAGGTGCCGGTCATGATCAAGGCGATCGCCGCAGCGCTCGATACGGCCAGCGCGACGCGCGGCGTACCCCCGGCGCTGACGCCGGCCGCTTTCGCCGTGAACAATCCGTCCCGGCCGATGGCGAGCAGAATCCGCGGCGCCATCAGCAGCACGGCGTTGACGAGGCTCAGCACCGTCAACAGCGAAATGACCGTCACCAGCTCCGCGCCGCCGCGCGGCAACACGACCCGGGCCGCGTCCGCCGCGGGGAGCGAGGAGCCCGCCAGCACCGAGAGCGGCAATACGCGAAGCACCGCGGCATTGATCAGCACGTAGAGCACGATCAGCACGAGCGTTCCCCCGATGATGGCGCGCGGCAGCGTGCGCGTCGGATCGGTGCTCTCTTCGGCGAGATAGATGGGCGAGTACCAGCCGTCGTAGGTGACCAGCACGGCCCGCAGCGCCGTCACCACCACCGCCGCCATCGCCGTGGACAAGAGCGGCAGCCCGGCGGCGCTCATCGCGATCGGCGCACCGGCGGGCACGGCGGGCGCAAGGAAGCACGCAACGATCAAGATCAGCATCATGAGACCGATGGTCACGCTGATGAATCGGGTGGCCGCGCCGCCGATGCGAAGCCCCACCCAGTGCATCGCCGTGAGACCGACGATGATCAGCACGGCTCCTGACTTCGCATAGGGCGCAGCGGCCGGCCAGATCGTCGCCAGGAACACCGTCGCCGTCATCGACACGTAGGCGAGCGAGGCTATCTGGTTGAACCAATCGCCCCAGCCGACCAGGAAGCCCACCCCGTTGCCGAACGCACGGCGTGCGTACACGTAGAATCCGCCGGCCTGCGGCAGCATCGCCGCGAGCTCTGACACCGACACCGCGCCGAGCAGCGCGTAGAGGCCGCCCAGCACCCAAAACACCAGAATCGCGTCCGGGTTACCGAGCGCGGCGGCGAGGGTTCCGGGCAGGCGCAAGATGCCGATGCCCACCGTTCCGCCGAATACCATGGCGAGGCCGAAGCCGAGGCCCAATATCCGTCGCAGCGGCCGGGCGTCCGGGGGAGCTGACTCTGTGACCACGTTCTCACCGCCAAGATGATGTCGACGGCGGATAGTAGCATTCGGGGCTTCCGGCTATGCGCACCCGCGTTTCCATGTGATCCTGTTTGCAATTTCACACCCTTTCGGGCCGGACACCTTTCCGTCCCGCAGGTGGAGGGTTAAAAATAAGCGCTATTCGAGTCACGGGTGAGAGAGGATGAAGTTCAGGCTCAAAGCATTCGGAACGCATCTGCTGTGCAGCGCCGTCGCGCTCACGCTGGTGCTGGGCGCCCTGTACCTCGGCTGGTACCACTGGCCGGGTTGGCATCTCACGGAAGCCGCTCACGTGGTCGTGGTGATGGTCGCTGTCGATGTAGTGGTCGGCCCGTTGATCACGTTGATCATCGCCAACGCGCGCAAGCGGCGCCGGGAGCTCGCCCGGGACATCGCCATCATCGTGGCCGTGCAGTTGGTTGCGCTCGGCTATGGAGCAACGACGCTCTGGAACGGGCGTCCCCTGTATTACGCGTTCTCGGTGAATTGCCTGCAGGTCGTGCAGGCTGCCGATATCGACCCCGAGGCGGCGCGCGCCGCCCGCGAGAAAAACTTGCCCTTGGCTCCTCATTGGTACAGCCTGCCCCGGTGGATATGGGCGCCCTTCCCGAAAGATTCGGCAGAAGCCGACAAGATCTTCCAAAACCTGATGCAGGGCGGCTACGACATCATCGGATATCCGCAGTACTACAAGACCTGGCAGGAGGGGACGACGGAGCTTCGCACCCAGCTGCGGAAGGTGAGCGACATCAAGTTCTTCTCTGCGAAGAAAAAGCCGCTGCTCGAGAAGCGGATGCAGGCGGCCGGATTTCCCACCGACCAGGCCAACGGCATCGCGCTCACCGGCAGAGGCAGCTCGCTGCTGGCGGTGATGGATCCGCAAAGCCTGAAGCTTCTCGCGATCATCGAGGCGCCGTAGCTCGGCACGTGACCCTCGTGGTGCAATCCGTCTCCATCGTCGGCTGTGGCTACACTGGCCTGCGGTTGGCCATGAGGTTCCTGCGCTCGGGGGCCCGCGTGCGCGGATTCGCGACGCGGCCGGAGAGCCTCGAGCAAATCGCCGCCCTTGGAGCCGAGGCAATGGCGCTCGACCTGGATGGCCGATCGACTCGGTTCGATTTCGGCGGGGACCTGCTGTATTACTCGGTTCCGCCCGCGCTCGAGACCGGCGACCCGCGACTCGCTAGATTTTTGGACGCGGTCGCGGGCACACCCAAGCGCCTGATCTATCTGAGCACCACCGGCGTGTATGGCGATCGCGGCGGCGGCCGGGTCGACGAGGACACGCCGCCCGCTCCACTCACCGAGCGCGCCGTTCGGCGGCTGGCGGCGGAAAATGCGGTGCGTGCGTGGAGCGAAGCGCGCGGCGTGTCCTGGTGCGTGCTCAGGCTGCCCGGCATTTACGGACCCGGTCGCCTGCCGCTCGACCGGCTGCGCAATGCGGTCCCCGCCATCGTGCCGAACGAAGCAGGACCCGGCAACCGCATCCACGTGACCGACCTCGTGACCGCGTGCGTCAGCGCAGGCAGCGCGGAAGCCGCGGATCGGCGAATCTACAACGTGACGGACGGCAGCGAGGACAGCGCCACGGAGTTTCTCCAGCGCGTCGCGCGCATCGCGCGCCTGCCGCCGCCACCCCTCGTCAGCCGCGCGGATGCCATGAGGGCACTGTCCGCATCGGCCCGATCGTTTCTGGCCGAGTCACGGCGGGTCGACAACCACCGCATGCTCAAAGAGCTCGGCGTGACGCTCGAGTACCGGGATCTCGATGCGGGGATTCGGGCAAGTCTCGAGCAACCCTAGAGTGGTCCCTGAAAATTCAGAACATCTGCTGTCGGGCTGTGTCGCACCACGCATTGCGTCGGGAAGACGATTCACGGCGAGCGATTCACCGCCTCCTGGGTCTCCAAATGAAAGTGCATATCACGACCACCATGATCGCAAGAAAAGGATAGATAAAAGTGGCCTGTTCCCGGTTATCGGGATCCGATTCCTTCATCGACTGCCTCCGGTGCAAGTCGCCATTCTAAGGTCTGCATTGTACAATCATTTGGCCACCAACCAGCCGCGCACGATCGGAGCGGTCGTGGATTACCGACTCTGAATGCTCACTATGTACGTTCCAACACAGTTCAAGACCGATGATGTTGCCGCCGCCGTCGAGCTGATGCGCAAGCATTCCTTTGCGACCCTGATCTGCAACGACGATACCGGACAGCCCTTCGTGACATACCTGCCGTTGCATGTGGACCTGCGCGAGCGCGACGGCCAGCCGTGGCCTACTCTGCTTGGACATGTAGCGCGAGCTAATCCCCATTGGAAGTATCTCCGAGACCGAGGCACGGCTCTGGTGAGCTATTTGGGGCCGCATGCGTACATGTCGCCTACGGTGTACGCGGACACCAAGCGGGTGCCGACTTGGAATTATCTCGCGGTGCAATGCCGGGTGAACGTGCGGCTGCTAAACGAGCGTGCAGAGATGGATCAGATGCTGGATAAGCTGATCGACGATAACGAACCGGGCTATCTTGCGCAGTGGCACTCGTTGGACGAGGACTATCACACGATGATGATGTCGATGATTGTGGGATTCGAGTTGGAGATCACTGAATTGCAATGCAAGTTGAAACTGAACCAGCATCGGCCCGAATCGCACGCTGCGTTGCGCCGGACACTTGCGGGCGGGAACGAGGCAGAACGCGAGCTGTTGGGCTGGATGGATCGGTTGAAAATGTGATACTGCGGGCCATACCGCTTTGCACTCTTACCGCCCACGCTCGTAGGGCGGCTTTTGGATCCAGAATTGGTACATTCCGGAGAACGTCTCCGGATTGTCGGCCTCAAATGCCGCCCAGTTGCGCAAATGCGTGCAGGACGGGTCGTCGGTAAAACGCACGCGATACTGATGCAGCACGCTGCGATCCAATTCGAAGCCGATGAACCGAAAACCGACATCGGCAAGAAACGAGTCTATCTGACTTAGCGTTAGCCGATGCTCCTGAACGTGGAAAAATAGATCGCGGCATTCACTGGTCGAAAAGAAATCCTGGGCCTGGCTCAGACTTTGCAGATCACTCCCCAAGTTCCCCTCGGCGACATCCTGGCGGAAGCGACGAATATCCGCGGGGGCACTGGAATATCCGCGTGCGGCAATGAGTGCACGCGCCTTGACGACGCGCCTGCGCCCAAGCTCGCTATAGAAGCCCAAAAACATGAATCCCCCGGGTCGCAATAGCGACAGCAGGGTTCGCCATCCCATGAAAGGATCGGCCATATGATGCAGCACTCCAGCTGATTGGATGATGTCGAACGTGCGCCCGATTTGACCCAGCTTGAGAATGTCCGCCTGTCCGAATTCGATGTTCGTTATACCCATCTCCCGAGTCTTTCGTTTGGCATAACTGATGCTGCTCAGGCTCAAGTCGATCGCGAGAACACGAATGCCGCGGAATCGCTGAGCGGTGAAGATCGCGTGGCTGCCTGTGCCGCATCCGGCGATAAGCGCGTCCGGAGCCCTGTCATCCCGCATTGGCGTAAATGACCCGAAGGGCAGAGAGCTTCGCAATTCATCATTGAAGTAACGAGGATCGTCTTTCTTCTGAAATTTCACCCAGCGCGGGTAGGGATTTCGTTCGTACTGGCCGCGCACTTCTTCGGACACGCCAACGGTGATCGGCGTCAGACGTTTGATGCTTGCGCGAAGCCCCTGCTCTTCGAACGGTTCAGGATCTGCTGGCGGAGGACTGCGTCAATCGGCGCGGGGTGACTTGAATCAAGAAGTCGGTCCGCGCCGCGAAGCGAGGAAAGCGGGAAGTATGCCGCCACGGCAAGCAGGAGCAATGGCGGCACGACAGCGTTTGCGTCAAGTAGCCCGAGCAAATGGGTGCGGCAGGCGGAGGCCGCTAGCTTCTCCTCTTCATCGGAATCAAAGATATATTCGTTGACGAAGCATTGCCGAGAGAGTGCGGCATAGAATCGCATGTCCGAAGGGTCTGACGCCTGATCGCCGGATGCAGTCTCGAGAAGGCATTGGCGCGCGCAGGTCAGAAAGCGCTCGAACTCGACCGTGTTCACGGGCGCGGTTTCAAGCATTGCATGGAGCAGGGATTCCTCCGCAAGCGCGGTAAGGCCGTCAGCGCCGAACAACGCCGTTTTTTCTAATCTCGCTGGCCAGGCTTTATTGGCCACGCTTACGCAATTAGCGATCCTCCGGTCGAGCATTACGAGACTGAGTACGGGGCGACAAAGTCGGGAAGGTATTCCCCATGGTTCGGTGATGGCCCTTTCAAGTGCTGCGCGGAGCTGTGGGTCGTTGACCGTAAATTCCATGCGCGCGACGCATCCAGCAAACGCAATTTTCATCGCCCACGTCGGCGCACGCTTCAGCGATGGCATGAGCAGCCCCAATGCCTCCGGGGCCTTGCCTTGCGCACGAAGAATCATCGCCAGTTCGCAGAGAATCCCCTCGGACTCGGGCTCGATGGCCAAAGCACGGCGATAACTCGCCTCCGCCGCATCAAACTCCTCGAGTCTACCCAACTCGACGCCCAGGGTGCGGTGGGCCTGGGCAAAATCTGGCTTGATCTCCACGGCCCGTCGTAGGCTCTTGATGGCTTCGTCATGGCGCCCTTGGATCATTGCAAGCATGCCCAGATTGAAATGAACTTCGGCGTAGTCCGGATTGATGGCCAGTGCGCGTTGGTAGCTCTCCACTGCTTCGGCGGTTCGGCCGAGACTATCGAAAACGTTTGCCATCGACACAAACGCGTCCGCAAAGTCAGGCCTAATGTCGATGGCGTCCTGATAATTGCGCAACGCAAGCTCGAATTCGCCGGTCCTACAATTCAAATTGCCTAAATTGAAGTGAGCTGGCGCGTAGTGCGGTTCGCAGGCTATGGCGAGTTGGTATGCACTGCGAGCCTCATCGAACTTGCCGACCGCGAGCAACATATTGCCGCGATTGAGGTGAGCTCTTGCGCATCGCGGATCAATCCGGGTCGCCGCTTCGTAGCGCGCCATCGCCTCAGAAATCCGTCCCTGTTCCTCAAGCGCGTTCCCTTCATCGATCATCGCGATTGCAGGACTCAGAGACTTGGCGGGCCGACTGTTCTCCGGTTCTCCGGTCGTTGAGTTCATGGGAGTCATCTCGAAAATTCGTTTGTCCTTTTGCGATTCTATCGCCGATTACGCCTTTACACCTGAAATGGCTCGACGAATCGTAATCATCACCCGCTTCGCGTACCAGGACGCAAAGGTCACGCACAGGTTGATGTTGAAATAAGCCCAGCAGCTTCGGAGGCGCTGATTCCCCCGCCGCCCTTGGCAGGCCATCGCTTGAAGCGCGCCTGGGGAGATTCGATGATCCACCGGCTTCCCTGGGAACCGCCTATCCGTAAATCTGTATGCTATAGAGATGCCACCTAAACCCGACAGAAACGCCGCGCGGGCCTCACGTCACGGCGTGGCGCGCGTCATTTCAAAGCTCGGCATGGCATCGCGCTCTCTCGCGGCGAAATGGGTGCATGAGGGCCGGGTACGCGTCAATGATCGGCCGGTCCGGGACCCCGACTTTCCCGTCTTGCAGGGCCGGGATCGCATCAGCGTGGACGAGCGCGAGATTGCGGCGGTGGGGCGCGTGGTGCTGATGTTGAACAAACCGCGCGGTCTCGTCACTACGCTCGAGGACGAAAAGGGACGCGCAACCGTCTATCAGTGCCTTGCGGATGCACCACTTCCCTGGCTTGCACCGGTGGGGCGGCTTGACAAGGCCAGCGAGGGACTCCTGCTGTTCACGAATGATTCCGCCTGGGCGGCGAAGGTTACGGACCCCGCGACCGGACCAGATAAAACCTACCACGTGCAGATCGACCGGGTACCTGATGACGCTCTGTTGATCAAGCTGGCGAGCGGTGTGCCCGTCGAAGGAGAGCGGCTGCGCTTCAAGTCCGTCCGTTTTATGCGTTCGGGTCTCAAGAATGCCTGGTTGGAAGTCATACTGGATGAGGGACGCAACCGGCAGATACGCCGCGTCCTCGAAGCTTATGACGTTTGCGTCCTACGTCTGGTGAGAGTGTCGATCGGCAGGCTCGCCCTCGGCGAACTGCAAAAGGGGCACTGGCGCTTGCTGAGCGAACCCGAGATAGCTTCTCTATGAGCGAGGGCGCTGATGAGGACTGCCCACCCTCTCCGCTCCTGACGTTTCCTGTGAGCGAGGCGCTGCTTGCCGCTCGTGATGCAGGCACGAGCAGCCTGGCATGCTCACTCGATCTCGGGCTGTCCTCGACCCTCGTCGAAATCGAGCCGCTGACATGGAACTGGAATCGACAACGGTTCCCCTACCTCGCGGGTTGCAAGGATCGAAGCGTCTATCGCTGGACCGGGGCCAGCTTCGAGCCCATATCGCGCTACGGCAACTCACTCACAAAACTCGTACCGACGCCCTGGGGACCACCGACATTCGAGATCGACGGCATCAAAATGCTTCCGACCGCCCGGGTCTCTCCCTACGAAGACGCCATGCACAAGGTCGCGCTGATCGAGCCGCGCGGCAAGGTGATTCTCGATACCTGCGCAGGCCTCGGGTATTTCGCCGCCTGGTGCCTTCGAGGTGGCGCGGCGAGAGTGCATTCGTTCGAAAAGAACCCGGACGTGCTCTGGCTGCGAAGCCACAATCCCTGGTCGCCCGATAGCCCCTGGTCGCACGAGCAGCACGGCGCACTAACGCTTGTTCAGGCGGATATCACGAAGGCAATTCGCGATTTCCCGGCCACGTCGTTCGATGCCATCCTGCACGATCCACCTCGCTTTGGTATCGCGGGAGAGCTTTACTCTCAGGAATTCTACGACCAGCTCGCGCGTGTCCTCGCGGGACGCGGCAAGCTCTTCCATTACGTCGGCGCGCCCAACAAGCTGAGTCGAGGCCGCGACCTGCGGCGCGAAGTGAGCCGCCGCCTGCAACAGGCAGGGTTCGATACGGAGCACAGCGGCGATGGAATCCTCGCGCGGCGGGAGAATCGGCGTGCTTGATCATGCGGTTCGGCGAGACGCCCGCGATTGACGTTCGACTGCTCGCTGAGCAGCTATCGACGGGGCGCGCCGCTCGGTGAGGCGGCAAGATGCATCGTCACGGATGAACAAGAGCGAGCCACGCCGAATTGACTTCGTGAGCGGGATCACAGAACGCCTCGAGTGGGCCGCTATCATCATCGACTGGCCGTTGCAAACCGCAACCAGAAGGCGCTGACCAATGCTTCGCATGTATCTCGATGGTTGTCGCCTCGTGTTTGGGGGCTGCCGTGGTATAGGCCAATAGCAGCAAAAAGGTTGCTACGCGGATCAATCGCACTCCATCTCTACTGACTTCGCGGCGACATGTCGGACGTTCGCCCATGGTTCGCGAATCGCTCCAACGAACTCTTGCATTCATTCTTGGCGTTTGACCTCGCGAACACCAAATATATAGGAGGTAATCGCTCGCGCGCCGAACACTAAACAGACCCCAATAGCCAGCTCCCCGAGAGTCGAGGCGATTTGACCCATTTGCACCGGCGTCAAGTCGGCGAAGCCAAGTTCCCTGGATTGAAAGGTGTGGATCAATATTGCCCAGTAGAATGCCCGCGGAATGCCCTGAGCAAACTCCCACAATCCGATGAGAACAACGCCAAGCATTTGCCAATCAGCTAAACGAGTGGATGGTAGTGCAGTGGTTTCTTTTTGCGGCAAAATACGGCGCGCGACGATGGTAGGGAAAAGCCAAAGGAATGCACACATGGCCAACTGAAGGATTGTCAGCACCAGAACAGGTGTCCGGTTGTCCACGGTAGGGTGATTTATGTGGACCCAAAGCTCAGGCACCTGGCGAATCACGCATATACCCCAAACTAATGCCGCGAGACGCGAGCATGCGGCCAATATTTGATGCGGTGACAAGTGTGTGCTTCCTACACCATCGAAGTGACTACTCCTGCAGAAGCTGCAAGATTAACGTAGGTCACGAACGGCCACTTGCCAGCGGGCCCTCAATTGAGCCGTAGTTCCGCTTTCGGCCGGCAACCGCCCGATGCGGTCAACGTCAATCTATAACGTCAGCGGCGGGCGAAAGCGGGCCCGGTCCCCTTCGACAACCGCAAGTCGACCAGGAAGAGATGCGACAAACCCTGGTTCCGACAGAAAGCGCTTCAGCGCCTTCGCGATCTCTTCGGCCACAGCCGTATCCGGCAAACGCAGCACGACAATACCTGAGTGCCGATCAGGCGGATATCGACGTATATCGGCGAAATCCAGGTCCCGAGTAATAAGCGCGGCACTATATCGCAATGCATGTCGGGCGATTTGTTCGTCCGTCGCCGACGCCAGCCAATATCGCGCGCGAACTCCATCTGATGCCCCAGGCTTTGCACCACGGCAATGACCGCACGCGGTAAGTTGGCGTCGATTAGAAAGCGCATGCCGAGCTAGGCGCTCGGTAGTGGATGAAACGATTCCTGCTCGGCCAGTCGCCTTCGGCCGAAAGCCTCCCAAGCTTGTTCACAATCTCATTTTCTCGATGCCAAAAGGTACGCCGTCCGACAAGCTTGCGGCGGCGGTACGGGCGTTCGCCCTGGACCGATTCGCTCTTCAGCATCGCTACGCGATGGCGTTGCATACCCACCAGGGCCATCCACATGTCCACCTCGTCGTCAGAGCGGTGAGCGAACAGGGCGTGCGACTCGACATCCGCAAAGCGACGATTCGCGACTGGAGGCAACAGTTCGCGGCTCATCTACGCGAACAAGGCATCTCGGCAAACGCCACGGAGCGCGCCGTGCGTGGCGCAACGCGAGTTGCAAAGACAGACGGCGCCTATCGCTCCGATCAGCGCGACTCGTCCACCTTGGTTCAGGCTAAATTTGCGTCGTACGCTCGTCGAGCCCGCAATCAACCGGAACCGGGCAAAGCGGCCCTCGTTTCAACCCGTCGCGAAGTGGAGCGAGGTTGGGACGTCGTTCACGGCGTCCTCGAACGCGAAGGACACTCCGAGGTCACTCGGGACATCCGCCGATTCCTGGCGCAGATGGATCCACCCCGGACCGAACGTGAGCAAATCATCCTGGACGGCATGGCCCAGCGAGAAGGGAAACATAACGAGCCGCGGACCCGATAGCCATGTTTTGCAGGCTGTGTTCCTCGCGGGGATTGCGGCCCGAGCAAAAACACAACGGACCGCGCGCCGCGCATGGACATCAGTATCCGCAAATCCATCATTTGACAGGCATTCGTCGCGGGTCTCGCACGAAACGTTCTATGGTCATGGCGAACGGCCTGCCGTAGCGTGTCAGGACTACCGATCGCGACTAATTCAGCCAGATTTTCAGCACCAGCCACGCGGCCGACATGTTTCTCACGCCACAAGAACTGCAGCGGCTTACCGGCTATGCCCGGTCTAGCGCGCAGATCCGTTGGTTGCGCAAGAACGGTTGGCGGTTTACTGTAAATGCCCTCAGGGAACCTATCGTCGCGATCGCTGAGTCAGAGCGCAAGCTCGTCAGCAGCAAGGGAATGACCAGGCATCACGAGCCGAATTTCGGGGCGTTGAATGGGTAGACAGCGCAAGCAGGACACGAATTTGCCGAAACGCATGTACATGCGGCGCGGCGCGTACTATTTCTGTCACCCGGCGACGAACGAATGGCAACCTCTCGGTAAGGATATCGCCGCCGCGTTCGCAGCCTACGGGAAGCTCGTAGGCGGCCAATGGAGCGGCCATAACCTGGGCGAGGTAATTGATCGGTATCGAACCGAGGTCTTGCCGCTCAAGCGCTCCGCGAAGACGCGGGCCGATCAGGCGAAGCAGCTCGAAAAGCTCAAAGTAGTCTTTGGCGACATGCCGCCCGACGAGATCACCGCGCAGCATTGCTACAAGTACTTGGACGGCCGCGCCCAGCATCCGGTAGCTGCCCGGCACGAGATATCGTTGCTCGGCCACGTGCTCGCCAAGGCAATACGCTGGGGCGCGGCTACCGTGAATCCGGTGCGCACGCTCGAGCGCACGCCCAAGGGCAAGCGAACTCGATACGTCACTGACGCTGAGTACGACACCGTCTACGCGCTGGCCAATGAGCGGATGCGGATCGCCATGGACTTGGCGCTCCTCACCGGGCAGCGCCGCGGCGACCTGCTATCGCTGAAGCGCGCGCAGTTGACCGACGAAGGAATAGTATTCAGCCAAAGCAAGACCGGCGCCGGCGTGCTGGTCGAGTGGACCGACGAGCTGCGTCGGATTACCGAGCGGGCCAAGGCGCTCAAGCCGCAAGTGCCTGGTGAGTACCTGCTCAGAAAGCGGAACGGCCGACCCTACACGGCTTGGGGATTCTCCGCGATCTGGCAGCGGCTCATGGACAAGGCGACGGCTCCCGGAAAAAACGGCGAAGCGCCCGCGCTCGCCGAGCGGTTCACGTTCCACGATTTGCGAGCGAAGTGCGCCAGCGACAAGGACGGATTGGAGAGCGCCGCGGCGCTCCTAGGTCACGCAAGCTCGCAGACAACCAAATCGGTTTATCGCCGCAAAATGCCGCGAGCGACACCGCTTCGTTGAAAAATATTAGACGCGGCCCGGGATATTAGACAGCACGCCTTCAATGGCGGGGCTTAAGTTCTTGATTAATTGGCGCGCCCGGAGAGATTCGAACTCCCGACCTCCTGGTTCGTAGCCAGGCGCTCTATCCAACTGAGCTACGGGCGCTTGATCAAGAAAATGACATATCCTGGCGGAGAGGGAGGGATTCGAACCCTCGATGGGCTTTTGACCCATACGCCCTTAGCAGGGGCGCGCCTTCGACCACTCGGCCACCTCTCCGGATAGTGGCGAAAGGCCCATTACCCAAGGAGCGCCGGATGATACCCGCGTGGAGCAGTCCAGGTAAAGCCGTTAAACGCTAACTGCTTGTTTTTCAGGCGTCGTCGACGACTTTCGTGTCCATGCTGGGGGCGCGGCCTTCCTGGTCCTCTTCGCGCTTGATGCGCTCGTAGATTTCCTCGCGGTGGACGGCCACATCTTTCGGGGCATTGACGCCGATACGGACCTGGTTGCCTTTGACTCCCAGCACCGTGACCGTCACGTCGTTACCAATCATCACCGTTTCGCCAACGCGTCGCGTCAATATCAACATAAAGCGTGCTCCTTATCTTCCTTGGGCAATCTCAAGCGCGATGGACCGGAGTCGGAACCGAGTCGCGGTCGGGCATTCAGGGATTCGAACGCCCGTTGCCAGATTTCCGAGCAGCCCATTTGGCCGCCGGGCAAGTCGGCAATCCTAAACGCAATGCTTGGTTCTTGCCACCCGAATTACTGAACCGTTCAATTAGCGAGCCGATTCCTTACCAGCGACTCGACACTTGCGAGCGCCGCGGCGAGATTTTCGGGCTGGGTACCCCCGGCCTGCGCGAAATCCGCGCGGCCGCCGCCGCGCCCGCCGATCTGGGCGGCCACGGCGCCGACGATATCGCCCGCCTTCAACTGGGCCACCAAATCCGCGGAAACGCCCGCCACGAGCACCACCTTGCCGTCTTCGACGGTCGCCAGCACGATCACCGAGGATCCGAGCTTTTGCTTGAGCTGGTCAATGGAATCCCGCAAAGCCTTAGCATCCGCACCCTCTATTTGTGCAGCCAAAACCTTAACGCCCCCGACAGCCGTCGCCTTGGCGGAGATGTCGCCGCCCTGGCCGGTGGCGAGTTTTGACTTAAGCTGCTGCACCTCCTTTTCCAGCCGCTTCGAGCGCTCGACCAGCTCGCGAACCTTCTCGTCCGCATCCTCGCGGCTGCCCCGCACCAAGCCGGCGATGTCCCGCAGCACGCGGTCCACCCGGACCACCCAGTCGTATGCCGCCTGACCGGTTACCGCCTCGATTCGCCGGACGCCGGCCGCCACGCCCGACTCGCCGACGATCTTGAAAAGCCCGATGTCGCCGGTTCTTTCGACGTGGGTTCCGCCGCAGAGTTCCATCGAGAAATCCCCGAAGGTAAGCACGCGTACGTCGCTCTCGTATTTTTCGCCGAACAGCGACATCGCTCCGGAGGCGACGGCGTCGTCGAGCGCCATGATGCGGGTGTCGGCGGGCGCATTGCGTCGGATCTCGGCATTGACCAGCGCTTCGATGCGCTGTTGCTCGTCGGGAGTGACCGCCCCCGAATGGGAAAAATCGAAACGCAAGCGATCCGCGGCAACGAGCGATCCCTTTTGCTGCACGTGTTTACCGAGCACGCGCCGTAGCGCCGCGTGCAGCAGGTGAGTCGCGGAATGATTGAGTGCGATCGCCGTACGGCGCTCCGCATCGACCTCTGCCGCGACTTCGTCTCCGACCCGCAGCTCTCCCGATTCCAACACGCCCAGGTGCCCGAACGAAGCGCCGAGCTTCTGGGTATCGCGCACGCGAAATTGCGCAGACCGGCCGATCAGCATGCCCGTATCCCCGATCTGACCGCCGCTTTCCGCATAGAACGGCGTGTGGTCCAACACGACCTGCCCTTCCTGGCCGACCTTCATGACATCGACGAGCGCACCGTCGAACACCAGTGCGGTGACCCGGCCGGTGGCTGCCAATCGGTCATATCCGGAGAAATCGGTCTTCCCGGAAAGCTTCACCGATTCGCGTAAATCCGCCGCTCCAAACTTGCTCGCGGCCTTGGCGAGGGCCCGCTGCGCGGCCATCGCCGCATCGAACCCCGCCTGATCGATGGTGAGCCCGCGTTCGCGCGCCACATCGGCGGTGAGATCGAGGGGGAATCCGTAGGTATCGTACAGACGAAAAGCCGTTTCCCCCGGGATGACAGATGAGGTGAGCTCCGCCGTGGCTGCATCGAGCAGCGCCATGCCGGTCTCCAGCGTTTCGGCGAACCGCACCTCCTCCTGTGCCAGGACTTTCGTGGCCTGCGCCTCGCCGCTCACCAACTCCGAATAATAAGCGCCCATCTCGCGCACCAACGCAGGCACGAGCTTGTGGAAGAAAGGCTGAGTCTGGCCCAGCTTGTAGCCGTGGCGGATGGCGCGGCGGATGATGCGCCGCAGGACATAGCCGCGGCCCTCGTTCGAGGGCACGACGCCGTCGATGATCAGGAACGCGCAGGCGCGAATGTGGTCGGCAATCACGCGCAGGCTCGACGATTCCAGATCCGTCGCGCCGGTGACCTCGGCCGCGGCGCGGATCAGCGAGCGGAACAGATCGATGTCGTAGTTGCTGTGGACGCCCTGCATCACGGCCGCGACGCGCTCCAGACCCATGCCCGTGTCGACCGACGGCTTGGGGAGCGGCGTCAGAATGCCTTCCGGCGAGCGGTCGTACTGCATGAAGACCAGATTCCAGATCTCCACATAGCGGTCACCGTCCTCTTCCGGCGAGCCGGGGGGGCCGCCGGGAATCTCCGCGCCGTGATCGTAGAAAATCTCCGTGCACGGGCCGCACGGCCCCGTCTCTCCCATCGACCAGAAGTTCGACTTCTCGCCCATGCGCGTGCAGCGGCTGGGGCCGATGCCGATCTCTTCGGTCCAAATCCGCGCGGCCTCGTCGTCCTCCGTGTAGACCGTCACCCAAAGCCGATCCTTCGGTATGCCGAGCGTCCCGGTGATGAAATTCCACGCGAAATGAATCGCCTCGCGCTTGAAGTAGTCGCCGAAGCTGAAATTGCCGAGCATCTCGAAGAACGTGTGATGCCGCGCCGTATAACCGACATTCTCGAGGTCGTTGTGCTTGCCGCCCGCCCGCACGCAGCGTTGGGCGGTTGCGGCGCGCGAATAATCGCGTGCTTCCTTGCCCAAAAACACGTCCTTGAATTGAACCATGCCCGCGTTGGTGAACAGCAACGTCGGGTCGCTGCCGGGCACGAGCGAGCTCGATGGCACCACCGCATGGCCGTTTTTGCGGAAAAACTCCAAAAAGCTCGCACGGATCTCCGTGCTCGTCATCATCCTCAACTTCTCGCGTTTCATAAGTCTTCTATGGTATCTGCAGCATCCAAATCGGTGTCGAACCCCAGGGCCCCGCGGATCTGGCCGCCGGTGAAGCCCCGGTACGCCAGGAATTTTGCCTGGCGCTGTCGATCAGCGTAATTGGTCGGCAGCGAAGTTCCAAACTTCTTTTGCCGCGCCCTTTTGAGCTGCGCCATCCAGTCCGGATAGGCGTCCAAGGCCGACTCCGCGTCCGGCGTGCCGAGCCCGCGCCTGCGCAAATCCATGCGTACGCGATTGGGCCCCTGGCCGCGGGCGGCGTGATAAGCCACGAAGTTCTGCAAATAGCGCCGATCGTCCAGCAACTTCTCGGCAACGAGACGCTCGATGAGCTCATCGACGAGAGGCGCATGGTACCCCTTGTCGATCAGCTTTTCGCGCAATTCCGGGGAGGCGTGGTCGCGCCGTGCCAACGCATCCAAAGCCGCGACCCGCGCGGCACGCGCATCGAGCGGGTCGACCTCGCGGCGGCCGGGTATATCAGGCCTCTTTAACGTCGCCACCGCGATTCATGGTCGCCTTCTCCGGAATCAGCTTGGCGCGAATTTGATCCTCGATATCCTGGGCAACCTCCGGATGTTGCTGCAGAAAGGTACGCACATTGTCCTTGCCCTGGCCGATGCGCTCGCCCTTGTAGCTGTACCAGGAACCGGACTTCTCGACCATGTTGTGCAGGACGCCAAGCTCGATGAGTTCGCCTTCCTTCGAGATGCCGGTGCCGTACATGATCTCGAACTCGGTCTCCCGAAACGGAGGCGCCACCTTGTTCTTGACGACCTTGACGCGCGTCATGGAGCCGACCACTTCCTCGCCGCTCTTGATGGCGCCGATGCGCCGGATATCCATGCGCACGGACGAATAGAACTTGAGCGCATTACCGCCGGTGGTCGTCTCCGGGTTGCCGAACATGACACCGATCTTCATGCGGATCTGATTGATGAAGATCACGATGGTATTGGAGCGCTTGATGTTTCCGGTGAGCTTGCGCAGCGCCTGCGACATGAGGCGGGCCTGCAGACCCATGTGCTGATCGCCCATCTCGCCTTCGATTTCGGCCTTGGGCGTGAGCGCCGCCACCGAATCGACCACGACCACGTCCACCGCACCCGAGCGCACCAGCATGTCCGTGATTTCCAGCGCCTGTTCGCCCGTGTCGGGCTGCGACACCAGAAGATCGTTGACCTTCACGCCGAGCTTTTCGGCGTACACCGGATCGAGCGCATGCTCCGCATCCACGAACGCCGCCGTGCCGCCGTGGCGTTGCGCCGAGGCAATGATCGACAGCGTGAGCGTCGTCTTGCCCGAGGACTCGGGTCCGAAAATCTCGATCACCCGCCCCTTGGGAATGCCGCCGACGCCCAAGGCGATATCGAGGCCGAGCGATCCTGTCGGGATCGAGTCCACCTCGTACGTGGCGCCCGCCTCGCCGAGGCGCATGACCGAGCCTTTTCCAAATTGCTTTTCGATCTGGCTCAGCGCAGCCGCGAGAGCCTTCTTGCGATTCTCTTCCATGGGGATTCCTCAACAACGTGTGGCGCCATTATTTCACATTCGACGCAGCGCGCTCATCTCATATGCACCGAAACCGGCGAGTTTCGCGCACCATCGCCAACTATTTTTGGTCGCGCGACGCTGTATCCAGTAGTGGCCAAGTTCCGACCACTGTATAAACCGATCCGCCGGGAGCCGTGACGGATGAAACCAGACTGAAGGCGCGAAACGCGCAGCTGATTTCGGACACCTCCGGCAATACAGGCGCTTGCGCGGGTTTCCTCGCAACAGTTATATGCGGGCGGAGCGGCTTGTCATCGAAAGGGACGCCGCGTTGCGCCAGTCCGGCGGCAAGCGCCGCGCGCAAACCCATCAATGATGGCGGGCGATCAGGGCTCGACGCGACGACGGCGCGCGCGTCCTCCCAATATTCCCAGCGATCGAATCGCAGCGAGAAGCGCTCGATTCGCTGCGCCTCGCCGATTTCGCGGATCGATGGAACCTCTGTGTCGGAAACTTCTCCCAGGAACAGGATCGTCACGTGATAGTTCTCGGGCGGCAGATACCTTGGCGCTCCCTCGAGATCGATCGCGCGCGCCGTCGACGCAATCTTGCGGCGCATTTCCGGTCTCGGGGAACGTCGCGAAGAATAACCGCATGCCACGCCTAGCGGCGAAGCAGCCCGCGCAGCGCCGTCTCGACGGTTTTGCGCCGCACCGACTCGCGATCGCCGCGAAAATTCCTACGTTCCGCCGTGACGAGAACCCGCCCGCCGCGCCGCTCCGCCCAGCCGAACCAGACCGTTCCCACCGGCTTTCCGGGCACCGCACCATCGGGGCCGGCGATGCCGGTGACGGCCACCGACAGATCCGCGCCGGCTCGGCCGAGCGCCCCTTCGGCCATGGCGATGGCCGCGGCCTCGCTCACGGCGCCGTGGCGCTCGAGAACCGAGCGCGAAACCCCGAGCGTTCGCGCTTTCGCCTCATTGCTGTAGGTCACGAAGCCCTCGCCGAACCACTGCGAGCTGCCCGGCACATCGGTGAGTGCCTTGGCGATCCACCCGCCCGTGCAGGATTCGGCCGTGGTCACCACGCGCCCCTGCCGCAACAGCAGCCGTCCGACCCTGATTGGCGAGACCGAACAAGACCCGATCCGTCGTTGCCATTGTTGTCCTTGCGTTGTACAAGCATTTGTCCTCAGCGCGGATAGCAACAAAGCACTCCGCCGTCAACTTGCGGCGCCGCTTGCCGCCAAACCCGACGATGTCGGATAAACTAAGCTTAGTTCACTGCAGAATTGCTATGAGTAATATTATCAATATTCACGAGGCGAAGACCCATCTCTCCAGAATCGTGGACGAGGTAGCCGCCGGCGCAGAAGTAATCATCGCCAAGGCGGGGAAGCCGATGGCGCGGTTGACCCCCATAGCGGGGGTGCGACGGGCCAAAAAATTGGGTTTGCTGAAGGGCAAGATCAAGGTCCCGGACGACTTCAACGCGCCTTTACCTGAGGACGTGATCGCGAGCTTCGAAGGCCGTTAGGCGTGCGGATTCTGCTCGACACGCATTTGCTCCTGTGGGCACTCTCCCAGCCCACGAAGCTGACCGCAGCTGCCCGTAAACAGATCGACGCCAGTGAGGTTTATGCCAGCGCAGCGTCGATCTGGGAAATCAGCATCAAGTCCGCTCTTGGCAAGCTTACGGCAAACCCCCGCGACATCCTCGCGGGGATAGAGCCTGCAGGATTCAGCTTGCTATCCATTAGCGGTGAGCACGCCGCGAAAGTGGTGGAACTGCCGCCGCTGCACAAGGACCCATTCGATCGGCTGCTGGTGGCGCAATCGATGGTAGAGCCCATGCTACTGCTGACGAACGATGGAGCGCTGCGGGATTATGGTTCATTCGTGACCGTGATCTGACCTCATTGATCCCTTGATTATTGCTGCCTAATAGGGCTCCCAGGCTCGCCATCACATTGATTTAATGAATAATACCGATACGAGTGCCCACACACCCATGATGCAGCAATACCTGCGCATCAAGGCGCAGCATCCGAACGTGCTGCTGTTCTATCGCATGGGCGATTTTTACGAGATGTTCTACGACGATGCGCGGCGGGCCTCGCAGTTGCTCGACATCGCCCTCACCCAACGCGGCGCCTCGGCGGGCTCGCCCATCCCGATGGCCGGGGTGCCTGCGATCACCGTCGATGCCTACCTCGCGCGCCTCGTGCGCAAGGGCGAGTCGGTGGCGATCTGCGAACAGCGCGGCGATCCCGGCAAGACCAAGGGGCCGATGGAGCGGGAGGTGGTGCGCATCGTCACGCCGGGCACCATCACCGATGAGTCCCTGCTCGAGGAGCGGCGCGACAATCTGCTGGCAAGCGTTTGCACGGCTGAGGGGCGTTTCGGTCTCGCGTGGCTGGACCTGTCGGCAGGACGCTTCACCGTCATGGAGCTCGACGGGTTGGATGCGCTCGAGGCCGAGATCGAACGGCTGCGCCCCGCGGAAATGCTGACCCCCGACGGCTCCCAGCCTCCGGGCGCACGCCTCGCGGAGCGCCCTTGGCGAAACCGGCCGCCTTGGCACTTCGATGCCGACTCCGCCACCCGCGCACTGACGGAACAATTCGGTACCCGCGACTTGGCGGGATTTGGGTGCGCGGGAAAGCCGCTGGCGATCGCCGCCGCCGGTGCGCTGCTCGCGTACGTGCGCGAGACGCAGAAGGCCGCGCTGCCCGCATCTGCGCGCCTTGTCCACGGAGGAGCATGACGGCGCGCTCATCATGGATCCGCCGACGCGGCGGAATCTCGAGTTGGATGAAAGCCTGGCGGGCAAACCCGAGCTCACGCTTGCGGGAATTTTCGATCGGACGGCGACCGCCATGGGGGGGCGCATGTTGCGCCGCTGGCTGCATCGTCCGCTGCGCGACCGCGGCACGCTTGAAGGCGCGCTACCACGCGGTGGCGACGCTGATCGAAACCTCGCGCCACGCCGAGATCGCGCAGTCGCTGCGCGCGATCGGCGACATCGAGAGAATCCTGGCGCGCGTCGCGCTGCGCTCGGCGCGTCCGCGTGACCTCGCGCAGCTGCGCACGGCACTCGGCGCCCTTCCGATGCTGCGCGACACGCTCACCGGGTTGCAGGCGACCGCTCCCTCGCCGCTCCTGCAGCACCTCAGCGATGAGTTCGGCGACCATGGCGGGGAATTTACGCTGCTGACGCGAGCGGTCGCCGAATCGCCGCCGCATCTGCTGCGCGACGGCGGCGTGATCGCCGCGGGGTACGACGCCGAGCTGGACGAGCTTCGCCTGTTGGGCGGCAACACGGAGCAGTATCTGCTCGACTTGGAGCGCCGCGAGCGCGAGCGCACCGGGCTTTCCAGCCTCAAGCTCGGCTTCAATCGGGTGCAGGGTTTCTTCATCGAAATCAACCGCTCTCAAGCGGATCGGGTGCCGAAGGAGTATCTGCGGCGCCAGACCGTGAAATCCGCCGAGCGGTTCATCACCCCCGAGCTCAAGGCGTTCGAGGACAAGGTGCTCGGCGCGCGCGACCGGGCGCTGGCGCGCGAGAAGGAATTGTACGACGAGCTGCTCGACCGGCTGACCGCCCGCCTGCCGGCGCTGCAGGCCACGTCGGCCGCCATCGCGGAGCTCGATGTGCTCGCCTGCTTCGCCGAGCGCGCGACCACGCTCGATTGCGCGCAGCCGGAGCTCGTGGAGGAGCCCGTGCTTCGCATCGAGGGCGGGCGTCATCCCGTGGTCGAGCGCGCAAGCCGGGAGCCGTTCATTCCGAACGACCTTCACGTTCGACGACGGCCGGCGCATGTTGATCATCACCGGCCCGAACATGGGCGGCAAGAGCACCTACATGCGGCAAACCGCGCTGATCGTGATCCTGGCGCACATCGGCTGCTACGTACCCGCGAAGCGCGCCGTGATCGGGCCCCTGGATCGGATTTTCACGCGCATCGGAGCCTCGGACGATCTCGCGGGAGGGCGCTCCACGTTCATGCTGGAGATGACGGAGACCGCGAATATCCTGCACAACGCTACCGACCGGAGCCTGGTGCTGATGGACGAGGTCGGCCGCGGCACGTCGACCTTCGACGGCCTCTCGCTGGCCTGGGCCTGCGCCGCGTTCATCGCCCGGCGAATCCGCGCCTTTACGCTCTTCGCCACCCATTACTTCGAGCTCACCAGCCTCGCCGCCGAAGCCCCGGGCGTCGCCAACGTTCACGTGGAAGCGGTCGAGCATGCCGAGACGCTGGTGTTCCTGCACAGCGTCAAGGACGGTCCCGCGAATCAAAGCTACGGCCTGCAGGTGGCTGCACTCGCCGGCATTCCCCGATCGGTGACGGCCGAGGCCCGCCGCTACCTGACGGAACTGGAACGTGAGCGCGACGCGCTGCGCGGGCACCTCTCGCCGCAACAGCCGCAGCTCTCCTTGTTCGCCGCGCCGCCTTCCGCCGTGCTCGACACCCTGTGCGCGTTGGATCCGGAGGAATTGAGCTCCCGGGAGGCCTTGGACCTCGTGTTCAAATTGCGGGACGCGGCACGCACCGAACGGGGCCGGACATGAAGGAGCCGGTGCGAATCCGTCGCTTGACGGCCCCGCCGTCCGAGGCCGAGATCCGGGGTCTTGCCGAGGTCTTGGTCGACTGCGTACAGGGCGGCGCCTCCGTGAGTTTCATGAGCCCGCTCCCCCTCGACAAGGCGGTGGCGTACTGGCGGGGCATTGCCGGACAGCTCGCCGTGGGTCGCCGGGCGCTCTTGGTCGCCGAGGACGATCGGGGCGTCGTCGGTACCGTCCAGCTGGTGTTCGATCTGCCGGAAAACCAGCCGCATCGCGCCGATCTGTCCAAGATGCTGGTTCACCGCCGCGCCCGGCGCCGCGGTGTCGGGGAGGCGCTGTTGCGCGCCGCCGAGGAGCTCGCGCGCGAGAACGCCAAGTGGCTGCTCGTGCTCGATACCGCGAGCGCCGATGCGGAGCGGCTATACGCTCGAGCGGGATGGATCCGGGTGGGCGTCGTCCCCGGGTTCGCGCTCTGGCCCGAAGGCGGCCTCTGCGACACCACCTTCTTCTACCGCAGGCTCGAGCCCGCGATATCGTGATCAATCTGGCAGCGTAGCGAAGCGGCCTTTGAGCAGGAACGCCGCCGTTTGCCGAGCAACCTCGGCGGAAAACACGAGGGAGCTGTGACTGGTCTTGAGCGTCAGGTGCTGCGTGGCTCCCGCCAGCCGGGTCTCATCCACCAGCACCGTGCCGTCATTCGGCCCATCGAGGGGCCCCACCAATCGCCCCAGACCCAGCGGCAAGCTGCCGGCGATCACACCCAGATCGCGGGCACCGTTCCATCGCCGCACACGGGGGGCCACGAGCACTTCGTTCGCGGTCAGGCCCATGATGGATCTGCCGAATGGCAGCCGCGCGAGATGCTGCGCAGCGCTGCTGCCCTGGACCGGCGACCCCAAGAATACGATTCGGCCGGGGGGCAGGAGCTTTCCGCTCGGAAGCCGTCCGTCAGCCGACAAAACGTTCTCGAACAGCTCGAGCAGCACGAGCCCTCCGAGGCTGTGACCCACGAGGTGCAGGGTGTCGGCGGACATACGCTCCAAGCATTCCGCGAGCGCGCGTGCATTGGCGGCCACGCCCGCGCTGACCGATGGGTAGGAGAACGACGCCGTCTCGCATTGGAGCTCGCGCGCCAATCGCCCGCGCAGGAACGCGGACTCCCACCCATTGAGCCAGAGACCGTGCACGTAGAGGAGCTGCGTGATCATCGGCGGGGCATCGGTCAATGCCGAAGCTTGAGGATGACCGCGCGGTTGCTGTCCGAGGACACGGTGGCGATCGCATCCGCGGCGCTCAGCCATCGATAGCCCGCATGCTCATTTTCGCTCAAGCTTACCGGCACGCGTTCAGGCAGCTTCAAGGCGAAGGCGTGCTCGAGATTGCGCGTGACGCCGGGCGCGTATTTCTTGCCGAACGAGGGAAGAATCTCGTACACCTGGGTCCATTGCAGGTTGCAGAGCCTGCCTCCGGTGATGCCGGTCTCTTCGATGAGCTCGCGGCGAGCGGCATCGTCCGCGGTCTCTCCCCACTCCAGGCTTCCCGTGACCGATTGCCAAAACCCGGGCGGTTTACGCCGCTCCATCAGCAGAAACTCCCCGCCGGCGGTGTAAATCACGATCAATACGGATTCCGGGCGTCGGAACGGTTGCAAGGCTACTCGACTTTGGGCGGAACCCTGACCCGGATGTGCAGCTCGCGAAGCTGCGCCTCGCTGACCTCCGTCGGCGCATCCATCAAGGGATCCGCGGCCGTCTGAGTCTTCGGGAAGGCGATCACGTCGCGGATGCTGCCGGCGCCGGCCATGAGCATCGCCAGCCGATCCAGACCGAAGGCGATGCCGCCGTGAGGCGGGCGCGCCGTACTTGAGCGCATCGAGCAGGAACCCGAACTTGACCCTGGCCTCCTCCGCGGAGATCCCCAGGAGGTCGAACACCGTCGATTGGAGCTCCTGGGCATGGATACGCACCGAACCGCCGCCGATCTCGGAACCGTTCAGCACCATGTCGTACGCCTTCGCGATCGCCTCACCGGGCGCAGCCGCGAGCGCCGCGTAATCCAAATTCACCGGACTCGTGAACGGGTGATGCATGGCCGCCCAGCGCCTGGCCTCGGGGTCCCATTCGAACATCGGGAAGTCGACCACCCACAGCGGGCGCCAGCCCGGCTCGATGAGTTTCAGATCCTCGCCGACCTTCAATCGCAACGCGCCGAGGGCATCGCTCACCACTTTGGCGGAATCGGCGCCAAAGAAGATCAAATCGCCGTCGACGGCCGCGGTGCGCTCGAGAATGCCGGCGATGGCCGCATCGCTCAGGAACTTCAAGATGGGCGATTGCAGGCCGTCGCGCCCCTTGGCGGTCTCGTTGACCTTGACGTACGCCAATCCCTTGGCGCCGAAGCGCGCCACATGCGCCGTGTAATCGTCGATCTCCTTGCGCGACAGCCGGCCGCCTTGCGGCACGCGCAGCGCCGTGACCCGGCCATTGGGATCGGCCGCAGGACCTGCGAAAACCTTGAAGTCGCAGCCGCGCACGAGATCGGCGACGTCGACCAGCTCGAGCGGCACTCGAAGATCCGGCTTGTCGGATCCAAAGCGGCGCATGGCTTCGGCGTAAGTCATGCGCGGCAGCGGATTCGCAAGCTCCACCCCGAGCACCTCCTTGAACAGATAGCGCACCAGGCCTTCCATGATGTGCTGGATCTCGGCCTGGTCGAGAAACGAGGTCTCGATATCGAGCTGGGTGAACTCGGGTTGCCGATCGGCACGCAGGTCCTCGTCGCGAAAGCAGCGCACGATCTGGTAATAGCGATCGAACCCGGAAATCATCAGCAGCTGCTTGTAGATCTGCGGCGACTGCGGCAGCGCGAAAAACTTGCCGGGATGCGTGCGGCTCGGCACCAGATAGTCCCGCGCGCCTTCCGGCGTGGCTTTGGAGAGCATCGGAGTCTCGATGTCGACGAACCCCGCATCGTCCAGATACCGGCGCATGGCGCGGGTGATGCGATGCCTGAGCATCAAGCGCTCCCGCATCTCCTCGCGGCGCAGATCGATGTAGCGGAAGCGCAGGCGCACTTCCTCGCTGACGTGCTCGTCCAGCTGAAACGGCAAGGGGTCGGATCGGTTCAAGATCTCGAGCGACCGGCACACGAGCTCGACCTGGCCGGACCTCAAGTTCTGATTCACGGTTCCCGGGGGACGTGCCCGGACCACTCCGGTCACTTCGAGCACGTATTCGTTGCGCACCCGCTCCGCTTTGGCGAAGACATCCGCGGTATCCGGATTGAAGACGATCTGCAGCAGCCCCTCGCGGTCACGCAGATCGACGAAAATGACGCCGCCGTGGTCGCGGCGGCGATGGGCCCAGCCGGCTACGGTGACGATTTGGCCGATCGATGATTCACCGACCTGGCCGCAATAATGAGTGCGCATAGGTTTTAATCAGCTCCGGGAAGCGCGCGATGCTACGGCTAAGGGCGGGCGCGGGCAAGCCCGAAGGCGGTCCGAAGCCCCCCGGTCAGCGGCGGCGCGCCGGCTTGGCTGCCTTGCGCTTCAGCGCCGGACGCGCCGGACGCTTGACGGCCTTGCGGGCATTGGACTTAGTCGAGCCCGCAGCGCGGCGCGAGCTCGCCGTGGCCGCGCCGGTCCCCGCGGAGGGAGCGGCCTTCTTTCCGGAATCCGGAGCCTTGTCCGCCGCCTTGTCCGGGCTCTTCTCCGGCTTTGCGGCGTCGGACGAGCTCGATGCCTCCTTGCCGGCGGAGACCTCGGTTTTGTCCTTCTTATCGTCCTTGGGCGCGTCGGCTTCGGGCCGGTCGGCAAGGTTGCGCTTGTTGTCCTGGTCAGACTTGAAATCCGTCTCGTACCAACCCCCGCCCTTCAAGCGGAACACGGGGGCGGACATCAGCTTTTGCAGCTGCGGCTTTCCGCAATGCGGGCACTTCTTCAAGGGCGCATCGGTGATCTTCTGCATGGCCTCGAGCGTGTGGCCGCAACTGTTGCACTGATACTCGTAGAAAGGCATGTGTTTCCTTCATCCCGTCATTGATCGATGAACCCGGCTAAAAGTATAGCGAAGCCCGACTAGGAGTGTGGGCGGCTTATACCCCCACACTCCTAGTGCAGCCGCTCCTTCTCGAAAAACAAGCCGTCGCGCTTCAGCGTGGCGACCACGCGGTCGCCGGCGATGAAATCGCCCCTCAGGATCTGCTGCGCGAGCGGATTCTCGATCTGCGCCTGGATGGCGCGCTTCAAGGGCCGCGCCCCGTAGACGGTATCGAAGCCCGCCTCGCCGATGCGATCGCGCGCCGCATCGTCCAGCCGCAGCTGTATGTCGCGCTCCGCCAAGCGCTGCCGCAGGCGACCCAGCTGGATGTCCACGATGGAGCGAATCTGGTCGCGGCCGAGCGGATGGAAGACCACGATCTCGTCGACCCGGTTGATGAATTCCGGGCGGAAATGCTGGCCGACCACCTGCATCACGGCCGCCTTCATCTTGGCGTAATTGGCCTCACCGGCGAGCTCCTGGATGGTCTGGCTGCCGAGGTTCGAGGTCATGATGATGACGCAGTTGCGAAAGTCTACGGTGCGCCCTTGCCCGTCGGTGAGGCGTCCGTCGTCGAGCACCTGCAGCAAGACGTTGAACACGTCGGGATGGGCCTTCTCGACCTCATCCAGCAGCACGACGCTATAGGGACGCCGGCGCACCGCCTCGGTGAGGTAGCCGCCCTCCTCGTATCCCACATAGCCCGGAGGCGCGCCGATCAGGCGGGCCACGGAGTGCTTTTCCATGAACTCCGACATGTCGATGCGGATCATCGACTCCTCGGTATCGAACATGAATTCGGCCAGGGCCTTGCAGAGCTCCGTCTTGCCCACGCCGGTGGGCCCGAGGAACAGGAACGAGCCCAACGGGCGATTCGGATCCTGAAGTCCGGCACGGGAGCGGCGGATGGCGTCCGCAACGGCCTTCACGGCCTCGTGCTGGCCGACCACGCGCTGCTCCAGGACCTCCTCCATGCGCAGGAGCTTCTCGCGCTCGCCCTCGAGCATGCGCGAGACCGGTATCCCGGTCCACTTCGACACGATCTCGGCGATTTCAACCTCGGTGACCGAATTGCGCAGCAGCTGATTGGGCTTCTGCTCGACTTCGAGCGCCTTGGCGAGCTTTTGCTCCAGGTCGGGGATGCGCCCGTACTGCAGTTCCGACATGCGGCCGAGGTCCTGCGCACGGCGTGCGGTATCCAGATCGAGGCGAGCCCG
Source organism: uncultured Gammaproteobacteria bacterium (assembly GCA_963748995.1). Taxonomy (GTDB): domain Bacteria; phylum Pseudomonadota; class Gammaproteobacteria; order Steroidobacterales; family Steroidobacteraceae; genus Bog-1198. The sequence goes on along the minus strand of CAVVKU010000025.1, from coordinate 4,195 downwards.
CTCGAGCTCCTCCTTGATGTGCGCGGCGCCTTGCACGGTGGCCTTCTCGGCCTTCCACACCTCCTCGAGATCCGAGTATTCCTTCTCGAGCGCCTTGAGCGACTCTTCCAGGGTGGAGAGGCGCTTGCGCGAGGCCTCATCGGTCTCCTTCTTGAGCGCTTCGCGCTCGATCTTCAGCTGGATGATGCGCCGATCCAGTTTGTCGAGCGCCTCGGGCTTCGAGTCGATTTCCATGCGAATCAGCGAGCCCGCCTCGTCGATCAAGTCGATGGCCTTGTCCGGCAGCTGCCGATCCGCGATATAGCGATGCGACAGGGTCGCCGCGGCCACGATGGCGGGATCGGTGATCTCGACGCCATGGTGCACCTCATAGCGTTCCTTCAGTCCGCGCAGGATGGCGATGGTGTCCTCCACCGACGGCTCGTTCACCAGCACCTTCTGGAAACGACGCTCGAGCGCCGCGTCTTTCTCGATGTACTTGCGGTACTCGTCGAGCGTGGTCGCGCCGACGCAGTGCAGCTCGCCGCGTGCGAGAGCGGGCTTCAACATGTTGCCCGCATCCATCGCGCCTTCAGCCTTGCCGGCGCCCACCATGGTGTGCAGCTCGTCGATGAACAGAATGATCTGGCCTTCCTGCTTCGCAAGATCGGCGAGCACGGCTTTGAGGCGCTCCTCGAACTCGCCGCGAAATTTCGCGCCGGCGATGAGCGAGCCCATGTCGAGCGCCAGGATGCGCTTGTTGCGCAGGCCCTCGGGCACTTCGCCGTTGACGATTCGCTGCGCGAGACCCTCCACGATGGCGGTTTTGCCGACGCCGGGCTCGCCGATGAGCACCGGGTTGTTCTTGGTCCGGCGCTGCAGGACTTGAATGGTGCGGCGGATCTCGTCGTCGCGCCCGATCACCGGATCGAGCTTTCCCTGGCTCGCGCGCTCGGTCAGATCGATGCTGTACTTCTCGAGCGCCTGGCGATTCTCCTCTGCGCCCGCATCCTCCACCTTGGCCCCGCCCCGCACTTCCTCGATGGACTTGTCGAGCGCCGCCTTGGTGACTCCGCACGCCTTCAGAATGCGCCCGAGCTCGCCGCGATCATCGCAGGCCGCGAGCACGAACAGTTCGCTCGAGATGAATTGATCGCCGCGCTGCTGGGCGAGTTTGTCCGTGACGTTCAGAAGCTTGTTGAGATCGTTGCCCAGCAGCACCTCGCCCGCCGACCCTTCGACCTTGGGCAGACGATCCAGCGCGGTGGACAGCTCGGAGCGCAGCTTCGCCACATTGGCGCCGGCCTTCTCCAGCAGCGGGCGCGCGGTGCCGCCCTGTTGGTCGAGCAGCGCCCCCATCAGGTGCACGGGCTCGATGTATTGATTGTCGCGGCCCACGGCAAGCGATTGAGCGTCCGCCAAAGCGCCCTGGAATTTGGTGGTCAGCTTGTCCATACGCATGAATCTATCCCTCTGAATCCTTCGGAATGCCCATTAAGTGGGGCTTCCGCGCGTCAATTCAACGGGATTTCTACGTAGATGCGGGGTCCAGCCACACCAGGGTGGCCTGCCGTCCGGTCTCGCCGTCGCGCCGGTGGGAGAAGTAACGCCCGGCCTGCGCATGGGTGCATTCGCCGCTTGCGTAGATCCGCGTGACGCCCACGCGCTCGAGCCTTCGACGCGCAAGTCCCGGCAGGTCGGCCATGAATCGGCCACGGGCATTGGGTGAGAATGCCCCCGTGGCCCCCGGATCGCCTCGGATCAGTTCGTCGCGAACCTCGGGACCCACCTCGAAATGCCCGGGTCCAATGGCGGGCCCCAGCCACGCGAGGAGCGAGCCAGGCGCCACATCGAGGGCCCGCACCGCCGCCTCGATCACGCCCGCCGCAAGACCCCGCCAGCCGGCGTGCGCCGCGGCCACCGCATCCCCCGCCTCGGAGGCGAGCAGCACCGGCAGGCAGTCCGCCGTCAGGATCGCGCAGATGCGCCCCGGCACGCGGGTCACGGCCCCATCGGCCGTCGGCGTCAGCGGCCTCGACATTCGCCGGTGAAACGTCCAAATCGGCGATCCGCACGCCGTGCACCTGAGCAAGCCAGGAAGGCTCCGCTGGCAGAGCGGCGGCGACGCGCAGTCGATGGCGATTCTCCGCGACCGCCTCCGGCGAGTCCCGCACATGCTCACCGAGGTTCAACGAGGCGTATCGCCCGATGCTGACCCCGCCGCCGCGCAGCGTCGAGAGCGCCCGGACAGTCGCTGGCGCCGGCCAATCGGGGGTGAGCCACTCGACCGGCATCAAGCCCTCCCCGAGCGGCCCTTGGGGCTCGCTGCCGCCTGGCGCGACGCCTCGCGGGCGTCTGCGCGCAGCACCTCGAGCAGAGCCGCAAAGTCCGCGGGCACCGGCGTCTCCAGGGCAAGGCGTTTACCGGTGCGCGGATGATCGAAGGCGAGCTTGGCAGCGTGCAGCGCCTGATGCCCAAAGTCGCGCAAGCACTCGGCGAGCTCCTCGGTGGCGCCCCGCGGGCGGCCAAATCGGCCGCCGTAGACCGGATCGCCCACGATCGGGTACTTCAGGTGCGACAGATGCAGTCGGATCTGATGAGTCCTCCCGGTCGTCAGGCGCACGCTCAAATAGCTATGGGCACGATAGCGCTCGAGCACGCGATAGTGGGTCGTGGCAGGCCGGCCGTCGCTGCGCACCGCCATGCGCAGCCGATCGCTCCGGTGCCGGCCGATGGGCTGATCGATGGTGCCGCCCGAGGTCATCACCCCCACGCAGACCGCAAGATATTCCCGGGACACCGACCGGGCCATGAGCTCCCGGGTCAGCACCGTATGCGCCTCCGGCGTGCGGGCGACCATCAGGAGGCCGCTCGTGTCCTTGTCGAGCCGATGGATGATGCCGGCGCGGGGCAGCGAGGCGAGCTCTGGGTCCCAGCCCAACAAGGCGTTCTGCAAGGTGTGCCGCGGATTACCGGCTCCGGGATGGACCACCAGCCCGACCGGCTTGTCGACCACCAGCACGTCCCGGTCCTCGTGCACGATGTGGAGTGGAATCGCCTCGGGCAATACCGCCTCGGATACGGATTCCGCCGCCGACATGCGCACGTGCACGCGCGACCCCGCCGTCACCACATCCCTCGGCTTGCAGGGCAGCCGCCCGATCTGCACCCCGCCCGCCTCGATCCAGCCCTTGATGCGGGTACGGGAATGCTCGGGCAGCATCCGGGCGAGCGCGCTGTCCAGCCGCAAGCCGCTCAATTCCTCGGGAATCTGCAGCTCGATCACTCGGAACTCTGCGCTCATGGGGGCACTCGAAGCTAGCGGCGGGGCATCGGGTATACTGCCGCGCGTCTTGGAAATCGCCCCCCATTGTAAGGAATCGGATGTGAGACTGCGTCAACTTGTATTGCCAACCTGGCGGGGCCGGCCGACCTGGCGGGCCCGGCCCGGCCGGGCCATCGTGCTCATCTTAGGGCTGGCCCTGCTGGCCGCCGGCTGCCATAGCCACCGGGTTGACGATGCCAAATCCGGCCCGGAAGTGCTGTATGCCCGGGCGCAGAAGAGCATGAAGGACTCGAGCTACGCCCAGGCGATCAAGCAGCTCGAGAACCTGCAGTCGCGGTTCCCCTTCTCCGAGCCCGCGCGCCAGGCGCAGATCGACCTGATCTACGCCTATTACAAGAATCGCGAGGTCGATCCCGCCGTGGATGCGGCCGATACCTTCATCCGCGAGAATCCGACCAACCCCCGGGTGGATTACGCCTATTACATGAAGGGGCTGATCTACTTCGAGCGCCAGGCGAACTTCATGGAGCGCTGGTTCCATGTCGACCTGTCGCGCCGCCCGCCGGTCAACTCCAGGAAGTCCTTCGACGCGTTCGACGAGCTGATCAAGAAATACCCGCACAGCCAGTATGTGGCTGATGCCCGCCAGCGCATGATCTTCCTGCGCAACCGGCTCGCCGACTTCGAGCTGTACGTGGCGAGCTATTACATGAGACGGGGCGCCTACGTGGGCGCGCTGAACCGCGCGAAATACTGCATCGAGAACTACGACGGCGCCCCCGCGGTGCAGGGTTCCATGAAGGTTCTGGTGCAGGCCTACACCGCGCTCGGCATGACCGATCTCGCGAAGAATGCGGAGTCGGTGTACGTGGACAATTACCCGGGGAATGCGCGGGATGTCGAGAAGAAGAAGGCTTGGTGGAGGCGGAT
>CAVVKU010000024.1:0-40014 GCA_963748995.1 uncultured Gammaproteobacteria bacterium | reverse complement strand
GCTCTGCCTGCGCCCGGCGCAGCGCCCCATCGGATTGCCGCCGATCAGTGATATCCCGAAATACCAGCACCGTGCCTGTAACCTCGCCGCCATCGTCAATGATCGGCGAACCGCAATCGTCGATCGGCGTTTCCCGGCCGTCACGCGCAACCAACATCGTGTGGTTGGCGAGCCCGACGACGACGCCGGAGCGGAGCACTTTAGCCGCTGGGTTGTCGACCGTTTGCCGGGTGTCCTCATTGATGATCCGGAATATCTCGATAAGAGGCAGTCCGATGGCTTCCTTTTGCGTCCATCCGGTCAGCTTTTCAGCGACCGGATTCATGAACGTCACGTGGAGCAGCTCGTCCGTAGCGATAACGGCATCGCCGATGCTCGATAGAGTTACCGCATACCGGCGCTCACTCTCACGGAGCTTTCGCTCCGCGGCGTGTTTGTACAGCGCCATCTCGATTGTGGTCCGCAGCTGGGAATCTTCGAACGGCTTCAGCAGATAGCCAAACGGCTCCGTGACGCGCGCGCGTCTGACGGTCTCCTCGTCCGCGTACGCCGTCAGGAAAATGACTGGAATCCCCAAGCGCTCATGAATCTGATGTGCTACGTCAATGCCGTCGAGTCTCCCTTCCAACCGGATGTCCATCAGCACGAGGTCGGGCCGGTTCTCCAGCACCAGCGTCGCGACGTTTTCACCCCGGGCGGTGATGCCGACTGCAACATGGCCGATCCTGGCCAGCTGCTGCTGAATATCCCGGGCAACGATCCGGTTGTCCTCGACGATCAGTATTTTTGATTGGATCATTCTACGCCCTCTTCCACCGCGGCATCATCGAAGGTGATCGTGAAAGTAGCCCCCACATCGCCCTTTACAAGGAGCGTACCGTGGAGTTGATCGGTCAGGTCCTGCACCAACCTCAGACCCAGCGAATTCGTACTCGGAATATCGAGGCTTGGGGGAAGCCCGACGCCATCGTCGCTGACTTCCAGAACCCGTTGCCGGCCGGTGGAAGGCCGGAGCGCGATCTTCACATTCCCCGCTCGTTCATTCGGAAATGCGTGCTTCAAGGCGTTTGAAACCAACTCGTTGATGATGAGGCCACAGGCTATGGCCTGATTCATGTCGAGCTGCAGCTCGCTGACCTCGATGGTCAGCTCCGGACCCCGACCGGGCGAGTCATACGCGCGGCTCAGGTGGGCACAAAGGCTTCGAATGTGGCTTGCCATCGAGATCTTGGAGAAATTGCCCGCCTGGTACAAATTCTCGTGCACCAGCGCGACGGATCGAATCCGGTTTCGGCTATCGTTTAGCTGATCGGCGATCGTCGGGTCGACGATTCGAGCAGCCTGCAAACTCAGCAAGCTGCTGATCAGCTGCAAGTTGTTCTTGACGCGATGATGAACTTCCTTCAAGAGCGCGTCCTTCTCTTCCAAGGATGCGCTCTCCAACGACAACGCCGCCTGCCCCCCGAGGAGCTCGAGCAGTGCGATGCGTTCGGCGGTGAAGACATTCGACGTAAGGTTATTCTCCAAATACAGAATGCCAATCAATTCTGCCCGCTTCAACAGCGGCAAACAGAGGATCGATCGGCACTCGTTATTGAGGAAATAAGTATCTGTCGAGAACTGGTTAACTGCCCGCGCGTCATCCAGTGTCACAGTCTCTCGCGTCCGAGCGACGAATTGCAGCAGCGTTTCCGGCAGCTCGTTCGATGTCGGACGCGATTGCTTGACACGGACCTTTACCGCGTTTTGCGTCGACTTCGCTTCAGCTTCGATGCGCAGTGTGTCACCGCGTCGAAGCAGCAGCAAGCCCCGCTGCGCACCGGCGTGTTCCAGCAGAATGACCATGAGGGTTCTTAGCAATCGTTCGAGGCCACTCTGTGCCGAGACCGCCTGAGACGATTTCACCACAGTCGCGACATCAAGATGCTCGAAAGGTGTCCCCGCAACCTTGCCGCCGGTCATGGCAACGCTCGCGGAATTCCCGGCAGGTACAGCCGTCAATCCTTGTTGCTCGAGTTGACGCACCTTGCCGTCCGCGCCCCAGGTTCGGTAACAGGATCTGGCATTTTGCATATAAATTGTTGCGATCGCATCGAAGCCGCGCCGTGTATAGAATCGCCCGGCGATTTCGTGCGCGAGAGCCTCATTTTGCACAAAGCCGTTCGTGCGCGCCGTGCGAATAGCGTCCTCATAAAGCTCCATCGCTTCCAGCTCTCGATCCTCGATACGCGCGATCTCGGCGCGGATGAGTGCGGCACGATCAGCGAAGTTGTCGGGACACTGCCTGGCCCAGGCCTCCAGTTGCTCGCAGTCTGCGCTGATCGACTGCAGCCGCTCCGGCCGTTCGTCAGCAGGCGTGTCCTGGTACACCGCCGCGTTTGCGAGTCCCCGATAGAAATGGTACTCGGCAATTTCCAGGAAGGAAGTCGAGGTAAACACGTAGGCCGCGGCCGTATTGGCCGCCGCCAATGCGGCGGCGTATTCGCCGGCGAGATACCGACCCTGTAGCTTGCGAATCCAAAACCAGGAGGCGGCCAAGGGATTGACCTCCAGCTGCTGCGCAAAGCGAGCCTCGTCGAAATCGCTACTGTCGAAGGAGCCAAATCGTGGCGTCAGACCTCGGAGAGCGCGGGTCAACACGAGCGCCACTGTAATCAGATTGATCGCCGGGCCAAATTTGGATTTGGTCACAAATTCCAGTGCGCTTTCTGCCTCTGCCTGGATCTCATCGAGCGCGTTGCCGCCTGCGAGCAACACACTAAGCAGGCAGACGCGACCGTACGCAGCATAGGAAAGATCTCCCGTCTCCATCGCGATATCGTACGCGTGGCGCGTCAGCGCCTGAGAGGTACGGACCGGTCTGCTCCAGTGATGGACACAATGGGCGAAGACGGACGCGACGCGCGCCCGGTGGCGTCCATACCTCGGCTCTTGAACCATCTGAAATGCGACTTCGCCAAGGCGAAATCCGATGGCCGCTTCGCCGAAGTAGGGACCGAAGATACCTGCCAACATTACGTAAGCGAAGGTTGATGCGGCGCAGTTGCCGAACTCCAGGCTGAGATCCACCATCTTACAGAGAATGAGAGCCGTCAAATTTTCATCGATGTAGATGGACACGGGGATCGCCGGCGCGAGGACATCGAGTACCGCGCGCCAATGCGGGTCGGAAATCTCGGGCAGATCACCAAGAGTCTCGATTGCGCGGTCTCCCAGCCGTTGCCGCATTGCTGCATATTGCTGCATCACTGCATTTTTGGTCGGTCTCCCCGGCCAATCGATTCCGTAGCCTCGGAGAAAGTCCAGGGTCAGGTCCATGGCGAGCTGTTGCTGATTCTGCCCCGAACATATGGTCACTCGCAGCTGCGTAACCGCCGATCGCTCGAGAAGATCCCCGATGAAAGGCTCGAGCCTCGCAAGGCGCTCGTCAGCCGCGACCGACTGAGCGGTCAGAAACTCACACTCCCCCAATTCAAGCTCGAACGCGAAGGTTAGCGCACGCCGACGGTTCCAGGCGTTCTCGCCGAGCAGTGCGCGGCCCGCGCTGAAGTACATGAGGGCTGATGCATACGCCGTTGATGTCTTGGCTCGCTTGCCGGCGCTGACATTTAATTCGGCCACCTGATCGCGTTCTTCCGGTGAGGAAAGCTCCGCGGCGCCCCGGTTGAACTGGTTGACGATATCGAATAAATGTTCTTCGAGGCGAGTGTCTTGCGCCCAGGAAAGGAGCGATCTCGCTAAGCGAAGATGCACGGCCGGCCGCGCGCTCTCCGGTGTCAGCGAATAGGCCGCCTCCTGAATGTAATCGTGAATGAAGTTGTAGCGTTCCCCGTGTCTGGAGATAAGCTCCGCATGAACGGCGGGACCGAGCGCGTTTTCAACTTCCTCCTGCGTCAAGCCGCAGGCAGCGCCGAGCAGGTCCATATGCACGTGATTGCCGAGGCAGGCGAAATCCCGCAGTAATTCTTGGGTTGCAACGGGCAGACGATCAAGCTTTCTTGCCAGAAGACCAAACACGTTCGCGGTCGCGCCCCGCGCGTGAATGGCTTTGGTGTCCCATCGCCAGGCCCGTGCATCTTTGTCGAACCAAACGAGTTCGTCTTCTACCAGGCTCCTCATAAACTGGATCGTGAAGAAGGGATTACCACCCGTCTTCGCATACACGACGTGTGCAAGAGCCCAGACCGATTCCTTCCCCGCGCGGAAGGTGTCCCCGACGAGTCGCCCGACATCGTCTTGCGAAAGCGGAGCCAGCGCAACTTCGCTGAAGTTCTCCGCCGACTTCCTCATCGCCTGCAATATTCGCAAGAGAGGATGAGCCGGACCTATCTCATTGTCGCGGTAGGCCCCCACCAGCAACAGATGACGTGCGCTCGATACGTTGACGAGATGCTCCAGCAGGGCCAGCGTTGCGGAATCCAGCCATTGCAGATCGTCGAGAAACAATACCAGCGGTCGCTCGGGTCGAGTGAACACACCGATAAACCGATCGAACATTCGGTGAAGTCGATTCTGTGCGTCCTGAGGGGACAGGTCGAGAACCGGGGGTTGAGGTCCGATCAGAAACTCGAGTTCAGGAATCAGCTCGATCATCAATTGGGCGTTGGGCCCCAGGGCCTGCAGCAACTCCCGCCGCAGAGGCTCGACTTCGGCATTGCTCCTGCCAAGGACATCGCGGACAAGGTCCCTGAACGCTTGCGCGAGAGTTGCAAAGGGGATGTTTTGCTTGTACTGGTCAAATTTTCCAGCGGCGAAGAGACCACGTGCCGGTAGCACTCTCCGGCGCAATTCCTGCACCACCGAACTCTTCCCAATACCGGAATGGCCAGAGACCAAAACCAGCCGGGTCTTACCTTCGGTCACGACCCGTTCGAACGCACTCGTGAGCACATCTGTTTCGGCCTCGCGCCCGTAGAGTCTGTCTGGAAGTAGAAGCTTGTCGGGAGCATCGTACTGTCCCGGAAGGAAGGACTCTTCTATCCGACCATGGGCGTCCCAGGCCGCCAAACAGAGCCGCAAATCGGCTTCGAGTCCCGCGGCCGTTTGATATCGCTCCTCCGGTGTCTTGACCAGGAGCTTCATTACGATGGCGCTAAGCGCCGGCGGGGTGTCTTCGCGCCACTGGCCGGGGTGCGGCGGCTGACGCGCGATGTGGCAGTGTACCCACTCCATCGGATCGGAGGCATTGAACGGCAACTGACCAGTCAGCATCTGATAGAGCGTTACGCCGCAAGAATAGAGGTCCGCCCGCGCATCAATGGAATGGTTCATCCGCCCTGTTTGCTCGGGCGCCATATAAGCCAGCGTACCCGCAAGGAAGTTCGGGGGGTGCGGGACGATCTCGGGCTCGCGCGTCATCCGCGAGGTGAAGCCGAAGCCAGTCAACCAAACCTGCCCGGACGAGGTATGCACCCACAAATTGGCCGGTTTTATGTCCTTGTGTATCAACCCCTTTTGATGCAGGCGGCCGAGCGCCCCGGCGAGCCCGACGGCCACTCGCAAGAACTCTCCCACCGGCAGTGGCCGCGAACAGAGTTGATCAAGCGGCTGGCCCCCCGGATCCTCCAGCACGAGCGTGAGCCTCGCCTCCTCTTGCGTAAGTGCCAGAGGCCGCACGGCCCACGCGCTCTCGAGTTCGTCGCGTAGCGCATGGGCGTGCTGCAGTTGCGCGAGCGTCGACGGCGAGGGGTCGCGCGTCGCGGTTGTCACGGTCAGTACGCTCGCTTGTTCGGCGCCGGTTCTGCCACGCGCTATGATGAATTCATCATCTGCACGCAAGATCTCCGGCTGCAGTAGTGAGGTATTTTCGTGCATGCCACCTCTTCCGACCGTCCGCGTATTAAGCCCTATTCACCGCCGAAGTGGTAGTCGGCGTGTACACCGTAGGTACGTGGCGGACCGATATTTGCGGCGAATAGTCCCCCGACGAAGGGTTGCTGCAATCCTCCCGTATAATAAGCCGTGTTTCCGAGGTTTCGCCCGAAGATTCCGAGCGACCAACCGCGTGCCGCGTAGGTTAAATCTGCGTCGACTACCTCGTATGACTTGTCCCGCTCCGCCGGAATAAAATCGATGTTGAGCCATTCTGCTCCGACGAAGTGCATTTGCGCACTGGCGCGAAGCGAGGCGGATCCCGGAAGGCTGATGACGTGCTGAGCACCTACCGTCCCACTCCACAACGGGACCCGAGCGACTTGAAAACCAGCGCAGCTACCCACGACGATCGGCGTCGGGTCGATGTTCGTCGTGTACCCGGCACTTGAGTAGGGAATGCGTGCGCCCGGGGCATAAGGCCCCGTGATGCTGCAGCCCGTACTCACCGGCTGAAATACCGGAGCGGGCTCCTGGAACCAGTACGAGGAGTAATGTGAATTCGCATACTCGGTCGAAAGCGAAAGGGTATCGGCATTGGTGAGCTTGCCTATAAGGTCCAGCGTGCCGCCCGCGATAGTCGCATCGCCCGAGTTATACGTGAGGAGACTTATGTTGCCCAACGGATCGAAATTGACCCGTTGATCCTGAATGTCTTTGTATTTCCATTGATAGGCACTCAAATTGACCTGCAAGCGGTTATCGAAAAAGCGGTTCTTGGATCCCAACTCGAGCGAATCGAGCTTCTCCGGTTGATAGACGTTGAGGGGTGCCACGGTCTGCGAAAATCCCCCGGCCTTGAACCCGGTGCTATAGGTCGCGTAGATCATGTTGGCCGGCGCCAGGTCGTATTCGACACCCGTTTTGTAGGTGAATGCTGAAAAGGTTTTGTTCCCGCCGAATTGCTCGAGCAGGCTGAACGGGTCCGTAGCCAAACTGGAGAACGTGCCGGTCAGCGTGTCGTGCTCGCGGGTATAGCGACCCCCGATGATGAGCCTAAGATCACCACGTACGTTGATGGTGGTCTGACCGAACGCGGCCGACGCCTTGGTCGTCGGTAGATACTGAACGAGATCGTATTGGAGCGCGTCGCTCTGATAAACGTTGGACGCTCCCTTCACGCCCTCATCAAAGAAATATCCCCCAATGACCCAGGTCAGTACGGGCGAGGCATCGCTCAACCGCGCCTCCACGGACTTCTGATCGGCCCGCTCTATCTGTCCATACCGAAGGCCGTTCTGACTGAGCGAATCGGTGTCCGTGTAGCGGTACGCGGGAACGATCGTGAGCTTTGCAATGCCCATGTTCCAATCGAGCTGCGCACTGGTATTGAAGAAAGATGAATTCTGAAAAGAGTCCGGCTCTTGATCGGCCTCGAGCGGGCCCAGCGGAAGAAATGAGTGCAAATAAGCATTCGAGGCAGGGGTGGTCGTGGCCTCCCAGGGGTTTTCCCCCGGGGGGCGCGGCAACCAGACCGAACCGCTACCGCGCCCGCCGAGATGGGCGTAGTCGGTGTTGAATACGAGGGAAACCGCATCGTTCGGCTGAAACTTGTAGCGAATTCGACCCGCAGACTCGACATCATCGTCGGACCCGTCCGAGAGATACCCGTCTCGGCGGATCACGTTGAACGCGACGCGCAGCGCCGACCTGTCACCCATGGCGGCGTTGGCTGCGCCCTCGACATGGACCAGGCCGTAGTCGCCAAACTCGGTGGCGATGTACGCGCTGTCCTCGCCGAGCGAAGGTTCGTTGGTCACGACGTTGATGGATCCGCCGTTCGCATTGCGTCCATAGAGCGTCCCCTGCGGACCCTTCAATACCTCGACGCGCGCTAGGTCGTAGAAATTGCTACCCAGTCCGTCGGGACGGCCGACATAGACGCCATCGACGTTGAATGCGACGCCCGGAGTGGAGATGGGACTATAGGCGAAGCTTCCGACGCCGCGGATGAAGATCTGATCGTTGTTGCCGCCGAGGCCGATCGTCAGCCCAGGAATCACTGCCTGTAGATCGGTCGCCTGGGAAATCCCAGCCTTCTTCATGCTGTCGGCATTGAGAACTTCGATGGTCAATGCGGATTTCTGGACATTCAGCTCTCGCTTCTCTGCGGTGACGACAATTTCATCCAGTGATCCGGTGTTCGTCTGCTCGAGTGGAGCATCGGGGAAAACTCGGCCCGCCATGAACAGAATGACTCCTGCTGCCCAAAATGCCTGCGCACTGCCGTGACGAGCCATTGAACCCCTCAATTTTCAAGATCGTCGCTTGTGCGAGCAATCGTCACACGGCGTTGGTCCGCTCCGCCCTTTCAGACTGGCATTCCAGGCCACCGGTACGGCCTATTTTCCAGTTGACCAGCCCCCGCGGTATGATCCGCGCGCCGACGCCCCCCGGTGTATTGGACCAAGGTATTGAGCACGGGACGCTGCTACGGTTGCCCAGGGCTTAAACCCGGGCTGCCAGGGGAACACGCTTGATCTTTGCCTCGCCGAGGCGGCAACTCTGCTCGTCCTAAAAAAAACGATCGAAAGCCATTATCAAAGCGAGGATGACGATACCGACGAGTAGATCGGGAGCTCATGGGCATTAAGCAGCTCGTGCCTCAACTGGCGGACCAGGGCCGGCTTACCGTGAGGGCAACGTCGATCCGCGCGGCCTCGTCCTGCATTCCGAAACCGGTAAACCCATGCGGGCTTGCACGATGATCACGACCTTGCAGTGGCTTGGGGTCGTGCCGTCCTTTCGGCCGCCCTCACGTCTCCGACGATAATCCGTACTCCGAAGCTCTGTTCCGGACCTTGAAGCACACGCCGGCCTATCCCGAATGCCCTTTACCGACACAGCCGCGGGTGGGCAATGGGTCGGACACTTCGTCGACTGGTACAACCAAGTGGACCGCCTCAGCGCCATACGGTTCGTGACGCCCAATGAGCGGCACCTGGGGCTTGAGGCCGCAATCCTCCGATGTGCCCGGAACAGACAATATAAAGTTGGTAGCGGGGCTTGCTTTGTGGAACCTCTCAACGTCGAATTGCGGTGGCGTTAAGCGGTAAACTTATCCCGACTCCGGAGCGGTTGAAGCCATACCCCAATGGCCGATTGCCGCGCTCCAGGCACCAATAGGCCGATTGAAAGTTATCGCCGACGGCGCCTTCGGCGATGATGTCACAGGCGATACCGTGCGCATCGATCGGGAGATTGGCGGTGACCCAAACACGCTGCCAATTATTGCGAGACTTCAGATCCGCGATCCACATGGCAATACTGGAAAAGCCGGGAAGGAGTGCACCGATTTGCCGACCTCGGAATCCCTCGGGTATGCGAACCCAGGCTGAGAATACGAAGTCACCGCCGGAAGCAATCGGAACGAGGGCGCGGTAAACCGAGGTCGCGTCGGCCGTTTCCAGCCGGTGCTCGAACATGACGCCGCAGCTCTGATCGGGCTCGTCGAGCAGTCGGGTTCCCGAACACAATTCGGGAGACCACCGCAAGGAGCACGTGGCGATTTCCGGTGAGATTAGGTTGTAAACAGGCGCCTCGGGCGGTTCGGCATTGCGCGATAGACGATACGCGTTCGCACACACGGCCACCCATTCTTCAACGGGGAGGCTGGGATCTCCGTCGTAGGTCCCGAAGCGACTGACGAACCCACGCAACAGCCCTTCGGAGAGGCGCTCCACCGAGCCCGGCAAATGCGCGGCATCGGCGACGCAGACCCAAACCAGCCAGTTAGGACCGTATGTCCGAAGCTGCACGACAATCTCGCGGATCGTCCCAATGTCAGCCTCACCCTTGAACACGAACACCTTCCGGCCACGCGACAAGTCCCGGATCAATTTGGCCTTCAGATAACGTGCCTTTTCGATCTGTGCCGCGAGGACCATCAGGGGGTCGTGCCGGCCGACGTAACAATCGGTGTGCGCTGCGAAAGAGCAGTGACGCGACTTGACCCAGTACTCCCCGCGCGGCCCCTCCTCCAACCACAGATCCTCCGGTTCTGCCAATCGGCGAAAACGTGTTCGAAGCAGATCACCGAGGTCAGTGGCATTGCAGGCCGCGAATCTAAAGAGCCCAAATGGCTCGATTCCGACAGCGCGTTGTACCACCCCGAAATCGCAGTTCTCCCCCAATCCGGCGAAAAGCAGTAACAGCCGAGGAATGTCGTGGCAGGTCTCCGGCGCGATGGCACTTTGAACACCCTTTTCTGTCGACACTGGCAACTGCCCTCCCCCCGCGTCACTCACCGTCTGATGTTACCGCCTGCCCGTCAATTTCAATAACGTCTTCAAACCGCCCTTACACCGCCAGAAGCTACATACCGGCGCTCAGCCGGATTGGCCAGGACCAGGAGTCACGTATGAAGCAAGGGGGATGACATGCTGGTCGACTCATCCGTGCGGATCGCCCACTTGCGCGGTGGCGGACATTTGTGGCGAAGTCATGAGCCGGATTCATGGATATTTGGAGTGTGCCTCGGGATATCGAGCGTGTATGAACGTGGTCGACTCTTCTGCATGGCTCGAGTACTTGGCCGACGGACCAAATGCCGCGATATTCGCAAAGCCGATCGAAGCCAGACGATCATTGATCGTGCCGACCCTCGCGTTGTTCGAAGTTTTCGAGAGAGTCAGCCAGCAAAGGGGTGAAGACGACGCGCGTTGCGAGCCGTTGCGGTCATGGAACAAGGGAACGTTGTAGATCTAGATCGCGCGACTGCGCTCGAGGCTGCGCGGCTGTCGATCCAGCATGCCATTGCCATGGCAGACGGCGTGATTGCTGGCGACGGCACATCGGCACCGCGCGACGCTGTGGACTCAGGATTCGGATTTCGACGGATTGCGAGGCGCGCGCCTTTACGCGAAGCAATGGTACGGGAGCCTGGCCGGACCAAGTCGGCAATGACCACGCGACAGGTCGCGGCGAATGTGCCCTAAACCCGGCCGGGGCCAGACTGTTACCCATGTCTCCGGGTACCATCCGCCCAGTTAAGGCCTTATGCAGTTGGTAGCGGGGGCAGGATTTGAACCTGCGACCTTCGGGTTATGAGCCCGACGAGCTGCCAGACTGCTCCACCCCGCACCAGAAGATAACCAGCTGATTTTCAACCTGAATTCGGTTGACTCTCAGTCTCGACAAATACAGGTCGCCCCCATAACCTGGCGCCCCGCTGCTCATCGCTTGTCGAGCCCGGCATTATACCCGTTTATCTCAAAAAGGGCACCGGCTTCAGCGCCGCCGCCACCCGCCCTTAGGGAAGCACATGCTGGCAGAGCGCAATCAAACTCCCCGGCACCACTCCCAACACGAAGGCCGCGAGCGCATTCAAGCTGAGCACCGTGCGCATCAGCGCCGAACCACCGATCTGCGTGCTGTCGGTCGGATCGTCGAAATACATGAGCTTGACGACCCGCAGGTAGAAGAAAGCGGCGACCACCGAGAACAGCACGGCGACCACGGCGAGCCACGAATAGCCCACGCCGAGAACTGCCTGGATCACGCCCAACTTCGCCCAGAAGCCGATGAAGGGAGGCACTCCCGCCAGGCTGAACATCAGAATGGCCATCATGCCGGCGAACCAGGGGCTGCGCGCGTTGAGTCCCTTGAAGTCCACCAGCTTGTCGGCTTCGAAGCCCTGGCGCGCGAGCAGCAGGATCATGCCGAAGGCGCCGCTCGCCACGAGCACGTAGCTGATCATGTAGAACATCGCCGCCTGGTAGCCCTGCTGCGTGCCGGCGAGGATCCCGAGCAGGATGTACCCGATGTGCGAGATCGTGGAATACGCCAGCATGCGCTTGAGATTGGTCTGTGCAATCGCGACCACCGTGCCGATCCCCATCGACAGCACCGCGAGCACCACCAGCATCTGGCTCCAATCCGGCTGCGAGGCGCCGAGTGCCTCGGGCAGCAGCCGCATGGCGAGCGCGAACGCCGCCAACTTGGACGCCGTGCCGATGAACACAGTCACGCAAGTCGGGGATCCCTCGTACACGTCCGGGATCCACATGTGAAACGGCACGGCGCCCAGCTTGAAGCCGATGCCGACGATGATGAACGCGATGCCGAAGAGCATGCCGATGTTCGCGCCGTATCCCGAGCGCGCCGCGAGGGCAATGCTGGCGAGCTCGAGGTGGCCGGTCACGCCGTACACGATCGACATGCCGTAGAGAAGTGTCCCGGACGCCATGGAACCGAGCACGAAGTATTTGACGGCCGATTCGGCCGCTATGCCTGAGTCGCGGTCGAATGCGACCATGGCGTACAGGCAGAGCGACATGAGCTCGAGGCCCATATATAGGGTGATCAGGCTGCCGGCCGAAATCAGCGTCATGCCCCCCAGGGTCGCGAACAAACCGAGCACGTAGTACTCGCCCTTCAGGATCGCGCGACGCTTCAGATAATCGGTGGAATAGACGAACACCACCGCCACCGCAAGCAGCGTGACCACCTTCAGGACCTGCGCCATCCCGTCGAGCTCGTACAGGCCGCCGAGCGCGACGATGCGCTGCCCTACCGGCTGGATTGCGGCCAATACGGCGGTCACGAGCAGCGCAATGACGGAGAGCACGCCCGTCCACGAGCGGCGCGCGTCGGAGAGCAGCAGATCGAGCATGAGGATCCCGCACGCCGCCAGTGCCAGAAAAATCTCCGGTTCGGCGTAGTGCAAGCCTGCATTGAATTCCGCGACGTTGAAACCGTTCATAGCTGACTCGACAGGCTTAAGGGACGATCTTCGAAACCAGGATCTGCTGCGCCAGATGCTGCGTCGTGACACGCATGGCATCGAGCAAGGGGGCCGGCCAGAGGCCGACCAGAAGCACCGCTATGGCGAGCGCCCCAAGCACCAGGAACTCGCGCCCGTTCAGATCGGTGAGCTCGCGCACGTGATCGTTCGCGACGTCGCCGAAGATGACCCGCTTGACCAGCCACAACGTGTAGGCCGCACCGAGGATCAGCGTGGTGCCCGCGAGGAAGGCATACCAGACATTGGCCTTGAACGACGCCAGGATGACCAGAAACTCGCCGACGAACCCGGAGGTGCCGGGCACGCCCGAATTGGCGAACGCGAACAGCAACATGAACGCGGCGAACTTCGGCATGGTGTTCGCCACGCCGCCGTAGGCGCTGATTTCGCGGCTGTGCACGCGGTCGTACATGACGCCCACACAGAGGAACATCGCGCCCGACACGAGACCGTGCGACAGCATCTGCACCACCGCTCCGTCCAATCCGAACTCGATGCCGCTGGTTCTGCCGGTGTGCGCGACGATCTGGAAGCCGATGAACGCGCCCAGGGTGACGAAGCCCATGTGCGCGATCGAGGAATACGCGATCAGCTTCTTCATGTCGCGCTGCGCGAGCGCCACGAACCCGATGTACACCACCGCGATCAGCGAGAGCGCGATCATCAGCCAATCGAGCTCGCGGCTTGCGTCCGGAGTGATCGGCAGCGAGAAACGCAGGAAGCCGTACCCGCCCATTTTCAGCATGATGGCGGCCAGCACCACCGAGCCGCCGGTCGGTGCCTCGACATGGGCATCCGGCAACCAGGTATGCACCGGCCACATCGGCACTTTGACCGCGAATGCCGTGAAGAACGCGAGGAATATGAAGGTCTGCTCCCGCAAAGTGAGCGGCAAGCCCTGCAGCAGCGCGATCTCGTAGGTGCCGGACTTCAGATACATGTAGATCAGCGCGACCAGCATGAGGAGCGAGCCGATGAACGTGTACAGGAAGAACTTGATCGTCGCGTAGACGCGCCGCGGACCGCCCCAGATGCCGATGATGATGAACATCGGCAGCAGCATCGCCTCCCAGAACACATAGAAGAGCGCCGCATCGAGTGCGGCGAAAACGCCGATCATCAATCCTTCGAGGATCAGAAAGGCCGCAAAGTACTGACTGACCCGCTTCGTGACGCTCTGCCAGCCGGCGATGACGATCAGCACGGTGGTGAAGGTCGTCAGGAGGATCAGCGGCATCGAAATCCCGTCGACGCCGATGTTGTAGTCGGCATGGATGGACGGTATCCACGGGGTATGCTCGACGAACTGCATTTCAGCAGTGCGCGTATTGAACCACGCCCACAGCGGAATGCTGAACGCCAGTGTCGCGAGCGATATCGCGAGCGACACCCACCTCGCGGCGGCGGCGCGGTCGTTGCCGAGGCCGAGCACCACGATGCCGCCGACGATGGGCAGCCAGATCACAATCGAAAGCAGATGGTCGTTCATGTCAAGGCCGCCAGATGAGCCACAGGAGCAGCGAGGCCAGGCCGAGAATCATGGCGAACGCGTAGTGATAGAGGTACCCGGACTGCGCGTAGCGCATCACCGAGCTGAACCAGCCGACCAGGCGCGCGCTGCCGTTGACGACCGCCCCGTCGATCAGGATCTCGTCCCCGCCCTTCCACAATCCAGCGCCCAGCGTGCGCGCAAAGGCCGCGATGACGTGCTCGTTGAACCAGTCGAAGCCGTATTTGTTGATGAGAATGGTGTGCAGCCACTTGAAGGAGCGCTCGGCCGAATCCGCGAGCGCAGGCTTTTTGAGGAAAAAGAGCCACGCGACGAAGATCCCGGACAGCGCGAGCCAGAGCGGGATCGACGTGATCGCCGATATCGCGAACGCGCCCGATCCATGGAACTCCTCGCCGACCTTCGCCAGCACGTCGTTCGCCGGCAGCACGTGAATCGCGCTGCCAAAATACCCTCCGAACAGCATGGGCTGGACGGTGAACCAGCCGATGAGCGCCGACGGAATCGCCAGCAGCACCAGCGGCACCCACACCACCGCAGGGCTCTCGTGCGGCGGCCCGTGGTCATGGTCGCCATGGGCGCTCATGCCCCGAGCGCAGCTCCCCATGAAACGTCATGAAGAACGCCCGGAAGGTGTACAGCGCCGTGATGAACACGCCGGACAGCACGCAGAAATACGCATATCCGGATCCGAAGCGATGCGACTCGTGCACCGCATCGATCAGCAGGTCCTTCGAGAAGAACCCCGACGTGCCCGGAAACCCGATCAGCGCGAGCGAACCGATCAGGAACGTCCAGTACGTGATCGGCATGTACTTGCGCAGGCCGCCCATCTTGCGCATGTCCTGCTCGTGATGCATCCCGATGATCACCGAGCCCGCCGCCAGGAACAAAAGCGCCTTGAAGAAGGCGTGCGTCATCAAATGGAAGATGCCGGCGCCGTAGGCTGAGGCGCCCAGGGCGACGGTCATGTAGCCGAGCTGGGAAAGCGTGGAATAGGCGATCACGCGCTTGATGTCGTTGTTCACGACGCCCAAAAGGCCCATGAAGAACGCCGTGGTCGAGCCGATGATCAGCACGAACGACAGCGCGGACTCCGACAGCTCGAACAGCGGCGACATGCGCGCCACCATGAAGATGCCCGCGGTGACCATGGTGGCCGCATGGATCAGCGCCGAGATCGGCGTCGGACCTTCCATCGAATCCGGCAACCACACGTGCAGCGGCACCTGGGCCGATTTGCCCATGGCGCCGATGAACAGGCAGATGCAGGTGAAGGTGATGGCCGGCCACGCAATTGCGCCCGAGATGTGGACCTGTGCGGCGGCGATTTGCCCGGCATGCGCGAACACCGTGCCGTAATCGAGCGACCCGGTATAGCGAAGCACGGCCGCGATGCCGAGGATGAACCCGAAATCGCCGATACGGTTGACCACGAACGCCTTCAGGGCCGCGAAAGTCGCGGTGGGCCGCGTGTACCAGAAGCCGATCAAGAGGTAGGACACGACGCCGACGCCTTCCCACCCGAAGAACAGCTGCATGAAGTTGTTCGACATCACCAGCATCAACATCGCGAAGGTGAACAGAGCGATGTAGCTGAAGAAGCGCTGGTAACCGGGATCGTCCTTCATGTAGCCGATGGTGTAGACGTGCACCATGAGCGACACGAAGGTAACCACGGTCATCATCATCGCGGACAGCCGGTCGATCAGGAATCCGACCTCGACCCTCACCCCATCGCTGACCAGCCACGTGTACACCGCGCCGTCGTAGGGCGCCATGCCCTCGAACACCAGTTTGTACAGCACGTAGGTCGAGAGGCCGAAGGAAAGTGCCACGCCCGCAATCGTGACGGTGTGCGCACCCACCCGACCGATGGCACGCCCGAACAGGCCGGCGGCGAGTGCACCGACCAGCGGCGCGAGGGCGATCGTCAGATAAATCGACTGCATGTGTCCCTTCTTACCCTCTTCTTCGACTCAGCCCTGAAGCGTATCGAGATCTTCAACGTCGATGCTGCGCCGCTCACGGAATACGACCACCAGGATCGCGAGGCCGATCGCGGATTCCGCCGCGGCGACCGTCAGGATGAAAAACACGAAGATCTGGCCGCCGATGTCGCCGTTGAAGCGCGAGAACGCGACGAAATTGAAGTTCACGGCCAGAAGCATGAGCTCGATGCACATCAACAGGACGATGATGTTCTTGCGGTTCAGGAAGACGCCGGCGACCGCGATGGCGAACAGGATCCCGGACAGTGCGAGTACGTGGGTGAGAGTGATCATGGACCTTTCCCGGAGGCCATTTTGACCAGGCGGACGCGATCCTTGGCGCGGACGGCGACCTGCGCGGCGATGTTCTGCGGCTTGTGGCCGGTGCGGCGGCGAAGCGTCAGGATGATGGCGGCGACGCTCGCCACCAGAAGGATCACGGCTGCGAGCTGCGCGGGATAGGCGTACCGCGTGAACAGCACCTCGCCCAGCGCGCGGGTGTTGGAATAGTGCGGCGGCAGCGCCGGAGCGAGCTTCAGGTCCGCACCGCCGAGATTGCGCACCACGATCACGTTGATGATGGCGAACACCACGAATCCGGCGACGGCGACGGCCAGCGGCCAATAGCCCGCGAGCTCCTTGCGGAAGCGCTCGGTATCGATGTCGAGCATCATGACCACGAACAGGAACAGCACCATGACGGCGCCCACATACACGAGCACCAGCACGATCCCCAGGAATTCCGCATCCAGCATCAGCCAGATCACGGCGCTGTTGAAGAAGCACAGCACCAGGAGCAGCGCGCAGTGCACGGGATTCCGCGCCAGGATCACGCCGAGCGCCGCGCCGATCAGCACGACCGAGAATATGACGAACAGGATGGACGCGAACATCAGCGGTACCGCGCGTCGGCGGCGCGATCGGCCGCGATCATGGCCTCGTAACGCTCGCCGATCCCGAGTAGCTTGTCCTTGCTCATGATGTTCTCGCCTCGATTTTCCATGTGGTATTCGTGCAGGCGCGTTTCGACGATGGCGTCCACCGGGCAGGCTTCCTCGCAGAAGCCGCAGTAGATGCACTTGAAAAGATCGATGTCGTAGCGGGTCGTGCGGCGCGTGCCGTCGTTGCTGACACCCGACTCGATGGTGATCGCGAGCGCCGGACACACGGCCTCGCAGAGCTTGCACGCGATGCAGCGCTCCTCGCCGTTCGGGTAGCGGCGCAGCGCGTGCAGGCCGCGAAACCGCGTGCTCTGCGGCGTCTTCTCCTCCGGATAGTTGATGGTGACCTTCTTTTGCCAGAGGCCCTTCCAGGTCACCCACATGCCCTGCAGCAACTCCGTGAGGAGGTAGGTCTTGATCAAGCTGCGTGCGTTAGCCATTGCCCCTCCACGGACCCACATGGGCATAGACCATGATCATCTCGACCCCGATCCAGATCAGGGTCACCGGAATCAACGCCTTCCAACCGAGGCGCATGATTTGATCGTAGCGGTAGCGCGGGAATGTCGCGCGCAGCCACAGAAAGGTGAACATCGGCACCAGGGTTTTCAGCCCGAACCAGAAGAATCCGGGCTGCGCGAGCAGCGACGATTCGGGCACGCCCCAGGCACCGCCATCGAAGGGCGAGAGCCATCCGCCGAAGAAGAAGATCACCGTGAGGGCGGAGATCAGGATCATGTTCACGTATTCGGCGATGAAAAACAGCGCAAACGCCATGCCCGAGTAATCGACGTGGAATCCCGCGACGATCTCCGACTCCCCTTCCGCCACGTCGAACGGGGCCCGGTTGGTCTCCGCCACCCCGGAAATGAAATAAACCAGCATCAGCGGAAACAGCCAGCTCCAGTTCCACGTGAACCATCCCCCGTGCTGCGCCTGGACGATGTCCCCCATGTTGAGGCTGCCCGACGCCATGAGTACGCCCACCATGGCGAACCCCATGGCGATTTCGTAGGCGACGATCTGCGCCGCCGAGCGCATCGCCCCGAGGAACGCGTATTTGGAATTGGCCGCCCAGCCGGCGAGGATGATGCCGTATACGCCCATCGAGGTGAGGGCCAGGATGTAAAGAAGCCCCGCGTCGATGTTCGCGAAGGTGCGCTCGGGCGCGAACGGGATCACCGCCCAGATGGCGAGCGAGGGGATCAGTGCCAGAAACGGCGCGAGTCGGAACAGAAATCCGTTCGCGTCCGCGGGAATCACGATCTCCTTGAACATCAGCTTGAAGACGTCCGCGAACGGCTGTGCGAGGCCGGGAATCCACAAGAGGTTGACGCGGTTCGGACCCCTGCGCGCCTGGATCCAGCCGATCACCTTGCGTTCCGCCAGCGTATAAAACGCCATCACCAGGATCAGGGACACCATCACGATCCCGATCTGCACCGCGGTCAGGAGCGGCGTCGCCCAGTATTCGGTGATTTGCGCGATCAGCCAGTCGCGGATGGGAGCCCACTGCCACATGGTCAGAGCACCACCCGGGCCGCCTGCCCGTCCTTGGTCTTGGCGAGCGATTCGGAGCCGCGCACCAGCACGTCGATTTGATAGGGAGGAATGTCCACCCATTGACCGGAGGAGGGAGTCGCGCCGCCGCCCGCGCCGCCCGCGCCCGAGTCTGCGCCGGCCGCCTTGGCGCCGCCGGCCCCCCCGGCCTCGGACCCCACGGCATTGTCCGATGACGCCAACCGCGGACCGCAGAGATTCTTGAGCGCCTCGCGCACCTCCTCCGAGCTCATGTAGTCGACGCCGCGGATGTTCAGAAGGTTCGCGAGCACCCGCAATACCTTCCACCCCGGCCGGCTCTCGCCCACCGGGCTCGCCGCGCCGGTCCAGCTCTGCCAGCGGCCCTCGACATTCACGAACGTGCCGGCGCTTTCCGCGAAGGTCCCGACCGGCAGCACCACATGCGCCACCTCGCGGAGCTTGTCGGTCAGGTGCGTGGTCGCGGCGATGACGAACCCGGCGCCCGCGAGCGCATCCGTCGCGCCCGCCAGATCGTTCGCCGGATCGATGCCGCCGAACAGCACGTAGGCCTTGAGCCGGTTCTCCAGCATGGCGCGCGCCGCAAGCCCTGGCGCCGCCACCGCCGTGCCGCCGGCCTCGCGATGCGGCACGGCGCCGGCGAGGTAACCGCCGGCCGAATTGGCGCCGTCGGTGATGAGCCCCAGAGTCGCTCCCGAGAGCTGCGCGAGCGCGCGGGCGAGCGCGCGGATCTCGGCGTACGCGGGATGGCGCTGCGCGAGCGCTCCCAAAAATATCGCATGACGCTGACCGTGGCCGAGGGCCGCGGCCAGGCAGCGATGCGTATCGCTCACCGCCGCTTCGCGTACGCCCGACGGGACGGGCTTGCCCGCCGCCGCCGCGGCCGCGCGAACCACGGCCGCCAAAGCGCCGAGCAGGTCCGGCTCGGCACCGTAGCCGGCGACGGGGAACAGGTATTCGAACTCGCGAGGATTGAGGAACGCCACCTTGGCGCCCCGGCTCACCGCCGCCTTGCGGATGCGATGCGCCAGAAGCGGCATCTCGTGGCGCAGATTCGAGCCGATGACGAGCACTCCCTCCAGCACCTCGACTTGCGCGATGGCAAGCCCCAAGCTCGGGAATGCGGCCTCGTCCCCGTCCGCCCGGAAATCGAGCTGGCGCAGACGATGATCGACGTTGTGGGTGCCGAGTCCGCGGGCGACCTGCGAGAGCAGGAACATCTCCTCCACGGTGGCGCTCGGCGAGCTCAAGAACCCGATGCTGGAGGCGCCGTGCGCGGCGACCGCCTTCTGCAGCCCTTCCGCGGCCGCCGTCAACGCGACCTCCCAATCGACGGGCTGCAGCACGCCGCCGACGCGCACCATCGGCTGGGTGGCGCGGTCGGGCGAATACATGCCCTCGAATCCGAAGCGGTCGCGGTCGGCGATCCAGGTCTCGTTGACCTCCTCGTTCTCGCGCGGCACCACCCGCATCATCCTGCCGCGCAGCACGTGGCCATAGAGGTTGGTGCCGAAGGCATCGTGCGGCGACACCAGCGCACGCTGCGTCATCTCCCAGGCGCGCGCGCGATAGCGAAACGGCTTGTTGTTGAGCGCGCCCACGGGGCACAGATCGATGATGTTGGCGGACAGCTCGTGGTCCAGGCTCTGCTCGATGTACGTGTCGATCTGCATGTGCTCGCCGCGTCCGGTGGTGCCGAGCTGCGGGAACCCCTGAACCTCCTGCCCGAAGCGCACGCAGCGCGTGCACTGGATGCAGCGGGTCATGTCGGTCGAGACCAACGGCCCGATGTTCTTGTCCTTCACCACGCGCTTGCGCTCGGAGAAGCGCGAGATGTCGCGCCCGTAGCCCATCGCGAGGTCCTGAAGCTCGCACTCACCCCCTTGATCGCAGATCGGGCAATCGAGCGGATGATTGATGAGCAAAAATTCCATGGTGGCGCGCTGCGCGGCGACCGCCTTCGGCGAGCGCGTGAACACCTTCATGCCTTCCATGACGGGCGTTGCGCAGGCGGGCATGGGCTTCGGCGCTTTCTCCACCTCGACCAGGCACATGCGGCAGTTGGCGGCGACGGTGAGCTTGGCGTGATAGCAGAATCGCGGGATGTACACGTCGGCTGCGTCCGTGACCTGCATGATCATGGCGCCCTTGCGCGCTTTCAACGGGATCCCGTTGACTTCGATATTGACCAGATCGTCGCTCATCGTGCGCCCTTGTTCAGGCCGCCGCCGGCGCTGACGCCGCCGGCTGGCCTTCGACGATCGAGCGGCCCTTGTGCTCGATCATGTACTGAAACTCATGCCTGAAATGTTTCAGGAAACTTTGCACCGGCCATGCCGCCGCATCGCCGAGCGCGCAGATCGTGTGGCCCTCGATGCGATTCGCGACATCGAGAAGCAGGCCCAAATCCTCGCTCCGGCCCTGGCCCGCAATGATCCGATTGAGCATCCGATCGAGCCAGCCCGTGCCCTCGCGGCAGGGCGTGCACTGACCGCAGGACTCGGAGTAATAGAACCGCGCGAGTCGCTCGAGCGCCCGCACCATGCAGGTGGTCTCATCCATGACGATCACGGCCCCGGTGCCGATGGAGGAGCCCGCCTTCTTGACCGAGTCGTAGTCCATGTTGGTCGCCATCATGACGTCGCCCGGCACCACGGGGCAGGACGATCCGCCGGGGATGACGGCCTTGAGCTTGCGGCCCTTCCACACTCCGCCGGCGAGCTCGAGCAGGTCCTTGAAGGGGATGCCGAGCGGCAGCTCGATGTTCAGGGGCTTGGCGACGTGTCCCGACACCGAAAAAATGAGCGTGCCGCCGGAGTTCGGCGGCCCGAGGCCCGCGAACCAGGCCGCGCCCCTGCGCATGATGGTAGGCACCGAGGCGTAGCTCTGGGTGTTGTTGATGGTGGTCGGTTTGCCGAACAGGCCGAAATTCGCGGGAAACGGCGGCTTGAAGCGCGGCTTGCCGGGCTTGCCCTCGAGCGACTCGAGCAGCGCCGTCTCCTCGCCGCAGATATAGGCGCCGGCGCCGACGAACATGTGCAGGTCGAAATCGACACCGGACCCCTTGATGTTCTTGCCGAGAAGACCGGCGTCGTAGGCCTCCTTGAGCGCCGCCTCGAAGCGCGGGATGGGCTCGGCCATGAACTCGCCGCGGATGTAGTTGTAGCCGACGGTCGCGGTCATCGCGTAGCCGCCGATGGCCATCCCCTCGATCACCGAATGCGGGTTGTAGCGCAGGATGTCGCGGTCGTGGCAGGTGCCGGGCTCGGATTCATCCGAGTTGCACACCGCGTATTTCTGCACCGGCGAGCTTCGCGGCATGAAGCTCCATTTCACCCCGGTGGGGAACGCTGCGCCGCCCCGGCCGCGAAGTCCCGAGGCCTTGACCTCGTCGATGATCTTCTCGCGCGGCGTCTTGTCACGCAGGACGGCTTCCCAGGCCTCGTAGCCGCCGAACTTGCGATAGCCCTCGAGCGTCCAGGGACGCTCGTGCTTGAGCGCCTCGAACAACACAAAATTCTGCTCGTAGCTCATGTGAGGTCATCCAGGATCTTGTCGATGCTCGCGGGCGTCAGATTCTCGTGATAAACGTGATCGACCATCATCATCGGCGCACCGGTGCACGCGGCCAGGCACTCTTCCTCGCGCTTCAGGTAGATGCGGCCGTCGGGAGTGCTCTCGCCCGTCTTGATGCCGAGCTTCTTCTCGACCCGCTCGACCACGTCGAAGGCGCCGCGCAGCATGCAGGAAATGTTCGTGCACACCGAGACATGATGGCGCCCCACGGGTTTGGTCTCGAACATGGAGTAAAAAGTCGCAATTTCGTACACCTGGATCGGCGGCAGGCCGATGTACTCGGCAACTGCGTCCATCAGAGCGGGGGTGAGATAGCCTTTGTTCTCGTGCTGCACGGCATGCAGCGCGGAGATCACCGCGGAACGGCGCCGGTCCGGCGGGAACTTGGCCAGCCAGTGATCGATCTCCTGACGGACGTGATCGGATAATTGCACAGTAGTCATCGGTCTATCTCGCCGAACACGATGTCCTGCGTCCCGATCACCGCCACCACGTCGGCGAGCATGTGACCGCGCACCATTTCATCGAGCGCCGCCAGATGCGCAAATCCCGGCGCCCGCACCTTCATCCGATACGGCTTGTTCGCCCCGTCCGAAACCAGATAGACGCCGAGCTCGCCCTTGGGCGCCTCGACCGCGGCGTACACCTCGCCTTCCGGGACGCAATAGCCTTCGGTGAACAACTTGAAGTGATGAATGAGGGATTCCATGTCGCCCTTCATTTCCTCGCGGCGCGGCGGACGCACCTTGCGATCGTCGAGCATCACGGGCCCCGGATTCTCCTTCAGCCACTTCACGCACTGTTCGATGATGCGGGTCGACTGGCGCAGCTCCTCGACGCGCACCAGATAGCGGTCGTAGCAATCGCCGTTGAGGCCGACCGGGATGTCGAAGTCCATTCGATCGTACACGTCGTACGGCTGCTTTTTGCGAAGGTCCCATTCGACCCCGGAGCCGCGCAGCATCGGGCCCGAGAACCCGAGCTGCATGGCCCGCTCCGGGCTCACCACCGCGATGTTCACGGTGCGCTGCTTCCAGATGCGGTTGTCGGTGAGCAGCGTCTCGTAATCGTCGATGCAGGCGGGAAAGCGGGCCACGAAATCCGCGATGAAATCGATCAAGCCCCCGGAGCGGCGCTCGTTCAGGCGATCCACATCCTTGTTGCTGCGCCACTGCGAGTATTGATACTTCGGCATGAGGTCGGGCAGATCCCGGTACACGCCGCCCGGCCGGTAGTAGGTCGCGTGCATGCGCGTTCCCGACACCGCCTCGTAGCAGTCCATCAGGTCCTCACGCTCGCGGAAGCAATAAAGGAATACGGTCATCGCCCCGATGTCGAGCGCGTGCGCGCCGAGCCACATCAGATGGTTCAGAATGCGGGTGATCTCGTCGAACATCACCCGGATGTACTGCGCGCGGATCGGCGGCTCGATCTTGAGCAGCCTCTCGATCGCCATGACGTAGGCGTGCTCGTTGCACATCATGGACACGTAATCGAGCCGGTCCATGTAGCCGATCGATTGGTTGAACGGCTTGCTTTCGGCAAGCTTCTCCGTGGCGCGATGCAGAAGGCCGATATGCGGGTCGGCCTTCTGGATGGTCTCGCCGTCCATCTCGAGCACCAGGCGCAGCACGCCGTGCGCAGCCGGATGCTGCGGCCCGAAATTCATGGTGAAATTGCGTATCTCGGGCACTTTATCGCTCAGCCATTGGGTTTCGCGGCAATCATCGACGGGTGCGTTGGTGAGCTGCGGATCGTAGCGGTTGTCATGGCGGATCACCTTGGGCACCAGAACGCGCGGCTCGATGGTCACCGGCTGATAGACGACGCGGCGCTTTTCCGGGTCGTAGCGCACTTCGACGTTGCCCGACAACGGGAAATCCTTGCGGAACGGATGGCCGATGAAGCCGTAGTCGGTGAGCAGACGACGAAGGTCGGGGTGACCCTTGAACATGATCCCGAACAGATCGAAGGCCTCGCGCTCGAACCAGTCGCTACCGGCCCAGATCGGCGCCACGGAATCCACCGCAGGCTGCACGTCATCCTCGCAGTACACCTTCAGGCGCAAACGCTGATTCTGCGAGATCGACAGGAGGTGATATACCACGGCGAAGCGGCGTCCCGGCTTCTCGTCCCCGCCGCCCGACAGGCCGCGCACGACCCCGCGGCTGAACCCGGAAACGGTGGCGTGCTCGGTCTTCCATTCCGCGCGACCATGCTCCAGGTAGTCGACCCCGCAGACATCCATGCACATCTGGAACTCGAGTCCGGATCGATCGCGCAACACCGTCGCGCTCTCCAGGAGATCGCCCGGCCGGACCTCGTAGGTGAGCTCGCCGGCATGATTTGCGGTGCGGGCGAGTTTCCCCGGCAACGCGGCTTCGACGAGCGCCGCGAGGCGCTCCAGCCCCGTCGGGACTGACGGGGCAGCCGCGGAACCGCCGTCGTCACTCATCGGATGATGGCCTTGTTGCGCCGGATCTTGTTCTGCAGCTGAATGATGCCGTAGAGCAGCGCCTCCGCCGTGGGAGGACAGCCCGGCACGTAGACATCGACCGGCACGATGCGGTCGCATCCGCGCACCACGGCATAGGAATAATGGTAATAGCCGCCGCCATTCGCGCAGGAGCCCATGGAAATGACCCAGCGCGGCTCGGCCATCTGGTCGTACACCTTGCGAAGCGCAGGCGCCATCTTGTTGACCAGGGTGCCTGCGACGATCATCACGTCGGACTGGCGCGGGCTCGGGCGGAACACCACCCCGAACCGGTCGAGGTCGTAGCGTGCCGCGCCCGCATGCATCATTTCGACGGCGCAGCAGGCGAGACCGAACGTCATCGGCCAGAGCGAACCGGTTCGCGCCCAGTTGATGAGCTGGTCGACGGTGGTGACTTCGAAGCCGCGCGCCGGGCCGGCATCGGCAGTCGCCGCTTCTAATCCCATTCGAGCGCTCCTCGCCGGTAGTCGTATACGAGCGCCACCACGAGCACCAACGCGAAGATCAGCATGGAGACGAGGCCGAACGTGCCGGTGGCCTTGAGCGACACGGCCCACGGAAAGAAGAAGGCGATCTCCAGATCGAACACGATGAAGATGATCGCGACCAGGTAATAACGCACGTCGAAGCGCATGCGCGAATCTTCGAAGGCCTCGAAGCCGCACTCGTAAGGCGACAATTTCTCGGGATCGGGGCGACGCGGGCCGGCGATCCACCCGAGCGTGAACAGCACGATGCCGAGGCCCCCGGCCAATCCCATGAAGATCAATATCGGTAAATATTGTCGCAACATCGTTGATGTCAGGTGACTTGGGCGGTAGCCCACAAGTATATCAGGCACGCGCGCCCGCGTTCACCTGAAAGAGATGTTCGTCCTCATCAAAAATGGTGCCGACGGCCGGACTCGAACCGGCACAGGTTGCCCCACTAGCCCCTCAAACTAGCGCGTCTACCAATTCCGCCACGTCGGCTTCGTAACTCACAGTAACTTCAAATACCTATTTCTTGTCGCTCGGTGCAGGCTCCGCGGGCGGCGCCGTCGCAGGCTGCGAGCCCGGCGGCGCCGATGCGGCGGGGGCGGCGCTTCCGGGCAGCGTCACCGCTCCGGCAGGAGCGCTCGTCGCGGGAGGCGTCGCGCTGCGCGCTGCCGCCGCGGCCTGCGCAGCCCGTTCGAGCACCGAAGTCGCCTCGGCCGGCGAGCGCGTCCCCAGGTACGCAAGCGTCAAGCTGGTCACGAAAAAAAGCCCCGCGAATATCGCGGTCAGCTTCGAGAACAACGTCGCCGTGCCGCGTGCGCCGAATACCGTGCCCGACGCGCCGGATCCAAACCCCGCACCCGCCTCCGCGCCTTTACCGCGCTGCACGAGCACGAGACCGATGATCATCAGCGCCAGCAGTATGTGCACTCCGAGGATGAAACTACGCAGCATCTCGATCTCTCAATGTCGCGCGGCAGCGGCCGCGCATATCTGAAGAAATTCATCGGCGCTCAACGAGGCGCCGCCCACCAAACCGCCGTCCACGTCGGGCATCGAGAGCAGCTCCGCCGCGTTCGAGGCCTTGACGCTCCCGCCGTACAGAATGCGGACACGACTTCCTAGTTTAGCATCTTGCGCGGCAATCCGGCTGCGCAGGTAATGATGAACCGCCTGCGCCTGTTGGGGCGAGGCATTTCGTCCCGTGCCGATGGCCCAGACCGGCTCGTAGGCGAGAATCGCCTCGCCGAGAGTCGACACGCCGTTCATCGCGATCACGGCATCGAGCTGACGCGCGACCACCGCCTCCGTGTGGTGCCCTTCCCGCTCCTCCAAGGATTCCCCGACACACAGCACGGGCGTGAGACCCGCCTTGAGCGCCGCCCCGAATTTGCGCGCCACCAGCACGTCATCCTCGTGGTAGAGACGCCGCCGCTCCGAGTGCCCGACGATCACATACCTGCATCCGACATCCTTGAGCATGGCGGCCGCAACTTCCCCGGTGAACGCACCCGTGGGCTCGGCGCACACATCCTGCGCGCCCACCCCGACATCCGTCCCCTCCAGCGTGCGTACGGCGTCGGCGAGATAGACGTATGGGGGGAACACCACGACATCCGTCTGCCAGTCTGAGTTCAGGCGTTCCGCGAGATCGGCGAGCAACGTCTCATTGGCGGCCCGCGATCCATGCATTTTCCAATTACCAGCGACCACCGGACGACGCATAGCCAACCCCATGGGACCAAAAGGCCCTGCCGGAAAGGCGGCGAAGAGTAGCCGCGCGGGCCGGTAACTGCAAGCCCTGGCCTGAAAGCTTACGCCGCGGGCTTGGCTGCCACCGCCTCCACCGCGGCGGCGATCTCGCCCGCCCCCCGCTTCACCAACTTGGCATCATGACCCTCGACCATGACGCGAATCAGGGGTTCCGTGCCGGAGGCCCGCAGCACGATGCGCCCCCGCCCTTTGAATGATCGCTCCACGGCGGCGACAGTGTCCGCGACGCTCGGATTCTCCATGGGATCGAAGCGTCGGGCCACCCGAACGTTCAACAGCACCTGGGGATATTTGGGCATCGGCGCGCAGAGCTCGGCGAGCCCTGCGCCGGTGTTCTTCATCACCGCCAGGACCTGCAGCGCGCTGATCATGCCATCGCCCGTCGTCGTCTTGTCCAGACACAGGATATGGCCGGATGTCTCGCCGCCGAGCGTTCCGCCCACCTCCTGCAGCATGGCGAGCACATGGCGATCGCCGACCTGGGCGCGGCGAAACGCAATGCCGAGCTCGGCGAGCGATTGCTCCAGGCCGAGGTTGCTCATCACCGTGCCGACCACCGGACCCTCGAGAATGCCGGCATCGCGGCGCGCGCGCGCGAGCACGAACAGGAGCTGGTCGCCATCCACGCAGCGCCCCAGGGCATCCACCAACATGACCCGGTCACCGTCGCCATCGAGCGCAATGCCGACGTGCGCACGCACTCCCGGCACGGTGAGCTGCAGCAGCTCCGTGTGCGTGGATCCGCATCCATCGTTGATGTTGCGGCCGTTCGGAGAACAGCCGATCGGCACGATCTCGGCGCCGAGATCGGCGAAAACCCGCGGCGCCACCTTGTAGCCCGCGCCGTTCGCGCAGTCCACCACGATCTTGAAGCCCTCGAGCGTCATACCGGCCGGGATCGTCGAGGCGCAGAACTCCTGATACTGGGTGCGGCTCCTGTCGGTGCGCACCGCCTTGCCCAGGCGCTGCGATTCCCGCGTCACCACGGGGCTGTCCAGCAGGCGCTCGATCCGGCTCTCCAGCTGATCCGACAACTTGCTGCCGTTGCCGTCGAAGAACTTGATGCCGTTGTCCTCGTAGCCATTGTGGGAGGCTGAGATGACGACCCCGAAATTACACCCCAATCGCTGCGTCATATAGGCGATGCCCGGCGTCGGCAGCGGGCCGATCAGCAGCACGTCGACGCCGGCAGCGACGAAGCCCGCCTCGAGCGCGGATTCGAACATGTAGCCCGAGACGCGGGTGTCCTTGCCGATGAGCACGCGGCCTCCCGACGGCGCCAGAATGCGGGCGGCGGCGCTCGCCAGCTTGAGCGCGAAATCCACCGTCATCGGCGGCTCGCCGACCCGGCCGCGCACCCCGTCCGTCCCGAAATAATCGCTCAATGGCATCTCCCCTGCATGACTGCGTCCACCATGAGTATGGCATCGCGCGTGGCCGCGACATCGTGCGTTCGCACGATGCGCGCACCGGCGCCCACGGCCCACGCGGCGAGCGCCAACCCGCCGGGCAGGCGTTCGGCGGGAGCTCGACCCAATACCCGGCCGATCGTGCTCTTGCGCGAGACCCCGACGAGCAGCGGCGAGCCCAAGGCCGCAAGATGCGACAAATTCTTCAACAGCGCCAAGTTATCCTCGTGTCGCTTGCCGAACCCCAGCCCCGGATCGAATGCCACGGCGTCGGCGGCAATGCCCGCGGCGAGGCAGGCCGCCCGCTGTTCGATCAGGAAGCTGATGACCTCGCCGACCGCGTCCCGATAATCCGGGTTGTCCTGCATGGTGAGCGGCTGCCCCTGCATGTGCATGAGGCACACGCCGACTCCGGCGCCGGCGGCCCACTCGCGCGCGCCGGGCGCGCGCAACGCACGGATATCGTTCACGATGCAGGCGCCGGCCTGCACGGCCGCGGTCATGACCTCGAGCTTGCTGGTATCGATGGAGATGGCGACATCGAGCTCGGCCGCGATGCGGGCGATGACCGGAACGACCCGGGCGAGCTCGGTCGCGGCGTCGACTCCCGTCGAGCGGGGACGTGTGGATTCTCCGCCCACATCGATGATGGACACACCCTCCGCCACCATGCAGCGCGCGCGCTCGAGCGCCGCCTCGATATCCGTATAACGGCCGCCGTCCGAGAAGGAATCCGGGGTGACATTGAGCACGCCCATGACCGCGGGGCGCGTCAAGTCGAGGAGTCTATGTCGGCATTGCCAGCGCATCGGCCACTTGCTGCGCCCTCTCGAGGCGCGGCGACGCTTGCTTGCCCGCAGCGCCGCGGTTTAGTGCTGTCCCGCCGGACTGACGAGCGGCGTGGTGGGTTTTTCGGCCGCGGGTCCCTGGCCGCGCGCGGTCGGCGTCGCCGAGTCGTCCCAATCACGGGGCGGACGCGGTACGCGGCCTTCCATGATGTCCTTGATCTGTTCCTCGTCGATGGTCTCGTACTTGATTAACGCCTCGGACATGATCTGCAGCTTGTCCATGTTGGTCTGGATGATCTTGTACGCACGCTGATAATTGCTGTCGATGACTCGGCGAACCTCTTCGTCGATCACGTGTGCGGTGACATCGGACACCTGCTTGTGTTGCGTGACACTGCGTCCGAGGAATACCTCACCCGATTCTTCGCTGTAGGTTTGTGGGCCCAAGCGGTCCGACAGGCCCCAGCGCGTGACCATGTTGCGGGCGAGCTCGGTCGCCCGCTCGATGTCGTTGGAAGCGCCCGTGGTGACCGCATCGGGGCCGAACACCAGCTCTTCGGCCACGCGGCCGCCGAACAGCGTCGCGATACGGCTCTCGAGCTGGCGCTTGCTGGTGCTGTAGCGGTCCTGTTCCGGCAGGAACATGGTCACGCCGAGCGCACGGCCGCGCGGGATGATGGTGACCTTGTAAACCGGGTCATGTTCGGGCACGGACAGGCCGACTATGGCGTGGCCCGATTCGTGATAAGCGGTGTTGCGCTTCTCTTCCTCGGTCATGACCATGGAGCGGCGTTCCGCGCCCATCATGATCTTGTCCTTCGCGCGCTCGAACTCCTCCATGGTCACGGAGCGCTTGTTGCCCCGGGCCGCGAACAGGGCGGCCTCGTTCACGAGATTCGCCAGATCCGCCCCCGAGAAGCCGGGGGTGCCCCGCGCGATCACCGAGGGCTTGACGTTGTCGCCGAGCGGCACCTTGCGCATATGGACTTTGAGGATTTGTTCGCGGCCGCGCACATCCGGCAGCGGCACCACGACCTGGCGGTCGAACCGGCCCGGCCGCAGGAGCGCCGGATCGAGCACGTCGGGACGATTGGTCGCCGCGATGACGATGATGCCCTCGTTGCCCTCGAAGCCGTCCATCTCGACCAGCAACTGGTTCAAGGTCTGTTCACGCTCGTCGTGGCCGCCGCCCAAACCCGCGCCGCGGTGGCGGCCGACGGCATCGATCTCATCGATGAAGATGATGCAGGGGGCATGCTTCTTGGCCTGCTCGAACATGTCGCGCACGCGCGAAGCGCCCACGCCGACGAACATTTCCACGAAATCCGAGCCGGATATGGTGAAAAACGGCACTTTGGCCTCGCCGGCGATCGCCCGGGCCAACAAGGTCTTACCCGTGCCGGGGGACCCCACCATGAGCACACCCTTCGGGATCTTGCCGCCAAGTTTCTGGAACTTGCCGGGATCTTTCAGGAAGTCGACGATTTCGACCACTTCCTGCTTGGCCTCTTCGACGCCCGCCACGTCCGCAAACGTGATGTTGACCTGGTCCTCACCCAGGAGCCTCGCGCGGCTCTTGCCGAAGGACATGGCCCCCCGGCCGCCGGAGGCGCCCTGCATCTGGCGCATGAAGTAGGCCCAGAAGCCGATCAAGATCAGGATGGGGAAGGCGGATATGAGCAGCTGCAGGAGCACCGATTGCTGTTTCGGGGGCTCGCCGCGAAATTTGACGCCCTGGCCGCTCAAAAGGCCGATCAGCGCGCTGTTGCTGGTCTCGGGGTTGTAGACGACGAACGGGTTGCCGTCGCGCTTCTTGCCCTCGATGATCTCGCCTTTGAACGTCACCGAGTCGACGTTGTTGCTCTTGACGTCAGTCAGGAACTGCGAGTAATCGATGGTCTGGGGCTGGCCCGTGCGCATCCCGAACTGGCTGAAAATCGCGAGCAGGATGACGGCCAGTGCGACCCACAAGAGAATCTGTTTGGTCAAATCGTTCAAGTTTCACCTACGGCCGCAATCATATTACGACAAAAGAACCCGTCCCGCGTTCCATTCCTCGAGGCCTGGAATGGCTCATCGAACTTACACCATCCCAAACTGCCGCGCCAACAGGTAGATCTCGGGACTTCGGGTTCGTGACGCCTTCGGCTTTTTCGTCAGGACCCGCCCGTACCGCCGCCGGGCCTCGCGCACGATCTCATCGAAACCCGCCCCCTGGAACAGCTTGATGAGGGCATCGCCCCCGGGGACCAGCACACGATCGGCGAATTCCAGCGCCAATTCCGCGAGGTACATCGATCTTGGCTGATCAACCGCGTCGATTCCAGCCATATTGGGGGCCATGTCGGACAATACAAGATCGACCTTTTCCGAGCCCACCGCGGCCAGCACCTGCTCGACGACGCTGTCCTCGCGAAAGTCGCCCTGCACGAACTCGACCCCGGGAATCTCGTCCATGGCGAGGATGTCGGTGGCGACGATGCGGCTCGAGCCCCCGACGATGCGCGCGGCGTACTGGCTCCAGCCTCCGGGCGCGGCGCCCAGGTCGACACAGCGGATCCCGGGCTTGAGCAGCCTCTCCCGCTCCTGGATTTCGGCCAGCTTGAACACCGCGCGCGAGCGCCAGCCCTCCGCCTTCGCCCGCTTGACGAATTCGTCGCTCGCGTGCTCGGCGAGCCAGCGCGCACTACTCTTGGTTCGTTTGGGCATGTCGGTGATCGAGACCCCTATAATGACGGCCATGGCACTTTCCGAGAAGCAAAAGAAACACCTTCGCCGGCTTGCGCATCCGCTGCATCCGCTCGTCCTCTTGGGTAATGCCGGGCTCACGGACGGCGTCGTCAACGAGCTCGATCGGGCGCTCAAGGATCACGAGCTCGTCAAGGTGAGCGCCCGGGTCGGCGAGCGCGCCGAGCGGGAAGCCGCCCTGGACGAATTGGCGCGGCGCACATCGGCCGTCATCGTGCAGCGCATCGGACATGTCGGGGTGTTCTATCGGAGGGGCGAGGGCTTAGCGAAAGTGCTGCTTCCAGATCACTAGCAAAACGCCCAGGCACGCGGCGATGTAGAGGATGAAGGACACACCGTGCCAGGCGCCGAAACCGAGGCCGCCCGCCGTTCCATGCGCGCGCGCCGCCTCCATGAACCGCTTCAGCACCCATTCGTTCACCGCCAGGAGCGCCGCGGCGACATACACCCCGCCCATGCGGCTGCGCCCCGGCAGGAGCAGTGCCAGCGCCGCCACGGCGAGGCCCAGATAGGTCTCGATGCTGAACAAGCGCGCCGCGAGGATCCCCGCCAGATGGCGGTCGCTCTGCGCGAAAAACAAGGTCGGAGTCACCCAGGCCGCGAGCGACCAGAGACTTCCCGCCCATAAGACCAGAAGCACGCGAAAAAGGTTAACCACTCGCGCGCGTCAAACGTAGCGGACCGAGACGATCTCGTAGCTCTTGGTGCCGCCGGGCGCCTTCACGTCGACCACATCGCCCTCGGACTTGCCGATCAGCGCGCGCGCGATGGGCGAGGAGACCGAGAGCAGCCCATTCTTGATGTCCGCCTCGTCATCGCCGACCAGCTGATAGACGAGCTTGGCGCCGCCTTCCTGATCCTCGACTTCGACGGTCGAGCCGAACACCACCCGGTCGCTCGCATTCAACTTGGTCACGTCGATGACCTCTGCGTTCGACAGGCGGCCCTCGATCTCGTTGATGCGTCCCTCGATGAAGCTTTGCTGTTCGCGGGCCGCATGATATTCGGCGTTCTCCGACAAATCGCCGTGTGCGCGCGCCTCGGCGATCGCCTTGATGACGTTCGGGCGCGCCTCGCTCTTCAATTGTCTGAGCTCCTGCCGCAGGCGCTCCGCGCCGCGCAGTGTCATCGGAGTTCGTTTCAAGCCAATTCCTTGTGCAGATCCTGCAGTCGATTGACCTCGATGTCGCCCAAATGATCGAGCGCATCGCAGGTGGCGCGGGCGCCGGCCACGGTGGTGTAGTAGGTCACCCTGCGTGCGACCGCCTCGCGGCGAATGGAGCGCGACTCGCGCACCGCCTGTTTGCCCTCCGTCGTGTTGACGATCAGGGCTACCTCGTCATTTTTTATCATATCGACGACGTGAGGGCGACCCTCACGCACCTTGTTGACCCGGCGGCAGACGATCCCCGCCTCCTCCAGCACCGTGGCGGTCCCGCCGGTGGCGGCGATCTCGAAGCCGCGCGCGATCAGCATTTGCGCGAGCTGCACCGCCCCCGGCTTGTCGCGATCCCGCACGCTCACGAAGCAAAGCCCGCGGGTCGGCAGGATCACCCCCGAGGCCGCCTGTGCCTTCGCGTACGCCTCGCCGAAGGTTGAGCCCGTGCCCATGACCTCGCCGGTGGACTTCATCTCGGGCCCCAGGATCGGATCGGCCTCCGGGAACTTGATGAAGGGAAACACGGCCTCCTTGACCGAGAAATAGGGCGGGATGCGCCCGACCGTCTGCCCCTGCGCGGCGAGCGATTTGCCGGTCATGACGCGCGCCGCGACCTTGGCGAGCGGAATGCCCGTCGCCTTGGAGACGAACGGCACGGTCCGCGAGGCGCGGGGATTGACCTCCAGGATGTAGATGACGCCGCTTTGGATCGCGAACTGGATGTTCATCAGGCCGACCACGTTGAGCGCCTTGGCGAGCTTGCGCGTCTGCGCCCGCAGCTCTTCCTGCGTCTCGAGCGACAGCCCGTTGGGCGGCAGCGAGCACCCCGAATCGCCGGAGTGCACGCCGGCCTGCTCGATGTGCTCCATGATGCCGCCGATGAGCACGTTCTCGCCGTCGCTCACCGCGTCCACGTCCACCTCGATCGCGAGGTCGAGGAATCGATCGAGCAGCACCGGACTGTCGTTCGACACCTTCACGGCGTCGGTCATGTATTGACGCAGGTCGTCCTCGTTGAACACCACCTCCATGGCGCGACCGCCGAGCACGTAGCTCGGACGCACCACCAGCGGGAAGCCGACCTCGCGCGCCATGATCACGGCCTGCTCCTCGGTGCGGGCGGACGCGTTGGCCGGCTGCTTGAGCTTCAAGCTCGCGACCAGCTTCTGGAAACGCTCGCGGTCCTCGGCGATGTCGATGCTGTCGGGCGTCGTGCCGACGATCGGCGCGCCGGCCGCCGCGAGCGCCCGCGACAGCTTCAACGGCGTCTGGCCGCCGTACTGCACGATGACCCCTTCGGGCTTCTCCTTCTCGATGATCTCCATGACATCCTCGAAGGTCAGCGGCTCGAAGTAGAGCCGGTCCGAGGTGTCGTAGTCGGTGGAGACCGTCTCCGGATTGCAGTTCACCATGATGGTCTCGAAGCCGTCCTCGGAGAGCGCCATGGCCGCGTGCACGCAGCAGTAATCGAACTCGATCCCCTGGCCGATGCGGTTGGGGCCGCCGCCCAGAATCATGATCTTGCGCCGGGTGGTGGGATTGGCCTCGCATTCCTCTTCGTAGGTCGAGTACAGATAGGCCGTCGAGGTCGAGAACTCCGCGGCGCAGGTGTCCACGCGCTTGTAGACCGGGTGCAGGCCGAGCTTGCGCCGCCTGCTGCGCACGTCATGCTCCTGGCGCGCCACCAGATGCCCGATGCGGGCATCGGAAAATCCCTTGCGTTTCAACGACCGCAGCCGTGGGAGCTCCAGGCTGTCGAAGCCCTCCTCGCGCAGCCGTGCCTCCTCCCGGACCAGGTCCTCGATCTGCGACAGGAACCAGGGATCGATCTTGGTGGCGTCGAACACCTGCTCGAGCGTCCAGCCGGCTCCGAACGCGTCGGCGACGTACAGGATCCGGGCCGGGCCGGGCCAGCGAAGCTCGTAGGAGAGCTTGTCGCTCGGCCTCCTCGTTCAAAGGCAGGGTGAGCTGCTCGTCGAATCCGTCGTAGCCGAGCTCCAGGCTCCTGAGCGCCTTCTGAAAGGATTCCTGGAAGCTGCGGCCGATGGCCATGGCCTCGCCCACCGACTTCATCTGGGTGGTGAGACGGGTGTTGGCGCCCGGGAACTTCTCGAAGGTGAAGCGCGGGATCTTGGTGACCACGTAATCGATGGTCGGCTCGAACGACGCCGGCGTGCCGCCCCCCGTGATCTCGTTCTTGAGCTCATCGAGCGTGTAGCCCACCGCGAGCTTGGCGGCGATCTTCGCGATGGGGAACCCGGTGGCCTTGGAGGCCAGCGCCGAGGAGCGCGACACGCGCGGATTCATCTCGATCACCAGCACCCGTCCGTCGTCCGGATTGACCGCGAATTGCACGTTGGAGCCGCCGGTGTCCACGCCGATCTTGCGCAGCACGGCGATCGAGGCGTCGCGCAGACGCTGATACTCGCGGTCGGTCAGCGTCTGGGCGGGCGCCACGGTGATGGAATCGCCGGTATGAACCCCCATCGGATCCACATTCTCGATGGAGCACACGATGATGCAGTTGTCGTTGCGGTCGCGGACCACCTCCATCTCGTACTCTTTCCAACCGATCACCGATTCCTCGAGCAGCACCTCGTTGGTCGGCGAGGCGTCGAGCCCGCGCGCCACGATTTCCTCGAACTCCTCGCGGTTGTAGGCGATGCCCCCGCCGCTGCCGCCCAGGGTGAAGGAGGGCCGGATGACCGTGGGGAAACCGATCTCGGCCTGGACGGCAAGCGCCTCTTCCATGCTATGGGCGATGCGCGCCCGCGCCGTCTCCAGACCGATGTCGGACATGGCGCGGCGGAACAGCTCCCGATCCTCCGCCATGTCGATGGCGCGCTGCGAAGCGCCGATCATTTCGACGTTGAACTTCTCGAGCACCCCTTCGCGCACCAGGTCGAGCGCGGTGTTGAGCGCGGTCTGCCCGCCCATGGTGGGGAGCAGCGCACTCGGGCGCTCCTTGTCGATGATGCGCTCGATGGTGCGCCAATTGATGGGCTCGATGTAGATCGAGTCCGCGCTTTCCGGATCGGTCATGATCGTGGCCGGGTTGGAGTTCACCAGGATGACCCGATAACCCTCTTCTTTCAGGGCCTTACACGCTTGAGCTCCAGAATAATCGAACTCACACGCCTGCCCGATGATGATCGGCCCGGCGCCGATGATGAGGATGCTCTCGAGGTCGGTGCGTTTGGCCACGTTCAGCCCGCGCCTTCCGCAGCCTTGGGACCACCGTCGGCGATCTTCAGGTCCGCCGGCTTGCTCTCGGCGTTTTTACCCTCGGCCGCTTTGCTCGTCGGCCGCCTTGCCGTCGGCGCCCTTGCCTTCTTTGGTGGACTTCGCCCTGACCGAGGTGCGCCCGCGGGAATTCGATTGGATGCGCTTCACCATCAGGTACATGAAATGTTCGAACAACAGCTTCAGGTCGTGCGGGCCCGGGCTCGCCTCGGGATGCCCCTGAAAGCTGAAGGCCGGCCGGTCGGTGCGCGCGACACCCTGCAGCGAGCCGTCGAACAGCGATCGATGCGTGGGGCGCAAGTTCTCCGGGAGCGTCGACTCGTCCACCGCGAAACCATGGTTCTGGCTGGAGATCAGCACCCGGCCCGAATCGAGCTCCGAGACCGGATGATTGGCCCCGTGATGGCCGAATTTCATCTTGACGGTTTTCGCCCCGCTCGCGAGTCCGAGCAGCTGATGGCCGAGACAGATGCCGAACACCGGGATGTCGGTGGTGAGAAACCGGCTGATGGCGGCGATGGCGTAGTCACAGGGTTCGGGATCGCCCGGCCCGTTACTTAAGAAAATACCATCAGGATTCATTGCAAGTACTTGATCTGCAGGTGTTTGCGCCGGCACCACCGTCATGCGGCAACCGTGCTCGGAAAGGATTCGCAGAATGTTTCGCTTGATGCCGAAGTCGTAGGCGACGACGTGCAGGCGGCTTTGCGGACGGGGCGGTTTGGCGGTCGTCTTCCAGATCACCCCGTCATTCCACTGGTAGACCTTCTTGGTCGACACGGCCTTGGCCAGATCCATGCCCTTGAGCCCGGGGAATTTCTTGGCGGCGCGCACGGCGGCGTTCTCATCGATGTTGTCGCCGGTCATGATGCAACCCGATTGGGCGCCCTTCTCGCGCAACAAGCGCGTGAGCTTGCGGGTGTCGATGTCCGCGATCGCCACCACCTTACAGCGCAACAGGAAGCTGCCGAGCGATTCGGTCGAGCGCCAGTTCGAGTGCAGCAGCGGCAGATCCCGGATCACGAGGCCCGCCGCGAACACCGCACCGGACTCCAGATCCTCGGGGGTGGTGCCGGTGTTGCCGATGTGCGGGTACGTCAGCGTGACGATCTGGCGGCAATAGGAGGGATCCGTGAGGATCTCCTGATACCCGGTCATGGCGGTATTGAAAACTACTTCACCCGTCGTGTTTCCTTTTGCGCCGACAGAGACGCCACGGAACACGGTGCCATCCTCGAGAGCTAGCACTGCAGGTGTCGACACTCCGGTTTCCTCTCCTCGCGCAAACACGCGCGGCCGTCGCACATGTGCAAAGCGGGAGGCGCTCTCAAGAACGACCTCCCGCTTCGTTGATCAAATCGCGGTTTGTTTCCGGGCGCGAATATTAGCGGTGGCGGCCCCGCCTGTCCATGCCATTCACAAACCGAGTACATGCCTCATGCCGTAAACACCGGCCGGGCGGCCAATCAGCCATTCCGCCGCCTGGAGCGCGCCCCGTGCGAACACCATCCGGTCCGTGGCGCGGTGGGTGAGCTCGATCCGCTCGCCATCGGAGGCGAAGGTCACGGTGTGCTCGCCGACGATGTCGCCCGCGCGGATCGACGAAAATCCGATGCTCCCGGGCCTGCGCGGCTCGGACAGGCCGTGCCGGTCGTATACCGCCACCTCGGCGAGCGCGCTGCCGCGCGCCCCGGCCACCGCCTCTGCGAGGGCCAGCGCCGTCCCCGAGGGGGCGTCGCGTTTCAGCCGATGATGGGCCTCGCTGATTTCCACGTCGAATCCCGCGCCGAGCGCCGCTGCGGCAAGGGCCGCGAGCTGCCGCAGCACGCCGACGCCGACGCTCGTGTTCGGGCGCGATCAGCACCGGGACGACGAGTGCCGCCGCGTCGAGCCTCGCGCGGGTGTCCGAATCGAAGCCGGTGGTGCCGACCAGGAGCGGCACTCCCCGCGCGGCGCAGGCACCGGCATGGGCGCCGAGCCCAAGCGGGGAGCTGAAATCGAGCGCGACCGCGGCATCGCGAAGCGCCGTCTGCGGATCGGCAGTGACCCGCACACCGCAGGGGACGCCTTCTTCGGCCGCATCGAGCCCGAGCCGGCGGCTCGAGGGCGAAGCCAGCGCGCCCGAAAGATGCAGCGGGGAGCCCGCGAGAGCCCGCACCAGCGATTGCCCCATGCGTCCGGTGACCCCGAACACCGCGATGCCCGGCACCTAGCCTCCCCTCGAGATGCGGCGCGCGCGGGGCACCCTAGTCGACCGCGCCGGTGAAGAATTTCTTGACGCCCTCGAAGAACGATTGCTCGCGCGGCTTGTGGCTGCCCTGCTTGGAGCGATGCCTCGAATTTCTTCAGCAGATCCTTCTGCTCCGCGCTCAAACTGACCGGCGTTTCGATCACCACCCGGCAGAACAGGTCCCCGGAGCTGCCGCCGCGAACGGGCTTGACGCCTTTCTCGCGCACGCGAAATACGCGGCCGGACTGGGTCTCACTGGGTATCTTGATCACGACCTCGCCGTCCAATGTCGGCACTTCGATCGATCCGCCGAGCGCGGCGGTGGTGAAGCTGATCGGCACCTCGCAGGAAAGATGGCTGCCTTCGCGCTCGAAAATCGCATGTTCGCGGACGCGGATCTCCACGTACAGATCCCCGGCCGGGCCGCCGTTGCGGCCGGCTTCGCCCTCGCCGTTCATACGGATTCGATCTCCGCTGTCGACGCCCGCCGGAACGGAGACCGCCAACGTCTTCTCCTGACGGACCCGCCCCTGGCCATAGCAGGTATCGCAGGGATTGCTGATGATCTTGCCGCGGCCCTTGCAGCGCGGGCACGGCTGCTGGATGGTGAAGATGGATTGCTGCACGCGCACCTGACCCTGCCCGTGGCAGGTGTCGCAGGTTTTGGGCGTGGAGCCCTTGGCCGCCCCCGTGCCCTTGCAGGTCCCGCACTCGGCGAGCGACGGAATCTTGATCTCGGTCTCGGTGCCGAACACCGCCTGCTCGAGATCCAATTCGAGCTCGTAACGCAGGTCGGCGCCGCGGAACACCTGGGAGCGGCTGCGCTGGCCGCCGGAAAAAATATCTCCGAACATCTCCCCGAAAATGTCCCCGAACGCCTCTCCGGCGCTGAAGCCGCCCGCCCGCCCGCCTTCCAGGCCTGCGTGACCGAACTGGTCGTACACCGCCCGCTTGCGAGCATCGGCGAGGACCTCATAGGCCTCCTTCGCCTCCTTGAACTTGTGTTCCGCCTCCGGATCGTCGGGATTTCGGTCCGGGTGATGCTTCATGGCCAGACGCCGGTAGGCCTTCTTGATGTCGGCCTCGGAGGCGTCTCTCGGTACTTCGAGGAGTTTGTAGTAATCCTGCTTCGCCATTACTCCATCCTAAATCGAGTCGCCCGCGCATAAAAACGAACCGCCGGCACCTTCATACCGGCGGTTCGTTGGTCTCATCATCGCGCGATCCGCGCCGGCCTCTCAAGCCTTCTTGCGGTCGCTTTCCTTGACCTCTTCGAACTCGGCGTCGAGCACGTCTTCCTGTTTGCCGCCCTTGTCGCCGCCCGCGCTTCCCGAGGAACCCCCGGGGCCCTGGCCGCCCGCAGCCTGCTGGTGCTCGTACATCTTCTGCATGAGCGCAGTGGATGCCTGCTCCAGCGCCTGGGTCTTGCGTTCGAGGTCCTCGCGATCGTCGCTCGCCATCGCCGCCTTCACGGCTGCGATCGCATCGTTGGCGGACTTCTTCTCGTCCTCCGAGACC
>CAVVKU010000023.1:0-80512 GCA_963748995.1 uncultured Gammaproteobacteria bacterium | reverse complement strand
ATGGTCGGGGTGACAGGATTTGAACCTGCGACTCCTACGTCCCGAACGTAGTGCTCTACCAGGCTGAGCTACACCCCGAAATCGCGATCTATCAGTGCTTGCGTGCCACAGCGAACTTGGCCAGTTCGCTCAATCCTTCTTTGAACCTGGATTCGGGAAGGGGAGCAAGTGCAGCAAGAGCCTGATCTACCTCGCATTGCGCGAGCCGGGCAGTGTACGCAAGGCCCCCGAGGCTTGCAACGGCCTGGGTGATTTCTCCCAGATGTTTGAGTCCCCCTTCCTCGATGGCTTCGCGGATCATGGCGCGCTGGCCGTCGTTTCCGTGCTGTAGGGCATAGATGAGGGGCAGGGTGGGCTTGCCTTCGGCCAGGTCGTCGCCGAGGTGCTTGCCCAGGCTGAGTTCGTCCGCCTGGTAGTCGAGGGCATCGTCGACCAGCTGAAAGGCGGTACCAATATGCTTGCCGAACCGGGCGAGCGACTCTTCTATGATGGGGGACACGTCGCTCAAGACGGCGCCGATCTG
This sequence comes from uncultured Gammaproteobacteria bacterium, assembly GCA_963748995.1. Lineage (GTDB taxonomy): Bacteria > Pseudomonadota > Gammaproteobacteria > Steroidobacterales > Steroidobacteraceae > Bog-1198. Next base: position 79,989 of record CAVVKU010000023.1, on the reverse strand, counting down.
TGCCGCCGCCTGAAACAACCTCGCGGTCTTGCGATGAATGACATCGAGGTAGCGGGCCTCGCTGGTATTCGGATCGCGCGCGTTCATGAGCTGCAGGACTTCGCCCTCGGCGATCGCGTTGGTGGCATCGGCCATGATGTCCATGATGGGCATCCGGTTGAGCTTGACCATCATCTGAAAGGCGCGTGAATACAGAAAATCGCCCACCAGGACGCTGGGCGCGTTGCCGAATTCCTCGTTGGCGGTCTTGGTGCCCCGGCGGAGCGACGAACCGTCGACCACATCGTCGTGGAGGAGGGTGGCGGTGTGGATGAATTCGATGATCGCCGCCGCCTCGATATGCTGTTCCCCCTCGTGCCCGCAGGCCCGGGCCGAAAGCAGCACGAGCAGGGGCCGCAGCCGCTTTCCGCCGGCGTAAATGATGTAGTTCGCCACCCGATTGACGAGGGTGACGGGACTGTAGAGCCGATGTTTGACGACCCGATCGACCGCGTCGAAATCGGCGGTGACAAGTTCGCGTATTTGTTCAATTGTCATGGGAGGCCTGGCGCAATGCGTCATGGTACCTAAGAAAGCTGCGACTGGGGTCAATCGATCATGAAGGGTCCTCTGGGTCCGATCGAAGTCATGAAGTGGGTGGCAGCAAAGAGGCATCCACGCCGGGTGGATCGAAGGCTATTTTGAACGCTCCCGAAAGGACCGTCGAGTCATCCACGAGGCGGTCCGGATGGCAGACTGGGAGGCCGGCGGCTGACCGGAGCGACAGGATGCTTGGGGTAGCATTGCCGCACTGCACCGGATGGGAGCATACCCGGGACCGCGGCCCCCTCCCTTACGGCAATTTGACCAATTTGCGCCTCCCCCGTACAATTCCCGGCTCTTTTGCGGGCCCCTAAGGCCCGTCCAGCTGGAGTCGTCAAACATGTATGCCGTGATTGCCACGGGCGGGAAGCAATACCGCGTCCAAGAAGGTGCGGTTGTGCGCATCGAAAAACTCGACGCCGACCAAGGCGCGAGCGTCGAATTCAACCAGGTGCTGTTGGTCGGCGCTGGCGCCAGCGTGACGCTGGGTGCCCCTTTTATCGAAACTGCCAAGGTGACCGCGACCGTCGAGTCGCATGGCAAGGGCGACAAGGTCCGCATCGTCAAATTTCGCCGTCGCAAGCATTACAAGCGCGAAGGGACCCATCGGCAGCCCTATACGGACGTGAAGATCACGTCGATCGTCGCTTAAGATCCCGAAGGAGATACCTACATGGCACACAAAAAAGCCGGCGGCAGTACTCGTAACGGCCGCGACTCGCATTCCAAGCGTTTGGGCGTGAAGAAGTTCGGCGGCGAAGATGTCCTCGCCGGCAACATTCTCATCCGCCAGCGCGGCACCCAGTATCGCGCCGGCGTGAACGTCGGCATGGGCACGGACCACACCTTGTTCGCCACCTCCCACGGCGTGGTGGAGTTTCGCATCAAGGGCGCCGAAGGCCATACGTACGTCAACGTCGTCACCAAATAACGCGGCGGCGGGCCCGTGCGCTCGCTAGACATCGAAGGGGGGGCAGGGTAATCCTGCTCCCCCTTTTAGTTTTCGCGGTTCCCATCCCATGAAATTCATCGACGAAGCCAAGCTCAAAGTGCAGGCCGGTAACGGCGGTCGCGGCTGCGTCAGTTTTCGGCGCGAGAAGTTCGTGCCCTTCGGCGGCCCGGACGGCGGCGACGGCGGGCTCGGCGGAAGTGTCTACTTGAAAGCGGTCGAGGGGATGAACACGCTCGCGGACTTTCGCATCGCCCGAACCTATCGGGGTCAGAATGGCGAGGGCGGCAGCGGCAACGATTGCACCGGGCATGGGGGCGATGACACCTATGTGCCGGTGCCGGTGGGCACGGTCGTGTCGGACCTCGCCACCGGCGAGCAGCTGGGTGATCTCATGGTCGAGGGCCAGACGCTGCTCGTCGCCAAAGGCGGCAAGGGCGGCTGGGGCAATACGCGCTTCAAGTCGAGCACCAATCGAACCCCGAGGAAGGCCGGTCTCGGGCTCCCGGGCGAGATGCGGGACCTCGGCCTCGAGCTCAAGCTGATCGCCGACGTGGGCCTCTTGGGCCTGCCGAATGCCGGGAAATCGACGCTCATTCGCGCGGTCTCCGCCGCCCGGCCCAAAGTCGCGGATTACCCGTTCACGACGCTGCACCCGAACTTGGGGGTGGTCAGCGCGGGGCCGGGGCGCAGCTTCGTCATGGCAGACATTCCGGGGCTGATCGAGGGCGCGGCGGAAGGCGCGGGTCTCGGCATCCGCTTCCTGAAGCATTTGCAGCGCACCCGGGTTCTGCTGCATCTCGTTGATATTTCGCCGCCCGATCCCGACGCCGATCCGGTCAAGGACGCGCGCACCATCGTCAAGGAGCTCAAGAAATTCGCGGCCGACCTCGCTGCCAAGGAGCGCTGGCTGGTCATCAACAAGATCGATCTGTTGGAGCCGGCGGAGGCGAAGCGGCGCACCAAGGAAATCGTGCGGCGGTTGCGCTGGAAAGGGCCCGTGCTGATGATTTCAGGCGCCACCGGCGAGGGAACCGATGAGCTCAAGCAGTCGGTGATGCGCTATCTCGAGGAACATCCCCGTCCGGCCGCCGGCGCCGCAGAGACTGCGGCGCACGTGGCCTGAATCGCGGTTTCGGCTACTTCGCCGCCAGCGCGCGGACCTGCTTGGTCAGGCGGCTCTTGTGGCGGGCTGCCTTGTTGCGGTGAATGATGCCCTTGTTGACCATGCTGTCGATGATGGGCGTGGCAGCGGCGAGCGCGGAAGCCGCGTCCTCGTGCTTTCCGGCCTTGAGCGCCAGCGTCGCCTTGCGGATGGCGCTGCGCAGCCGGGAGGTCAGGGCATCGTTGCGGGCGCGATGCACGGTAGACTGTCGGGCCGCCTTTTCAGCAGATTTCGTATTCGCCAAGCGTAGACTCCTCGAGGCCATGAGGGTCGACAGGCGCCCCCAAAAGAGCCGCACATTCTCCGGCTCAGGCGCGTCGTTGTCAATGCGCCCACCACCGGGCCTCCCGGTCCCGCGGTGCGATTTTCGGGCCGGGCGGCCGGGGCGAGATGCGTATAATGATGAGCTTTCGCCATGGAACTAGTGCGCGGTCTCAACAGTGTCTCCAAAGCTCGCCGGGGCTGCGTTCTTACCGTGGGAAATTACGATGGCGTGCATCTCGGCCATCAGCAGATGATTGGGGCGCTGAAGCGGCGTGCCGCCGAGCTCGGCGCTCCCTCGACCGTGCTGGTATTCGAGCCGAGCTCCAAGGAATTCATCGATCCCGACGCTGCGCCGGCACGGCTCACGCGTTGGCGCGAAAAATTCGCGGCGCTGTCGGCGCTCAAGGTCGATCGACTGGTCACGTTGCCTTTCAACGAGCGCATGCGCTGCATGAGCCCCGAGGCGTTCGTGGACCAGCTCATCGTGCGCGGGCTGGGGGCGCGGCATGTGGTGGTGGGAGATGACTTTCGCTACGGCAGCAAGGCGTGCGGCACGATCGAGAGTTTGAGGGCCGCGGGCCGCCATCAGGGGTTCGGGGTGGATCGGGTGGAGCCCTTCGTGCTCGACGGTGTTCGGGTGTCCAGCACGGTCGTTCGCGAGCGCCTGGAGTGTGCGGACTACGCGGGCGCGGCGCGGCTTCTCGGCCGACCGTATCGGATGGTGGGCCACGTGGCCCACGGCAAGGAACTCGGGCGAACCCTCGGTTTTCCGACGGCAAACCTGCATCTCATGCGGCGCAAGTCGCCGACCTGGGGTGTCCTGGCCGTGCGGGTGTATGGAATCGGCGAAGGCCCGTTGCAGCGGCGTCGCGAGCCTCGGGACCCGCCCGACCGTGAACGGCACCGAGCCCTTGCTCGAGGTCCATGTGTTCGATTTCAACGGCGATCTGTACGGCCGGTTGATCGAGGTCGAGTTCGTCGCGAAACTGCGCGACGAGGTCAAGTTCGATAGCCTGGACTCGATGGTCGCGCAAATGAAGGTTGATGCCGCGAATGCTCGCGAGCTTTTGTCGAAGGTGAACGGTGGCTGACTACAAACAGACGATCAATTTGCCGCAAACCGGCTTTCCCATGAAGGCGGATCTCGCGAACCGCGAGCCCGCGATGCTGGCGGCGTGGGAGCGCGACAAGCTCTACGAGAAGATCCGCGCCGCGTGCGAGGGACGCCCGTCGTTCGTGCTCACCGACGGGCCGCCGTATGCGAACGGCGCCATTCACCTGGGCCACGCCGTCAACAAAATCCTGAAGGACATCATCGTCAAGTCGCGCACCCTCGACGGGTACGACGCGCCTTACGTTCCCGGCTGGGATTGTCACGGCCTCCCCATCGAGATGCAGGTCGAAAAGACCCACGGCCGCGTCGGGCAGAAGATCGACGCCAAGGCGTTCCGCGCCGCGTGCCGCGAGTACGCGCTGAAGCAGATCGATTCGCAGCGCAAGGACTTCAAGCGCCTCGGCGTTCTTGGCGACTGGGACCACCCCTATCTCACGATGGATCCGCGTTTCGAGGCGGAACAGCTGCGCGCCTTCTCGGTCATCATCAAGAACGGCCACGTGTACAAGGGCTTCAAGCCGGTGCACTGGTGCCTGAACTGCCGCTCGGCGCTGGCCGAAGCGGAGGTCGAGTACGAGGACATCACCTCGCCGAGCATTTTCGTGCGGTTCGAGGTGATCGACCGGATGGATCTGTCGCGGCGCCTCGGTATGTTCACGGAGGGCAGCGAACTCGACGAGGGGGTGCCCACCTCCGTCGCCATCTGGACCACGACCCCGTGGACGCTCCCCGCGAATCAGGCGGTGGCGGTCCATCCGCAATTCGATTATGCACTGGTCGAATTCGACCTGGGTCACGGCCGCGAGCGGCTGGTGCTCGCGACCGAACGCATCAAGCCGTTGATGCAGACCCTCGGCATTTCGGGCTGGACGGTGCTGGCCGAGACCAAGGGCGCCGTGCTCGAGAAGCTCGAGCTTCAGCACCCTTTCTACGACCGACGCGTTCCGGTGATCTTGGGCGATCACGTCACGCTCGATGCGGGCACGGGCGCCGTGCACACCGCGCCCGGCCATGGCCTGGAGGACTACGTCGTCGGACGCCGCTACGGCCTCGACGTTGAGAATCCCGTCGGAGGCGACGGGCGCTTTCTTCCCTCGACACCGCTGTTCGCCGGCGAGGGCGTGTTCGATGCCAACGCGCACGTGATCGAGGTCTTGAGAGAGCGGGGCCGCCTGCTCAAGGGCGAGCCGTACTATCACGCTTATCCGCATTGCTGGCGCCACAAGACGCCGGTGATCTTTCGCGCGACACCGCAGTGGTTCATCAGCATGGATCAGGCCGGCCTTCGCAAGGCTGCGCTCGAGGCGATCTCGCATGTCGATTGGATGCCCGCCTGGGGCGAGCAGCGCATCAGCGGCATGATCGCCGGCCGGCCCGATTGGTGCGTGTCGCGGCAGCGGACGTGGGGCGTCCCGATTCCGCTGTTTACCGACAAGGAAACGGGTGATCTGCATCCGAAGACTTTCGAGCTCATCGAGCTCGTGGCCAAGATGGTCGCGCACGGCGGGATCGATGCCTGGTTCGACTTGGATCCGGCCGACCTCTTGGGGGCCGAGGCTTCCCGATACGATAAGGCCACCGATGTCATGGACGTGTGGTTCGACTCGGGTGTGGTGCACCACGCCGTCACCCAGATGCGCCCCGAGATCGTCTCCCCGTCGGATCTGTATCTCGAGGGGTCGGACCAGCATCGCGGCTGGTTCCACAGCTCTCTCCTGACCTCCGTGGCGATGCATGGGCGTGCGCCCTACCGCGGCGTCCTCACCCACGGATTCACCGTGGACGAGAAGGGCCGCAAGATGTCCAAGTCCATCGGCAACACCCTGGTGCCGCAGAAACTCACCAGCACGCTGGGCGCCGACGTGGTGCGCCTCTGGATCGCCGCGACCGACTATGCCAACGAAATGAGCGTGTCGGACGAGATCTTGAAGCGCATGGCCGATTCCTATCGGCGCATCCGCAACACGCTGAGGTTTCTGCTCGGCAACATGCACGGCTTCGATCCGGCCGCCCAAGCCGTCGCCTGGAACGATCTCGTGGCCATCGATCAATGGGCGATCGGCACGGCGTTCAGCCTGCAGAACGATGTCGTCACGGCGTACCGCAACTATGAGTTCCACGACATCTACCAGGAGATACACAACTTCTGCGTGGTCGAGCTCGGCGGCTTCTATCTCGATATCATCAAGGACCGGCTCTACACCACGGGCGCGAACAGCCTGCCCCGCCGCTCGGCGCAGACCGCGATGTATCACATCGCCGATGCGATGGTGCGCTGGCTCGCGCCCATCCTGAGCTTCACGTCCGAGGAGGTCTGGAGCTTCATGCCGGGCGTGCGCAACGAGTCGGTTTTCCTGAACACGTGGCATCAATTCCCGGCGGGCGCCGAGCGCGGCTCGGAGATCGATTGGCCCGCGCTCATCGCGCTCAAGGCGGACGTTGCGCGCCAGCTCGAGCGTCTGCGCACGGCGGGACAAATCGGGGCGCCGCTCGAGGCGGAGGTTGCCATCTATGCGCCCGCCGCAGAGGCGCAAAAGTTTTCTGCACTGCGCGACGAGCTGCGTTTCTTGCTGATCACGAGCCAGGCACGCGTGATCGAGTCGGACACCCCGCCGTCGGAGGCGGTCCCGAGCCAGGCGGAGAACGTCTGGATCGAGGTCAAACCGAGTTCCCAGCCCAAATGCGTGAGATGCTGGAATCTGCGCAGCGATGTGGGCAGCGACCCCGCGCACCCGGAACTTTGCGCACGCTGCGTCGTCAATATCGACGGGCCCGGCGAGGAGCGCAAATTCGCATGACCGACCAGGAAAACCGGGGCCGCGTCACCAAATGGCTGCTGCTGTCGGCCATTGTGGTGCTCGTGGATCAGCTCACCAAGGCCTACATCTCCCGTCATTATGGGGAGTTCGAGTTCACGACGCTCCTGCCCGTTCTGGATATCACGCGCATGCACAACGTGGGGGCCGCCTTCAGCTTCCTCGCCGGTGCATCCGGCTGGCAGCGATGGTTGTTCATCGCGCTGGCGGTGGGAGTGAGCATTGCCATCGTCGTTTGGCTGTTCCGGATGCCCCGGTCCAAGGTTCTCCTGGCCGCGGGGCTCTCCCTCGTGCTCGGCGGGGCGATCGGCAACGTGATCGACCGGATTAGACTCGGATATGTCGTCGATTTCATCCACTTCCACTGGGATCGCGCGTATTTTCCTGCTTTCAACGTGGCGGATTCCGCCATCACCGTCGGGGCGGCGTTTTTGCTGCTGGACGCGCTGTTCGAGCCCAAGGGCGCCAAGGTAAAGGCTTAATCATGCATATACTGCTTGCCAATCCGCGCGGCTTTTGTGCCGGCGTCGACCGTGCCATCGATATCGTGGAACGGGCCATCGACCTGTTCGGCGCGCCGATCTATGTACGGCACGAGGTCGTGCACAACAAGTACGTCGTAGACCGGCTGCGCACCATCGGCGCGGTGTTCGTCGAGGAGCTGAACGAGGTGCCGGACGGCGCCACCGTGGTGTTCAGCGCCCACGGCGTGTCGCGCGCCATTCAGATGGAGGCCGCGCGCCGCTCGCTCAAGGTGTTCGATGCCACGTGCCCGCTGGTGACGAAGGTGCACATGGAAGTCACCCGCTACGCGCGCGAGGCGCGCGAGGTGTTCCTGATCGGGCACGAGGGTCATCCCGAAGTGGAGGGCACGATCGGCCAGTTCGACACCACCTACGGCGGCAACATCTACCTGGTCGAGACGGTCGAGGATGTGCAGAAGGTACAGGTCAGAAACGCCAGCCATCTGGCGTTCGTCACCCAAACCACCCTGTCGGTGGATGACACCGCCTCCATTGTCGAGGCGCTTCGTAGCCCGCTTCCCCGGCCTCAAGACACCCGTCAAGGAAGATATCTGCTACGCCACCCAGAACCGCCAGGATGCCGTCAAGGACCTCATCCATCGCTGCGACCGGTTGGTGGTGGTCGGCTCGAAGTCGAGCTCCAACTCGAACCGGCTGCGCGAGATGGCCGATAAGGCCGGGATCCCGGGCTATCTCGTCGACGGTCCCGAGAATCTGCACCGCGAATGGTTCGACGGCGCCACCACCGTCGGAGTGACGGCCGGCGCCTCGGCGCCGGAGATTCTGGTGCAAGGGGTCATCACCCAGCTGCGCGCCTGGGGCGGAGAGGTGGTCGAGGAGCTCAAGGGCCGCGAAGAACACGTGATTTTTGCGCTGCCCCGCACGCTTCGCGAGGTTCACAAGCGCACCGGGAGCCTTTCGTCCGAGACCACCACGGGTTAGAATGCCCGCCCTTTTTCGAGGCATGCCGCAATAGCTCAGTTGGTAGAGCAACGCATTCGTAATGCGTGGGTCAGGGGTTCGAATCCTCTTTGCGGCACCATTTAGACACTTAGCATAAGTCCAGCTTGGGCGGCACGTCCGTAAGTGCTCCCTAAGTGCGAAGATAGAAATCCCGATTCCTCCTTGCCTCGTGGTTCGACAAAGGAGAATTCGACCAACGCTATCCACCTGAGTACGGTAAGAGCGAACGAGCGGTCGGCAGGACGGAGATTGCCTGGGCGACTCGCTGTGTAGCATCATTCTCGATGCAGGGTTCCTCAAGAATAACGACACTGGTCTTTCGGGATGATCACCAAAAAATCAAAGGGGGTTTCTATGCCGCGTTTCCTTGTGCTTCTCGTCGCTCTCTCCTTCATCGCACCCGCACTTGCATCCGACAAGTCGGATGTTCTCGCTGTGGTGCATCAATGGGTCGATAGCTACAACAAAGGTGACACCAAGGCGGCCGCGGCAACCTGCGCGGACGAAGCAGTTATCATTGATGATATCCCCCCGTATGAATGGCACGGGCCGGGCGCCTGCGGTGCGTGGATTGAATCGTTCAACGCCTTGGCGAAACAGAGCAATTTTACTTTCGACCATGCCGAGATCACCAAGGTGCGTCATGTCGAGATTACCGGCGATGCCGCGTATGTACCGACGCTGCTGATAGTCGCGATGAAAAACAAGGACGGCGTTGTCGAGGCCAACAAGGGAACCTGGGCTCTGGTCCTCAAGAAGTCGAGCGGCGCGTGGCGGATAACGGGTTGGTCGTGGCAAAGTCTGGGCCCAGTGGCGCCGCCGAAGAGCTGAAGGCGCTGCTCGGGCAGTCAATTCACTGCCACGGGTCGGCACGGTATGGAGTCTCGAGGAGGCACGCATCGCGCATGAGATGCTTGAGGGCGCCAGGCCCTATTCTCGCGGGAAGCTCATCTTGCAAGTCGATCGGAGGCTTGCATGAATGCTAGTATGAAGCAGCCGGCAGGTTTATGGATGTCATCAAATCGTGGCTATGAAGAATCAATTGGCGATGATTTATGGGGTAACCGGCGCTGCGGCAATTACCGCCGCCTTGTCGTTGTCGTCCGCCGCTTGGGCGGCTCACCCGCCGGATCGGCCGATCAACACCGCCAGTGAATTGCGTGACTGGTGCAAGGATGCGTCCGAGGCGGCACTCATTGCCAAGGGTCTGTCGCCGTCCAATTGGACGGCGTCTTATTCTGACTCAGGGAACATACTGAGCGTGAAAGGGCAGTGGCGCATCGAGGCTTCGGCGGTGGCGGTGGAATGTCATACGGCCCGGGGAGATGCGGCGCGCTCGGCAACAATGTCCCTTCAGGATGACGATACCGGCGGAACGTAGAGCGCGAACGCTGGCGGGGCAGCATTGCCCACGGGTCGTCAGGCAATCGAGCACCGACAGTTCGCCGGCCTCGTATGAGGATCCTTGAAAAGCGACCCGGGGCCTCGCGGCGGTTACTTGCCGAGAACGTCGTTGCGAGTGGTTTCCGCAATGGCCGCCACTTGGGCAATCAGGTTGTCCGGCACCTTCAGTTCTTTCAAGGTGGCGCCAAGGTCCTCCACCACAGCGTCGAAGTGGGAGTCGTCGAGACCCCGCTTGACGAGGTGCGCATGGCCTTTTCGCATGTCCAGGCCGGTATATTTGTTGGGCCCGCCGAACGCCATGGTCAGAAATGCCTTCTGTTTGGCCGCCTGCTTGGCCATGTCGACGCCCTTGAAGAAGCGGCTGATGCGTGGATCCTGGATCACTTTCTGGTAGAAAATGTCCACCGCGGCGTCGACGGCGGGGGCACCGCCGATCTCTTCATACAGTCCCATGGTATTTCCTCATAGTGGTTGGTAAATCATGCATCATCGATGCATGTTATGGAGAGAAACGCAGCACGTCTTTACGTACTTTCCGCAAACATTCATCCCGGCATCCGGGGACGAGGCGGTTGTGCAAAGATTCATCCGGCGGGAGACTGCGGCGCAACTTGGGCGGGTCAACATCATGCAATTGACGCAATTCACGGATTATTCGCTGCGCACGCTGGTGTTTCTCGGTGCGCACCCTGGGGAGCTCTGCACGATCGCGCAAGTTGCCGCGGCCTACGGCATTTCGGTCAACCATGTCATGAAGGTGGTTAACCGGCTGGCCTCATTCGGTTACGTGGAGACGATCCGTGGCAAGGGCGGCGGCCTGCGTTTGGCGCGCGCGCCGCGGCTGATCAACCTCGGCGAGGTGGTGCGCAACATGGAGGAGCGGTTCGACATCGTGGAATGCTTCAATGAGCAGCATCAAACCTGCCGGTTGCTGCCGGCCTGTACGCTCAGATCGGTTTTGAGCGACGCCCGCCGCAATTTCATGGCGACCCTGGACGGGCACACATTGGAAAGTGTCATCAGCGAGCCGATGGCCGCCGTGTTCCGCTTGCGCAAGGGCGGCCGTATTCCAATCCGGCGGCGCGAGCGCACCGCCGGCTGATGGTGCCGTCGTCCACCCCCGAATGCTAATTTCCGCCACGCGCGAGCCGAGATTGCGCGCCCATTACGTGTTTTTCCGCCGGCATACGAGATTGCCGCAATTGACAGAATTTCCGCCTGACATCTAAATAACCGGTAAATCTCGGGGGGATCACTCATGCAAACGCGAGAGCGTGCCGGCGCGATGGCTCGACGCACGATGGCCTATGTGCTCGCAGGCGGGCGCGGCTCCCGACTTATGGAATTGACCGACAAACGCGCCAAGCCGGCCGTCTACTTTGCCGGCAAAAGCCGCATCATTGATTTCGCGCTATCGAACGCTCTCAATTCGGGTATACGCCATATCGGTGTCGCGACTCAGTACAAGGCCCATTCGCTGATCAGGCACCTGCAGCTGGGTTGGAATTTCTTCCGGGCCGAGCGCAATGAGAGCTTCGACATCCTGCCGGCCAGCCAGCGTATGTCGGAAACACAATGGTATCTGGGAACCGCCGACGCGGTGTACCAGAACGCCGACATCATCGCGAGCTCCGGCCCCGAATACATGATCATCTTGGCGGGCGATCACGTCTACAAGATGGACTACGAAATCATGCTCCAACAGCACGCCGCGAGCGGCGCGGATGTCACGGTCGGCTGTATCGAGGTGCCACGGCTCGATGCGACCGGGTTGGGGGTGATGCAGGTGGATGCCGAAGGTCGGATCCTCAGCTTTCTGGAGAAGCCTGCCGATCCGCCGGCCATGCCGGGTAAACCCGACACGGCGCTGGGAAGCATGGGGATATACGTCTTCAAGACATCGTTCCTCATCGACACCTTGCGGCGCGACGCAGCTGACCCGAATTCCAGCCGCGACTTCGGCAAGGATGTCATCCCGTACATCGTTCGGCACGGCAAGGCGATGGCCCATCCATTCTCGAAGTCCTGCGTGAAGAGCGATGCCGAGGCGGAGGCCTACTGGCGTGATGTGGGGACGGTCGACTCCTTTTGGGAGGCCAATATCGAGCTCACCGACGTGATCCCAGTCGCTCGATCTCTACGATATGAACTGGCCCATCTGGACTTACGGGGAAATCACGGCCCCGGCCAAGTTCGTGCATCGGGAGGCCGGCCGGCGCGGATTTGCGGAAGGCTCGCTCGTCTCGGGCGGTTGTGTGGTCTCGGGGGCTGCGGTGATTCGCTCCCTGCTCTTTACGGGCGTGCGCGTGCATTCGTACGCATCGCTGGAAGGTGCCGTGGTCCTTCCTTATGTCGATGTGGGTAGAAACTGCCGTCTGACCAATGTCATCGTCGATCGCGGGGTCCGTCTTCCAGACGGACTCGTCGTCGGCGAGGATGCAGACCTGGATGCGAGCCGGTTTCGGCGCACCGACCGGGGGATCTGTCTCATTACGCAGCCGATGATCGATCGGTTGAGCACGTCCCTGCGTTCGACTACGTAATTCATAGGCATATATGCGTAGTTGTACTTCGCGCCCCGGAATCCTATGGTCTTGAATGACACGATGCTCAACCGTCATCGTGCGGGAGCGTTCACGTGACTATAAAGATCGGGATCAATGGCTTCGGCCGCATCGGGCGCATGGTGTTCCGTGCCGCCGTTCAGAACTTCAAAGATATCGAGGTTGTCGGCATCAACGACCTGCTCGAGCCGGAGTACCTCCTCTACATGCTGAAGTACGACTCGGTGCACGGCCGCTTCAAGGGCGAGGCGGCGGTCGACGGCAACACGCTGATGGAAGGAGCCAGAAGGATTCGCCTGAGCGCCCTGAAGGATCCGGCCGAGCTGAATTGGGGAGCGATCGGCGCCGATGTCGTGGTCGAGTCGACGGGTCTGTTCCTCACGAAGGATACGGCGGGCAAGCATCTGTCGGCGGGGGCGAAAAAGGTGGTCATGTGCGCGCCGTCCAAGGATGACGCACCGATGTTCGTTTACGGCGTCAATGACAAGACGTACGCCGGGCAGACCATTATCAGCAATGCGTCGTGCACGACCAACTGTCTTGCCCCCGTCGCCAAGGTGCTGAATGACAGCTTCGGCATCAAGCGCGGCCTGATGACCACGGTGCATGCGGCCACGGCGACGCAGAAGACCGTCGACGGCCCGAGCAACAAGGACTGGCGCGGCGGCCGCGGCATCCTCGAGAACATCATCCCGTCCAGCACCGGCGCCGCCAAGGCCGTGGGCGTCGTGATCCCGGAGTTGAATAAGAAGCTCACCGGCATGGCGTTTCGGGTGCCGACCTCGGACGTGTCAGTGGTCGATCTCACCGTCGAGCTGCTCCGGGAAGCGAGCTACGAGGACATCTGCAAGGCCATGAAAGCCGCCTCCGTAGGGCCGATGAAGGGCGTGCTCGGCTACACCGAGGACAAGGTCGTGTCGAGCGACTTCCGCGGCGAGGCCATGACCTCGGTGTTCGACGCGGACGCCGGCATCGCGCTGGACAAGACGTTCGTCAAGGTCGTCTCCTGGTACGACAACGAGTGGGGCTACTCGAACAAGGTGCTCGAGATGGTGCGTGTCGTGAATCGCTGAAGCAGGCGCGTTGGGGCGAGGCGCTTGATGGCGCAGGGCTGTGCTGGATGGGGGACCTCCATGCAGAATATTTGGACTCACGCGTACCCCTCGGGGACGCCCGCCGAGATCGACGCCGACGCCCATCCGTCGCTCGTCGCCATTTTCGAGGAAAGCTGCCGGCGTTTCGCCGATCGGCCCGCGTTCAGCAATCTGGGTGTGAGCCTGACCTATCGCGAGCTGGAGCACCTTTCGCGCGACTTTGGCGCGTACCTCCAGTCCCTCGGGCTGGTGCGCGGCGATCGCGTGGCCCTGATGATGCCGAATCTGTTGCAATACCCGATCGCCATGTTCGGCGCATTGCGCGCGGGACTGACCGTCGTCAACACCAACCCCCTGTACACGGCGCGCGAGCTGCGCCATCAGCTGCGCGACTCGGGGGCGCGCGCGATCGTGATTCTGGAAAATTTCGCGCACGTGCTCGCGCAGGTGCGGGCCGATACGGACATCGAGCACGTGATCGTCACCGGCATCGGCGATGTTGCGCCGTTTGCCAAACGCCACCTGGTCAACTTCGTCGTGCGGCGGGTGAAGCACCTGGTGCCGCCCTACGAGCTGGCGGGTGCGCGCTGTTTTCGCGATGCGCTCAGTGCCGGGTCGCAGGCGCTGTGGGCGCCGCCCTCCGTCCGCCCCGAGGATCTGGCTTTCCTGCAATACACGGGGGGTACAACCGGTATCGCCAAAGGTGCGATGCTGACCCATCGCAACATGGTGGCGAATCTCCTTCAGGTCGCGGCTTTCTGGAAGAACTTCATCGAGCCCGGCCGCGAGATCGTCATCACGCCGTTGCCGCTGTACCATATTTTTTGCCTGACCTGTAATTGCCTGGTGTTCATGCAACACGGCGGGTTGCTCGTGCTCATCACCAATCCGCGCGATATCGGCGGACTGGTTCGCGAGCTGGCTCACTTCAAGTTCTCGATCATCACCGGCGTCAACACGCTTTACAATGCGCTGCTCGGTCATCCGGGTTTTGCACGGCTCGATTTTTCGAATTTCAAGCTCGGCGCCGCCGGCGGCATGGCGCTGCATCCGAGCGTCGCGGAACGCTGGCGCGCCACCACCGGGCGCCCGCTCGCGGAAGGCTATGGGCTCACCGAGACCTCGCCGGTCGTCGCCTGCAACAACTTTGAAGCTCCGCGTATCGGCACGGTGGGCCTTCCGCTGCCCTCCACGGAGCTCAGCATCCGGGACGGCGATGTCGAGCTGCCGCCCGGTCAGGCGGGCGAAATCTGCGTGCGCGGACCGCAGGTGATGCGGGGCTATTGGAACCACCCTGACGAGAGCGCGAATGCGATCTCCCCGGATGGATGGCTTCGAACGGGCGACATCGGTGTCGTGGGCGAGGAGGGCTTCCTGCGCATCGTCGATCGCAAGAAGGACCTGATCATCGTGTCCGGCTTCAAGATCTTCCCGAACGAGATCGAGGCCGTGATCGGCGAGCATCCCGCCGTTCTCGAGGGCGGCTGCATCGGGGTGCCGGATCCGCATTCGGGTGAGGCCGTGAAGATCTTCGTCGTGCTGCGTTCGGGGTTTTCGATCACCGCGGAGGAATTGAGGGAGCACTGCCGGCAGCGCCTCACCCCCTACAAGGTGCCGAAGCATGTGGAGTTTCGTACCGAGCTGCCGAAGACCAATGTCGGCAAAGTCCTGCGCCGCGAGCTCGTGCGCCAGGAGCACGAGGCGACGCGCGCCGCCTGACGGCGGAACGGAAGGTTTCCCGAATCTACCAGTGAATGCCGCGCATCAACGCGGCAAAGGCGGCGGCTTCGGCCGTGGGTTGAGCCGCGGGCTCGCGGATGCCGTCCGTCGCTGCGGACTCCGGAAACATCTTGAAATTCTCGCTCATGAACACCGTATTGAATTCGGGCAACACGCCTTCGACCAGCTGCGCCGCGGTCCCGAGACCCGTGGTGAGGCGCGCCGGCCGGTGCAGGATCGCTTCGCAGACCAGTGCGGCCGCCTCGTCGGGCTCGAGCAGGTGCATGCGATCATAGATCTTGGTCGGCGCCACCATCGGCGTGCGCACCAGGGGCATGTTGATGACGGTGAACGACACGTTGCGATCCAGATATTCCGCCGCGGCGCAGCGGGTGAAGGCGTCGAGGGCCGCCTTGGAGGCGTTGTAAGCCGCGAAGCGCGCCGCGTTGGAGATGGCGCCGATCGAGGAGATGTTGATGACATGCCCGCTGCCGTGCTCGACCATGCCCGGGAGCATCCCCAACGTCAGCCGCACGGCGGCGAAGTAGTTGATGCGCATCAGGCGCTCATAGTCGTGCAGCCGATCATACGTATGCTCGACGGCGCGGCGGATGGAGCGGCCGGCATTGTTGATCAATACGTCGATGTGCCCGTGTTCGGCGCGCAGCTGCCCGATCAACAGATCGCAGGCGGCGGGGTCGGCGATGTCGCAGGCGTAGCCCTTGACGCGCCCGCCCGCGACCTCGATCTCGCGCGCCGCGCGCTCGAGCTTGGCGTGGTCCCGGCCGACGATCAAGAGCCGCGCTCCGCAGGGCGCGAGTTTCAACGCGGTTGCAAGACCGATGCCCGAAGAGCCGCCGGTGATCAGTACCGTCTTGCCCTCGAGCCTCGCGGCGAGCTCTCGGGCGCCAAACAGCGAGGGGTCGAGCTGGCGCTCCCAATAGTCCCAGAGGCGCCAGGCGTACTCTTCCAGTCTCGGTACGCGGATGCCTGCCGCGGCCAGGTGTTTCTGCGCCTCGGCGCAGTCGAAGCGGGTGGGAAAGTCCATCAGGCTGACCACCGAATCCGGGATGCCGAAATGTTGCAGAAGCCCATGCGCGAGCCGCCGCAGCGGATGGCGCATCGCCCCGAGCGCTCCGGGTGCGAGGCGCGACGTGCCGAGCGCATCGAGCAGCGACGGATCGAGTCTGAGGCTCATGGTTGGCGCGTGAGCCGCCTTGGCGAATACGTTCAAGACGGCGCCTACGCGCAGATCCCGGGGATCGGTCAGGTGAAAGCATTGGCCGTCGATCCCGGGCGTATGCATGAGATGCGCGAGCGCCGCGGCGACGAAATCCACCGGCACGAGATTGATATGTCCGCCCTCGAAGCCGATCAGCGGGATCCAGGCGGGCAGCTTGTCGCGAATCTTTTGGATGAGCTTGAACAGGTAATAGGGTCCGTCGATCTTGTCCATCGCGCCGCTGCGCGAGTCGCCCACCACCATGCCGGGCCGGTAGATGCGAAACGGCACACCGCTGCTTGCGCGCACCAGCGCCTCGGCCTCGTGCTTGGTGCGGAAGTAGGGATGATCCAAGTCGGAAGCCTCATCGAACATCCGCTCGGTGAACACCCCTTTGTAGCGGCCCGCGACCGCGATCGAGCTCACGTGATGAAAGCATCCGGCCTCGAGATCGAGCGCAAGATCGAGCGCGTGCCTCGTTCCTGACAGGTTGGTGCGCTCGAGGTCGGCAGCCTTCGCGTCCAGCTCATAGAGCGCCCCGAGATGGACGAAGTGGCTGATCTTGCCGCGCAATCCTTCCCTGGCACTCGCGTTCAGCCCGAGGAGCTCGTCGTGGAGATCGCCTTCCACGGGCGTGAGCAGATCGCCGCGCGGTCCGAGGGTCTGGACCAGGCGCTCGTAGGCGGCGCGCGAGCGCACCAGCACATGAATCGGTTCACCGCGGGACGCGATTTCGGCAATGAAATGCCGGCCGATGAAGCCCGTGGCTCCCGTGACGAAATAACCCATGCTCGAACGATACGCGCCTCGAGCGGCGCAATCGTATAAGGGCATGCCGAAGGTCAAAAGCGCGCATCAAGAGCGCACACTACGCTGCATGCGAGTGCTGGAAGAGCTGTCGGGCGTCGATCGGGCATGGCTGTTGATGGATCGGCCGTTGAACCCGATGATGATCGTTGGCTTGATGACCCTGGAAGCCCCGATCGAGCGGGAACGTCTGCGCACGCTGATCTTAGATCGCTTCCTCACATACCCTCGCTTTCGCTGCCGGCCGGTGAGTAACGCCCTGGGCGCAAGCTGGGTCGAAGCGGATCGATTCGACATCGACGACCACCTGCCGTGTCATGCGCTGCCGAAGCCGGCGGGCCGGCGCGAGCTCGAGGAACTGGTGGGCGAGATTGCGAGCATGCCCTTCCACCCGGGTGCGCCGCTTTGGGCGTTCCATCTGGTCGAGAACTACGCGCAGGGCGCCGCCATCGTGGTGCGCATCCATCACGCCTACGCGGACGGGATTGCGCTCGTGAAGGTTCTCCTGTCGCTGGCCGATTCGCCGCCGGGTGCCCGGCCGCGGCGCCGCAAGCATTCCACACCCGCTGCGGGGGCCTGGGATTGGGCAAGCGACTGGTTGCCGGATGTTTTGCGAGATACGTTCCGCGAGGGCATGAGCTTGACCGGGAAGGCGGTGCATCTGGCGAGCCATCCCGTGGAGACGTCGGTGCTCGCACGCAAGGGCTTTGCCTTGGCCGGCGAGCTTGCGCACCTGGGTCTGCTCTCGGACGATCCATCGACGCAGCTGAAGCGGCCCTTGTGCGGGCTCCGCCGCGCCGCCTGGGGCGATCCGCTGGCGCTCTCCGAGATACGCACCTTGAGCCATGTGCTTGGCTGCACGGTCAACGACGTGCTGATCTCGACCCTGGCCGGTGCGCTCGGCCGCTATCTCGCGGCCCGCGGCGATACGGTTGCCGGGCGCTCGGTTCGGGCGACCCTGCCCGTGAATCTGCGTCCGGAGACGGCGCAGGAGCCCGCGCTCGGCAACTACTTTGGTCTGCTATTCGTCGATCTGCCCATCGGCATCCGCCATCCCCTCGAACGGCTCTACGCCGTGCGGGCGACGCTCCTGAAGCTGAAGGACTCGCCGCAGGCGCTCATCACCTTGCGGCTGCTGCAGATCGTCGGCAGCCTGCCGGCCTCGGTCGAGGAGCAGCTGATCACGCTGTTGAGCGCCAAGGCCAGCTTGGTCGCCTCGAATCTGCGCGGACCCCAGTCCCAGCTCAAGCTCGCCGGCGCGCCGGTGGCGCAGCTGCTCTTTTGGGTGCCCCAAGCGGGCGACATCGGCACCGGCGTGAGCATGCTTTCCTACAACGGCGGCGTGCAGTTCGGCGTCATGGCGGACCGGCAGCTGATCCCTGATCCCGCGGAGCTCGTCGCCGAGATCGGCCGGGAGTTCGAGCGTCTCGCACTCGTGGTGCTCCTCGGCGCGGAGCGGGTCAGCGCCTGAGTTTGATTTCCGGCTCCTGGCTATCCAAGGCCGTATTGAGCGCGCTCCACGTCGAGTTGTTCCATCGCGTCGAGAGGCGTCAAGGCGGCCGCCTCGGCGTACAGCTTTTCCGCCGGCCCGCGGCCGCCGGCCGGATCGATCAGCAGCAGCCCGTTGGCGTACTCGATGTGCGCGATCGGCGATGCCGGTGCGAGCTTCAGGGCGCGCTGAAAGTGCTCGAGCGCCTTGTCCTTCGAGGCGCCATAGGTGAGTGCGGCGGCCAACCCGCCCAGCTTCCCGATGAGTTCCGCGTGATACAGGCCGAGGGCGACATGCGCCTCGGCATGACGCGGCTCCAGCGCGAGCGTGCGCTCGAGGTGGTTCTTGACCCGGGTGGCGAGGCCGGCCGTGACGGCCTTGAGGATGGAGATGTCCTGGCTGTATCGGCCAAGGACGAGCGCCAGCATGTAGTGTGAGTTCGGATGCTCGGGGAGCTGTTTCACCGATGCTTCGCCGCGCGTGATCGCGGCTTGCATGAGCTCCAGCCGCTTCGCGGTGCCGCGGCGCGCCTTGGAGGAGTAAATGGCCGCGGCCTTGTTCGCCACCACGGCGCCGAGGCCGCCCAGCGTGCCGCCCAGCTTGATGGCCTGGGGAAAGCGGCCGGCGTGAAAATCGCGCCAGGCGCTCTGCAGGCCCTCGGCGGCCTGCGCTGCGCCGCCGTGGCCATCGAGGAAGCTCTCGAACGAGGGGTTCTTTGCGCACAGGCCGGCGATTACTTTGGAATCGGGCCAGGGCTCCCGATCGCCGCGGTGCAGCTTGTCCCACAGCTTGTGCAATTCCCCCGGCGGGTAATCGAAGCCGCCGGCGGTGTCGGGAGATGTGCTCTTGGATGCGCGCATATCGCTGTTCCTTTGCGGTAACTACCAATGCCCAGGGCATGGCGAAATCTCTATATTGATGCTACCGAATGAATCGATTGGGCGAGATAAGGGCTTTCACACACCGCAAAGGGGTAATTCGCATGGCCAAGAAATCGAAATCACGCAAGCTCAAAGTCAAGGTCGCCAATCCGCCCGAGCGGATGCTGGACGCCATGAATCAAGTCTGGCTCGCGGGGATCGGGGCGATGTCCAAGGCACGCCAGGGCGCACCGTCGGTGCTGCATGAGCTGATTGCCGAAGGCACCCGGGTCCAGATGCAGACCCGTGACAGCGCCGAGAAGATGCTGGGCGGCCTGATGGGCGAGGTGAAGTCCACCCTCAATTCGAGCGTCAAACAGGTGAAGAGCCAGGCGGGCGACGCCCTCGACAATCTGGAGCAGATGTTTCAGACCCGGGTGCACCGAGCCTTGACTCAGCTCGGCGTGCCGAGCGCCGAGGACGTCGACAAGCTGAGCCATCGGGTCGAGCAGCTCAACGCAAGCGTCAACAAGCTCGCAGGCAACCGCAAACCGGCTCTTGCAGCCCGCTCTCGAGCCGTGGTGGCGCGCAAGTCCTCCGCAGCCTCGTCGCACGCCGCTCTCTGACCCGCGATGTTGACCATCGAGCCGGCACGGCGCCGTCGTGCCGGCCGCGCCAGGCTCGGGATCGCTCTTGCCGGCGGCGGCCCATTGGGCGCTTTTTATGAGCTCGGTGCCCTGCATGCCCTGAGCGAGGCGATCGTGGGGCGCGCGCTCACCGACTTCGATGTCTATGTCGGAGTCAGCTCCGGGTCGGTCGTGGCGGCCGCGCTGGCGAACGGCATCGACACCACGGCGATGGGGTCGATATTCATCCACAACACGGCGACCATCCTGCCGCTGACGCCCGACATCCTGCTGAATCCGGCCATCGGCCAGTATGCGAGGCGCATTGGCAGGCTGCCGGAAGTGCTCCTCGATCACGGCCGGGCCTTCCTGCGCGATCCGCTGCAGGGCTTCTGGCCCGGCCTCATGAGCTCCATCGGGCAGGTGCTGCCCGCCGCGCTGTTCGACAACGCGCCGCTCGAGCGCTATCTGCGCGCGATGTTTCGCGCCGGCGGACGGACCGACGATTTCCGGCGATTGCACGCGCGCCTGTTCGTGGTGGCCACGAGCCTCAACAGCGGCGAAAGCGTGGCCTTCGGCGACGACGCGCACGCGGACGTTGCGATCTCGCGCGCGGTGGCGGCAAGCGCGGCGCTGCCGGGACTGTATGAAGCCGTGGACATCGACGGCGAACATTATGTGGACGGCGCGCTGATCCGCACCATGCACGCGTCGCTGGCGCTCGAGGCCGGTTGTGATCTGGTCATCTGCATCAACCCGCTGGTGCCCTTCGACGCTTCGCATGACCGCGCCGGGCAGCACGCAAATCTGGCCGAGGCCGGACTTCCGGTCATCCTCGGGCAGACCTTTCGAGCGCTGATCCATTCGCGCATGCAGGTCGGCATGGCAAGTTACCGTTCCCGCTTCCCGCAGGCCGATTCGCTGCTGTTGCAACCGGATCGTACCGACGCACGCTTGTTCTTCACCAACGTGTTCCGATACTCGGGGCGCAGAAGCCTGGTGGACCATGCCTACCAGCGCACCCGGCGGGATCTGTTGGCACAGGCCGGCGAGCTGTCCGCGGTGCTCGCAAAGCGCGGGCTGGAGCTCGATCTCGCGCGCCTGCGCGACCCGCGGCGCATGTTCTCGACGGCAGCCAGTGAGCGGAGCCTGCGCTCGCGCCGGGTCGTGCCCCGCCTGCGCGAGACCCTCGGCCGCCTCGAAAAGGTCCTGGGGTGATGCATGGCGGCACGACTGTGGGCGCTTTTCGTCCTGGGCGACTTGGTGTTCGCCTCCGTCGCGACCGCTGCCCTGGGGCGGCACGGCTCGTTCACCCCAGCCGCGTCGCTGGCGCTTGGATGCGCCATCATGCTCGCGGTTCCGGCGCTGCTCGTCCTCGCTTCGTTCCTGGGGCTTGCGGTCGCGGGCGCCGCTGCGCATGAGCTCGATCCTCCGCGGCTGCTGCACGCGCTGTCCACCGAATGGTTCGATTTCGACCGGGCGATTCTGGCGATGATCACCGCCCCCTGGCTCGATCTTCGCGATATCGGTGCGCAAAGCGCGGGCCGCGGAGCACGCCCCGTTTTTCTGATTCACGGCGTGCTGTGCAATCGCGGTATCTGGCGGCCCTGGCTCGGCCCGTTGCGCGCCGCCGGTTTCGGGCCGGTGCGGGCGGTGGATCTCGAACCGCTGTTCGAGGATCTCGAGACCCATGCGCAAACCGTTGCGACAGCGCTCGCGGCTCTGCAACGCGAGTGCGGAGGTGCGCGAGTGACGATTATCGCGCACAGCATGGGCGGGCTGGTCGCGCGCGCGGCGTTGCGTCGCGCGGGGCCGGCCGTGGTCCGCGACATCGCGACCATCGCCTCGCCGCATCATGGCACCTTGTTCGCGTACCTGTTGCCGGGGAGGGCAGCACGGCAGATGCGCCCCCGCTCGCCCTGGCTGCGCGCGCTCGCGGCCGACGAGGCGGCGCACGCGAAAGTCCCGATCACGAGCATCTACAGCGCACAGGACAATCTGATCGTGCCGGCGCGCAGCGCCGTCCTGGACGGCGGGCGGAAGGTCCAATTCGGCGGCGTCGGGCATCTGGGCGCACTCCGTCGAACCCGCTGCATCCACGCGGCCATCGCGGCGCTCGTCGCGCCTGCGCAGCCGTGATGCGCGCGGCCCGCATTGTCGACCTCGACGCGCTGCTGGCGGGCAAGCGCGCACTGGATGCGCGCGCAGCCGCGGACCCGACCGTTGCGGCAAGGCTCGGGACGCTGCGCGTATGGCAGGCCTCGCGGCTCGCGCGAACGTACGCGGATCTGCGCGCCGATCCACGCTATGCCGCTGCCGCGGAATTCTTTCTGAGCGATGTCTACGGCTGCGCCAGCCGGGCGCGGCGCGACAGCGACCTCGAGCGGGCGTGGCGCTATTTAAAGAGGGCCCTGCCGCGCGCCGTGCTGGCCATTCTGGGGCGTGCGCTGGCGCTCGATGCGCTGAGCGAGGAGCTCGATCTGGCCATGGCCGAGTGCATGCTGGAAAAAGCGCTCACCGCCGCCACTTACGCATCGCTCTACCGGCGCGTGGGCCGCGCCGATGAGCGCCGGCGCCAGATCGATTTATTGATCGCCGTCGGTACGGACCTCGACCGGGTCGTGAAGCGCCCATGGATCGGGGTGGCGCTCGCCGCTGCCCGCCTGCCGGCGCACGCCGCCGGTGTCGGCGTCCTGCAGGACTTCCTCGAGCGCGGCCTGGCGGCGTTCCAGCGCATGCAGGGAGCGCAAGAATTCCTGGCGACGATCAGGCGGCGTGAGACACTATTGCTCGAGGCTCTGTTGAGCGGTGCGAAGCAGCCGTTCGACGGGCTATCGGCTGCATCGAGGGAGTCGCCGTGAACGGCGCTGAGTTCGATTACGTGATCGTCGGCGCGGGGTCCGCCGGATGCGTGCTGGCGAACCGGCTTTCGGCGCAGCCTGGCGTGCGCGTGCTGCTGCTCGAGGCGGGCGGCCCGGATTCGAGTCCCTTCATCCACATGCCCGCGGGTATCGCACGCCTGGTCGACGATGCGAACGTAGACTGGCGCTACATGACCGAACCCGAGCCCGCCCTCGAGGGCCGCCGGCTCTACTGGCCGCGCGGCCGCGTACTCGGCGGCAGCAGCTCCATCAACGCGATGTGCTACACGCGCGGCCATCCCCGAGATTACGATGAGTGGGGTGACGCCGCCGGGAACGGTTGGCGCTACACGAACGTGCTGCCCTTTTTCCTCAAGGCGGAGGATCAGTCCCGGGGCGCGAACGCGTATCACGGCAGCGGCGGCCCTTTGTCGGTCACGGATCTCAAGTACCGCAATCCGCTGAGCGCGGTGTTCGTTGAGGCGGGGCGAGTCTGCGGACTGCCGTACAACGAGGATTTCAACGGCGCGATGCAAGCGGGCGTGGGGTTCTACCAGGTCACCCAGCGCAACGGGCGGCGCTGCAGCGCCGCCTTGGCCTACCTCGAGCCCGCACGGGCGCGGGGCAATCTCGAGGTGCGCACGCACTGTCTCGCGGCTCGCGTGGTCTTTTCGAAGACCCGCGCCTGCGGCGTCGAATACCGTCATCGCGGCGCGCTGCACCTCGCCCGCGCGGGCCGGGAGGTTCTGCTGGCGGCCGGCGCGATCGGCTCGCCGCAATTGCTGCTGCTCTCCGGCATCGGGCCTGCCGACGCGCTGCGCGCGCAGGGCGTCGAGGTCATCGCAGACCGGGCCGAGGTGGGCGCGCAGCTGCAGGATCACCTGGATTTCTGCACGTTGTACAAGTGCACCAAGCCGATCACCTATGATTTCTCGCGCTGGCAGGAAGTGAAGGTCGCGCTGCGGTATCTGTTGACGCGCTCCGGACCCGGCGTCAGCAACGTGGCGGAGGCCGGTGCGTTCGTGCGTACCCGGCTCGCTCCGGACGAGCGCCCCGACGTGCAGCTGCACTTCGTGCCGGCGCAGCTCGACGATCACGGGCGCAACCGCCTGCCGGGCCACGGGTTCACCATCCATGCGTGCGTATTGCGCCCGCATAGCCGCGGCCGTCTCTCGCTGCGATCCGCGGATCCCGCGGACCCTCCGCGCATCAGTCCCTGCTATCTGAGCGATGAGCGGGATCTCGAGATTCTGCTGGAAGGCGTCGCGCTGTCGCGTGCCATCGCCTCGGCCGCGCCGTTTGCCGAATTCCGCGGCGCCGAGATCTTTCCCGGCGAGGGCATCGCGGCGCGTGGCGAGGTCGAGGCGGTCGTGCGCCGCAAAGCCGAGACCATCTATCATCCCGCGGGCACCTGCCGCATGGGGAGCGATCCGAATGCCGTCGTCGATGCGCATCTTCGGGTGCGCGGCGTCGAAGGGCTGCGCGTCGTGGACGCCTCGATCATGCCGCGGCTCGTCGGCGGCAACACCAATGCGCCCACCATCATGATCGCCGAGAAGGCCGCCGCGGAGCTGAGGTGACCCGAAGCCTGCGCAGCCTTGGGCAGGCGATCAGCGCGGGCTGGGATCGCGCAATCGCCGCCCTCGCGCCGGCGCTGGGCGAGATCGCCTCCGCTCCGCAGTTCGAGCGCCTGGCGGCGGTGGTGAATGGCGTGCTCGGTGATCGGCTGCGGTCCGCGAACAGCCCTCTGGCCATCAAGATGGAGCTGCGTCAGGGCGGCAAGACTCTCGAAGCCGCCGGCACCGTCGCCGCCGCCGCGGTCCCGGCCGCGAGTCCCAAGGTGCTGCTGCTCATCCATGGATTGTGCATGGACGATCATTCCTGGGAGCGTGGCGGTCACGACCATGGCGCCGCCCTCGCACGGGATCTCGGCTGTACCTGTGTGTATCTGCGCTACAACAGCGGTCTGCATGTCTCCGAGAACGGCCGCGAGGCGGCTGATTTGATCGAGCGGATGCTCGCTTCCTGGCCGGTGCCGGTCGAGGAGCTCGCGATTGTCGCGCACAGCATGGGCGGCCTCGTCGCACGCAGCGCCGTGCACTACGGCACGAGCGCGGGTCATTCCTGGCCGCATCGGCTTCGCAGCATGGTATTTCTCGGGACGCCGCATCAAGGCGTGCCCCTCGAACGCATCGGCCACTTCCTCGAGGTGCTCTGGGTCAAGACGCTCGTCACCGCGCCTTTCGCCAAGGTGGGCAAGGTGCGCAGCGCCGGCATCACCGATCTGCGCCACGGCTATGTGCTGGACGAGGACTGGCGCGGCCGCGACCGCTTTGGCGGTGAGCCTTCCGTCCACCAATCGCTGCCGTTGCCGGCGGGGGTGAGTTGTTTTGCGATCGCGGCGGCCCTCGGCGACGCCGACGCAGGCTTGCGCAACGGCTGGCTCGGCGACGGCCTCGTGCCGGTCACGAGTGCGCTCGGATTGCACACCGAGCCTTCCCTGGCGTTGGCCATTCCCGCCTCGCATCGATGGACGGCCTACCGGGCCGGCCACTTGGATCTGCTCGAGCGGGCCGATGTGTACGAGCGGATCCGCGCGTGGCTCACGAATCCCGAGGCATGAGCGCACACCGGCGGCTCACGCCTCCACCGCGGCGAAAGCCCCCTCGAGCGCATCGCACAGCAGGTCGATCTGAGAGCGCTCGATGGTCAGCGCCGGCGACAGGATGATGGTGGCCCCGGACAGCCGGATCATCGCCCCCCGCTGATAGGCTTCCCGATGCACCCGCGCGAGCTCCGGCGCTCCCCGCGGAAAAGGCGTGCGTTTCGCCCGGTCCGCGACCAATTCGATGCCGGCCATCAGACCCACGCCGCGCACGTCGCCGATCAGGCGGAAGCGCTTCTGCATGGCGTGCAGCCGGGTCAGGAAATATTCGCCTTCGCGTGCCGCACGTGCGGGAATGTTCTCGCGTTGGAGAATTTCCAGCGTCGCGAGCGCCGCGGCCGCGGCGACGGGATGGGCGCCGTAGGTATACCCATGGTTGATCGCGCCGAGCACCGGGTCGCTGGAATCGAAGGTCTCCAGCATCTTGGCCGATACCGCCGTGGCGCCGAGCGGAATGTAGCCCGAGGAGATGCCCTTGGCGAGGCACCACATGTCCGCCTTCACCCCCCACAGGCGCGTGCCGAACCAGTGGCCGGTGCGGCCGAATCCCGTGACCACCTCATCGGCGATCAGCAGCACGCCGTGCTTATCGCACACCTCGCGCACCAGCGGCCAATAATTGGCCGGCGGCACGATCAGGCCGCCGGCTCCCTGAACCGGTTCCGCAATGAACGCCGCCACGGTGTCGGGGCCTTGAAAGATGATCTCGCGGTCCAGAAGCTCCGCGCAGATCTGACCGAGCTTCTCCGGGCTTTGCGTGTAGGGGTTTCTGTACAGCCACGGCGTGTCGACATGGAAGCATCCCGGCAGCAGGGGCTCGTAGGCGCGGCGGAATCCCGTGTTGCCGTTCACGCTCGCGCCGCCGAAGTGGGTGCCGTGATAGCCCTGGCGCAGGGAAATGTACTTGGTGCGGTCGGCCTGGCCGCGCAGTTTCCAATACTGACGCGCGAGCTTCAATGCGGTCTCGACGGCGTCCGAGCCGCCCGAGCTGAAGTGAAAGGTGCCGACGCCGTCTTCGGCCATCAAGGTCGACAGTTGCTGAGACAGCTCGATGGCGCGCGGATGGGTCGCGCCACGAAAGGTGTTGTAGAACGGCAATTCGTCCAGCTGGGCAACGATGGCGTCGCGGATTTCCCGGCGGCCGAAGCCCAAATTCGCGCACCACAGCCCGCCGATCCCGTCGACCATGCGATGGCCGTCGACATCCCAGACCCAGCTGCCATCGCCGCGCACGATGATGTCCGGCGGCGTTTCCCGGGCGGAGCCGGAATGGCCCATCGGATGCAGCAAGTGACGCGCATTTTCGGATTTGAGTTCTGCCGGCGAAAGTTTGTTCATAGGCGGGGGATTCTAGCCGGTTGTATGCCGGAAGACCGGGTCCCATCCGCGGCGCAGCGCAGGGGCGGATCTCAGCGGGTGATGAACCCGGGCACGGGCGTCATCACGGTCGGCGCACCGAGGCTCGCAAGAACGCGGTCATTGTTGATCATGATCGGGGAGGACAGCACATCGCGCAGGTGCCGCGCGATGCTGAAGTCGCTGTCGTTGCGGTAGCCGGCCAACCCGCACGCGCGCAGCGCACGCAGCACCGTCGACGTGGCGAGCTCCGACGCCTCCACCTTGGTCAATGTGATCATGGTCTGAAAATCCAGGGATTGCAGCGCAGTGGCATCGCCGATCACCCGTTCGTATTCGCGCGCTGCACGCGCGAGCAATCCCAGCAGCGTATGCAACGACGCCGTGGCGCTGGTCAGATGCGCCGCGCCCGGCGGGAAGCTGCCGTGCGAATGCCGCGACGCCGAACGGATGAATGCCTGGGCGCGGGATACCGCGGCGGCCGCGATGCCCGCCCACACGGCGCCCCAAAACAGATGGGCGCTCGGCACCATGCTTTGTGCGTGGATCTTCGCGTAGGGAGTGGCCACGATGTTTTCGGCGACGCCCATGGCCCGCAGCATGAAGCCTTCGCTGCGCGTGCCGCGCATACCGAGCGTATCCCAGCTGTGGGAGGGCTCGAGCGTATAGGACGATTTCAAAAATACGGCAAGCACCTGATCCGACGGCGCCGAATTGTCGGAGCGGCGCGCGGTGGTGACGATGCCGTCGGCGTCCTGGCCATAGGATATGCAGGTCGCCCGGCGTACCAGGCTGATGTGCTCACCCGCATATTCGATCGGCGCCTCGCTCTCGCGGATGTTGGCGCCGGCAAGCCCTTCGGTGGTCGAGGAGGCCAGCAACAGCTGGTCTTTGGCCAGGCGCCGCAGAATGGTCTCGAGCGTCGCATTTCCATCGGTATAGGGCGCGATGCAGGCCACCTTGACCTGGTGCATGGCATAGATCAGTCCGGCGGACCCGCAGCCCTGTGCGATTCGATAGCAGATGTCGATGACGTCGGACGGGGAGGCGCCTTCGCCGCCCAGGGCTTCAGGCACGAGAATGCCGAGCAGCTTTTGGCTTCGAATTTCGTCGAAAGCTTCGGAAGGAAAGCGCGAGTCGCGATCGACGGCTGCGGCGAACGTCCCGGCCACCTGGGCCACGGCCTCCGCGCGCGTTGCGAAATCGCCGGGCTGTTGGGTGACCTGGGGTACGCCGGCCGGGCGTGCTGAGGTGATCATGGAGATGAGACTAAGGCAGCCGGCCATGGGCAATTCTGCGATAGATCAGTATTTGGAACGGTCGGCGTCGCAAAACTGATCCATCGCACTTGCGGGATTAAGTCAGATTCGCGCCGCCCTCAAGCGAAGCGCATTGCCGATCACCGACACCGAGCTCAAGCTCATGGCGGCCGCTGCGATCATCGGGCTCAGCAGAATCCCGAATGCCGGATACAGCACGCCCGCGGCCACCGGGATGCCCACCGCGTTGTAAACGAACGCGAGCACGAGATTCTGGCGGATGTTGCGCATCGTGGCGCGGCTCAACGCTCGAGCGCGCACGATACCGGCGAGATCGCCTTTGACGAGGGTGAGGCCCGCACTTTGCATGGCGACATCGGTGCCGGTGCCCATGGCAATGCCGACATCGGCGGCGGCCAGAGCGGGTGCATCGTTGACACCGTCCCCGGCCATCGCGACCACGTGACCTTCACGCTTCAGGCGCCGAATGACCTCGCCTTTCTGATCGGGGAGCACGTCGGCCTCCACTTCCGTGATGCCGAGCTTGTCCGCGACCGCCCGGGCGGTGGTGGCATGATCGCCCGTCAGCATCACGATGCGCAGGCCCTCGCTGCGCAGGGCATCGAGCGCGCCCATGGTCGTTTCTTTCACGGGATCGGCCACCGCGATGATGCCCTCCAGGCGATCATCCACCGAGACGAAAAGCACCGTGGCGCCGCCCCGACGCAGCTCCTCGGCGCGCGCGGCCACGCCGCCGTCCGCGACGCCATCGTCCGAGAGCAGCGCGGCATTGCCGACCGCGACGCGCCGCCCGCCGATGCTCCCGGTCACACCCTTGCCCGTGATCGAGGCGAAATTCGCGACGTTCTCGAGCGCCACCCGGCGCTGCGCGGCCGCGGCGAGCAGGGCGCCCGCCAGAGGATGCTCGCTGGACCTTTCCATGCCCGCCGCAAACGCCAGGACGGAGGATTCGTCCAACGCGCCCGTCGGTATGATCTCGGTCACCCGGGGTTTGCCTTCGGTGAGCGTCCCGGTCTTGTCGACCACCAGGGTGTCGACTTTCTCGAAGCGCTCGAGCACTTCGGCATTACGGATGAGAACGCCGGCGCCCGCGCCCTTGCCGACGCCCACCATGATCGACATCGGCGTTGCCAGGCCGAGCGCGCAGGGGCACGCGATGATGAGCACGGACACCGCGGCCACCAGTGCAAGTCCGAGCGCCGGCGCCGGTCCCCAGATCATCCAGGCCGCAAATGCCAGAACTGCGCAGGTCATCACCGCCGGGACGAACCACGCGGCCACGACATCGGCGAGACCTTGAATCGGGGCGCGGCTGCGTTGAGCCTCCGCAACCAGCTGCACGATGCGGGACAGGAGCGTGTCGCTGCCGACTCTGCTCGCGGTAATCGTGAGTGCGCCGGTTCCGTTGAGGGTGCCGCCGATGACCGCGGCGCCCGGAGATTTCGCGACCGGTATCGATTCGCCGGTCATCATCGATTCATCGACTGCGCTCGCCCCCTCGGTCACGGTACCGTCGACCGGGATTGCTTCACCCGGGCGCACCCGCAGGCGATCTCCGATTTGAAGCCGGTCGATGGGGACTTCCTCATCCGTCCCGTCGCTGCCCAGGCGCCGCGCCGTTTTGGGAGCCAATGCGAGGAGGGCGCGAATGGCCCCTCCGGTCTTATCCCGGGCGCGCAGCTCCAGCACCTGGCCCAGCAGCACGAGTACCGTGATCACCGCGGACGCTTCGTAGTACACCGCAACCAAGCCCCCGGCGCCCCGAAGTCCAGGAGGGAAGAGTCCCGGTGCGAATGTCGCGATCACGCTATAGGAGTAGGACGCGGCCACCCCGAGGCCGATCAAGGTGAACATATTGGGTGAGCGGTTGCGGATCGACGCAAACGCCCGCTGGAAGAACGGCCATCCACACCACAGCACCACGGGTGTCGCGAGCACCCACTGGACCCAAAGCGAAGTCTCCGTCAGGCGACTGCCCATGTCCAACACGAACACGGGCGCCGTCAGGATGGCGCCGATGACGAATCGCCGCGTCATATCCTTGAGCTCGGGGCTGGTGCCCGCTGCTTCGGGAATGCCCTCGGGCTCGAGCGCCATTCCGCAGAGGGGGCAGCTGCCATGCTCGCTGCGGCGAATTTCCGGGTGCATGGGACAGGTGTAGACGGTGCCGCGAGCCGGCGGGGCGCTCGGCGCGGGATGCGCAGCCACTCTTGCATGAGCGGCCGGTGCGGGGACATCGCTGCTCGGATTCAGATATCGTTCCGGGCTCGCCAGAAATTTGGTTTTGCAGCCGGCGCAGCAAAAGAAGTAGGTCGAACCCGAATGTTCAGCCTGGTTTTTGGCGGTGGATTGAACCACCGCCATTCCGCACACGGGATCACGCGCGGTTTCTAAAGCGCTCGCCGTCTGCTGATCGTGAATCATGCGCTCAGTCTACGCCCCGGACGCGGCGTCGAGGTAGGGGCGAGACCGCCGATCTAAATATCAAATGAAATCGAATCGATCGAGATCCATCACCTTCGACCATGCCGCGACAAAATCCTTCACGAACTTCTCCTTCGAGTCCGCACACGCATAAACTTCGGCAACTGCGCGCAGCTGCGAGTGCGAGCCGAAGATCAGATCGACCCGGGTGGCGGTCCACTTGACCTCGCCCGTCTTGCGGTCGCGACCCTCGTACGCGCCTTCGGTTCCGGCCGCCGGCTGCCAACGCGTGCTCATGTCGAGCAGGTTCACGAAGAAGTCGTTGCTGAGAGTTTCCGGCCGTCGGGTGAGCAGCCCGTGCGCCGATGCGCCGCCATCGGCTTTGAGCACGCGCAAGCCACCGACCAGGACCGTCATCTCGGGGGCGGTCAGGGTCAGCAATTGCGCCCGATCGATCAGCAGCTCCTCGGCCGACAGGCGCTGTGTCCCGCGAAGATAGTTGCGGAACCCATCGGCGCTGGGCTCGAGCGGCGCAAAAGCCTCTACATCGGTCTCTTCTTGCGAGGCGTCCATGCGACCCGGTGTGAACGGGACTTTCACGTCGTGCTGGCCGGCCTTCGCGGCCTTCTCGATCGCCGCGGCGCCGCCGAGAACGATCAGATCCGCCAAAGAGACCTTCTTGCCGCCCGAAAGCGAGGCGTTGAACTCCTGTTGGATTCCGCCGAGGGTGTCGAGCACCCGGGCGAGCGCGGGCGGTCGATTCACGTCCCAATCCTTTTGCGGCGCGAGTCGAATGCGCGCACCATTCGCACCGCCGCGCTTATCCGAGCCACGGAAAGTCGATGCGGACGCCCAGGCGGTGGAGACCAGTTCCGAGACGGACAGTCCGGAGGCGAGGATGCGCGCCTTCAAGGCCGCAATGTCCGGCTGTGCAATCAGCGCATGATCCACGGCGGGAATCGGGTCTTGCCAGGGCAACGGTTGTGCGGGAACGAGCGGGCCGAGATAGCGCGCGACCGGACCCATGTCGCGGTGCGTCAGCTTGAACCAGGCGCGGGCGAAGGCATCGGCAAATTGATCCGGATGCTCGTAAAAGCGTCTCGAAATCTTTTCGTAGGCGGGATCCACCCGCAACGCGAGGTCGGTCGTCAACATGGAGGGTGCGTGGCGCTTGGATCGGTCGAAGGCATCCGGCACGGTGCCGGCGCCTGCGCCGTTCTTGGGAGTCCATTGGTGGGCGCCGGCCGGGCTTTTGGTGAGCTCCCATTCGTAGCCCAACAGGTTCTCGAAGAACTCGTTGCTCCACTTCGTGGGCGTCGCGGACCAGGTGACCTCCAGGCCGCTGGTGATGGCATCGCTTCCCTTGCCCTTTCCAAATGCGCTCTTCCAGCCGAAGCCCTGGTCCTCGATACCCGCGCCCTCCGGCTCCGGGCCGACCAGCGAGGCGTCGCCTGCGCCGTGGGTCTTGCCGAACGTGTGGCCGCCCGCGATGAGTGCCACCGTCTCCTCGTCGTTCATCGCCATGCGGGCGAACGTGTCGCGAATATCCCTTGCCGCGGCCAGCGGATCGGGTTTGCCGTTGGGCCCTTCCGGGTTCACATAAATGAGCCCCATCTGCACCGCCCCGAGAGGATGCTGAAGATCCCGATCTCCGGTATAGCGCTCATCGGCGAGCCACTTGCCTTCGGGCCCCCAGTAGATGTCCTGCTGCGGCTCCCAGGTGTCGACGCGTCCGCCGCCGAATCCGAAGGTCTTGAAGCCCATCGATTCGAGCGCCACGTTGCCCGTGAGAATGAGAAGATCGGCCCAGGAAATCTTGCGGCCATATTTTTGCTTGATCGGCCACAGAAGACGGCGCGCCTTGTCGAGATTGGCGTTGTCGGGCCAGCTGTTGATCGGCGCGAAGCGCTGCTGCCCGGACCCGGCGCCGCCGCGACCGTCGCCGATGCGGTAGGTCCCGGCGCTATGCCAGGCCATTCGAATGAACAGCGGTCCATAGTGGCCGAAGTCCGCCGGCCACCAATCCTGCGAGTCGGTCATCAGGACGTGCAGGTCCTTGATTACGGCATTCAAATCGAGGCCTTTGAATTCCTCCGCATAATTGAACCCCTCGTCCATGGGATTGGAGAGCGCGGAATGCTGGTGCAGCACTCGAAGATCCAGTTGATCGGGCCACCAGTCGGTGTTCGCGTGTGCTCGAACTTTTCCCGCCACCGGGCATTTGATTTCAGCTGCCATATTTCTCTCCGGTCTCGCCCAAGGAACAGGCGAGACGATATCGCCGGCGCGCGCCGCAATACAGGTGATTCTTTCTATGACCGCCATCGAGCGGCTCTATCACCGGTGGCGAGCAGCGACGGTGGGCGACGGCGAGTCGCTACCTGGCCGGTGGAACCGGCGCCGAAATCAAAAAATCTTCTTCAACGCCTCCGCAAAGTCGGTGACATTGAGCGTGCCGATTCCAGCCGCCGGACTGTAGCCGTCACGACCGACGTAGAAGTCGTTGTTGCCGTACTTGATCACGTTGAACGGTGCGTCATGGCCCGAGTACGCCCCGGAGTGCGCGGCGAGCGCGTACATCGGCACGTTCAAGAGCCCGACCCGGCCCCCCACGTACTGGCCGATCAGCCCGATCACGCCATTGAGCTGCGGGCCCACGAAGCTCGTGCCGCCCCAAAAAGTCTGCTGACCGAAGCCGGTCACGCTGGAGGTGTAGTACACGATGTAGCCCGTGTCGGGATCGGCATTGAACGAGATGTCCGGCAGGTTTCGTCCGGCGTAGTGCGCGGGGATATCGATCAACGTCGTGGGCGGAATCGTGTCTTCGTCGATGAAGGATTGATTGGGCTGCGTGACTTGGATGCCCGGCAGACCTTGTTGATAAAACGGCAGGCCGAATTCGAAGCTGACGCCGCCGCCGCCGCCGACCGGAAAAATTCCGCATTCGATCGGGTCCTGGCCGAGATCGTCGCAGAGCGGCACCAGATAATCCCAGCTCCAGACCCGCTCGTGAGCGATCGTCACCGTCAGCGTGCCGTTCGGCAACGTGAAGGTCTGCGGTCCGGCCAGCGTCGTTCCGCCCGCCGCGGTGATGTAAGAGTCACTCGCGGGGCTGTCGACGCTCAGTGCCAGGCTGAAATCCGGCGGATTCGCGCCATCGTTCGCATCGTATGCGCCGGCATCGCCCGCCGCCGCGAACAGGCTTTGGCCTTGCAATGCCGCTTGCAAAAAGACCTGGTGAAACGCCTTCAACGAGCTCACGGTCTCGCCGGTGTAGGGGTCGGTGACGGGTGCGTTTGCCAGGTCATTGAACCATTCCCACTGGCCCCAGCTGGTCGAGATCGACTCGGCCCGGTTGGATTCCACCGCTCGCACGAAGGCATCGAGGAAGGCTTGATTGGTATTGGGTGCCGCGTACACGATGATGTCGGCGCCCGGCGCGATTCCGCCCGATTGCTCGACGTCGATCGTGGTTTCGAGCGATCCCGACGCATCGCTCGGTGCTCCGGGCCCGCCGTCGATGTTGACCACCGTGAGACGGTTCGAATTGACCTTGAGCCCCACGGCCTTCCAGTAGGCAAATGCGTCGCTCGGCGTGAACGCCGCCAGCGTCACGATGCCGAGAGTGCGGCCCGAGCCGGTGATGTTTTTAGCGGCGAGCGGCAGTACGTTGTAGTACTTGGAGAAATCCGCGACGGTCAACGAGCCGAAGGCATTGATGAGGCCGGAGCTCTGCGAGCTCTCGCGCGCCTTGAGAAGTTTCTCCGGCCGTTGCATGGAATGCGGGGCATACATCGGACGGGTGCTCAGGCCGACGATGCCCGCCACCACCGCGCTGATCTCGGCCGGGATGCGGGGCGCGCTCGCCGGCGCCTGAAAGGTGTATGCGGGCGCGGCGCCCGCAGCGGCCACCTGATATCGATGCAGACTCACCTGGAAAGCACGCTCGAACGCGGATGCGGCGCCGGTCACCTGCAGCGACGTGGCTCCAACGCGCTCAGCCGCCAGGCCGAACGTGCCGAGAAAGGCGATCGTGGCGGCTACGTCGATATCCGACTGCGCGAATCGCGCCTTGAACTCAGCCGGCGTCAGGAATTGATGGTAGTTCGCGCCGCCGCTCTGCGACACCGCCTTCAGCAACGCCTCCGCGCCCGCCTCGTCGCGCAGCTTCAGGGGAAGGGTCACGGTGAGCTCGGCGGCGGTTTGTGCCGTGACCGCGCCCAGATCCCGGGCAGCGGGTGTGCTCTTGGTGGGGTAGGGCGTGGCTGCCGGCGCCGGAGCGGAAATGAGCAGCGACATGCCAATGGCGGCAGCCATTGAAAATGGGCGGAAAATCATGGTCGTCCCTTGGAGTGCGTTCAATGCCAGGCCGCGCATCAACTCTAGGAGCGAGGCTTCCTCTAGGTCAAGCAATTTCCTCGATCGGGCTTAGGCTATGATGTCTGGAGGCATCACGCGCCGGACGAGGGTCTGTAGAGATGAAGCGCTGAGTTCATGGTCAAGTTCCTGTCGCGCCTTCCCTGGTGGGCGCTGTACGCATTCTCCAGCTTTCTCTATTTTCTTGCCTATTACGTTGCCCGGCATCGTCGCACCGTGATCCGCGATCAGCTGGCCCGCGTCTTTCCGGACATGCCGGAGAAGGATCGGATCGCGATCCATAAGCGGTTCCTGCGGAATTTCTGCGATGTGCTGGTGGAGACGTTGAAATCGTTCTCGATGCAGCCCGCCGAGATGATCGAGCGGGTGCGCTTCGTGGATTCGTCGGCGGTGCGCAGCCGGCTGCAGGCGGGGCGATCGGTGATGCTGGTGACCTCGCATCTTTGCAACTGGGAATGGCTGCTGCAGGGCGTCGCCTTGCAGCTCGGATATCCGGTGGACGCTGCTTACAAGCCGCTGCACGACGCGTGGGCCGACCGCTTGATGCTCAAGGTGCGCAGCCGCTTTGGCGCGAGACTCATTCCCGCCAAGGAATTGCTCGCTGATTTCCTGCAGCGCCGCGGGATCGTGCGCGCGGTGGCCATGAACGCGGATCAAGCGCCGGTGTCGACCGACAAGCGCCACTGGACGCTGTTTCTCGGCCAGGACACGGCGTTCTACGTCGGCGCGGAGCAGATCGCCCGCGCCACCCGTCTGCCGATGATCTACGTGCTGATGCGCCGCATCAAGCGCGGCTTCTACGAGATCGAGACGCGAGAGCTCTGGGACGGGCGCGAGATCGTGGCGCCGAACGGCATCACGGAGCGCTACGCGCGCTCCTGCGAGGCGGACGTTCTCGCGCACCCCGCCGACTGGCTGTGGTCGTACCGGCGCTGGAAGCTGAAAAAACCCCTGTACGGCGCGGATTGAGCGCCGGCGCGGTCGATCACGCCGCCGGCGGGTTCAATTTGCCCTCGAGGTGCTTGGCCAAATCCTGGATCGTGGGATGATCGAACAGCTCGGTGAGATCGATCAGGCCCGGGTATTCCCGGTCGATGTTTTCGTGGATCTCGATGAGCTTCAAGGAGCTTGCGCCGATCTCGAACAGGTTGTCGGTCACGTCGATGCGCTTGCCGGGCAGCGCGGCCTCGCAGATCGCCTGAAGCTTTCCCTCGAGCTGCGAACCGGACACCGCTGACCCGCCATGCGCGTGGCGCAGCGCCGCGAGCTCGGCCAGCTCCTGGTCGAACTCGCCGTCGATGTAGGATTTCTCGAGCAGATGCCGCTGCACCTTGCCGCTGGTCGTCTTGGGGATCCGCTTGACCGGAATCACCTGCGCAACCTCGATGCCGGTGTGTTCGTTGATGAGACGGCTGACGGCGTTGGCCGTGGCGGCGAACTCCTGGAGCGCGCTCCGGTGCAGCACGAACACCATCAGCTCCTCGCCCTGTGCGCCGGGTTTCGATATGCCCGCGGCGACCACCTTGTTGAGGTCCAGCCCCGGCGCGCGCTGCGCGATGTTCTCCAGATCGTAGGGGTAGTAGTTCTGCCCGTTGATGAAGATGATTTCCTTGCTTCGACCGGCGATGTAGAGATTGCCCTCGTGCACCACGCCCAAATCGCCGGTGTCCAGCCACCCGTCCGCGCCCAGGACCAGCGCCGTCGCTTCCGCATCACCGATGTAGCCCTGCGTGACATTGGGACCGCGGATCAGGATGTGCCCGACCTGGCCCGGCGGGACCGCCGCCCGGGCATCGTCCGCGATGAGAATTTCCATGTTGGGCAGGCTTCGGCCCACGCACATCAATTCGATGACGTCGCGCGCATCGACGGGGTTCAACTCGATCGCCGAGCCGATCCCGAGCTTGTGCCGGTTGACCCGGATCCAGCGGTAATCGGTGCCGGGCTCGGGAAATGCGACGGCGAGGCAGGCTTCCGCCAGCCCGTAGACGGGATACATCGCGCTCTTGCGAAGGCCGGTGTACGCGAGCGACTGCATGAACTCGTTGCAGAGCGGCACCGAGATGGGCTCGGCGCCGTTGTAGATCGCGCGCACGCAGGATAGATCGACGCCTTCGAGCTTGCGGTCGCCGAGAACCTTGAGAAAGTGCCTGTAGCCGAAATTCGGGGAACAGGTGATCGTCACCCGCTTGCGCGCCGCCGTCTGCAGCCAGAGCAGCGGCCGGCGCACGAACAAGTCCGTCGGCATGATGTGGATGTGCGAGCGGTTGGCGAACAGCACGAGATAGAAGCCTATGAGGCCCATGTCGTGCGTGAGCGGCATCCAGCTCAAGGTCACATCCTGCTCGCCGTACCGGCCGATCGTCGTGGCGCCCTCGATGTTGGCGATCAGGTTGCCGTGCGTCAGCATCACGCCCTTCGGCTCGCTGGTCGAGCCGGACGAGAACTGGATGAATGCGAGGTCCGACGGATCGGGGCGAGTCAGCCTGCCCGGGCGGGAGATGTCGGTGATCGATTCGACCAGGAAACAGCGCGAAGCGAGATCGCTCATCAAAGCGGCGTCGCCGGCCTCGGCGGCGAGCGTGCGCAGCCGCTCGAGGTTCTTCGAATCCGTGTAGAGATACGGCTTGCCGAGCTTGCGTGCGACGCGCAGCAGCTTCAACCGGTGCTCGTCGCTGATTCCGACCGCGAGCGGCACGGGCACGATGCCGCCGGCCAGCGCCGCCCAGAATCCGTCCAGGAATTGCTCGTTGTTGCTGAGAAAGATGATGATCTTGTCGCCGCGCTGCGCACCGAGCGACTGCAGGTGGTACAGGATCCCGAGCGCGCGGGAATGTATGTCCGCGAAACTGACGCGCCGCTCGGCGTTCTCACCCTCCACGTAGGTGACGACGCGATCGACCCCGCGATTCGCCTCCAAGAGATCCACCAAAGTCTTGTGCCTCATCGTACCTCTACCGTCATCATGAGATGGGAACGCGGACGCAGGTTGATCTGCGCCTCGAGCTCGATGGGCCGATCGTCGGCCCGTTTCAGGCGAAAGCGCCGCGACATCCGGTTCACGTGGACCAGCATCTCGAACATCGCCATGTTCTCGCCGATGCAATGGCGCGGGCCCACGGAAAATGGGATGTAAGCGAATCGGTGGCGCTCCTTGGCGTCCACCCCGGCGAAGCGTTGCGGCTGAAACTCCTCCGGATCGCTCCAGAATTGCGGGTGCCGATGCAGCATGTAGGGGCTGATGAACACATCGGTCCGCGGCCCGATCGGATAGCCTCCGATCTCGTCGTCCTCGATCGTGCGGCGCGTGAACAACCAGCCCGGCGGGTACAGCCGCAACGCCTCCTGCGCCACCTGATGGGTGAAGGCGAGCGACTCGGCCGCATCGAGGCCGAGGACCCCGTCGGCCGTGCGATCGGCCTCGGCCTGCAACTCCTCGGCGGTGTCGGGGTGCTGACTGATCAGGTACCAGGTCCAGGTCAGCGCGGCGGCCGTCGTCTCGTGGCCGGCCACGATCAGCGTCATCACCTCGTCGATCAGCTCCTTGTTGCTCATGCCCGCTTGATTCTCCCGATCGCGGGCCGCCATCAGCATGCTGAGGAAGTCGTCCTGCTCGCCGGGCTCGGAGCGGCGGTGCTCGATGACCCCCTCGATGAGCTTGCTGAGCGAGCGGAAGCGGAAGGCGAACTTCAAGTCGCGGTTCTGTTCCTTGGCCACGACCTCGAACGGATTGGCGCCGAGTTTGCGCTCCAGGCGATCGAGATCGGCGCCGAAAATCGAACGCAGCACGATGTCGAGCGTGAGCTCGCTGGTGTCGTCGGTGAGGTTGATCGGCTCCCCGCGCGCCGCATGTGCGGCCCAGCGGTCGGCAAATCGCTCGTTGACCTCGTGAATGAGGCCGCAGAAGCGGGCGAGCACGCGGCGATGGAAGTCGGGCTGCATCATGCGCCGCTGGCGGCGCCAAAAATCGCCCTCGCTGGTCATGATGCCATTGCCGAGCAGGATCCTGACCCGGTCCATGCCCTGGCCCTTGGTGAAGTTGCGGTGGTTCGACAACAACACGTGTTTGATGTCGTCGGGGTGGTTGATCACGTAGTCGTAGACGCCGCGGGAGGGCGCGAAAACCCGATAAACATCCCCAAACCGCGCAAAGTACTCGCGCAGCTTCGACAATGTCTCATCGCTCCCGCCGAGATCGTAGCCCTCGGGCGGGCCGGGAGGAGTAGCCGTGGTGTGCATCCACCCATTGTAACGCACGCGCTGTTTATAGAGGCTCGCCGAAGGCTTGACAAAGGCTTGCGAAAGGCTCGCCGTAGGCTTGCGCCGCTCTGTGTGCTTACCGACAATGACCGTCGTGGGGAAAAAACCGGCCGGCGGCCTTCGCAATACGCTCTACGACCAGCAAACGCGCTCCGGTCGGCGGTTGAGCCGCGGGCGTCTGCTGCTCTACAAGCTGGCCGTTCCCGTCGCTTTCGGCCTGGGACGCCTGGTCTGGCGCTGGACCCGCGTGGTGCGGGTCGTCGGCGCCGAGCACATCGGTGCGGCGCTCGCGCGCGCGCCCTCGTTCATCCCGGTCTACTGGCATCAGCATCAATTGTTCTGCATCAAGCAGCTCTCGGAGATGCGCGCTCAGGGCGTGAAGCTCGGCTTTCTGATATCGCCGTCGGTGGATGGGGAATTCGCAGCCATGATGGTGCAACGACTCGGCGGCGAGGTGATCCGCGGATCCTCCTCGCACACCGGCGCCCGGGCGCTGCGCGACTACTATCAGGCACTCGCGCACGACGGCATCTCGCCGGCGATCACCCCGGACGGACCCCACGGGCCGCCGTGGAAGTTCAAACCGGGCGCGATTCTGCTGGCGCAGATGTCTCAGCGCCCCATCATCCCCCTGGCTTATGCCGCCTCGCGCGCGTGGGCCATCCTGTGGGACCACTTCGTGATCCCGAAGCCCTTCGCCCGCGTTGCCATCGTGGTCGGCCCCGCGGTGTACGTCGGCAAAGGGCTCAACGCCGAGGGGCTGGCCACGCTGCAATTGGATATGGAGCGAAACCTGGAAAATCTTTACCGGGAAGCACGCAGTCTCATTAAGTAAAATCGGTTTAACACTCAACAATACAATTGCTTATCTTGTTTTCCTGATAAGTTATGCGAGAATCGTAGTGTATGTGCCATTAAGTAACCTGTGGGAAAACTGTGTGATTCATTCGCACTTCTCACCGGTTCGAGTGGCAAACTATTGATCCAAAAGTGCAATTACTTCTCGGGGACCCTCGCACGCGCATGGCGATAGCACCCAACGATCCCCGGCATCCGGACCTCTCGGCGTCGGACGTCCTGTCGCCCAACTCCTGGCCGAAGCGCGGCATCCGGCCCCTCGTCGGTCTCGATGTCATTTGCACGAAAATAGCGGTCGATTTTCAAACCATGACGGCGCAGACGGCCGCCGAGTGCATCCGCACCAACCTCGAGTTGCTGCGTGATGCCACGCGCGCGGACACGGCGTTCCACATGAGCCTCGACACCGAGGGGAATGTCTTCGTGGACGTCCAGGTCGCACGCGGCATGCTCACGACCGGCACCCCCGAGCAGCTCAAGGGTCAGACGCTGGATGTGTTGCCCTGGCTCAAGTCCCGGCTGGCGGCGCTTCGCGTGTCGGAGCTGCGCGATACCGGGCATTCGCGCCCCGACCAGGCCGGGGATGCCGCCGTGTGGGCCAATCTGGGCATCGGCTCCATCCTGATCATCGGGTACTTCATCGAGGGCCGTCCCGCGGGTCTCTTGGGAATCGCCGGCGCGCGCCCCCGAGAGAACTGGGAAGTGCAGCTGCACCTGCTCATGAAGCTCGTGGGCTCGAGCCTCGCCACCGGGCTCGAGCGCATCGAGATCCAAGGGCATCTGCGGGATCTGGAGGAGCGCAACGAGCTCGCGCTCTACAGCGCCAACGACGGGCTGTGGGATTTCGACACCCTCAACAACCGCGTTTACCTCTCGCCGCGCTGGAAGGCCATGCTCGGCTACGACGAAGTGGACGTGGGGCAGGCGCCGGACTGGCGCACGCTCGT
Source organism: uncultured Gammaproteobacteria bacterium (assembly GCA_963748995.1). Lineage (GTDB taxonomy): Bacteria > Pseudomonadota > Gammaproteobacteria > Steroidobacterales > Steroidobacteraceae > Bog-1198. The sequence goes on along the minus strand of CAVVKU010000023.1, from coordinate 38,799 downwards.
GCATTCGGACGACATGTCGCGCGTGCAGGCCGCGATCCGCGATCATGTCGCCGGCAAGACGCCGATCTTCGAGAGCTTGCACCGCATGCGCCATGCCACCGGCGAATGGCGCTGGGTGATCAGCCGCGCCAAGGCGAAGGTAGACGAGAAGGGGCGATTGCTGCGGCTGGTCGGCGTCGAGCTCGATATCACGGAACGCAAGCTCTACGAGGAAGCGCTGTTCCGCGAGAAGGAGAGCGCTCAGATCACGCTGCAGAGCATCGGCGATGGGGTCATCACCACCGACGCCAAAGGCGTCATCGATTATGTGAATCCCGTGGCCGAGGCGCTCACCGGATGGCGCCTGGAGGACAGCCAGGGTCGGGCGATCGAGGAGATCTTCCGGGCATTCCACGAGGAGACCTGCGAGCCGCTCGAGAACCCGCTGGCGGTCGCGATCCGGCGCACCCGCTCGATCAAATCCGTGCGCCCCATGCTGCTCATCCGCCGCGACGGCAACGAGATCTACGTGGAAAGCACGGCCTCGCCCATCCGTGACGGGAGCGGGGCGGTATCGGGAGGCGTGCTCGTGTTCCACGACGTGAGCGAGGCGCGCGAATTGAACCGGCGCCTCTCGTATCACGCGAGCCACGATGTGCTCACCGGTCTCGTGAACCGCCGCGAGTTCGAAAACCGCATGGAGCGCGCGCTGAAGAGCGCCAAGGCGCGCGAGACCTCCTACGCCCTGTGCTGCCTGGATCTGGATCAGTTCAAGATCGTCAACGACACCTGCGGCCACAGCGCGGGCGATGCGCTGCTCGGCCAGGTCGGCGCACTCCTGAAGTCCAAGGTGCGTTGGCGCGATACGCTCGCCCGCCTGGGCGGCGATGAGTTCGGCATATTGCTCGAGAGCTGCTCGCTGGATGAGGCGATGCGCACGGCCGAGTCGCTGCGCGAGGCGGTGCGCAATTTCAAGTTCACCTGGGAGGAGCGCACCTTCCGCCTCGGCGCGAGCATCGGCGTGGTGCCGATTTCGGTCGACAACGCCGACGTGGCGTCCGTGCTGAGCGCCGCAGACAGCGCCTGCCAGGCCGCCAAGGAGGCGGGGCGCAACCGCGTTCACAGCTTCGAAGAGAACGACATCGATCTGATGCGCCGGCGTCGCGAGATGCAATGGGCTGCGCGCATCAACACGGCGCTGGAGGAGGGCCGGTTCGAGCTGTTCCGCCAGACCATCCTGCCGCTGCAGCAGCAGGACGAGGGCGCGCACTACGAGCTGCTGCTGCGCATGCGCGATGAGAACGGAAAAATCGTCGCGCCGGACAATTTCATCACCGCGGCGGAGCGCTACGGCATCACGCCGAGCATCGACCGCTGGGTCATCGAAAACGCCTTCCGCTGGCTGGTCTCGGAGGCCGACGAAAGAGCGCGACTATCGATGTGCTCGATCAATCTTTCCGGCCAGAGCCTGGGCGATGACAAGTTTCTGCCGTACGTGATCGATCAATTCCATCGCAGCGGCCTCGACGCCACCAAGATCTGCTTCGAGATCACCGAGACCGCGGCGATCGCGAGCTTCTCGCAGGCCAACCGTTTCATCCAGGCATTGAAGGAGCTCGGCTGCAAGTTCGCGCTCGACGATTTCGGCACCGGCCTGTCCTCGTTCGGCTATCTGAAGCATTTCCCGGTGGATTTTCTGAAGATCGACGGCAGCTTCGTGAAGGAGATCCTGCACGACCCCATCGATCGCGAGATGGTGCGCTCGATCAACGAGATCGGTCATCTGACCGGCAAGCAGACCATCGCCGAGTTCGCGGAAAACGTCGAGATCATCAACATGCTCCGAAGTCTCGGTGTCGACTATGCGCAGGGTTACGGGGTGTCCCAGCCGCAGCGCGTCCTGAAGGCCGCCAACATCGCCTGAGCCTGGACGGTGCCGCGCCGCCTGCGCGACCCGGCGATGTCCACGGGGATCGTCATTCGACGCCCTGCACGATGAGAAATTGCGCCTCCGATGCGGGGGTTCTGATCTCTTTCGCCTGTTGGTACTCCGCGGAATTGTAAAAGGCGCGCGCGGCCTCCATCGAGGGGAACTCAACAACGACCACCCGGCGGTTGTCGGCGCTACCCTCGAGAACCTCGGTGGCGCCTCCTCGGGCGAGGATCCGTCCACCATGCTTGGCGATGATTGCGGGGGAGCGCGCCGTATAGGCTCGGTAGGTATCGGGGTCCCGGATGGCGACTTGGGCGATCAGGTAGGCAGGCATGGTTCTAAATCTCCTTTAAATCGAAGCGCATCGACAAATCGACCGCGTGCACGTGCTTGGTGATGCTTCCGACGGAGATGAAATCGACGCCGGTCTCGGCGATCTTGCGGATCGTGTCGAGGCTCACGCCGCCGGATGCCTCGAGCTTGAGCGGTCGCGCGGCGCGCCGGTTGACGGCGACGCCTTCAGCCATGTCCGCGAGGGGGAAATCATCGAGCATCGCAATATCCGCGCCGGCGCTGATCGCCTGGCGAAGCTCCTCGAGATTCTCCACTTCGACCTCGACCGGCACCCCGGTGCCCCCCGCGCGCGCCGCCTGGACCGCCTGCAAGATCGAGCCCGCGGCCATGATGTGGTTTTCCTTGATCAGGATTCCGTCGAAGAGCCCGATCCGATGATTGTGGCCCCCGCCGACGCGCACCGCATACTTCTGCGCCGTGCGCAGCCCCGGAATGGTCTTGCGGGTGTCGAGCAGCCGGCATCCCGTGCCTTCGATCCGCTCGGCATAGGCATGAGCGGCCGTCGCGGTCCCTGACAAAAGCTGCAGGAAGTTGAGTGCGGTGCGTTCGCCGGTCAGCAGTGCCCGGGCAGGCCCTTGGATTTGAAACAGCATCTGATCCACCGCGACCGGGGCCCCCTCGCGCGTGTGCCAATCGATCTGAACCCGCCCGTCCAGGCGGGCGAAGACCGCCTGGACGTAGGGGAGGCCGCAGACGATGGCGGCTTCCCGGGTGATGACCGTGGCGCGGCCGCGGGCGTCCTGCGGGATCAGCCCGGCGGTCAGGTCGCCGGCCCCGATATCCTCCTGCAGGGCGCGCTCGATTTGCTGCGGAAGGTCGTGGGGAAGCGGTACCGGCGTCATGAGGGGTGCCTTGGGGGCGCAATAAACACTGGAAGATTAGGGAAATAGCCCCAATACTACAACGACATGGCGGACCCGCCCCCGACATCCCCCTGCATCAACGTCTGCATCTTGGATGCGGACGGCTATTGCGCCGGCTGTTATCGTACAATTGGGGAAATTGCGGGCTGGCGGAGCTTCTCCGCCGCCGAGCAGTGGGCGGTTCTGCGCCAATTGCCCAAACGCGTGGCGGCCCGTGCGCCCGGACCTGAATGAGTCAATTTGGAGATGGATCATGAACGCGATTGAAAGAATCAAGAGTCAACTGAGCTCGGCACCCGTCGTCCTGTATATGAAGGGCACGCCCGATTTCCCGCAGTGCGGCTTCTCGGCCCAGACGGCGGGCGCTCTGAAAGCCTGCAAGGCGCAATTCGCCCACATCAATGTGTTCGAGGATCCCGAAGTGCGGGAGGCGCTCAAGACTTATTCGAACTGGCCCACGTTCCCGCAGCTCTACGTCAATGGCGAGCTGGTCGGCGGCTGCGATATCGTCGTCGAGATGTACAAAAGCGGCGAGTTGAAGCAGCTCCTGGCCGAGGCCGGCGCGGTGGCCACCGCTTAGATCGTTTCCGGTCCGGGCTCCGCGGCAATCGCGGGGTCCGGGTCGATCTCCAGCGGGCCCATCGCGGCCAGTCGTCGCCGGCTCGCGTCGAACACCCCCTGAAACTGATTGCACACCGCGCAGAAAAGATCCGCGGTGCGCTCCGCGTCATAGGCGGCCGAATGCGCGGAGCTCGTGTCCCATTCCAAGCCCGCGGCGAGCGTCGCACGCATCAGCACCGTTTGGCCGAAGGCCACGCCCCCGAGGGTTGCGGTGTCGAAGCTCGAGAACGGATGGAACGGGTTGCGCTTGATCTGCGTGCGGCCGACCGCGGCATTCAGGAAATTCAGATCGAAAGATGCGTTGTGGCCGACCAGCACGGCGCGCGTGCAATCGGCGGCGCGCACCGCGGTGCGCACCTCGCGAAAGATCCGTTGCAGCGCATCCTCTTCGGAGATGGCGGGGCGCAGCGGATGAAACGGATCGATGCCGGTGATCGCAAGCGATGCGGCCTCCATGTTCGCGCCCGGGAAGGGCTTGACGTGAAACCGGTGGGTTTCGCCGCGCGCGATTGACCCGTCGCTGCGCATCTCGATGAGCACGGCGGCGATTTCGAGCAGCGCATCGGTCTGCGAATTGAACCCGCCGGTCTCCACATCGATCACCACCGGCAGGAAGCCGCGAAAGCGCGTCGCAAAGGTGATGGGCGGCAGCTGGATCATGTGCTCGTTCCCGGCGCGAGGCGCCACGTGATGTCCTCGCCCGCGCGGTACGGCACCACGGCGCCGCCCCCGAACTCGTAAGTCGCCGCGGGCTTCCAGGATTCCTTGATCAGCGTGATGCGCTCCTCGTGGCGCGGAAGGCCGTAGAAATCAGCGCCGAAGTGGCTCGCGAAGCCTTCCAGGCGATCCAGGCGCCCCGCCTGATCGAACACCTCGGCGTACAGCTCGATCGCCGCGTGCGCCGTGAACATCCCCGCGCAACCGCAGGCATTTTCCTTGGTCGAGCGCTCGTGCGGCGCGCTGTCGGTACCGAGAAAATATTTCGGACTTCCGCCGATGGCCGCCTGCACGAGCGCCTCACGGTCCCGCTCACGCTTGAGAACCGGCAGGCAATAGAAATGCGGGCGGATGCCGCCGGAAAATATCGCGTTGCGATTGTGAAGCAGATGCTGCGGGGTGATCGTCGCGGCGACCCCCGGCCGGGCAGCGGCGACGAACTCTGCGGCGCGCGCGGTGGTGATGTGCTCGAACACGACCTTGAGCTCGGGGAATCGCTCCACCAGCGGCGCCAGCAATTCGTCGATGAACACCGTCTCGCGATCGAACACGTCGACTTCCGGACGGGTGGTCTCGCCGTGCACGAGGAGCGGCAGACCGAGCCGCTGCATGCGCTCGAGCACCGCATAGGTTTTCCCGATGTCGGTGACACCGGCTTCCGAGTGCGTGGTCGCCCCGGCCGGATACAGCTTCACCCCGTGTACGATCGCGCTGCCCACGGCGCGGTCGATTTCCCCGGGCGCGGTGGCGTCGGTCAGGTACAGGGTCATGAGCGGCTCGAAGCGAACGCCTTGGGGCAGGGCGCCCAGGATCCGCTCCCGGTAGGCCGCGGCCTGGTCGACGCTCACGACCGGGGGCTTGAGGTTCGGCATCACGATCGCGCGCCCGAATCGCTCGGCCGTGAACTTCGCCACAGAGGCGAGCCCGCATCCGTCGCGCAGGTGCACGTGCCAATCATCCGGGCGGCGAATCGATATTTCCCGCATCGGTCAGGAGCCCGTCCGCGACGCATCCCGGCGCCGCGCCTTGGGCAGCGCCGGCCATCCGCCACGCAGCAGTTCCAGGGTGTAGCGCACGCCGAAACCCGTGATCTCGGTGGTGATGTGGGCGAGGCCGCCATGCCGCGTGCCGGCGGCGAGGTCCAGGTGCAACCAGGGGATCGACTTCGGCACGAACCGGCTCAGGAAACGTGCCGCCAGGATGTGATCGCCCTTCGAATCGATGGAGCATTGCAGTACATCCGCGACGGCGCTCTCCAAATCCGAGTCGAAATCCTTGTCCATCGGGAAGCACCAGACGCGTTCACCACTCACCGTGCCGGCCGCCTCGATGGCCTCGCGCCCCTCGGGGCGGTTGGTGAAGGCGCCGCTGTAGCGCTCGGTCAATGCATATACGCAGGCGCCGGTAAGCGTCGCGTAGTCGATGATCGCGCCGGGGTTGGCTCGCGCGGCGAGACAAAGGGTGTCGGCCAGCACCATGCGGCCCTCGGCATCGGTATGGATCACCTGGATGGTCGTGCCATTTTGCGCACGCACCACGTCCTGCGGCTTGTATGCGAGCGGCCCGATCCGGTTTTCCGTGATCGCCAACCAGCAATCGACCGCAGCCGGCGAGCGCATCGCGTGCAGCGCGTAGAGGCTTCCCACCGCCACGGCGCTCCCCTCCATGTCGGTGTGCATGTCGAGCATGCCCTTGTGCGCCTTGAGGTTGGTGCCGCCCGTATCGAAGCAGATGCCCTTGCCGACGAGGCTCACCGCCGGCGCGCCGGCTCCGCGGGGACGGTAGGCGAGGCGCACGATGCCCGCATCTCGCGTTCCATTGCCTTGTGAGACCGCGAGAAACGCGCCGGCACCGAGCCGTTTGAGTTCGGGCTCGCCGTAGAATCGATACGAGAGCTTGAAGCGGCGCGCAAAATCCTGAAGCAGGCGGCGGTATGCCCCCGCATTCAAGGTGTTCGGCGGCAGCGCCGTGAGCCAGCGCGCGATGTTATTGCCGGCCGAAGTCGCCAACGTCGCCTCGAGGTCGCGCAGCGTGCGCGCGAGCGCCAGATCGATCCGCGCGAGCGACGTGCGCGGTTTTGGCTTGCTCTTGAAGCTCGCAAAGCGGAACGCGGCCGCTTGGATGGCCGCGAGGGTCGCGTGCAACGCCGGCTCGACGGTGGTCGGGTCGCAGCCGCGCTCCCAGATCAACAACGTCTCGGGCTCCGAGTCCAGCGCGGCGCGCGCAATCTTCGCGGCCGATTGCAATCGTTCGAAGGTGGTCGCCTCAGCGACGGGACACACGGCGATGAGCAAGGTGGCCGCACCCGGGCCGACGCGCAACTGACAGCAATCGCCTTCCTTGCGGACCTTGCGAGCGTAGAGCCCGCGCAGCGCGTCACCGTGGGGGAGCCCGGCCCAATCCGCGGCCGAAGGTTTCAGGGGCAGAAAAACGATGGCCGCGCCATGACGGGCCAGCGTCGAGCCCGAGACCCGCGCGCGCAATTGGCGCACCGGGACGACCAAGTTTTCAAAGGGCAAGCGAATCGGCATATCTCAATGAACCGCCAGCGTTGAGCCTAAGTTGCGCCGCACGCGTGCTGCCCGGTCTCGCGAGCAATGCCGGCCGTTTCCCGTGCCTTGACCGTTAAAAGCCAAACCTCGAAGATAGCGCGCCAACCGGACTCAACAGATGTAGAGGCAGTTCGCGCAGGGGCGCTGTAACGTGCCTGCCATCTTAACAGGAACACGTGGGGGCGTGCATGGGCGCGTTCCTCGATGCAAGGCTTCCCTATGACCCAACATTCACCGTTCGAAGATATCGATCCCACCGAAACGCAGGAGTGGCTCGAATCCATCGACTCGGTCATGCGCGCCCAGGGGCCCGAGCGTGCGCATTTCCTGCTCGAGAAGCTGGTGGATTTCACCCGCCGGTCCGGCGCCTATTTGCCGTTCAAGCCGAATACCGCCTACCTCAACACCATTTCCAGGGCCCAACAGCCCGACTACCCGGGCGATCGGTCGCTCGAACGGCGCAACGAGGCGTACATGCGCTGGAATGCGCTCGCCATGGTGGTGCAGGCGAATCGCGTGAGCTCCGAGTATGGGGGGCACATTGCAAGCTACGCCTCGGCCGCGACGCTCTATGAGGTCGGCTTCAACCATTTCTGGCGCGCCAAGAGCGCCGCGCATCCGGGGGACATGGTGTTCATGCAGGGACACTCGAGTCCGGGCATCTACGCCCGTGCCTACCTCGAAGGGCGGCTCGATGAGGCGCAGCTCCTGCGCTTCCGTCAGGAGGTGCGGGGCGACGGTTTGTCCTCGTATCCGCACCCCTGGCTGATGCCGGATTTCTGGCAGTTTCCCACGGTGTCCATGGGCCTCGGGCCCATGATGGCGATTTTCCAGGCGCGCTTCGTGCGCTATCTGGAGAACCGCGGCATCGTCCCGCCCTCGGACCGCAGAGTCTGGGCGTTCCTGGGCGATGGAGAAATGGACGAGCCCGAATCGATGGGCGCGCTCACCATGCCCGTGCGGGAGAAACTCGACAACCTGATTTTCGTCATCAACTGCAACCTGCAGCGGCTCGACGGGCCGGTGCGCGGCAACGGCAAGATCATCCAGGAGCTCGAAGCCGCCTTCCTCGGCGCCGGTTGGAACGTCATCAAGGTGTTGTGGGGCTCGCGTTGGGATCCGCTGCTCGAGCGCGATCATGAGGGGCTGCTCAAGCGCCTGATGGAAGAGTGCGTCGACGGCGAATATCAAAACTTCAAATCCAAGGGCGGCGCGTACACGCGCGAGCATTTCTTCGGCAAGTATCCGGAGCTCAAGGAAATGGTCGCCAACATGTCCGATGACGAGATCTGGCGTCTCAATCGCGGCGGCCACGATCCGGTGAAGGTCTACGCGGCCTACGCGGCGGCGGTCGCCAACAAGGGCGCGCCGACCGTGATTCTCGCCAAGACGGTGAAGGGATTCGGCCTGGGGAAGTCCGCGGAAGGGCTCAATGTCGCACACCAGCAAAAAAAACTCGGCGACGAGGACCTAAAAGCGGTGCGCGACCGGTTCAACATCCCGATCTCGGATGAGGAGATCGCAGGTCTCACCTTCAGGAAGCCCGCGCCAAATAGCGAGGAGATGCAATATCTGCAGGAGCGCCGGTCGGTCCTGGGCGGCTACCTGCCCGCGCGTTACTCGGCGGTGCCGCAACTCGAGGTGCCGCCGCTCGAGACTTTCAGCGCGCTGCTCGAGGGAACGCAGGACCGCGAGATCTCCACCACCATGGCGCTGGTGCGGATTCTCACCACGCTCGTCCGGGACAAGAACATCGGCAAGCACGTCGTGCCGATCATCCCCGACGAGGCGCGCACGTTCGGCATGGAGGGCATGTTCCGCCAGATCGGCATCTATTCATCGGTGGGGCAGCTCTACACACCGCAGGATGCCGATCAATTGATGTTCTATCGGGAGGATAAACAGGGGCAGATCCTCGAAGAGGGCATCAACGAGGCGGGGAGCCTGTGTTCCTGGATCGCGGCGGCGACCGCCTACGCGAATCACGGCGTCAGCATGGTGCCTTTCTACATCTACTACTCGATGTTCGGTTTCCAGCGGGTCGGCGATTTCATCTGGGCCGCCGGCGACAGCCGCGCGCGCGGATTTCTGGTCGGAGGCACGGCCGGTCGCACCACGCTGGCGGGCGAGGGATTGCAGCACCAGGACGGCCATTCGCAGCTGGTGATGACGGCGGTGCCCAATTGCGTGGCCTACGATCCGGCCTACGCCTACGAGCTCGCCGTGATCGTCCACGATGGTCTGCGGCGCATGTACAAGGAGCAGGAAAGCGTTTTCTACTACATCACCTGCATGAACGAGAACTACGTTCATCCGGCCATGCCCGCCGGCGCCGAGCGCGGCATTTTGAACGGCATGTATCTGCTGCAAAGCGGCGGCCGGGGCAAAGTGCGGGTCACGCTGTTCGGCTCCGGGACCATCCTGCGCGAGGTATTGGCCGCGGCCGAGCTATTGGAGAAGGATTACGGCGTACCGGCCGATGTGTATTCGGTGACCAGCTTCAGCGAGCTGCGCAAGAACGCGCTCGAGGTGAATCGCTGGAACCTGCTGCATCCGACGGAGCCCGCCAGGGAGACCTACATACGCGAAGCGCTGGGCGATCGGCAAGGACCGTTCATCGCCGCCACCGATTACATGAAGTTGGTGCCGGATCAAATCCGCCAATGGATACCGGGACGGTACGCCGTCCTCGGCACCGACGGTTTCGGCCGCAGCGACTGCCGGGCGGAGCTGCGCCGCTTCTTCGAGGTGGATCGCCATTATGTCGTCGTGGCCGCGCTCAAGGCGCTCGCGGACGACGGCAAGGTGGACGTGCGCACCGTCACCAAGGCGATGCAGGCTTTCGGCATCGATCCCGAGAAACCCAACCCGCTGTCGGTCTAGGCAATCATCGTGGCAAATTCCCTCAAGGTGACGGTTCCGGACATCGGCGGCTTCAAGGACGTGAGCGTCATCGACGTGTTGGTGAAGGACGGCCAACAGATCGACAAAGAAACGCCGATGATCACGATCGAAACGGAAAAGGCGGCGATGGACGTGCCGTCTCCCGCGGCGGGGCGGATCGCCCAGGTCAAGCTCAAGAAAGGCGACAAGGTGTCGGAGGGCAGCCTGATACTGCTCCTCGAGAGCGGCGACGAGGCGCAGGCGCCCGCTGCGCCGGCGAAGCAGGCCGAGGGCGCGCAGCAGGGCGGCAGTCAGGGTCAGGCGGCCGGGAAGGGCAACGCGGCCGGCGAGGCTAAGGCGGCGGGCGACGGCAAGCCAGCGGGCGGGACCAAGGGCGGCGAGACCAAGCCTACCGGCGAGACCAAGCCTACCGGCGAGACCGACCCAGCGCCTACCGGCGAGACCAAAGCCCGCGGCGAGACGAAAGCGAGCGGCGAGACCAAAGCCGCTGGCGGGACCAAGACCAGCGGCGAAGCGCAGGCGCCTCGCCGCGCCGATCGAGAGGCGACAACCTCGCACGAGGCGACGAACATCGATGAGGCGGCGTTCTCCAAGGCCTATGCGAGTCCCTCGGTCCGCAAATTCGCGCGTGAGCTCGGCGCCGATCTCGGCAAGATTTCCGGGAGCGGCCCGAAGTCGCGCATCACCCACGACGATGTAAAGGCGTACGTGAAGGCGCTCCTCACCTCCGGCGCGGGCGCGGCGGCGGGATCGCTGCCCAAGGTGCCGGAAGTCGACTTCGCGAAATTCGGCGCCGTGGACGTTCAGCCGTTGTCCCGCATCCAGCGCATTTCCGGCGCGCGGCTGCAGGCAAGCTGGATCAATGTGCCGCACGTCACCCAGCTCGACGAGGCGGACATCACGGATCTGGATATCGCGCGTGTCGCGCTCAAGGCCAAGGCGGAACAGGAGGGCGTTCGCCTGACGCCGCTGGCCTTCATCGTGAAGGCATGCGTCGTGGCTCTCAAGGAGTTTCCGCGATTCAACGCCTCTCTCGATGCGTCGGGTCAGAATCTCGTCTTCAAGAAATATTTCCACATCGGCTTCGCGGCCGATACGCCGAACGGCCTCGTGGTGCCCGTGATCCGCGATGCCGACCGCGGCAACCTGTTCGACATCGCGCGCGCGCTGGCGGCGATGTCGGAGAAGGCGCGCGCCGGCAAGCTCACGGCCGCGGAGATGCAGGGAGGCTCGTTCACGATCTCGAGCTTGGGCGGCATCGGCGGCACGGCCTTCACGCCCATCATCAATGCGCCGGAGGTCGCCATCCTCGGCGTGTCCAAGTCGAGCCAGAAGCCGGTGTTCGACAAGGGTACGTTCATTCCACGGCTCATGCTGCCCCTGTCGCTGTCCTATGATCATCGGGTCATCGACGGCGCGGAAGCAGCGCGCTTCATCGTGTTTCTGAGCAGGACATTGGCCGATGTGAAGGCGCTCTTGTGAGCACTGTCGAAGTCCGGGTTCCCGATATCGGCGACTCCAAGGATGTGACCGTGGTCGAGGTTCTCGTGGCGCCGGGCGCTCAAGTCCGCATCGACGACGCGCTGATCACGCTCGAAAGCGAGAAGGCGTCCATGGACATACCTTCGACCGCGGCCGGCAAAGTGATCTCGATCGGTGTCAAGAAGGGCATGAAAGTCTCGCTGGGAATGGTGATCGCGACCGTCGAGGTCGCGGACGCGGCCTCGCCCGGCGCCGCAAACAAGAAGGCCGACGATGCGCCGCCGGCGCCGGCTGCATCGTCGGCCGCACCTGCCGCCCCGCCGCCGCGTGGGGCCGAAGCGGCGCCTGCCGCGAGAACTCAAGGAGCGCCCGGTACTGCATCGGCCGCTCCCGACGGCGCCCGCGATCTCGTCGTCCTCGGCGCGGGACCGGGCGGCTACACCGCGGCCTTCCGCGCCGCCGATCTGGGACTCAAGGTCACGCTCATCGAGCGCTGGCCGGTTCTCGGCGGCGTGTGCCTGAACGTCGGCTGCATTCCCTCCAAGGCCCTGTTGCATGCCGCCAAGGTGATCGAGGATGCGGCAGACATGGGCGACTGCGGGATCGTCTTTGCGCCGCCGAAGATCGATCGCGCGAAGCTCCGCGGCTGGAAGAACAAAGTCGTGAGCAAGCTGACCAACGGCCTGAGCGTGCTCGCAAAGCAGCGCAAGGTCGACGTGCTGCGCGGGGAAGCGGTGTTCATTGGACCGTATTCCCTGGAACTGCGCTCGGGCGACGGGGCGCGGCGCGTGGATTTCAAGCAATGCATCATCGCAGCCGGGTCCGAGTCGGTGCGCTTGCCCGGATTCCCCGATGATCCGCGCATCATCGATTCGACCGGTGCGTTGGAGTTGCCGGAGGAGGGCAAGCGGCTTCTGGTGGTGGGCGGCGGCATCATCGGTCTCGAGATGGCCTGTGTGTACGATGCGCTCGGCTCCACGGTCTCGGTGGTCGAATTGAGCGATGGGCTCATGCCGGGCACCGACCGCGACCTGGTGCGTCCGCTGCAAAAGCGGATCGAAAAGCGCTACGCGCGTCTCATGCTCGGCACGCGCGTCTCGAAGCTCGAGCCACATGCGGACGGGCTGCGGGCAACCTTCGAAGGCCCCGGCGTGCCGGCGCCCCAAGATTTCGACCGGGTGCTCGTCGCCGTGGGCCGAAGCGCGAACGGAAATGCCATCCAGGCGGCCGCGGCGGGCGTGGCGGTGGACAAACGTGGGATCATCGGCGTGGATCGGCAGATGCGCACCAACGTGCCGCATATCTTTGCCATCGGCGATATCGCCGGGCCACCCATGCTGGCGCACAAGGCCACCCACGAAGCCAAGGTGGCGGCGGAGGTGGCTGCCGGTCACAAATCCTCCTTCGACGCACGCTGCATTCCGTCGGTGGCGTACACCGATCCTGAGATTGCATGGGTGGGCGTCACCGAAACCGAGGCGAAAGCACGCGGCCTCGACTATGGGAAGGGCATGTTTCCGTGGGCGGCCAGCGGCCGCTCGCTCGCCATCAATCGCGACGAAGGGTTCACCAAGCTGTTATTCGACAAGGGCACGCGCCGGGTGATCGGCGGCGGCATCGTCGGCACCAATGCAGGCGAGCTGATCGCGGAGGTGGGGCTTGCGATCGAGCTGGGGGCGGACGCCGCGGATATCGGTTTGACCATTCATGCGCACCCCACGTTGTCGGAGACGGTGGCGTTCTCGGCGGAAGCGTTCGAGGGCACCCTGACGGATCTCTACATCCCCAAGCGCTGATCGCCGGCGGGTCAGAGGGCGCCCATGCAATCCTTCACATAGGTCGTGCGTCGCGCACCCACCAGCTTTCTGGCCTTGGCTTCCTTCAGACACGCGGTTCGCCGCGCGTGTCTCGCCGGCGCGTCGTTGTCGACTGGGGGAGCCGCGCCTGCGGGTTTCTGAGCGGCGGTCACCGGCGCGGAAGCCGCTGCAGCAGTCTTGTCGGTGCTGCCGCCCGCCGCCGCGGCGGCGATCAGCCAGCCGCTCAGCGCGGCTGCCAGCGCAAGGCAGGCGAGGATCGCCGGTAGAAACGCACGCATGATTTACCCGAGAGCCATGATCACCGAGAAGGTCGCATCGGAGGATAGCGTTGCAACGGGGGCGCGCCGATGAAGCGCGCATGAAACTTCCTTAACCTTCGCGCCGCGGGCCGCTCAGTGCATCGCCGCCGAGGCGAGCCGGCGCTTGGCGAGCTCGAGATAACGGGTCTCGTCGGGCGCTCGGCCGCTGCGTTGCGCCTCCCAAAGCGCCTCGGCGAGCGACTCCATCAGCGCATGCTCGGCGTCGTGCACATCGCCCAGGCGGGTCTTGAGCGACTCGAAAAGCGCGCGGATGCCGGGCGGCCGGTCGATCGAGAGCTGTTCCCGTACGGCGAGGTGCAGTCCCATATGTAAAAAAGGATTCTCCTCGGCCGCGCCGGCCGGAGGGTCGAAGCCGAGCGCCGTGGGGGCGTCCGCAACGAGCGCCTGGTATTCCGGATGGAGCAGCAGTACATCCGCGATGAGCGCCTCCAGCGGTGTCAGGGGGGAGCGTGCACAGTGCTTTCGCCAGGCGTCCGCGTAGCTGCGCCGCAGCTCATCGCGTGTGTAGGCCCCGAACGACGGAGGTGGGTCTGCGTTGCTCATGGCGCGGGAGACTTGGTCTTGTGGCGATATTCGCAGAGATCCTCGATGACGCATCGGGGGCAGGCCGGCTTTCGGGCCGTGCACACGTAGCGTCCGTGAAGGATCAGCCAGTGATGAGCATCCTTCAGAAATTCGGCCGGTACGAATTTCATCAGCTTGTCCTCCACGGCGCGGACGTTCTTGCCCGGTGCGAGTCCGGTCCTGTTGGCGACACGAAAAATGTGCGTGTCGACCGCCATGGTCGACTCGCCGAAAGCCGTGTTCATCACCACGTTGGCGGTCTTGCGCCCGACGCCCGGCAGTTCCTCGAGCGCTTCGCGGCTGCGCGGCACCTCACCACCGTGCCGCGACATGAGCGCCTCGCAGGTTGCGATGATGTTCTTTGCCTTGCTGTTGTAAAGCCCGATCGATTTGATGTACGGCGTGATTCCCGAGAGGCCCAATGCGAGGATCGAGGCGGGTGTGTTTGCGACGGCGTAGAGCGCCGACGTTGCCTTGTTGACGCTCTTGTCCGTCGCCTGAGCCGAGAGAATCACCGCGATCAACAGCTCGAACGGCGTGCGGTAAATCAGTTCGGTGCGCGGGTCCGGATTGTTCTCCCGCAGTCGTTCGAAGATTGCCCGGCGCTTTTGAGGATTCACGGATGACGCATCAGGACGGCGCGGCGGTCCGGCTTGCGGCCCCGGCCTTGAGCGCCGCCAGTTCCCGCTGTCGCTCCTGCACGCGCTTTTCCAGGCGGCCGACGTGGGCATCGTAGCGCTCCCGGTTGCGTGCCGGCTGATCGACCCCCGGCGCCGGTCCCGGCCGCATTTCGATGCAATCGACGGGGCAGGGGGCAAGACACAGCTCACAGCCCGTGCACCGCTCCACGAGCACCGTATGCAGGAATTTCGGGGCTCCCACGATGGCGTCGACCGGACAGGGGGGCAGGCAGCGGGCGCACCCGATGCAACGCGCCTCGTCGATCCACGCGACGCTCGGTGGCGACTCGGCGCCGTTTGCGGGATTCAGCGGCTTGAACTGCCGGCCCAGCAAGGCGGCGAGCGCCCGAATCGTCGCGGCGCCCCCCGGGGGACATTGGTTGATGTCCGCCTCGCCGCGCGCGATGGCGGAGGCATAGGGGCTGCAGCCCGGATAACCGCACCGGGTACATTGGGTTTGAGGCAGCAACGTGTCGATCCGCGTCTCCAGCCGCGCCTCGCCGACCGCGCCCTCGGATGCCGCTTCCCCGCCCATACGTCACTTGACCCGCATGCCGGGGGCCGCACCTGAATCGGGAGACAGCACGAAGATGTCCGACCCGCCGGGACCGGCGGCGAGCATCATGCCCTCGGAAGTGCCGAAGCGCATTTTGCGGGGCTGCAAGTTGGCGACCACGACGATGAGCCTGCCGACGAGCGCCTGGGTGTCATAGGCTGAGCGGATGCCCGCGAATATCTGCCGCTCGCCGAGCTCCCCCACGTCGAGGCGCAATTTCAGAAGCTTGTCCGCGCCCGGGATGAGGTCGGCCTCGAGAATCTTCGCCACGCGCAGATCGATGCGCAGGAATTCGTCGATGGAAATGGCCGCTGGGGTGACGGGTTGCGCCGCGGCTGATGTCGTTGCGGCGGCCGGTGTCGCTCCCGCCGCCTTCCGCGTTGCTTCACCCGCCGCGGGCTCGATCAACGCGGATACCGACTTCGCATCGAGCCGCGTGGCGAGCGGTTCGTACGGCAGGATGGACGTGCCGAGCAGGGGTTTCGAGGCACTCTCCCAACTCCACTGCGATTCACCCAAAAAGCGGCGTGCTTCGGCCGCCATGTTCGGAAGCACGGGCTGCAGGTAGATCATCAGCACCCGAAACAGATTCAGCCCCTGCGTACACACGGCCTGCACTTCGACGGCCTTGTCCGGCTGCTTGGCCAGGGTCCAGGGCTTGTGGGTGTCGATGTATTGGTTCGCCCGATCCGCGAGCGCCATGATCTCGCGCATCGCGCCCGCCGTGTCGCGCTTCTCATAGGCGGCTGCGATCGTCTCGCCGGCCGCGGTGAAGGCGGCCTGGAGCGAGGGGTCCGGCAGCGCGGCCGCGAGTGTGCCGCCCGAGCTCTTGGTGATGAAGCCGGCGCAGCGGCTCGCGATGTTGACCAGCTTGCCGACGATGTCCGAATTCAGCCGGCTCACGAACTCCTCGAGGTTGAGATCGAGGTCGTCGATGCCCGGACCGAGTTTTGCGGAAAAATAGTAGCGCAAATACTCCGGCTTCAAGATGTCGAGGTAGCGGCGCGCCGTGACGAACGTGCCCCGGGACTTGGACATTTTCTGGCCGTTGATGGTCAAGAAACCGTGTGCGTGGACGCTCGTCGGCCGTCTCATGCCGGCAGCCTCGAGCACCGCGGGCCAGAACAGCGCGTGAAAGTACAGGATGTCCTTGCCGATGAAGTGGTGCAGCTCTGCGGCGGAATCCACCGCGAGGAAGTCGTCGAACTTCAATCCCGTGCGCTCGCAGAGCTGGGTGAGGCTGCCCAGATAGCCGATCGGCGCGTCGAACCAGACATAGAAATATTTTCCGGGCGCGTCCGGTATCTCGAAGCCGAAATACGGCGCGTCGCGCGAGATGTCCCAATCCTTGAGTCCCTGCGCGAACCACTCCTCGAGTTTGCGGGCGACGCTTTCCTGGACGGCGCCGCTGTTGACGAATTCGATCAGCCGCTGCTCGAACGCGCTCAGCTTGAAGAAATAATGCTCCGATTCGCGCCACACCGGCGGGGTTCCGCTGACCACGGAGATCGGATCCTTGAGATCCGCCGGCGTGTAGGTGGAGCCGCAGTTCTCGCAGGAGTCCCCATACTGGTCCGCCGTGCCGCACACCGGGCAGATGCCCTTCACGTAGCGATCCGGCAGGAACATCTTCGCGCTGTCGTCGTACGCCTGTCGGACGGTCTTCTTGTCGATGCCGCCGCCTTCGCGGATGCGCAGGTACATGCGGTTGCACATGGCCTGGTTCTCGGCGGAGTGCGTCGACCCGTAGTTGTCGAAGCCGATCAACATGTCGGCGAGATCGCGCCGATGCTCGCCGTTGACCTTGTCGATCAGCGCCTCCGGGGTGATGCCCTCGGCCTGAGCCTTGAGCATGATCGGCGTTCCATGGGTGTCGTCGGCACCGACGTAATAGCACTCGTGGCCGCGCAATTTTTGGAACCGCACCCACACGTCGGTCTGCACGACCTCGAGGATGTAGCCTAGGTGGATGGGGCCGTTTGCGTACGGCAGGGCGCTGGTGACCAGAATTCGGCGTCGATTGGGCATGCGAAAATTATGCCACGGCGGCGCACCGCCAGGCGCCGCAAATGCGGGCGGGAGGGTCCCGGAGGGGCAGCGGCCGCTCTAGTCGGCTTCGCGCAGCGCCTCGAATCGCGACTTGTTGATCGCCTTTTTGTAGGCTTCCTTGCCGGTGATGATGCGCTGATCGAGGAGCGACTGGATCGCGGCGTCCATCAGCCGCATGCCGGAGGCAGAGCCGGTTTGCATGCCATTTTCCAGCTGATCCATCTTGCCCTGGCGGATCAAATTGGCGATGGCCGGGGTATTGATCAGGATTTCGAGCGCCGCCACCCGCCCCTTCTTGTCGGCCTTCGGAATGAGCTGCTGGGATACCACCCCGCGCAGGCTCGTCGAGAGCATGGTGCGCACGTGCGGTTGCTTGTCGGCCGGGAACGCATTGATCAACCGGTCCACCGTGGCTGCGGCGCCGTTGGTATGCAGGGTCCCCATGACCATGATGCCCATTTCAGCGGCGGTGACGGCGATGCTCATCGTCTCCAGGTCGCGAAGCTCGCCGACCAATATCACGTCGGGATCCTCGCGCAGTGCCGACAACAGGGCGCTCGAGAAGGTCGCGGCGTGCACGCCGATCTCGCGCTGGCTGATGAGGCAGTTCTTTCTCTTGTGGACGAACTCGATCGGATCCTCGATGGTGAGGATATGACCCTTCTCGCGGGTGTTGATCTCATCGATCATCGCGGCAAGCGTGGTGGATTTGCCCGAGCCGGTCTTGCCCGTGACGAGGATCAACCCATTGTTCATCTTGCCGAGATCGCGTACGGCGGTCGGCAGCTTCAGCTCATCGGCGGTCTTTGCGTTGGACGGGATCACCCGAAAAACCGCGCCCATGCCATTCAACTGGCGCATGACGTTGACCCGGAATCGGGCGACTCCCGCAATGGCGTGGGCGAAGTCGGTGCCGTCCTTGGACTCGAAACGCTCCACCGAGAGCTTGGGCATGATTTCGTACAGCGTGGTCTTGACCATCTCCACCTCGAGGGGCTCGGGGCGCAGGGGCTTGAGCTCGCCGTACTGGCGCACGCGCGGCACGTCGCCCGCCAGAAAATGCAGGTCCGAGCCGTCGCGCTCGATCACCTGCATCAAGAATGCGTCGATGGCGGCCATGGCGTCAGGAGGCCGCGGTCTCGACCGGCGGAGCGCCGCTCATGTCGCTCACGTACCGCTGGAACTGTCGCTTGTCGTTGGCGTACAGGTAGGCCTGCTCCGGATCGATCTCCTTGGCCGCGATGGCCGCCAGCAGCGCCTGATCCATGAGCTGCATGCCGTACTCCTTGCCCATCTGTAGCTGACTCGGAATCTGGTGGGATTGATCGGTCATGATGAGCTTGCCGATCGCCTTGGTGAGCACCATCACTTCACAGACGGCGCGCCTGCCGCGGTGGTCGGGCGTTTTGAGCAACACCTGGGTGATGACGGCGATGAGGCTCGAGGCCAGAAAGCTCTTGGTCTGCTCGCGCTCCTCCACCGGCAACGCGTCGATGACCCGGTCGATGGTCTTGGTTGCGCTCGTGGTATGCAGCGTCCCCAGCACCAGGTGTCCCGTTTCGGCCGCGGTCATGGCCATCGAGATCGTCTCCGCGTCGCGCATTTCGCCGACCAGAATCACATCGGGGTCCTCGCGCATGGCGGCACGCACGCCTTCGGCGAACGACGGCAGGTGCGTGCCCAATTCGCGTTGGATGACCTGGCTCGATTTGCTGCGGTGGACGAACTCGATCGGGTCTTCCAGGCTGATGATGTTCAGATTGCGGGTGGTGTTGAGGTAATCGATCATCGAAGCAAGCGTCGTGGTCTTGCCGGTGCCGGTGGAGCCCGTGACCAGGATCATGCCCTGATGCTGATCGCAGAGCTTCTTCACGATCGGCGGAAGCGCCAGCTGCTCGATGCTCGGCATCTGCGTCGGAATCGCCCGGAACGCGGCACCGATGCCGGTCTCCTTGCGAAATACGTTGACTCGAAAGCGCCCCCCTTCGGTGGACACGTAGGAGAAGTCCAGGTCGTGCCCCTCGCGCAGCGTCTTCAGCTGCGACTGGGTGAGCACCTCGGTGATGTAGCCCTCGAGCTCGGCCTCGCCGAGATCGCGGAATTTGATCGGCATCAGATCGCCGTGCATCCGCAGCATGGGCGGAACCCCGACCGCCAGGTGCAGATCGGAGCATCCCTGGGCGACACCCAGTTTGAGGAAGGCGTCGATTCTTGCCATAACGTGAGAGGCTACCCGTAAGCGCTTGGATTTACGAGTGTTTAGTCCTTCGAGCCGCGATAAACGTGAGCTGCGTCTAAAAGCAGGGCGTCCATCTGTCGGTCAAAGCGGGGTGGAGGCGCCGGATCCGGCCGGCGCCCCCGGGGGACATCAGAGAAACTTCTCCAGCGACAGGCGCAGCTCGTCCATCGTCTGGGCGCGCTTGGCCTTGTCCAGCGACATGCATTTCATCACCAGATTGCTGAGCTCCACCGGAAGTGCCTTGTTGATCTCGATGGGCGGCCGCGCCTTGCCCTGAACGTGCTGATACATGACGGACATGTGATCGCCGCGCGAATAAGGCGGGACACCCGAGATGAGCTCGTACAGGATCACGCCCAGACTGTAGATGTCGGCGCGCTCATCCACTTTCTTGCCGAGGATCTGTTCCGGCGCCATGTATTTGGGAGAGCCGATGACGTAACCGGTCTTGGTGAGCTGCGTGTCCGTCTGGCTCTGGGCCGCCGCGACGCCGAAGTCCACGATCTTGAGAAGCCCGGAGTTGTCGATCAGCACGTTCGCCGGCTTCAAGTCGCGATGCACGATTCCGGCCTGGTGAGCGACCGCCATGCCGGTGGCGATATCGATGCCGAATTTCACCGCGCGCTTGAGCTCCACCGGCTTCTCGTTGACGATCTCCCCGCCCAGCGTGTGCGAGGGGAAATATTCCATCGAAATGGCGTAAAGGCCGCGGATGTACAGAAAATCGTAGATGCGGATGACGTTCTTGTGGGTGATCTTGCGGCTGTAGCGCAGCTCGTGCACGAAGCGCTTCATCATTTCCTCGTCGGAGGACACATTCGCGTTCAGGAACTTTAGAATCAGGCGTTCCTCGACCACGGTGTCTTCCATCAGGAGCACGGTGCCGAACGCACCCTTGCCGATCTTTTCGATGAACTTGTAGCGTCCTTCGATCACATCGCCCGGCTTCAAGGTGCCGATGTCGAGCTTGGCGGCCTGTCCCTGGCTCTCGCTCTCCTTCATCACCGCCGACAATTCCTTGTTGTCGATGAGCAGGGTCTTCGAGGGTTCCTGCATCTGCACCGCGCGCTGGTTGGCCGCGACCTGGGTGCTGGAGAAGCGATTGTCGAGCTCCGTCATGGCGCGCGCCACCGCCTGGCTGATGGTCCCATCGCCGTTGGAGATGGCCTGGAATCTGGTGCGAATCGTCTCGGCGCGGCGCTCGTCCGCCAGCTTGGCGAGCGCCGCGATGGCCTCGACCTTGATCTCGTTCTCCGAGCGCTGCAGCATCGGCAGCAGGTGCTCGATGCTCTTGTAGTCCCCGACCCTGCCGATGGCGCGAACCACGGTGGGCAGCGACTTGGCCTCGCCCGCCTGCAGCATTTCGATGAACCGCGGCAGGGCCTTGGTGCTGCCGATCTCCGCCAGCGCATCCACCGCCCGCTCGCTCACCCACCAATCCTTATCCCGGGTCGCCTCGATCAGCTGCGCCACCGCGCGCTCATCCTTGGTCTGGTTGAGGATTTCGATGGCTGCCCGTCGGATGTCCTGGTTTTCATCCTTGATCAGGCTCATCACGGCGTCGACCACGCGCGGACCGCCGATCTTGCCGAGCGCATCCGCCGCCCGCGTGCGCACCCACCAGTCGCTGTCGGCGATCACTTCCAGCAGGTACTTCACCGACTTGGAGTTGCCGACGGCGTTCAGCACCTCGACCGCCGAGCGCCGCGCGTATTCGTTCTCGTCCTTCAGGACTTCCACCAAATGCTTGACGGTGTCCGGATGGTTCGCCTTCACCACCACGTCGACCGCCTTGTTCTGCACCTCGATCTCGGGGTCGCGCAGCATGCTGGTCAGCAATGCGATGTCGACGGGCCCATCCATGCGCGCGAGCGCGGAGAGGGCCGCCGAGCGAATCAGCTTGCTGTTGTCCTTGAGCTGTCGTTGTATCGCCTGCTGCACGTCAGGGCGGTTGAAACGGGACAGCACTTGAATGATGTGCAGACGCGCCAACGGGTCTTTGCCCTCGATGCGCGAAACCAGATCGTCGATCGAGGATTCGTCGGCAATCTCCCCGATGATCTTGAACAGCCCCGAGCGTTCGGTGGCCTCTTGCTGATAGGCGGCGTTCAACAGGTCGCGCACCGTGAAGCGGGATTTCTGTGCGGCGATCACATCGAGGATCGCGGGCTTCGGCATGTCCTCCTTGTTCAAGGCGTCCAGGAGCGCGCTCGGCGGGTAGCCCCGGCTCGAGGAAAGCGCCCAGGCGATACCCGAGACCGCCCGGCCGTTCGATTCGGTCATCAGTTTGAGCACATGGGGCAGGGTCTTCGAGTCGATCAGCTTCGACAGGGCCTCCACATAGGCCATCGTTTCCTTCTTCTCCGCGGTGGTCAGGGCGGCGACGATGGAATCGATCGCGTTTGGCCCGAGCGCAACCAGCTTCTCCAGGGCCTTTTGGGCCACCGGACCGCTTGGATTGCCGCTGGACTTGATTTCGGCGATGAGCCGATCAGCGCGATAGTTGGCGAATAAACTCATTCGCTGCCTTGAATACTGCTCCCTGCAATGGCGCCCATTTTCGCTTCATCCGGGGCGACGGCGGGGGTCTTATCTCTCACTTTCACGAATTATGCCATACCGCACGCCGAAGGCCGCCTGCGCTAGAATGACAGGATGATTGCATCTCAAGACGCCGCGGGGGCGATCCGCGACAAACTGGCCACCTATATCGATCCCTATCTGGGGCAGACTTTAGCCCAGGCCAACGCCATAGAATCCGTGTCCGTGCATCGCAATGGGGCGCGGGTCGAATTGAAATTCGGCTTCCCTTGCTCGGACTATGGGGCGGAACTGCTGCCGGCCCTGACCGCCTTCCTGGCGCGCGAGCTGGCCGGGGGCTCGCTCGAGCTGAAACTGAGGGCGGATATCACCTCGCACGCCGTGCAGCGCACGCTCAAGCCGCTGGCACACGTCAAGAATATCGTGGCGGTGGCCTCGGGCAAGGGCGGGGTTGGCAAATCGACCACTGCGGCCAATCTGGCGCTCGCATGGGCGGCCCAGGGGGCCCGGGTGGGCCTGTTGGACGCCGACATCTACGGGCCGAGTCAGCCGCAGATGATGGGGTTGGCCGGCACCAAGCCCGAGACGACCGACGGGAAGCACATCACCCCCCTGCGCGCCCACGGCGTGGAGGTCATGTCGATCGGTTTCCTGATCGATGCCGAGCAGCCGATGGTCTGGCGCGGGCCGATGGTGACCCAGGCACTGACCCAGTTGCTCGGGGAGACCAGCTGGGGGCAACTCGACTACCTGGTGGTCGACATGCCGCCCGGTACCGGCGACATCCAATTGACGCTGGCGCAGCGCGTGCCGGTGAGCGGCGCCATCATCGTCACGACTCCTCAGGACATCGCGCTCCTGGACGCCCGTAAGGGCCTGAAGATGTTCGAGAAGGTGGAAGTGAGGGTGCTCGGCGTGGTGGAGAACATGAGCATCCACATCTGCAGCCAGTGCGGCCATGCGGAGCACATCTTCGGCAGCGGCGGCGGAGCGCGCATGGCGGAGCAATACGGAGTGCAGCTGCTGGGCGAGCTGCCGCTCGACATCCGGATTCGCGAGGAGGCCGACAGCGGGTTGCCGACGGTCGCCGCGGATCCCGGCAGTGCCCGCGCGCTCGCCTATCGACAGATGGCTCGGCGCGCAGCGGCGCGTCTTGCGACCTTGAACAAGGACTACAGCTCCGTGTTCCCCAAGATCACCATCGAGGCGTCATGAGCATCAAGAGTGATCGGTGGATCCGGCGCATGGCCGCCGAGCACGGCATGATCGAGCCCTTCTCCGCGGAGCAGGTGCGCGTCGCCAATGGCGGCAAGATCGTCTCGTATGGCACCTCGAGCTACGGTTACGACGTGCGCTGCGCGGACGAATTCAAGATTTTCACCAACATCAATTCCACCATCGTCGACCCGAAGAGCTTCGACGAGAAGTCCTTCGTGGATTTCAAGGGACCGGTTTGCATCATCCCGCCGAATTCGTTCGCGCTCGCGAGCACGGTGGAGTATTTCCGGATTCCGCGCACGGTTCTCACTGTTTGTCTCGGAAAAAGCACCTACGCGCGTTGCTTCAGCGGCGATACCCGGGTCGCGCTGGTCGATGGAACCGCGCTGACGCTCGAGGAAATGGCAACGCGCCACGCTTCGGGCGAGCTCTTTTGGGGGTACAGCATCGGGCCAAACGGGCGATTGATCGTCACCTGTCTGGAAGCGCCCCGGTTCATCGGCAGGGACTCTCTCCTCGAGGTCGAGTTGGACAATGGCGAGCGCATTCGCGCGACGCCCGACCACTTGTTCATGAGGCGCGATGGGCGCATGGCTGCAGCCAGTGAGCTTCGAGCCCGCGACGCGCTCATGCCCCTCTACCGCGATCTGGCGCGAGGCTATGAGATGGTTTATCAGCCGATCGACGGATTCCTCTATCCGACGCACCGACTGGCCGATGAATGGAACCTGCGGCACGAGATCTATACCGATACCCCGGGGACTCATCGGCATCACATCGACTTTGAGCGAGCACCAGTTGCCCTTCTACAAAGCAATCCGTCGGTGTTCCGTCGATTTCCAGAGGTCCTCGATAAATTCAGGGGCACTTCCGCCTATCGCAATCACAAAGTGGTCGCTGTTCGAGAGCTGCCCGGCGATCACGACGTGTACTGCCTCAGCGTGCCCGAAGCCGGCAACTTTGGATTGGATTCGGGGGTCTTCGTCAAGAATTGCGGCATCATCGTCAACGTAACGCCTTTGGAACCCGAGTGGGAAGGCCACGTCACGCTCGAGTTCTCCAACACCACGCCGCTTCCCGCCAAGATCTACGCGAACGAGGGCGTCGCGCAGATGCTGTTCCTGGAGTCGGACGAGGTCTGCGAGACTTCGTACAAGGACCGGGGCGGCAAGTACCAGGGCCAGCGCGGAGTCACGCTGCCGAAGACCTGAGCGTCGCCGCCGTGGGCGATGGATTCCGGCGCGCGGCGCTCAACGCTGCAGCGACTTGATCCGCATTGCGAACTCGAGTTTGCCGTCGCGGCTGCGCTCCGCCTGCACCGGCACGAAACCCAACGACGGCGCGAACCACATGCGCAGCACCCGGCTGTCCGTGGGGCTGCGTCGGCTTGCGACGATCACCGTATCGAGCGAGCCGATCGCAGTTCTGAGCTTCGCGTCCCCCTCGCGCGTGTAGAAGAATTCCTTCATCTGGTCCTTGTCGATGATGTTGAAGGTCGGGGGCAGCGTGCCGTTCTTGAGGTCCATCATGATCTCGACCTGGATGGACATCAGATCCTGGGCTCCGGGTTTCAGGGCCAGATCGATGGGTTTGCCCTCGGAAGATCCACGGGCATGCGCGGCATTCCAGTCGAATTCGAATGCCACGAACGAGGAGCCTTCCTCGCCGCGGTACCGTTTCGGGCGTATGTGATTGTCGACCACGCTGAACCAGCTTTGTTGAGTCACGTCGTGGGAATAGACCAGCCGGAATATCCCGCGGGCGCTGATGGTCCACTTGTAGTGATACTGCCCGGGCTGCGCGTCCCGCTCCAACTGAAGATCGCTAGTGCCGACCGAGATGTCGCGCCACTCGGCCACGTAATGGGCGGCGAACGGCTCCGGGCCCGCGTTTGCGGGGTCGGCCGGCATATCAGTCGAACGCGACGGTGCCGCAGCGAGCGATGCCGCTGCCAGGCATCCGGCCATGACCATCCACCGCCCCCGTGTCCCTCGTGCGCACATCAACGACTCCCTGAGCATCATCGATCGTCGCTCCCATCGTAGAGCACCGGGCTGGAAAGTGCCTGATTGTCGAGCCAGGCGCGCCCTTCCGCGCAGCGTAACCTGCCCGTGCAATGCCAACGGACCGCCAGGGGATAGATCCGATGCTCGAGCACGTGCACTCGGGCGGCAAGCTGCCCGGCATCCTCTCCCGGCTCGACCGCCAGCCTCCCCTGGATGACCCGAGGGCCGCCGTCGAGCTCGTCGGTCACGAAATGCACCGTGGCGCCGTGCTCCTGGTCGTGAGCGTCAAGCGCCCGTTGATGGGTATGGAGGCCCGGATACTTCGGCAGGAGCGAGGGATGGATGTTGAGGATCCGCCCGGGAAAGATGGCCAGGAACTGCGGGGACAATATACGCATGAAGCCGGCGAGCACGACCAGGGACGGCGAGTATTCTTGAATCAGCCCGGCGAGCTCGGCATCGTAGGCGATCCGCTCAGCGGTGGGGGCGCCACGGCCGGGTGCGGGCAGGGCGCGTGCCGCTATGCCGAGGGCCGCCGCGGTCGCGAGACCCGCGGCCTCCGGTTGGTCGGAGATGACGGCCGCGACCCGATAGCCCATGTGCGGATCGCCGCTCCGCTCGACGAGTGCCCGCATGTTGGTCCCGCGTCCCGAAATGAGGACGGCGACGGGCATTCGATTGTCCAGGCCGCTCAAGCGATAACCACCCCGCGGGTGCCCGAGCGTACCTCGCCGATCACCCGCGCCGGCTGACCCGCCTGGCTCAGGACGGCGATGGCGCGGTCCGCATCTCCCGGGGCGACCTGTACGGTCATGCCGATGCCGCAATTGAACACGCGATACATTTCCTCGTCGGCGACGCGACCCTCGCTCTGCAGCCAGTCAAATACCGGATCCCGGCTCCAGGAGCGGCGTTCGAGCACTGCTTCCAGTCCCTCCGGTAGCACCCGCGGCACATTATCGACAAGGCCGCCGCCGGTGATGTGCGCGAGCCCGTGCACCCCGATTTCAGCCATCAGCTTGAGCAGCGGCTTGACGTAGATGCGGGTGGGGGCCATGAGTCGATCGATCAGCGCGGTTCCCTGGACGGGCGCGGCGACATCGGCCGCGCTGACCTCGAGGATCTTGCGGATCAACGAGAAGCCGTTGGAGTGCGGACCCGATGAGGGCAATCCGAGGATCACGTCGCCCGGGCGCGTGAGCGATCCGTCGATGATTCGATCCTTGTCCACGACCCCCACGGCGAAGCCGGCAAGGTCATAGTCCTTGCCGTGGTACATGCCGGGCATTTCCGCCGTCTCACCGCCGACCAGGGCGCAGCCCGCCTGCACGCAGCCCTCGACGATTCCCGCAATGACGCGCTCCGCGACATTCACGTCGAGCGCACCGGTTGCATAATAGTCCAGGAAGAACAGCGGCTCGGCGCCCTGTACGACCACATCGTTCACACACATGGCGACCAGATCGATGCCCACCGAATCGTGCCGCCCGCTGTCGATAGCGAGGCGCAGCTTGGTTCCGACACCATCCGTGCCCGACACCAGCACGGGCTTGCGATAGCGCTCCAGCGGGATCTCCACCAGCGCGCCGAATCCTCCGATGCCTCCCAGCACCTCGGGGCGCAGCGACCGCTTGACACGCGGCTTGATGCGCTCGACGAGCTCCTCCCCGGCGTCGATGTCGACCCCGGCGGAGCGATAGGTGACCGGTGTACGCGCAGGCTCTGTCATTCGATTCCCTTGTTCGATTCGGTGGGCTGGATGGCACGCATCCGCCGGCCCGGCGGGCCGGCAAGCTGTGGTATTTTACACCGATAACTTAAGGGCTTACGCGATTACCCCATGGCACGAGACTACCCCGGCTTTTGGCCCCGATATTTGCACCTTCTGGCGCTTTTGTGCTTGGGCCTCGCCGGCTTTTGTCCGTCCGAGGCGCGCGCCGCGCTGTCCCGGGCGGAGCTCTATCAGGCGAAGGTTCCCGTGGCCGATCGGTCCGAAGCCTCCAAGCCAGCCGCCTTCGAGGCCGCGCTGCGCATCGTGCTGGTGCGGGTGACGGGTCGCCGGGCGCCCGACGAAGACGCCGCCTTCGCGCCGCTCCTCGGCAATGCGCGGCGCTACGTTCAGCAGTATCGAGACACCCAGGATGGACAGCTGTGGGTATCCTTCGATGCGGCCGCCATCGATCGATGGTTGGCGCAGAACAACCAGCCGCTGTGGGGCCGGGAGCGGCCCTCGACCTTCGTCTGGCTCACGGTGCCTGGGGGCGCGTCGGGTGGGACGGTCGTCACGGCCGAGGACACCTCGGACGTAAAGACCGCGATCGATGCGGCCGCCTACCAGCGCGGGGCGCCGATTATCTGGCCGACTGCCGCGGATTTGCAGCGTAACCATCTCGACTATTCGACCGTTGCCTCCGCCAGCGCCGCCACCCTGGCGGCCCATCGGAGCGGGGGTGAGGCGACGCTGATCGGACGCGCGAGCGCCGGCGGGGTGCGGTGGTCCTTCTTATATCAGGATCGGAGCAGCGAGTTCTCCGGGGCGCCCGCCGAGGGCATCAATCGCGCCGCCGATACCTATGCGGGGCTGTTCGCCGTGAGCGGGGCCGCGGCGCCTGCGGTCATCGAGGTGGGCGGCGTGAACGATCTGGCGGATTACGCCTATGTGCAGAGCTATCTCGAATCGCTCGCGTTCATCTCGCATGTCGGCGTGGAGAGCTTGAGCGGCAACGTGGTCCGATTCCGGTTGACCACCCGCGGCGGCGCGGAGGCGCTTCAAAATGCACTTCCCTTGAGCGGCCGCTTGCAGCCCCAGAGCGCCGGGGACAACGGCATCCAACGATTCGAGCTGCGTCATTAGCACCCGTGAATCGATGGCTGCGACAAATCCCGAACGTCATCACCTCACTCAGGATTCTCCTGGTGATACCGATCGCGCTCGCCCTGCTTCGAGGCGATCACATCACGACCCTCGGTCTCTTTTTCGCGGCGGCCGTATCGGACGCGGCTGACGGCTTTCTCGCGAAGCGATTCGGCTGGCGGACCACGCTCGGAGGGATTCTCGACCCGGCCGCCGACAAGCTGCTGCTTGCGACCGTGTTCATCGTGCTCGCGGTGCTGCATCTGGTCCCCACATGGCTGATGGCGGCGGCCGTGGCGCGCGACGGCATCATCGTGCTGGGCGCGATCGCGTATCGGCTGTGCTTCGGTCCCGTCGCGGCGCGTCCCAGTGTGGTGAGCAAGCTGAACACGCTGTCCCAGGCGCTCTACATCCTGAGCGTGATCGGGCGCGAGCAGTTCTTGGTGCCGCCCGAGTGGCTGGTGCTCGCGCTCGGCGCGCTGACCTTCGTGACCATCGTCATCAGCGGCCTCGACTACGTCCTTCGGTACGGGCAGGCGGCCCTGCATGAGGCGAGATCCCGGAACTCCGGCCTGTCCGCCGGCCGGTCCGGGCTCACGTGAAGCAGCTTCCGCTCGGTGTCCGCCCACGCGCCCACGCGGTGTTCGCAAGTTTCGCCGCCGGCCCGAACACCGAACTCGTGGCGGCGCTCGAGGGGCCGGGCCGCGATCCTCTCTGGCTGTGGGGCAACAGCGGCTCCGGCAAGACGCATTTGCTGCAGGCCGTGTGCGCTCAAGCCGGCGAGGGAGCGGCGTATTTCCCGCTCGACCGATCGGCGAGACTCCCGCCGGAAGCGCTCGGAGGCTACGCGCGCTGCCGGGTGCTGTGCATCGATGATGCGCACGCCGTGGCCGGCGATCTCGACTGGGAACGGGCACTGTTCCGTTTGTTCAACGAGGCGTCCGAATCGCACTGCCGGCTGATATTCGCGGCAGCGGCGGCGCCGCGGCAGATCGGCTGGCGGCTCGAGGACTGGAGCTCCCGCGCGGGCGCGTGCGTCGTGTACCACGTGCGCGATCTCGACGAGACCGGCCGCGGTGAGGCGATGCGTCTTCGCGCCAAACAGCGCGGCCTGGAGCTGCCCGCGGAGACCTTGGATTACCTGATGAAACGCATGCCGCGCGATCTGCGCTCGTTGTTCGACATCCTCGATGAGCTCGATGAGGCCTCATTGGTCGCGCAACGCCGTCTGACGGTGCCTTTCATTCGAGACGCCCTCGAGAAGCACGCAGGTAAAGAACCATAGAGCAGAACCAGGCGAACACCAGCAGCAAACTGAGCGATCCCACCGCTCGCGCCGCTGGATTGACCAGGAGCTCGGTGACCGCGAAGGCCGCATAGGGCATGGCGAACAGGCTCGCCCACGCGTAGGTGTAGCGGCGTCCGCGCACCAACCCCGGCAACGGCGCGAGCAGCGGCGCGGCCGCCACGACGCAGAGCAGCCAGGGATAACCCGCGGTGTACCAACACAGCAAACTCGCCGCGACCGCGACCCAAAGGCTTATCGTCGCGCGTCGGGCTTTCTCGGCGAAGCTCAAGCGGTGCGCTGCAGGCGGGCCGCGAGCGAGGCCACGCGTGCGCCCAGCGCCTGGGCGAGATCGCGCTCGGCATCGGCCAGGGTGCCGTGCCCGCTCGCGGCCGCCACATGACTTGCGCCATAGGGAGTTCCACCGCCGCGCGTGCCGGAGAGGCCCGGATGACTGAAGGGCAGGCCGACCAAGTACATGCCGTGATGGAGCAGGGGCAGCATCATCGACAGGAGCGTCGATTCCTGGCCACCGTGCATGGTCTGCGTCGAGGTGAACACCGCGGCCGGCTTGTCGATCAAGGCGCCCGACATCCAGAGCGCACTCGTGCCGTCCCAAAAATGCTTGAGCGGGGCCGCCATGTTGCCGAATCGGGTCGGACTGCCGAGAATCAGCCCGCTGCAGGTCCGCAAATCCTCATGCGTGGCGTACGGAGGGCCTTCGTCGGGCACCTCCGGGTCGGAGCGTTCGATGGTCGTCGCGATCGGCGCCACGGTGCGAAGACGCGCTTGCATCCCGGCGACCGTCTCCACGCCGCGGCATATTTGGCGTGCCAGGGCGGCCGTGCTGCCTTGGCGCGAATAATACAGAACCAGAATTTCGTGCATGGTTGCTTCCCGCGGGAAATTGCGCCGTTTTGCGCCTGGGTGCTGCGTGGGCGCAACGAATTATTTGCAGCGGATGGCCGATTGTCCAGGGTCAGTGGTTTGACGGCCCATCAGGCTGTTGCTAGTGTCCTTGCAAGTATGTTGCGCCTGATTGCTGTGTTCGTGGGTATTCTCAGCTTGTTGGGCTGCCACGGCCCTCCTGTGCAGGAGATGAGCGATGCGCGTCAGGCCATTGCCGCCGCCACCGCGGCGGGTGCGCCTGCGTCGACCTCGCCCGACCTGTACGCGGCCAAGGCTGCCATCGAGCGGGCTCAAAACCATCTCGAGGCGAGAGAGTACGTGCGCGCGCGGCTGGCTGCTCTGGAAGCCAAGCGCCATGCGGCCGCGGCGCTCAATGCCACCACCGCCAATCAGCACGGGGATGGTCAGCCCAAAATACCCGTTTCCCCCTGACCGACCGGGTTCCGTGGCGGATTCATGAGCCGGGTGACCCGTCGATTCCGTATTGCGGGAAAGGTGCAGGGCGTGTATTTCCGTCACAGCACCCGCGGCGAGGCAGAGCGGTTGGGGGTCGCGGGATACGCCGAGAACCTGGCCGATGGGTCGGTGGAAGTGCTGGCGCACGGTGCAACCGAGGCGGTCGAGGAGCTTCGGCGCTGGCTGCATCGGGGACCGAGGAGTGCGCGTGTCGATAGCGTCGCGGAGCTGCAGGTCGAACTCGAGGAGCCTCCCGCGCCCGGGCTCAAGTTCGAGGTCCGATAGCCGTACCGGTCCGGCTCAAAAGCGCCAGACGCGCTGCCAGCGCTGCATCACCAGGGCGGGATAGGTATTGCGGCCGATGCTGCCGTTGTAGCGCGCGAGCGCGCGCGCCCAGTTCAGATGCTCCGCGCGCAGGTAAAAGCGCAAAATCTCGCAGCCCATCCGGATATTGGGTGCGATCCGTACCAGCTGGTTCTGCACGCCCAGTTGGCGCGGCCAGAAAGGCATCACCTGCATCAGGCCGACCGCCCCGGCGGGCGAGACCGCCCAGGAGTCGAATCGGCTCTCCACATCGATCAGGGCCATCACCAGATCGGGCGGAAGCGCGAGCGTCGGATCGCGCCTGGACTCGCAGTAGACATGGTCGAGAATGCTGATGCGATCCTCGTGGGAGGGAACGTAAGGCGCGAGCTTCGGTTCCATGGCCTTGTACCAGACCTCGGACTCGTACTTGTCGACGAAGCAATCATGGTTGACCATGATCTTTTCCAAGAGCTCCTTGAGCTCCGGATCGCGCTGCTGATCGGCGCGCGCGGCTGCCGGCAGCGCGTTGCCGAGAATGAGGGCCAGGGCCGGCCCCAGAAGACGAATGGCGCGGCGCGGTGGCACGCTCTGTCTCAGCGGCTCATCTGATCCCGGACATAGGCTACGGCATCCTCGGCCGGGATTTCCGTGGACTGCGTCGCGCGGCGATGCCGGTATTCGAGCTTTCCTCCCGCGAGGCTCCGGTCGCCGATGACGATGCGGTGAGGTATCCCGATGAGCTCGGCATCCGCGAATTTCACGCCCGGCCGTGCGTCGCGATCGTCGAGCACGACATCGATTCCCGCCGCCTTGAACTCCTCGTAGAGCCGGTCCGCCGCGACGCGCACCGGTTCGGACTTCTGATAATTGATCGGCACCAGGACGACGTTGAACGGCGCGAGCGGCTCCGGCCAGATGATGCCGTTGGCGTCGTGATTCTGCTCGATGGCCGCCGCGACGACGCGGGTGACGCCGATGCCGTAACAGCCCATGAACATGCTGACGGACTTGCCGCCTTCATCGAGCACGGTCGCCTTCATGGCCTCGCTGTACAAAGTCCCGAGCTGGAAGATGTGCCCGACCTCGATGCCGCGCGCGATTTCGAGCGCGCCGTTGCCGGCGGGGCTCGGGTCTCCCGGCTGCACGTTGCGGATGTCCTTCGTCGTGGGTTCGGGCAGATCGCGGCCCCAGTTGACGCCGGTGAAGTGCACGTCGTGCTCGTTCGCCCCGCAGACGAAATCGGCGAGATGGGCGGCGGCAAGATCCACGTAAATCCTGCTGGTGAGACCGATCGGCCCGATCGACCCGGGGTCGCAACCGGTCGCTTGACGGACGCGTTCGGCGCTCGCCATGCGCAGCGGATTGGCGACGCCGTCGAGCTTCTGGGCTTTCACCGCGTTGAGCTCATGGTCGCCGCGCAGCACGAGGGCCACCACACCGCCCTCGCTGCCGTCCACCATCAGGGTCTTGACGCATTGCCTCGCCTCGATCCCGAGGAACGCCGTGAGCTCGGCGATGGTGTGCGCCTTCGGCGTCGCCACCTTCGCGAGGGCGTGGGTGGCGGCTGGACGCGGTCCCGGCGGCGCCACGGTCGCCGCGGTCTCCATGTTGGAGGCGTAGTCGCCCGTAGTGGAGAACACGATCGCGTCCTCTCCGGAGTCCGCGAGCACGTGAAATTCCTGGGAAACGTCGCCGCCAATGCTGCCGCCGTCGGCCTGGACGGCACGAAACTTGAGACCCATCCGCGAGAAAATGCGCGTGTAGGCCTCGAACATGGCGCGGTAGCCCTGCGCGAGGCTCGCCTCGTCGATGTGGAACGAATAGGCGTCCTTCATCAGGAATTCGCGGGCGCGCATCACACCGAAGCGGGGGCGGATTTCGTCACGAAACTTCGACTGGATCTGATAGAAGTTCACCGGCAGCTGCTTGTAGCTGCGCAGCTCCCGGCGGGCAATGTCGGTAATGACTTCTTCGAATGTGGGACCGTAGACGAATTCCCGATCGTGGCGGTCCTTGAATCGCAACAGCTCCGGCCCGTACTTGCTCCAGCGGCCCGATTCCTTCCAGAGCTCGGCGGGCTGTACCGTCGGCATGATGAGCTCCAGGGCGCCCGCCCGGTCCATTTCCTCGCGAATGATCCGTTCTGCCTTCTTCAGGCTCTTGAGGCCCATCGGCAGCCAGGAATAGAGCCCGGCGGCGAGGCGGCGGATCATGCCGGCGCGCAGCATGAGTTGATGACTGATGACCTCGGCGTCGGCCGGAACGTCTCGCAGGGTCGAGATCGGATACTGGGATAAGCGCATGGGCGCGTATCTTACATCAGCCTCTCGGGCGGAATACTCGGGCAGGGTCCTGTATCATGCAGTCCATGAGCGACGTTGAGGATCGAGAGTCCCGTCCCCGCGGCGTGTACTGGCTGCCGAACTTGCTCACCACGGGGGCATTGTTCGCGGGCTTCTACGCCATCGTGGCTGCGATCGATTGGCGCTTCGACCACGCGGGCGTCGCCGTGTTCATTGCCATGCTTTTCGACGGCCTGGACGGCCGCGTCGCCCGCTGGACGCATACCGAGAGCGCCTTCGGCAAGGAATACGACAGTCTTTCCGACATGGTGTCCTTCGGGCTGGCCCCCGCCATCGTGACTTATCAGTGGGGCGTGGCACGGATCGCCGAATACGGACCGCTCTGGCGGCGGCTCGGCTGGCTGGTGTGCTTTTTCTACGCAGCGGCCGCCGGGCTTCGGCTGGCACGGTTCAATTCCCGCTCGGCGGGTCAGGACAAGCATTATTTCGAGGGACTTCCGAGCCCGTCCGCGGCGGCCATCGTCGCCGCCTTGATCTGGCTGGCGAGCGACAAGGTCAATATCGGGCTGCCGGGACTGATCGTGGCCTTCGTGGTCACCGCCTGCGCCGGCGCACTGATGATCAGCCGTTTCGCGTTCTACAGTTTCAAGCAGGTCGATGCCAACGCGCGGGTGCGATTCACCCAGATCGTGCTGGTGCCGGTCGCCTTCGTATTGATCTTCCTGTACCCGGCCATCATGCTGCTCCTGATATTCGGGACCTACGCACTGTCCGCCCCGACCGTATGGCTGTATCGCAAGCTCTTCCGCCGGCGGGCGCGCAACCTGCCCACCCCCGCATGAATCCGGCGCTGCGCAAGGAATACCTCAAGGCCCTGGGCGTCACGCCCTGGGTGTTGCGCGCAGGGAAGGCCGCGGAGGCGAGACGATCACCGCCGATCAAGCCGCCCAGCTTATGGCCTACGCTGAGAACTACGAAGCCGGCGAAATGGTTCCGTATTTCGCCTTCTGCCTGTTTGCCGGCATCCGCCCCGGTGTCCGGTTCGGCGAAATCACGAAGTTGCAGCCCGAGTCAGTAAAGCTCGAAACGGGAGTATCCACATCGAGCCAGAGGTCTCCAAGGTGCGAATGAAGAGACTCGTCACGATTCAACCGAATCTTTCGGCGTGGCTGCGCGCCTATCCATTGAAGATATTTCCGATTCGCCAACGCGGTGAACATGCACCGGAAGATTTGCGATAAATTCAATCTCTCTCACGACGTGCTCCGGCACACATTCATTTCAATGTTCGTCGCCAAGTACCGTTCGATGGGCGAAGCGGCGCTGCAAGCGGGAAATTCGAGAGCATTATCCGCAAGCACTATCTCGATCTTAAAAGCAAAGAGGAGGCTGAACAGTTCTTCAATATCTTGCCTGGACGAATGGAAGCTTTGTGTGCCCTCACCCGCGCGGTCATTTCAAGAGGACGCCATCGTGTTGAGCGTTGCCGATAAGCCACGAATTATTATTCTGTCACCACCAAGCAGCCCTAAAGCCGCGAAAAACATCTTGGTGATGCTCTATCGCATCACGGTTCGGATTTTGTTCGACGTATTGAAGGCCGCTGTCGCTCAGGTAAATCATTCCCTGATCATCCACTGTGACCAATCCGGCCGACAATAAGGAAGCGGCGCTCCGGAAAAACTCAGCATACCCCGGCGATCTCGGCGGCAGCCCAATACCCCATCTGCCTCCCTGATTCGTCTTTTGGTTTTGGCCCAAGGTGGCGAGAAGCCGTTTCTCTGCGACATTGAATTGATCGAATGGCTTTCCCGCACCCGCGGGAGTTTGTGGAAGCGATGCGGGATTGACGACTTTTGATGTCATTGTCGCCGTTTCGGCGCTGGCGCTTCCAAATGAAAATTTGGACAGTTTGAACCCGTTTATCCCGTAGACCAATACCACGGCAGCAATTGTAAACAGTGTGATACCGATGGGGCCCTGATCGGCATCCTCGGTTATTACGCTTGGATAACAATTGTCATGGTCGAAGCGTTTTGTTGTCTTCGTATGCGGAAAATAGACCGCCGCTCCTGCGAGAACGAACAATGCTATAGCGATGCCGACCGTTAGTTTTTGCTCTGCCGGAGTAAGGGGAATGGGATCGTGGTCTGCGGCTGCGATAAATCGAAGCGCTCATTGCGTGACGGTAGGGAGTTGATTATCGCTTTACAAGCTCGGCTCCAAATCAGGCGAGTGAGTTGACGCGCAGCCAAGAGCATGGAAACACCCTCATCTCTTCTTGGAACCCAGCTCACGGATATTGTCGGTTTGCGCCAGTGCGGGGTGTTCCCCGCCGGCAAAGAGCCGTCGATTCGCACGCTTCGCGCCTGGACGAAGCTGCGTCGCATCCCGCACCACAAAGTCGGCCATTTCGTCTTTTCGATCCCGCTGAGGTCGCCTATCACATCCGCCATAAACTGAAAATTCCCGCCCGAAGCTGACGGCTTTTCGCGCCGCGTCCGATTTTGTGCCGGCGCGACGTTTGCTTTTCGTTCACAGGCCCAGAGATGGGCCGTGGTCGGGGCGAACATGCGGCGAACGGCCGATATGATGGTTCCAGCCCTGCTGGGGCGTTTCCGCCCATTCGGCTTCGAGATTGATGTGCCTAGGGCGCCAAATCCGTTCAGCGATCTCGCGGACCGCCTCGGGATCATCCGAGCCCGGCCGCCAAGGGCCTTGGCCCAGGCCAAGGTCCGGTCGAGAGCGGTTCCGGCAAGCGCATGGTCGGCCCCGACGAAGTCCAGGGCAGCCTCCCGATTCCCATTCGGCAGCCGGTCGAGCAAGGCGGCCTTGTCAGGCGTGTGAACGACGCAGGAGACCCGGCCGCGCGAACAGGCCACGTAGGCCGCCTTGGCGGTCAGGCGCTCGGCCACGACAACGACATGATCGACCGTCTTGCTTTGCGAAGCATGGCTCGTCACGGCGAAGCCATGAGAAAATTCTCCGAACCGCTGGCTGTCGATCCTGCGGCCATCGGCCGTCTCGATCATCCCCGCCCGGACGCCGGCCACGGTCACGACTTCCCCGTTGAGGACACCGGAGGCCCGGTCATTGGCACGGATCAGCAGCCGGTCGCCGGCTGCGACCTCCAATTGCCGCGCCCGGGCAACGGAAAAGGCGCTGCTGCGAAGGGGTAGCCGCCGTTCGCCATTGGCGAGCCCGGACGAACACATCTCCGTCCGCGATCCGCGCCACTTCGGAGGTTTCCCCGGCCTTGAAACCCTTCACCGCTTGGTTGAACGTGACGATCATGCCCGGCTCATAGTTCCGGGCATTGCGGGTCTGGGCCGCAGTCCATTTCAAAGGCTCATGGGCGGTGATGGTTTCACCGGGGCCGAGAACGCCGCTGGCCTTGAGCCGGGTGCGCAGCTCGGCCGTAAACATTTCATGCTCGGCCCAGGTCGGCGTCACGGCCATGACCCGGTCCGGGCTTGCGCCCTTCGTCGGATAGGCGCATAAAATCTTCCACAGCGCCGCGCAGATAGCCTGCGCGGCCTTCTTTCACCCAGCCCAGGTCATCGAGCCGTTCGAGGCCCACGCGGGCCGCACCGCCCGCCAGACAGCGCACGGCGGCCCGATAGGCTTTGTTCTCCTGCCGGCGAATCGCCGTCAGTTGGACCCGGTGCAGCTTAGAATGGCTTTCCAACACCCGGAGAAAGTCCCCCGCCTCGACGGCGGTATGCTGCCGGCTATCGCCCAGGAAAAGGACCCGGGCCTCGTGCTGCTCGGCAATGGCGAGCAGTTCCGCGCCTTGGCGGTTGGAAGTCAGCCCGACCTCATCACAGATGATGACCGAGCCGCGAAACTGCTCATGTCCGCGTTCGGTGCCCTGGCGCAGAAACGCGCTGAGGGTGATCGCGGCCAGCCCATCCTTGCGGAGCGTATCGGCAGCCGAACTGGTCGGCGCGCAGCAAAAGACGGGCACGCCCGTCCGAGCCAATTCCCGGTAGATTTCGCGCAGAACGGTGGATTTGCCGACCCCGGCCGCGCCCCGGAGGCAAACCACCTGGTCGCGGGACGCCAGGACCGCCTCGGCCGCTTGCCGCTGCTCGGCGCTCAAACGGGGCGAAAGCTGGACGTTCTCCCCGCCCAACGGCTCGCATTGCCCGCGTGTCCGGTCCACGAAATCGACCGCCCATTTTTCGAGGGCAAGGCCCTCGACGGTTGCGTGCTTCTGGTGAACCCAGGGCTCATCCGTCAGCCCGACCAAGCCGGTTTCGTTGGCCTTGGCGTGGAGCCGCCGCAATTCGTTCCCGCCCAGGTTTTGGTTCAACGCTTCGGCCAGGATGGCATGGCCGGGGACGACCGATTGCCGCTCGTAGAGATGCGAGATCGAAGCGGCGAGGCTTTGGGCTTTCGCGGCCGGGCGCCGGCACGCGCTGGCCGGCCTGGACGCCGGCCTGCGCCTTGATGGCCTCAAGATGCGCCAGTTCGGCCGGAGAGAGCTGGGACCGCTGCGCGGCCAAACCTCGGGGGTCGTTATTTCGGCGATCTTGGAGTTGCGGCTTCTCGGTCGTGATCGAATGGATCTCCGCTGGCGTCGGCTCCCGGCCATACTCCGCGCGGAATTCCGCGATCCCGGCCTCGACTTCCGCCCGGCGCTTGGAAAACCGTTCCCGCACCTCGGCGGAAACCCCCGCGATCTCGAAACCCGTCACCGCCCCTTGGCGGTCGCGGATTTGCTCCGATGTCATAGCCCAAGGCCAGGCAGGACCGCGCCATCTCGTTTTGATAGACCTTCCCGGCATAGCGGATAGCCGAAACCATCTCGAATTCCGTCAGCGCCAGCCAGGATTTGGTCCGCAGGTCCCAGGTCGCGTTCGCGGTCACAAAATGAGTGTGCACCTGCGGATCAAGCGCCGCGATGCCGTATGCCGGAAAGCCCCTGCAACCACATTTGAGGTCCGCTGATTGGCCCGCCCGGCAAGGTGTTCGCCTGCCGGGCCGCGAACCGCTCCAATTCGCCAAAGGCGAGCGCGGCCGCCGCATCATGCGCCGCCAGGAGGCGGGTGTCGCCCATCGTGACCGCCATGATCGAAACCGACTTCTGGGCGCTGCACTGGAAGTCGAAGAACTTCACCCGGCTCTTCCCATCTCTCGGCGTCAGTTTCCCGGATCCATCGGGATGCCGGTTATTCCTCAAATTTTCAAACGCCGGATCGCCCGCCTCAATTTCCCCGCGAAGGTTCAGCTCTCTGTCCCTCGACCTACCCATTGGCCCACTACCGTCTCATTTTCACAGTAATAGT
>CAVVKU010000022.1:0-503377 GCA_963748995.1 uncultured Gammaproteobacteria bacterium | reverse complement strand
ACCCGAGCTTACTCGACACCCGAGCTTACTCGACGCTATAGCCGCGACTTACCCGGGCCTACTCGACGCTATAGCCGCGACCTTCCAGGCAAGCCGCCTGGGCCCTCATGTAGTCGGGGCGCTTGGCCGCCGGAGCGGCGCCGCCGGTGGTGGGGTCATAGCCGGTCTGGCCTGCCGCCCACTTGTGGCACTCGTATTTGTCCTTCGACTGCTGATCGGCCGTCTGGCCGTTCTTCGGGTAAGCGATCAGTTCACTGCCCGTCGCGGGGCCGCTGCCCGCCGCCGCACCAGCGCCCGCCGCACCAGCCTGCGCCTGTAGCCCGTCCGGGGGAGCCACGGTCTCATACTGCTTCGCGTTAGGATCATAGATGTAATAGGTGTTGTCGGCGTAGTAGTAGGGGACGCCGTTCCACCAGTAGGTCTCGTAGTACAGGGGCAGGGTGGCGAAGTACAGGCCGAGCCCCAAGCCGCCCCATCCCCAACCCCATCCGCAGCATCCCCAGCCGCCCCGCCAGCCATAGCCGCCATGCCAGCCGCCATAGCCGCCATGCCAGCCGCCGTAGCCGCCATGCCAGCCGCCATAGGCGCCTCCCCGATAGCCGCCATAAGCCCCGGCATGGCCGCCGTACGCCCCGGCATGGCCGCCGCCGCTGAAGTGAGCGCCGCCGCCGCCGCCCATGTGGCCGCCACCCCCCCCGCTGTGCTGCGCCCACGCGCTGGTGGACATCACGGCCGCCATCGCGAAGGTGCCGGCGAAGAGGGAGAGTTTTCGAAGCAGGGTAGGACTTTGCATAACGTCACCAAGTCTGGGTCAAATAAACCATTACAACGTGCAACCTACTATAGGGTTGACCGCAAGGAACGGACACTTTTCACCGTTCCTGCTTATTATCTTGGACTCTGCGGCGGTGCATCGGTTCAACCGGTGGGATGGCCTGTCACGCCCGCCCGGCGCTCGATTCGCCAGATCTCAACCCCCCACCGCCCGGACGATGGTGATCCGCACGGAGGGCGCGGCGACGCCGCTCAGCTGGAGAACCAATGGCACGTTGGCTGGGAGGGAAAATTGTACGATCTTGCGCGGCGCGTCGCAGCCGTGCTGCCCTTCGTAGTCGGCGGCGGGCACGAGGTGCGAGCCCGCCACCACATCGATCCACATCGTCACATCGGCGGCCACCCGGTAGCTGCCGGCCACGGGCACCGTGAAGCTCAACACGCCCGAGTAGCTTCCCTCGGTTGCGGAATCCTTCCCCGGAGCGGTCGGGAATGCGACCTGGCTCGCGGGAAGGAGTTGCACGCGGTAGGCGCGGTCCGTCGCAATGCCAGGGGGCGAGGTGCCGTTCTTCGCCGCCGCGACAGGGGAAGCTGCCGCGGCGAACAGCGCCCGCTCCCGCGTCACGTCCCACTTGTATCGTGCGCACGGGTCGGCCGCGACGGTGTTTTGCTGCGCGAGCGCCAGGAGCGGCGTTGCGAGCATCAGCGCGGCGGCGGCCCAGGTGAGCGATCGCATCGTGCAGTCTCCTTGGAATGACGGGCAAACCATGACCGCTAGCATACTGCATTGTCGGTTGGGCCCTACATCGCGGGTCGGGCGGCGGCGTATACCCTTCCTGAAAGGGCGCGATTAGTGTGGGAGCGTCGATGCACGGGAAGGAGAAAATCCCATGGGCCATCTGAAACGGGGTTTGAATCTGAAACGGGGTTTGAAGGGGACGGGACTCGGTGCGTGGTTGGGAGTGTCTGCGCTCATTGCCGGCTGCGCGGCCGCGCCGCCCTCCGATCAACGCGAAGCACGGTTGGCCGACAATCTCAGCGTCTACGACATGTACGATAACTCACGCGATTGGGGACCGAGCTTCTTGATCGGGCCGCCTTCGCACCATTGGGGCGATGAGACACGGATCGATGACACGCGCGCGGTGCCGCGGGTCGACAGTCAGGAGGGAACCGGGGCCGCGGATCCCGCAACTCCGCCGAACTTGCAGGACCCGCAGCCGACGTTCATGGCGAGACCGCTGCCTCCCCTGCCGTAGGGCCTGAGCTCAAAGGCAGCTCGTCGACCATTGGTCGCCGATGGAGCTGTATGCATGACCTGCTTACAGGGATCCGACTGCGCGTCGCAGCTGGTAGTCCGCGACGACAACATCAAATGCGGCGTCGTCTCGGTTGGTGAGCGCGATAACCCGTAGCGTCTCGGCGTCGAGTACTTGATTGTTGGTGCCCAATCCGTTGCCATACAGCTCCCGGCCGATTCGCACATTTTCCTCCGACTGCGCGACCGCAGCGGACGCTGCATGGACGCGGGCGGCGGCATCTTCCCGGTTGAAAAAGGCGGTCTCGACCTCGAGGCGCACCGTTGACCGCAACTCCGAGAGTCGTTGCTCTGCAGCGTGGGCACGACTCTGCAATGCGTGCGTTCTGGCTTGCAATTGTCCGCTGTCGAACAAGCGCCATTGGAATCCGATCCCGACGGAGCCGAAATTCTGACGGTCGAGGATTTCATTGTCGATGTGGTTATAACCAGCCTGCAGCACCAGTTGAGGCAATCCCTGCGCCCGCTCCGATCGCGCCGCCTGCTCGAGTCCTTCCTGTTGGGCTTTTACGGCCTCGAGTTCCGGCCGATGCTCCAACGCCTGAGCGATCAGATCCTCGAGTGAGTCCGCCGATATCGATGAAGGCGTCGTCGAGGGCTCCTCGAGGTCCGGCGTTCGATCGAGCGGCTGGCCGACCCAGCGGTTATAGGAGGCCACGGCCAAGCGCATCGCATTGGCTGCTCGAAGCTTCTGCTGCGCGGCATTAGCGAGGGCGACGCGCGCCGCCAGCACGTCCGATTGCGCAACGGCCTGCTTGTCGTACATCACCTGCACGTCATCCGCATGCGCTTTCAGGCTGGCGACGTTGGAGTCCGCGACGTCCAATGCGCGGCGCGCTCGAAAGACCGCGATATAGGATTCGGCCACTGCGAGTTTCAAGTCCGCGGCGCTGCGCAACTCCAGGGCTTCGGCGCCACGCGCCCCGGCCCGCGCCGCGCCGATCGCTCCGCCGATCTTGCCCGACGTCCATAAGGGCACGGAGACGTTGGCCGCAGCCGCGCCATAGCCGTTGTTTCGCCAAAGAGGTGCCTGTAGCTGGCCGCCGGGCGTCGCGATATCCAGCGTCGGCGCGTGGTCGAATTGCGTATAGGAACCGGTCAGATCAAGCGCCGGCCAACGCTGCCGGATCGCGGCGGTCTTGTCGGCGTCGGCGGCTTCCCGATCGCTGCGCGCGGCGGCAACTGCGCCGTCGGATTGCAGCGCCATGGCCCATGCGTCCTTGAGAGACTCGGCGCGCGCCGCGTGACTCAGCCCCAACAGGGCCAACACCAGCGCGCCGGTGGCGTGACGGCCGGCAGGCCTGTCGATGCGTTTTTGCTGGCTCATCTGAAGTTTCCACCCGGCATCAGGCGCGCTTCTTCAAGGACACGATTCCGATCAGCTTCAGGACGTAGGTTTCATAGATCGGCGTCAGGGAGCCCGTGCGCACCTTGCGGATGTGATATTTCTCGAACGCCACTTTCGCCAAATGAACCCATTTGCCCTTCCTGGACCAGGTCACGTTACGGGGCGGGATCTGCGGAAGCGCGACGAAGGCCGCGCCGGTGTCGCCAAAGTCCGCGAGGCAGATCGCATTCCAAGTGGCCTCGTGATCGGCCGGTTGTCCGGCGATTTCGGCGGCGATATTGGCCGCGGTCGCCGAGACCATGGATTCAATCATGTATCCCGTCTTGGGCGCGCCTGTGGGCACCGGCGTGGCTTCGACCGGCGGAATGGCCACGCAGACACCGACGGAGAAAATGTTCCTGTACCTGGGGCTGCGCTGATGTTTGTCAATGAGCACGAACCCGCGCGGATTGCAAAGTCCCGGTACCGCGGCGACGGCGTCGACCCCCTTGAATGCGGGTATGACCGCGCCGTAGACAAACGGCAGCCTGTGCTCCTTTTTTGGCGTCCCGTCTTCGTTCAGCTCTTGAACGGTCATTTCGTTCGCGGTCACCGAGGTCATCTTCGCGTTGGTGATCCACTTGATGTGCCGTTCGCGGAGCTCGGACTCCATGAGACCTTTGCTGTCGCCGACGCCGCCCAAGCCCATGTGGCCGATGTAGGGCTCGCTCGTCACGTAGGTGATCGGGACACGGTCGCGCAGCTTGCGCTTGCGCAAGTCCGCATCGATCACCATGGCGGTTTCGTAGGCGGGGCCAAAACAGCTCGCGCCGGGGGCGGCGCCGACGATGATGGGGCCTGGATTCTTCAAAAATTCCTGGTATTTCACCCAGGCCTGCACCGAATGGTCCTGGCTGCATACCGACTGCGTGAAGCCCTCCGGTCCCAGCCCGGGCACCTCTTCGAAGGCGAGTCGCGGACCCGTCGCGATGACGAGATAGTCGTAACCGAGCTCCTTGCCGTCGTCGAGCGTCAGCTTGGAGTTCTCGGCGTCGATCTTCGCAACCGTATTGACGCGCCATTCGACGCCCTTGTCATCGAGCGGCTTCTGCATCTGAACCTGGGTTTCCTTCGGGGTTCTCCAGCCCACGGCAATCCAGGGATTCGAGGGGGTGAACTCGAAATGGGGCCGGGCACCGATCAGCGTGACACGGTGGTGCTTACCCAAGTGCTTGCGCAGATCGAAGGCGGCGGGTATGCCGCCCAAACCTGCGCCGATGACGATGACATGTGCCATGAGAACTCCCGGTTAATGGACGCCCTCGCGGGAGCGCCGTATGTAGCCAAAGTAGAGCAGCGGTATCAGCAGCAACGTGAGCGCGGTCGAGACCAGGATGCCGAAGATCAGCGAGATGGCGAGACCGTTGAAAATGGGATCGTCGAGGATGAAGAACGCCCCGATCATGGCCGCGAGGCCGGTGAGGATGATCGGGCGCGCTCGGATGCTCGCGGCGCGGATCACGGCGTCGGCGAGCGGCTGTCCGGCGGCGATCTCCTGGTTGATGAAATCGACCAGCAAGATCGAATTGCGCACGATGATGCCGGCGAGGGCGATCATGCCGATCATGGAAGTCGCCGTGAAATTGGCGCCGAGCAGAGCGTGTCCCGGCATGACGCCAATGATGGTGAGGGGGATCGGCGCCATGATGATCAGCGGCACCGCGTAGGAGCGGAACTGGGCGACGACAAGCAGATAAATGAACACCAAACCCACCGCGTAGGCGAGGCCCATGTCGCGGAACGTTTCGTAGGTGATCGTCCACTCCCCATCCCACTTGATGCTGAAGTCGCTCAAGGCGCCGGGAGGGCTGATGAATCGCTGTGTGAGCGCCTGACCGGCCGGCGGCGC
Organism: uncultured Gammaproteobacteria bacterium; assembly: GCA_963748995.1. Lineage (GTDB taxonomy): Bacteria > Pseudomonadota > Gammaproteobacteria > Steroidobacterales > Steroidobacteraceae > Bog-1198. The sequence continues at coordinate 498,049 of CAVVKU010000022.1, read as the reverse complement.
CTTGTCGATCTGGGAGACCATGCGGAACATGCCGTACAGGGGACTATCCAGGCGGCCCGCCATATCGCCCGTGACGAAGACCACCGGCAACAGATCCTTGTGGTAGATGGTCGAGTCCCAGGGCGCCTCCGTGACGCTGACGACCTCGGATAGAGGCACCAGCGTTCCGCTCCCCGATCGTACCGGGAGGGCGAGCGCTTGCTCGAGGCCTCGCTTGTCCGCCGAGCCCAATTCGAGCCGAACGGCGATCGGATCACGCTCTCGTCCGGAATGGATGAAGGTTGAATCCTGACCGCCGAGGGCGGTGGCGAGCGCGTCCACCACCTGCTGCTGCGAGACGCCGAGGAGCGCCGCTTTCGCGCGGTCTAGCGCCACGATGAACCGGTGTACGGGGGCGCTCAAAGTATCGTCGGTGTCGACGATGTCCTTCGTCGCTTCAAATAGCGCTCGCAAGGCGTGCCCGACCCTCTCCTGGCCGGCATAGGTCGGACCATAAATTTCGGCGACGATGGGCGCTTGGACGGGGGGGCCCGGGGGCACCTCGACCACCTGCACCGACGCGGCGCCCAAGCGCTTTCCCTCGGCGGCGAGAGCGGGCCGAATCGCCCGCGCGATATCGTGGCTCTTGCGGCTGCGATCGCTCTTGTCGACCAGGTTCACCTGCAGGTCACCCTGGTTCGCATCGCCGCGCAGGAAGTACTGGCGCACCAGGCCGTTGAAATTGATCGGGGCCGCCGTGCCTGCATAGGCTTGATAATCGGTGACTTCCGGCACCTGGCGCACGATGGCGGCCAGTCCCGCAAGCACTTGCGCCGTGCCCTCGACGGGTGTGCCCTGCGGCATATTCACCACCACCTGGAACTCCGACTTGTTGTCGAAGGGCAGCATCTTCAAAACGACGAGCTGAAAGACCGCCAGCAACACCGCGACCACGATGGCACCCGCAGTGCCGAGATAAAGGCGATGGCGTCGTTTGCGGGCGTCGGTGCCGGCCAGGAAGGGGGTCATCAGGCGGACGAAGAACCGATGTAACCTGCCCTCCGTGTGCGCTTCGGCTTCCGCGTCATGCCTCTCGTTGGCAAACAGCTTGCGGCACATCCAGGGCGTGAAGATCAGCGCCATGGCGAGCGAAATCATCATGCCCATGCTCGCGTTGATTGGGATCGGTCCCATGTAGGGACCCATCAGGCCCGAGACGAAGGCCATCGGCAGCAACGCAGCGATCACCGTGAACGTCGCCAGGATGGTGGGCCCACCCACCTCATCGACGGCCATCGGGATGATTTCGGCAAGGGTGCCCTTATCCACCCTCAAGTGCCGGTGCACGTTCTCGACGATTACGATGGCATCATCGACCAGGATGCCGATGGAGAAGATCAGCGCGAACAAAGAGACCCGGTTGATCGTGAATCCCCAAGCCCACGACGCGAACAACGTCGCCGCCAGGGTGACGATCACGGCAGTGCCCACGACGACTGCTTCGCGCTTGCCCACCGCGAGCAACACGAGCAGCACGACGGACGTCGTCGCGAACAGCAGCTTCTCGATCAGTTTGGTCGCCTTGTCGTTCGCGGTCACCCCGTAGTTGCGGGTCACGGTGACTTCGACGCCGGCCGGGATCGTGATGCCTTTGAGCTGATCGACCCGATTGATGACCGCGGTGGCCACATCGATCGCATTGGTGCCGGGCTTCTTGGCGATGGCGAGCGTCACGGCGGCGGCTTGAGTCACCGGCGCGATGCCCCGTTCGGCGTCCGCCGCCCCGGTGCCGAACCACGCATAGTGGGCCGGCGGGCCGGGTGTGTCGGTGACGGTCGCGACGTCGTCCAGGTAAATCGGTTTGCCGTCGTGCGCCGAGACGATGAGTCCCCCCACATCGTCTCGACTGGCGAGGAACTGACCCGCCTGCACCGGCGAGACGAGATTTCCATTCAAGACCCCATCCGTTTGTCGCACGAGATTGGCCGACTGCAGTGCGGCCGTGAGGTCAGCGGCGGTGAGTCCGGCCGAGGTCAGCCGCCCTGGGTCCAGTTCCACCCGGACCCAGGGATCGTTGTCACCAACCGAATACACGTTGCGCGTACCGGGCACGCGCTTGATCTCGCTCATCGTCGCCCGCGCGACCTGACCGAGCTCGTGGGCGCCGAGCGCCGGATTGCGGCTCCACAAGGTGAGGGTGACGATGGGCACGTCATCGATACCCTTGGGCTTGATCAGCGGCTGTCCGATCCCGACGCCGGCGGGACGCCAGTCCTGGTTCGAGTAGACAGCGTTGTAGAGCCGCACGATGGCGTCATTGCGGTGAATACCGACTTCGTACTGGATGGTCAGGACCGAGAGCCCGGGACGCGAAACGGAATAGATGTGTTTGACGCCCGAAATCTCGCCCAGCACTTTTTCCATCGGGGTCGACACGAGATTCTCGACCTGCTCCGAGCTTGCGCCAGGGAAGGGAATCATAATGTTCGCAAAGGTCACGTCGATCTGCGGCTCCTCCTCGCGGGGTGTCACGAGAACCGCGAAGATGCCCATCAACAGTGCCGTCAAGGCGAGCAGCGGCGTCAGCTGATTCTCGAGAAAGAACCGCGCGAGCCGGCCGCTGAGCCCGAGCGGTTGCGTCACTTCGCAGCCTCCCCCGGCGCCAGGCGGGCACTCGCTGCGACCGGATCGAGGGCGATACGTTCGCCGGGCGACAGCCCGGAAAGGATCTCGATCTTGTCGCCGAAGCGATGCCCGGGACGTACGTACCGAAGGGATGTCTCGCCTTTGGAGTCGAGGACGTAAATACCCGTCACTTCGCTGCGCTCGATGACGGCCGTCGCCGGCACCAGGAGCCGGTCGGTCTGGCCGATCACGAGGCCCACTTTCACGTACATGCCGGGGGCGAGGTCGAGGTCGCCGGGGGCCAGATCCAGGCGCGCACGAAAGGTGCTCGAGGGCGTCGCGGCTTCGGGGAAGATCGTGATCTTGGTCGCCTCGATCCGACGGTCTCCCACGTAGACGGCGGCCTGCTTGAGCTTGCGTACCTGCATGACGACGCTTTGCGGAATCGCCGTGTTGACCCTCAAGTCGCGCAGCGACAAACCGGTCATCAGCGGTGTCCCTGGGCCCACGGTCTCGCCCACCTCCACCAGCCGCTTCGTGACGACGCCGCCATAGGGCGCACGAATCTCCGTGTAGCCGACGCCCTCTCGAGCCGCGGTAATGCCGGCTTCCGCGGCGGCCAGGCGGCCGGCGGCCGCATCGCGGTTCGCCGTGGCTTGATCCAGCTGGGCTTTGGAGACGACCCGGCGCTCGAACAGAGCGGCAATGCGCTGGTAGCTGGTCGCCGCTTCCTCATTGCGGGCCCGCGCTTCGGTGAGCGCCGCTTCCGCCCCTTCGAGCCCGGCACGCTGCTCCGTGCCCTTGAGTCGCACGATGACCGCGCCCGCCGGCACAACGTCATTCACGTCGTAGAGAATCTCCATGACGCGGCCGCTGGTTTGCGCCGACACCGTGGCTTGGTTGACCGCTTCGATGGTCCCGTCCACGTCCCTTTCGAGAGGAGTGTTGACCCGCTCGACGACCGCGCTCGCAAGGGGCGATGCGGCCGGGCGGGCGGGGGAAGGTGCGCTCTTGCCGCAGCCGGCAGCGCCCAGGCACAGTGCCGAGAGGCTGACCATCAGCGATGCCCGATTCAGGAGTTGCGTGGACACGTGCAGAAGCTCAGGAAAATGCGTGGCCGGGCTGGATCCCGAGCTTCTTCAGGACGATCGCCAGCGGGCAGAAGCCGGTGAACGATGATTGCAGCAGGTTGGCGCCGACGAAAGCAGTGAGCCAGAGCCAATTCAGGCTGACGAAATGGGCAAGGAGGAGGCTCAACAGCAAGACAGTGCCCGCAAATCTCATCACCCAACGCTCGATGCTCATGACGATTCTCCCGCTTGGAACGCGACGGTGCGATTGATAAACATCTGGCGTGTTATATCAGAAAATGCTAAATTAGCAATCGTTGATATTAAATCGACATCAATGCGAGGATCCGCCGTATGACCGATGGAGTGAGGACCTCAAGAAAACAAGATCGACCCATGCAGCCCATGGCTGCGATGCGCGACCACGCGACTGAGGCGGCCGCCTTCCTCAGGGCGCTTGCCAACGACCAGCGGCTCCTGGTGCTCTGCGCGCTTCTGCAGGGGCCCTTGTCCGTTGGAGACATCAATGAACGCGTGCCGCTGAGTCAGTCGGCGCTTTCGCAGCATTTGAGCGTTCTGCGCGATGCCGGGCTCGTCACCACGACCCGCCAAGCGCAAACGATCTATTACAGGCTCGCTCCCGGCCCGGCACTGCAAATCATGGAGGTGTTGTATGCAACCTTCTGTGCCCCGACCGGGTCGGCAGCCCGTGCCAAGAAGGCCCGCTTAAACCCGTGAGGGAACGACCTCACTCGAGGACATCACGGGGAGATGTTCACCGTGGTTTCGAGCATGCGTTCGCCGTGCAGCGAGTTGGCGACCAGGCACACCTTCTCCGCCCGCTCGAGAAGCTCCCTGGCCTTGCCGTGGTCCACCGTGGAGTCGACCGTGAGCACGGCACGGGTGAGGTAGCGGGTGAAGCGCGTGACCCCGTCGATCCGTTCCAGAGTGCCCTCGACATGTGCCTCGAGACTGAGCCACTCCAAACGCGCGGCACGAGACACCCCGCGGAATGTGAGGATGAAGCAGTCCGCAATCGAGGCAACCAAGAGAGTTTCCGGTGACCAGAGGCCACCGGGTCCGTCGAACTCCGGCGGCGGCCCGCTCGCCAGGGTGGGTAGATCGGCGGAAGTTACCTGCAGGGTTCCGGCGCCGGTTCCGTGTGCTCCGGCAATGTACATATGGGGATAGGCTTTCATGGGTATTGCCGGGATATGGACTTACGAGACCGGTATCACCGGCAGGCCGGCGGCCTTCCATGCCGCTATGCCACCACCCATGTGCGCGGCGTGCTTCTGTCCCCCATCCAGGCGCTGTTCCGCAGCTTGAAGGGAACGCTTGCCGCTGCCGCAGTGAAATACGATTCGCCGATCTCCATCGTCCGGCAGCATGGCCGCATCGAAGGTCGATAGCGGGAACAGCAGTGCGCCGGCAATGCGCTCCGAGCCGAACTCGGCCGGCTCACGCACATCGATGAGCACGATGCGGTGTGCCTGCAGAAGGCGCGAGACCTCAGTGGGGTCGAGGGTTTCAATGGTCGATTTCGAGTGGGTCACGGCTTGCTCCTCCTGCGTGTCGGCCGCCGCGCGGGCGGCGCGATAGGTTTACAGAACAGTCGATACATCAAGACGGCCAAGGCTTTGGCCTCGGGCGCCAATAATCGATAGAGCATGGAACGACCCTCGCGGCGTCGTCCGATCAATTCGTGAGCCTCGAGGATGGCGGCCTGCTGCGATAGCGCGGGCGCGGACAGATGTGACTGGCGCGCCAACTCGCTCGCGGATAGCTCGCGCTCGATCAAGGCGCAGATGATTCTCAGGCGCCCCGGGTGTGCGATGGTCTTCAAAAACACGGCCGCGCGTTCGGCGGACTCGTCCTGTGAGTCCAGCAGAGGCCTCATGGAAGATGCTCGTTTTTTCGGGGAGCCGGCCATCACGGAATGTTGGAGCGGTCGGCCGGACGATCCGCGGCGTGTTTGTCGGCGTCCAGTTCAAACCACATCGCATTCAGGATGGCGAATGCACAGGCGAGGCCAAGACCCAATATCCAGCTGAAATACCACATGACGTTCCTTAGTAACTGGTCTCACGGTGGGCTTCGATGTACGCGCTGGTGACCGGGCCACGCATGACTCGATAGACCCAGGCGGTATAGGCTAAAATTAGCGGTAGAAAAATGATGGTGGCAATCAGCATGATCCCAAGAGTGCGGTAGCTGCTCGAGGCGTCCCAGACGGTCAAACTGCTTTGCGGGTCCGAGGAAGAGGGCAGCAGGAACGGAAACAAGCTCGCCCCCATCGTTCCGATGACCCCGGCAATTCCAAGGGCGCTCGCCACGAACACGGTCAGCCGCTGGCGCGTGCCGGCCATGGCGGCGACCACAAGCGGCGCGAGGAGACCGATGGCGGGCACGAGTCGCGTCGCCGGCCAGCGCGCATAGTTGGCGAACCAGGCACCGCTCTGTGCGATGGCGGTCTTGGCAAGGGGGTCGGACTGTCCGCCGGGCGCCGCGCCGGCCGTGATGGCGAAACCAAAGTGGCCGAACCAAAGCCAGACTCCTGCGGCCGAAAACAGCAGTATCCAGGCAAGGGCGGCGAAACGCGAAATGGTGCGGGCACGCTGCGCGACGATCCCATCGGTCTTGACCGCAAGATAGACCGCGCCGTGAGTCACCAACATGGCCACGCTGACGAGCCCGCAGAGCAATGCAAACGGATTCAACAAGTAGAACAGACCAAAGGTGTAGGTTGCACGCAGCTCGGAATCGAAACTGAAGGGCACGCCTTCGAGAAGATTGCCCATCGCAACGCCAAAGACGAGGGAGGGCACCAGACCCCCCACGAACAACGCCCAATCCCAATTGGCCCGCCAGCGGGCGCCGGGCATCTTGCTCCGAAATTTAAAGCCCACGGGCCTCAAAATGAGTGCGGCAAGCACCAGCATCATTGCCAGATAAAATCCGGAGAAACTCGCGGCATAGAGCGCCGGCCACGCCGCGAAGATGGCGCCCCCGCCCAGGATCAGCCACACCTGATTACCTTCCCAGACCGGGCCAATCGTGTTGATGACGACGCGCCGCTCGGTATCGCTTCGGCCGATGAAGGGAAGCAGCATTCCGGAGCCGAGGTCGAAGCCATCCATGATGGCAAAACCCATCAGCAGGATGCCGAGCAGCAGCCACCAAATGACCTTCAAGGTTTGAAAATCGAACATGATGGCTCCTAATGCCGCAGAGCGGCAGCGGGTTTGAGGCCGACGGCGGCATCCGCGGAAAAATCATCGGACGGAGAGTGCGCTCCGGGTCCGAGCTTCACGTATTTTTTCAACAGGTGTACGTCGATCACCGCGAGCACCGTGTAAAACAGGATGAATCCCGCGAGGCTGATGGCGACGCTCGATACCGGGATCGGCGATACCGCCAGGAATGTCGGCAGTACCCCCTCGATGGACCAGGGCTGCCGCCCATGCTCGGCCACGAACCAGCCCATTTCCGCGGCAATCCACGGCAAGGGAAGAGTCCACAGAGCGACCTTGAGGAAGGTCCGGCTCTGCGCCACCCGGCGTCGGGCGGCGAGGTAAAACCCGATCGCAAACAAGCCGATGAAGAAGAAGCCCAAACCGACCATCACCCGAAACGACCAAAAGATCGGAGCGACCGACGGCACGGTGTCCCAGGCAGCCTGATCGATCTGCGCCCTGGTGGCTTGCGACGGATCATCCACATACTTGCGCAGCAACAAAGCGTAGCCAAGATCATCGGCATGCTCTTTCAGCGTTCGCCGAGCCGCGAGGTCATCGGGGTGCTGCCGTAGCGTCCGTAAGGCCGTTGCCGCGGGGATGCCATTGCTGATCCGCTCTTTGGCGTGCTCGACCAGCTCGAAGATTCCCGGAACTTCGGTATCCGTCGAGCGCGTCGCCATCAACCCCAACACCCAGGGAATTTCAACCCGGGCATGGGTCTCGTGGGTTGCCATGTCCGGCAGCCCGAATATCGTGAAAGCGGCTGGCGCGGGCTCGGTATGCCATTCGCTCTCGATTGCCGCGAGCTTCATCTTCTGGTGCTCGGTAACTGTATAGCCACTCTCGTCCCCAAGCACCACCACCGACAGGGCCGCTGCCAGTCCGAAGCTCAGGGCGACGGTAGCCGAGCGTTTGGCAAACTCGATATGACGACCTTTGAGCAGGTACCAGGCGCTCACCGCCAGCACGAAGATGGCGCCCGTGACGTATCCGGCGCTTACCGTATGCACGAATTTGGACTGGGCCACGGGATTGAAAATCACCTCGCGGATGGAATCGAGTTCCATTCGCATCGTCGTTGAGTTGAAGTGAGCGCCCGTCGGATTCTGCATCCACGCATTGGCGATCAATATCCATAGCGCCGACAGATTGCTCCCGATGGCGACCAACCAGGTGACGATCAGGTGTTGTCTTCGGCTGAGCCGATCCCAGCCAAAGAAGAACAGGCCAATAAATGTTCCTTCGAGAAAGAACGCCATCAATCCTTCGATGGCGAGCGGCACGCCAAAGATGTCGCCCACATAGTGTGAGTAATAGGCCCAGTTCGTACCGAACTGAAACTCCATCGTGATGCCGGTGGCCACACCCATTGCGAAATTGATGCCGAAGAGGATTCCCCAGAAGCGCGTCATGTCGCGCCAAATCGTGCGGCCGGTCATGACGAAGACGCTTTCCATGATCGCCACGAGAATCGACAGACCGAGTGTCAGCGGCACGAATAGGAAGTGGTACATCGCCGTGACGGCAAACTGAAGGCGTGACAAATCGACCAAGTGGGTGGGATTCATGGAATATCCTTGGCCGGTTGCGTGCCGACTACGGCATTGGCGGTTTGCGCAGCATCCGAGGTCGGACGATGAGCGGGGCTGAAGAAAAAGGCATAGAGCGCGAACAGGAGCGCCGCCTTCAGCGCGAGCGCAGCAAGAATATCCCGCGCGGCGTCCGGCTCGTGCGGAACCACCCAGGCGGACAAGTGACGGAAGGCCATGGCAGCTCGAAGTTACTGTGAGGCGCGCACAGTACGTATACTTGCAGAATTTCGCAAGTATGCAATGACAATGATGAGCTGCGCGCGGCTAAGTAAATGTACGTAGATGGTGAGATATTTCCCCTCGCGCGCCGCGCCAGGGGTGCGCCAGCGTACAGAACGAATGGCCGCGTTATGCTCAACTGCAGGTCGCGGAACCCGGAGGAGGGGACCATGGGTGTGCTGGTCCGCCAAGGGGCGCCAAGGTTCTTAGGTGTGTATGCATCCCAGGGGTATGCCATGAAAATGATAATCGGCGTTCTGGCGGCGGCATGGTTGTTGACTGGTTGCGCGAGTAGCGTCACTCACGACGACAGCCCCGGAGCTAACAATCGGGATGCGCGTACGGGCTTGTGCGACGATGCGACACCACCTCCCTGCGGTGGTGTTAGAGATTAACGAGACGCCGATGGCGCAGCTGTGCGCCGTGCGAACATTGTCTAGGGCGCCCAGCTGCCCCATTTAAATCTGGACTCGGAGGAGCAGGAGTAGCAGGGAACTGGCAGCGGCTGCGGCGAGTACAGCCCATTGGCCACCGCCATCGGATCGGGATCCGCCGAGGCATCGAAGTGCGAGAACACTCGCAATCCAAAATTGGGGGTGTACATGTCGGATACGTAATCGCGGCCGGCGCATGCACTAAGGAGACCGACGGACACCAAAGAGGCGCCTTGGATGCAACGGCGAAAGGAGCGCATGACACCCTCCAAAAAAAGCACGCGAACGGCTCCGCGAGTGCGAATCACCGTAGCATCCTTCACCCAGTGGATCAAGAAATGCTCGCGCTCATCAACAAGCACGTGACATTCAAACAGTTGAAAATAATATAAAGTGATGCGCCCGCAGCAATCCTCCGCATCTGGAAGGTGACAAGGTACCCTCATGGTTCTTACCGACCCCCTGATCAGCGAGCTGCGTTCACAATATCCCAGTTTGCCCGATCTGCCGGGCGCGACCTTCCGCGACGAGCTTCAGTCCGGTGCGACGCTGCTCAATGCGGCAGCGGGCGATGTTCTGTTCGACGAAGGCATGTCGTGTCAGGGTTTCCCGCTCGTGCTCAAGGGGGAGATATGCGTGTCGAGGTGCTCCGCCGACGGCGCCCGCACGATGGAGCTGTATCGGGTGGCGCCGGGCGAGATCTGCGTCGTGTCGGCGGCGGGTCTTCTGGCCGGCAAGGAGTTGACCGCGCGGGGTGCCGCGGCGGCGTCCAGCGAGCTTCTGCTCCTGTCACCGGAGCTGTTCGGCCGATGGACGGGACATGCAGAGTTCAGGCGGTTCGTGTTCGGCCTGTTCGCCGAGCGTTTGGCGGACTTGATGAATCTGATCGACGCCATCGCCTTCCAACGCCTGGATCGGCGCCTGGCGCAGCATCTGTTGGGCCATGGCCAGGTGCTTCGCACCACGCATCAGGCATTGGCCGACGAGCTCGGCACGGTGCGCGAGATCGTGACGCGGCTTCTGAACCGGTTCGAGGCGGCCGGCTACGTGGGACTGGGGCGCGAGCGCGTCGAGGTGATCGACGCGCCGGGGCTGCGCGCGGTGGCGAGCGGAGACAGCTTCTCCCCTTGAGCAAGTCGCTGCAGGGATCTCTGTGTAACCCAGGTCACTGACCAACCCCGGGCATCTGCGTAAGTTTCCCATTGGAATCACAAGGAGTGAAGCAAATGATTATCAATGTCGGAACTTTGGATCGGACGCTTAGAATTGTCGGCGGCATCGTGTTGATTGCATTGGCTGCGTTCGGCAAGATCGGCGCCTGGGGATACATCGGAATCGTGCCGCTGGTCACCGGGATGTTTCGATTCTGTCCCGCTTATCGGCTGATCGGGTTGAGCACCTGCCCGATGTCCGCGGGGAAGCCGTAGGGCGGGAGGGAGGAACCGTCCGATCAAGGGGGCGCTGCGCCGTCCATCCGCTTGAACACCATGGGGGGCAGGCGCAGCACGATGCGCAGGGTGGTCCCCTGGCCCGGCACGCTGTCGATGTTCAACTGGGCGCCTATCAGCTCCGCCTGCTCGCGCAAGCCCACGATGCCGTAGTGGCCGGGCCGGGACTGCTGCGGATCGAAGCCGATGCCGTTGTCCTCGATGCGCAGTTCCAAGGACGACTCGTCGATCGATCGCAACCGCATCCTGACCGTCGGTCGCCCTGGCGTGGCGTTCGATGTTGCGCAATGCCTCGCCTACCATCCGCAGTATCGTCTCGGCGCGCTCATCGCCGAAGCGGGCGGCGCTCGCGTCTGCCTGAAAATCGCCGACCAATCCGGTGAGATTCAAAAAGCGCTCGAACATTTCGCCAAGTGCGGGTCCCAGACCCGTCTCGCGGACCGCAGAGGAGCGCATTTGCGTAATCGCGCGGCGCGCCTCCTGCAGCCCCTCCTGGGCGACCTGCTCGGCGCGTGCGAGCTCCTTGGTCAAAGCCTGGGGATCCCGGCTTTGAAGTTTTCGCAGGAACCGGATTTCGCTCAAAATCGCCATCATGGAATGCGCGAGCGTATCGTGAAGATCGCGAGCGATGGTCAAGCGCTCGCGCACGATGGCAGCATACCGGGACTCGTCGGCGAGGCGCTCCACTTCACGAGTGCGGACGGCAACCCGGCGTTCGAGCTCATTGCGCTCCAGGGCCAGCTCGTGAAGAAGAGCGGCAAACGCCTGACCGAGACGCGCCACCTCGTCGGCGCCGTTGGGAACCTCGATCCGCGAGGTGGAATCCTGACCCACGTTGGTCACGGAGACTGCCAGTTGCTTGAGCCGCCGGGTGAGGTGTCGCGCCCCGATGGTGCCCAGAACGGCGGTGAGGAGGCCCAGGCACAGCGATACCCACAGAATCTGCAGCGCCAGCGCATCGGCGCGTTGAAATACCCTTTCGTTCGGCTCGTTGAGCTGCACCCGCCATCCGAGACCGGTGATTTCATCGGAGCCCGCGAGGGCAGAGCGCGCGACGAGCACGCGCCGCCCATCCGGCAGCCGTTCGAATCGGGGGAGGGTCATTGCCGCCCGCCGCCTCAGATCCGGCAACGCCGGGGTCGTTTTCGACGGGCACTCCCGGCCAGGGCTTTCCCAAAAGATGCGCGGGGCCCACGAGGACCAGGCCGGCCTTGTCGATCACGCAAATTTCCGTGGTGGTTCGCGGATCGGGCTCATCCGTGAGCCGCTCCGGGTGATGCGCGGCCCTGCGCCAGCGAACGTGCGTGATGATGACTCCCGCAGGGGAATTCGACCCGTCCTCGACGGGTATCGCGAGATCGCCGAGATTGGCGGAGGCTTCCGAGGTCACGGAGTCGGAGCGATGGAATTCGCCGGCGACACCGAGCCACGGAGCTCGTATCCCGGACGAAAACCAGGGAGCTGCCGCGACCTCGGAACCGATGGCCTGCGCGTGTTGGGAGGCGACGATCATCCCCTTGGCATCGGCCGCGGCAATCCAATCGAGGCTCGGGTAGGCCGCAGTGAGCTCTTCGAAGACAGCGGCCAAATTGTCCGCGCGTTTTCCGGCCGCCTGGGCCATCGCACCCGCTGCGCGAACCGCGCCGAGACGGGCTGCCATCGCCTGGCCCAAATCGGAGCCCAGCTGATCGGTTTCCAGGGCCAGGCGGCGGATGTGCTGCTCCAACACGCTCCTGCGGGCGATGCTTCCGACCCAGATCGCGGCGGCGATCGAGAATGTCGCGGCCAGGGCCACGATCAGCCATATGGCTGCGGCGCCGAAACTGCGCCGCGGGTCAACGCCGGCAAGTATTGCCCGCAGTTTGTCGCGAAGGGCGGGGTGGGCCATTCAGGTCATTACAACTGGTGACTAAAGTCACTTCCAATTCGCTCGTCGGGAGTCGCATGATGAGTCATAGGGGCCACGCGGAGGCAGCGAAATGTTCGTACGCAATTCTAGCAAGGTCGCAATGGCGGTGACGCGCCCGATTTTTTCCGGCACCCCTGGTTGCGCGGTCCGCAACCTTCCATGAGCGCCGGTGAGCGAATGGACAATTCCGTCATTCGCATCGTCATTGCCGAGGACCAAGCCTTGGTGCGTCGGGGGGCGGCGATCTTATTGTCGATGGAGCCCGACATGGAAGTGGTGGGCCAGGCACGCAACGGAGTCGAGGCGGTCGAGCTCGCTCAGCTTCTGCTCCCGGATGTCGTCCTCATGGACCTGCACATGCCTCTGAAGGGCGGCGTGGCCGCTACTCGCGAGATCACGAAAGCCCACCCTGGAACGCAGATCCTGGTTCTAACGACTTTGGATGACGATGAGACCGTATTTGAAGCCGTGCGTGCCGGCGCCCAGGCCTATCTGCTCAAGGACGCCAGCGAGGAGGAGCTGCTGGAAACCATCCGGGCACTGAGGCGGGGCGAGTCGCGATTGACGCCGCAAATCGCGCGAAAGGTGATGGACCAGTTCAGGAGCCTCGCAATCGCCCACGCCGACTCCCCGGGCTCCGCGCCGACCGAAGCTGCGGATGCCGCCCGGCCGGCGGCGGGCAGGCCCGGCGCCGAGCCGTTGAGCGAGAAGGAAGGGAAACTCCTGGAACTCATTGCCGAGGGCATGACCAATCGGCAGATCGCCGCCACCTTGTCGCTCGCCGAGGGCACGGTCAAGAACTACATCAGCCGCATCATGGAGAAGCTGCACGCCAATACGCGGACCGAGCTGGCGATGATGACGAGACGGCAACCCCGATCCGAGTGATCTTCACGAGGACATGAGAAGCAAGGAGTGACTTTAGTCACCATCCGAGTGTGACGAAAGTCACTTCAAGTCGTGACTTTCGGCCCCTGATTTTGGGCGCCGCGCTCGGCTACAGTGTCCGCATCGAAAAGAGGGCTCTGGATGTCCGTTGTCGAAACCGCCCTGAAGCGACCCTATACGGTCGTTGCCGTGCTGATTCTGATCACGCTCATGGGAATCGGCGCCGGACTGCGCATGCCCGTCGACATTTTTCCGGAAATCGACATTCCGGTGGTGGCCGTCGTATGGACCTACAACGGCATGAGCGCCACCGACATCCAAAACCGCATCCTCACCCTGCATGAGCGCCAGCTTGCCTCCTTGGTGGACGATATTTCGCGCATCGAAGCCGTGAGCTACCAGGGCGTCGGCGTCGAGAAAATTTATCTGCATGAAGGGGCGGATGTGACCCGGGCGGTGTCGCAGCTGGCGAGCAGCGCTCTCGTGGTCCTCAAGTACATGCCGCCGAACATCACTCCGCCGCTGGTGCTGCGGTATGGGGCCACCGACGTCCCGATCATCCAGCTCAGCCTGTCCAGCAAGTCATTGCCGGATACCAAGCTCAACGATCTCGGTCAGAACATCATCCGGCCCGCCCTGGCGGTGGTCCACGGGGCGGAGGTTCCGTATCCCTACGGTGGAAAGCCGCGCGTCATCATGGCGGACTTGGACATGCAGGCGCTGCAGGCGCGAGGATTGTCGCCGGCGGATGTAAGCGCGGCATTGCAGCAGCAAAACGTCATTCTGCCGGCCGGCGACGTGAAGATCGGGGACAAGGACTACACCCTGGCGATGAACAATTCGCCCGACGTGACTCGAGACCATCAACGCATTCCCCATCAAGCAGATCGACGGGCGGACCGTGTTCATGCGGGACGTGGCGCATGTGCACGACGGCTTCCAGGTGCAGACCAACTCCGTGTCGGTCAACGGGACACCCGGCGCCTTGATGACCATCCGCAAGACGGGCGGCGTGTCGACATTGGCGGTCATCGATGGTGTCCGCGCGGCCTTGACCGACATCAAGAAGGTGTTGCCCGCCGATGTGTCGATCAAGGCGCTCTTCGACCAGTCGATATTCGTGAGGGCGGCGCTGCACAGCGTCATGCTCAGCGCCGCGATGGCGGCCGGGCTGACCGCCCTCGTCATCATCCTCTTTCTCGGAAACATACGCCTGTCGTTGATCATTCTTGCGGCGATTCCCCTGTCCATCATCACCGCCGTGCTCTTCATCAAGCTCACCGGTCAAACCCTCAATACCATGACGCTCGGCGGATTCGCGCTCGCGATCGGTATTCTCGTGGACAACGGCACGGTGGTGATCGAGAACATCGAGCGGCACGTGGCCATGCGCGAGCCGCTGCATCAGGCAATCGTGGTGGGAGCCAGTGAAGTGGCGATCCCGACGTTCCTCTCGACGTTGTGCATCTGCATCGTGTTCGTGCCGGTGTTCCTGCTGCAAGGCACCGCCAAGTATCTGTTTTCGCCGCTCTCGCTGTCGGTCATCGGCGCGCTGCTCGCGAGCCTTGCGCTATCGTTTACGATGGTGCCGGTGCTGTTCAATTACCTGATGCGCGGGGCGGTGCACGAGTACGCTGAAGAGGTGCGCGCATCCGGAGCGGTCAAGCGCGGCCCACAAGAATGTGCTGGTTCGGTTCCAGGCGGGATTCGAGCGTGGGTTCGAGCGGTTCAGGGAGCGTTACCGGGACACGGTGTCGTGGGCGCTGTCGCAGGCGCGCCTGACGGTCGTGGCGTTCATCGGCCTCATCATCGTCTCGGCCCTATTGTTCCCGTTTCTCGGACGCGATTTTTTTCCGCAGGTGGACGCCGGCCAGATGCGGCTGCATGTCCGCGCCCCGCCGGGCACGCGCCTGGAGAGAACTCAGCAATACTTTGCGGAAGTCGAGGCGCAGATCCGCAAATTGGTGGGTAACGACCAGATCGATGTCATGCTCGACAATATCGGCCTGCCTTACAGCGGCATCAACATCGCCTTGAGCGACTCCGCGACCGTGGGTCCGATGGACGGAGAGATCCTGATCTCGCTCAACGAGAAGCATGAGCCGACGGCCAGGCTCATTGCCATGTTGAGGCGCGAGCTGCCCAAGCGCTTCGCCGAGCTGCAGTTTTTCTTCCAGCCCGCCGATATCGTCGATCAGGTGCTCAACTTCGGCCAGCCCGCTCCCATCGATGTGCGCATTTCCGGCCCGAACCAGGAAGAGGCGTTCGCGCTCGCCTCGAAGATCGCGCGCTCCCTGACCCAGGTCGCGGGAGTCGTGGATTCGCACGTGTTCCAAGTTCCGAACGCGCCGGCCCTGACGGTCGATATGGATCGCACGCTCGCCACCCAGATCGGGGTGACCCAGCAGGAGGCGGCCGAGAATGTCTTGGTGGCCACCAACTCGAGCGCCCAGACGGCGCCGAATTTTTGGGTGGATCCGCGCAACAGCGTCAGCTACCCGTTGGTGGTTCAGGTGCCCACCTACCGCATCAAGTCTTCCCAGGATCTGGAGACGTTGCCGGTCACTTCGAGCGGAGGGACGGATGCCGGCCAGCTGTTGATGAACCTCGCTTCCTTCGGCCGTGAATCCCTGCCCTTGGTGGCCTCCCAGCTCAACATCCGCCCGGTGTTCGACGTGCATGCGGATGTGCAGGGTCGGGACTTGTATTCGGCGGCCTTGGACATCGACAAGGTGCTCAAGGCAAATCGTCCGGACGCGTCGAAGGCGCTCACGGTGACGCTCAGCGGTCAGGTGGAAACGATGCGCGAAAGCTATACCGGGCTGTTCACCGGCATCGCACTGGCGATCATCCTGGTGTACCTGTTTCTCGTCATGAACTTCCAGAGCTGGATCGATCCGCTGATCGTTCTCATGGCGGTGCCGTTTGCCCTCGGCGGTGTGCTGTGGATGCTGTTTTTGTCGCAGACCCCCATGAGTGTTCCTGCGCTCATGGGCACGCTCATGTGCATCGGCCTCACGACGGCCAACAGCATTCTGGTGGTCAGCTTCGCCAATCAGCGCATGGCGGCAGGCGATGATCCCCTGCGTGCGGCGATTTCCGCCGGCTATACACGGCTGCGCCCCGTCCTGATGACGGCGGGCGCGATGATCCTGGGCATGGTGCCGATGGCGCTGGGCATCGGCGAGGGTGGTGAGCAAAACGCTCCCCTCGGGAGGGCCGTGATCGGCGGCCTTTTGTTCGCGACGCTCGCGACATTGATCTTTGTGCCGACCATGTACCGCTTGTTGCGTCGTCAGCGGAGTCCTGTCGTTGATTCTCACCCCGCAGGTAGTGCCCATGCAATCGCGTGACCCGCAAGACGAAGCGTCGCCCCCCATGAGCTCACGCCCCTCGCATGGCGAATATCCGGATCAGGTGTCGCGGGACGAGGGCGATGTGGTGTCGACCAACTTTTCGTCGGATACCGGCAGGCGCACCAAGCGCGGAGTGGGGATCGCGGTCATCGTGCTGGCCGTCCTGTTCGTCATGGTCAGCATTGCCCGGCTGCTGCATGCCCACTCGGTGGCCAAGGCGGGCGAGGCGGCCTTTTCCACCCCGCCGCCGGTCGACACCGTCATCGCGAAGCCGGCCAATGTGGGTCAGGACCTCGTGCTTCCCGGCGAGACGGCCGCGTGGTACGAATCGACGATCTACGCACGCGTCAATGGCTACGTATCCAAGTGGTCGGTCGATATCGGCGATCACGTGCAGAAGGGCCAGGTGCTCGCGCTGATCGAAACGCCGGAACTCGATGCGGAGCTCCAGGCGGCGCGCGCGCAGCTGAAGTCATCGCAAGCCCAGGTCCTCGCCCGCCAGGCCGAAGCCGAATACAGCCGGACGACCAATGAGCGCTGGCGCGATTCGCCCAAGGGAGTCGTGTCGGAGCAGGAACGCGAGTCGAAGAAGGCCGATTACCAAAGCGCGGTCGCGCAGCTCTACGCCGCCGAGGCGCAGGTCAACCTCGACAAGTCCAGGGTGGACCAATACACGGCACTCGCGGAATTCAAGCAAGTGAAGGCGCCCTTCGACGGAACCATCACCGAACGCAAGATCGATGTGGGCAACCTGGTGACGGCAGGAAGCGGATCCACGACGACACCCATGTATCGCATGGCGCAGACCGATCCTCTGCGCATCTTCGTCGAGGTCCCGCAGAGCGCGGCCGGAGAACTGATGAACAGCGGCGTGCCGGCCGAGATACGCGCCACCGGCGTGGTGGGGGACGTATTTTCGGGAAAGATCGCGCGATCTGCGGAATCCATGAATCCGCAGGCGCGCACGATGAAGGTGGAGGTGGACATGCCCAATGCCGACCACAAGCTCGTGCCCGGCATGTACGTCGACGTTGCGTTCAACCTGCCTGCCCGGGGTCTGGTGGAGGTTCCGGCGGCGGCCCTCATATTCCGATCTTCGGGCACGCAGGTCGCGCACGTGGATGACAACGACAAGGTCGCGTTCCAAAACGTGTCCATCGCCCGGGACAATGGCAGTCTGGTGGAATTGTCGTCGGGGGTGAAGCCCGGCGATCGATTGGTGCTCAACATCAGCAGTCAAATCGCCGCCGGCCAGACGGTAGCGGTGGACGAGCCAGCTGCCGAGAAGCCGCCCCTGGGCGCCGGGCGATGAGCGGGCAGCCGACATGAAGCTGCGCACTCTTCTGCTCGTCGTGGGATCGGTGTCGGCGCTGGCCGCGTGTGCGGCCGGTCCGCGATATCGACCCCCAAAGCCGGACGAGCCGGCCGCGTTCGCGGCACAACTCAACCCGGCGACTCCCTCCGGGGCAGCGAACGGTGCGGCGGCCGCGCCGCCCGTGCAATTGGCGACATGGTGGAGGGCGCTGAACGATGAGGAGCTGAATTCGCTGGTCGATCGGGCGGTGAAATCGAACCTCGATCTGCAAATTGCGCTCGACCGCCTGCAGCAGGCACGCGCCTATGAAGCCGTGGTGATCGGTTACGCGTTGCCGGAGGTCGATGCGAGCGGCGCCGCCGGGCGCGGCACCGGCAGCGACCTGACCAAGGGCCGGGCCGCGCAGGCATTGAGGTCTGCCGATAACGGGGCGGGGCTCGAGCACATCAATACGATAGTCGGGTTCGATGCGACCTGGGAGCTCGATCTGTTCGGCAAGTTCCGCCGCGAGTTCCAGGCGGTGCGGGCGGAAACGGATGCCGTGCGTGCCGCCCGCTACGATGTGCTGACCTCGGTGATCGGCAACGTGGTGCAGGCCTATGTGGACCTGCGCGGATTCCAGGTGCGCGCCGGAATATTGCACCACGCGAGCGACGTGCTGCGCGAGTCGCTGAGTATCGTCAACATCCGCTATGAGCGGGGCATCACCAATGAGCTCGACGTGGCACTCGCAAGGCGCGAGCTGGCCACGTTGGAGGGCGAGATCGCCCCGGTCGAAGCGCAGGTCAAGGCCGCGCAATATACGCTCGCCGTGCTGATCGGCGAATATCCGGAGCAGATGGTGCAGGAACTCGCCAAGCCGGATCTGATCCCCACCATGCCGGCCCCGGCTCCTCCGGGAACGCCGATCGAGCTGCTGAAGCGGCGTCCCGACATCCAACAGGCCGAGCGGGAGTTGGCGGCCGCGACGGCACGGATCGGTGTCGCGACGGCCAACCTCTTTCCGGACGTGACGGTGAGTGCGGCCATCGGCAGTCAGGGTCAAGGCTGGGGCACCGCGCCGGCCGTGAACAAGCATATCTGGTCGTTCGGGCCGGGGGCGATTTGGCCATTGCTCGATTTCGGGGCGCTGGATGCGCAGGTCGAAGTGGCGGACTACGACGCGCAGGCCAGTCTGGCGAATTATCGCAAGACCATATTGACCGCCGTCGAACAGGTGGATTCGTCGCTCGATGCCTATCAGGCGCAGCAATACCGGATGGACAAGCTCAGCGAAGCGATGGCGGCGGGACAACGGGCGGTGGATCTCGCAACCGCGCGATACAACCGCGGCCTCACCGATTTTCTGAACGTGGTGGATGCGGAGCGCCAGTTCTACGATCTACAGGAGCAATACGCCGAGGCGCAAGTCAGCCAAGGAGAAGAGTTCGTGCAGCTCTACAAGAGCCTCGGCGGCGGCTGGCAGGATTATCAAGCGGTGCCGAAGATCCGGCTTCCGAAGCCTGCGATAGTTGCGGCATTCCGCAGTGTGCTGTCCGGAAATGGACCTTGATGCATCACAAGCCCGGCAAAGGCGGAACCGCACGCGTCAGGAGCGGGTCAAATCGATCATGAATCCAAACACGCGATCATCTGCCGGGGTGTCGGTTGGAGCGCTCGCGAGGTGTCATGTGACTATGAGAAATTCGATGCGCTCCGCGGCGCTATGCATCTGCCTCGCGGCGATGTCGGGGTGCGCCGCGTTCGGGAAGTGCGGACTGAGCGAGTGCTCCGGCGACGCCCAGATCAGCGCCGAGGTTCGAGGTCTGCTTGCCGAGAGCCCCGCACTCGAAGCGCCCAATCGGGTCAGCGTGCAGACCCTCCACGGGGTGGTCTACTTGAGGGGGATCGTTTCCACCCCCTACCAGATTGCCGAGGCCGGCAGCATCGCCGCGCGCGTGGTAAGCGCGAGCCGCGTGCAAAACTTGTTGTCCATCCAGAATTCCCGCTGAACCCTGAGCGAGCGGGGTCGTGGGATCCGATGCGACTCGGGGTGTTGTAAACACGCCATGAACGGGCTGTCGATTGTGACAGCGCCGGCCAGATCGTTATTGCATCGCAGCAATTGAGGCGCGAAGCTGATTTTCGCGGGCCAACAATGCTGCTGATACGCGCCAACCCTCCCAGTCCGAGCTTCCTCATCCTGTCGCGTAGAAGGCAGCCGTGTAATACAGATGTAATATTCGTGGACAATCATAGGTTCTTAGGCCAGGAATTCACTGTTGGCTAAACGCAACGATGCGCAAAAAAGTTATCTCAGCCCAGAACCAATCAAGAGCGAATGAATCTGAATGGCTGACTTGACAGGCAAAGCGGCAAACGTCGCGACGACCTGACCCAATCGGCCGAGACTTGGTGTAACGGTTCGACATTGCTGCCGCCGTACCACCTGTCACAGAAACGCAACAATCAATCATTAGCAATGGAGTTCAAAGTGAGGAATCACAATCCAATCATCGCCGCTGCGATGAAACTCAACCAAGGCGCCGGCCGCCGCGGCTTTTCTTATCTGGGGGGAAGCCTCCTGGCGGGTGCGCTGCTGGTGGCTGGAAGCGCGCAAGCGCAGACCACCTCGCCGACCGCCGCTCCGGCTCCGACCGATGAGAGCCTCACCTGGCACGGCATCACGCTCTACGGCATCGTGGACATGGACTTTCAGTACGAAACCCATGGCGCGCCGTTGAGCAATTACTTCATCTCGGGCGGCTCGGACATCGTGCAGAAGAACAGCAACAATCCCGTGTCCGGCTTCACGTCGAACGGCATGAGCCAGTCGCGAGTCGGACTGCAGGGCAAAGAGCCGCTGCACTTCGGGGATTGGTCCGGCGTCTTCAAGCTCGAGACTTATTTCAATCCCGCCTCGGGACAGATCACCGACGCACTCAAATCGGTGACTCAGAACAACGGCCGCGCGCTCGATGCCCAGAGCACGAACATCGATTCGAGTATTGCGGGACAGCCCTTCGAGCAGGCCTTCGTCGGTATCAGCTCTCCCACCTGGGGAACGTTTACGTTCGGCCGGCAGAACTCGACGCTCGCCGATCTCATCGCCAAGTACGATCCGCAACAGACCTCGTATGCGTTCTCGCTGCTCGGCCTGTCCGGTACGCCGGCGGGCGGCGGCGATACGCAGGATCGGCGCTTGGACAGCTCGATCAAGTATGACGGCCATTTCTTCGACATCGTGCACTTCGGCGCCATCTACAAGACCCAGAATTCCTCGGCGGCGAACTATGCGACCGGCGGCACCGGCGAAGCCTTCTCCGCCATCGAGGCGGCAGTGGGCGCGGAGTATGCGGGTGCATCGGTGGATGTGTTCTACACCAAGATTCGCGATGCGGTCTCGGCGGGAACATTGAACACCGAGCAGCTGGCAGGCTTGGCGCTGTTGAACCTCTCGTCCAACAATTCGGTCTCCGGCACGATTTCCGACAACGCCTCCTACGGCGCCATGGCCTCGTACTCCCTCGCCCCGGTGCTGCCCGTGGTGCCCGCGACGGTCTACGCCGGCTTCCAGCACATCACCTACATGAACCCCTCGATCGATCTGGCTCCCGGGTTCGACGATATCGGCGGGTATGTGCTCGGCGCGGTGAACAACACGGCTTACGCCAAGGGCGACAAGCAGCTGAACGTGTACTGGGCCGGCGCTCGGTACTCGGTGACCCCGCAATTCACCGCCGCGATCGCCTACTATGGCGAGAAGCAATTCGCCTACGCGAGCGGGAAGGATGCAGGCTGCTCGACGGTGGTGGCCGGCTCGTGCAGCGGAAACTTCAATGCGGTGTCCGTGTCGCTCGACTACCACTTCACCAAGCGCTTCGACACCTACGCGGGCGCCATGTGGTCGAACGTGTCGCATGGCCTGGCGAACGGGTATCTCAACACGACCATGATCGACCCGACGGTGGGCGCGCGCTTCTCGTTCTAATCGATCGATTCGATCGAGTGTTCAGGGTCTCCACGACCGAATCGCGGCCGTGGAGACCCGACTTCCGGGCGTCGCTCCCGCGCGCCCCCATCCAGGCTCGACGCTGGCGGGTCGCCGGGGTTCCGTATAAATTGTCGTTCACCTGGGTCGCTCGCCCGTCACCGAGAGAGCTCCGTCCATGAAGGGTGCCCAAAAGAAAAATAAGGCCAGCTGGTGGTACCTGCTGTTCCTCGTCCAGGTTGCCGTCATCCTTTGGCCGCCGCTCTACAACAAGGTCGAGCCCACGCTGCTCGGATTGCCGTTCTTTTACTGGTTTCAGCTTCTGTGGGTCATCGTCAGCGCCGTGTTCACCGGCGTGGTGTACTGGGCAACCCGGGATTGAGACGACGCCGGCCGGCTGGGAGGGGGTAGGGTGCCTGAGATCAATTGGACTGCGCTGGCAGTATTCATTCTGCTGTTCGGCTTCATCACCTGGCTCGGCTTTGCCGCCGCCCGCTGGCGCAAGGGCGATCTCGATCTGCTGCACGAGTGGGGGCTCGGCGGGCGCCGCTTTGGCACCCTGGTGACCTGGTTTTTGGTGGGCGGCGACATCTACACCGCCTATACGTTCATCGCCGTTCCCGCGCTGGCGTTCGGCACCGGTGCGATCGCCTTCTTTGCGGTTCCGTACACCATCATCATTTATCCCCTGCTGTTTCTGATCTTTCCCAGACTATGGAACGTCTGCCACAAGCATGGCTACATCACGGCGGCCGATTTCGTCCGCGGTCGATTCGGCAACCGGTGGCTCGCACTGGCAGTCACCGTCACCGGCATCGTGGCAACGCTGCCGTACATCGCGCTGCAGCTGGTCGGCATCCAGGTCGTGGTCGGGGCGCTCGGCGTGACGGGCTCAGGCATCGCCGCCGATCTGCCGCTCATCATCGCCTTCGGCGTGCTCGCCGCGTTCACGTATTCGAGCGGACTTCGCGCCCCCGCGTCGATCGCCATCGTCAAGGACGTCCTGATCTACGTCGCGACCTTCGCCATCATCATCGTCGTGCCGCTGAAACTCGGCGGTTTCGGCAAAATATTTGCCGCGGTGCCACCCAGCAAGCTGCTGCTGGCCGTTCCGGGCGACCACACGACCGGCGCCTATTCAGGTTACGCCACGCTCGCACTCGGCTCCGCGCTCGCCTTGTTCCTGTATCCCCATTCCATGACCGCCATCCTGAGCGCCAACTCCGGACATGCCATTCGCCGCAACGCGGCGATTCTGCCCGGCTACTCGTTCATGCTGGGGCTGCTCGCCATGATCGGCTTGTTCGTGATCGCGGCGGGAATCGCGGACATGCCGGCTTATGCCCACGGATTCAAGCAATACGGCAGCAACTTCGCCGTGCCGGCGCTCATCTTGCAGATGTTCCCCTCCTGGTTCGTCGGCGTGGTATTCGCCGCCATAGCCATCGGAGCCCTGGTGCCGGCGGCCATCATGTCGATTGCGGTGGCCAATCTCTACACGCGCAACATCCACCGCGAGTTCGTCAATCGCAATCCGACCAACAAGCAGGAGGCGCAGATGGCGAAATGGGTGTCGCTCATCGCCAAACTGGGCGCCCTCATATTCATCTTGTTCGTACCGACGAAGTACGCCATTCAATTGCAGCTGCTCGGCGGGATCTGGATCATTCAGACGCTGCCGGCCGTCATGCTCGGTGTCTATACACGTTGGTTCAACGCCTGGGCCCTGCTCGTGGGTTGGGCGGTCGGAACGGCTGCGGGCACCGCGATGGCGGTGGCATCGAAGCTCACGCCCACCTTTGCGCTGACCGTGGGCGGGCATACCTTCCCGGGCTATTCCGCCCTCTACACGGTGGCCCTGAACCTGCTGCTCGCCGTGGTGCTCACGCCCGTGTTCAACGGCATGAGGGGGCCCGGCGCGCCGGCGGATGCGACCATTCCGGCGGATTATTTCGCCGAATAAGTCGCGATTGTCATAAAAATGTCACAATCCATCCCGACAATTCGCGCAGGTTTTGACGGCCGGTAATCCGATCGCGCCGCATCGACTCGGAGCCCATCTTATGAAGATATTTTCGCGAATTGCTCTCGCCGCGGCCTGCTTGGGCCTCGCCGTTGCCGCGGCCGCCGCCACCGACATCTCCGGAGCCGGGGCGACGTTTCCTTATCCGATCTATGCCAAATGGGCCGACGCCTACAAGAAGCTGACGGGCGTAGGCCTCAATTACCAATCCATCGGGTCGGGGGGCGGCATCAAGCAAATCAAGGCCAAGACGGTGACCTTCGGCGCATCCGACATGCCCCTGAAGCCCGAGGACTTGAAGGCCGCCGGACTACTGCAGTTTCCGATGATCATCGGCGGCGTGGTGCCGGTGGTGAACGTCAAAGGCGTGGGACCGGGCCAGTTGCACCTCGACGGAGCCACCATTGCGGCGATCTACCTCGGCGACATCACCAAGTGGGATGACCCGCAGATCAAGCGCCTGAACCCGAAACTGGCGCTGCCGGGCTCGGCGATCGCTCCGGTGTACCGATCCGACGGCTCGGGCACCAATTTCCTGTTCTCCGACTATCTGTCGAAGTCGAGCCCGAAATTCGCTTCGACAATCGGCGCGAACTCTTCGGTTCAATGGCCCATCGGAATCGGTGCGAAGGGTAACGAGGGCGTCGCCAACATGACCACGCAGACCGATGGCGCCATCGGTTACGTGGAATATGCGTACGCCAAACAAAACAAGATGTCGTTCACGTCGCTCACCAACAAGTCCGGCGGGGTGGTCTCACCCAATGCCGAATCGTTTCAGGCGGCCGCCGCCAATGCGGACTGGTCGAAAGCCGATTCCTATTATCTGATCCTCACCGACCAGGCGGGTGCGAAGAGCTGGCCGATCACGGGCGCGAGCTTCATCCTGGTTTACCGCCAGCCGAGCGACCCTGTCCAGGTCGGCGAAGCGCTCAAGTTTTTCGCCTGGGCCTACAAGGACGGTGCCGCCATGGCATCGGAGCTGGACTATGTGCCGCTGCCGGCTGCGCTGGTCGAGCAGGTGAAGAAGACCTGGCGCACCGACATCAGCGCCGGCGGCAAACCGGTGTGGAGCGGCCCCTGAGTTCACCGAGGTTGCGGCCGAAAGCGGGCGCGAGCTAGTATCGCTGCCCGCGCCCGACAATCGAGCCGGTAGGTCAAGGGCACACTCGAAGGGCGAAACCTAAACTGTGGCGATCATTGACCCGAGGCACGCCGCCAAGCAGCTGATCCTCGAGAGAGTATTCCGGTCAGCCACGTTGGGAGCGGCGATCCTCGTCCTCGTGATTCTGGGCGGAGTCGCGATATCGCTGCTGCACGGGTCGTGGCCCGCGCTGTCCCACTTCGGCCTGCGCTTCGTCACGCGCGAGATCTGGAACCCGGTTACGGAGCAATTCGGCGCGCTGTCCGCGATCTACGGGACCATCGTCACTTCGGCCATTGCCATGGCGCTCGCCGTGCCGGTGGGGTTCGGTATCGCGCTCTTCCTGACGGAGCTTTGCCCCGCGGTGTTGAAGCGCCCCATCGGCGTCGCGGTCGAACTGTTGGCCGCGGTGCCGAGCATCATCTTCGGCATCTGGGGATTGTTCGTGCTGGCCCCCGTGCTGCAGCGTCACGTGCAGCCGTGGTTGATCGATCACGTGGGACCGCTGCCGGGCATCGGCAAGCTCTTCCTGGGGCCGCCCTACGGCATCGGCATCCTCACCGCGGGATTCGTGCTGGCCATCATGGTGTTGCCGTTCATCGCGGCCACCATGCGCGACGTGTTCGATACGGTCCCGCCCATGCTGAAGGAGTCGGGATACGGTCTCGGCGCCACGACCTGGGAGGTCATCTGGAAGGTGGTCGTGCCGCATTCTCGTGTCGGCATCGTCGGCGGCGTCATGCTGGGCCTCGGCAGGGCACTCGGAGAGACCATGGCGGTGACCTTCGTGATCGGCAACGCCCACCGCATCTCAACCTCGATCCTCGCGCCGGGCACCACCATCTCGTCGGCCATCGCGAACGAATTCACCGAGGCCGTGGGCGATCTGTACACTTCGTCGCTGATTGCATTGGGGTTGCTGCTGTTTCTGATCACCTTCTCGGTGATCGCGGCGGCTCAAGCGATGTTGCGGCGGCTCGAGCGCCGGGCGGCCTTGTGAGGCCACGCATGAATCGGAGCGAAGCATGAACCGCCGAGCGCTCCGCAAGGCCAAGAACGGGGCATTCCTGGCATTGTCCCTGATCGCGACCTTGGCGGGCCTCGCCTGCCTCGCCGCCATTCTGTGGACGCTCATTTCGCACGGCATCGCCGGCATGTCGTGGCATTTGTTCACCGAGATGACGCCGCCGCCGGGCAGCCAGGGCGGGTTGCTCAATGCGCTGTACGGCAGCGCGGTGATGACGCTGCTCGGCATCTTGATCGGCTCTCCGATCGGCGTGCTGGCCGGCACGTACCTCGCCGAATACGGGCGGCAGTCCCGGCTCTCCACGATGATCCGTTTCATCAACGACGTGCTGCTGAGCGCGCCGTCCATCATCATCGGGTTGTTCGTGTACGAGATCATCGTGGTCCGCATGGGGCATTTCTCGGCGCTCGCCGGCGCGCTGTCGCTGGCGATTCTCGCGATACCGATCACGCTCCGGACCACGGAGGACATGCTGAATCTCGTGCCCGTGGGCATGAAGGATTCGTCCGCGGCACTGGGCGCGTATCCCTGGCGCACCACGCTCAGCATCCTGTATCCGGCCGCCCGCTCGGGGATCGTGACCGGACTGCTGCTGGCGATCGCCCGCATCAGCGGCGAGACCGCACCGCTGCTGTTCACCGCGCTCAACAACCAGTTCTGGAGCAACAACCTCGATGCGCCGATGGCGAATCTGCCCGTCGTGATATTCCAGTTCGCCCTGAGCCCGTACAAGGATTGGCAGGATCTGGCGTGGGCCGGCGCGCTCATCATCACGGCGACGATCCTCGTCCTGAGCATCTCGGCGCGGATCCTGCTTGCGCTGCTGCAGTCGAGAGGCGGAGGGGGCGGCCGATGATTCCGTCCTCGAAGCCGCCGCGGCACTTGAAGACGCGCGTCCCGCCCTCGACTCCGTCCGTGCCCGTCGAGACGGGTCCGCCGATGATCGAGATCCGCAAGCTCAATTTCTATTATGGCGCCCTGCAGGCATTGCGCGACATCGATACGAATTTCGCCGACCGCACCATCACGGCGCTCATCGGCCCGTCGGGCTGCGGAAAGTCGACTCTGCTCCGCGTTCTCAACCGAATGTATGCGCTCTATCCGAAGCAGCGCGCCGAGGGCGAGGTGCTGATCGGAGGCCGCGACATCCTGGGCGCCAACGTCGATGTCGCGGAGCTTCGATACCGCGTCGGCATGGTGTTCCAGAAGCCGACGCCGTTTCCCATGTCCGTATTCGAAAACGTGGCGTTCGGCCTGCGGCTTGCCGGCGGTATGCGCAGCGCGGAGCTCAAGGTGCGCGTCGAATCGGCCTTGCGGGACGCGGCGATTTGGGACGAGATCAAGGACAAGCTGAACGCCGACGGCCGCAGCCTCTCCGGCGGACAGCAGCAGAGACTTTGCATCGCCCGGACCATCGCCGTGCAGCCCGAGGTGCTCCTGCTCGACGAGCCCACGGCCGCGCTCGATCCCATCTCGACCTTGAAGGTCGAGGAAACGCTGCAGGCGTTGCGCGAAAAGTATTGTATCGTCATAGTGACGCATAACCTGCAGCAGGCGGCGCGCGTGTCGAACGTCACCGGATTCATGTACCTGGGCGAGCTCGTGGAGATCGGTCCCTCGAAGGAGATCTTCACGGCGCCCAGGAACCGCAAGACCGACGATTACATCACCGGACGATTCGGGTGAACGGGTGAAAGCGGCGGAGAACTCGTTGAACGTCAACCTTGCGGGGCCGCCCGAAGCCCCGCGTCGCATGCCGGGTTCCCGGGACACCATCCAGGATCCGGTCATGAGCACGTGGCAGGTCAACGTGCATTACGGGGACAAGCGTGCGGTGCGGGACGTGAGCCTGGACATCGGGCGCAATCAGGTGCTGGCGCTGATCGGGCCGTCGGGCTGCGGCAAATCGACGTTCTTGAGGTGCCTCAACCGCATGAACGACACCATCGTGAGCGCCCGGGTCGACGGCAAGATCACGCTCGACGGGCAGGATATCTACGACCGCAAGCACGACGTCGCGCAGCTTCGCGCGCGTGTCGGGATCGTGTTCCAGAAGCCGACGCCGTTCCCGAACTCCATCTATGCGAATGTGGCGTATGGCCCCCGCATCCACGGGTTGACCAAGCACCGCGCCGACCTGGACGAGCTGGTGGCGACCAGCCTGCAGCGCGCCGGGCTCTGGGAGGAGGTGAAGGATCGGCTTTCGCAGCCCGGAACGAGCCTGTCGGGCGGACAACAGCAGCGCCTCTGCATCGCGCGTACCATCGCCGTCAATCCCGAGGTCATCCTCATGGACGAGCCCACGTCCGCGCTCGATCCGATCGCAAGCGCGAGGATCGAGGATCTGATCGACGAATTGCGCGAGAACTACGCAATTGTCATCGTCACCCATAACATGCAGCAGGCGGCGCGCGTCTCGCAGCGCACGGCGTATTTTCATCTGGGCGATCTGGTGGAAGTCGGGCCGACGGATCTGGTGTTCACGAATCCGCAGCAGAGGCTTACCGAGGACTACATTACAGGGCGATTCGGCTGAGCTTTGCGCCGGGGCGCCTTGCCGATGAGATGCCGTCCGGTGGGAGGGCCGGATTGGGCAGGCATTTTCCGGACCGCCGTGAATCCTTCCCTGGAGGCTTCGGGGAAAACATCCATGCACGGATTTCGCGCCGAGTCCGGGGGTCGTTTTTGATTTTGGCAGTAACCGACTACGGGAAGATCGAAGGCATCTCCACTTCCTACCTGTTACAAGTCGGAGCGCAGCGATATTCGGGGCCTGGCACTCTGGAGGGCGCTACATGAAAGGCTTCACTTTTCGCTCGATGCTGGTAGCTCTGTCCGTTGCCTTTGTCGGCGTTGGCTCCGTTATGGCCGATATTCCGGCGGGCTGGCTGATTGCCGGGAGCGCTCCAAAAGATTATGAGTTTTCCCGCGACGGGACCACCGCGGCAAGCGGCAAATTCAGTGCCTCGATCACTGCCAAGTCTGGTGCGAGTGGTTTTGGAACCTTAATGCAGATTATCGGCGCCGATAACTATCGGCGCGCTCGATGGAAGTTGTCGGGTTACCTGAAGACCGAGAATGCTACTCGTGCGCAGATGTGGATGCGGGTAGACGGACCTGACCACAAAATAGTGTCGTTCGACAATATGGATTCCCGGCCGGTCACAGGCACAACCGGGTGGACCCGTTATGAAATTGTCCTCAATGTTCCCGCCGATGGGGTGGATATCGCCTTTGGCTTCTTTCTGGCGCAAGCAGGGAAAGTGTGGGGCGACAACTTTAGACTCGAGAAGATCGAGTCTACGGTCCCCGTCACATCCCCGCCCCCGCCCCCGCCGGAGCCGAGCAGACCAAAAGCGCCCGTTAATACGGACTTCGAGAACTGAGGCGCCCGCTGGGGCGCGGCGGTTTGGCGATAATGTGACGTCCGGTGGGAGGGCCCAATCCGGCCATCACTACGGCGGCTCCTGGACCAGCGGGGCGTCTCTAGCGATGCGTCCACAGCGTAGTTCGTGGTGAGGCTGGAGCGGACGGGCCAGATCCGGAGCGTGCGGAACAGGATGTTCCGCCCGCAGCCTCCATGGATGGATTTACGGCGGTCCGGATCTGGCCCGTCCGCTCCAGCCCCCCAACACGACGGTCCGAACGCATCGCAAGGCCGACGGCTCCGCTCAGACGTTGCGCAGCAGCTCGTTGATGGAAGTCTTCGCGCGGGTCTGCTCGTCGACGCGCTTCACGATGACCGCGCATGCCAGGGAGTATTTGCCGTTGGAGGCGGGCAGGGATCCGGGGACCACCACGGCGCCGGCGGGAACGCGGCCGTAGGAGATCTCGTCGCGCTCCCGGTCGTAGATGCGGGTGCTCTGGCCGATGAAAACGCCCATGGAGATCACGGCGCCGGATTCGACGATCACGCCCTCGACGATTTCGGAGCGCGCGCCGATGAAGCAATTGTCCTCGATGATGGTGGGGCTCGCCTGCAGCGGCTCGAGCACGCCGCCGATGCCGACACCGCCGGACAGATGCACGTTCTTGCCGATCTGGGCGCACGAGCCCACGGTCGCCCAGGTATCCACCATCGTTCCCGAATCGACGTAGGCGCCGATGTTCACGTAACTCGGCATCAGCACGACGTTCGGGGCGATGAATGCGCCGCGGCGCACGGTCGCGGGCGGCACCACGCGCGCACCGGCGGCCGCGAAGCGGCGCTCGTCCCAGCCCGCGAATTTGAGCGGCACCTTGTCGTAGAAGTTCAGGCCTCCGCCGGCGGCGAGCGCGGCGTTCGGCGCGAGGCGGAACGAGAGCAGCACCGCCTTCTTGAGCCATTGATGCACGTGCCACTCGGCGCCGCGCTTCTCGGCGACGCGCAGGGCTCCCGTGTCCAGCAGGCCGATCGCGGCCTCGACCGCGTCGCGCAACTCCGCGGAGGCGCCCTGCGGTGAGATGCCGGCCCGCGTTTCCCAGGCGCCCTCGATCAAGGCGCGCAGCCGGTCCTCATCGACGCTCACGTTCGTGCCGATTCGCGGCGGTCGAGCGCACGCACCAAGGAGTCATGCACGCGCTGGCAGGCTTCGTCCGCGAGCAGGTGCCCTTCCATGTCGGTGATGTAGAACACGTCTTCCGCCCGCTCGCCCACGGTCATGATCTTGGCGCCATTGATCGCGACGCGCTCCGTTTTGAACACTTTGCCGACCTCGGATAGAAGGCCGGGACGATCCGCGGCCACCAGCTCCAGTATCGTACGGTTGTTGCGATTGTCCAAGCTGAAGTTGACCTGGGTCATGGTGGAGAACATGCGCACCTGGCGCGCCGCGCGGCGTGTGACGGTGACCGGCGAATCCTCCGATTGCTGCAGATTGCGCCATAGTCCGCGCTCGATCTCGCGGATGCGCGCCGCATCGGCAATCACCGTGCCGTTGTCCTCGAGCACCACGTAGGTTTCCAGGCTGAACCCGTTCGCGCTCGTGATCAGGCGGGCATCCACCACATTGAGGCCCATCTGATCGAGCACCGCCGTGGTGCGCGCGAAGCTGTGCACGCCGTGCGGCGTATAGGTCAGCACGGCCGTGCCCCCGCGCTCGGTCAATTGCCGGATCGCGACCAGCGGCGCATCGCCGGGACGCCGGTCGGCGAGCAGCGTCGTGTGCCAGGCGATTTCCTCGGGCGTGAAGCGCAGAAAATACGCCTCGGTCCATTGCGACCACACCTCGGCGATGCGTGCTTCGGGAATCGCGGGAATCTTCGCCCGGGCGTTTTCCTGGGTCTCGCGGATCAGCTCGTCCTGATCGACGGGGGTTTCCAGGCCGCGGCGCAAGGCGCGCTTGGTGCGCTCGTAGAATTCCTCGAACAGCCTCGCCTTCCAGGTGTTCCAGAGCTTGGGGTTGGTGCCGCGCACGTCCGCGACCGTGAGCACGTAAAGATAATCGAGATGCGCCTGATCGCCGACGCGGCGTGCGAAGTCGTGAATGATGTCCGGATCGCTGATGTCCTTCTTCTGCGAGGTGATGGACAGGATCAGGTGGTTCTTGACCAGCCAGGCGACCAGGCGCGCCTCGTAGCGGCCGAGACCCTGCTCCAGGCAGAACGCCTCCGCATCGACCGCGCCCAGTTCGGAATGGTCGCCGCCGCGGCCCTTGGCGATGTCGTGGAACAGGGCGGCGAGATAGGCGAGCTCCTGGCGCGGGAGCGACTGCATGATCTGGCTCAAGGCCGGGAACTCGTGGTTGTACTTCGGAATGGCGAAGCGGCGCAGGTTGCTCACCACGAACAGCGTGTGCGCGTCCACGGTGTAGGCGTGGAACAGATCGTATTGCATGCGTCCGACGACGCGCCCGAAGGAGGGAATGTAGCGGCCGAGCACGCCGTACAGGTTCATGCGCCTGAGCTCGTGCGTGACGCCGACGGGGGCGCAGAGGATCTCCATGAACAGCCGGTGATGACGCGGATTCTGGCGGAACTCCTCGTCGATCAGCGATACGTGCGTGCCGATCAGGCGGATCGTCTCGGCGCGCACGCCGCGCAGCTCCGGGTGCTGCTGCAATAGCACGAACAGCTCCAAGAGCGCCGACGGGTAGCGCGCGAACACCTCGGGATGGGTGACTTCGAGATAGTCGTTGCGGATTTGAAAGCGCGGATTGATGGGAATCGGCGGTCCGCTCTGCGTCAAGATCGCCTCGCGAAACAGCTGCAGCAGCATTTCGTTGAGCAGGCTCACATCCATGACGGTGCGGTAGTACTTCTGCATCAGCTGCTCGACCGCGAGCGTGAAGCTCGCATCCTCGTAGCCGAACAGCTTCGCGAGCTTGATCTGGTAATCGAACAGCAGCCGGTCCTCGCGCCTCCCGGTCAGCACGTGCAGCCCGAAGCGCACCTTCCAGAGGAAGGATTGGCCGGCCTTCAACTTGCGAAGCTCCTCGCGCGTGAGGAAGCCGTGCGGCACCAGCTCATCGAGGGTGTCCGTTCCGAAGTGCCGCTTGGCGACCCAGCCGATGGTCTGGATGTCGCGCAGCCCGCCGGGGCTCGCCTTGACGTTGGGTTCCAGGTTGTAGGCCGTGTCGAAATAGCGATGATGCCGCTCGGTCTGTTCCTTCACCTTGGCTTCGAAGAAATCCTGCGACGACCAGAGCCGGTCGGGCGCGAGTGCGCGCCGCATGCCGGCGAACAGCGATTCGGGTCCGGCGAGCAGGCGCGCCTCGAACAGCGTCGTGGCGACGCTGATGTCGGCAAGGCTCTCGCGCTGGCAATCATCGATGGAGCGCACGCTGTGGCCCACTTCGAGGCCGATGTCCCAGAGGAAGGTCAGGAAGCGCTCGATATCGGATTGCCAATCGGCCGAATCGCTCTTCGGCAGCAGCACCATGATGTCGATGTCCGAGCTCGGGTGCAGCTCGCCGCGCCCGTAACCGCCGACCGCCACCAGGGCGAGATCATCCGCGAAGCGACCCGCATGCTTGACCCAGGCCGCGCGCAGCGCAAGATCGACGAGCAGCGCGCGGTCGCGCACCAGCGCCTCGACCGGCTCGTCCGCTTGGAAGCGCTCGCGCAACAGATCGGCACCGCCGTCGAGCACCTGGCGAAACACGGCCGGCGAATACTGGCCGGTCTTCAGGGCCTCCGGCACGA
Organism: uncultured Gammaproteobacteria bacterium; assembly: GCA_963748995.1. Lineage (GTDB taxonomy): Bacteria > Pseudomonadota > Gammaproteobacteria > Steroidobacterales > Steroidobacteraceae > Bog-1198. Next base: position 464,689 of record CAVVKU010000022.1, on the reverse strand, counting down.
GAGCCAAATAGGCCCAATCAGCGTTGTGGTCGAGGAACTTGGCGCCGGCGTTCAAGAAGCCGCCGCGGCCTGGGACTGCGCCGCTTCGGCGCCGAGGGTGAGTACTTCGTACCCAACGTCGGTGACCAGAATGGTGTGTTCCCACTGCGCCGAGAGCGACTGGTCCTTGGTCACCACCGTCCAGCCGTCGTTCAACAGCCGCACGTCGCGGCGGCCGGCATTGATCATGGGCTCGATGGTGAAGGTCATGCCCGTCAGAAGCTCGAGCCCCGTCCCCGGCTTGCCGTAATGCAGCACCTGCGGATCCTCGTGATACACCCGGCCGATCCCGTGACCGCAGTACTCGCGGACCACGGAGAAGCCGTTGCTCTCCGCGAATGTCTGGATGGCATGGCCGATGTCGCCCAAACGGGCCCCCGGTTTGACCACCCCGATGCCCTTCCACATCGCCTCGCGACAGACATCGGTGAGCCGGCGCGCGGCGACGCTCGCATTGCCGACCAGGTACATCCGGCTGGTGTCGCCATGGAAGCCGTCGCGGATCACGGTCACGTCGATGTTGACGATGTCGCCGCTCTTCAAGCGCTTGTCCCCGGGGATTCCATGGCACACCACGTGGTTCACCGACGTGCAAATGGTCTTGGGGAACCCGCGATAGTTCAAGTTCGCGGGAATGGATTTGAGCTCCTCGACGATGAAGTCGTGGCAGCGCTTGTCGAGCTCCTCCGTGGTGACCCCGGGCTGGACGAAGGGCTCGATCATGTCGAGCACGCTCGCGGCCAATCGTCCGGCCGCACGCATCTTGTCCTGTTCCGCGGGCGTTTTGACGGTTACGTTCATAGGCTCTCTGGGTCAATTCTACCGTTTGTCTCGCGGTAGGGTTCATGGTATAAAGCGCGGCTATTTTTAACAACCCCGCACGCGGGTCGACACAGTCGGCTGGGTGCCCGGCAACCTCGGATCTGAAGGCTTCGCTTCTCGGATTCAAGGCCCGGGTTGCCGACTGGGACTCGCGGAGGCTCAACCCAACAAAGGAGTTCTTCATGGCCGGCGTGTCAATGCGACAAATGCTGGAAGCGGGCGTCCATTTCGGACATCAGACCCGTTTCTGGAACCCGAAAATGGCCCCGTTCATTTTCGGCGAGCGAAACAAGATCCACATCATCAATCTCGAGAAGACGCAACCCCTGTATGCCCAGGCGGCCACCTTCATCAAGGGTGTCGCGGCCGAGGGCGGCAAGGTGCTGTTCGTGGGCACCAAGCGCTCCGCCCGGGATGCCGTTCAAAAAGAGGCGGTGCGGTGCAACATGCCGTACGTCAACCAGCGCTGGCTGGGCGGGATGCTCACCAACTTCAAGACCATCCGGCAGTCCATCAAGCGGCTCAACGAGCTCGACGAGATGGCCCAGAACGGGTCGCTCGACCGCCGTGGCAAGAAAGAGGCGCAGATGCTGCGCCGGGAAATGGACAAGCTGCTGCGCAGCTTGGGCGGCATTCGCGATATGACCGCGCTGCCCGATGCGTTGTTCGTGATCGACGTGGGGCACGAGGAGATCGCGATTCACGAGGCACGCAAGCTCGGTATCCCCGTGGTGGCCGTCGTGGATACGAATTGCTCGCCGGACGGGATCGACTACGTCATTCCGGGCAACGACGATGCCATGCGCGCAATTCTGCTGTACGCCGGCGGCGTGGCCGACTCGGTGCTCGAGGGCAAGGCGTCGCTGCCGGAAGTGCCGGTGGGCGAGGACGAGTTTGTCGAACTCGATGAAGAGGGCAACCCGAAGAAGCGGAGTTCTGCGGGAGGCCGACGGCCGCCGCCCCCAGCCGGCCGCGGCAGGAAGCCCGCCCCGCGCCGCAAGGTTCCGGTGACGGTCATCCCCGGAGCGGTGGCGGCAGTCGCGCAAATCGAGGACGCCGAGGTGGAAACGGACGACGTGGACGCAGCCGATGCGCCGCCCGCCGAAAACCGTCCGGCCAGCGCCCCGCGGCGCAGACCCGTCGGCCGGCGTACCCCGGCGCGCGGCCCTTGATGCCGAGAGGGGCCTGCCGGAACGCGGCGTGAGCAGCGGCGCGCGCGGCGGGCCTCTCTCGGATTCAAACTTGATCGATCAATGCGAGGAAACGGCCGCCGACGGCTGTCTTTAAGTACCATGAACATCACAGCAGACATCGTCAAACAACTCCGTGAGCGCACCGGCGCCGGCATGATGGAATGCAAGAAAGCGCTGGTCGAAACCAAAGGCGACCTCGATGCCGCGGCGGAGCTCATGCGCAAGAGCGGACTCGCGAAGGCCGACAAGAAGGCCGCCCGGGTTGCCGCCGAAGGCACTCTCGCCGTCGAGCGCTCGGGGCTTTCCGCGGTGCTGGTGGAGATCAACTGCGAAACCGATTTCGTCGCGCGCGGCGACGAGTTCCAGTCCTTCGCCCGCGACGTGGCCAAGGCGGCGCTTGGCTCTTCGGCGTCGAGCGTCGAGGCGTTGGTGCAGACCGATACCGGCTCCGGCACGCTCGAGGAAAAGCGGCGCGCCTTGGTCGCGAAGATCGGCGAGAACATCGCCGTGCGCCGCTTCGTTCGCCTCACGGCTCCGGGGGCATTGGGGACCTATCTTCACGGGACGCGGATCGGCGCCCTGGTCGCGCTGCAGGGCGGTGACGAGGCCTTGGCGCGCGATCTCGCGATGCACGTCGCCGCGGTGAACCCGGCCTACGTGGACGCGGGAGCCGTTCCGGCCGAGGTGCTCGACAAGGAGCGCGAGATCCTCATCGAGCAGACCAAGGGCGAGAAGAAGCCGCCCGAGATCGTCGCCAAGATGGTCGAGGGCCGTCTGCGCAAATTCCTGGCGGAGATCACGCTGCTCGGCCAACCCTTCGTCAAGGATCCGGATACCACGGTCGAGAAGCTCCTGAAGAAGTCAGGCGCCAAGGTGGTCGAATTCGTGCGCTACGAAGTGGGTTCGGGCATCGAGAAGAAACAGGATGATTTCGTCGGCGAAGTGATGGCGCAGGTGAAGTCGCAGGACAAGGAGCCCAAACCGAGCTAGTCTCCGATCCCATTGATTTCAAAGACCCCGCGCCCGCGGGGTCTTTTGTAGTAGGGTACTGCCATATGACGGAAACAACGCCCACCGCGCGCTACCGCAGAATCTTGGTCAAGTTATCCGGTGAGGCCCTGCTCGGCAGCGAGGACTACGGCATCGATCCGGCCATGCTCAAACGCATCGCCGCGGAGATTCGAGAGATCGCCCAGATGGGGGTGCAGGTGGCCGTGGTGCTCGGCGGGGGCAACATCTTTCGCGGTGCGGGCCTCGCCCGGGCCGGCATGGATCGCGTGACCGCCGACCACATGGGCATGCTGGCCACCGTGATCAATGCGCTCGCGCTTCAGGACGCTCTGGAGTCGCTGGGCGCCTATGCGCGGGTCATGTCGGCGCTGCGCATCAACGAGGTCTGCGAGGATTACATCCGGCGCCGCGCCGTTCGCCATCTGGAGAAAGGGCGGGTCGTGATTTTCGGCGCCGGGACCGGCAATCCGTTCTTCACCACGGACACTGCGGCGAGCCTTCGGGCCATCGAGATCGACGCGGACATCCTGTTGAAGGCGACCAAGGTCAACGGCGTCTACGATTCGGATCCGATGAAGAATCCGGACGCCAAGCGCTACACGCATTTGACGTTCGACAAGGTGCTGACCGATCGGCTGAATGTCATGGACGCCACGGCGATCGTGATGTGCCGCGAAAACAACTTGCCGCTGCGGGTGTTCAACCTGTTCAATGCCGGCGATCTATTGCGTATCGTTCAGGGCGAGGACGTGGGTACCGTCGTCTCCGCCGGACCGTAAGAGGGGAAGTCATGCTCGAGGACATAAAAAAAGACGCCACCGTGCGCATGCAAAAATGCGTCACCGCGTTCAGGGATCAATTGAAGAAGCTGCGCACGGGCCGCGCGCACACCAGCCTGATTGAGCACATCAAAGTCGACTATTACGGCTCGGAGATGCCTCTCAACCAGGTGGCGAACATTGCCACCGAGGATGCCCGTACGCTCACCGTGACCCCGTGGGAGAAGTCCATGGTCTCGGTGATCGAGAAGGCCATCTATAAATCGGACCTGGGGCTCACGCCGAACACGGCCGGCACCCTGATCCGCATCGCGATGCCCGCCCTGACGGAAGAGCGGCGGCGCGACATCACCAAGGTGGTGCGCTCGGAGGCCGAGAGCGCGCGCGTCTCGGTGCGCAACGTGCGGCGCGAGGTGATGACCGAATTGAAGGACATGCTCAAGGAGAAGTTGATCTCGCAGGATGACGATCGGCGCGCCCAGGACGAGGTCCAAAAGCTCACCGACAAGCATGTCGCGGAAATCGATCACGCCATGGCCGACAAAGAAAAGGAATTGATGCAGGTCTGAGCGGGCCCGCAGATTCCGAACACCTCATGGCCGGCACGCCGCAACATGTCGCGATCATCATGGATGGCAATGGTCGATGGGCCAGGGCTCGCGGCTTGCCGCGCGCCGCCGGTCACCGCTCGAGCATCAAGGTCGTTCGGCGGGTGGTCGAGGACTGTGCGAAGCGCAACATCCGTTTCCTCACCATTTTCGCCTTTTCGAGCGAGAACTGGCAACGGCCGCCCGACGAGGTGGGCATGCTCATGAAGCTGTTACTCGACGCGATGGTGCGCGAGGTGGCCGATTTGCACCGCAACGGAGTGCGGCTCAGATTCATCGGGGATCGAGGCGTGCTGGGCAGTGCGCTCATCCGAAGCATGCAGCAGGCCGAATCGCTCACCGCTTCGAATGAAGGGCTCACGCTGCTGGTGGCGCTTGCCTACGGCGGCCGCTGGGACATCACCCAGGCCTGCCGTTCGCTCGCCGCAGATGCGGCCGCCGGAACCCTGAGCCCCGGCGACATCGACGAGTCCCGGGTCGCCGACCGTCTCGCATTGGGAGGCATTCCCGACCCGGATCTTCTCATCCGGACGGGAGGCGAGATGCGGATCAGCAATTACCTCTTGTGGAATCTCGCCTACACCGAGCTGCATTTCACCGAGGTGCTCTGGCCGGACTTCTCGGCGGCACATCTGGACGCGGCGTTGAGCTTCTATCTCAATCGCGAGCGGCGGTTCGGGCGCACCTCCGAGCAGCTCGCCGCGCAGGCCGATGCGCACGTCGATGCTTAAGCTGCGAATTCTGACCGCATCGATTCTCGGCTGCGTGTTGCTCACGGGCTTGTTCCTGCTCGCGCCGCGCTGGACGATTCTCGCCTTCGGCGCCGTCTGGCTCGTCGGTGCCTGGGAGTGGGGGGGCTTTGGGGCCTTGCACTCCCTGCCCCTGCGGCTGCTCTATTGCTGCGCGATCGGGTTGCTCCAGGCGCTGTCCTGGTGGTGGACCGAGGAGCCCGCGCACCTGGTCGTGCTGCTCGCGGCAGCCTGCGCGTGGTGGGCCGCAGCGTTCGCCTGGCTGCTGCTCGCTCCGCAGTGGCATCGTCCGCGCCTCGCCCTGTTGTGCGGCATACCGGTGCTGGTCCCGTCCTTCATTGCGCTCGGTCGGCTGGTCCTCGCGGGCCACGGGCCGGTCGGCGGCCCCATGATCGTCCTGTGGCTGGTGCTCCTGGTGATCGCCTCGGACATCGGCGCTTTTTTCGTCGGGCGTCGATACGGACGCCGCAAGCTCGCTCCGCGGGTCAGCCCGGGCAAGACCTGGGAGGGAGCCGTCGGCGGACTGTGCACGGTGGTCTTGATCGCTTTGGGCGGCGCGCGCATCTTCGGCTTCCCGGTTGGACTGTCGATCGGCTTCGGCTGCGCGGTCGGGATTTTTTCGGTGATCGGCGATCTCACGGAAAGCATGTTCAAGCGCGCGGCCGGGCTCAAGGATTCGGGGGTCATCCTGCCGGGCCATGGGGGAGTGCTCGACCGCATCGACTCGGTCACGGCCGCGGCGCCGCTCTATGCACTCGGCCTGTTCGGCTCGGGAGTCATCGCGTGAGCGGTCCCCGCGGCATCGCCATCCTGGGATCGACCGGGAGCATCGGCAAGAGCACCCTGGCGGTGATCGCCCTGCACCCCGAGCGTTTCAGGGCCTCGGTGCTCTGTGCACGCTCGAGCTGGCAGGCGCTCGTGCAGCAAGCGGTCGAGTTCAAACCGGATGTGGTCGTGCTGGTCGAGCCCCGAGCCGCCGCTGAGGCGCGCGCGGCGCTCAAGAATCTCGGCTCATCGACGCGCGTGGAAAGCGGCGCCGAGGCGTTGGCGGCGGAAGTGGCCGGCGACAACGTTCACATGGTGATGGCCGCCATCGTGGGCGCCGCGGGGCTGATGCCGACGCTTGCCGCCGCGCGCGCCGGCAAGCGCGTATTGCTCGCCAACAAGGAAGCGCTGGTGATGTCGGGCCGCCTGCTCATGGAGGCGGTGCAGAAGGCCAACACCGAGCTCATACCGATCGACAGCGAGCACAACGCCATCTTCCAGTGCATGCCGGCGGGGTATCTGCCGGGGGCTGCTGCGCGCGGCGTGAACCGGGTGATCTTGACCGCCTCCGGGGGGCCGTTCCGCTGCACCCCCATCGCCAATCTCGAGAGCGTGACGCCGGATGAGGCGTGCAACCACCCGAAGTGGAAAATGGGCCGCAAGATATCGGTGGATTCGGCGACGCTCATGAACAAGGGGCTGGAGGTGATCGAAGCCACGTTGCTGTTCGGGCTGCCGGAGTCGCAGGTCAACATCGTGGTCCATCCGCAAAGCCTGGTCCACTCGCTGGTGGAGTACGCCGACGGCTCGTTCCTGGCCCAACTCGGAGCCCCGGACATGCGCACGCCGATTGCCCAGGCATTGGCATGGCCGGAGCGGGTGAGTTCCGGTGTACAATCGCTCGACCTGGGCGAAATCGGGCGGATGGATTTCGAGCCGCCCGATCATGTGCGCTTTCCGAGCATCGGGCTCGCACGGGCCGCCGCCCGAGCCGGCGGGACCGGGCCTGCGGTGCTCAACGCGGCGAACGAGGTCGCGGTACAGGCGTTTCTCGAGCGGCGCTTGAACTTTACCGGCATTACGGCGGTCTGTGACAAAGTGTTGCAGCGCCTCGATGCGAGCCCGGTCAATGAGTTGGGTGATGTGTTGGACGCTGACGCCGCAGCTCGACGCCTGGCGAACGCCTTGATAGAGCCTGCGCATGGAGCCCTTGCATGAAGATGCTGATTTTTGGCGCCGCCTTCCTGTTGGCGATCGGGATACTGGTCGCGGTGCACGAATTCGGTCACTACTGGGTCGCCAAGAAACTGGGTTTCAAGGTGCTGCGCTTCAGCATCGGCTTCGGCAAGCCTCTTCTCACCCGCATTGGCAAGGACTCGGACCGCACCGAGTACTGCCTCTCGGCGATTCCGCTGGGCGGCTATGTGAAGCTCCTCGATGAGCGCGAAGGCGATGTCGACCCCCGGGAGCTCCATCGCTCCTTCACCCGGCGGCCGATCGCGCATCGCGTTGCGGTGCTCCTCGCGGGCCCCGCCATGAACCTCATCTTCGCGTCGCTGCTCTATGCGGTGCTGGCGATGGCGGGGACTGAAATCGTCAAGCCCGTCGTGGGGCAGGTGCGCGCAAACAGTCCGGCCGCCGCCGCGGGATTGAAGAGCGGCGATGAGATCGAGCGGGTCGGCGACTACAAGGTCGGGGACACCGAGGAGCTGCAGATCGATCTGCTGCGGCAGGTGTCGGGAGAGACCTCGGTACCCCTGCGCGTGAAGCGCGGCGCCGATGAGCTCGCCGTGACGCTGCATCTCGCCGACGACACGCGCCCCTTGACCGAGCCGGGGAAACTCCTGCCGGGACTCGGATTCGATCTGGCGACCTGGCGCGCCGATACCCTGGTGCAGTCGGTACTCGCCGGCAGTGCCGGCGAGCGCGCCGGCCTCAAGCCCGGCGACAAGTTGCTGGCCGTCGATGGACGGCCCATCGTGAACAGGGAGGACTTCATGGCCACCGTGGCCGGGGCTCCGGGGGGCGTGTTGTCCGTGGAGGTTTTGCGGGGGGGAGAGCGGTTGACCCTCTCGACTCCCGTGCCCAGGGTCGTGGAAGATGGCAAGGCGATCGGGCGGCTGGGCATCACGCTGGCCGAGGGTCAACGCTCGTTTCCTCCCGGCCTCATACAGATCCAGCGGTCGGGGCCTTTGCAGGCGATCGGCGTCGGCGTCAAGAAGATGTGGGAGATGTCCTCGCTCACCGTGCAGATGCTCTGGCGCATGGTGACCGGAGAGGTATCGCCCAAGAACATCAGCGGTGTGGTGAGCATCGCCGAGTTTGCCGGCATCAGTGCGTACCTCGGGTTGACCGCTTACATGGCGTTTCTCGCCATCATCAGCGTGAGCCTCGGGGTGCTGAACTTGATGCCGGTCCCGCTACTGGACGGTGGGCAGGTGGTTTATCAACTGGTGGAAGCCGTCAAAGGGAGCCCGCTGTCGGAGCGTGCCCAAAGCTTCGGTCAGCAGGTGGGGATTGCCCTGCTGGTGGTGTTGATGAGCCTCGCTTTCTATAACGATATCTCCAGACATTTGAATTAACGGGAAATCATGATCTATCTCGAGTTTGCGCCGCGAATGCGGCGCCGTGCCGCCAGCGCTGCCCATAGAGACTGCATGCGGTCGTTGTCGCGTGCGGGTTAAATCCCGGCTGATTTGCTTGATGGCGCTCGCCATCCAGCCCATCGGAGTGTCCGTGCGGGCGCAGCCCGCGCCCCAGCCGCAGGCGCCGCCGCCCTCGCCGCAGCCGCCGAATGCGTCGCCTGCGCCGCCGGCCGCGGCAGCGCCTCCACAACCCTCGCCGACCCCGCCCGGCGCGTCCTCCCCGGACGCATTCACGGTGGGCGACATACGCGTGGAAGGCCTGCAGCGCATCTCCGAAGGGACGGTATTCAATTATCTGCCCGTCAACATCGGCGATCACCTGGACGAGCAGCGCATCGGCGAGGCCCTGCGCGCGCTGTACGCGACGGGCTTTTTCCGCGATGTGGAGCTGCGCCGCGACGGAAACACGCTTCTCGTGGTGGTGGTCGAGCGCCCCTCGATTGCGAAGTTCGAGGTCAAGGGCAACAAGGACATCAAGACGGAGGACCTGACCAAGAGCCTGCGCAACGTCGGTCTCGCCCAGGGAAAGACCTTCGACCGATCGGTGCTCGACGAGGTCAAGCAATACCTCACCGACCAGTATTTCAGCCGCGGAAAATATGCGGTCAGGGTCGACACCAAGGTCACCGATCTGCCGGGCAACAAGGTCGACGTGCTGGTGGACATCAAGGAGGGCAAGCGCGCCAAGATCGAGATGATCAATCTCGTGGGCGATACCAAGTTCAAGGAAAACGACGTGCTCAACACGTTCGAGCTGAAGACGCCGAACTGGCTCTCCTGGTACAAACAGGACGACCGCTACTCGCGCGAATCGCTCACCGGGGACCTGGAAAAGCTGCGCTCCTACTACATGGACCGCGGCTACGCGAATTTCCAGATCGAGTCGACGCAGGTGACCATCGCGCCTGAGAAAGACGACATGTACATCACCATCAACGTCAACGAGGGGGATGTGTTCAAGGTGTCGGACATCAAGCTCGCCGGCACCATGGTGGTTCCCGAGGAGCAGCTGCGAAGGCTGCTCCAGATCCATCCCGGCGACATCTTCTCGCGCAAGCTCGTGACCAGCTCGCAGGAGCTCATGAGCTACCGGCTCGGCGCCGACGGCTACGCATTCTCGAAGATCGATCCCGTGCCGACGCCCGACAACGACAAGAAAACCGTCTCGCTGACCTTCTTCATCGAGCCCGGCAACCGGGTGTACGTGCGCCATATCAACTTCAACAACACCACCGCGATCAACGACGAGACCCTGCGCCGCGAGATGCGCCAGCTCGAGGGCGGCTGGCTCTCCAACTCGGCGATCGAGCGCTCCAAGGAACGCATCCAGCGCCTGCCGTACGTGGAAAAGGTGGAGTTCGAGACCAAGCCGGTGCCGGGAAGCGCCGACCTGGTCGACGTGGATTACAACATCAAGGAAGGCCTGCCCGGGCAGTTCGGCGGCGGCATCGGCTACTCCGAAGCGCAGAAATTCAGCCTCAACGGCAATTTCGTGCACAGCAACTTCATGGGAACCGGCGATCGCATCGCGCTCGAGGTCAACGCCGGCAAATACTCGAAGACCTACACTTTCGCGAGCACCGACCCGTACATGACCATCGACGGGGTGGCGAGGACCACCTCGCTCACCTTCCGCGACATCACGCAGTTCGTGGCGGCCGCATCGAAATTCTCCACCAAGCAGCTGACCCTGGCGGAGAGCTTCTCGTACCCGATCACCGAGTATCAGTACCTGTCGATCGGGGTGTCGGCGAACAAGAACGAACTGGTGGTCTCGCAGGGCTACAGCTCGCAGCAGGCCATCAGTCTGGGTGCAGCACAACGGCAGCACGTTCACGCGCTACCTGGACGACACCAACGGCGATGGCATCATCAATTCGCTCGACAGCCCATACACCGTCTACGGAACGGATTTCTATTCGTACGAAGTCTCGGGCGGTTGGAATCTCGATACCCGCAACCGGGCGCTGTTCGCCGACCGCGGCATGCATCTGGCGGTCTCGGGGCGCATGGCGCTGCCGTTCAGCGACGTGCGCTATTTCGCGACCAATTTCCAGTTCCTGCAGTACATCCCGCTGTGGGGCAAGTGGCTGCTGTCGTACAACGCGAGCATCGACTACGCCCAGTCGATGGGGAAGACCACCTTCCTGCCGCCGTATCTGAACTATTACGCGGGCGGTCCGGACAGTGTCCGCGGCTATCGCGAGAGCACCCTGGGCCCCCGCGACAACATCGGCATCGGCAACCCGTTCGGCGGCAATTTCCGGGTCATCAGCCGCTTCGAGCTCCTGTTCCCGGTGCCGGACAAGTGGAAGAGCGCCGCCCGGGTCAGCTGGTTCTACGACATGGGGAACGTCTTTTACACCGGGAACAAGGTTCATTTCCTGGGCGAGGACGACATAACCCCGGTCGACTACCACTTCGCTTATGATAGGCTGAAAAGATCCACCGGGATCGCGGTACAATGGCTCGCTCCGCTGGGTCTGTTCCGATTCTCGTATGGCATCCCGCTGAACGCCTATCCGGGCGACACGGTGAGGTTCAACGATGAAACGGAGCGATTCCAATTTTCAATCGGTCAGGCGTTTTGACGTTCTCAAGGCAAGAGGTTTAGATAACAATGTCGACTTTCACCCGCAGAATTCCGTTTTTGGCAATGGCGCTGTGCGGCCTGTTCGCCGCCGGTCAGGCGAGCGCGGAAATCAAGATCGGCGTCGTCAATTTCGAGAAGCTGCTCGAGGATGCGCCCCAGACCAAGGCCGCGATGCAGGCGCTGGATAACGAGTTCGGTCCGCGGCGGCGCGAGCTGATGACCTTGCAGAACGATTTGAAGGCGAAGGCCGAGAAGTTCGACAAGGAGGGCGCGGTGATGTCCGAGGCCGACCGCGCGAACGAGGAGAAGAAGCAGCGCGATCAGCAGCGCGAATTCCAGCGCAAGGCCGGCGAATTCCAGGACGACGCATCGACCCGCAAGAACGAGGAACTCGGCAAGGTTCAGCGTTATCTCGTGCAGGAGATCCAGACCTACGCGAATGCGCAGGGCTTCGACCTGGTATTGGGCCAGGGCGTGTTCTTCGCCAAGCCCGCGCTCGACATCACCGCCAACGTGCTGGCGGTGCTCACCAGCAAGCCGGCAAACGCAACGGGCACATCGACGACGCCGGCCCCGGCCAAGACGCCGGCACCCGCAAAGCCGAAATAGCCCGCTGATCTTTTCGCACGGGATGTGCGTCAGTGCCGGCGGATTTTAGCCTGGGGGAATTGGCGGTACGGTTCGGCCTGGAGCTCGAGGGAGATCCCGACACCCGGGTATCGCACGTCGCCACCCTCTCGCAGGCGGGGCCCGGAAGCGTGAGCTTCCTGGCGAATCCCAGGTACCGAAGGAGTCTGCAGACCACCCGCGCCGGCGCAGTGGTGCTGACGGCGGCCGATGCGGAGAGCTGCCCGGTCGCCGCGCTGATCGGCCCGAACCCCTATCTGAGCTACGCCCGCATCGCGGAATTGATGTACCCGGAGTCCAGGGCCGCCCCGGGAGTGCATGCGACGGCGGTGGTGTCGCGGGGCGCCCGCGTGGCCGCCTCGGCCACCGTCGAGGCGCTGGCGGTGATCGAGGATGAGGTCGAGATCGGCGAGCGCGCCGTGGTGGGGCCCGGTTGCATCGTGCAGCGGGGCGCTCGGATCGGCGCGGACACGCGGCTCGTGGCCCGGGTCAATTTGTATCCCGGCGTGGTGCTGGGCGAGCGGGGATTGGTGCACGCCGGTGCGGTCATCGGAGCCGACGGGTTCGGCTTCGCCCCGGACCGCGGAACCTGGTTCAAAGTCCCCCAGGTCGGCAGTGTGCGCATTGGGGACGATGTCGAGATCGGGGCGAATACGACCATCGATCGCGGCGCGATCGGCGACACGGTGGTCGAGAATGGCGCCAAGCTGGATAATCAAATCCAGGTCGGGCACAACGTGACCATCGGCGCGCACACGGCGATCGCCGCATGCACGGGTATTTCGGGAAGCACGACCATAGGGCAGCGCTGTCTCATCGGGGGCATGGTCGGGTTCGCCGGTCATCTGAACATCGCCGACGATGTGATGATCACGGGATGCAGCCTGGTCAGCGCGTCGATCCGCGAGGCGGGCAGCTATTCGAGCGGCATGCCGACCGTGCCGACGCGGGCGTGGCGCAGAATGGTGGCTCATTTGCGGCGATTCGGTGAAAAGGAGCGATGATGGCAGAACCCTGCAAACTCGATATCGAAGGGATCATGCGGCAGCTTCCGCATCGGTATCCGTTTTTGCTGGTCGATCGCGTGCTCGACTGCCAGGCGGGCCAGTACGTCCATGCCATCAAGAACGTGACCTTCAACGAGCCCTTTTTCCCGGGGCACTTCCCGCACCGGCCCGTGATGCCGGGCGTGATGATCATCGAGGCGCTGGCGCAGACCTGCGGCATCCTCGCGTTCAAAACCGTTGAGGTCGTGCCCGACTCCGATACGCGCTTTTATTTCGTCGCGATCGACAACGCGCGCTTCCGCAAGCCGGTCGAGCCGGGCGATCAGATCCACCTCAAGGCCACCCTCAAGCGCGCCTTCAAGGGGATCTGGAAGTTCGACTGCCGTGCGGAGGTGGACGGCGCGGTGGTGGCGTCGGCCGAAATCATGGTCGCACCCGAGACCAAGGTACCGGGCGCCAAGAGCCCGGCCGCCAAGGACCCGGCCTCGTCGGGAGAAGCGGGATGATCGATGCGCGCGCGGTGGTCTCGCCGCAGGCGGAGATTGCTGCGGATGCCGAGGTCGGACCGTTCAGCATCATCGGCGCCGGTGTGGTGATCGGCGCGCGGACCTGGGTGGGGCCGCACGCGGTCATCAACGGTCCGACCCGAATCGGCACCGACAACAAGATCTACCAATTCGCCTCGATCGGCGATGCGCCGCAGGACAAGAAATACAAGGGCGAGCCCACCCGGCTCGAAATCGGCGACCGCAACGTGTTCCGCGAATCGGTCACCGTGAACCGCGGCACCGTGACCGGGAACGGCGTGACCAAGATCGGCAGCGACAATCTGCTGATGGCCTATTCGCATGTGGCGCACGACTGCACCCTGGGCGACCAGATCGTGATGGCGAATTGCGCGACGCTCGGCGGCCACGTGGAGCTCGGCAACTGGGTGATCATGGGCGGGTTGTCCGCGGTTCATCAATTCACCAAGGTCGGCGATCACGCCTTCCTCGCCCACGATGCGATGGTGACGCGCGATGTGCCGCCGTTCGTCATGGCGGTCGGGCGGCCGGCGGTGCCGCACAGCGTGAATTCCGAGGGATTGAAGCGGCGGGGCTTCTCGGAGGAACAGATCCGCAACATCCGGCGCGCCTACCGCGTGCTCTACCGGTCGCGTCTCAAGCTGCAGGCGGCTCTGGAGGAACTCGAGCGCACGGCCGACTCCCAGCCGGAGATACGCCCGTTCGTGGACTTCATCAAACGCAGCTCGCGCAGCCTCGTGCGGTAGCTCATGGGATCGACCATGCCGGCGCCGCTGCGGGTGGGACTCGTCGCGGGGGAGGCGTCGGGAGACACGCTCGGAGCTGCGTTGATGGAGGCGCTGCGGCGGATCGAACCGGACGCGCAATTTTTCGGCGTCGCCGGGCCCAAAATGCGCGCCGCGGGCTGCGAGGTCTGGGAGCCGGCCGAGTCGCTGGCAGTCATGGGACTGTTCGAGATTCTCAAGGAACTGCCGCGCCTGCTGAGCCTCCTAGCGCGCCTGCGCCGCTCCTTCATCGCCGCCCGTCCCGACGTGTTCATTGGCATCGATGCGCCCGACACCAATCTGCGGCTTGCACGCAGGCTCCACGCCGCGGGGATTCCGACCGTGCAATACGTCAGCCCGCAGGTGTGGGCGTGGCGGCAGAGCCGTGTGCAGCACATCCATGAATCGGTTGATCTGGTGCTCTGCCTGCTGCCTTTCGAGAAGCGCTTCTATGACGGACAGGGAGTGGCGGCCGAGTTCGTCGGGCATCCGTTGGCTGATGCCATTCCGATCGACGTGGATCGCGCCGCCGCGCGCAGAGCCCTCGATCTGCCCGCCGGCGCCGAGATCGTGGCGCTCCTGCCCGGCAGCCGGCGCGGTGAGGTGACGAGGCTGGCCGGGGATTTCGCGGCCACCGCGGCATGGCTCCTCGAGCGGCGCCCGGGTGTCGAATTCGTCGCGCCCATGGCGAGTGCGGCGACCCGGGAGATCTTCTCCGGCGCGCTCGCGCGCGTCGCCCCGCAGGTGCATGTGAAGTTGATCGACGGCCAGGCGCAAGCGGCGCTGATCGCGGCCAACGCGGTGATGGTCGCTTCGGGGACGGCCAGCCTGGAGGCGGCGCTCTGCAAACGACCCATGGTGGTGGTCTACCGGTTGGGAGCGTTGTCGGCCTGGATCATCCGCCGTTTCAATCTGGTCAAATCCAAGTTTTTCGCGCAACCTAATCTACTTGCGGATCATCGCGTGGTCGGCGAGTATTTTCAGGAACAGATCAACCCGCAGACGCTGGGGGCGGAGCTCCTGGCGTGGCTGGACGATGCCGGACGACGAGCCAAGCTGGAGCAGGAGTTCGTGGGGCTACACGTCAATCTCAAACGTGACGCCAGCGCCCGCGCCGCGCAGGCCATCCTTGCCTTGCTGCGGCGACCCCGGCTGCCGGTGTCTTCGCCATGAGCGCGCATGTCGCGGGTGTGGATGAAGCGGGGCGGGGCCCCCTGGCGGGCCCGGTGGTCGCCGCCGCGGTCATTTTGGGCCGCGGCCGGGGCATTGCCGGTCTGGCGGATTCCAAGGTGTTGAGCGCCGCCGAGCGCGCCCGTCTGAGCGGGGAGATTCGGCGCCGCGCACTGGCGTTCGGCATTGGCTGGGCGGATCCGGCCGAGATCGATGCGCTCAATATTCTGCATGCGACCTTTCTGGCGATGCGACGCGCGGTGCTCGCGATGAACCCATGCCCGCAGCGGTTGATCGTGGACGGCAATCGATTGCCGCGCCTGGAGGGACTTGGGCCCGCGCTCACCGCGCGCGCGATCATCGGCGGGGATGCGAGCGAGCCCGCCATCAGCGCCGCCTCGATCCTCGCGAAAACGGCGCGAGATCAGTATATGGATCAAATGGATGCGATCTATCCTCAATATGCTTTCGCAAGTCACAAGGGATACGCGACGCGACGCCACAGGACGCTCCTCGCGGAACATGGCCCGTGCCCGCTGCACCGGCGAAGTTTCGCTCCCGTGGTGTGCCTGCTGGACGGCACGGCGAGGGCGGACGAATGGGACGCCGAGATGGAATGGATCCCTGACATCGAGGACGACGTGGGGCTCGAGCTTCATCGGGAGCATCCGGACCCGTGAGCCAGTTCGTGCATCTGCGGCTGCACACCGAGTATTCGCTGCTCGACGGCATCGTGCGCGTGCCCGAATTGATGGCGGCGGTCGCCCAGGCGCGCATGCCTGCGATCGCGCTCACCGACCAGAGCAATCTGTTCGCCATGGTCAAGTTCTACAAAGAGGCGCAAGCCGCGGGTGTCAAGCCGTTGATCGGCGTGGACGCCTGGATCCGGGAGCCGGGGGAGCGCGCTCCGCCGTCGCGCATCGTCTTCCTCTGCCAAAATCTCGTCGGGTACCGTCATCTCACCCAGCTCGTCACGCGCTCCTTCCTGGAAGGTCAGTCCCGCGGAATTCCCATGATGGACCGGACCTGGCTCACCGCCCCGGGCCTGTCGGGACTCATCGTCCTGTCCGGCGGCGCGGAGGGCGATGTCGGTCAGGCGCTGGTGCGCGGCAAGCTCGAGGAGGCGGTGCGGGCGTTGGCGCGCTGGCAATCGCTTTGCGGCGACCGCTTCTATCTGGAGGTGCAGCGCACCGGGCGCGCCGGCGAGGCGGCCTGCAGCGATGCGGTGATGGAGCTGGCGCGCGCGCAGGGTGTGCCTGCCGTGGCGACCAATGACGTACGCTTCCTGACGCGCGAGGAGTTCGAGGCCCACGAGGCGCGGGTCTGCATCCGCGAAGGCGCGCTCCTCGCCGACGCCAGCCGGCCGCGGCGCTATTCCGAGGAGCAATATCTAAAGACGCCGGCGCAGATGAGCGAGCTCTTTGCCGATGCGCCGGAGCTGCTCGCCAACAGCGTCGAGATCGCCAAGCGATGCTCCCTCGAGATCAAGCTGGGCTCCTCCATGCTGCCGGCCTACCCCGTGCCGGCGGGCAGCACCACGGAAGATTTCCTCCGCGAAGAGGCGCAGCGTGGACTCGCGATGCGGCTCGATGAGGCCCGATCCAAAGGCGGAAAAGCACCGGACTCCGAAGGCTACGATGCAAGATTGGCGCTCGAGCTCGGCGTGATCTGCAGCATGGGATTCGCGGGCTACTTTCTGATCGTCGCCGACTTCATCCGGTGGGCGCGCGAGCATGGCGTGCCGGTGGGGCCGGGTCGCGGCTCGGGCGCGGGATCGCTGGTGGCGTTCGTTCTCGGCATCACGGATCTCGACCCGATCGAGCATGACCTTCTGTTCGAGCGGTTCTTGAATCCGGAACGCGTCTCGATGCCGGACTTCGACGTCGATTTCTGCATGGAAGGGCGCGACCGGGTCATAGAGTATGTCGCCAACAAGTATGGTCGCGAGCGCGTTTCGCAGATCATCACCTACGGAACGCTGGCCGCCAAGGCGGTGATCCGCGACGTGGGCCGCGTGCTCGGCCATAACTACGGCTACGTCGACAAGATCGCAAAGCTCGTTCCGTTCGAGATCGGCATCACCCTCGACAAGGCGCTCGAACAGGAAGAGGAGCTGAGGCGCCTCTACACGGGCGATCCGGAGGTCCGCGAGCTCATCGATCTTGCACGGGCTCTCGAAGGCCTCGCCAGAAACGCGGGCACCCATGCGGGCGGCGTGGTGATCGCACCCTCGGTGCTCACGGATTTCACGCCGCTCTACTGCGAAGAGGGCAGTTCCACGCCCGTCACCCAGTTCGACAAGGACGACGTGGAGGCCGCGGGCCTGGTCAAGTTCGACTTTCTCGGCTTGCGCACGCTCACCATCATCGATTGGGCGGTGCGCGACATCAACGCGGCCCGAGCCGCGTCCGGCGAGCCGCCGCTTTCCATGGGGACGCTCCCCATGGACGATCCGGCCACCTACCAGCTCTTGAAGAGCTGCAAGACCACGGCGGTGTTCCAGCTCGAATCACGCGGCATGAAGGATCTCATCCGGCGTCTGCAACCGGACCGCTTCGGCGACATCGTCGCGTTGGTCGCCCTGTTCCGGCCGGGACCGCTGCAATCGGGCATGGTCGACGATTTCATCGCCCGCAAGCACGATACCACCGGCGCGACCATCGATTATCTTCACCCCGACTTGAAGCCCGTGCTCGCCGCGACCTACGGCGTGATCCTGTACCAGGAGCAGGTCATGCAGATCGCGCAGATCCTCGCGGGCTACACGCTGGGCGGCGCCGACCTGTTGCGACGCGCGATGGGGAAAAAGAAACCGGAGGAGATGGCCAAGCAGCGTTCGGTATTCGTGAGCGGCGCGGTGGCGCGCGGCGTGCGTGAGGCGCAGGCCACGATGATCTTCGATTTGATGGAAAAATTCGCGGGCTACGGTTTCAACAAATCGCACTCGGCCGCGTACGCGCTCCTGTCCTACCAGACGGCCTGGCTCAAGGCACACTACCCCGCGGCGTTCATGGCGGCGGTGCTGTCGTCGGACATGGACAAGACCGACAAGGTCGTCACGCTCATCGACGAATGCGTCAGCATGAAGCTCACCGTTCATCCGCCGGACGTGAACGAATCGCAGTACGCGTTTCAGGTCGCCGGACCCGCCAGCATCCGCTTCGGCCTGGGCGCCATCAAGGGCGTGGGCGAATCGGCGGTGCAGGCCATCGTCGACGAGCGCGCCGCCCATGGTCCGTATCGAAGCCTGCCGGATCTTTGCCGGCGCATCGATTTGCAACGGGTGAACAAGCGGGTGTTCGAGGCGCTGATCAAGTCCGGGAGTCTCGATCATCTGGGCCCGAATCGCGCAACGCTCACCGCCGAGCTCGAGCGCGCCATGCACCTCGGGGAACAGAACTCGCGTGCGATGAGCGTCGGTCAGGTGGATCTGTTCGGGCTCGCCGCGGCCGAGAATGCGGCAGTGACCGATTGGAGCGATGCGGAGCGGCTTGCCGGCGAGCGCGAGACCCTCGGGTTGTTCTTGAGCGGTCATCCGATCAGCCCCTACGAGCCCGATCTGAAGTTTCTGGTCAGCGCTCGCCTGGTGGATGTGGGGGGCGCGCGGCCCACGGCGCCCTTGGGCGAGCGCGGATGGAGCCAGGGAAAGCCGGCGACCGTCGCCGGGCTGGTGCTCGAGATCCGCCGCCGCCCGAACCGCGTCACCCTCATTCTCGACGATCGCAGCGCGCGCCTGGAAGTCAGCCTGTTCGAGGAGACCTTCCAGCAATACCGCGACATCATCGTCAAGGATGCGATCCTGATCGTGGATGGGATGTTGCGGTTCGATGATTTCATCGAGGCGTGGCGCCTGCAGGCGAAAACGATGATGGATATCGACCGGGCCCGCGAGCGGTTCGCGCGCCGGCTGTGTCTCAAGTGGCCGGCCCAATTCGACGGCCCCTTGGGCCTGAAGCGCTTCGAGGATCTGCTCCGGCCGTATCTCAAGGGGCCTTGCGGGATCAGCGTGGCGGTCAACCGTGACGACTATACCGGGCGGCTCAATCTGGCCGATAGTTGGTCGGTACGGCCTTCACGCGAGCTTCTGGATAAACTGTCCGCCCTGGTCGGACGCGAAGGCTGGTATTTGGTGTATGGTCCGCGGAACGACATTCGCGGCGAGGAAACATCTTCATGGCGCTGAATTTTCTGGAATTTGAACAACCGATCGCCGAGCTGGAGGCCAAGATCGAGGAACTCAAATTCCTGGGCTCCGACGCGAGCCTCAACATTGCCGAGGAGGTCAAGCGGCTGCAATCCAAGAGCCGTGCGCTCACCAGCAGCATCTTTTCCAATCTGTCACCCTGGCAAATCACGCAGCTTGCGAGGCATCCCCAGCGCCCCTACACGCTCGACTACGTCTCGCTGATTTTCACCGATTGGCACGAACTGCACGGCGATCGCATGTACAGCGACGATCTTGCCATCGTGGGCGGCTTGGCGCGGCTGGAGGGTCAGCCGGTCATGCTCATAGGCCACCAGAAGGGACGCGACACCAAGGAGCGCGTGCGCCGCAATTACGGCATGCCGAAGCCCGAAGGCTACCGCAAGGCGCTGCGCCTGATGCGCATGGCGGAGCGTTTTCGCATCCCGATCATCACCCTGATCGATACGCCGGGTGCGTACCCCGGCATCGGCTCGGAAGAGCGCGGGCAGAGCGAGGCCATCGCGCGCAATTTGTTCGAGATGTCGAATCTGGCGGCGCCCATCCTGTCCGTCGTGATCGGGGAGGGAGGGTCGGGCGGGGCGCTCGCCATCGGCGTGTGCGATCGGCTGGTGATGCTCCAGTTCAGCGTGTACTCGGTCATCTCTCCGGAGAGCTGTGCCTCGATCTTGTGGAAGAGCACCGACAAGAAAGAGATTGCCGCCGACGCCATGGGAGGCACCGCGGATCGGCTCAAGAAACTGGGCTTGGTCGACGAGGTGCTGAAGGAGCCGCACGGCGCGGCCCATCGGGATCCGCAAGCGATGGCCGAGACCGTGAAGCAAAGCATGATCAAGCACTTGACGGAACTTTCCAAACAGCCCGTCACGTCGCTCCTCGACGCCCGCCAAGCGCGCCTGCGCAGTTTCGGCGTATTCGGCGACGGGTAGTCGCCCGAACGTCGAGCCAGGAGGGGGAATGAGGGGATTTGCATGAGATTCGGCGCAGCCGAACTCGATGCCGTGCTCCGCCAATATCTTCCGCCAGATGCCACGGGATTGGTGGTGGGCGTGAGCGGCGGAGGCGATTCGGCCTGCTTGTTGAGCGCGCTGGCCGAGCTCCCGCACCGGCCGGTGCGCGCGGTCCACGTCGATCACGGTTTGCAGGACGCATCCGTGGCGCTGCGCGGCTCATCAATCGCGCTGTGCGAGCGTTTGCAGATCCCGCTCACCGTGATCGAGGTGGCTGTCGAGGCGGACGGCGAATCGCTCGAGGCGGCGGCGCGCGAGGCGAGATATCGGGCGTTCGCGCTCAATCTCGCTCGCGGCGAATGTCTGTTGACGGCACACCACGCCGAAGATCAGGCGGAAACGGTGCTCCTTCAGCTGCTCCGCGGCGCCGGGATCAAGGGTTTGTCGGCAATGCCGATGCTGCGCCCCCTGGCCGGCGGCTGGCATTTGCGCCCGCTTCTTCGGATCACGCGGCGCGAACTTGCGCTCTACGCCGAGATCCGCGGGGTCGAGGCGCAGGAGGATCCGATGAATCGTGATTTGCGCTTCGATCGCGCTTTCCTGCGTGCCGAGATCTGGCCGACGCTCATCGAGCGCTGGCCGGGCGCCGCCGCGGCGCTCGGGCGCGCCGCCCGCCACGCCGCGGATGCCCAATGCCTGTTGGAGCAGGCCGCGGACGCGGCGCTGTTTCGGCTGCGGGATGGATCCGCGTTGTCCGTTGCCGGCCTGCGGGCGCTGGCCGAGCGCGAACGGGTCAACGTCGTGCGCCGCTGGCTGGCGGAATCGGGAGTGGTCTCGCCTTCCTCTGCGCGGTTGACCGAGGGTCTGCGCCAGACGCTGGAGGCGGATGCCGATCACGAGCCCGCGATCGTCTGGGGCGGCGATGCGCTGCGCCGGTACCGGGATCGGCTGTTCCTGACCGCGGCCACCGCCCCGTCGCTCCCCACGGTCCGAGACTGGCCGATGCAATTGGATTCGCACCTCGACTTGGGTTCGGGATTGGGGACGCTTCGCTGGGTTCCGCGCTTGGCAGGCTTGGATGCGAAACGCCTGCCGCCCACGGTGACTGTCCGCCGCCGCGGCGGCGGTGAAACACTCAAGCCAAGTGCCCGGGGCCGAACCCAGAGCGTTCAGCATCTCTGTCAAGCGATGGGTGTCCTGCCTTGGATGCGCGATGCGCTGCCCATGATTTATGCGGGCGACGCGCTGGTCGCGATCGGGGACATCTGGCGCGACGCGCGCCGGCTGGCGGGGGCCGACGAGATGGGATTTGACGTTGTTTGGGAGGGGCGGCCGGAGCTTTGTTGATGTGCATTTGAGCAGAGAGCTGCGTTGTCATAAGAGGCCGGATGGGGGGAGGGATTTCCCGGACCGCCGTAAATCCTTCCCTGGAGGCTTCGGGGAAAACATTGCGCTCCGCAGTCCCTGCTCCGCGCAAGCCCTGGGTGGCCATCCCTGGCCACCCGCGCGACGCATGCGTCGCGCCCATGTTTTCCACGATCCGGAAAATCCCTCCCTCCATCCGGCCTCTTCGCACGAAAGCGCTCCAGGTTCGTGCGCAGGCGCGCAATTCCGGCGGCGCCGATTGTCGGGAGAGTGGCAATCTGGTAGCCTGAACTCCCGTCGAATTTCAATTATTCCTTCTGGCTTCTCGAGTCGCGTGAAAAGATGACTTTTCTTGCGATTCACACTATTTGGCGACGGTGACCCATCATGACTCGATTCGTATTTGTCACCGGCGGCGTGGTCTCCTCGCTTGGGAAGGGCATCGCATCCGCCTCTCTCGGCGCCATCCTGGAGGCGCGGGGCCTGAAGGTCAGCATGGTGAAGCTGGATCCGTACATCAACGTCGATCCCGGCACCATGAGCCCGTTTCAGCACGGCGAAGTCTTCGTCACGGCGGATGGAACCGAGACGGACTTGGATCTTGGCCATTATGAGCGTTTCGTGCGCACGACCACCGGCCGCAACAGCAATTTCACCACCGGGCGCATCTACGAGCGCGTGATCGCGAAGGAACGCCGCGGCGACTATCTGGGCGCGACGGTTCAGGTGATCCCTCACATTACGGATGAGATCAAGTACCGCATCCGGATGGGCGCCGGCAATGCCGACGTGTGCATGGTGGAGATCGGCGGCACGGTCGGCGACATCGAGTCGTTGCCGTTTCTCGAGGCGATCCGCCAGATGGGCGTGGAGCTCGGGCACAACCATGTGCTGTACATGCACCTGACGCTCGTGCCCGTGGTCGGGGGCTCGGGCGAGATCAAGACCAAGCCCACCCAGCATTCGGTCAAGGAACTGCGCGGCATCGGCATCCAGCCGGACATTCTGCTGTGCCGTTGCATGCAGACGCTGCCGGACGAGCAGCGCCGCAAAATCGCGCTGTTCACCAACGTCGAAGAGCGTGCGGTGATCTCGGCGGTCGATGCCGACGACATCTACAAGATTCCGATGCTGTTGCACGAGCAGGATCTCGACGACATCGTCGTGGACAAGCTGCGCCTGGATGTGCCCGCCACGGATCTGTCGGAATGGCGCGCGGTGGTCGCGGCCAAGCAGAACCCCGAGGCGGTCGTCGACATCGGCATGGTCGGCAAGTACGTGCAGATCCGGGATTCGTACATCTCGCTGAACGAATCGCTGATGCATGGCGGCATCAAGACGCGCACCCGGGTGAACATCCATTACTTCGAGTCGCAGGATATCGAGCGCAGCGGCCCCTCGGTGCTCGCCAACATGGACGCCATCCTGGTGCCCGGCGGCTTCGGCGACCGCGGGATCGAGGGGAAGATCCAGGCCATCCGCTACGCGCGCGAGAACCGCATTCCTTACCTCGGCATCTGTCTCGGCATGCAGCTCGCGATCATCGAATACGCGAGAAATGTGCTCGCGCTGAAGAATGCGAACAGCACGGAGTTCGATCGTGCCACGAACCATCCGGTCATCGCGCTGATCACCGAATGGCAGGATCTCGCCAGGGGCCAGCAAGTGCGCGACGAGAAATCCGATCTCGGGGGCACCATGCGGCTCGGAGCGCAGGAGGCCCATCTGAAGCCCGGCTCGCTGGTCCACGCGCTGTATGGCAAGGAGTCGATTTTCGAGCGCCACCGGCATCGCTACGAATTCAACAATCACTATCTCGAGGAGTTGAGCGCCGCGGGCCTGACGTTCTCGGGATTCTCGGCGGACGGGCTGGTGGAGTTCATCGAGCTGCGCTCGCATCCTTTTTTCGTGGCAAGCCAGTTCCATCCGGAATTCACGTCCACGCCGCGCGACGGGCACCCGCTGTTCACGGGCTTCGTCCGTGCCGCCCGCGAATACCGCGCCGCGCTGCAGCCGGGCCGCGCCACCGCATGATTGTTTGTGCCAGCGCATGACGGGCCGCGCCACCGCAAGACCCGGCCGCAACGCATGAAGCTCGTTTCTTACGAGGTCGGACCCGATCGGCCGTTCTTCCTGATCGCCGGCCCGTGCGTCATCGAGAGCCAGGCACTCGTCATCGATGTTGCCGGGCGGCTTCGCGACATGACGGCGACGTTGGGCATTCCGTTCATTTTCAAGGCGTCGTTCGACAAGGCCAACCGCTCGTCGCAGTCGAGCTTCCGCGGTCCGGGCATCGAGGCGGGACTCAAGGCGCTCGCCGAGGTGAGGAAGCAGGTGGGTGTGCCCGTGCTCACGGACGTGCACGAGGATACCCCGCTCGCCGAAGTGGCGGAGGTGGTCGACGTGCTGCAGACGCCGGCGTTTCTATGCCGGCAGACCAATTTCATCGTCGGCGTCTCGTCCCAGGGAAAGCCCGTGAACATCAAGAAGGGCCAATTCTTGAGTCCGTGGGAGATGCAGAATGTGGTCGACAAGGCTCGTTCCACGGGCAACGCGCAAATCATGGTCTGCGAGCGGGGCTTCTCCTTCGGCTACAACAATCTCGTGTCGGACATGCGCTCGCTTGCCGTGATGCGCTCCACCGGCTGCCCGGTGGTGTTCGACGCCACGCATTCCGTTCAATTGCCGGGAGGCCAGGGCAACGCCTCCGGCGGACAGCGCGAGTTCGTGCCGGTGCTCGCGCGCGCGGCCATCGCGGCGGGCGTCGCGGGCCTGTTCATGGAAACCCATCCGGATCCGGCGAACGCCAAGTCCGACGGACCCAATGCATGGCCGCTGGACCGGATGGCCTCGCTCCTCTACACACTGGTGGAGCTCGATCTCGCCGTCAAAAAGAAACCGTTCGAGGAGTCTTTGCTATGAGCCGCATCGTGGAAGTTCGGGGACGTGAAATCATCGATTCGCGCGGCAACCCCACCGTAGAGGCCGACGTTCTGCTCGATACGGGCGCGATGGGCCGCGCCTTGGTGCCGTCGGGAGCCTCCACCGGTTCGCGCGAGGCGGTGGAGCTGCGCGACGGGGATGCGAAGCGCTTCGGCGGCAAGGGCGTGCGCAAAGCCGTGGACCACGTCAACGGTACGCTGCGCAATCTCGTCGTGGGGCTTGATCCCGCCGACCAAGCCGGCCTCGATGCCAAGTTGATCGCGGCGGACGGCACCGACAACAAATCGAAACTGGGCGCGAACGCGATCCTGGCGGTGTCTCTGGCGGCCGCGCACGCCGCGGCCCGCGACCGCAAGATGCCGCTGTACCGGCATCTGTCGGGCGGTGCCTCGGATTTCGTCATGCCGGTGCCGATGATGAACATCATCAATGGCGGCGCGCACGCGGACAACAGCGTCGATATCCAGGAGTTCATGATTTTGCCGCTCGGGGCTCCTTCGCTCGCGGAGGCGGTGCGCTACGGAGCCGAGGTGTTTCATTGCCCTGAAGAAGGTGCTGCACGCCAAGGGTCTCAATACCGCGGTGGGCGACGAGGGCGGCTTCGCTCCCGATCTGCCCTCCAACGAGGCGGCGCTCACCACCATCCTGGAGGCCATCGACAAGGCGGGATACCGCGCCGGCCGGGATATCTATCTCGGGTTGGATGTCGCCAGCAATGAGCTCTACAAGGACGGCGTGTACGATCTCGCATCGGAAGGCCGCAAATTCAGTTCCAGCGAATTCGCCGATTATCTCGCGTCGCTCGCCGCGAAATATCCCATCGTCACCATCGAGGACGGGATGAGCGAGAGCGACTGGGATGGGTGGTCCGTGCTCACGCAGAAACTCGGCAGCAAGCTGCAGCTCGTCGGCGACGACATCTTCGTCACCAATACCAAGATTTTCGCCCAAGGGATCGCGAAAAAGATCGCCAACGCCATTCTCATCAAGCCGAATCAGATCGGCACGCTGACCGAAACGCTTGCGGCCATCGACATGGCGGCGAAGGCCAAGTACGCAGCGATCATCTCGCATCGCTCGGGGGAGACCGAGGATGCGACCATCGCGGATATCGCGGTGGGCACGTCGGCCACCCAGATCAAGACCGGGTCGATGTCGCGTTCGGACCGAATTGCCAAGTACAACCAGCTGTTGCGGATCGAGGGAGAGCTCGGCGGCAGGGCGTCCTACGCCGGGCGCAATGCACTTTCGGTTCCAGTTTCTTAAGAACTCATGCTAAGCTACTGTCCTCATGAGGGTTTTAGCGGTCATCCTGGGTGCTTGTCTGATTCTGCTGCAGTATCGGCTGTGGGTTTCGGATCAGGGAATGCGTGAAATCTGGCGCTTGAACCAGGCGATCGAGGCGCAGACGGCGGCCAATGCCGAGCAGCGTGAGCGCAATGGTCAGTTGCTCGCCGAAGTCACCGATTTGAAGGTCGGACTTGCGGCCCTCGAGGAGCGCGCACGGAGCGAGCTCGGCATGGTGGGCAATAGCGAGACGTTCTATCAGGTCGTCACGCCGGCGACGCCGGTGGCCTCGGCTCCCGCCGCTCCCATCACCGCCCGCGCCGAGTGATCCCCGTGGCTTCAGCGTGACTTCGGCGTTCGCGTCGCGCCGCGTCTTTGCCGTCGTGCCCGCCGCGGGGCGCGGCGCGCGCTTCGACCCGTCCGCCAAAGGCTCTCCCAAACAATACGCGCCACTTCTCGGCGCCACCGTGATCGAGTGGTCGCTGCGTGCGCTCATGCAGGAATCCCGCATCGAGAAAGTGGTCGTCTCGGTCGCCGCCGACGATGTGCGCTGGCCGGCGCTTGCGGCGGCGATCGGCCAATCCGGCAACGGCGTCGGTGCGCCTCCGAAGCTCTTGAGCGCGGTCGGCGGCGCAAGCCGCCAGGAGTCGGTGCTGAGCGGATTGAGAGCGCTGCAGACACATGCGTCGCCCGATGACTGGGTGCTGGTGCACGACGCGGCGCGGCCCTGTCTGGACGGCGACGATGTGCGCGCATTGATCGCCGCCCTGGATGCGGGCGCATCGGGGGCCGTGCTCGCCGCACCGATCGTCGACACGGTGAAGCGCGAGAGCGGCGGTTTGGCGAGCGAGACCGTCGATCGGAGCGGACTTTGGCGGGCGTTGACGCCGCAGATCTTCGCGCTCGGAAAGCTCGAGCACGCATTGCAGGAGGCGGTGCGGCAGGGCATCACCGTCACCGACGAGGCACAGGCCATGGAGCGGCTCGGCGTCCACGCCCGCCTGGTGCAGGGTTCGCCGTTCAACATCAAGGTGACGCGCGCGGAGGACCTCGCGGTCGCGTCACAAATCCTCGAAGCCACGAGAAAGGCGGTGCGATGAGAATAGGCCAAGGTTTCGACGTTCATGCATTCGGCGAGGGCGATCACGTGATGCTCGGCGGCGTCCGGATTCCCTACGGCCGTGGCGTCGTGGCGCATTCCGACGGGGACGTGATCATCCATGCGCTGTGCGACGCCGTGCTCGGCGGCCTGGGCGAGGGCGACATCGGCCGGCATTTTCCGGATTCGGACCCGCGCTATCGGGGAGCGGACAGCCGGGTCTTCCTGCGCACCGTGGCGCAGATGATGCGCACCGCCGGATTCAGGCTGGTCAATGCCGACTTGACCGTGCTGGCGGAGGCTCCGCGCATCGCGGCGCATCGCGACGCCATCGCCTCGAATCTCGCGGCCGACCTCGGGGTCGAAGCCCGGTTCATCAACGTCAAGGCCACGACCACCGAGCGCATGGGGTTCGTCGGGCGAGGCGAAGGATTGGCCGCGCTCGCGTCCGTCCTGCTCGAGCATGCGCGATAGCCCGACGTGAGTATTCACGGACGACGCTCCGAATCCTGGACGCGGGCCGCGTTGTCGCCGCCGCGCGCGCACGGCGCGCCGCTCGCGGCGGCGCAACTTCGGGCGGAGCCCGAGGATTTTCGCGTCGAGGAACAGCTGTCGTTCGTGCCGTCGGGCGACGGCCCGCATTTCCTGCTGCACGTCGAGAAGCGCGCCGCAAACACGCGCTGGGTTGCCGCGGAACTCGCGAGACTTGGGAGCCTGCCGGTCTCCGAAGTGGGCTATGCCGGATTGAAGGATCGTCACGCGATCACCTCGCAGTGGTTCAGCGTGCCGGCGCGGCCCCAGCCCGCAGCCTTCTGGAGCGCCGTGCGCACCGACGAATTCAGGGTGCTCGACGTGCACGCGAACGCGCGCAAACTGAAGCGCGGTGCGCTCGCGGGCAATCGCTTCCGAATCCGCCTGCGCAAAGTGTCCTGGTCTCGCGAGGAGCTCGACATGAAGCTCGCGGCGCTGCGTGATCACGGCGCGCCGAACTACTTCGGCCCGCAGCGCTTCGGCCGCGATGGGTTCAATCTCGATCGGGCGGCTCGCTGGATGCAAAGCGGAACGGCGCCCGCGGGACGCGCCGAGCGCGGCTTCGCGTTGTCGGCCGCGCGCGCCCTCATCTTCAATGCGCTGCTGGCGCGGCGCGTGCAGGCGGGTGATTGGTCGATCCTTCGGCCGGGCGATCTCGCGAGCCTCGAGGGCAGCGGCAGCCACTTTCCGGTGACCACGATCGATGACGAGCTCCTGCGCCGCCTGCAAGCCTTCGATATTCACCCGTCGGGCCCGCTCTGGGGCCGCGGCGACCCGGAGACACAGCGCGCCACGCTCGACACCGAGCTCGAGGTGGCACGCGAATTCGGCGGCGTGGCCGCGCTCCTGCAGGAGGAGGGGCTGGATCAGGAGCGGCGCGCGTTGCGGTGTGCGGTCCGCGACCTGAAGGTCGAGGCCGATGCCGGCACGGTCACCTTGAGCTTCGGCCTGGGCCGGGGTCAGTTCGCGACGGCGGTACTGCGCGAGATCATGGAATTCCCGCTGGATACGCCGCTCGAGGGCGATGGCGAATAGGCGGCCGATCGGCCACCGCGGTCAAGCGCGCAACAGCACGTAGACCGCGCCGGTGCCTCCGTCGATGGCGCGCGCGGAGGTGAAGGCCATCACATCCGGATGACGCCGGAGCCACGCATTAACCGCGATTTTCAGAATCGGCCCGCGAGCGCCGGAGCGATATCCCTTGCCGTGCACGATCCTCACGCAACGACGGGCTGCGCTTCGATTGATTTCCAAAAATTCGCTCAAGCTGTCGCGGGCGGCGGCCTGGTTGAGCCCGTGCAAATCCAATTCGTCCTCCACCGGATACAGCCCGCGCCGCAGGCGGCGCATCACCTGGTCGCGCACGCCGGATCGTCGATACGACAAGGCTTCGCTGCCTCCGACCACATCCTCGGGAGCGATGGTGTCCGGCAGCAGGTCGAGCGCTTGCGCCGGCCCCGCTTCCTGCCGGGCGGCGCTGACGCGACGCGCGCGTGACTTGGCTGCAACGACCGCGAGCTCGTCCGCGCGGCCGGTCGGCGCCAAGCGCTTCACGTCGGCGACCGCGGCGCGAAAGATCCCGGCATCGCCCTGCTCAGCGGCCTTCGATGCGAGGGCGGCGGTTGACGAGGGTGGGGCGGCGCCGCGCGAGCCCCGAGGGCGAGGTTTTACCATGGTGCGAGCATTCGATCCGCTATCCGGGTGTAGGCGGTTACAGTATAGTCCGCAGGGCGCAATGCGCTCGGTCGGCTTGTATAAAATCTGGTGAAAATTCTACTTTCCAATGACGACGGCTATCGGGCAGAGGGCTTGGAGGCGCTCCGTCGGGCGATCGGTCCATTGGGCTCCGTCACCGTCGTCGCCCCGGACCGCAACCGCAGCGGCGCGAGCAACTCGCTGACGCTCGATGTTCCCGTGCGCGCGGCGCGCTACGACACCGATTGCTATTACGTCAACGGTACGCCCACCGATTGCGTGCATCTGGCGATCTCGGGGCTGTTCGAGTTCGAGCATGACATCGTGGTCTCCGGCGTGAACGATGGTGCGAATCTCGGAGACGACACCCTTTATTCCGGCACCGTCGCGGCCGCCGTCGAGGGACGATTCCTCGGTCTTCCGGCGATCGCCGTCTCGCTCGTCGTCGAGCCCGGCAGCCCCCGCAACTTCGCGAGCGCCGCCCGGGTCGCCGCGAGTCTGGTCGAGCGATTGACGAGCGCTCCGCTCAAGGCGCCCGTCATGCTGAACGTCAACGTGCCGGATCTGCCCGAGGGGCAGCTGTTGGGGCTCAAGGTGACCCGGCTCGGCAACCGGCATCGCAGTGAAAGGGTGGTGCGCGCGAAGGACCCGCGCGGACGCAATGTGTACTGGGTCGGGGCGGCGGGCGCCGGTCAGGATGCGGGGCCGGGCACGGACTTTCACGCGGTCGCGCACGGCTTTGCGTCCGTGACGCCTTTGCAGATCGACTTGACCCGCCACGCGGCCCTGCCCGAGCTCGAGCGCTGGTTGTCGAGTTGAGCATGTACATGGAAGGACCGCGCCTCAGCGGTATCGGAATGACCTCCGCGCGGACCCGCGAGAGGCTGGTGCAGCGGCTTCAAGATCAGGGAATCGTCGATCGGCGCGTGCTCGACCGCATCCGCAACGTGCCGAGACATTTGTTCGTGGACGAGGCGCTTGCGACGCGGGCCTACGAAGATACGGCGTTGCCCATCGGCTTCGGCCAGACGATATCGCAGCCCTACGTGGTCGCTCGGATGACGGAGGCGCTGCTCGCCGCCGGACCGGTCGACAAAGTGCTGGAAATCGGCACCGGTTGCGGCTATCAGACGGCGGTGCTCTCGCCGCTGGTCAAGGAAATCTACACCATCGAGCGGATCGAGAGCCTGGTGGGCCGCGCGCGGCGCGCCCTTCGCGAGCTCAAAATACGCAACGTGCGGTTTCGCCACGACGACGGTAACGTGGGCTGGCCGGCGAAGGCCCCCTTCGACGGGATTCTGCTGACTGCGGCCCCTCACGCCGTGCCGCCCGCTTTGTTCGGGCAGCTGGCGGTGGGCGGCCGGCTCATCGCGCCGGTGGGCCCGGACGGGCGCCAGGAGCTCATGCGCTACACCAAGGGTGAGACGCGGGTTCAGAAGGAATCGCTGGGCGCGGTGAGTTTCGTTCCTTTGCTGTCGGGATTGCAGCGCTAACGGGGAGCTCGCCTGAGGAATCTTAGGCCGTGCGACGCGTAGCCCGAATCATCGGGCTGATCGCCTGGATTTCGTCGATGGCCGCGGGCTGTGCCAGCGAGAGCGCCCATACACCCGAAACCTATGTCGTCCAGCCTCGGGACACCCTTTACAGCATTGCCTGGCGGCACGATCTCGATTACCGCGATTTGGCCCGCTGGAATCATATCGGTGCCGATTATCGGATCGCCGTCGGGCAGGTTCTCGTTCTAAAGGCGGGCAACCACCGCGCGCCGCAGGGCACGGCGCGCGTGCCCTTCGTTTCGCCCAACAGCGTCCGCGCGGGCTCCGCGGCGGACGCTCTCGCTCCTTGCGGATGGACGTGGCCCGCGGGGCACACATCGGCGCCGCGTCCCGTCCCGGGGGGCGGCATCCTACTCCTAGGGGCGTTGGGCCAACCGATCCGCGCGGCGTGTGCCGGCCGAGTCGTGTATGCGGGGAGCGGGATACGAGGGTACGGTAATCTCATCATCATCAAGCACAGCGAAACGCTGCTGACGGCCTACGCTCACACCATCAGGCTCGATGTGCGCGAGGGTCAGGAAGTGGCCACGGGCGAGGAGATAGCTCATATGGGAACCGGCGCGCACAACATCGCCGCGCTGTATTTCGAGATTCGAGTGAATGGCAAGCCGGTGGATCCGCTGCCGTTCCTGCACGGTGGCAATTGACTTATGTTAATGATCAATTGCTGCGCATATATCATTGATTACAAATTAAAAACTCTCTTTTCATTCGGTGAGGTTGACGCGCGATGAGCCGCGGGCGTATGGTTGCCCGCGAGTTGTCAGGGAAATAAAGTCCATTCGCGGGGTGCCGAGCGTTTGATTTCGGTCAGAGAAAAAGAATAAAAAGATCAATAAGAAATAGAATTAACCTCGATACCAAATTATTTGACTCGCCGACACCCCGCCTTCTTTTCCCAATTCCGCCAAGAATTCATTTTCGATTCCGACCCCTCAAGGAATCAGCAACGCGACGACCCTGCGCTGCTCGGCGACGAGCACGTTGAAGGTGCGGCAGGCCGCCCCCGTGTCCATGACTTCGAAGCCCACTCCCGCGCGTAGAAACGCTGCGCCGAATTCGGGCGTAGGGAACGATTGCCGCAGACCGGTCCCGAGCAACACCACTTCGGGTTCGTGCGCGAGCACGGCGGCGGCGTGCGGCACGGCCAATTCGTCGACCGCGGTGACGGCTGGGCCCGGCTCGATCGCCGAGCTCGATACGATCACCGGCGCTCTGAATGCGGTGTCGTTGATCTTGATTTCGCCCGCCCCGTAGGATCGAATGAGATTGCTCGACGAACTCGAGTCCTGATGGAAGCGCATGTCGGTAAGATACGCGCCTTCGACCCAAGGTTCACATTGCCCACTGTGTATTTTCGCATCGCGGCGCGCGGCGTCCCCCGGGCGCTTCGCGCCCCCGCGCTCGAGCGATTGCTGGCGCGCGCCGACGGCCGATCGAGCGTTGCCTCCTGGCGTGCCGCTGCCTTTCGAGCCATCGCGCCGGAGCACGCAGACCCGCCGCCGATCGCCGTTGCCCGGTTGCGGGCGGGCGGCGGCACCGCTCGCGACGGGTGGGCGACACTGGCGACTCCCGTGCATCTGGTCGCAGGCATGAGCAGCGTCCATCTGCCCGCCGATGGCCTGCTGGAGATCGATCCGTCCGAGGCCGATGCGTTGGCCTCGGACTTCAACCGCTCCTTTGCCGGAGGAGGTTCCAGTCTTGTGCGCGGATCGGGGAGCAGCCTGTTCTGCGTGTTCGACGCGCCGCTCACGGCGGACACTACGCCGCCGGATGAGGTGTTGGGATCCGACGTTTGGGCGCATCAACCGCACGGCCAAGGTTCGGCCGAATTGCGGCGGCTCGGGACCGAGATCGAAATGTGGCTGTTCGACCATGAGCTGAATGCGGCGCGGCGCGCCCGCGGCTTGCCGCTCATCAGCGCCCTGTGGCTTTGGGGAGGCGGCGCGCTCGGAGCACCGCTGCCCCGCGTCGCGGGCTGGGCTGCGGGAGACGACGCGCTGTTCTCGGCATTCGATCGGCGCTCGGAATATCCCCGAGCGGCCGGCGCGGACGCAGGCGGATCGGACGCGTCGAGGTCCGGTGTGGTGGTGATCTGCGGCGTGGCCCGGGACGGCGGCGTGGCAGGAGAGCGAGCATCGCTGGTTGATGCCCGCGCTCGACGACCTCAAGGCGGGGTATCTGAGCGGAATCGAAATCTCCGCCGGCGACAGCTCCTTTTCCGTGAGCGCGCGCGCTCTGCGCAGATTCTGGCGCAGGAGTCGGCCCTGGTGGCAGTCCTTCGGCCTCGCTCCCGAGGAGGACAGCCGACTTGGGCGTTGAAATCCGACGGCGGCATCAAGCCGCGGGCCTGGAGCCCGCTGGCGATCTGCATCCGGTTCTGCGGCGGATTTACGGCGCACGCGGGGTCCTATCGGCGCAGGATCTGGATCTGTCGCTCGAGCGACTGCTGCCGGTCAGCACGCTGGAGGGGGTGGAGCCCGCCGCCGAGCTGTTGGCGGCGCACCGCGCCTCGGGCCGGGTGCTGGTGGTCGGGGACTTCGACGCGGACGGAGCCACCGGCTCTGCGCTCCTGGTCCGCGCGATGCGCTCCCTCGGCTTTGCACACGTCGACTTCCTCGTGCCCAACCGATTTCGATTCGGCTACGGCCTGACCCCGGGGATCGTCGCGCTCGCGGCAGAACGCCGGCCTTCCCTGATCGTCACCGTCGACAATGGCGTCTCGAGCATCGAAGGCGTCGAGGCGGCGCATGGGCTCGGGATTCCCGTGCTGATCACGGATCATCATCTGCCGGGCGCGAAGCTTCCGAGTGCGGACGCGATCGTCAATCCGAACCTCACGGGATCGGGCTTCGCAAGCCCGGCGTTGTCGGGCGTCGGCGTCGCGTTCTATGTGGTGGCCGCGCTCGCCAGAGCGGTGCGCCACCCGCAATTCCGACCCTCCGATCTTCTGGACCTGGTGGCGCTCGGAACCGTGGCCGATCTCGTGCCGCTCGATCGAAACAATCGCGTGCTGGTTGCGCAGGGGTTGAGGCGGATCCGCGCCGGACGCTGCGTTCCCGGAATTCGCGCGCTGCTCGAATTGGCGGGCCGGAATCTGGAGCGGCTCACGGCGGCCGATCTGGGCTTCGTGGTCGCTCCGCGACTGAATGCGGCGGGCCGGCTGGCCGATATGAGCGTGGGGATCGCCTGTTTGCTCACGGATGACGAGGCGCGCGCGCGGGCCCTCGCCGCCGAGCTCACCCGCCTCAACGAGGAACGGCGTGAAATCGAGCAGCGTATGCAGGTCGAGGCGACGGAGCTCGCCGCCACGGTGCGCTTCGCCGAATCCGGCGGCGAGTCGCTCGGTCTGTGCTTGTTCGATGAAAGCTGGCATCAGGGGGTCGTCGGCCTGGTTGCCGGCAGAATCAAGGACCGGTTTCATCGTCCCGTCGTCGCCTTCGCGCGCGCAGAGGACGGATCGCTGCGCGGTTCGGCGCGCTCGGTCAGCGGCATACACATTCGAGATGTGCTCGATGCCATCGCCGCCCGGCATCCCGGGCTGATCGAGAAGTTCGGCGGTCACGCGATGGCCGCGGGCATGACGCTGCCCGAATCGAGCCTCGACGGATTTCGCCGGGCGTTCGCCGAGGAGATCGCCGCCCGCGCCGACGCCGACACCTTTGCCGGCGTGATCCTGAGCGACGGGGAGCTGTCGGACGCAGAGATGTCGCTCGATACCGCGCGAGTGCTGCGCGGCGCAGGCCCCTGGGGACAGGGATTTCCCGAGCCCGTATTCGACGGCAGCTTCAAGGTCGTCGACCTGCGCGTGGTCGGCGGCCGGCACTTGAAGTTGCGGCTCCGCGGAGCGCAGTCCGCGCCCGCGGGCGCCTCCGCGGGAAGGGGTGCGGTGCTGGAGGCGATCTCCTTCGGCTATGTCGGCGGTGCTTCAGAGGATCCGGCGCTCGAGCCGGGCGTAACCGTGGATCTTGCGTACCGGCTGGAGGTGAACGAATACAACGGAGCGGAGCAGGTTCAGCTCAACTGCCAGCATTTCAAGATCCGCTGACCCGCGGCAGCGGGGAAACCTATGATAGAGTTGCCGTATGGAAATCAATCAAATCAAGCGATTCATCAAAGATCTCGAGGAGCGCACCGACTCCTTGAGGAGGTATCTTTGATTACGACAACAAGCACGAGCGCCTGCAGGAAGTAACCCGCGAGCTCGAGCAGCCCGGCATCTGGAATAACGCGGATCGGGCTCAGGAGCTCGGCAAGGAACGCGCCAAACTGGAACACGTGGTGGTCGGCCTGGATCGGCTGTCGCGCGGCTTGCGCGACGCGGGCGAGCTCCTGGAGGTGGCCGCGGAAGAGGGCGATCTCAAGACGGCGGACGAAATCGAAGCGGACGCGGGCCGGCTTGCCTCCGAGGTGGAGGGGCTCGAATTCCAGCGCATGTTTCCGGGCAAGATGGATTCGCACAACGCCTTTCTGGACATCCAGGCCGGCGCGGGCGGCACCGAGGCGCAGGACTGGGCGGCGATGTTGCTGCGCATGTATTTGAAGTGGGCGGATCGTCATGGCTTCGCGACCGAGATCATCGACCAGAGCGCCGGGGAAGTTGCGGGCATCAAGGGGGCGACCATCATGATGACCGGTGACTACGCCTACGGGTGGCTGCGAACCGAGACCGGCGTGCATCGGCTGGTGCGCAAATCGCCGTTCGATTCGGGGAACCGCCGCCATACCTCGTTCGCGTCCGTGTTCGTATCGCCCGAAGTGGACGACGACATCGACATCGAGATCAATCCGGCGGATCTGCGCACCGACGTGTACCGCTCGAGCGGCGCGGGCGGCCAGCACGTGAACAAAACCGAATCGGCCGTGCGCATCACCCACATGCCGAGCGGCATCGTGGTCGCCTGCCAAAGCGAGCGCAGCCAGCACAAGAACCGGTCCACGGCGATGAAAATGCTCAAGGCCAAGCTGTACGAGCTCGAGTTCAACAAGCGCAACGCGGCGGCGAAGGTCCTGGAGGAATCCAAATCGGACGTGAGCTGGGGGAACCAGATCAGAAGCTACGTGCTGGATCAATCACGCATCAAGGATTTGCGCACCGGCGTGGAGATCGGCAACACCACCGCGGTGCTCGACGGGGACCTCGACGAATTCATGCAGGCCAGCCTGAAACAGGGATTATGAGCGACGACGACGACAATCATCTGATCGCGGAGCGCCGCGCAAAGCTCGCGAAACTGCGCGAGCGCGGCCCGGCCTTTCCGAACGACTTTCGCCGCAATGCCTTGGCGGGCGATCTGGCGATTGCCTACGCGGAGAAGTCCGCCGAGTCGCTGGACGGCGCGCCGATCCGCGTGAGCGTGGCGGGCCGGATGCGCGCGAAGCGGGTGATGGGAAAGGCGAGCTTCGCGAAGCTGGCGGACTCGAGCGGCGAGATCCAGCTCTTCCTGCAGCGCGACGCGCTCGGCGCCTCCTACGAGGACTTCAAGACCTGGGACGTGGGCGACATCCTCGGCGCCGAGGGCGTGCTGTTCCGTACCAGGACGGGCGAGCTCTCGGTGCGCGCCGAGCGCATCGTGCTGCTCACCAAGTCGCTCCGTCCGCTGCCTGACAAGTGGCATGGCATCGCCGATACCGAGCTTCGTTACCGGCGCCGCTACGTCGATCTGATCATGAACGAGGACAGCCGGCGCGTGTTCGAGATGCGCTCGGCGATCGTGCGGTACCTGCGCGCGTTTCTCGACAATCGGGGCTTCCTCGAGGTCGAGACGCCGATGCTGCATCCCATCCCGGGCGGCGCCGCGGCGAGACCCTTCAAGACGCATCACAACGCGCTGGATGTGGAGATGTTCCTGCGGATCGCGCCGGAGCTGTACCTGAAGCGCCTCACGGTCGGCGGGTTCGAGCGCGTCTATGAGATCAATCGGAATTTCCGGAACGAGGGCGTTTCCACGCAGCACAATCCCGAGTTCACCATGCTCGAGCTGTACCAGGCGTACGCCGATTACACCGATCTGATGGAGATGATCGAGACCCTGTTTCAGGGCATCGCCGATTCGCTCCTGGGCTCGCGCGTCCTCGACTACCAGGGCACGACCATCGATTTGTCCAAGCCGTTCGCGCGCTCCACGATCGAAGAGATCCTCACCGTCAACAACCCGGATCTCGACCCGACGTCGCTGCGCGACCTCGGCTACCTGAGGCGCGTCTGCGATGCGAAAAGGATTGCGTACAAGGGCGGCGATGGCGCGGGGAAGCTTCAGATCGAGCTGTTCGAGAAGACCGGCGAGCACACGCTGGTGCAGCCGACGTTCGCTTATGCGTATCCCGCGGAGGTCTCGCCCCTGTCGAGACGCAACGACCGGGATCCCTTCGTCACCGACCGATGGGAGTTTTTCATCGGCGGCCGGGAGCTCGCCAACGGCTTCTCGGAGCTGAACGACTCAGAGGACCAGGCGCAGCGCTTCCGGGACCAGGTCGAGCGCAAGGCCGGCGGCGACGAGGAGGCCATGTACTACGACGCCGATTATGTGCGCGC
Organism: uncultured Gammaproteobacteria bacterium; assembly: GCA_963748995.1. Taxonomy (GTDB): domain Bacteria; phylum Pseudomonadota; class Gammaproteobacteria; order Steroidobacterales; family Steroidobacteraceae; genus Bog-1198. Next base: position 427,225 of record CAVVKU010000022.1, on the reverse strand, counting down.
GCTCGAGTACGGCATGCCTCCGACCGCGGGGTTGGGGCTCGGCGTCGACCGCGTCGTGATGCTGTTCGCGAACGCGCCGTCGATCCGCGACGTGCTCTTGTTCCCGCACATGCGGCCGGAGCTGTAGAAGGCCCTCGCGGGCCTTCTCGTGCGATGGCGCTGCCCGCAGCGATCCGGCGCGATGCGCCCATCGGCGTGTTCGACTCGGGCGTGGGCGGTCTCACCGTGCTGCGCGCGCTGTCCCACGCGCTGCCTTCGCAGGACTTCATCTATCTCGGCGATACGGCCCGGCTGCCCTACGGCACCAAGAGTCCCGATACCGTGTCGCGCTATTCCCTGCAATGCGCCCAGGCATTGCTCCGGCGCGGGATCGGCGCGCTGGTCGTGGCCTGCAACACGGCATCCGCCTCCGCCCTCGGGGCGCTGAGCGCGCGATACCCGGATCTGCCGATCATCGGCGTCATCGAGCCCGGCGCGCGGGCCGCGATCGAGGCTTCCCGGTCGCAACACATCGCGGTGATCGCGACCGAAGGCACGATCAACGGCGGCGCCTATCAAACCGAGATCCGCCGGCGCAATCCGGCCGTGCGCGTGCTGGCGCGCGCCTGTTCCATGTTCGTGGCGCTGGCGGAGGAGGGCTGGACCAGCGGCCCCGTGGCCGAGGCGGTGGCGCATCGCTATCTCGATCCCGTGTTCGCCTCCGACGACGCGCCCGATACGCTGGTGCTCGGATGCACTCACTTCCCCATTCTCACCGCGGCCATCCGCGCGGTGATACCGCCCGATGTGCGGATCGTGGATTCGGCGGCGACGACCGCGCAGACCCTGGTGGCGCGAATGGCGCCGGGCCGCTTCAGGGTGCGCCGCCCGGTCCGGGCCGGATCATCTGGCTCGCGACGGACGACGCGGAGCGCTTTGCGCGCGTCGGCGGCAGATTCTTCGGACAAGCATTGAGCGCCGAGGCGGTCGAGGTCATCGACCTGTGAAGACGGCCGGAGCTCAATGCATGTACGGCCGGCTTTCGACCTCCTGCGCTTCCGGATTGCGTCCCTGTGCCTTCAACGCATCCGCCAGCACCCGTCCTGCCTGCGCCTGAGCGGCGTGATCGCCGCTCGCGAGCGCGAGCGCCTTGCGCGCGCAAACCTCCGCTTGATGAGCGTCGCTTTCCGTGAGACGCACGCGTCCGAGCTCGATCCAGAGCAGCGGGTTGCTCGGCTCGATGCGCAGCGCCCGATCGAGCGTCGAGGACGCGCCGTCGAGGTCGCCCTGGGCCAGCAACTTGTGCGCCTGCGCCACCAAGGAGCGCGTCGCCGGCGAAAGGTGGTTTTCACGCGGCGGCGCCTGCGGTCGCGGCGCGGGGGGCGCTTCGGGGACCTGCGCGGGCGCGGCGACGGGCGGCGGCGCGGGGGGGATCGCGCTCGGATTGGCCGGCACGGAGGGCCGCGGCCACGGCGAGGGGCAGCCGGCGAGCAGCAGCGCCATACCGAGCACGGCCGGCAGAGTCAGTGAACGATGCTTTTGAACCATTCCTTGATCTTGTCACCCGCCGTCACATGTGGCGAGGGCGCGGACGTGCATTTCGGATTGACCGGCAACCGGGTGTCCTTCGGCACTCCGATGACGACCGCGTCCGGGCTGCACGCGGGAGTCGTTTCGAGGCCATCGTCGAATCCGATCCACCGATCCTCCACCAAGTCGGGAAGGATGGGTTCGAAGGAGACGGGCTTGAGACTCGCCATGGTGTCGGCCCACACCGGCAGCGCGCCCTGGGCGCCGGTGAGTCCGGTTTCGCGGTTGTCGTCGTAGCCGACCCAGACGACCGCCAGATAATTCCCCGTGAAACCGGCGAACCAGCTGTCCCGGGTATCCGAGGAGGTCCCCGTCTTGCCGGCGATCACCAAACCTTGTGGGAGCCGCGCCGCCGCCCCTCGGGCGGTGCCGTGAGTCGGCACGAGCATGAGCATGCGGTCGAGCTGATACACGGCGGCCGGCGGAGCCGCCGCCTCGACCCGCACCTTGAAGGACTTGAGCGGCTGGCCGTGCTCGTCCAGCACGGCGCGCACCGCCCGCAGCCGGGTGCGAAAGCCGCCGTCCGCGAGTGTCGTGTACACCTGGACCACCTCGAGCGGCGACATCTCCACGGTGCCGAGCAGGAGCGACGGGTTGAGCGTCGGCGACGATTCGAGCCCGAGCCGCTCGAGCGTCGCGGCGACCTTCGGCAGGCCCAGGTCCAATCCCAGGCGCACCGTCGCCAGGTTCATCGACTCGGCGAGCGCACGCGCGAGCGGCACCTGACCATAAACCTGACGCTCGAAGTTCTGCGGCGCCCAGACGCTGCCATCGGCAAGCTTCAACTCGATCGGCGCATCCTCGATGAGCGTCGCTGCGGTGTAGCGGCCGGTCTCGAGCGCTGTCAGGTACACGGCCGGCTTCACGAGCGAGCCGATCGGCCGTCGCGCATCGAGCGCGCGATCGAAACCGTTGGTGTCGACCTCCCGTCCGCCCACCACCGCGACCACGTCGCCGCTGTTCGGCTCGACCACGATCACGGCGCCCTCCAGATGCTCGCCGCGGACCGGCGACTTCGAGTCGAGCCGCTGCAGATTCTGGGTGAGCGCGCGCTCCGCCGCCCCCTGGGCGCGCAGATCGAGGCTCGTGTACACCGACAATCCGGCTGCGGCGAGGTCGGCTTCCGCGTAGTCGCGCTTGAGGTCACGCCGCACGAGATCGAGGTAGGCGGGCACGTAGCTGCCCCCGGGGGGACGCAGGCCGAGCGGGGTCGCGGCCTCGCGCTTCACGGCGGCGGCATCGATGAGGTGCGCGTCGCCGAACTCCTTCAGCACGAGATTGCGCCTCGCAAGCGCGCGGTCGGGATGCTTGCGCGGATCGTAAAACGACGGGCCCTTGACCAGTCCGATCAACAGCGCGAGCTCCGCCGGCCCGAGCTCGCCCAGAGGCTTCGCAAAATAGTATTCGCTGCCGAGGCCGAAGCCGTGGATCGCTCGGGCGCCGTCCTGTCCGAGATACACCTCGTTCAGGTAAGCCACCAGAATGTCTTCCTTGGAGTAATGGGCCTCCAGGCGCATGGCCATGATGGCCTCCGTCGCCTTGCGGCCGAAGGTCTGCTCGTCGGAAAGGAAGTAGTTCTTGACGAGCTGCTGCGTCAGCGTGCTGCCGCCCTGCACGACCCGCCCGGCGCGGATGTTGGCCCAAGTCGCCCGCAGCACCCCGTAAAGGTCGACGCCGTGATGCTCGTCGAAGCGGCGATCCTCGATCAGCTTGATCCCGTCGCGCAGCAGCGGCGGCACGTCGGCCGGGGCCACGATGAGGCGGTCCTCGCCGTGGATGGGAAACAAGCTGCCGATCACCGGGGGATCGAGACGAAACACGGGCAAATCGGTGCCGTCGGCGGCCCTCATGCTGGTGATCGACGCGTTGTCCGCATGGATGGACACCCGCTGCGCATCACGCTGCTCGTCGATGAAGCGCACCCGCCGCGCCTCCAGATCGAAGGCGTTGCCGGTGCGCCGATAGATGCCGGGCCCCGAGGCCGGGTCGCCGCGGCGGTAGTGCAGGCGGTGCAGTTCCTGCTCCAGATCGTTGGCCGAGATCGGCGCCCCGGCATACAGCTCGAGCGGCGCCGCAAAGACGCGTGCCGGGACGGACCAGAGCCGCCCCTGAAATTCGCGGGTGACCACGCGGTCGAGGTGGACGATCCAAATGGCCGCGATCGCCGCGATCAGGATGCCGGCCAGACCGGAAACGATGAAAAAGATGCGCCAGCGGCGAACACGGGAACGGGCCACGCCGGGCATACTACCGCAATGCGGTTGCGGGGATCACTCAGTCGAGGCTGTAGGGCAGCGGCAGCTCTTCGACCGCCGTTGCATCGGTGGAAGCGCTCTGCGCCTCGGCCGCTGCGGCGTCCAGACTGAGCACCGCGAGCGCTTCGAAACCCGCGTCCCCCCGGGCGAGCTCGGTCAGCCGCCCCGTCCGACCGTCCGCGAGTTGGATGGGCTGGCCGATCGCCCACGAGGCGGAAGGCAACCGCAGTCGCGACATGCGGCGCTTGATTCGTCCCAAGTGCTGGGTGCGGGCGATGATCTCCTGTCCCGTATAGCAGCCCTTGCTGAAACTGATGCCGCCGATGAGATCGAGATTCAGCATTTGAGCGACGAACGATTCGCAGGTTGCGGCGTACACCTGCGGCTGTCCGTCACGGATGTCGCCGAGCCGCCAGTTGCGCTCGATGCCGTCGGGGTCGTCGGCGAGACCGAGTCGTGCGACGCCATGTTGCTCGCCGATCAGCCAGTAGCGCTCGGGAGCAGCAGCCGGCGCCGCGCCGCGACGCACCCGTGCTACGCCGATGCCGTCCTTCTCGAGGTAACCCGTCGCGTCGGGAGACTCGAGGGCGGCCGCGGCGAGCGGCGCGCTGCCGTGGATTCCGGCGACTGCGATCTGTTCGCTGACATCCTCGATCTTGACCTTCGCGCGCAACACGAACCTGCGCAAGCGCTCGATGGTGGACGCGGCGACATCGCGCGGCAGGATCCCGAGGATGCCGCTCGAATGCGGCAGCAGGTGCAAGATGGCGAGCACGCGTCCCTGCGGCGTCGAATACGCGGCGAGAACGGGTGATCCGCGAGACAGCGGGGCGGTATCGTTCGACACCTGCCCCTGCAGAAATCCGACGGCGTCGGGCCCCGAGAAGCGCAGCGCCCCCATGTGCGGCAAACGGCCCGAGCCGCTCGCGGCGGCCGGCGCTGCGGCTTCCTCGATGTCGCCTGCGATGGTCACGATGCCATCAATGGGGCCGTCGGCTGCCGCTGTCAACCCCGACAGCACTCAGATCGCGGGCATTGTGGATATCCGCCCCTTTCAGATCGGTTTCTGGCAAACTTTCACTTGTGACGCCGACCAACGAAGTGCAGATCGCCGCCAAACCCCCCGCGCCATCGCAGCCCCCGACTGGGCCATCGCAAGTGCCCAGCGTGGCATCGCAGGGCCCCGGACAGATCATGCGCTCCCCGCCCGACATGCGCTCGCGGCCCGAGGTGGGCGGGCGGCAGGGCCCCGACCCGACCCGCTATGGCGACTGGGAATTGCGGGGCCGCTGTATTGATTTTTGAGTAGAACGAGCATGCCTGCACGCCCCCGGCCCCTGTCGCCGCACCTCGGAATCTATCGATGGCAGATCGGCAACACCCTGTCGATCCTGCACCGGCTCAGCGGAGTCGTGCTTGCCTTCGCCACGCTCGCTCTCGCGTTCTGGCTGGTATCGCTCGCCGGCGGGGAGGACAGCTATCGTAGCGCCTACCGGGTGTTCGCGAGCCCCGCCGGTCTCGTGTTCCTGGGCGGCTGCAGCCTCGCGTTTTTCTATCATCTGTTCAACGGATTGCGACATCTGTTCTGGGATGTCGGTTGGGGCTTCGAGCGTCCACAGCGCCGCGCGAGCGGGTGGTTCGCGGTGATCGGCGCCGTCGCCTCGACGGCGGCTCTCTGGGCTTTTCTGTGGCACGGCGGTCGCTTGTGAGTCTGCGCAGCCCCCTCGGGCGGGTGCTCGGCCTGGGGTCCGCCCGGGACGGAACGTCGCACTGGTGGGCGGAACGGGTGAGCTCGGTCGCGCTGGTTCCGCTGACGCTCTGGTTTTTGTTCTCGCTGCTCCTGCTTCCATCGCTCGATTTCACGGTGCTCCGCGCCTGGCTGACGGTGCCGATGAGCGGATTCCTGACGCTGCTTCTGGTCGTGGTGCTGACCTATCACGCCTATCTCGGATCGGTTGTGATCGTCGAGGATTACGTGCATGAGCACGGCGCGAAGCTTACGTTGATGGTGTCCTTGAGATTTCTCTTCGTGCTCTGCGGGGGCGCGAGCCTGTTCGCGATTCTGCGCATCGCATTCGGTAGCTGATCATGAGCGAATACAAGTTCATCGACCATACCTATGACGTGGTCGTGGTCGGGGCGGGCGGCGCGGGGTTGCGCGCGACCTTTGGCCTGGCCGAGGCGGGGCTTTCCACCGCGTGCCTGACCAAGGTGTTTCCGACGCGCAGTCACACGGTGGCGGCGCAGGGCGGCATATCCGCGGCGCTCGGCAACATGGGCGACGATGACTGGCGGTGGCATATGTACGACACCGTCAAGGGGTCGGACTGGCTGGGCGACCAGGATGCGATCGAGTTCATGTGCAAGGAGGCGCCCGCGGCGGTCATCGAGTTGGAGCATTACGGCGTGCCGTTCTCGCGCACCGAGGACGGCAAGATATACCAGCGGCCCTTCGGCGGAATGACCACGCATTACGGCAAAGGCATCGCGCAGCGCACCTGTGCGGCCGCCGATCGCACCGGTCATGCAATGCTCCACACGTTGTATCAGCAATCCTTGAAGCATGACGCCACCTTCTTCATCGAGTATTTCGCGCTCGATCTGATTATGGAAAATGGCGAATGCCGCGGAGTCGTCGCCCTCGACATGGCGGAGGGAACCCTGCATCGCTTTCGAGCGCACCAGGTGATTCTCGCCACGGGGGGCTACGGCCGAGCCTGGTTTTCATGCACCTCCGCTCATACCTGCACGGGCGATGGCGGCGGCATGGTGCTGCGGGCGGGTCTTCCGTTGCAGGACATGGAGTTCGTGCAGTTTCATCCGACCGGCATCTACGGCGCCGGCTGCCTGATCACCGAAGGATCGAGGGGCGAGGGGGGATACCTCACCAACGCGGATGGTGAGCGTTTCATGGAGCGCTATGCCCCGAACGCCAAGGACCTGGCCTCGCGCGACGTCGTGAGCCGCTCGATGACGGTCGAGATCCGCGAAGGCCGCGGTGTCGGCAAGCTTCGCGATCACATTGATCTGCACCTCGAACACCTGGGGCCCGAGGTCATCAAGGAGCGGCTGCCCGGGATCGCGGAAACCGCGCGGATTTTCGCCAACGTGGATGTCAACAAGGATCCCATCCCGGTGCTGCCCACGGTGCACTACAACATGGGGGGCATACCGTGCAACGTGCAGGGCGAAGTGGTCTACCATCGCGAGGGCTCCGATGCCGTGGTTTCCGGCTTGATGGCGGTTGGCGAGGCGGCCTGCGTATCGGTACACGGCGCCAACCGCCTCGGGTCCAACTCGCTGCTGGATCTGGTCGTGTTCGGGCGCGAAGCGGCGCGACATTGCGTGCAGGCGGTCAAGCCGGGCTCCCCGCACCGTCCGCTGAAGGCCGATTGCGCGGACCCCGCCCTGTCGCGGCTCGATTCGTTGCGCAATGCCAAGGGTTCCCGGCGCACGGCCGACATCCGCCTGGATATGCAGCGCATCATGCAGAGCGACGCCGCGGTTTTTCGCACCGCGCAGACCTTGAATGACGGCAAGCGCCGCCTGGGCGAGGTGTTTGCATCCTTCAAAGACGTGAATGTGACTGATCGGTCCCTCACCTGGAACACCGACCTCATCGAGACCTTGGAGCTCGACAATCTGCTCGGTCAGGCGGTCGCGACCATGCATTCGGCGGAGAACCGCAAGGAGAGCCGCGGGGCGCAGGCGCGCGAGGACTTTCCCGACCGCGATGACCAGAATTGGATGAAGCACACCCTGTGCTGGGTCGACGCCCGCGGGTCGACTTCCTTCGATTACCGTCCGGTTCACATGAATACGCTGACCGACGACGTTGAGCCGATTCCGCCCAAGGCGCGGACGTACTGACGGCTTGGGTTCAATCGAGGAGCAAGATCGATGGCTGAATTTTCGCTTCCCAAGAATTCCAAGGTCCGCAAGGACGGGCGGGTATTCAAGGCGGGCGCCGGCGCCAAGAACGTACGGGTGTTCAAGATCTACCGATACGACCCCGATTCCACCGACAACCCGCGGCTGGACACCTACGAGGTCGACATGGACGCCTGCGGCCCCATGATTCTGGACGCGCTCATCAAGATCAAGAACGAGATCGACTCCACCTTGAGCTTTCGGCGCTCGTGCCGCGAGGGAATCTGCGGATCGTGCGCCATGAACATCGACGGCAAGAACGGTTTGGCCTGCATCAGCGCCTGCGCGGACGTGGAAAGCGACATCAAGATCTATCCGCTGCCGCACATGCCCGTCATCAAGGATCTGGTGCCGGACCTGACCAATTTCTATTCGCAATACGCCGCCATGCAGCCCTGGCTTCAAACGCGCACCCCGCCGCCGCCGGACCGCGAACGGCTCCAATCCAAAGAGGATCAGGAAAAGGTCGACCGCCCGTCCGCTTGCATACTATGCGCGTGCTGCTCGACCAGTTGTCCCAGCTACTGGTGGAACAGCGATCGGTACCTGGGCCCCGCGGCGCTGCTGGCGGCGTACCGCTGGATCGTGGACAGCCGGGACGAGGCCGCGGGCGAGCGGCTCGACCAGCTCGAGGATCCGTTCCGTCTCTACCGCTGCCACACGATCATGAACTGCACCGAGGCATGCCCGAAGGATCTGAATCCGGCCAAGGCGATCAGCGAAATCAAACAACTGCTGGCGCAGCGTCGTCACTGAGCTCCGACATGCCCACCCCGTCTGTCCAGGAACTCGGCCGACTGCGCTGGCGATGCCGGCGAGGGATGAAGGAGCTCGACGTGCTGCTCACGCGCTACGTGGAGAACCATTACGCCGGCGCGTCCCCGGCGGCCCAGGGGGCGTTTCTGGAGCTGCTGGAGGCGCCCGATCCGTTGATATATGCGTATTGCCTGGGTCAGGCGCGCCCGCCGACACCCCTGCTCTCATCCGTCATCGAGCGCATCACCTTCCATGTCGCCGACTAGCGGGGCGTAGGGAACGGACCGGCGACGGCGGCTGATAGAATCGAACCTGTGCGCAAAATCACGTTTGCAGTTCTCACTTTACCTAAAGCGCAGAACTTTTCCCAAAGGAGCGGGTCTATCGCGACAGGCTGGTTCGTGCGCCCGCCGGTTTGGGTCCTTCCATGAGCGTCGAGGAAAGTGACCTCAAGCTGGTGGAGCGGGTCCAGCGCGGTGAGCGCGCGGCGTTCGATTTATTGGTCCTGCGATACCAGCACAAGGTGCTGAAGCTGATCATGCGTTATGTGCACGATGCAACCGAGGCCGAGGACATTGCGCAAGAGGCGTTCGTGAAGGCGTACCGCGCCCTGCAATCGTTTCGCGGAGATAGCGCGTTCTATACCTGGCTGTATAGAATCGCCATCAACACCGCCAAGAACGCGCTCGTCGCGACCAAACGCCGGCCCATGGATTACGACCTCGATTTGCAGGACCCCGAACAATACGATCTGCATTCGCGCCTGTCCGAGTCCGAGACGCCCGAGGCGCTGCTGCTCACCGACGAAATCCGCGATACCGTGAATCGCGCCATCGAGAATTTGCCCGAGGATCTGCGCACCGCCATCGTGCTGCGGGAACTGGAGGGTTTGAGCTATGAGGACATCGCCCAGACCATGGATTGCCCGGTCGGCACGGTGCGCTCGCGAATCTTTCGCGCGCGTGAGGCCATAGACAAGAAGCTGAGACCCATTTTTGACGGCGGCCTTGGTCGGCCCGAGGAACCATGAGCGAACAAATTCGTGAGCAAGTCTCGGCATTTTTGGACGGAGAGCTGCCGGGCCCGGAAACCGAGCTGCTGCTGAAACGACTGACGCGAGGGGCGGAGCTGCGCGAAAGCTTCGGCCGTTACGCATTGATCGGCGAGGCGCTGCGCGCAGCGGGAAGCAGTGCCGGCCGTTCCCCGGTGAGCCGCGGTTTTGCCGCGGGCGTCAACGCGGCCATCGACGGCGAGGCGCTCCCTGCGGGCTCGCTCCCGATACCGTCCCGGGCGCCGCGCTGGTGGAAGCCGGTCACCGGAGCGGCGGTGGCGGCGGGCGTCGCGGCCGTGGCCGTGGTGGCGCTCCAGCAACGCGCGGTCTCTCCCTCCGTGCGGGCGGTGGTTCCGGTGATCGCGCGAAATGTCGCCAGGCCCCAGGAGGCGCTCTCTTATACCGTTCCCGCCGCGGCACCCTCGGATGAAGCGCCCCATATGCTGCCGGCCGCCCGGCTGACCAGCTACGTGTTCGCGCATAGCCGTTATTCCTCGGTATTGGGGCAGAGCAATGTGCTGTCGGGCCTGCTGGCGGATGCCGACGAGCAGACCCCATCGGGTTCCGGACCGGCGGTCGATGAGGCCGCGGTGAACCGCGCCGCAGGCGGCGATGCCGCGACGTCGCGGTCGCCACGGGATCTGCGCATCGCTCCATGAGGAACGCGTCGCGTTACCGCGCCTGGCTGCTGCCCTATGCTGCGGCCGGCGTTTTGACCTTGAGCCTGATGCAACGCTCGCTCGGCGCGGATGATCCGCGGGCCTGGCTCGACAAAATGAACCAGGCGCTGGCGACACGCAATTACGACGGCACGTTCTTTCATTTGAGCGAAGGCCGCGTCGAGACCATGCGAATCGTGCACCGGGTCAAGGCGGGCCTGGTGACGGAGCGCCTGCAATCGCTGGACGGTTCGGGACGCGAGTTCGTGCGCAATAACGACGAGCTCACCTGCTACCTGCCCGATCAGCATACGGTGCTGGTCGAGCCCCGCCAGGTTCGCGGACCCTTCCTGGGATCCCTGCCGCGGTTCGGCACCGATGTCGACCAGTTCTACCTGATCGAGTCGCTGCCCGATTCCCACGTGCTCGGGCGGCCCGCGCGCGTCATTGCCGTGAACCCGAAGGATCAGTACCGGTTCGGTTACCGCCTCTGGCTCGATCAGAAAACGGCCATGCCGCTCAAGACCCAGCTGTGCGATGCGCACGGGCAGGTCATCGAGCAAATCCTGTTCGCGCGGCTCGACATGCCCGAGACCATCTCCGATATCGATCTCACCCCGGCGGTTCGCACCGAAGGCATGCGCTGGGTGCGCCAGGGCGCATCCGAGGACAGCGCGGCACCGGCCCTGTCGGCCTATCGAGCGAGCGAATTGCCACCGGGCTTCAGGTTGACGGTCTCGGGAACCCAGACGCTGGGCGGCGCCACCGTCCCCGCGGCCCATCTCGTCTACTCGGACGGCCTGGCGACGGTCTCGGTCTTCGTTGAAGCCGCCCCGACCTTGAATTCGGGTGCGAACGATTCGACCAGCCCCCCGCCGGAACCGCCCATGCAGGGACTGGCCCGAGTCGGATCGGGATTCGCATTCTCCACCGTCGTGCAGGGTCACCAGGTCACGGCGGTGGGCGAGGTTCCCGCGCAGACCGTCGAGTCCATCGCCCATTCGGTCAAGTCCTTCGGGAATGGTTCGCGCCCCTAGCGCTTCGAGCGTGGCGCTGCGCCAACATCATGGGCTTTCTGCTCTACTCGAGGCCCGGTTGCTCTCTGTGCGATGAAATGCTTGCGGAACTACACCAGATGCCGGCCATGCGCGACCATCCCATCGAGGTGCGCGATGTGGACGCCGAGCCCGCGACGCGCGTCCGATATGGGCACAAGATACCGGTGCTCCTCATGGGCGGCGAGCCGGTGTGCCACGGGAGGCTGGACAAAGAAGAGTTGCTTAAAGCCCTAACTTGCCATCGCCGACCGGTATAATCGGAGGTTTGCCCAGGCCTTACCCTCCTTAATGAAAAATATCCGCAATTTCTCCATCATCGCCCACGTCGATCACGGTAAATCGACGCTGGCCGATCGGTTCATCCAGGAGTGCGGCGGCCTCGAGGCCCGGGAGATGCAGGCGCAGGTGCTGGATTCCATGGATCTGGAGCGCGAGCGCGGGATCACCATCAAGGCGCAGAGCGTCACGCTCGCCTTCAAGTCCCAGAGCGGCGAGGTCTATCAGCTCAACTTCATCGACACGCCCGGTCACGTCGACTTCTCGTACGAGGTGTCCCGGTCGCTCGCGGCTTGCGAGGGGGCGCTGCTGGTGGTGGACGCCGCGCAGGGTGTGGAGGCACAGAGCGTCGCGAACTGCTACACGGCGCTGGAACAGGGATTGGAAGTGCTGCCGGTCATCAACAAGATCGACCTGCCGTCCGCCGATCCCGCGAAGGTGATCCACGAGATCGAGGAAATCATCGGCATCCCGGCCGACGACGCCGCGCTGGTCAGCGCCAAGACCGGACTTGGCGTCGCGGAGCTGCTCGAGCACCTGGTCAAGCGGATTCCGGCGCCAAAAGGCGATCCGGACGGGCCGCTGCAGGCGCTCATCATCGATTCCTGGTTCGACAACTATGTCGGCGTGGTTTCGCTGGTCCGCGTCATGAACGGTGCATTGCATTCGGGCGCCAAAATCCGCGTCATGTCCACGGGGCGCAGCCACATCATCGACAAACTGGGCCGGTTCACGCCGAAACCCGTGACCCGGGACTCGCTCAATACCGGGGAGGTCGGCTTCGTGGTGGCCGGCATCAGGGAAATCGACGGTGCTCCCGTGGGCGACACCATCACGCTCGAGGCCAACCCCGCGCGTGAGGCGCTCGCCGGCTTCAAGCAGGTGCAACCGCGGGTGTTCGCCGGGCTGTTCCCGGTGAGCTCTGATGACTATGAGCAGTTCCGGGACGCGTTGAAGAAGCTCAAGCTCAACGACTCGGCGCTGCATTTCGAGCCCGAGGTGTCCACCGCCCTCGGCTTCGGCTTTCGCTGCGGCTTTCTCGGCCTGTTGCACATGGAGATCGTGCAGGAGCGGCTGGAGCGCGAGTACGACCTGGCGTTGATCACCAGCGCTCCGACGGTGATTTACGAGCTCCTGCTGACGGACGGATCGATCGAGTACGTCGACAATCCCACCAAGATCCCGCCGCAGGATCGGATCGCCGAGATGCGCGAGCCCATCATCACGGCCAACATCCTGGTGCCGCCGGATCATGTCGGCGCCGTGCTCACGCTCTGCAGCGAGAAGCGCGGCGTGCAGAAGAAGATGCTGTTCCTGGGAAGCCAGGTGTCGCTGCAATACGAGCTGCCGATGGCCGAGGTGGTGCTGGATTTCTTCGACCGGCTGAAGTCAGCCACCCGCGGCTACGCTTCCTTCGATTACGAGTTTCATTCGTTCAAGGCCGCTCCGCTGGTCAAGCTCGACGTGTTGATCAACGGCGATGCGGTCGATGCGCTGTCGCTCATCGTGCATCGGGACCACTCCTATCAGCGCGGGCGGGAGCTGGTCGACAAGATGCAGGAGCTGATTCCGCGGCAGATGTTCGAGGTGGCGGTCCAGGCGGCGATCGGCAGCCACATCATCGCGCGGGCGACGGTCAAGGCGATGCGCAAGAACGTGCTCGCAAAGTGCTACGGCGGCGACATCAGCCGCAAGCGCAAGCTCCTGGAGAAGCAAAAAGCCGGCAAGAAGCGCATGAAGCAGGTCGGCCAGGTCGAAATCCCGCAGGAGGCTTTTCTTGCGGTCCTGCAGGTGGGAAAGAAGGGCAATTGACGATATGTGCATCGGTTCGGAATCGAAAGTCGGGGGTTCTTCGTGAATGACGGCGACAGCCTTTTTGTAGCCTTGCTCTGTGCAGCGATCGCCTGTGTCCTGGTGATCCTGATCGACGGATGGTTTTTGCGCCCGCAACGCGATCCTGGCGCGACCAGCGTCACCGAGCCGCTGTTGCCGCGCATCGCGGGCTATGCGCTGGTGGCGCTGGCGCTCGCGATGCTGTGGCGGCTGTTTCGCTATGAGGCGGTGGACTTCAGTTTCATGCTGGTGCTGGTGGGTGCCATGTCGGGCGCCATCTGGGGGCTGGACCAGGCATTCTTCTCCGGGCGACGCAAGGCGCTGGCGGCGCGGGCCGGCACGCCGGCCGAGCGCGTTCGAGAGCCCGTCGCGGTCGAGTACGCGCGCTCGTTCTTCCCGGTTATCCTGCTCGTGCTGGTGATCCGCTCCTTCCTGTTCGAGCCGTTCAGAATTCCCTCCGATTCGATGATGCCCACGCTGTTCGATGGGGATTTCATCTTCGTGAGCAAATTTTCCTACGGCCTGCGTCTGCCGGTCACCAATACGCTGGTCCTCCCGACCGGATCGCCGCAGCGCGGCGACGTGATCGTGTTCAGGCTGCCCCCGAACCCCAAGATCAACTACATCAAGCGCCTGGTCGGGCTGCCGGGCGACCGCATCAGGGTGGACGAGGTCAACCAGGTGTACGTCAATGGCGTGCTGCAGCCGCAGACACCCGGCCCGGTGTACACCGGCCCCAAGCAAAACCAATGGAACTACGCCGGAGTGCCGACCGCCTACGAGCAGCTCGGCGCCAAGCGCCACCAGATCATGTTCGCCCGGGGGAGCGTCACCAGCGGGGAATGGACGGTGCCGGCCGGCCATTATTTCTTCATGGGCGACAACCGCAACAACAGCAAGGACAGCCGCTGGCAGGGTGATCCCGAGGCGCCAGGCTTCGTTCCCGAGCAGAATCTCGTGGGTAAGGCGGTCAGAATCTGGCTTAATCTCGATACTCGTGACGGACCTCTCTGGAACCGGATCGGGAATGCGATTCAATAAGAGGCTGTATCGGGAGGCGTTTATGCGCAAGCATCAGCAAGGGATGACAATGATCGGCCTGTTCTGCGTCCTCGCCCTGGTCGGGGTGGTGGTATACGCCGGTATCCGGCTGACTCCCGTTTACCTCAACTATCTGAAGGTGGCGCGCAGCCTGGACGCCGCAGCCGCCGACGCCAAGGGCGACAATCCCGATCAACGTAGCCTCTCGAACGCGTTGGCCAAGCAATGGGAGATCCAGGACATCGACAGTTCCGGATTACAAGGAGGTCGAGATCACCAAGGACTCCGACGGCACCCAGATGCACGTCAGCTACGACCAGACGGTTCCCTACGTCGCCAACGTGTCGCTCTCGGTGCACTTCGACAAGACCGTGAAGGTGCGGTGAGCGAAAAGCGCGGCGTGCAAGCGCCCGGCGCGGAGGGCGTGACGACGCCCGGTGGGGTGACGCCGGCGTGGCAGCCCTTTCGGCCTGGGCACAGCGCTGCTTCGGCCACCCTTCGCCAGATTTCAGCTTATGCCTCCAGGCGCTCACGCATCGCAGCGCCGGCGGGGAACACAACGAGCGGCTCGAATTCCTCGGCGATTCAGTTCTTAATTGCAGTGTGGCGCGCATGCTATACGATGCGCATCCGGACGCCGCCGAGGGGGCCTTGTCGCGCTTGAGGGCGACGCTCGTCAGCGGCGAGATGCTTGGGCTGATCGCGGGGGAGCTCGGGTTCGGAGAGCATCTGAGGCTCGGGCCGGGTGAGCTGAAATCGGGCGGTTTTCGACGGGCGTCCATCTTGGCGGACGCCTTGGAGGCGATGGTGGGAGCAATTTTCTTGGATGCCGGTTTCGACGCCGCCTCATCGGCGGTCACGCGAATCATCGGAGCGCGTCTCGCGCAGCTGCCGGAAGCGGAATCTCTCAAGGATGCCAAGACCCGGCTCCAGGAGATCCTGCAGGCGCGCGGATTGGCGCTGCCCGTCTACAGCCTGCGCTCGACCACGGGCGATGCGCATGCCCAGTCATTCGCCGTCACCTGCGAGGTGCCTGCGTTCGGATTGACGGCCTGCGGCGAGGGCGTCAGCCGGCGCCGCGCCGAACAAGCGGCTGCGCACAACGCGCTCGAGCTTCTGCCGGCCGCCGTGCGCGGTTCCTCCTCGTGAGCGCGCCCGCCTTTCGCGCAGGCATGGTGGCCATCGTGGGCCGTCCCAACGTGGGCAAGTCCACGCTGGTGAACGCGCTCGTCGGCCGCAAGGTGAGCATCGTCACCGCCAAGCCGCAAACGACCCGGCACCGCATCTTGGGCGTGGTCAACCGCCCCGAGGCGCAGCTCGTGCTGGTCGATACGCCCGGATTGCATGAAAGCACCCGGCGCGTCATGAACCAGTACATGAACCGTGTCGCCATCTCCTCGTCCCAGGACGCCGACGTGATCCTGTTCGTGATCGAGGCCATGCGCTTCACCGAGGAGGACATCTGGGTTTGGGAGCGGGTGCGGGGTTTGAAACAGCCGCTCTTTCTCGTGGTCAACAAGGTGGACCGCGTCGTGCCGAAGGATCAATTGCTGCCGTTCATCGAGGACGTGGCGCAGCGCGTGCCTGCCTCGGGAATCGTCCCGATTTCGGCGCTTCAGAGCGATAATCTCGACCGGTTGACGGAGCTCGTGGGCTCGCGTTTGCCCGTGGCGCCGCCGTTGTTTGCGCCGGACGTGCTCACCGATCGCGATGAGCCGTTCCATGCGGCGGAAATCGTCCGCGAGAAGCTCACGCTGAAGTTGCGCGAGGAGCTGCCTTACGGCATCAACGTGCAGATCGAGCGGTTCGCGGATGAGGACGGGCGCGTCCTCATCAACGCCGTCATCTGGGTGGAGCGCGCCGGCCAGAAGGCCATCGTCATCGGTCAGGGCGGGGAGCGTCTCAAGGAGATCGGCCGGCTGGCCCGGATCGAGCTCAACGATCTGTGGCAGCGCTCGGTGCATTTGGAGCTTTGGGTCAAAGTGAAGGAAAACTGGGCGGACAGTGAGATGGCGTTGCGCCAATTCGGGTACGAGACACTGTGACTACGCAGTGCCGGACGCGTTGTCCGTGAACGGGGACTACGAAGTGGTGGACGCGATGCCGGTGAAAGTGCGAGGCGCTGGAGCGCATTCTTGGTGAAGGCGCTTTCCCGTCCTTCCTCTCGCCGCGTCTGGCTCGCGCCCGTCTACGTTCTCCATCAATACGCCTACCGCGACACCAGCCGCATCGTGGAGGTGTTGACCCACGAACAGGGCCGGCTGGCGCTGTTTGCACGCGGCGCGAACGGCGGCAAATCCAGCCTCAAGGCGGTGCTGCGCCCGTTTCAGCGGCTGCTCGTTTCCTGGTCGGGCAGAGGCGAGGCGTGCCAGCTCGTGAGTGCGGAGATCGACGGCGCCGCGACCGCGTTGCCAAACGACCGCCTGATGAGCGGGTTCTACTTGAACGAACTGATCCTGAAGCTCACCGAGCGCTGTGATCCGCATCCGGAGATCTTTGCCGCCTACTCCGCCTGCGTGGAGGCGCTGTGCGGCGGCGGGGGCGAAGAGGAGCATCTGCGGCGCTTCGAGAAGCGGCTGCTGGACAATCTTGGGTACGGATTGGAGTTGTCCCGCACCCCCGACGGAGATCCGATCGTCGTCGACGGCTATTACAGGTTTCAGGCGGAGCGCGGCCCGCAACCCTGCGTGGCGGACGCTCCGGGCGCGGTCTACGGCCGATCGCTGGCCGATCTCGAGGCGGAGGCGTTCGCGGACGCGCGCTCGCTCAAGGACGCAAAGCGTGTGCTTCGGGCGGCCCTCGACGCCTGTCTGGACGGGCGGGCGCTGAAATCCCGCGAGGTGATGCTGGCGATGCGGCGACGCGTCCCATGACCGCATCCTCGCCCAGCACATCCGGCGGCATCGCGCTCGGGGTCAACATCGACCACGTCGCGACGCTCCGTCAGGCACGGCGCATCGATTACCCGGATCCCATTCATGCGGCGTTGCTGGCGGAGCAATCGGGAGCCGACAGCATCACGCTGCATCTGCGTGAGGATCGACGCCACATTCAGGACCGCGATGTGACGCTGATGCGCCAGCTGCTCAAGACCCGCATGAACCTCGAGATGGCGGTGACCGACGAGATGATCCGGATCGCCTCCGGCGTGAAGCCTCAGGATTGCTGCCTCGTACCCGAATCGCGCCAGGAAGTCACCACGGAGGGCGGCCTCGATGTCGCCGGCCAGATGGCGCGCGTCGCCTCGGCGTGCGCGGCCCTGGCCTCATCGGGCATCCGCGTGTCGCTGTTCATCGATCCCGATTCCGCGCAGGTCGAGGCTGCGGTACGCGCCGGCGCCCCCGTGATCGAGCTGCACACCGGCACCTACGCCAATGCGTCGGGGCCCGCCCTGGGCCTGGAGCTCGAGCGGGTGCGCTCGGCTGCGAGGCTGGCCGCCTCCCTGGGGCTCACGGTGAACGCGGGCCACGGCCTCAACTACCACAACGTCGAGCCGATCGCGGCCATCGGCGAAATCGTCGAGCTCAACATCGGCCATTCGATCATCGCCCGCGCCCTGTTCGACGGCCTGCCCAAGGCGGTGGGCGACATGAAAGCGTTGATGCGCGCGGCGCGATGATCTTCGGCATCGGCATCGATGTGCTCAAGGTCGATCGCATCGAGCGCGTGTACGGCAGGTACGGGGAACGCTTCGTCTCGCACCTCTTGATGCCGCAGGAGCGCGTCCAGCTCGAGCGCACGGCGCGCCCGGTGCGTTTTCTGGCGATGCGCTTCGCTGCCAAAGAGGCCATCGTCAAGGGCATGGGCACCGGCTTCGCGCACGGTGTTTGGATCCGCGACGTGGGCATCGTCCAGAACTCCTGGGGCAAACCCGAAGTCGTGTACTCGGCGCGCGGAGCCCGGGTGCGGGATGGTCTCGGCATCGGCGAGGGGCACGTCACGCTCACCGACGAGGCGGGGCTCGTGGTGGCTGTCGCGGTGCTCATGCGGCGCGCGGCGGCCGATTAGACACGCGATGAATACTCTGATCTTCGACATCGAGACCGTTCCGGACACGGACCTCGGCCGCAGGCTCTACGGCCTTCGGGATCTGACCGACGAGCAGGTGGCCAGGATCATGTTCACCAGGCGCCGCCAGGAAGTCGGCAGCGAATTTCTGTCGCACGAGCAGCACCGCGTGGTCGCGATCTCCGTGGTGATGCGCTCACGCGATACGCTCAGGGTGTGGAGCCTCGGCGACGAGAACTCATCGGAAAAAGACCTGATCGAGCGCTTCTTCGACGGGTTGGACCGATATACGCCCGATCTCGTGTCCTGGAACGGCGCGGGCTTCGATCTGCCGGTGCTCCATTACAGAAGCCTCCTGCACGGCATCACGGCGGCGCGCTACTGGGAGACCGGGAGCTCAGATGCTAGTTTCAGGTACAGCAACTACCTGAGCCGCTATCACTGGCGCCACATGGACCTGATGGACATCCTGTCCGGCTTCCAAGGGCGCGGCCGCGCGAGCCTCGAGGACATCAGCTGTCTCCTCGGATTGCCGGGAAAGCTTGGCATGCATGGCTCGGAAGTGTGGACAGTGTTCCTCGAGGGCGGCATCGGGCGCATCCGGGATTACTGCGAGACCGACGTGCTCAACACCTATCTGATCTACCTGCGCTTCGAGCTGCTGCGCGGCAATTTGAATGCGCTCGAGCACAATGCCGAAGTCGCGCGAGTCCGGCAGCTGCTCGCGGAGTCGACCGCCACCCATCTTCGCGAGTTCTCGGCCGCGTGGCTTCCGGGCTGAGATCCGCCGAAGTGCAGGAGGCGGACGTCGTGGATCTTGCCCACGACGGGCGGGGCATCGCGCGCCTCGATGGCAAGACCGTATTCGTCGACGGAGCATTGCCCACCGAGCGCGTCCGGTTGCGGGTGTTCAAGCGCCGGCGCACCTTCGACGAGGCTTTGCTGGTGGAGATCCTGACCGCATCGCCGGATCGGGTGACTCCGGCCTGCGAGCATTTCGGCGTATGCGGAGGGTGCTCCTTGCAGCACATGTCGCCCGCCGCGCAGCTCGCCGCCAAACAGCGCCAGCTGCTCGACAATCTGGAGCGCATCGGCCGCGTCAAGCCGCGACACGTGCTCGCGCCCATCCGCGGACCGGCCTTCGGGTATCGGCGCAGGGCACGCCTGGGCGTCAAATACGTGCACAAGAAGGGCAGGGTGCTCGCGGGATTTCGCGAACGGGAAAAGCCTTACATCGCGGAGCTGCGGCGATGCGAGACCCTGATCGAGCGATTCGCAACGCTGCCCGCGGACCTGGCCGCCCTGGTCGAACGACTCAGCATCCGCGATAAAGTGCCCCAGGTGGAGGTCGCGGCCGGCGACGATGCGGCGGCCCTGGTGTTCAGGGTCCTGGAGACGCCGACCGCGCAGGATCTCGACCGGCTCGTGGAATTCGGACTGAATCGGGCTGTCGCGATCTACCTTCAGCCCGGCGGCCTGGGCACCATTGCGCCGTTGGGTGCTGCCGCACCCCTGACTTACACCGTGGACGGCGGCCGCGTGACCCTCGAGTTCGGCCCCGCCGATTTCATCCAGGTGAATCGCGAGATCAACATCTCGATGATCGAGGCGGCGATGAAATTGCTCCAGCCGTCGGCGGCTGACCGGGTGCTGGATCTGTTCTGCGGATTGGGGAATTTCACCCTGCCGATCGCCCTGCGTGCGGGGAGGGCCGTCGGGGTCGAAGGGGACCGCGCGCTGGTGGCCAAAGCGCAGGCGAATGCGGCCCGAAACGGCATCGCAAACGCCGAATTTCACCTGGATAATCTCTTCGAGCCGGCAGGCTTCGGACCCTGGGCCGCCGGTCCGTACGACCTCGTGCTGCTCGACCCGCCGCGGGCAGGCGCCCTTGCAATCATGGAACGTATGGCACAGTGGGCCCCCAAGCGAGTCGTGTATATTTCCTGTCATCCGGGGAGTTTGGCGCGGGATGCAGGAATCTTGATCGAAACCTACGGATTCGAGCTCGTCGGCGCAGGGGTGATGGATATGTTTCCGCATACAACGCACGTCGAATCAGTCGCCGTGTTCGAGCGAGGCGCATGAGCCTGGGCCCGCTCATGGTCGATGTCGCGGGCACCGAATTGAGCTCGGACGACCTCGACGTGCTGCGCGCCCCCCTGGTCGGAAGCGTCATCCTTTTCACCCGTAACTATCGGGATCCCCAACAAATTTCAGCTCTTTGCGGCGCAATACGCGAGGTTCGCAACCCGCCCCTTTTGATCGCCGTGGACCACGAAGGCGGCCGCGTGCAGCGCTTCCGCGAGGGGTTCACCCGGCTGCCGCCGGTTCGCCTGCTGGGCCGGCGCTACGATGAGGATCGGCGCGACGCGCTGCGCAAGGCCCACTCGCTCGGCTGGCTGATGGCGGCCGAATTGCGGGCGGTGGGGGTGGATTTCAGCTTCGCTCCCTGCGTGGACCTCGATTATGGCTTGAGCGAGATCATCGGCGACCGGGCCTTTCACCGCGATCCGCAGGCGGTGGCGGCGCTCGCGACGGCTTACATGGCGGGAATGCGCGAAGCGGGCATGGCTGCGGTCGCCAAGCACTTTCCCGGGCATGGCGCGGTGCGTGCGGATTCGCACCTGGCGCTTCCCGTGGATCGGCGGCCGCTGGCCGACATGGAAGGCGATCTCTCGCCCTATCGCGCGCTCATCGAGAATCAGCTGCCCGGCATCATGGCGGCGCATGTCGAATATTCCGCGGTGGACTTGAAGCCTGCCAGCCTGTCCTCGCGCTGGATCACCGGCATTTTGCGGGGCACCCTCGGCTTCCATGGCTGTGTGTTCGCCGACGACCTCAGCATGGCGGGCGCGGCGGCCTCCGGCGACGTGGTCGAGCGCGCGCGGCTTGCACTGGCGGCGGGATGCGATGTGCTGCCAATCTGCAACGATCGGGAAGCCGTGCACATCGTGCTTGGGAATCTGAACACCGAGGCGAGCCCGGCTGCCCAGGCGAGGCTGGTGCGTATGCGCGGACGCAGCGAGGGGCCAGCCGAGCTGCGCCGCTCGATCCAGTGGCGTGACGCGACCGCGGTGGTCGCAGAGCTTTCCAGGGCGCCAACGCTGACCTTGAGCGAAGGGCGATCATGATGCGCTTCGATGCGGACCTGTATCGCCGCCTGCTTGAGTCATCGCCCGAAGGCGTCGCGATGGTCGATGCATTGGCCGAGGACCAGCCGGTCGTTTACGTCAATCCGGCTTTCGAAGCGTTGACCGGATACCCCGCCGCCGATCTGCTCGGGAAGAACCTCCGGCTGCTGCAGGGGGACGACCGTGAGCAGGATGGCCGGCACCGGCTTCGGGAGGCTTTGAAACAGGGCGAGTCCTGCCGCGTGCTGTTGCGCAACTATCGCAAGGACGGCTCGCTCTTTTGGAACGAGCTCACGGTGCTGCCATTGCGGGATGCGGACGGGCGGGTCACGCATTTCGCGGGACATCATCGCGATGCCGGCGACCGGCTGCGTATCGATCCAAAGCTGACCCGCGATTCGCTCTCCGGCGCGCATCAGCCCACCGGTGTGGCGGTGCGCGATGACCGCCTGACGGGACTGTTCACGCTGCCCTACCTGCAGGAGCTCCTGAAGCGGGATTGGGCCATTGCGCAGCGCGAGAAGCGCAGCATCGCGGTGTTCGCCATCGACATCGATTCGCTCGATCTTTACAACGCGACCTTCGGGCGCGCTGCCGGAGACTCGGCCATCCGTCGCGTCTCGCACTGCATCTCGGGGTGCCTGCGGCGCTCGAGCGACGTCACGGCACGCATCGACGGCGGAAGTCTCATGGCGTTTGCTCCCGGCTTGACGTTGGACCAGGCCCTCGCGCTCGGTCACGTCATGGCCGAGCGGGTGCGCGAGCTCCGCATCCACCATCCGCGCTCCGGTGTCCTGCGCTACGTCAGCGTGAGTGTGGGGGTCTGCGCCGCGGTGCCGGAGGCGGATGACAACCCGGCGGCGCTCGTCGAGAAATCTCAACTTCAGCTGAAGCTCGCCAAGAAAGCCGGCCGCAACCGCGCCGCCTGAGTGTGAACCACGTCGCATTCGCCGGCATCGCCCTGTGACGCGTTTCAACACCCTGTAATTTCATCGGGCGGGCGCAACCCGAATCGGTACTCGGTGTCGGCGCCGATTCGGGGAATTTGATACCTAGAAAGCATGAACATCCGCACGAAGGTGATCTCGCTGCTTGCGATGCTGTTCGTGATCTTGATCGTCATCGAGATCGCGGTTCAGCGCGAGGTCCTGATGCCGAGCTTCGCCGAGCTCGAGCGCGACGATGCGAAGGTCTCCATGAGGCGCATCGATTACGCTCTGGCCGTGTCCCTCGACAGCCTGGAGCTCACCGCGGCCGATTGGGGGAATTGGGACGACGTATACCGATACGTTCAGGTGCCGAGCGAGGCGTTCGTGCGCAACAACATCACGCCGGTCGCATTGAAGCAGCTCCAGGTGGACGCGGTCATGATCGCGGATCTCGACGGCAATGTGGTGCTTTCGAGCGCCGGCATCGGTTCGGTTTCGGGTTTGGATTTTGCCGCTCTCAAACGCCTGCCCGCGGATTTTCCCTGGCGCGAGAATCTCGCGGCCGGCAAGCCCGCGCAGGGACTGATCCGGACCAACCGGGGTTTGATGATGATCGCCGCGGCCCCTGTCCTCGACGGCAGCGGCGGCGGCAAGCACCTCGGCATGGTCATCATGGGCCAGCTCGTGACTCCTCGAAACGTGCGGGCGCTGGGTGCGCGCGCACAGGCCGCCCTGTCGCTCGAGCCGGTGACCCGGCCGTTCCTGGGCGACAAGGTGAGCGAAACCGACGCGACGACGCGCATCGAGCAGCAGTTGTCCGACCTCTACGGCCGGCCGCTCGCGGTGCTGGCGGTCGATGTGCCGCGAAGGATCACTGCACGAGGGCGCACCGCCGTTACCTATGCGTCGGCTTACCTCATCGGCGCCGCGGTGGTCGTGCTCATATTGCTCGTGATGATCCTGAACCGCGTGGTGCTCGAGCCGCTTGCCCGCGTGACGCGACATGCGGTCCGGATCAGCAAGGGGAATGACCTCACCGCGCGCCTGGATCTAGACACCAAGGACGAGATCGGCCTCCTGGCGCGCGAGTTCGACAGCATGGTCGCGCGGGTACAGGAGACCCGCAGCGAATTGGTGGACAAATCCTTTCAGGCGGGCTTCGCCGAGCTCGCGAAAGGGGTGCTTCACAATCTGGGCAACGCCATGACGCCGTTGTCGGTGCGTCTGGCGAGACTCGAGAGCCGGCTGCGGAACATTCCGGCGGCGGACCTGGATCTGGCCTGCGCCGAGCTGCAGGGTGGGGCGCCGCTCTCGCAGCGCCAATCTGACCTGGTCGAATTTTTGCGGCTCGGATGCCGGGAAGTGTCGTCGGGCATCGCCGAGTCGAAGGCGGACACGGAGGTGATCCAGCGTCAGGCGCAAACCGTGCAGAGCGCGCTGAAAGAGCTGATGCGTTCCACGCGCAACGAGGCGGTGATCGAGTCGGTGCGGCTGCCGGACCTGGTGACCCAGACCCTGGAAATCGTGCCCGACGCCTGCCGCCAGCGGCTGACGGTGGATCCGGAGGAATCGCTCGGCAAGGTGGGCGCAGTACGAGTCGCACGCACCGTGCTCCGGCTGGTGCTGCAGAACCTGATCATCAATGCTGCGGATGCGGTGCGCGACGCCGGCAGGGAGCGGGGAGTGCTGAAGGTCGGGGCGGAAATCGTCCGGCAGGACAATTGCGATCAGCTGCATCTGCATTGCAAGGACGACGGTATCGGCATCGCCGAAAGCGACTTGAAGCGTGTCTTCGACGAGGGCTTTTCGACCAAGTCGCGCGACAGCAATTACGGGCTCGGCTTGCACTGGTGCGCCAATGCAATGGCGGGGCTGGGGGGCAGAATTTGGGCGGCGAGCGAGGGACCGGGGCTTGGCGCATCGCTTCATCTGATGCTGCCTCTGGCGCTTCGCGAAACTTGAGGATGGATCCGTGACTGAGAAAAAAAGAGCCATACGAGTGCTGATTGCCGATGACGAGGCGGAGGTGCGCAACGCCTATCGGGACATCTTGACCGAAACCGACATGAACGGCGAGACCGCGGTGTTTCGCAACCTGCGGGAGCGCCTGTTCACGAAGCCGGCCGCGGACCAGGTGGTGAGGAAGCTGTCCTCGCCGAACACGACGTTCGCGCCGGTGTTCTGCGAAGGCGCCGAAGCGGCCGTCGCCGCGGTACGCGACGCGGTCGCGGCGGATGATCCGTTTGCCGTGGCCTTCCTCGACATGCGCATGCCTCCGGGGCCGGACGGCGTTTGGGCCGCGGCGCGCATCCGCGAGCTGGACCCGGCGATCGAAATCGTGCTGTGCACGGCATATTCGGACGTGGATCCCGCGGAGATGGGCTCGATCGTTCCGCCGGAGGAGAAACTCTCCTATCTGCAGAAGCCGTTCCACCCGCACGAAATCCGTCAGATGACGATTTCGTTGGCGAGCAAGTGGCGCTCCGAGCATCGGATCGTGAAGCTGGCTTATTTCGACGCGCTCACCGGGCTGCCGAACCGGGAGCAGTCGCGCAACCGCCTCGCGAGCGCACTCGCGGCGGCAAAGCAGCACGGACGCAATGTCGCAGTCCTGTATCTGGATCTGGACAATTTCAAGAGGGTCAACGACACCTTGGGCCACGCGGTGGGCGACGAGCTTCTCTGCCTCGTCGCTTCGCGAATGCGGGAATCACTGCGTGCGGATGACGGCGCCGCGGCCGACGATCATCCGAGCCCGCGCACGAATCACATCGCGCGGCTGGGCGGCGACGAGTTCATCGTGATCCTTCCCGGCATCCGCGCCGCGGCGGATGCCGGGATCGTCGCCTCCCGGCTGATCGCCGAGCTTCAGCAGCCGATGCATCTGGCGATGCATACGCTGGTGATCACGCCGAGCATCGGAATCGCCCTGTTCCCGACCGACGGCGCGGATGTCGACACGCTGCTCCGCAATGCCGATCTCGCCATGTATTTCGCGAAGCGCAAGGGTCCGGGGATGCACGCCTTCTTCAACTCCGCGATGAACGATGCGGCGCTTCATCGGTTTACGCTCGAGGCGAAGCTGCGCGGTGCCCTGGAGCGCGGCGAATTCACGCTGAATTATCAGCCGCAGTTCGACGTGAGCACGGGCACGATTTCCGGCATGGAGGCGCTGCTGCGCTGGAAGAGCGACGACCTGGGCCAGGTGGCACCGGCCGAATTCATCCCGATCGCCGAGGAGACGGGACTGATCCTGTCGATCGGCGAGTGGGTGCTTCGTACGGCGTGCCGACAGGCGAAACTCTGGCACGACGAGGGATTGCCGGTGGTGCGCATGGCGGTGAACGTGTCCGGGCAGCAGTTCTCACTCAAGGAATTTCCATCGCTGGTGGAGTCGATCATTCTGGAGACCGGAATACCTGCGTCGATGCTCGAGCTCGAGATCACCGAATCGGTGGTGATGAAGGACGAGGCCTGGGCGGAGCAGGCGCTCGCGCAATTGAAGGCGCTGGGGATCCTGTTGGCGATCGACGACTTCGGCACCGGATACTCGAGCTTCGGCCGCCTGCGGAATTTTGCGGTGGACCGGCTGAAGATCGACCAGTCGTTCATGACCAGCCTGGTGGAGTGCAGCGACGATCGGGCCATTGCGGCCGCCATCATCGCGATGTCGAGGACGTTGCGCATCAACGTCACGGCGGAGGGTGTGGAGAACTTTCCGCAGCTCTTGTTCCTGCAGGAACATTCCTGCCAGGAGGCCCAGGGGTTTCTGTTCAGCCGTCCACTGCCGGCGGTGGACGCGGAGAACCTGCTGCGCCGCGCTGCCGACACCACGGCCGGCACGAGGACCCAACGCCTTCGGTCTTTGATTGGCTGAGGCTGGCCGGCCCCGGCCCCGCCGCGGCGCCG
Organism: uncultured Gammaproteobacteria bacterium; assembly: GCA_963748995.1. GTDB lineage: Bacteria > Pseudomonadota > Gammaproteobacteria > Steroidobacterales > Steroidobacteraceae > Bog-1198. The sequence continues at coordinate 400,820 of CAVVKU010000022.1, read as the reverse complement.
GGGCCGGTCGGCGCCCACCTACAGCACATAGGGGCCGCCGGAGCTGGAGCTCGAGCGGCAAAGTCGCTAGGGTCGAGCCGTTCCTCGCCGGCGGAGCGCCTCATGCCCAATAGAAAGACTTTCGATGAGCGGGAAAAATACGACCACAGCGGCCGCCCGCTGGACCATCGCCAGGCAAACGACCTCCAGGCGGACGTCAAGGAGACTTCGGAAGCCCGCCGTGATACGTCGACCGCTCGATCTGCGGCTCGCCGGTCCCGACCTGTCGCCGGACGTGAGAAAATCAGGCACGATTAGACGGGCCGCGTCTACCGCCTGCGGGCGTTGACTGCGGCACGGCCGGATTATTGGCCGGGTACGTGAGGTCACGAACTACCTGGCACCCCAACAACCCAAGGAGCATCCATGGCATCTGCAGCATCCACTTCCTCCCCGTTGAGCCTCCCCGCACTACCCTGGGCCGAGAACGCTCTCGAACCCGTTATTTCCGCGAAGACGATCAGTTTCCATTACGGCAAGCACCACAAGACCTATGTGGATAATGCCAACAAGCTGATCGTCGGCACCGAGCTCGCCGATCTGCCGCTCGATCAGATCGTGCGTGCGACGGCAGGCAAGGGGGATCGGGTGGGGATCTTCAATAATGCAGCGCAGGCGTGGAATCACGACTTCTATTGGAAAAGCCTCAAGCCCAAGGGCGGCGGCGAGCCGCCGGCCGCCCTCAAGGCGAAAATCGATGCTGCGTTCGGCAGCGTGGATGCGTTCAGGAAAGAGCTTTCCAACGCGGCGGTTCAGCAATTCGGCAGCGGCTGGGCCTGGGTGGTGCTCGATGGCGACAAGCTCAAGATTGTGAAAACCGGCAATGCAGACACGCCGATCGCGCACGGCCAGAAGCCGCTGCTCACAATCGACGTGTGGGAGCACGCCTATTACCTCGACTACCAGAACAAGCGCGTCGACTACGCCAATGCGTTGATCGACAAGCTCGCCAACTGGGAATTCGCGGCGGAGAACCTGGCCAAGGGCTAGCGAACGTCGGGGTGCGGCGCGCACGGCCGCCGCACCCCTTTATCGCAGTCGGCACGCTCTTGCGCGCCCGCGATCTGTGGGAATCGTCCTCGCGCAACTCGATGCCGTATCCTACAGACCTCCCCGCCACGCCCTCTTATCGTGTGGCCACCATGAAAAACCTAATCAATGCCTTTGTAGCGGCGGCGGCTCTGACCGTCTGTTTGTCAACTGCAGTGCAAGCGGAGCCGTCGGCCGAAAAATACGCCGACACCGTCTCGCTCTTCAAACACGCGGGCAAGAGCGCGCATTTCTTCACGCATAGCTATGCCTATGCGGTGTTTCCGAATGTCGGCGAGGGCGCCTTCATCGTGGGGGGCGCGGGCGGCAAGGGCGGTGTGTTCGTCGGCGGCCAGCAAGTCGGTGAGGCCACACTGGCGCAGGTGAGCGTCGGCTTTCAGGCCGGCGGCAAGGCGTTCAGCGAGATCATTTTCTTCCGCGACAAGCGCGCCCTGGATGAATTCGAGTCGGGCAACTTCGAGTTCGGCGCCGACGCCAGCGTGACGGCGATCACCGCGAGCGCCGACGCGAGCGCGAGCACCACCGGCGAGCAGGCCGGCGCCAGCGGCGGCGAGAAGGACGCGACCACGGTCGGCCATTACTACAAGGGAATGGCGGTATTCACCATCGCAAAGGGCGGGCTGATGTATCAGGCGGCCGTGGCGGGTCAGAAGTTCTCCTTCAAACCGCTGTCGGCAAGCTGATCGCGGCGAACTCAAATTTAAATCAGAGGGGACTGCAATGAAAAAATTGGTACTGATCGGAGTGATGGCGGCCGCAGCGGCGTACCTGCCTTTGGCATTCGGCGACGATATGGGCGACCATCATTACGTCAAGGATTCGGTGATCACGACCAAGGTGAAAACCAAGCTGGCTGCCAAGCACATGTCCACGCTCACTCACGTAAAGGTGGATACCGATGCGAATGGCGTGGTTTGGCTGAGTGGGACGGCGCCCACCAAGGATGCGCGCGACCTGGCCGGCATGATCGCGAAGGACACGGACGGCGTGAATTCGGTCAACAACGAGATCGAAGTCGCTCCGAATTGATCGGGGTCTGAACGGCCGTTCGCAAGGGACGGCAGGCACGGATGAAGTAGGGGCTCGCGCGGCACGGCACGAGCCCCTTTTTTAATATCCCGGGCCGGGCTCCTTTTGGAACACGAGCAGCCGGTTGTTGGCAGGCAGATCGTGGTCCGCGACCAGCGACAAGCCGTAGGAAGCAGCGAGTTCGCCGAGAGCCTCGATGTCGCGGATGCCGGAAAGCGGATCACGTTCCCGCAGCATGGCGTCGAATTCGCGGTTGCTGTCGGACGTATATTTTCCGTCGTAACGAAATGGACCGTAGATGCACAGTACTCCACCGGCCACCAGGACTTCCGCCACCCCCCGGTACAACGCGCCCACCGCGGCCCACGACATGATATGCAGGGTGTTTGCGGTGAACACCGCATCGACGGAGCGGGCGGGCCAAACGGCCTGACGGACGTCCAGGACCGTCGGAGGGCGCAAATTGGCGCGTCCTTCCACGCGCACGCGGGCGGCCAAGTCCGGCAGATAGATCAGCTGCTCGGTGGGATGCCAGTCGAGGTGCGACAGGTGGCGTGCGAAATGCACCGCATGCTGGCCGGTGCCGCTGCCGATCTCGAGCACCTGGGTCCGCCCGGCAAGGCACACGCGCAGCACCGCGAGAATCGGCTCCTTGTTGCGTTCGCAGGCATCAGATACCGGCAGCATTGACCACTCCCGTCAGCGTCACTCGACCTCCTCCCGGTATTCTACTGATTGCATCGGACTTCCGCTAAAGTAGCGACCCGCATTTGCGGGTCGCATCCAGGAGCAATGACAGTGACCATTTCCATCCACGATCTCTGCATCCCCGTGCTGACGCGCGCGCTCACCAACTTATCCGCGCTGCTCGACAAGGCGGCCGCGCACGCCGCGGCGCGGAAATTCGACCCGGCAGTCCTGGTGCAGGCGCGCCTGTTTCCGGACATGTTTCCCCTGGGCCGGCAGGTTCAAATCGCGTGTGATACCGCCAAGGGTGCGGCGGGGCGCCTCGCCGGCGTCGATATTCCGAAGCACGAGGACACCGAGACGACCCTCGAGGAGCTCAAGCAACGCATCGCCAAGACCCTGGACTTCGTAAGAGGCGTGAAGGCCGACCAGATGAAGGGGGCCGAGAGCAAGGCCATCGAACTGAAGTTCGGAACCCGGGCCGTCAGCTTCACCGGGCTGTCCTACCTCACCGAGTTCGTGCTGCCGAATCTGTTCTTTCACGAGACCATCACGTACGCGCTGCTGCGTTCGAACGGCGTCGAAATCGGCAAAATGGATTTCCTGGGGTCGACCTAGGAGCTGCGAGCGGCGGGCCCGGCAGGCCCGGCAGGGGTGGCTCAAGCCAGGAGCTCGACCATCATCTCGATGCCCGTGAACAAATTCTCCTCGGTACGGGCGTCGTGGGTGAAGCGAAGCTTCAGCGGACCGTCGAGGCGATAATCTTTCGGCCGGGTCTGAATCAGCTTCAGCACCCGCCGGGTATCGATCTTGTTGTCCTGGTCGAAAATGAAGTAGCCGCCGGTGGCTCCGGCGTCGATCTTGCGGATGCCGAGCTGGGCGGCGCGCAGCTTGATCTGCGCCATCCGGAACAAGGACTGGGCGTAGGGCGGCAGCGGCCCGAAGCGGTCGATCAGCTCGACCTTGAGCTCGTCGAGCTCCTCGCGCGATTCGGCTCCGGCGACCCGTTTGTACAGCACCAAACGCAGGTGGACATCCGGCACATAATCCTCGGGAATGAGCGCGGGCAGATGCAGCTCAACCTCGGGCCCCGCATGCAGGGGCTTTTCGAGGTCGGCCGGCTTGCCCGCCTTCAGGCCGGCGACTGCCCGCTCCAACAGCTCCATGTAGAGGTTGTAGCCGATCTCCTCGATCTGGCCGCTTTGCTCGTCCCCGAGCAGTTCCCCGGCTCCGCGAATCTCCAGATCGTGGGTCGCGAGCGTGAAGCCCGCGCCGAGCTCCTCCAATGACTCCAGGGCTTCCAGCCGCTTGACGGCGTCGGCCGTCATCGCCTTGCGGGGCGGGGTGATCAGGTAGGCGTAGGCGCGGTGGTGAGAGCGCCCGACGCGTCCCCGCAGCTGATGGATCTGCGCCAGGCCGAATCGATCGGCGCGATCGATGATGATGGTATTGGCGGTCGGAACGTCGATGCCGCTCTCGATGATGGTCGTGCAGACCAGGACGTTGAAGCGCCGATGATAGAAATCCAGCATGAGCTGTTCGAGATCGCGCTCGCGCATCTGCCCGTGGCCCACGGCCACGCTCGCCTCGGGCACGAGCTCGCGGATCGCCTGGGCGGTCTTTTCGATGGTCTCGACCGTGTTGTGCACGTAGTAGATCTGGCCGCCGCGCCGTATCTCGCGGGTCAATGCCTCGCGCACGATGGTTTCGTTCCACTCCAGCACGAAGGTCTTCACGGCCAACCGCTCGGCGGGAGGCGTCGTGATCAATGAAAGATCGCGCAACCCGCCCATGGCCATGTTGAGCGTGCGCGGAATCGGGGTTGCCGTGAGCGTGAGCACATCCACCTCCGCGCGCAGCGCCTTGAGCTTCTCCTTGTCGCGCACGCCGAAGCGATGTTCCTCATCGATCACCACCAATCCCAGATTCTTGAAATGCACCTTGCCCTGCAGCAGGCGATGAGTGGCGACCACCACGTCCACGGATCCCGCCGCAATGCCGTCGATGACCGCCGTCGCCTCCTTGTTGGTCCGAAAGCGCGACAGGCTCTCCACCCGGACCGGCCAGTCGGCGAATCGATCGACGAAGGTGGTGTAATGCTGCTGCGCGAGCAGCGTCGTGGGGACGAGCACCGCCACCTGCCTGCCCGCCTGGACGGCGACGAACGCGGCGCGCAGCGCCACCTCGGTCTTGCCGAAGCCGACATCGCCGCAGATCACGCGGTCCATGGGTTTGCCGGACTTCAGATCCGCGAGCACCTGGTCGATTGCCGTGGCCTGATCGGCCGTCTCTTCGAATCGAAAGGCTGCTTGAAAGGCGCGATAGTCCGCCTCCGCGGCCTGCATGGAAGCGCCCTCGCGAGCCGCCCGCCTCGAGTACAGGTCCAAGAGCTCCACGGCGACGTCCCGGATGCGTTGAGCGGCCTTGCGGCGCGCCTTCTGCCATTGGTCGCCGCCGAGCTTGTGCAAGGGCGCCGTGTCGGCCGGCGCGCCGGTATAACGCGACACCAGATGCAGCGATTGGACCGGCACGTAAAGCTTGTCGCCGTCGGCGTATTCGAGGACCAGGAACTCGCCGGTGTAGCCGGCAACGTCCATGGTCTGAAGGCCGACGTAGCGGCCGACGCCGTAGGTCTCGTGCACCACCGGGGCGCCGACCCGCAGATCCGACAGTTCCTTGAGTATCTTGGCCGGATCCCGCTCGGATCTGCGCCGCCGGCGTTCCTGCCGCGCGCGGTCTCCGAAAAGCTGAGATTCGGTCAGGATCTCGAGCGCGGGTGAGAGGATCCGAAGGCCCGACGCGGCTGCGGATACCGTGATCCCGAGGCTCGCATCGCCCGCCATGAACGCCGCAAAGCTGTCGAAAACATGAGGTCTGATGCCGCGGCCGCGCAACAGCTCGAGCAACAGCTCGCGTCGACCCGCCGATTCGGCCGCGAGCAACGCGCGGCCGCCGATCGAGGCCAGGTGGGCCTCTAGCTCGGCCGCCGGCTGTTCCGCGCGCGCATCGATGCGTACGACGGCCGGCGATGAGCTCGAGAAATTCCGGACCGGATTCCCGGAGGCTCCTTCGGCCTCGGGCGGCCACTCGAAGGATCGAAGATCGATGCGGGGCCACGCGGCAACTTCCGCGCGCACCTCGGCGGCGCTCAGGTAAATCTCCGCGGGATCGAGAACTGGACGGAAGCGATCGTGCGAGAGCTGATCGTGGCGTTCCACGATTCCGCCCCAGAGTCCGTCCGCGTGCGAGGTCGCCTCCTGCATGTCGATCAGCACGCTCGACGGCGGCAGATACTCGAACAGATGCGAGGTTCGCTCGAAAAACAGCGGCAGGTAGAATTCCAGCCCCCCCGGCGCGCGTCCCGCGCTCACGTCGCGGTAGACGGCGTGCTCGGTCAGATCGCCCGGGAAGCGCAGGCGGTAACGGCGGCGGAATTCGCGCACCGCGTCCGGGCTGAGCGGCGTTTCGCGCGCGGGCAGCAGGTGAATGCGCTCCAGTTTTTCCCCCGATCGCTGCGTGTCGGGATCGAAAAACCGGATGCTGTCGACATCCCGGTCGAGCAGATCGATCCGGTAAGGGCTTTCCGAGCCCATTGGAAACACATCGAGCAGCGATCCGCGGACGGCGAACTCGCCGTGTGCCGCGACCTGCGTCACCGTGGCATAGCCCGCGAGCGCCAGCCGCTCGCGCAGGGCTTCCAGATTCAGTGTCTCCCCGACGTGAACCTGCAAGGAATGCGCCTCGATGTAGCTGCGCGGTGCAAGACGCTGCATCAGGGTGTCGATCGCGACCACCCAGACGCCGCGCCGCGCGCGCGGCAGCTCCGCCAGAGTCCGGAGCCGTGCCGAGGTGATGTCCGGGTGCGCCGAGAAGCTGTCGTAAGGCAGCGTCTCGAGGTCGGGGAACACGTGCACCGGCATCGCTCCGCTCGAGAAGAATCCGATCTCCTCGCTCAGCGTTTCGGCGGCGCGCGGGGTCTCGGCGATGACGATCAGAGGCCCCGGGGCTTTGGACGCCGCTTCGGCGATGGCGAGCGCGGGGGCCGCGCCATAAAGCTGGCCCCATTTGACGGGGGTGGATGCGGCGGCCGGCAGGAGAGGGTCGAATAGCGGTGGCATGCTTTGAAGAATTCGAAACGAAAAAACGCCCGCCGCGAGCGAGTCGCGGTGAGCCTTCGAGTCGATGATTCTACGCGATCTACGGGGCTGGCGGGGGCTCGACGGGCTCTGTCGCCGCCGGCGGCGCGGGCGGCGGAGTGCCCGTGTCGGAAGCCGGCGCGGGGGGTGGCGGCGCAGCCGCGGGTGCCATCGCCGTCGGGCTCTCCGAGGCTGCCGGCGCCTCGGCTGGCGCGGCCTGAGGGGCGCTCTCTGCGGGCGGTGCCCCAGATCCGGAGACCACGCTGTGAATGACGTGGTCGTGCTTCGAAATACACGATGAAACTGGGATATTCCCAGCGCGAGATGGGCGGATTGCCGACAGCGGGGACCTTGCTGACCGGTGCGCCGAACTTGCTGGTCACCTGGCTCATGGTCATGCCGCGGGCCGGAGCGATGCCATTGGAATCCCGGACGGCGATGCCAGAGTCCACGGCAATGATGTCCGCCTGCGCCAGGCCGGCGAGGCTCGCGCCGGCGGCGAGTACTGCACTGATCAGGAGGGTTCGATGGCTCATGGCAGACCTCGTTCGTTGCGCTCGTTCAGTGCCATGGCTGAATGATAGCACCGACCCGACGGCCAATTGTTTGAACCACTTAACACTCTGATTATGTTGCATTTCCGGGGCGGCGGCCCCGCGCACCCCCGCGCCTGTGGTTTAATCGCCGCGAATGTTCCAGCCCGTTCCAGTTTTCGTGGGCCTGCGGTACTCCCTGGCGCGCGAGCATAGCTTTTTCGTCTCGTTCATCACCTGGGTGTCGCTCGGGGGTCTGGCGTTGGGGGTGCTCGCGCTGATCACCGTGCTGTCGGTGATGAATGGATTCGAAAGCGAGCTTAGGACACGCCTGCTCAGCCTATCGGCGCATGCCACGCTGACCGCCGCTGCGGGAGCACCCATTCTCGACTGGCGCGGCCGGCTGAAGGAGCTCGATGGAGCGGCAGGGCTGACGGGCGCCGCACCGTTTCTCGATACGGACGCGATGCTGAGCCACCCGCCGGCGATGGGGGGCGCGATCGTCCGCGGCATCGACCCGACACTGGAGCCCAAGGTGTCGAGCATCAACGGCGCCATGCGCGAGGGAAAGCTGGCGGATCTTCAGCCGGGCCTCAATCGGATCGTGCTCGGGCGGATGTTGGCCTACCAGCTGCAGGTCGGCGTCGGCGATACCGTCACGGTCATGATCCCCGACTCCGCGTCCGGCGATTCGATCGTGCCGCGCTTGGAGAATTTCGAAGTCGCAGGAATCTTCGAAGTGGGCTTGGAGGAACAGGACAGCGTGCTCGCGCTGATCAACCTCGAGGATGCACAGGCGCTGCGCGGCCTCGGCGGCCCGACCGGGATCCGGCTCAAATTCGCCGACGTGCTTCAGGCGCCGCAACTGGCCCGCCTGGCTGCGGCGCGGCTGCCGCCGGGATTCGTCGTCCGGGACTGGACCCAGGAGAACGAGGCTTACTTCCGGGCGATCCGCATCGAGAAGACCATGATGGGGCTCATTCTCATGCTGATCGTGGCCGTCGCCGCATTCAATATCGTCGCCACCCTCGTCATGGTGGTGAGCGACAAGCGCACCGACATCGCGATCCTGCGCACGCTCGGCATGACTCCCCGCGGCATCCTGGGTGTTTTCATGACCCAGGGCCTGTTGATCGGCTGGCTCGGCACGCTCATCGGCGTCGCGCTCGGCGTCGCGCTCGCGCTGCACGTGGGCGCGGTGGCGCATTTCATCGAGCACGTGTTCGGCGTTCATATCATGGACGACCCCGATGTCTACTACACGACCGGGCTGCCGAGCGAGATGCATCCGGGCGACGTGGTCCGGATCGCCGCCGCCGCCATGCTGTTGTCGCTCATCGCGACGATCTACCCGGCCTGGAAGGCCTCCAAAACCCAACCCGCGGAGGCTTTGAGGTACGAATGATGCGCGGCTGGTACGAGGGCTTTCTGGGGCTGAGATACCTTCGGGCTTCACCGAAGCGCGGCTTCGTCTCGTTGATCGCCGGCATCGCGATATCGGGCCTGGCGCTCGGCGTCGCCGTGCTCATCGTGGTGTTGTCCGTCATGAACGGTTTCGAGGGCGAGCTTCGCACCCGGATATTGAGTCTCACCGCGCACGCGACCATCACCGGTCTCGACGGCAGCATCCCCAACTGGCGTCCCGATCTTCAGCGACTCGAGCATTTCCCGGGAGTTGCCGCGGCATCACCCTACATCGAGGAGCAGGCCTTGATGGTTCACGAGGGCAAATCGTCCGGCGTGATGATGCGCGGGGTGGTTCCCGACGAGGAGCGGCGCGTCACGGACCTGGATGATCATCTGGAGTCGGGCCGGCTCGCCGATCTCGTTCCGGGAAGCTACCGGGTGATCCTGGGCAAGGCGTTGGCGGAGACTCTCGGCGCGCGGGTCGGAGACCGCGTCGTCCTCATGGTGCCGCAGGGTGATGTCACTCCCATCGGCGTGCTGCCTCGGATGCGCGCATTCCGGGTCGACGGCATTCTGTCGGTGGGCATGTACGAGTACGATCGGCGCGTCGCGATCGTGGCGATGCAGGATGCCGCGACCCTGCTGCGCATGGGCGGGGATATCACCGGGCTGCGCTTGAGCCTCACCGATCCCTACGCCGCGCCCCGCATCGTGCGCGACGCCGCGATCGCGCTGCCGAAGGGGGCCGAGGCCTACCTGGTCAACGACTGGACCGAGGAGCACGTCAATTTCTTCCGTTCGATCGAGATCACCAAGCACATGCTGTTCGTGATTCTCTCGCTCATGGTCGCCGTCGCCGCGTTCAACATCGTCTCAACCATGGTGATGGTCGTGAAGGACAAGCGGCGGGATATCGCCATTTTGCGGACCTTCGGATCCTCGCCGCGCAGCATCCTGTCGGTGTTCATCGTCCAAGGGAGCCTCATCGGCGGTCTCGGCATCGCGGGCGGACTTCTGGTCGGGGTGCTGATCGCGGTGAATCTGCAGCGGCTGGTGCATGCTTTGGAGCATCTTCTCGGCTTCAAATTCCTCGATGCGCGGGTGTATTTCATGAGCGATCTACCGGCCTATGTGCAATTGGGCGACCTCGTGCAGATTTGCGGGGTGGCGTTCGTCCTGGCGTGCATCTCGACCATCTATCCCGCCTGGCGAGCCGCGCGCTTGCTGCCGGCGGAGTCCCTGCGCAACGATTGAGGGTTTCACCCATTTATGCAGAACTCGAACAACATAGTGCTCCAGGGTACGGACCTCGCGAAGGACTTCATCCAGGGCGCGGTGAAGCTCGAGGTGCTGCGCGGCGCGTCGATCACGGTGCGCTCGGGCGAGCGCATCGCCATCGTCGGCGCCTCCGGCTCCGGCAAGACCACGCTTCTTCAGCTGCTCGGCGGCCTCGATCTGCCGACCCGGGGCACCGTCGAGATCGCCGGCGCCGCGATGAACCGATTGAGCGACACGGAACGCGGCCGATTGCGCAATCGCGCGGTCGGCTTCGTCTATCAGTTCCATCATCTGCTGCCGGAATTCACGGCGCTCGAGAACGTGGCCATGCCGTTGCTGGTGCGGCGCATGGACGGACGGACGGCGAAGCAGCGCGCGGCCGCGATCCTGTCGCGGGTGGGCCTCGCCGAGCGCCTGACCCACCGGCCCTCGCAGCTCTCCGGTGGCGAGCGCCAGCGCGCGGCGGTGGCGCGCGCCCTGGTCACCCAGCCGCAGCTCGTGCTCGCCGACGAGCCGACCGGCAACCTCGACGGCGTCAACGCCGCGCACGTGTTCGAGCTCATGCTGGAGCTCAACCGCGAGCTGGGAACGAGCCTGGTCATCGTCACCCACGACGAACGCCTGGCGGGGCGCCTGGACCGGGTGCTGACCCTGGTCGACGGAGCCCTGATCGAGAGGTCCTGAGCCCCGGACCAAGAGCGGCCGTCGCCGGCCGATGACGGTATCTCAAGCCCGGACGGTCAAGTATCATGCCGCCAGTTCAAAGAGCTTAACGAGGTCAGAATGTGGGAGATTATCCGCGCCGGCGGCGGCTTCATGTGGCCGATCATCCTGTGCTCGATTGCTTCCGTGGCCATCATCCTGGAGCGCCTCTGGACATTGCAATCGAGCCGGGTCGTTCCGCGCGACCTCGCCCAAAAGGTCTGGAACTGGATAGAGGCGGATCAGCTGTCCGACAAGCTCGTGGCCGCCCTGGAGCAGAATTCCCCGCTGGGTAAATTGCTGGCCATCGGGCTTGCGAACCGCTTCAGGCCTCGCGAACTCATGGTCGAGCGCCTGGAGGACGGCGGCAGACACGTCGTACACGACCTCGAGCGGTTCCTGAACACGCTAGGGACCATTGCGTCCATCGCGCCGCTCCTGGGGCTCCTGGGCACCGTGGCGGGCATCATTCACGCGTTCAACGCCATCACCGCCAATGGTCTCGGCGATCCCCGGACCCTGTCCGGCGGGATCGGCGAGGCGCTGATCACCACGGCCGCCGGTCTGACCGTGGCGATACCCTCGCTGATTGCGTACCGATACCTTCGAGGCAAGGTGGAGCGCCTGGTCATTCAGATGGAAAAAGAGGCGATGAAGCTGGTGGATGCGCTCGATGAGCGCAGCCGGCTGTTGGCCGAGACGTGAGCTCATGAACCTCAACATACGGGCGCGCCGTCGGGAAGACCCCGAGATCAATTTGATCAACTTCATCGACGTGCTGCTCGTGCTGCTGATCTTCTTCATGGTCTCGACGACGTTCAACCAGGAGGGGCGCGTCAGGGTCCAGCTCCCGCAGGCGAGCGCGATTCCCGTGCCGAACGGCACCCACGAGCCGCTGGTGATCACCGTGACGGCGGAGGGCGGCTACCGGGTGAACGAGCGCACGCTCATCAACTCGAGTCCCGACACGCTGCGGGCGGCAATTCTCAAGGAGGCCGGCGCGGATCGCGGCCCGATCACCATCCGCGCCGATGCGCGTTCCACCCACCAGGCGGTCGTCACCGCGATGGATGTCGCGGGCCGGCTCGGCTTCGCCCAGCTCAACATCGCCACCGTGCACCAGGACAACTCGCCTTGAGCGCGACCGCCGCGGAGCTCGACTCGCACTCGAAACCCGACGGCAATTATTGGGCCATTTACGGCAGGCTGCTGGGTTACGCCAAACCCTACGTCGGGGCGTTCATGGTCGGCATACTCGGCATGATCCTGTTCGCGGCGACGCAATTCGGGCTGGTTTACCTGGTGCAGACCTTTTTGAAGGGCGCGTTCGTCACCAAAGACTCGCGGATCGAGTGGATGGTGCCGCTCGGCGTCGTCGTGCTGTTCGCGTTGCGGGGTCTCGGCGACTACGTCGGCAACTACTATCCGAGCTGGGTGGGGCGGCAGGTCATCAAGGGCCTGCGGCATGACGTATTCGCGCACTATCTTCGCCTCCCCACTGCCTATCTCGACAGCGAGCAATCCGGCGTGCTTCTGTCCAAGCTCACGTACAACATCGAGCAGGTGGCCGGCGCGGCAACCGGCGCGGCGATCTCGTTGATCAGCGATACACTGACGATAGCCGGTTTGATCGCCTATCTGTTCTACCTGAACTGGCGGCTCGCGCTATTTTGCATGGTCGCCGCCCCGGCGATCGGCTGGCTCATGCAGATTGCCAATCGGAGCTTCCGCCGCTACAGCAAGCGCATCCAGAATTCGATGGGTGACATTACGCGCGTTGCGAAGGAAGCCCTCGACGCTCATCGGCTGATCAAGATCTTCAACGCCGAGGATCACCAGACCGACCGGTTCGAGCAGGCGAACGAACTGAACCGGGCCTCGAACATGAAGCTGGCCCGCGCCAAATCGCTGAGCAACCCCGTGGTTGGGAGCATTGCGTCTGTGGCGCTCGCGGGCGTTCTCTACGTCGCGATTCGGCTGGTGTTCGCAAACGACATGCGGGTGGACCAATTCTGGGCGTTCCTCACGGCGCTCATGCTCATTCCGTCATCGCTGCGCAGTCTGGTCAATATCGGGGGACCGCTGCAGCAGGGGGTTGCCGCCGGTCAGAGCGTATTCGAGATTTTGGACGAACCGACCGAGGGAAGCGGAGGAACACGCCGCATCGAGCGGGCCCGCGGCGCGATCGAGTTCCGCAACGTCTCGTTCGAATATGCGAGCGGGAAGGGCGGAGTGCTGCACGGGGTCAGTTTCCGAGTCGAACCCGGAGAGACTGTGGCCATCGTAGGCCGCTCCGGAAGCGGCAAGACCACACTGGTCGGCCTGGTTCCCCGCTTCTACGACGTGCAGTCGGGCGCGGTGCTCCTGGACGGGGTCGATGTGCGCGAATACCGGCTGACCGACCTGCGCGCGCAGGTAAGCCTGGTCAGCCAGGATGTCGTGCTGTTCAACGACACCATCCGCAACAACATCGCCTTCAATGCGGTGAATACCAGCGACGCCGAGCTCGAGGCCGCCGCGCGCGCCGCCAACGTGATGGAGTTCGTCTCGCAACAGCCGTTGGGATTCGATGCACCGCTCTCGGATCGGGGACAGAATCTGTCGGGTGGCCAGCGGCAGAGGATCTCCATCGCGCGCGCGCTCCTCAAGAACTCTCCGGTGCTGATTCTCGATGAAGCAACCGCGGCGCTCGACAACGAATCGGAGCGCCGGGTGCAGGCCGAGCTCACCACCCTGATGCGGGGCCGCACGACGCTGGTCATCGCGCATCGCTTGTCCACCGTGGAAGGCGCCGATCGCATCATCGTCCTCGACAAAGGACGCATCGTGGAGATGGGCAGCCACCGCGAGCTGCTCGACCGCGGCGGGCTGTATGCGACTCTGCATGGAATGCAGTTCGCCGAGTAGCGCCCCTGCGCCTCGACGCACCGATGTCCGCCGAATCCTGGCTCAATCGAATCTGGTACGACCGCCCGGCGCCGCCGTGGTGGCTGATCCCGTTGTCGCTCGCCTACGGAGCCGTATCCGGTTCGCATCAATTCCTGTACGCCAAGAGGCTTCGACGAGCCACCCGGCTGGGACGGCCGGTGATCGTCGTCGGCAACCTGACCGTCGGCGGGACCGGCAAGACGCCGCTGGTCTGCTGGCTGGCGGCGCGCCTCGCCGAGCGGGGCTACAGGCCCGGAATCGTGACGCGGGGCTACGGCGGCTCCTTTCGCGGGGTGCGCCTGGTGAGCTCCCCCGACGATCCGACGGTCGTGGGGGATGAGCCCATCCTGCTGGCGCGCCGCACCGGCCTGCCCGTGGCCGTCGGCCGGGACCGACCCGCGGCGGCGCAGCTGCTCGTGGACCTCGGGTGCGACGTGGTGGTGAGCGACGACGGGTTGCAGCATTACGCGCTCGCACGCGATTGCGAGATCGTGGTGATCGACGGCGACAGGCGCTTCGGCAACGGTTGGTTGTTGCCGGCGGGGCCGCTGCGCGAAAAGCGCGCCCGGCTGGATACCGCCGACGTCGTCGTGGTGAACGGCGGGCGCGCGCTCCTCGACGGGGCCTTCAGCATGAAGCTCGAGGCCAGGAGCGCGATGGGCCTCACCGACGAGCGTACGAGACCTCTCCCGGCGTTCGCCGGCCTCGAGGTTCACGCGGTGGCGGGTATCGGTCATCCCGAGCGGTTCTTCAACATGTTGCGCGCGCACGGAATCGCGGTCATCGGTCATGCGCTGCCCGACCATGCACGGCTCACGCCCGCGGACGTCGATTTTCCCGACGCGAAGCCGGTGCTCATGACGGAGAAAGATGCCGTAAAATGCAGACACGCGGCCGACGATCGGCATTGGTACGTGCCGGTGAGCGCATGTTTCGAGGGCGGCGAATCGACTACACTGCTCGATATCGTGATCGCGCGGATTGCCGAACTGGAACCGCCGCGGGAGACCGTCGATGGATAAACGTCTTCTTGAATTGCTGGTCTGCCCGATCTGCAAGGGTCCGTTGCGGACCGCGGGAGCGGGTGGATCGCTCGAGCTCGTCTGCCGATCGGATCGGCTGGCTTATGCCGTGCGCGACGGCATCCCGATGATGCTGCCGGAAGAGGCCCGGGTTCTGGGAGCGGATGATCCGCTCGTGGTCCGTTGAGCGCGGCCGGGGCCCCGAGCCGCCGGGCGCCGTGCCGGCCCGCGTGAGCCCGGATTTTCACGTCGTCATTCCGGCCCGGTTCGCGGCGAGCCGTTTGCCGGGCAAGCCGCTGGCGGATATCGGCGGCCGCCCGCTCATTCAATGGGTCTGGGATTGCGCCCGCGCGAGCGGCGCCGCGTCCGTGATCGTGGCGACCGACGATCCGCGGGTCCAGGCGGTCGCCGCGGGATTCGGGGCCGACGTGGCGCTGACTTCGGCGCAGCATGCCTCGGGAACCGACCGCATCGCCGAGGTGGCGCGTGCGCGCGGCTTGGGCGCCGACGAGATCGTCGTCAACCTGCAGGGGGATGAGCCGCTGATGCCGGCTCACGTGCTGTCCGATGCGGCCGCCGCGCTCGGCGAGCGTCCCCACGTCGATATCGCGACGGTTGCGGCGCCGATCTCGAGCCTCGAGGAATTTCTCGACCCGAGCTGCGTGAAGGCGCTGCGAGCCCATGACGGCAGCGCGCTCTATTTCAGCCGCGCTCCGGTGCCCTGGCCGCGCGATCGGCTTGTGGATGGGCGCCCGGCCACCTATGAGGGAGCACTGCGGCACATCGGTTTGTACGCCTACCGGGTGAAGAGCCTGTTGCGGTTCGCGGGTTGGCCGGCGACCCCGCTCGAGATCACCGAGCGGCTCGAACAACTGCGCGCCCTGGAATACGGCATGCGCATTCACGTGCTGGTGCTTTCCGAGGCGCCGCCGGCGGGGGTGGATACGCGGGAGGATTTGGAGCGGGTGCGCGCGGGGCTTCGGGATCGGTGAGGATATTGTTCGTCTGTCTGGGCAACATCTGTCGAAGTCCGACCGCCGAAGGCGCGCTTCGCCATCTGTTGGCCCAGGAACACCCCGGCCTCAACGTCGAAGTCGATTCAGCCGGGACCGGCGATTACCACCTCGGGGAACCGCCGGATCTCCGCAGCCAGAGCGCCGCGAAACGCCGGGGCATCGATCTGTCGGGTCTGTCCGCGCGGCAGGTCAATCGGCGTGATTTCGATGACTTCGACCTGATCCTGGCCATGGATCGGAAGAACCTGCGCGATCTTCAGGCGATGCAGCCCGCGCGCTGTCGGGCGGAGCTCAACCTGTTCCTGGAGTACGCGGGCGAACCGGGCTCATCGGAGGTTCCCGACCCCTACACCGGCGATGCTCGCGATTTCGAGCACGTCCTCGATGTCGTGACGGCGGCGTCCCGACGGCTGATCGAGAAGCTGCGCCGTTAGAGCAGCTGGCGCAGCAACCAGTACAGGCTGCCGGCCAGGGCGATGGAGACGGGCAGGGTGAGGACCCAGGCCATCAATAGATTTCGCACCGTGGCCCACTGCAGACCGGAGCGATTCGCGACCATGGTGCCCGCGACACCCGATGACAGCACGTGGGTGGTGCTCACCGGCAAGCCGTACATGTCGGCGGCGCCGATTGTGAGCATCGCGACGAGCTCCGCGGATGCCCCCTGCGCATAGGTCAGATGAGTCTTGCCGATGCGCTCGCCGACGGTGACGACGATGCGCTTCCAGCCGATCATGGTGCCGAGACCCAGGGCGATCGCCACCGCAACCTTGACCCAGGTTGGAATGAACTTGGTCGATTGATCGAGCGCCGCCTTGTACTGACCGATCGCCTTCTTGTCGACATCGGTCACGCCGATGGCGGGCGACTTGCCGAGCAGCCGCAGCCCCTCGCTCACCAGGTACATCTCGTTGCGGATGTTGACCATCTGGTCCGCGGGCACCTTGTCGAGCGAATGAAAACCGTTGACCTGACGCTGGATGGTCGCCGCGAGCGACACCAACGCCGGCAGGGACTCGCGGGTGACCGAGCGGGTGCGCACGATGTCCACCGCGGCCGCGTGCGGATCGGCGGGCGCCGGCCCGACGGCATAATTTCCCAGGGCGGTCTGCGCCTGTGTGGAGACCGCGACAAACTTGTCGACATCCTGCTCGTGCATGGTCCGGTTCAGCGCGTAGGCCGTGGGCACCGTGCCGATCAATATCAGCATGATGAGACCCATGCCTTTCTGCCCGTCATTCGAGCCGTGCGCGAAGCTCACGCCGGTGCAGGTCAATACCAGCAATCCCCGGATCCACGCAGGCGGCGGCTGGTTGCCCTTGGGTTCCCGGTAGAGCGCGGGAATGGGGATGAGCTTCATGGCTGCGAGCAGGAGGACGGCGGCCAGGCTGAATCCAACCAGCGGCGAGAACAGCAGCGACTCGCCGATCTTGGCGGCTTGGCCCCAGTCGACGCCGCTCGTGCCGCTGTTGCCCGAGGCCATGACCTGGTTCATGAGACCGACACCCATGATGGAGCCGATCAACGTATGGGAGCTGGAGGAGGGCAGCCCGAAGTACCAGGTACCGAGATTCCAGAGGATCGCGGCGATGAGCAGTGCGAATACCATGGCGAATCCCGCGCCGCTCCCGACCTGCAGAATGAGCTCGACGGGCAACAGCGACACGATGCCGAACGCAACCGCGCCGGTCGACAAGAGCACCCCGAGAAAGTTGAAGGTGCCGGACCAGACCACGGCGAGGTTGGGCGGCATCGAGTGGGTATAGATGACGGTCGCCACGGCGTTCGCGGTATCGTGGAACCCGTTGACGAACTCGAATCCCAGCGCGATGAAGAGCGCAATCCCGAGCAGCACGAACGGGTACGCCCGCGTATCGCGCACCACGGACAAATCATCCGCGAGGTGATAACCGGCATATATGATGCCGGCGACGATGACGACGCCGGCGAGGATGTTGAACCAGGGATTCGGCCGGTGGCCGCCGAGCGGCGAGGATTTTGAACCCGGAATGACGGCGTCTGCGTGGGTAGCCATGAATGCTCTCGGCGCGGGGGTAAACTCTGCGGCCTTTATAGGTCTGTAATATTGCAACCAGATGACATGCTGAGCTCTTGATGCCGTTTACGTTATCCCACCCGGCCACCGTGCTTCCGTTCGGCCGACTGCTCGCCCGCTGGCGCCTGCTCTCGGCCGTGCTCGTCGGCAGCATGGTTCCCGACTTCGGTCGCTTCCTGCCGTGGCAGCCGGCGCGATTCGAGACCCACAGCGCCGATGCGCTGCTCACCTTCTGCCTGCCCGTCGGCCTCGCCACCTATTGGCTGTTCCAATGGCTGATCAAGGTGCCGTTGATCGAGCTCCTGCCCGCCGGCGCCTATGCGCGCTGGCGCGAGTCGTCAGCGCCCGCCGACGTGTCGAGCATCAAGCAGTGGGTCCTCGCTGCCTGCGGGGTGCTGTTCGGGGCGGTGACCCATCTGGTCTGGGATGCTTTCACCCACGAGGGCGCGCGCGGGGTGCGCATGTTCCCGGTGCTGGAGGAGCCCGTGGTCGAATTGGGCGGCCACCGGCTCGTCGGGGCACACCTTCTGCAAGACGCAAATTCCATCGCGGGCTTGATCGTGGTGATCGCGATCGTGGCGTACGGCTTGCGTCCCGGCAAGCCCGGGGACGAACTCGCCTCACGCCGCTTGGAGCGTACGGAGCGGTGGATCTGGATCTTCGGCTATCTGGTCGTGACGGCCGCTCTCAGCGGGCTGTTCTTCGTCAGCCGCCATGCCGCCTTCGGCACGTTGAGCGGCGCGGCCATTGCATTCCTTCGTGGGGCGGCCGCCGCTCTGATCTCGATCAGCGCGGCCCTCGGTCTGCGATTGCGGCTGCGCCCCCGCCGGCCCGGTTGAGACCGGCCGGAGCGCGTCCCCAAGCTTTATCGATCGTCCGGCCCGCTGCGCGGCACATCACTCGGTGCGGACGACCACACCACGTACTTCTCCTGCGAGGAGGAGCCGGGTGCTGTGGGCGCTTGCGCAGCAGGTATCACGCCGGCAGGCTCGCGAGTGGATTCGCGAGCGGGCTCGCCGCGCGAGGCTGCCGCGGGCGCCGGCGCACTCGGTACAGGTGCCGACGGCGCCGAAAACGCCTCCGATGCGGCAGGTTGCGGGGAGGGTGGGGGCTGCGGCCGACTGTCCGCGTCGCTGCGGCCCGGATCGGGTCGACCGCTGTCGGCGCGCGTCCCGTTGTCCCCGCGCCCGCCATTGATCGTCCCTGATTCGCCGTTGGGAGAAGGCGTCGCGCCTTGGCCATTGGCGCCTCCCTCAGCGCCTTCGCGCCGCCCGCCGCGGCCGCGCCGGCGTCGTCCCCGGCCGCCGCGCTCGGAGCGCTCAGGGCGCTCGCCGCCGGCTTCAGCGCTTCGATTCTGCGAGGGTTCCGCGCGCGGGGTTTGATCCGTGCGGGCTGCCGCCACCTCGCCTCGCGGCGTATCGTTTCGCGGCCCCTCAGCGCGCGACGCGTCGCCTCGCGGCGCCTCGTTGCGAGGGCCGTCGCCGCGGGAAGCCTCCGCTCCACGCGCGCTCTCGGTGCGGCGCGCTCCGTCGGCGCGGCCGTCCCCGCGCGCGCGATCGGCGTCACCTCGAGGTCGGTCGCCTTCCACGCGTGCCCGGCCTTCGCGCCGCACGTCCCGATCGCGCCCACCCTCCCGGGGGCCGTCCCGGCGCCCATCACGATCGCGGCTTCGATCGCGGTCGCGCCCGCGATCCCGATCCCCGCCCCGGTAGCGCTCATGGCGCGGATCCCGATGCGACGAACTTTCGCGCTGCGGCTGCGCATCCGCGGTCGCCGAGGCGCCGGCCTCGATTTGCGGGGCCGGGCTGCCGAACAACCAGCGCCACAGGCGCACGAATACTCCGAGCTGTGGGGTGGCGGCCGCAGCGGCCACGGCGGCCACCGGCGCCGCCGCCGGCGGTTCGGGCTCGAGTGTCGCCGGCATGGGCGAAGCCTCAACCGGCAGAATGCTCGGCACCAGAGGCGCCTCGCCCTGGGGCTTCTTGTCGCGGCTGCCGATATTGGAATCGTCGAGCACCGGCTGCTCGGCGATCTGGTAGCTGACGGTGGTGTTTTCCGGCAGCTCCTTTTCGTCGTCGCGGATGCGGCGCAGGCTGTAAGCCGGCGTTTGCAGGTGCGGATTCGGCACGATGACGAGCGACACTTTGTCCCTCGCCTCGATCTGATTCATCCATTCGCGTTTCTCGTTCATCAGATACGTCGCCACATCCACGGGCACTTGCGCGATGACGCGCCCGGTGCGCTCCTTGCGGGCTTCCTCGCCGATCAGACGCAAGAGCGCGAGCGACATCGATTCGACACCGCGGATCGTGCCCATGCCGCTGCAGCGCGGACAGTTGATATGCGTGGTCTCGCTCAGCGCGGGGCGCAGACGCTGACGCGAAAGCTCCAGCAGGCCGAAGCGCGAGAGCCGTCCCAGCTGGATTCGGGCGCGGTCCATCTTGACCGCATCGCGCAGCATGTCTTCGACCGCGCGTTGATTGGCGGTCGACTCCATGTCGATGAAATCGATCACGATCAGTCCGCCGATGTCGCGCAGACGGAGTTGCCGTGCGATCTCCTCGGCCGCTTCCAAATTGGTGTTGCGGGCGGTCGCTTCGATGTCTCCGCCGCGCGTCGAGCGCGCGGAGTTGATGTCGATGGAGACCAGCGCCTCGGTGTGGTCGATGACGAGACTTCCGCCCGAAGGCAGGGTGACCTTGTGCGAGTACGCCGATTCGATCTGGCTTTCGATCTGGTAGCGCGTGAACAGCGGCACCGGATCCTGATAGAGCTTGAGTTTGCGCTGCGCGTCCGGCGGCATGAAGCGCTGCATGTACTCTTGCGCCTTCTGAAACGCCTCCGGTTGATCGATGAGGCACTCACCCACATCGTCCGAGAAATAATCGCGCAAGCCGCGTGTGACCGCGTCGCTTTCCTGGAATATGAGGAACGGCGCGGGGCGGCCTTGGTGCGCCTGGCCGATGGCGTCCCACGCGGCCTTGAGATTGTTGAGATCCCACTGCAACTCTTCGGTCGAGCGGCCGACGCCGGCCGTGCGGACGATGGCTCCCATGCCTTCGGGAATGACCAGCCCGTTCATGGCTTCGCGCATCTGATCGCGATCTTCGCCTTCGATGCGCCGCGACACGCCGCCCGCGCGTGGATTGTTCGGCATCAGCACCAGGAAGCGCCCCGCCAGGCTGATGAAGGTGGTCAGCGCCGCGCCCTTGTTGCCGCGCTCCTCCTTCTCCACCTGAACGATGAGCTCCTGGCCCTCTTGCAGGAGATCCTTGATGTTGAGCCTTCCGCCCGGCGCAGGCTGGGAGCGGAAATATTCCTTGGACACCTCCTTGAGCGGGAGGAAGCCGTGACGCTGGGCCCCGTATTCGACGAACGCCGCTTCGAGACTCGGCTCTACGCGGGTGATCCGGCCTTTATAGATATTGGATTTTTTCTGTTCCCGGGATGGGATCTCAATCGATAAGTCGTAGAGTTTCTGACCGTCGACAAGTGCGACTCGCAGTTCTTCTTCTTGAACTGCGTTGACGAGCATTCTTTTCATGTGCCCCAACTAAGATGGTAGAGGCCGAGGAGGGTGCGAGAATTAAAGCCGGGGCCGCGACACGGCCCATCGCCGTAGTGACAACAGCAGCAATGAATAGGGAAACGCCGAACGCGAGCCATGCGAACGGCATCAATTCAACCCAATTCTGCCAAAACGTATACAGCAAGCCCGGGGCCTTGTTCTCGGTTAATGCCTGTCGGATAACCCGAAAGATCCCGAAGGGCATCCCCAAAGGGTATCCGGCATTGGCTCATCGGCCGAGCGATGGTCTGGATGTCCAGAACCAACTAATATGCGGCGCCCCCAAATGATCGGGGCCGCCGCCGAAACCGGTGTCGGCTCGTCCTACCCACATAGATATTCGAGCTGTCGCTCCCCTTCAACAAGAGTAGGCGCTCGACACGGTTTTGAAACATTATCATAGCGGGCAACTAGGGTCAATGTAATCAATGTCTTAGAGGATGAACGAGCGTAACATGCGGGATATGAAAGAAGTAATTGCAGCACCGAGGGAGCCCACGGCGGCAAAAAGCCCGCTCGAGCTGCGCACCATCACCGAGCAAGAGGCGGGTCAGCGGATCGACAATTTCCTCATGCGGCACTTCAAGTCCGTGCCGCGCAGCCGGGTCTACCGGCTGCTGCGCAAGGGAGAGGTGCGAGTCAACAAAAAGCGTGTCGACGCCGAATATCGCATGGCAGCCGGCGATGAAGTGCGGCTGCCGCCCGTGCGACTCGATTCATCGGATGAGCCCGGCCGGCCCTCGACCAGCCTTCAGGAGCTCATCGAGAAGTCGGTGATATTTCAGGACAAGCACCTCCTGGTGATCAACAAGCCGCCCGGCGTCGCGGTGCACGGCGGCAGCGGCGCGAGTTTCGGCGTCATCGAGGCGCTTCGCGCCTCGCGACCGCGCGAGACGCTGGAGCTCGTTCATCGGCTGGATCGCGATACCAGCGGCTGCCTGTGCGTGGCGCGAGACCGTGCGACGCTCGTCGCGCTGCACGCACTGATCCGCCAGTCCGGGATGCACAAGACCTATCTCGGTCTCGTGGCGGGCAGCTGGCAGCTCGGCACCAAACGGATCGACGCTCCGCTTGAGACCGATGGCCGCAGCCACGGCGAGCGCCACGTGCGGGTGGCTCCGGCGGGCAAGAACTCGGTGAGCGTGTTCAAGCCGGTGCAGTTCTTCGGCAGCGCGGCGACGCTGATGGAAGTGGACATTCCAACCGGGCGAACGCATCAGATCCGGGTGCA
The DNA here is from genome assembly GCA_963748995.1 of uncultured Gammaproteobacteria bacterium. Lineage (GTDB taxonomy): Bacteria > Pseudomonadota > Gammaproteobacteria > Steroidobacterales > Steroidobacteraceae > Bog-1198. The sequence goes on along the minus strand of CAVVKU010000022.1, from coordinate 378,138 downwards.
CGCGGCGTTTGCGGGACATCCCCTGCTGGGGGACGACAAGTACGGGGATCGCGATCGCAACGCGGAATTCAAGCGCCACGGCCTCAAGCGCATCTTCCTGCATGCGCAGTCCGTGGCGTTCGACTGGCCCGGATCCGAAGTGCCGTTTCACGTGAGTGCGCCGTTGCCCGAGGACCTGGCCTCGGTGCTGGACGCCATCGCGGTCATCCCCCGCAAGTCGTCTCGGCGAGCGGCCCGCCGCCGGTCTTGAGCCTGCATCGAGGCGGGCGCGGGAGCTCAGGGAATGTCGAAGCCCAGATCCCTCAACACGGCGCATAGCCGGATCAGCGGCAACCCGATGAGCGCACTCGGGTCGTCGTTATCGATCGACACGCAGAGCGCTATGCCGAGTCCCTCGCTCTTGAAGCCTCCGGCGCAATCCAGGGGCGATTCTCGGGCGACGTAACGCTCGATCGTGGTCTCGTCGAGGGTGCGAAAGGTCACTCGCGTGGTGTCCACGAACTCCAACTCGGCCTGCGCGGAGCGGCGCACCACGGCGACGCCGGTGAGGTAAGAAACCGTCTTCCCCGAGCAGCTCCTGAGTTGCTCCATGCAGCGTGCCGGCGTGCCGGGTTTGCCGAGAATGCGTTCCTGCTGAAATGCGTCCAGGAGCACGGCGGCCTGGTCGGACCCGATCACCCAGGCATCCGGATTCAGCGCGGCGACCGCGCGAGCCTTGTCGCGCGCCAGCCGGGTCACCAGCATCCGGGCCGATTCTCCGGCGCGGGGCTTGCTCGTCGACGCCGGGCGACACCCAGCGAAACGAGGAGTAGACGCGGGCGAGCAGCGCGCGCCGATAGCTCGATGTGGACGCCAAAATCAGCTCAGGCGGAGACTTCAAAAACAACGACTTGCACCACGCGCTTGTTTTGACAGGGGTGGGGACCCGCCCTATTATACGCGGCCCATGGCAGCCGGCCCGCCAGACCTCGTCGATTATGCGCAGCTGGCCGGCGATGCCGCGGTGCTGGAGCGCGTCTACGAGCTGGCCGACCTGGATCGGCTCGGGGACGTGCTCACGGAGACCCGCGGCCTGGTGCACGCCAGGTTTGCGTTCTCGAACGCGGGTACGGGCAGGCCGGGTGCGAGTGTGGAGGTTCGTGCGGAGCCGCAGGTGCGATGTCAGCGCTGCATGCAGGGTTTCGCCCTGAAGGTGAACGGCAGCAGCCACGTCGAGTTTGCGGAGGATGAGGCGGCCGATGCCTCGGACGCGCAGCGCGAGGTGTATCGCGCCGCAGGGGGCAAGGTCTCGTTGCGGGACCTGGCCGAGGAAGAGTTGTTGTTGGCGTTGCCGATCGTTCCGGCCTGCGGTGAGCCGGAAGGTTGCCGCAACGCGCCGAGCCTTTCCGGGGATCCGGAGCGCGCCGAGAAGTCGGACGCGATGCGCCGTCCTTTCGGCGGGCTCAAAGAGTTGTTGAAGAAAACGTGACAGGACATAGCACTCATGGCAGTTCAAAAAAGCAGAAAGACCCCGTCGAAGCGCGGCATGCACCGATCGCACTCGGCGCTCGCGGCTCCCGCCGTGTCGATCGACTCGAAAAGCGGTGAAACCCATTCCCGGCATCGGATCTCGCGCGATGGTTTCTATCGCGGCAAGAAGGTCTTGAAGACCAAGGCGGACATCGAAGCTGAAGGGGCCGAAGAATAGATCGCGAGCCGAACGCCGGCGGCTCGAGCGCCGTTTGAGGCTTTCTTAAAAGACGCGCAATCCGTGTCCGCGCCCCTTCACATTGCCATCGACGCCATGAGCGGCGACTGCGGGCCTTCGGTTTGCGTGCCGGCCGCCTTCGCGGCTGCCGCAGAATTTCCGGGCGTCCGGTTCACGTTGGTCGGCAGGCGGTCCGAGCTCGAGCATCGGGTCGCGTCCGCCAAGCGGACGAACATCGAATGCCTGTTCGCCGAGCAGGTGGTGGAGATGAACGATCATCCACGCGAGGCCCTGCGGCGCAAGAAAGACTCCTCCATGCGCCGCGCCCTCGACCTCGTCAAGGCGGGGCAGGCCAATGCCTGCGTCAGTGCCGGCAACACCGGTGCGCTCATGGCGATGGCGCATTTCGTGCTCAAGATGCTGCCGGGCGTGGAGCGTCCCGCGATCGTGTCGCTAATTCCTTCGCGGGGCGGCCACACGTTCATGCTCGACTCCGGCGCGAACGTTTCCTGTACGCCCGAACAACTCTGCCAGTTCGCGGTCATGGGCTCGGTGCTGGCCCAGGATCTCGAGGGCGCGCATGAGCGGCCGAGGGTGGGTTTGCTCAACATCGGCGAGGAGGAGATCAAGGGCAACGAAACCGTGCAGAGCGCCCACAACTTGATCGGGGCGAGCGGCGTGAACTACGTGGGTTTCGTCGAGGGGCACGATATTTTCTCGGACAAGGTGGACGTTGTGGTCACCGACGGCTTCACCGGCAATGTCGCGCTGAAGACCATGGAAGGCGCTGCGCGGTTGATCACCGATACGCTGCGCGAGGAGTTCACCCGAAGCACGGCGCGCAAGCTCGGGGCCCTCGCCGCCGGCCCGAGCCTTCGCGCATTACGCACCCGTCTCGATCCGAGGCGATACAATGGCGCGACGATGGTGGGATTGAACGGGATCGTGATCAAGAGCCATGGCGGCGCCGATTTATTCGGATTTCAGCGCGCGATCGAGGTCGCCGTGATGGAGGCTCGAAACGGGGTGCCGGCGAAGATCGCGCAGGAACTGGGCGCAGCGCCCTGAAAATATAAAGGGTCGCCATGTATTCACGGATTGCGGGCACCGGCAGCTACCTGCCGGAAAAGATCTTGACCAACGCCGACCTCGAGCGTCTGGTCGACACGAGCGATGAGTGGATACGCAGCCGCACCGGCATCGAGCGGCGGCACGTGGTGGTCGAGGGTCAAACCACCACCGATCTCGCGGAACAGGCGGCGCGGCGCGCGATGGAGGCTGCCGGGGTGACCGCGGCGGACATCGATCTGATCTGCGTGGGAACGACTACTCCCGATCTGGTGTTTCCGAATGTCGGCACCCTGCTTCAGGAGCGCCTTGGCATTCAGAACGGTTGCCCGGCATTCAGCCTGGAAGCGGCCTGCACCAGCTTCATGTACGCGCTCGGCGTCGCAGACAAGTTCGTGCGTCTGGGCGAATCGAAATGCGCGTTGGTCGTCGGGGCCGAGACGTTGACGAGAATCGTCGATTGGACCGACCGTGGGACCTGCGTGCTGTTTGCGGACGGCGCCGGTGCGGTGATCTTGAAGCCTGCGGATGAGCCGGGGATCATCAGCACCCGTCTGCATTCGGATGGCCGCTACAAGGACCTCCTGATGTATCCCGACGGCGTCTCCAAGGGATTTCACCTCGTGCGGGAGGGCAGGGCGGCCGTGCAGATGAAGGGAAACGAGGTCTACAAGGTCGCGGTCAACACGCTCGGCCACCTGGTCACGGAGACCTTGAACGCGAACAACCTCTCGAAGAGCGACCTCGACTGGCTGATTCCGCACCAGGCCAACATCCGCATCATCGAGGCCATCGCGAGGCGGCTCGATCTGCCGATGGAACGCGTCATCGTGACCATCGCCGACCAGGGCAACACCTCGGCGGCGTCCGTGCCGCTCGCGCTCGATACCGGGGTTCGCGACGGACGCGTGAAGCGCGGGCAGCTGCTGCTGTTGGAGGCGTTCGGGGGCGGATTTACCTGGGGCTCTGCGCTGATCCGCTATTGATCAGCGCCGGATCCAGCCGGCGCCCCGCAAAAAAAACGCCGCGGTATGAGCGCGGCGTTCGTTCTCCAAAGATGTACCGGTCGAATTACTTCGATACGGACTTCTTGAACATACGATCGATCTTCTCGTTGATCTGCTCGATCGCCTGCGAATTTTGCTGAGCGGTCGACAGTGCCTGGTTCGCCGTGCTCTGCGCGCCGGAAGCGGCGGAGGAGGCGCTCTGAGCGGCGCTCTGGGCGGCCTGAGCATCGCTCTCGGCCTTCGCGGTGTCGCTCTGCAGCTTCGCCACCTGCGACTTGAGATCGTCGATCTGGGCCTGGATCGGCTTCAGGTCCGTGCATCCTGCGAACGCAATGAGGCAGGCCGCGGCGACTGAGGCCTTGAGTGTCGTGGAAAATGTCATAGATAGTCCCCTAGGGTTGTTAATTCATTCGTTTCGGAACATCCGAACGTGTCCTCGCACACAAGTCCAGTCGCTAAGCCGGGCTCGAATGCGTCGCAACACAGTCACACATAAAGCCAAATTCGCGCGTCGATTGCAACTGAAAGGCTCTTAATGTCTCTGCTCGGCGACGATTTTACCCAATTTTGCGGCTGAAATTAACTCATCGTAAGAAATCTTCCGCAACCCCGACCGGCAGGGGTGTAAGTTTTACAGGCGGTCGCGAATGAGACGCTCTTCCCGCGCTCAACCGTGCAGCAGTTCCATGACCGCTCGATGACCCTGATCGATCGCAGAATCGGTATACGCGGCGCCTCCGGCGTCCGAGTTGGCGATGGTGATTCTGCCGAACGGTGCGCGGCCGACCACGTGCGGCAGCCTGTCCTGCGGAAGCTCGGGCTCGAACAGCACGTTGTACTCCGGCGCATAGCCATGAGGCCATCGATTCACGGTGATCGCGGTGATGTCGCGCGCCGGATCGAAGCCCCCGTCCTTGAGAGTACGGCCGAGCTGGTCGCGGATGTTGTGCTCGAAGGTCTCGAAGGGCGTTGCGAGAAGCTCGGCCCGGCCGGCGCGATTCTGATCGTGTTCGGGCAGCCCGGGCTTGCAGGGCGTGCGCACCATGTGCACGAGAATCGGCTCGCTCGGCGACTTCGTGCTTTGGTAGGAGCCGATGGTGACGTGGGGGTTCAGATGGAAGTAGGTGTGGTAGCTCCCCGGCGCGTAGACGCCGTAAAGCTTGAGCGCGGCGAAGGCCTGCCAGTTGGTCAGCGCCACGCTCGTGTAGACGAGCGGAGTCTTCACCAGGCTGTGCAAGGCCTCCTTCTGCACGGGCGGCAGCTCCGGGCATAGATAGGGGATCATCATGTTGTAGCACGCGAGCACCACGCCCCGCGCCCGCGCCGCATGGGCGACGCCGGACCGCATGTAAGTCACTTCCACGTCGCTCGCGCCCACGGGGGTTCCCAGATGGCGTGCGCGAACGACGGTGCTGCTCAGGCGCAGCCGGATCGGCGCGCCGGCTCGATCGAGCTGCGAATAGTCGACGCGCGCCGTGACGATATCCTCCGGCCCCTCCGCCGCATGGCCGCGCCCGCCGAAGGCCTGCGGTATGAGATCGCGCACCAGCGAACGGGCGATGGTGGCGTTGCCGTCGGGAAAATGCAGCTTGTAGGAGCCGCCGGTGTCCTCGTAGCCCGCAGGCGTGGGGCCCATGCGCGGAGTCGATCCCTTGGCGAGCTTCATGCCCTGGAACCCCGGCATGCCGTAGCCCCAGCAATCGAGTGCCGACACCGCGTCCGTGCCGACACCCCATTCACCCATGGTGGCTGGCATGGTAGTAGGTGTTGACGGCCGGATCGACTTTCACCACGTCGCGCAGGAACGCCTCATAGCTCATGCGCGACAGGCGCAGCTTTTTCTCCGCTGATGAGATTCCGGCCATGTAGTCGATTTGCGCGGTCTCGATCTGCACGATTTCCTGGCGCGCCCGATCGGACAAGGGGGCCTGCAACACCGACTGCGCGAGCGCCGATCGATCGGCGTGGTAACCGCCCATGCCCAACACCAGTTTGTCGGTACCGAAGGTCTCGCGATCGAAAAAGGTGCCTTCCTGAAGCCCCATTTTTTTGTAGAAATCGGGATGCTGAGTGGTTTTGATCAGCTTGTCGACTTGGATGCCGAGCGTGCGCAACAGCCCATCCGCGACCTTGCTGTAAGGGCGCGGGCTGTCGATTTCCAGCGTACCGCCGTTCAGCAGATTGAGATGGCCGTCGAGATTGAATTCGTTGCGCTTCGCATGGCCGCCGAAGTCGTCGTGATTGTCGAGAATGAGGATGCGGCTCGCGCGGCCGGCGTGCTCGCGATAGAAATGCGCGGCGGCAAGACCCGAGATGCCCGCGCCCACCACGATGAGATCGTATTGTTCGCCGGTATCGACGGGCGAGGGCGGGGCCTTTCCGTCGCGCAAGGCGTGGGCGGATTCGAAAGATCCGGGATGACTGCCGCGCATGCCGGTGAGCAGCGGCGGATAGTAGCCGGGCGCATCCTGGGCGGCGGTCGAGACTGTATCGGCCGAACCCGCCGGCGAGGTAGGTTGGTCGCCGGGGCTGTCGCCAAGGCTGTCGGCGAACAGGGGCGCTCCCGTGAGTGCCGCCGTTCCGACCGCGACTCCGTTCAAGAAGTCGCGCCGCGTGATCGGCCGATCCATCCCGAGCGCCCGCTCCGATTGGGGGTCTTTTTTCATGATTTCCTGGGGGTTGGGCTTGTTGAAGGATCCGGCAAGTTACCGCGCCTTCAGGCCACTTGCCAGCATTCTCGAACTGTATATAATGACAGTCAACTGGCTGCATATACAGGTGACGTCATGACGGATCTCACGCCCCGACAAACTCAGATCTTGAGGCTCATCCAGGCATCGATCGCCGAGAACGGCATGCCTCCCACGCGAGCGGAGATTGCACGCACCTTGGGCTTCAAATCCCCGAATGCGGCCGAGGAGCATTTGCGTGCCTTGCAACGCAAAGGCGTCATCGATTTGATCCCCGGTGCTTCGCGCGGCATTCAGCTCAAAGATATTTTGAGGGAACAATTGGGACTGCCGCTGATCGGCCGAGTCGCCGCAGGCCGTCCGATCCTGGCCGAAGAACACATCGAGCGGCACTATCAAATCGATCCTCAATTGTTCCAGCCGGCGCCGCACTACCTGTTGAAGGTTCAGGGCATGAGCATGAAAAATGCCGGAATCCTGGATGGCGATCTGGTTGCCGTGCATCGCACGCCCGAGGTGCGCAATCGGCAGATCGTCGTCGCGCGTCTCGAGAACGAAGTAACCGTCAAGCGCTATAAGCAAGAAGGCACCATCGTGTGGCTTTTGCCCGAGAACGCCGATTTCGAACCCATCCGCGTCGATCTGAAAAAGGAGCCCATGATGATCGAAGGGGTGGTGGTCGGAGTGCTTCGTCGCGGTAAAGACGTGGATGCCGCGTGATACACCCTCGCTGGCGGATATTCTGGCTGATGCGCGGGTCTGGAAGTTAAGTTCCCGGGACGCCTCGGCCGGCCTCTCGTCGTCTCGTCCGGTTTGGTCCACCGGACGAAGCACGCTCGATGCGCGCTTACCGGGAGGAGGCTGGCCGACGGCGTCGCTCATCGAGGTTTTGCTGGATGCGCCGGGCCTCGGCGAAGTTCAGCTTTTTCTGCCGGCATTGGCGCAATCCCAACAGGTCCCGGGTGAGACTCCCTGGTTGGTTTGGATCGCCCCTCCGCATGAGCCTTTCGCACCTGCCTTGGCTCAACACGGAATCGATCTCGACCGGCTATTGGTGGTGAGGCCGGTCAGCGGGACGGAGGCCTTGTGGGCGGCTGAACAAGCGTTGGGCTCCGGGGTGTGCGCGGCCGTCCTGCTTTGGCTGAAGGGTACCGACGACCGCTGGTTGAGGCGTTTGAAATTGGCGGCTGAGGCGGGGCGGTCCCTGGGCGTGCTGTTTCGGCCTGAGCGCCATCGGTTCGAGTCTTCACCGGCGGCGTTGCGCCTGTTGCTCACTCGAGGAGATCGCTACCCGCGTCTCGATATCATCAAGGTCCAAGGGGGCCGGCCGGGCCCCGTCGATCTCGATTCTTCCCCGCCCGTCGCGCTGAGCGCCAGCATCTCGAGCTGACATGCGGTCGCGCGCCCCCGCCATGGCGGATCTGTTCGCCGCCACCGAGGCGCCGGCCGCGCGGCGCCCCTCCGCCGCACCGTCGGCGGCCGTCTCGCCGCCGCCTCCGCCCCAGCAGGAGCCCGCTCGCTCGCGCCCGAGACATCTGTGGTACGCCGTGGTGTTTCCGGCACTCGGCGGCCCGCAGGGCATGAACGCGAGCCTGCAACGCCTGTGCCTGCACGCACAGCGATTCACGCCGTGGGTGAGCATCGAGCCGCCCAACGCGCTGCTCTTGGAGATCAGAGGCAGCGTGAAGCTCTTCGGCTCGCTCGCGGCACTGCATGCGGACATCGATGCGGCATGGAGCGCACTGCAGCTCCGTGCGCAAAGCTCGACGGCGCCTTCGACTTTGGCGGCGCTCTGGTTGGCCCGTGCAGGCCAAAAGGCGCTCATCGAGGATCCCGGCCTGCTTGCGGGACGGCTGGCGAAGCTGCCGGTGGCCTGCACCTCTTGGGATGGCTTGCGGCTCTCCACGCTGCGCACCATGGGCGTCGGCCGGATCGGCGAGTTGATGCGATTGCCGCGTGCGGGCATCGCGCGGCGCTTCGGCCCGGCGGCGGTGCTCGATCTCGATATCGCACTGGCGCGCCAGAGCGCGCCGCGCCGCGCTTTCGCGGCGCGCGAGCGCTTTCGAGAACGCTGCGATTTCGAGACCGAGGTCGAGACCGTCGTCTATTTGCAAAAGGCGCTCGACCCGCTCATCGGACGCTGCGCCCAATTTTTGCGGGAGCGGCAGGCGGGCGTGCAGGCTCTGGAGCTCAAGCTCAGGCATCGTGCCGAGCCTGTCACCCGGGTTCACCTGGGATTGGCGAGCGTCACCGGCGACCTCAAACGCTTGACGGATGTCTCGATGCAAAAGCTGGCGCGACTCGAGCTCGCCGCGCCGATCCTCTCCATGGAGCTTCGGTCCGGCCGGCTGCAGCCGCTCTCGGCCGATTCTCTCGACGTGTTCGCCTGCCTGGGCGGTGTCGGCGGCCGCGACACGGCGCCGCAACTGGTGGAGCGTCTGCGCGCCCGGCTGGGTGAGCAGGCGGTCTATGGGATTTGTCCCGTGCCCGAGCATCGTCCCGAAGCGGCCTGGCAGCGGGTGAATGCATTGCAGAGTGCGCCGCGCCGGCCCACTCGTCGGCGGGCCGATGTTCCCGAGATGCCGCGGCCCGTGTGGCTGTTGAACGAACCGGCGCGACTCTCCGATGCCGACATCGTCGAGCTCAATCGAAGCCGCTCGATGCTCGAGGAAGGTCCCGAGCGCATCGAGAGCGGCTGGTGGGACGGCAAGGATGTGGCGCGCGATTACTACGTCGTTCGACAGGCGGGCGGCGCCCGGCTGTGGATTTTTCAGGAGCGACGCTCCAAGTGCTGGTATGTGCACGGTGTGTTTGCTTGAGGCTCGCGGATGTACGCCGAGCTGCATGCCTTGAGCAATTTCTCGTTCCTGCGGGGCGCCTCGCAGCCCGAGGAACTGGTCGCGCAAGCCAAGGCGCTCGGCTATCGCGCGCTCGCCCTCACCGATGAGTGCTCGCTGGCCGGGGTGGTGCGCGCGCACACCGAGGCGAAGCGATGCGAGCTGCCTCTCATCATCGGCGCAGAGTTACGTTGCGGAGCCGCCTCGGGGGATGACGCGCTCAAGCTCGTCGCGCTCGCCACCGATCGGGCATCCTATGGCGCGCTCTGCCGTCTGATCAGCCGCGCGCGCCGCGCCGGCGAGAAGGGCAGCTACCGGCTCGAGCGCCCGGATCTCGAGAATGCCCTCGACGGATGCCTGATTCTCTGGCTGCCCCCGGGAGGGCGCGTTCCATTGCCCCACCAGCAAAGCGATGGCCGCTGGCTGCGCGAGCGCTTTGCCGGGCGCCTGTGGATCGGCGTCGAGCTCCTCACCGGCGGCTTCGATGCGCGCCGCCTGCAACTCCTGGAGGCGCTCGGCGAGGACACTCGGATTGCCGCAGGTCGCCGCCGGCGACGTGCACATGCACCGGCGGGGCCGCCGCGCGCTGCAGGATGTGCTGACGGCGATCCGCCTCAAGATGCCGCTCAGCGCGGCGGGCACCCAGCTGCATCCGAACGGCGAGCGTCACCTGCGACCGCTGCCGCGCCTGAAGGAGTTGTATCCGGCCGCGCTCCTCGAGGAAACCTTGAGCGTGGCCGAGCGCTGTGCGTTCAAGCTCGACGAGCTGCGCTATGAGTATCCCGAGGAGATCGTGCCCCCGGGCGAGACGCCGACCAGCCATCTGCGCCGGCTGACGGAACGGGGCTGCGCCAGACGCTGGCCGGCAGGAGCGCCCGCCGCCGTTCGCGAGGGGATCGAGCACGAGCTCGCGCTCATCGCCGAGCTCAAGTTCGAGCCGTTCTTTCTCACCGTGCACGACGTGGTCCAGTATGCGCGCTCGCAGAATATTCTCTGCCAGGGCCGCGGCTCGGCCGCCAATTCGACGGTGTGCTACTGCCTCGAAATCACCGAGGTGGATCCCTCGCGCATGTCGATGCTGTTCGAGCGCTTCATCTCCAAGGAACGCAACGAGCCTCCCGATATCGACGTGGACTTCGAGCACGAGCGGCGCGAGGAAGTGATCCAGTACATCTACCGCAAGTACGGCCGCGAGCGCGCCGCCCTGGCGGCGACCGTCATCTGCTACCGCCCGCGAAGCGCGCTTCGCGATGTCGGCAAGGCGCTCGGCTACGAGGCGGGCGAAGTCGACCGGTTGGCAGGCGGCATGCAATGGTGGGATGGTCAGCGCATCGACCCCGAGCGCATCCGTGCCACGGGCTTCGATCCGGAAGATCCCAGGGTTCGTCGTCTCATGACGATGAGTGCCGAGATCCTGGGTTTTCCAAGGCATCTGTCGCAGCATGTCGGTGGCTTCGTCATCGCCCGCGGCCGGCTGGACGAGCTCGTGCCCATCGAGAATGCCGCGATGCCGGAGCGCACCGTCATCGAATGGGACAAGGACGATCTGGATGCCCTGGGGCTGCTCAAGGTGGATGTGCTGGGACTCGGCATGCTGAGCGCCATCCGTCGGGCGTTCGGATTGATCAACGACTTCGGCCGCGCGTCGAGCGAAGCGGGACCGCTCACGCTCGCCACGGTGCCGGGCGAGGATGCGGCGGTATACGACATGATTTGCCGCGCCGACACCGCGGGCGTATTCCAAATCGAATCGCGCGCGCAAATGGCCATGCTGCCCCGGCTTCGGCCGCGCAATTTCTACGATCTCGTGATCGAAGTGGCGATCGTGCGTCCCGGACCGATCCAGGGCGAGATGGTGCATCCGTATCTGCGCCGCCGCAGCGGCGAGGAGGCGGTGAGCTATCCGAGCCCGGAAGTCGAGGAGGTGCTGAGGCGCACCTTGGGCGTCCCCATCTTTCAAGAGCAGGTCATGCGACTGTCGATCGTCGCCGCCGGCTTCTCTGCCGGACAGGCCGACGCCCTGCGGCGCGCCATGGCGGCATGGAAGCGCAAGGGCGGCCTCGAGCCCTTCCAGCGTCAATTGATCGACGGCATGCGCGAGCGGGGCTACGAGGAGAGCTTCGCGAATCAGATCTTCAATCAGATTTTGGGGTTCGGGGAATACGGATTTCCTGAATGCGTCGTCGGCGAAACGCGAATCGTGGATGCAGACACCGGCAGATGGGTGGCTATCGAGGACCTTGCCCAAGGTCGGGCGCACATTGATAGGACGCTGGCGTGCGACGCGGAGCTTTTGCTTCGCCCACGCAAGGTGCTGCGCGTCATCAGCAGCGGGGTGAAGCCCGTATGGAGGTTGCGCACGGCGCTAGGGCACGAAATTTGCGCAACGGCGGAACATCCTTTCATGACCCTGCCTGGGTGGCGGCCGCTTGGAGATCTCAAGGTCGGCGATCATGTGGCGACGGCGCATTCTTTGCCGATCTCGGGCCGTCGAAGATGGCCGCAACACAAAGTTTTGGTCCTCGCCGACCTGATTGCGGAAGGCAACCTATGTCATCCCAATACATTTTATTTCTATACGACGGAAGCATGGCATTGCCAGGAATTTGTCAGGGCGGTTGAGCTATTTCCCAATACAAAAGCGGTCGTTGAACGCCACAGATCATGCTTTTCAGTGCGTGTTCGCAGGCTTGATCGCAAAAAACAGATTGGTGCTGTCATTTGGTTGCGAAAGTTGGGAGTCTGGGATTGTGGGGCCCGAGCAAAAAAGTTACCGCCTGAGGTATTAGAGCTTTGCGGCAACAATATCGGATTATTCTTAGCACGCCTTTGGGAGGGGGACGGCGGTTTTTCTTCTGGGGGCCATGCGTCATACGACACCGCCTCTCACCATTTGGCCTTACAGGTTCAGTATTTGCTTCTGCGTCTGGGGATAATTGCTCGACTATATCGTCGTATAAGGAACTACAGAGGGAAACAATTGGAACATCAAGTGGTTACGGTTACGGGCCACGACGCGCTGCGCCAATTCTGGAAGCTAATAGGTTCCCGATTTCTTGATCAAAGGAAGAGGGCACAATCAAAATTTCTGGCGCGGTCCCGTCATGGGCGCATGTCGCGCGACATCTTGCCCGCGGAGATCCGCTCGGTGATCCGTCGGAATCGCGACGAGCTCGGAGTAACCTGGAAGGAACTGGGTGAGAGAACTGGTCTCAGTATGCGTGAGATCCGGGCGCGAGGGGGCGCGAAGATAGGGTTTCGACGCTATGTCATTGAACGTTTGGGAGAAGCTCTGGGGTCGCCCGAGCTTTTGCGTTTGTCTCGCTCGGACATCTACTGGGACAGAATCGTGCAGATCGAACCGGTCGGAGACCGGGCCACCTACGATCTGAAGATCGAGGGGGATCACAATTTTTTGGCCAATCATTTCGTTGTCCACAATTCCCACGCCGCCAGCTTCGCCCTCCTGGTCTACACCTCCGCCTGGCTCAAGGCGCACGAGCCCGCGGCGTTTTGCGCGGCGCTCATCAACAGCCAGCCCATGGGCTTCTATGCGCCGGCTCAACTGGTGCGCGACGCGCGGTCGCACGGCGTCGAGGTGCGCCCGGCGGATGCGACGGTGAGCGAATGGGACTGTACGCTCGAGCGGTGCGACGATGGCCGGCCGGCGCTGCGCCTGGGGCTGCGGCTGGTGAAGCATCTGTCGCAGGAGGGCGCCCGGCGACTGCTCGCGGCGCGCATGGCGCATCCGTTCGAAAACCTCGAGGATCTTGCCGGGCGCGCGGCGCTCGATCGCCGCGATCTCGAGGCGCTCGCGGCGGGCGATGCGCTGGCGCGTCTCAGCGGGCATCGCTACCGCGCCGTGTGGCAGGTGAGCGGGGTGGAACGGCCGTTGCCCCTGCTGCCGGCGGATACCCAGGGCCCGGAGGGCATCCCGTTGCTGCGCGCGCCGCGCGAGGGCCATGACATCGTCGCCGACTACGCGAGCCTCGGGCTCACGCTCCGGCGCCACCCCCTGGCGCTCGTGCGCGACAGGCTCGAGAAGCGCGGGGTGATCGATACCCAGTCGCTTTGGGCCCTCCCCACCGGCCGTTGGGTCACCACGGCCGGGCTCGTCATCACGCGACAGCGCCCCGGCAGCGCCAGCGGCGTGACTTTCGTGACGCTGGAGGATGAGGCGGGCTTCGTGAATGTGATCGTCTGGAAACGGATAGCCGATGAGCAGCGTGCGCCCTTGCTGGAATCGCGGCTCCTCGAGGTGCGCGGTCAGCTGCAGCGCGAAGGCGACGTGCTGCACGTGATCGCGCGGCGCCTCGTCAATCTCTCGGCGCTGCTCGGCGAACTCATGGTGGAATCGCGGAACTTTCACTAGAGCGGGCGTCAGCGGGCCGGCCTTCCCATTGACCTCAAGCGCAGTTGAGGTTGTAGGATGCCGAAAAAATCGAGGTCCGAACGATGCTCAGCGCGATAGCTCTGTTTTCAAGTTCCCGCCGCCGCGGCAATACCGGCAGGCTGATCGATCGCATCGCGTTGGAGTTGAACATCGAGGTCGTCGATCTTGCCGGCCAGCGCATCTCATCGTATGACTACGAGCATCTCAACAGGGACGATGACTTCGAGCCTCTCATGAAGCGCGTGCTGGACCACGAGCAGATCATCTTTGCGACGCCGATCTATTGGTATGCAGTAAGCCCGGCGATGAAGGTGTTCATCGATCGGATCTCCGATCTCCTGGAATTACCGGACCTCAAGTCCGAGGGTCGCCGGTTGAGGGGAAAGACGGCCTACGTCGTGTGCACATCGATCAGCGACGAACCCTCGGCAGCCTTCATGCAGGCGTGGCGCGAAACCTTCGAGTACCTCGGCATGCGCTTTGGCGGCGTGGCGCACGTGAACTGTCAGGACGGATATCTGTCCGCCGCTCATGACCCGGAGGCATTGAAACTTGCAGCCCTGGTGAGAGAGGCAATTCCCGTACCAGTTGAACCGCAGTCCTGAAATCTTGGGTCAGGCTGCCGATCGAAGCGCGTTTCCGCGGAAACGTCGGTGTCGGCCATACCCAGGCGCATCAATTGGTTACGGCGGGGCCCCGCGATCCGCGGGTCGGATCAGGCGTCTTCGAACCCCGTCAGCACGTTCACCGCGTTCACCCCGACATCCGCGACGGCGTAGCCGCCCTCGAACACGAACAGCGTCGGCCACTTGGCGGCGCCGATCATGCGTCCATAAGTGGAGAAATCCTCGGACTTCAGCCGGAAGAAGCTGATCGGATCCTGCTCGAAGGTGTCCACGCCGAGCGAGACCACCAGGGCGTCGGGCGCGAATGCGCGGATGCGCTCGAGCGCGCTCGTGAGCGCCTGCGACCAGGCCGCAAAACCGGTGCCGGGCTCGAGGGGCAGATTCATGGTGCAGCCGGTTCCGGCGCCCGCACCGGTCTCGTCCGCGTAGCCGGAGAAGTAGGGGAACGCGTGCGCCGGATCTCCGTGCAGGGAGACGTACAGGACATCGGAGCGGTCATAGAAGATGTCCTGGGTCCCGTTGCCGTGATGGAAATCGACGTCCAGGATGGCGATGCGATCGGCGCCCCGGTCGCGCAGGAACTGAGCCGCTATGGCTGCGTTGTTCAAGAAGCAGTAGCCGCCGTAGAGGTCGCGCGCCGCGTGGTGCCCGGGCGGCCGGCACAGCGCAAAAGCGGCTCGCGCGCCTTTCTCGACGTGGCTGGCCGCGGTCACGGCGACATCGGAGGCGGCGCGGGCCGCTTCCCAGGTCCCCGCGCTGATCGAGGTCTCGCCGGCCATGGCGTAGTACCCGAGCTTTCCCGCGATCCCGACCGGGCAGCGCTGCGACATGCGACGCGCCGGCCAGCAGTCCGGGATCGCTTCGCCCAAGTTGCCGGCGGCGGTCCAATCGGACCACGCGCTCTTCAGGAACTCCACGAAGCCCGGATCATGAACTTTGAGGACGGGTGCGAGGCCGAAGCGCGAAGGCGCCATGACATCGCCGAGCCCCACCGCGCGCACCCGCTCGATGACCATCTCGGCGCGCTCCGGACACTCGTGGGGCGGCACCAGCCGCCCCCCGTACAGCTCCGTCTTGGCGTTGCGCAGCAAATGCTCTTCGGTGAAAACGGTGATCACGGGTGGTCAGCGACCGGTGGGGACTTCAGCGGTGCTTTTTCTTCTTGCGGACGGCCTTCTCGTCAGGCTCTTCCTCGCCCTCGTCGGCCTCATCGGAATCGTCGCCGATCTCGTAATCGTCGAAATCGCTCAACAGTTCGGCGGTTCGGCGCTCTTCCATCACGCGCTCGAGCCGCCGCCACGCCGGCTCGGCGCCTTTGGGAGCCCGGCGGCGCTGCGACTCGACGTCGCGCATGATGTGGTCCACATCGACGTTGTCCACGGGCGCGGCATCCTCCGCATCCTCTTCCTCGAACTCATCCGACTCGGGTTTCTCGCTCATGCTGCAACGGCTTCCCATCGACCACGCGCGGTTTATAAACGGAAAGACGCCTCAAGAGCAATAGGCTGATGCGCACTCTTTTATTTCACCAGATCATTTAGCTGGAAAATCGGCAGAAGCAGCGCGATTACGATGAACATGACGATGCCGCCCATGAACACCACCATGAACGGACCCAGCAGATTCGTCATGGTGGACAGGAGACCGTCCATTTCCCGCTCTTGATTGCTGGCCGCGCGTTCGAGCATCTTTTCGAGCTCGCCGCTGCTCTCGCCGCTCGAAATCAAGTGGATCATCATGGGCGGGAACAGCTTCCGCGCCGCCAGCGATTTGCCGATGGGCGCGCCCTCGCGCACGCGCAGCGCGGCTTCTTCGACCGCCTGGCGCATCGGCATGTTGCTGACCACCTCCGCCGAGATCCGCAGCGCGTCGAGCACGGGTACCGCGCTTGCGGTGAGAATGCTGAAGGTGCGGGAGAATCGCCCGGTATTCAGGCCGCGGATGAGCTTTCCGACCAGCGGCGTGCGCAACATGGTGCGATCGACCTTCAGCCGGGCCTCCGGCGCCTTGACCCAGCGCAGGAAGCCCCACACGGCGACCGCGATCGCGATCAGGCCGTAGACCCAATAATGGCGGATCAGATCGCTCATGCCGATGAGGATCCGGGTCGCGAGCGGCAGCTCCTGGTGGCCGGACTCGAACACTGCCACGACCTGCGGCACCACGTAGGCCAGCAGGAACGAGACGATGGCGAAGCACAGGATCAACAGCACGATCGGGTAGACCAGGGCGTTGCTGACCTGCTGTCCCATCACCTGCCGCGATTCCGTATAGTCGGACAGGCGCTCGAGCACCGAATCGAGCTTGCCGGATTGCTCGCCCGCGGACACCGTGGCCCGATAGATCTCGGGGAAGGCCTGGGGGAAGTCGCGCAGCCCGTCGGCCAGGGGGTGGCCCTCCACCACCTTGCTGCGCACCCCGAGGATGATCCGTTGGACCCGCGGCTTTTCAGTCTGTTCGGCGACGGCCTGCAGCGACTCCTCGAGCGGCAGCCCGGAACGCAGGAGGGTGGCGAGCTGGCGGGTGAGGAGGGCGAGATCGAGCGTGGAGAGCCCGCGGCGCATGAACGGGCGCCGCTTGCGCTGGTTCTGCTGCTCGCGCGATGCGGCCTCCTGGATTTCCATCGGCAGAAGCTGCTTCTCGCGCAACAGCTGCCTGACGTGCTTGGGCGTGTCGCCTTCGATCAGCCCCTTGCGCTCCCGTCCCTGGGCATCGAGGGCGACGTATTCGAATGCGCCCATCCTAGTCCTCGCGGGTGACGCGCAGAACTTCTTCCAGGGTGGTCTCGCCCGCCATCACCTTGCGCCGGCCGTCGTCGCGGATGCCGGGGCTGGACGAGCGTGCGTAGCGCTCCAGGTCCTGTTCCGAGGAGCCGTCGTGGATCATGGTCCGCATGTGATCGTCCACGGCGATGAGCTCGTAAATCCCGGTTCGGCCCCGATACCCCATGCCCGGCTCGGTGCTCGGGCGATAAAGCTGAACCGGGCCATCCTTGGGCTCGAGGTTCAACAGGCGCCGCTCGTATTCGCCCGCCATGAACGGCTCCCGGGAGTCCGGATTCAACACCCGCACCAGGCGCTGTGCCAGCACGCCGATCAAACTCGAGGAGAGCAGGAATGGCTCGATGCCCATGTCGCGCAGGCGCGTCACGGCGCCCACCGCCGTATTGGTATGCAGGGTGGACAGCACCAGATGCCCGGTCAAGCTCGCCTGCACGGCGATCTGGGCGGTCTCGAGGTCGCGGATTTCGCCGATCATCACCACGTCGGGGTCCTGGCGCAGGATCGCGCGAAGGCCCCGCGCGAAGGTCATCTCGACCTTGGTGTTCACCTGAGTTTGGCCGATGCCGTCGATGTAATACTCGATCGGGTCCTCAACGGTCATGATATTGCGGGTATTGTCGTTGATGCGCTCGAGCGAGGCGTACAGCGTGGTGGACTTGCCCGAGCCGGTCGGCCCGGTCACCAGGATGATGCCGTGGGGCTTGTGGATGATCTCATCCATGGTCTCCTGCGTCCTCGGGTCCATGCCGAGCGAGGTGAGCTCGATCCGTCCGGCCTGCTTATCGAGCAGACGCAACACCACGCGCTCACCATGGCCCGAGGGCAGCGTCGAGACGCGTACGTCGACGGCCCGGCCGGCGATGCGCAGGGAAATTCTGCCGTCCTGCGGCAGGCGCCGCTCCGCGATGTCGAGCTTGGACATGACCTTGATTCTCGAGACCACGAGCGGTGCGACCGCCCGCTTGGTCTGCAGGACCTCGCGCAGCACACCGTCGACGCGGAAACGGATGACGAGCCGGTTCTCGTAGGGCTCGATATGGATGTCCGAGGCGTTCTCCTTGACGGCCTGCGTCAACAGGGCATTGATCAGCCGGATGATCGGCGCCTCGTCGTCGCTTTCGAGCAGATCCGAGGATTCGGGGATGTCCTCGGCGAGATGCGCGAGATCGGTGTTCTCGTCCAAACCCTCGAGCATCTGCATCGTCGCACCGGACCCGGCCTCGTAGGCGAGCCGCAACAGGGCATCGAACTTCTCGGCCGACACCCGCTCGAGTTTCAAGGGCACGCCGACGAAGCGCCGCACTTCCGCGAGCGCCTGCGGGGTGACGCCGGGGCGGCACACCGTGTCCGCAGCCTGGTCGGCAATTCCCCGCACCAGGATGCCGTGACGCTTGGCGAACGGAAAGGACAGCTTCCGTTGCTCGGCCGGCTGTTCGAGTTCGGCGCTCATTGCGGCGGGGCCGGTTGCGGGGCCGGGGCGGCGACAGCGCCGGGAGCCGGTTGGGCGGCCGGCGCCGGCTGCTTCGCGGGAGCAGGCTGAGAGGCCGGCGGTGCGGGCTGCGGCGGCGATACGATTTGGCCCGACGGCAGCGGTTGGGGGCCCGGTACAGGCTGGGGCGCCGGAGCGACGATCGTGCCCGTTCCGTTCGGATAGGCTCCTTGTCTGCTGGGGATGGGGGGTATCGCGGGCTGCTTCTCCCCCGGCAACAAGGTGATCTTGCCCTTGTGCAGCGACCTCTCCTCTTCGCGGATCTCATTGTATTTCGCGTCACTCACAGCCTCGGTCGCAGGCTGATCGCGCAGGATCTTCGGACGCAGAAACACAAGCAGGTTGCTCTTTTGACGGGAGCCTGATCGCGATTTGAACAGGTTGCCGAGCAGGGGGATCGCCCCGAGCACCGGTACGCGGTCCTCACTTTCGGTCACGGTGTCCTGCATCAGGCCGCCAAGCACGATGATGCCGCCGTCCTCGATCAGGATGGTGGTCTTGATCGAGCGCTTGTTGGTCGAGATGTCGGCCGAATCGGCGAGCTTCGCGCCGGGCGAGGAGTCTTCCTGCTCGATCTTGAGCTGGATGGTATTGCCCTCGCTGATGTGCGGGGTCACCTTGAGGATCGTGCCGACCTCTTCGCGCTGAATGGTTTCGAACGGGCTCGTCGTTCCGTTGACCGAGGCGGTGGAGCTCGTGTACTGGCCGGTCACCAGCGGAATCTCCTGCGTAACCTTCACCTCGGCTTCCTCGTTGTTCATGGTGATCACGCGCGGGGTCGAGATGATGTTGCTCGCTCCGTCGCTGCGGATCGCCTGGATCACCGCCGCGAGGCCCTTGCCGGTGTTGGAATTGTAGGTTCCGACCGCGAACGTGGCGCCGTTCGGGATCAAGGAGGAAAGCCCGGAGGCAGCCGTGGCGCCCGTCCCCACGCCTCCGGTGGCGGTGCTGGTCGCGCTGGTGGTGGCCGAATTGGTAAGGCTGCTGACGCCGCCCAGAGCCGCCGCGGCGATATCGACGATGCTCGTGCCGCTGCTGCCGGGGAAGTTGGTGACCCCGTAGCCGAGCGAAGAGCCGCCGTCCAACAGCCATTGCACGCCGATATTGGCGCTCTTGTTGACGGCCACCTCGACGATCAGCGCCTCCACTTCGACCTGAGCGCGGCGGATGTCGAGCTTGTCGATCACCGCCATGAGGTTCTTCATGATCTTCGGCGGCGCCGTCATGATGAGCGCATTGGTGGGCACATCCGCCCAGATCGTGACGCTCGCATCGACATTCGATCCCCCGCCACCACCGGCGCCGCCGCCCGCCGCCGCGGCTCCTCCGCCGGTGGACTGCGGGCCGCCCTGCGCCTTGGAGGTGGCCGAAGCCTGACCTTTGAGCTTGTCGGCCAGCTTTTCCGCATCGGCGTAGAGCAGATAGCGCACCTCGGTGTCGCCGGCGCCGCCCGCCCGGGGGGTGTCGAGGTCGAGAATCAAGGCCTTTTGCTTGAGGCGCAGCGACTTCTCGCCGCTCACCAGCACGCTGTTGGTGCGCTCATCGGCCACCAGCTTGACAGGGGAGCCGCCTTCGGCCGCACCGGCGCCCGAATTGAGCTGATTGAGGGTACGGACCACGTCCGTCGCGCTGGCATTGTGCAACGGGATGACCTCGATGGGCTCGTCGCCGCTCTCGTCCATGCGCTCGATGATCTTCATGATGCGCGACACGTTGCTGGCGCGATCCGAGATGATCAGCATGTTGCCGGCCTGGTACGCGGCCAGGTGTCCCTGTTGCGGAATCAACGGGCGCAGGAGCGGCACTAGCTGCGATGCGCTGATGTTCTTCATGGTGATGATCTGGGTGACGATCTCATCCGAGGTGGAGCTCACGTTTTGCGGCAGATCGAGGGATGGAGACTGTCTCACGTCGGTGTTGGGGATGATCTTGATGACCTTCCCCGCCGGAACTGCGGCGTAGCCATACACCTGGAGCACGGACAGGAACGCCTGGTAGAAGGCCTCCGGGGACATCGGCGTCGACGACAGCATGGTCACTTTCGCGTTGACGCGCGGGTCGATGATGAAGTTCTTGCCCGTGACCTCGCCCACCGCCTGGATGATCTGATTGATGTCCGCGTCCTTGTAATTCGGCGTGATCGTCGCCCCATCCTGGGACGGCTGCCCGCGCGACGGCATTTGAGGCGATCCGGGAGGCGCAGAGCGCGCCGCGGGCGCCATCAGGAACGATATCGCGCAGGCGAGCGCCAGGCATCGCCGCGCCGGCCGGAAGAATACGCAACCGCTCGAGAATGAATTCGTCATGGGCTACCCGTGAATGAAGCGCTTAGCAAGCTCGAGCGCGTTTCGACCATCGGGCGCTTCATTCGTTTGGAACTTCGGTTGGATTCGGAGGCATGGGGCCGGGAGGCGGCGACCCGATCGGCGCGCCGCGAGCGGCCGCGGGATTGTCGCCTTCGAGGTCGCGGGTGGCCTCCGCGGCAACCTGGGCGATGTTCAGGGTGATCTCCTGTTTCTGGCCGCCACGCTCGACCGTGACGGCAACGGTGTTGGACGATTGGATCGTATTGAATACCTCTTGGCTGTGTTGCGGATCATCCAGCGCCTGCCCGTTGATTGCCGTGACCAAGTCTCCAGGCTGCAGCCCCAGTTTATTAAAAATGGCGCGATTCCTGCCCGGGTAAGCGCGAAAGCCGCGCAGCTTCCCCGCGGCGTTGTC
Organism: uncultured Gammaproteobacteria bacterium; assembly: GCA_963748995.1. Taxonomy (GTDB): domain Bacteria; phylum Pseudomonadota; class Gammaproteobacteria; order Steroidobacterales; family Steroidobacteraceae; genus Bog-1198. Next base: position 356,837 of record CAVVKU010000022.1, on the reverse strand, counting down.
GTACGACGGCACCGTGCGCATGACCTGGTCCAGGAGGCCGGGGTCTTGTTGCACCATGCGCCGCACGCTATCGACCGCCGCGACCGTGCGCGCATCGCCGCCGATCCGGCGCGACATTCGCGGTGCCGCCCGCGACCCGGCGATCAGCCGAGGCAGGAGCAGCGTTTCCAGGGTCCCCGCGCGGTCGAGGATGACGTGGTCCAGATAGACCGAATACAAGGAGGCGCCGTTCACATTATCTCCAATCGAGTACACCTTCGAGGGACCGCCGTCGCTGATGATGGCGATTCCGCGTTTCGGATCCTGGGTTGCAATCGTGCCCGCCAGCACCAGGTTCGCGCTGGAGAGCGGCGCCTTGTCAGGATCCTGGGTGGTCGGGTCCGCCACCGCGACGCCGAACAGATGCGCCGAAATCACGGTCTGGACGTTTGCTGCGGGACGCTGATGACCGGCCGGGGTTGCCGCAATCACCGGCTCCGGGGTCTTCACGTGGCCGCCCACCAGCGCCACGGCCATGCGTGCGAACTCGACCGCGATGAGCACCGCCAGCGCAATCGACACCGCATAGGGGCCGTTGCTCTGCAAGCGGGCCAGCCATTCATTCGTCCGCGTATCCAGCATGTACTTCAGGTCGCGCGCGTCACTTCAACAAGGTTGCGCGCGGCAGGAGGCCGCACGCCCAGAGCGATTAATCATAGGACTACCTGCTAGTGTGCTCAAGCATTTGTTTTTCCTTGTTAAAGTGGAGTGACACCGATTGGCGACATTGGCGCCGTGGGCGGACTTTTGCTTATCAGCGCTTGTAAACCGCGAAACTGCGCCCTATAAACCCTAAAGACATGAGCGACGTTGAACGCGGGCGGGAAGGTACGGGCTTGGTTGTCGAGGAATCGGCGCCGAAGCTGAAGCGCCCGCCCCTATACCAAGTTGTGCTCATCAACGACGACTATACCCCCATGGAATTCGTCGTGGACATCCTGCAGCGATTCTTTGCGATGGACCGCACCAAGGCCACCCGGGTTATGCTGGAGGTCCATACCAAGGGAAAAGGAGTATGCGGGGTCTTTACTTACGAGATCGCGGAGACCAAGGTGGCTCAAGTGATCGCATATGCGCGACAACATCAGCACCCGCTGATGGCAACGCTAGAAGAGGCGTAACCAGTGCTTAGTCAAGAACTCGAGTTTTGCTTGAACGACGCTTTTGCCGGTGCCCGCGAGGCGCGCCACGAATTCATGACGGTGGAGCACCTGCTGCTCGCCATCGTGGATACCCCGAAGGTGCGTGAGATCTTGAAGTCCTGCGGGGCCGATACCGGGAAGCTCAAAACGGAGCTCAAACAGTTCATCGATCAGACCACGCCGCGCCTGCCGACCGGCGAGGATCGTGACGTGCAACCCACCTTGGGCTTCCAGCGCGTTCTGCAGCGGGCGGTGTTTCACGTCCAGTCGAGCGGCAAGAAAGAGGTCACGGTGGCCAACGTCCTGGTCGCCATATTCAGCGAGAAACAATCCCACGCCGCCTATCTGCTCAGCATGCAGGACGTATCCCGGCTCGATGTGGTCAATTTCATCGCGCACGGCCTGTCCAAGGCGGGCGGGGAGGAGCGCAGCGAGCGGGAGGAGGGCGGCGGCGCCCAGGGCGACCCGGAGCGCGACGCCGACGGCGGCGGGAGCGCCCTCGAGAAGTACGCCACCAACCTCAATGAAGCCGCACGCAAAGGCAAGATCGATCCCCTGATCGGCCGCAAGCTCGAGGTCGAGCGCACCATCGAGATTCTCTGCCGGCGCCGCAAGAACAATCCGCTCTACGTGGGCGAGGCGGGGGTCGGCAAGACGGCGATCGCGGAGGGGCTCGCGCGCATGATCGTGGAGAACCAGGTCCCGGAGGTGCTGCTCGACGCGACCATCTACTCCCTGGACATGGGTTCCCTGGTGGCGGGCACCAAGTACCGCGGCGATTTCGAGAAGCGGCTGAAGGCCGTGCTCGCCGAGGTCAAGAAGCAACCGGGCGCGATTCTGTTCATCGACGAGATTCACACCGTGATCGGCGCCGGCGCGGCCTCGGGCGGCGTCATGGATGCCTCCAACCTCATCAAGCCGGCGCTTGCCAATGGCGAGCTGCGCTGCATCGGATCGACCACCTACAACGAGTATCGCGGGATATTCGAGAAGGATCACGCGCTCGCGCGGCGCTTCCAGAAAATCGACATCACGGAGCCCTCGATCCAGGACACGGTCGATATCCTGCGCGGGCTGAAGTCGCGCTACGAGGAGCATCACGGGATCAAGTACGAGGACGAGGCCTTGCGGGCGGCGGCCGAGCTCGCTGCGCGCCACATCAATGACCGGCACATGCCGGACAAGGCGATCGATGTGGTGGATGAGGCTGGCGCGAATTTGCGGCTGCGCCCGGTGGAGAACCGCGAGCCCTCCGTGACCGTGACCCATATCGAGAACGTCGTGGCGCGCATCGCGCGCATCCCGCCGAAGAACGTCTCGTTGTCGGACCGCGATGTGCTCAAGAATCTCGAGCGCAATTTGAAGCTGACGATCTTCGGCCAGGACAAGGCGATCGAGGCGTTGTCTTCGGCGATCAAGATGTCGAGGTCCGGGCTCGGCGACCAGCGCAAGCCGGTCGGCTCGTTCCTGTTCTCGGGCCCGACCGGCGTGGGCAAGACCGAGGTCACGCGCCAGCTCGCCATCGCGATGGGAGTGGAATTCGTCCGTTTCGACATGTCGGAGTACATGGAACGCCACACGGTGTCGCGCCTGATCGGTGCTCCGCCGGGCTATGTGGGTTTCGATCAGGGCGGCCTGCTGACCGAGGCCATCACCAAGCATCCGCACAGCGTGCTGTTGCTCGATGAAATCGAGAAAGCTCACCCGGACGTGTTCAACCTGCTGCTGCAGGTCATGGATCACGGCACGCTGACCGACAACAACGGGCGCAAGGCCGATTTCCGCCACGTGATCATCATCATGACCACGAACGCCGGGGCCTTTGAAATGAGCCGCCCGAGCATCGGCTTCACCCAGTCGGATACCGCCTCGGACGGCATGGAGGCGATTCGCCGCCTGTTCTCGCCCGAGTTCCGCAATCGATTGGACGCGGTGATCCAGTTCGGCGCCCTCGATTCGGACACGATCGAGCGCGTGGTCGACAAGCTCCTGGTCGAGGCCGAGGCACAACTCGAGCACAAGCGGGTCTCCATCTCGGTGGACGAGGCGGCGCGGCGCTGGATCGCCAAGCGCGGCTATGACCCGAAGATGGGTGCGCGGCCGATGGCCCGGCTCATCCAAGAGCACATCAAACGGCCGCTCGCCGAGGAACTCCTGTTCGGCAAGCTCGTCAACGGCGGGCACGTGGATGTGACCGTTTCGGAGGACGGCGAGAAGCTCAAGCTCGAGTCGCGTTCGGCGGATGCTCCGGCGCTGCTCACGCACGAGAGTCAGGAGACCCAGCTGTAAGCTGGTAGCGGGGAGGAGGGGCCGCCGGTGGGTGCCCCTGGGGGAGCTTCAGGCCGGGCTTGCGGCGGCTTCAGCGGCCGCGATAGACGATTCGTCCCTTGGTCAGGTCATAGGGCGTCATCTCGACGGTCACCTGGTCGCCCGTGAGAATGCGGATGTAGTTCTTGCGCATCTTGCCCGAGATGTGCGCCGTGACCACGTGGCCGGTTTTGAGCTTCACCCGGAATGTGGTGTTCGGCAGGGTCTCGACGACCTCGCCTTCGAACTGAATTGCCTCTTCTTTTGACATGCGTCCTTATGGTGTATACGAAGCCGGGCGCATTGTGCATAAAGCACCCTGGTAATGCAATTTCAGCCGGGCGCGGGCCCCCAGCGGCCGCTCGGAACGCGCCGCGCGTGACGCTCGAGCAACGAGACGAACTCGCTGCGCGGAAGCTCGCGGGCGCCCAGGCTCGACAGATGCGAGCTTGCGACCTGGCAGTCGATGAGCCGGATCGAGCGGCCGCCGCACTCCGCGACCAGCCGTGCCAGGGCCGCCTTGGAGGCATCGCGTTCCCGGCTGAACATGGATTCGCCGAAGAACACGCCCGCCAGTTGGATGCCGTACAGCCCCCCCACCAGGCGCTCTCCGGCGTAGGTCTCCACGGAGTGCCCGAATCCCCGGCGGTGCAGCTCGCCGTAGGCGCCGATCATGTCGTCGTTGAGCCAGGTGTCCGCGCCCGAGCGCCGGGGAGCCGCGCAGGCTCGCATGACGGCGTCGAAGGCCGTGTCGAGCCGGGTCGTGTACGGGCCGTTGCGCAATGTCTTGGCGAGGCTCCTGGAGACCTTGAACTCGTCGGGAAACAGGACCATGCGCGGGTCCGGCGACCACCAGAGGATGGGTTGCTGGTCCGAATACCAGGGAAACACGCCCCGTTGGTACGCCGCGAGCAGCCGTTGAGGGGTGAGGTCGCCTCCCGCAGCCAGAAGCCCGGACGGCTCGCGCAGCGCCTGATCCACCGGAGGGAACCAATCCGGGTCGCCATGGGGGGGAAGCCAAACCAGCCGGGTCAGAGGTGCAACTCCTCGTCCGCCGGTCGGTGGTACGGCACGTGTTCATTGACGGCCGCGGCGTAATGATCCACTCCGCGCGCCTCCCGGGCCGCGAAATCGCGAATGGCGGCGGCGAAGCGCTCGTCGGCGATGTAATGGGCGGAACTCGTGAAGGTTGGCACGAAGCCGCGAGGCACCTTGTGCTCGCCCTGGGTGCCGGGCTCGAAGCTGCCCAAGCCGTGCTCGATGCAGTATTCGATTCCCTGGTAGTAGCAGGTCTCGAAATGCAGGCTGTGGTAATTGCCCCCGGCGCCCCAGTAGCGGCCGTACAGCGCATCTTCGCCCACGAAGAAGATCGCGAGCGCGATCGGCGTCTTGCCCTGGCGCGCGATCTTCAGCATCAGCCGCTCCGGCATGCGGGCGCTCACCAACTTGAAGAAATTGAGGTTGAGGTAGGGCTCGTGGCCGTGCCGGTAGAAGGTATCGGCGTAAAACTCGTACACCGTCTTCCACAAGGCGTCGGTCATCTCGCCGCCCATGCGGGTGTCGAAGTCGATGCCTGCCTCTGCGACCCGGCGCCGTTCGCGCTTGGCCTTCTTGCGCTTCTCCGCGGTAAAGGTGGCCAGGAAATCCTCGAAGCAGCCGTAGCCCCGGTTGAACCAGTGAAATTGACAGTCGCGCCGCTCGATGAGTCCCGCCCCGGACAGGGCGGCAAGATCGCCCCCCGAGGGGAACAGCACATGCCACGACGAGAGCCCCTCCGACCGCGCGTAATCAGTGGCGGCGCGGATCAGGGCGGCGCGGGCGGCGTCAGGGGCGATCGCGGGGTCCACCAGCAAACGGGGGCCGGTGACGGGCGTGAACGGGACGGCAGACAGCAGCTTCGGGTAGTACTTCATCCCATATTGGGCATAAGCGTTGGCCCAGGCGAAGTCGAAGACGAATTCGCCCCGGGAATGGCTCTTGCGGTACAGCGGCAGGGCGCCTCGGATGCGGCCCTGCGTGTCCTCGACGATGACATGCCGCGGGGCCCAGCCGGTGCGCGCCGTGGTGCAGCCCGACTCCTCGAGCGAGAGCAGGAACTCGTGGCGCAAAAAAGGCTGCGCGGAGCCCGCCAGCGCGTTCCAGTCGGCCGCGCCGACCTCTGCGATGCTCTCGAGGAATCGAGCGCGCGAGAGGCGTCAAGCGTGCGCGGTGCGGGCTTTGGCGAGATGCCCGGCCTCGATGCGCTCCAGGTATTTGTCGGCATCGAGCGCCGACATGCAGCCCGTGCCCGCCGAGGTCACCGCCTGGCGATAGACGTGATCGGCGACGTCGCCCGCCGCGAACACGCCGGCCATGCTGGTCGCGGTGGCATCGCCGTCGCTTCCGCCCTTGACCACGATGTAACCGGCGCGCATGTCGAGCTGACCCTCGAACAGCTGCGTGTTCGGCTGGTGTCCGACCGCAATGAACACGCCATCGGCGGGGATCACGCGCGAGCTCTGGCCGTGCAGTCCGCGCAGCCGCGCCCCGGTGACCCCGGTATCGTCGCCCAGGATCTCGTCGATCGTATGGTTCCAGATCACGGCCACCTTGCCCGTTGCCTCCAAGGCGAACAGCCGATCCTGCAGGATCCTCTCGGCGCGCAACGTGTCGCGCCGATGCACCAAGGTGACGTGCGAGGCGATGTTTGACAGGTACAGCGCCTCCTCCACCGCGGTGTTGCCGCCGCCGACCACGGCGACCTTCTTGCCCCGATAGAAGAAGCCATCGCAGGTGGCGCAGGCCGAGACGCCCTTGCCCCGAAAGCTCTCCTCGGACGGCAGGCCGAGATACTTGGCCGAAGCCCCGGTGGCGATGATCAGGGCATCGCAGGTGTATTCGCCATTGTCCCCCTGCAGCCGGAATGGTCGCTGGCGCAGCTCCACCCGGTTGATGTGGTCGAGCACGATGTCCGTCTTGAACCGTTCCGCGTGGCGGCGCATGCGCTCCATCAGCTGGGGACCCTGCAGATGCTCTACGTCGCCCGGCCAATTGTCCACGTCCGTGGTGGTCATGAGCTGGCCGCCCTGTTCCAGGCCGGTGATCAGGAGGGGCGCGCGATTGGCCCGGGCCGCGTAAACTGCGGCCGAATATCCGGCGGGACCCGACCCGAGGATGATTAGACGACTGTGCCTGACAACGCTCATGTATGATCTGCCTCTCTATCGCGCCGGTTCATGGTAAGTAAATCCGCCCGCGCCAGCCAGTTCCAACGAACTGCGCACATCCGCCGCCACGCAAAGGCGGCGCTGGGTTGGTAACCGCCAATCAGCTAAGCTACTATCGCTCTCTGTTCGGCTTTCAGTTTCGCATATTATTCAATTGGTTAAACGCTAAACGTCTCGAGGGATCTAGGTTTGAGTGAAGCAGCCGCTCTGAAGAAGCCCAAATCCGGCGTCAAGCTGTCGGCAGCCGTCGCGCGTTCGCTCCGCGAGGGTACCCTGGTCACGCTCGGCGCGCTCGCCTTGATGTTGCTCCTGTCTTTCATCACCTATCACGCGAAAGACCCGAGCTTCGCCAACACGGGCGAGGCGGGCCCGGTGGGCAACTGGATCGGGCCGGTCGGGGCGTGGCTGGCCGGTTTCTTCTTCTTCCTCTTCGGCCGGCCCGCCTATTTGTTTCCGATCATGCTGGCCTATGCCGGATGGCTCGTGCACAAGAACCAGTCCCTGCCGGATGCGCGCTCGAGAATCAACACGCTGCTGCGTGCGGCCGGATTCATCCTGACGCTGCTGACCAGCTGCGCGCTCGCGACCCTGCACTGGGACGGCAGATCGCTTCCACAGACCGCGGGCGGCGTGCTCGGCGATTTCGTGGGCAACGGCAGCGCCGCGGGATTGAGTTTCCTGGGGGCGACTTTGCTGCTCCTGGGTTTGTGGTTTTCGGGCGTGGCGCTGTTTCTGGGTGTCTCGTGGTTCGACGTGATGGACAAGCTCGGCTCCTGGGTGCTCAAGAGCATCGAATGGACGCGAGCGCGACTGGAGCAGAAGCGAGAGCTCGCCTCGGGCCAGCAGCGCAAGCAGGCGCGCCAGGAGGTCGTGCGCGAGGAGCAGAAGAAAGTCGCGAGCCGTCCGCCGCCGCGAATCGAGGCGGTGGCCCCCGTTCCCGAGAAAAGCGAACGGGTCGAGCGCGAGCGGCAGGTGCCTTTGTTCGACGCGCCGAAGTCGAGCGAGCTGCCTGCGCTGTCGCTGCTCGATGAGCCGCCCGCGCGCGAGCAATCCTATTCCGACGAGGCGTTGGAGGCCATGTCCCGCCTGGTGGAGCTGAAGCTGCGCGATTTCGGCGTGGAGGCCGAGGTCGTGGCGGTGCAACCCGGCCCGGTCATCACGCGCTTCGAGCTGCGTCCGGCGCCCGGCGTCAAGGTGAGCCAGATCAGCAATCTGTCCAAGGATCTGGCGCGAGCGCTGTCGGCGGTGAGCGTGCGCGTGGTGGAGATCATCCCGGGCAAATCCGTGGTGGGCCTGGAGATCCCGAACGAGAAGCGCGAAATCGTCACCCTGGGCGAGATCATCAAATCCAAGCCCTACGACGAGGTGAGCTCGCCGCTCGCGCTCGCCCTCGGCAAGGACATCGGCGGCGTTCCGGTGGTCGCGGATCTCGCACGCATGCCCCACCTTCTGATCGCCGGCACCACCGGCTCCGGCAAGTCCGTCGGGATCAATGCCATGGTGTTGAGCCTCGTGTACAAGGCGACCCCCGAGCACGTCCGGATGATCATGATCGATCCGAAAATGCTCGAGCTCTCGGTGTACGAGGGCATCCCGCATCTTCTCTCGCCGGTGGTCACGGACATGAAGCAGGCGGCGAATGCCCTGCGTTGGTGCGTCGCCGAGATGGAGCGGCGCTATCAGCTCATGTCGATGCTGGGGGTGCGCAACGTCGGCGGCTTCAACCGCAAGGTCAAGGAAGCCGAGGAAGCCGGCACGCCCATCAAGGACCCGATCCGCCTGCAGAAGATCGCGCAGGGGGTTCCGGGCGTCGCCGCCGAGGACGTCGAGGATCTCACCAGCTTGCCGTTCATCGTGGTGATCATCGACGAGCTTGCCGATCTCATGATGATCGTCGGCAAGAAAGTCGAGGAGCTCATTGCGCGCCTTGCACAAAAGGCGCGCGCCTCCGGGATTCATTTGATCCTCGCGACGCAGCGTCCTTCGGTGGACGTGATCACCGGCCTCATCAAGGCGAACATCCCGACCCGCATCGCGTTCCAGGTGTCCGCCAAGGTGGACTCGCGCACCATCCTCGACCAGATGGGCGCCGAGTCGCTGCTTGGGCACGGAGACATGCTGTACCTGCCGCCCGGCACGTCCATCCCCACGCGGGTCCACGGCGCATTCGTCTCGGATGCGGAGGTACACCGGGTGGTCGCCGGGCTCAAAGCCTCATCGGCCCCGACCTATATCGACGAGATTCTCGACGGCCCGCGCAATGCCGTTCCGGGTTTCCCCTCGGACGACGAGGAGGGCGGCGAGGGCGGCATGGGCGATGCCGAAGCCGATCCGCTCTACGACGAAGCCGTGCGTGTCGTCACCGAAACCCGCAAGGCGTCCATCTCCGGCGTCCAGCGCCGCCTGAAGATCGGCTATAACCGTGCGGCGCGTCTGGTCGAGGCCATGGAGGCCGCGGGCTTGGTTGGCCCGTTGCAGCCCAACGGGGCGCGCGAAATTTTCGGCGCTCCGCCGCCAGAGGAATAGATACCGTGCAGAAAGCTCGATCGGTCTTGTTCGCATTGGCGTTCCTGTTCGCGCTGCGCGCGCTGCCCGGCGCCGCAACGCCCGGCGCCGCATCGGCCGCGGCGGATGTCGATCATTACCTTGCGGGCCTGTCGAGCTGGTCCGCGGACTTCAAGCAGACCATCAGCGACGGCCACGGCAAGGAGCTGCGCAGCGCCGCCGGCAAGTTCTATCTCGAGCGGCCGGGGAAATTTCGTTGGGATTACTCCGACCCCTCGGAGCAGCTCATCCTGGCGGACGGCAAGCAGATCTGGTTCTACGACAAGGATCTCGCGCAGGCCAACGTGCGCGACATGGACTCGACGCTCGCGAGCACGCCGGCGATGCTGCTCTCGGGGACGGGCTCCGTCAGCGCCGAGTTCGACATCAAGGCGCTCCCGAACGACGGCGGCCTGCGCTGGTTCCAGCTCGTGCCCAAGCACCCGAACGGCGATTTTCAACTGGTGCGCATCGGCTTCGACAAGGACGGCGAGCTCTCCTCCATGTTCCTGGCGGACAAGCTCGACCAGATCACGCAGCTGTCTTTCACCCATCCGATCAAGAATCCCAAGTTCGCCCCCGACCTGTTCACGTTCGTGCCGCCGGCGGGTGTGGATGTGATCGGGCGCAACGCGAAGTGACGACCCGGTGACCCGGACAGGCGACGGCACCTACCGGCCGCTGGCCGACCGGCTGCGGCCCCAGACCCTGGATGAGTACGTCGGTCAATCGCACCTGCTCGGGCAGGGGGCGCCGCTCCGGCGCGCCCTGGAGAGCGGCCGCCCGCACTCGATGATCCTCTGGGGGCCTCCCGGCACCGGCAAGACCACCCTCGCGCGCCTGGTCGCCAAGGGCGCGAACGCCGAGTTCCTGTCGCTGTCCGCTGTGCTCGCGGGCGTCAAGGACATCCGCGCCGTCGTGGAGCATGCCAAGAGCCTGCGCGGCACGCGCGACACCGTGCTGTTCCTCGATGAGGTGCACCGCTTCAACAAGTCGCAGCAGGATACCTTTCTGCCCTACGTCGAAGATGGCACGCTGATTTTCATCGGTGCGACCACCGAGAACCCGTCGTTCGAGGTGAATAACGCACTGCTCTCGCGCGCGAGGGTTTACGTGCTGAAGGCGCTGACAGCCGACGATCTGGGGAGCCTCCTCGATCGAGCGCTGCGCGATCCCGAGCGCGGGCTGGGGGCGCTCGATCTCACGCTCGACGCGGGCGCGCGGGAGCTGTTGCTCGCGGCGGCGGACGGTGATGCGCGGCGAATGTTGAATCTGCTGGAAACGGCGGCCGATCTGGCCGCGCCGGGCGCCGCCGCGCCGAGCGCCGCCTCAACGGGCGGCCGCCGGCTCGACACGGACACCATGCGCGCCGTCATCGGCTCAACCTACGTGCGTTTCGACAAGGGCGGGGAGAATTTCCACGATCAGATCTCCGCCCTGCACAAGTCGGTTCGCGGCAGCGATCCCGATGCCTCGCTCTATTGGCTGTGCCGCATGCTGGAAGGCGGCTGCGATCCCATGTACATCGCGCGGCGGGCCGTGCGCATGGCGAGCGAGGATATCGGCAACGCCGATCCGCGCGCCCTCACGCTGACCTTGGAGGCCTGTGCGGTGTACGAGCGCCTGGGCAGTCCCGAGGGAGAGCTCGCCATCGCGCAGGCCATCGTGTTCATGGCCTGCGCGGCAAAGAGCAACGCGGTCTACGCGGCGTTCAATGCCGCGAAGGCCGATGCCGCGGGTCTCGGCTCGCTCGAGGTCCCGCTTCACCTGCGCAACGCGCCCACGCGCCTGATGAAGGACATCGGCTATGGCAAGGGCTATCGGTACGCGCACGACGAGCCTGACGCCTATGCGGCCGGTGAGCGCTATTTTCCCGACAGCATGCCGGAGCGTCGCTACTACGTGCCGGCGCCCCGGGGTCTCGAGATCAAAATCGGCGAGGCGCTCGCGGCGCGGCGCGCGCGGGACCGCGGTTGATGGAGAAATGGCCGCCCGGTTGGGCGATGGCGGCTGGGACGCCTACAATGCGGGGCAGGAACCCGGAATACTCGAGGAAGAAACAAGGTGCTGGATCCCAAGTTGTTGCGCGCTGAATTGCCGAAAGTGGCGGCCGAGTTGGGGCGCCGCGGGTTTGTGCTCGACGTGGAGGCGATTGCGGGGCTCGAGGAGCGGCGCAAAGCGGCACAGGTGGAGGCGGACCGTATTCGCGCCGAACGCAATGCCAACGCCAAGGCGACCGGGCAGGCCAAGGCGCAGGGACGCGACGCGGCGCCCCTGTTGGCGCTCGGGGAATCGCTGTCGGCCAAGCTCACGGGGCTCGAGGCTGAGCTCGAGCGGATACAGGCGCAGGTCTCCGACGTGCAGCTCGGGATACCGAACATGCTGCATGCGAGCGTCCCGCCCGGTCGCGACGAGGCCGACAATCTCGAGATCCGGCGCTGGGGAGCGCCGCGCACGTTCGAGTTCGAGCCCAAGGACCATGTGGCCGTCGGCGCGCGCCTCGGCATGGACTTCGAGGCCGCCAGCCGCATCTCGGGCGCCCGCTTCGTCGTCATGACCGGCCATCTCGCGAAACTTCATCGGGCGCTCATTCAGTTCATGCTCGACATGCACACCCGCGAACATGGGTACCGGGAGGCCTACGTGCCCTATCTGGTGCATGCCGCCGCGCTTCAAGGCACCGGTCAGCTGCCGAAGTTCGAGCAGGACCTGTTCGCCGTGAAGGGCGATCCCGGATACTTTTTGATCCCGACCGCCGAAGTGCCGGTCACGAACCTGGTCCGCGATCAAATCCTCGAGGCGGCGACGCTCCCCCTCAAGTATGTGGCCCACACCCCGTGCTTCCGTTCCGAGGCGGGCGCCGCCGGCAAGGACACGCGCGGCATGATCCGGCAGCATCAATTCGAGAAGGTCGAGCTGGTGCAGATCGTCCGTCCGGAGGACTCGTACGGCGCGCTCGAGGCACTGACGGGCCATGCCGAGGCGGTGCTCAAGGCGCTGGAGCTGCCCTATCGCGTCGTCGCGCTGTGCGCGGGCGACGTGGGATTCTCGAGCGCGAAGACCTACGACATCGAGGTCTGGCTGCCCTCGCAGAGGCGCTATCGCGAGATCTCCTCCTGCAGCAACTTCGAGGCCTTCCAGGCCCGTCGTTTACAGGCTCGCTGGAGAAATCCGGCCACGGGCAAGCCCGAACTCGTTCACACCCTGAATGGCTCCGGCCTCGCGGTCGGACGGACGCTGGTCGCGATCCTGGAGAACTGCCAGCAGGCCGACGGCAGCGTGATCGTACCGCCTGCGCTCGGCCCCTACATGAGCGATTCGATGCTGCTCGGCGACCCCGCGCGCGCCGCTGCGCGCGCATAAAAAAACCCCGCGGCGAGCGCCAAAGCGCGACCGCGGGGCTTGGGCGATCGGCCCCTCAGCGGGCCAGGTCCCGGGAAGACCTCAGTTGCGGCTTCCCATCATCAAGCGCAGGACGTACCAGAACATCAGTGCGATCGATGCGAAGAGCTGCATCGCGGCGGACACGTACCGATCCTCCGGATACTGGTGGATGATGTTCGACGTATCGTAGAGCACCGCCGCGCCCGCGAATCCAATCATCAGGACCGAGAACCAGGTACCGAGCTGGAAGCCGAACACCAGACCGCCGGCAATCGCGATCAGCGCGAGAATCCCGCCCCACATCAGGATGGCACGCAGGAACGAGAAGTCCTTGCGGGTTCGGTGCGCGACCACCATGAGGCCGCCGGCGCCGAGCGCGGTGATCAAGGTGGCGCTGTCGATCGTGCCCGGCGCCTTGCTTTCGGCGATGTACAGCAGCGGAACGAAGATCAGCGCTTCCACCACCACGTACATGGCATAGGCGAAGTACTGCATGGCGAGGGACGTGCTGGTCTGGGCCGTGCGGGTCGCGAGCCACCCGATCAACATGAAGGCCCCCAGGATGAGAAGCCAGGGCATTCCCATCATGTAGCTCGCGATGTTCATCGCGAGGCCGGACTCGAACAGGCCCATTTCGATCAGAATGAAGCCCAGGATCCCGCCCACCACGTGGGTGTAGGTGCGGGTGATGAAGACGCTGCGGCTGTCGACCCGTGATCCGGGGAATGCCGCGTTGTTGCTCGGGAAATTAGCCATGGAACTCAAGACCTCCTTGGAGACCTCTGACAATTGAACCTGGGGGCCATTTTACCACCTTGCCGGACCTCAGAGCCGATGGCCGGAAATTGGCCTTGGGGCCTGCCCGCGGATCATGGGGTTGCCCGCCGGCGTTTCAAGGGCCAAGCCCGTCAGGCCGCGCGCAGCGCCTCCGCCACGGGCAGGCGCGCGGCGCGCAGCGCGGGGAAGAGGCCGCCGAGCACGCCAATGGTGCATGCCCAGAGGACGCCCTCGATCAGCAGCGCGCGGGTGACGGTCAGCTTGAACACCACCTGGGCGAAGGCGCCACCGAGCGTCGACACGCTGTGGCCATTGAAAAAGAGCCACGCGAGCGCCCCCCCGAGAACGCCCCCCAAAAATGACAACGCCAGCGCCTCGATCATCACCGACAAAAGGATGGGCGCTGCGCCGAAGCCGATGGCCCTCAACGTGGCGATCTCCAGCCCCCGGGCGTCGACCGCCGAATACATGGTATTGAGTGCCCCGAACATCGCCCCGATGGCCATGATGATGGCGACCGTGTTGCCGACGATGTTGATGAGGTGCGTCAACTGCTTGGACTGCTCCGCGTAGTAGTCGGGTTCGCGCTCCACGTCGACCTTCAGCCGCGGATCGGTGGTGAGCGCATCTTTGAAGCGATCGAAAGCGCCCGCATCCGTAAGCAACCCCACCGCGGAGCTGTAACCCGCATTGCGCCCGATGGCGGAGCCGACGGTATCGACATCGGCGAGCAGTTCCGACTCGTGGATGTCGCCGTTGCTCGAGAATATGCCCGTCACGGTCCACTCGGCGTTGCGCAGATGCAGCACGCTGCCGACGTGGAGGCCGCGAAACTGCTTGGCCGCGCCGGCGCCGGCGATCAATTCGCGAACGGCAGGCCGGAACATGCGGCCCTCGACGAGGGTGATCTCCGGGCGCACTTTCAAAAGCTGCAGGCCGACACCGCGCAACGTGACGTTCGAGTCCGAGCCGGTATCGATTTTCGGGACGTTCACGACGGTCAGCATCTCGTCGGAGAGCAGCGCCTTGCCTGAGGCATCCTTGGCGAGGCCGGGGGCGTTGCCGATGGTGTCTATATCCTCGCGGGTCAGGTTGCTGTTGAGCTCCGCGTCGGAGCCGCCGCGCAGCACGATGACGCGGTCGGGCCGGCCGCTGTCCGCCACGGTGTGCCGGAATCCGGTGGCCATCGCCAACACCGACACCAGCACGGCAACGACTCCCGCGATGCCGATGACGATCACGCTGGAGGAGCCCAGGCGCTGCGGCAATGTACTCAGGCTCATCGAGCTCAACGCGAACAACTGCTTGAACATTCGATGACTCCCCGGCCGCCGCGCTCAGCGCTTGTCCATGAGGGCATCGACCACATTGAGCCGCATGGCGCGCACCGCGGGCGGAAGCCCGACGATGAGCGCCAACAGCACGGCGACCCCGACGCCGAGCGGCTGAGCGCCATGCGACAAGTCGATCCCTTGAATCCCGAGCGCGACGATCGGCATCACCGCGTAGCTCAACGCCAGCCCGGCGATCGCGGCCAGCACGCAGAGCAGCAGCGATTCGCCGATGACCAGCCCGAGCACCTTGGCGTCCGTGAAGCCGAGCGTCTTCAGCACGGCGAGTTCCGGGATGCGCTCGCGCACGGATTGCATCATGGTGTTGCCGGTCAGGAACAACAGGGTGAAGAACACGGCGCCGAGAATCGCGCGCAGGACGAAGCCCACGTCGCCCAATTGTTTGATGAAGGCGATCGCAAAATCCTTTGCCGGCTGCGTTTTCGTCTCGTTCGGCGAGTTCGCGAACAGCGCGTCTATCCGGGCGGAAACGGCCGCGGATTGCGCGGGATCGTCGATGCGCTCCTCGTACCATCCGACCTGGCCCTTGCCGAAGCTGCGCCCCTCGTCGAACAGCTCGTAATGGAACAATACGGTCGAGGCTTGCTGGTTGGCCTGGGCCGGGTCCTTGGCGTCGAATGTGCCGACGATGTCGAAAGTCCAGTTGAGCGAGCCGTCGGCCTTGTTGGTCCAGATGGTCGAATGGAGCGGTAATTTGTCGCCTATCTTCCATCCGAACTTCTTCATGAGCGCCACGTTCACGATCGCGCCCGCCCTGGAGTTGCGAAATGCGGTCATCTGATCGGCGTCGACGATGAACTCGTCCTTGTGCAAATTGAAGTAGGTGTCCGTGTCGATCGGCAGCGCGAACACGAAATTCTTGGATTCCTGATAGTACGCGCCGAACCAGGTGATCCAGGTGACCTCCGCGACGCCGGGAACGCTCTTGATCTGTTGTTTGAAGGAAAAAGGCAGCAGCAACGTGAGCGAGAATCTATTGGTCGTGATGAGCTTGTCCGCGCCGGTCACCCCGGTGCCGGGATTCTCGAACGCATAATCGACGGTTTGCAGGACGCCGTACAGGAGGAATGCGATCACGATCGACATCAGCGTGAAGATGGTCCGCAGCTTCTTGCGCCACAGCGAAGCCCATATCAAAGGCAGATATTTCATGGCGCCGCGACCCGTCAGGCAGCCAGGGTGCCGGATTCCAGCAATGCGCCCTTGTCCATGTGCAGGTGGCGGCTGCCGAATTCCGCGGCCTTCGGGTCGTGGGTGACGATGACGATGGTCTTGCCGTGCTCGCGATTCAAGATTTGCAGGAGCTGCAGGATCTCGTCGGCGGACTTTCGGTCCAGATCGCCGGTGGGCTCATCGCAGACCAGCAGTTTGGGGTCGGCAACCAGGGCCCGCGCGATCGCCACGCGCTGCGCCTGGCCGCCGGAGAGCTCGCCAGGCTTGTGCTTGGCCCGGTCCGCGACGCCGACGAGGGTGAGGGCGGCCGTGGCGTTCGCCCCCCGCTGCGCCGCGGACAGGCGGGTGAGCAGCAGGGGCAGCTCCACGTTACGCTGCGCGTTGAGCATCGGCATCAGGTTGTAGAACTGGAACACGAACCCGACATTGTTGGCGCGCCAGTGGGCCAGCTGTCCGCTCTTGAGCTGGTCCAAGCGCTGGCCGGCGACGGTGATCTGCCCGGAGGTCGGGGTGTCCAGTCCGCCGATGAGGTTGAGAAGCGTCGTCTTGCCCGAGCCGCTCGGGCCCATGAGCGCGACGAATTCGCCCGCGGCGATGTCGAGATTGAGATTGTCCAGGACGGGCACGTCCTGCTTTCCGCGGGTGTAGTGCTTGACGACATTGCGCAGGCTCACGATGTTCTCGCTCATGTCTCGCTCCGTTTCGGACCGCGGCCCCCGCGGTCATGGTTCGATGTGAATTTCGGCGCCATCCTTGAGCTTGCTCAAATCGCCGACCGCCACGCGCTCGCCGGGTGTCGCGCCGGCGAGTATGACGACGCGTTCGCCGTTCGACGCGCCCAGCCTGACCGCACGCCGCTCGACGGTCGAATCATGGAGCACGTAGATGACCCCGGTTTCGCCCGAGGACTGTACCGCGCCGGGCGGCAGCGCCACGCCCCCGGCGGCTGTTCGAGCGCCGCCGGCGTCAGACGCCGCTCCCAAAAACGCCACCCGAACACCCATTTCCGGCAGGATACGCGGGTCTTTCTGGTCGATGGCGATGCGCACGGTCACCGTGCCCTTGCTGCGGTCGGCGGTCGGGATCACCGCGATGACGTGGGCCGGAATCAGCCAGTCGGGATAGGCGTTCAGTTTCGCCGTCGCTTTTTGATCGGGTTGGACGCGGTTGATGAAATTCTCGTTCACGTCGACCTGGATTTCGAGCGATTCCATGTCGACGATGGTTCCGATCCCCGTGCGCGTGAAGCCGCCGCCGGCGGAGATCGGCGATACGATCTCGCCCGGCTGCGCAGCCTTCACGGTCACGATGCCCGAAAATGGGGCGCGCACCACGGTGTCATCGAGATTGCGCTGCGCCAGGTCGATGTTTCGCTGCGCGACTTCGATGTTGCTGCGCTGGGTGGCGAGCTGCGCGGCGAGCGCATCCATCGCGGTTTGAGAATTGTCGACGGCCGACTGGCTCACGAAGTGGCCGCCGAGCAGGCTCGTCTGCCGATCGTAGTCGCGTTTGGCGTTTTTGAGGTTCACCTCCGTTTCGGCAAGACCGGACCTGGCATAGTCGAGCTGCGCCCGGGCCGCGTTCAGAGCGGCGCGCAGGTTCGTGTCGTCGAGGCGGGCGATCACCTGTCCCTCCTTGACGTGGTCCCCCTCTTCGATGTCGAGTTCCTTGAGCTTGCCCGTGATCTTCGATGCGACCGTGGCCTGACGGCGGGCGACCACATACCCTGAAGCATCCAGGATTGAGGAAGCGGCGGCTGCGCCATCATCGGCGGCGGATTGCGCCACGGCCACGTGAACCGGGATGCCGTTCGGGCGGTGCCAGAACCAGCCGAGGGCGGCGACGGCCAGGACCACGGCGGCTGCGCTGACCCATCGGACCCATCTCGAGGACGGCGGCGGCCCGCTGTCGCGATCGATGCGCAGCTGGTTGAGCAGGGCGGATTTATCCTCCATGCGAGCGGACGCCTTGAGCGATGGGAGATCCTGCGGAGTGGCGGGCTAAGGGGGCTGTCAGACTCGCGCCTATGCGGTCGGGTGGTTTTCAATGCAGCATAATGGGTAGCGAGTCGCAATGTCCACGACGACATCCCTTCGCCCTCGCATGGGCTACCGGATTACGCTCGAGCAATGCGCCTCAGGTAAACTTCCGGGAGGGGCGATGATGCAGCTCCAGGTGGGATGGCCGAGCGGTTTAAGGCAGTAGTCTTGAAAACTACCGAAGGGGCAACCCTTCCGTGAGTTCGAATCTCACTCCCACCGCCAGTCTCGATCGGACGTCATCGCCGGCGAGTCATGGCGTGCCTGCGCCTTTGAGCCGGCCGATGAATGCGTGGATGGCGTGCCAGGTTTCGCCGGCCACGATGGCCTCGCAATCCTCGACGTCGCGTGCGCTCAAGTCCAGGTGGAAATCGAGGTCGTGGAGCTTGACGATGATCCGGGCGGTGTTGCTGTTCGTATGGGTGCCGCCGGATTTGCAACGTATCGATTGAGCGGCAATTCCCGCCCGCTCGAGTTCTTCGCGTACGTGGGCCGCGAGCTTGAGCTTGCCGATGTCGAATGCGGATAGCGGCAATTCGAAGTTCCCGCCGGTGAGCAACCACCCGGATTCTAATCTCCGCCGCCCGGGCCTGACACGAGATTTTGCTCAATCCCCCCGGCATTCGGCCGACATAACCTGATTGAAGGCCGAGTGCGATGGGAGGAATCAGCGTGAGCAAAGCGTCAGAATGAGCATCGCATCACAGTCGGTGCGACCGAGCGATTCGAGCTTCGAATCCTATGTGGCGCTGGCGAACGGGCTGGTCGCGGATCTCACGGGCATCTGCCTGCTCGACAGCTCGCTCGTGCCGCGCGGTCAACACGGCGAGCTCACGGGTGTCCCGGTCGCCAAGTGGGTCCGCTCGCTCGATTGGACGGAATCGCACGACGTTCAGCCGGCGGCGGGCATGCGCGTGGGCTATCGGTGGTGGTCCGCCATTCCCGTACAGCAATCCGATGGATCCCTGCTCGGCGTCTTTTGCGTCAGCCAGCGGCTGGCCGAGTCGGCGACCCAAGCTTCCCGGGTGGCGGCCGATGTTGCGCTGCGACTGAGACCGCTTCTCGATTGCATTCATCGGGAATTGTCGACGGCGGTGCCGGCCCGCGCGCGGTTGGAAGTGCTCACCGGGCGAGCGGCGGAGCTCGAGTGGCTGTTCAATCTCACGGCGAATCTGAACGGCGCCGTGGACGAGAAGAGGATACTCGAGCAGCTGGTCGCCCAGGCGACCTCGCGGCTCAACAGCGCCCTCGGCGTTCTGTATGTGCCCGAAAAACGCCTGACGATCCAATGCGAGCACGACAAGGCCGCCGCGGCGCCGCTCCTCGAGGTGTGGACGCAAACGCGCGAACACCTCATCACCTGGGTTCAACGACAGCGGCGTCCGATGGTGGTCAATGGCGGAGGCCGCGCAGGGGGGCACCTTGGCCGGTGCAAGGTGCTGTGCGTGCCGATGGAGCGCAACGGGGGCCAGGTCAGCGGGGCGCTGATGTTCTACAACCCGACCGATGCTCCCAACTACTCGAGCCGGCAGATATTTCTGGCGCGGCACATCGGGCGGCAGGCGGCGAGCCTCGTCGACGCGCAGTTCGACTTGATGACCGGGTTGTACACGCGCGGCGGCCTCGACCAAATGTATTCGGATCTCCCGCAAGACGCAGGGGACGGCGGCGAGAGCAGCGTGCTCTATCTCGACATAGACCATGTGCGCGTCGCGAACGAGCTGCATGGATTCGAGCTCGGGAACGAGCTCATCGTGCGCGTCGCCGAGTTGCTGACGGCGCCGTTCCTGCCGGATGGCGCGCTGGCTGCGCGCATTTCGGGGGATCGATTCGCCGTGGTGTTGCCCGGTACGATCCCGGATGAGGCGCTCGAGATCGCCCACTCGCTGCAGGAGGCGGCCTCGAAGTTCGCCATCGGCCCCCCGATGGAAAGATTCGATGTGTCGATCAGCTGCGGGGTGTCGTCATTGGTGCCGATGCCCGATGGCCTGGCGAGAGCCATCGCGGCGGCTGAGCTCGCCTGCAAAGCGGCCAAGATCCGCGGCCGCAACCGGGCGGAGCTGTACGTTTTCGAGGACAGCAGCATGATGCGCCGCCATGCGGACATGCTCGCCGTCGGGCAGCTGCGCTCCGCGCTGAAGTCCGATCGTTTGCTGTTGTTCGCCCAGCGCATCACGCCACTGCAAAATCCCTCCCTGGCGGGAGGCTATGAGCTGCTGCTGCGGTTGCGGGACACCGACGGGTCGCTGCTTTCGCCGGGACCGCTGATCGACGCCGCCCAGCGCTATCAATTATTGCCCACCGTCGATCGCTGGGTGGTGAAGCAGGCGCTGCATATGCTGGGACCCTACCGCGCCATGCTGGCAAGTCGCGGGCTCACGATCTCGGTCAATGTGTCCGGCCAGTCCATCGGCGACGAGACGTTCATCCAGCACTTCACCCAGCTCTTGAAGAGCGCCAACCTGCCGAAGGCTTGCATCAGCGTGGAACTCACCGAGCAGGCCGCGATCACCAATTTGCCGAGCGCCAAGAGCATGGTCACCCGGCTCGGCGCGCTCGGATGCGGGTTCGCACTGGATGATTTCGGGACCGGCGCCAATTCCCTGACCTACCTGAAGGCATTGAACGTCGATCGGGTGAAAATCGACGGCAGTTTCGTGCGTGACGTTCTATCCGACCGAAATTCCCAGGCAACCGTAAGGGCGATCGTCGAGCTCGCCCGGGGACTGGGAATCGAAACCGTCGCGGAATACGTGGAGAGTGACGAGATCGCGGGCGAGCTCCGGCGCCTGGGCGTCGATTACGCTCAAGGATATGCTTTCGGAAAACCGGAGCCCTTCGATTCATTGCTGGAGAGCTTGGCCGACGACGAGTCCAAGCGGCTTCACAAGCTGTTCCTCGAGACTTAGAGCTACACCTCTGCGGTGAGCGGGAATGCCGACGCGTAATCCAATGCGGGATGCTCCGCCGGGCTGCGCGCCGCTTGCCCGCCGGCCCCGCAATCCCGCGCACCATCAGCACGGGGATCGGCGAGCCGCTGAGCACTTCCGCGGTATCGCTGCCGACGGCCCTCGGACCGCCGCGCGGATGGCTTCCCATCACGATCAAGTTCGCGGGCCATTGCCTGGCCTGAGCGAGAATCACCGCGGCAGCCGACCCCGCGACGGACTCGATCAACAGGCACTCCGGAGCGAGGCCTTGCTCGCGTACCGTGGCGTTTGCCTTGGCGAGTATGCTTTTGCCGATCTTGGACAGCGCGGCAATGATGTCCTGCCGCGATGAGTCATCCGCGCTGAATCCGTAGTCGAGCATCGGTGCCTTGACGATGTGCAGCAGCCGAAGCTCGCCGCCTTGTTGCTTGGCCAGCTGCACCGCTTCGTTCAGAGCACCGAACGACGCCTCGCTGCCGTCGACCGGAACCAGGATTCTGGAATACATCGCCCCGACCTCCAACACTTGGCGGCCTTCGCCATATCCTGAGACACTGTGCTTTCACGGGTCCCTTTGGCAATGATGGCTTGCCGAATGTTTCTTCGGTAACTGCCTAGTGTCGCCGCGAGGTATTCAACGATGCATGCAATGGTCTTGCGAGCGCGCGGCGTTCCGATGAATCTCGAGGAGCGTCCCGATCCGCAACCTCTGGCGGGGCAGATCCGCATCCGTGTCGAGGCCTGCGCGGTGTGCCGGACGGACCTGCACGTCATCGACGGCGAGCTGCCCCACGTCCGCTATCCCATCGTTCCGGGGCATGAGATCGTCGGCAAGGTCGAGGCGCTCGGCGAGGACGTGAGGCAGTTCGCCGTGGGGCAGCGCGTCGGGGTGCCTTGGTTGGGGAAGACCTGCGGACAATGCGAGTACTGCCGCTCCTCGCGCGAGAATCTTTGCGATACCCCGGAGTTCACCGGGTATAGCCGCGACGGCGGCTTTGCAACGCACGTCATCGCCGAGGCGCCCTTTTCGATTCCGCTGGATGACTTTGCCGATCCGGTTGCTGCTGCGCCTCTCTTGTGCGCGGGGCTGATCGGTTGGCGCTCATTGACGGCAGCCGGGGCAGGGGCGGCGATCGGTCTGTACGGGTTCGGGGCCGCAGCTCATGTGATCGCGCAGATCTGCCGATGGCAGAACCGCCGGGTGTTCGCCTTCACCCGCCGCGGGGATGCCGCCGCACAGACGTTTGCGCGTTCAGTCGGCGCGGTCTGGGCGGGAGATTCCGAGCAGGCTCCTCCGGAGCTTCTGGATGCGGCGATCATCTTCGCTCCGGTCGGCTCCCTGGTGCCTGCGGCGCTGCGGGCGATCAAGAAAGGCGGCCGGGTGGTGTGCGGAGGCATTTACATGAGCGACATCCCCGCGTTTCCCTACAGCATCCTGTGGGAGGAGCGTCAGCTCGTGTCCGTCGCCAATCTCACGCGCAAGGACGCGGCGAGCTTCCTGCCCGTTGCCCGCGAGGCGCATGTTCACACCTCGACGAGCGTGTATGCGCTCGATCGAGCCAACGAGGCGGTGAACGACTTGCGGGAGGGCCGGTTGCAGGGAGCGGCGGTGCTGGTCCCCGCGTCGAGCTACAGGACCTCTCCATAACGCGCATCCGCGCTCTGCGGCAACCGGGACATGAAGTCGGCAACCGCTTTCATGTCATCGGGAGCGAGCTTGCTCACGGCATCGATCACCGCTGGATCGGCCTTGGATCGATGCCCGGCGGCGAAGCCGTTCATTTGGCCGACCAAATAGGTGTAGTTTTGACCCGCGATCGCGGGAATTGCCCCGTCCGCCCGCCCATTGCCGAGCGCCCCGTGACACGCGGCGCAGCGCGCGTTGTACACCTCACGTCCCCGCCCGAGCCGCAGCGCATCCCCATGCTCGCCGTGCGAGTCGTGCGGCTGAGCCGCCAGATAGGCAGTCACGTCGCTGAGAGCTTGCGGATCCGACAGACCCCGTTGAGCGAGAACGCGGTGCATCTTGGGGGCCAACCGGTCGAGCGCGATGATGTCTGTCAGTTGATTCAGTAGATATTGGCGTTGCTGTCCGGCCAGCTGCGGGATCTCGCGGTCACCGCCTCCGCTGCCCCGGGCCTCGTGACAGTGGATGCAATAATGCTCATACAGCGCACGCCCATGCGCGACATCCGGGGTTGCGGCGAGGGCCCGCTCCTCGAGTGCAGGCGCGGTTTCATCGGACGCCAAGCCCACCCGGCAGCACAGCAACATCAACGGCAGCAAACTCAGAGGAAAGGCTCGCCGAAATGCTTGCCGATAGGCTCGCCGATAGGCTCGCCGACAGGCTTGCCGCCCGTCGGGTCGAGGCCCCGTTTGCGGCGGGGCTCTCAGCTTTCGTCGCCCAAGGTCATGTGCAACTTGACCAGATGCGCGACCGACCGCGCACCCATCTTCTCCATCACCTTGGCGCGGTGAATCTCCACCGTGCGTTCGCTCAGGCCGAGGTCGATCGCGATGACCTTGTTCGCATTGCCTTCGACGATCAGTTCCATGACCTGTTTCTCGCGAGGGGTCAGGGAGTCGAGTCGATGCTGCACGTCGGAGCGGCGCGCGGCGGTGCTGCGATATTCCGCGTCTTGTTTGAGCGCGTGGTTGATGTGATCCAGCAATTCCTGGTCGCGGAACGGCTTCTGGATGAATTCGAAGGCGCCTTCTTTCATCGCCTGCACGGCCATCGGCACATCGCCATGCCCCGTGATGAAAATCACCGGAAGCATCGAGCCCATGCGATTCAAGTGCTTCTGGACCTCGAGACCGCTCATCTCCGGCATGCGGATGTCGAGCACCAGGCAGCCCTGGGAGTCCGCCGTGTAACGCGCCAGAAAGTCGCTTGCGCGCGAGAACACCGCCGTCTTGTAGCCGACCGTGCTCAGGAGGGTATCCAAAGCGCGGCGCATTCCGTCATCGTCGTCGACGACATAAATCGTGGGCGCGGCACCCTTTTCGGCTGGTTGGACCATACATGACTCCCAGGATCAAATATTATCACTGTAGCGTGAGCGCCGCCGCTACGGGTAATCCCGTATCCTCCGCCGCAGGGGGATCGGGGATACTTCGACGCGGTTTCGCTCAACACCGGGGGTTTCGGGGTGATCAAAGGCTGTCTTCTGTCTGCATTGTGCCTGTTCCTGAGCCACCAGGCCTCAGGGTCGGAAGCCAGCGCGGATCGCCTGACCCAATCCGCCCTCGATCTCGATGCGCACAAGGAGCGCGGCGCCGTCGAGTTTCACCGCTCCTGCGCACGGTGCCACGGCGATGCCGCGCAGGGAGATGCCGCGCAGGCCATTCCTGCTTTGGCGGGGCAGCGGTTCAAATATATCGTGCGACAATTGGCGAACTTCTCCTCGGAGGAGCGCGATAGCGACATCATGCAGCGTGTCCTGGCGCACAAAACGTTGAAGGAACCGCAAACCTGGGTCGACATCGCGGCCTACTTGAACAACCTGCCGATGACGGTTGCGGCGGGCACCGGCGACGGCGAACGCGCCGCGCTCGGGCGGGGCATCTTTCACGAGCAATGCGCTTCGTGCCATCACCTGGATGCGCATGGGGACGACGAGGGGTTCGTGCCGTCGCTGAGAAACCAGCAATACACCTACCTGGTCGCCCAGCTCAAGAAATTGGCCGAGGGCCGCCGCCACAACGTGGATGAGGATCTGGTGCGTTTTTGGCGCAGTCTCGAGGATCAGGACATGCGTGGCACCGCCGACTACCTGTCCCGGCTTTCCGGGCCCGGCGACGTGCACAAGGTCATGCGCGGCGATGGATCGGTGGTCGATTAGCCGCCGAGGCTAGGCTTCGCCCGTTCGTGAGTGCGCAGGCCATCGGCGCATGGTAGCTCAAAGGCGGCGGGATGCAGTGACCAACGTGGGGTCTTCCGCCTCGCGGTGCGTGGTCATGCCGAGCCAGTGCGCGAGCTCGATCATGTGCGTGTTGGTGGCCAGCATGGTGGCATGCAGGTCGCGCACGCCGTGGATCCGCGCATAGTCGATCAACAGTTCCGACAGCGCGACCGCCACGCCGCGCGTCTGCCACTCGTCCATCACCGCAACGGCAAATTCACTGCCGCAGGCCCCGTCCTCGCAATAACGCGCGACGCCGATGATGCGCTCCCCGGCGCCCGTGCCCAAGACCGCCACGAACGCCATGTTGCGAAGGTAGTCGACGTGGACCCAGCGCTCCACCAACGCGGCCGAAGGTTCGCAAATGGCGCACATCATGCGCGTGTACCGCGACTCGGGGCTCAATTGCCATGATGAACGCGCGCTCGCGAAGCGCATCGTCGGGGCGGATCGGCCGTATCCGATAGGCCGCGTTGTCGCGAGTCAGAGCCACCCGCTCCCAGGCGGCGGGATAAGGGAGCGCGCTTGCGGCCATGTCCATCAGTGCATCATGAACACGGGCACATTGGCGTGCTCGAGAAGCGACTGCGTGACGCCGCCGAAGGCGCGCTCCCTCAGCCGGCTGTGGCCGAATCCTCCGACGACCAGCAGATCGGCGTGCAGATCGGCCGCCGCCCGGGCGAGATGATAGCTGAGCGGGTGGTGGCCGTTGGAAATCACCTCGGTTTTCGCCGAGACGCCGTGCCACTTGATGCGTTCGGCGAGGTTCTTGAGAGCCTCGGGGACACGCGGCTCATCCTCCACGATATGCAGCAATATCACGTTCTGCGCCTTCTCGATCAACGGCCATGCCGCCCCGAGGGCCCGGGCCGACTCGGCGGTCTCCTTCCAGCCGACGACGACGGTCCCAGTCACGCTCGCCGGCGGGAAATCCGGAGCGATCAAGATCGGCCGCCCGCAACCCAGCAACAAATCCTCCATGAGCGTCGGCGGGAGGTAATCGATGTGGGACGGTCGTCCCAGCACCACGAGGTCGCTATGCCTCGACTGCAACATCAGCCTGTCACGGGCATGATCGCGCTCTTCCAAGAAGCTCGCGGAAAGGGTTCCGAGCTTCCCGGGGGTTGCGCGCATAGGCACCGAGTGCCTGCTGCAAAAGGATTGGACATGGGCCGAAGCAAGGGCGGACAGGTCGGCTTCCTCCCCGCGCAGCACATCGAGCGCGATCGGCAATGCCTCGCCGACGCAGAAGTCCACATGCGGAGCCCGCACTGCGGCCTCGGAGGCGGAAAGATGGACGTGATAGAAGTCGAGATGCGCCGCCAATGGCCGCGCGGCCGCCAAAGCGGTCGCGAACACCGCATCGTCCGTCGAGCTTCCGCCCGCCGGGACGAGTATGGTCCTGATCACTTGTGTCTCCCGGGCACCCGCGCCGATCTCGGTTTCACCAAGCAGCACATCGCAGGGGAGCGCATCGAGGACCTGCTCGGCGGTGCTGCCGAGCAGGAGCCGGTCCAGGGCCGTTCGGGAAATGGCACCCATGACGACCATCTGGGCCTTGAGCGATCTCGCGAGAGCCGGCAGCACGAATTTTGGATCGCCCACCTGCAGGTGGCGTTGACGGGGCACGATTCCATAACTCGCATTGAGCGCTTTGAAGCGACGGCGGACCATCGCCGCGTGCGCCTGCTCCTGGGGCAACGAGATGGGTATCGCCACCGGCGCGAACGCCGAATCGGACACGAATCCGAGCAACGGCGAATACGCGTGAGCGCCATGCAGCGGGGCCTTCAACAATTTGCAAACCGCGCGGCCGGCATCGATGATGCGTGCATCGAGGGAGGCCGGCTTGTCGTTGCGATGCCACGGGTCGAGTGCCGCCAAGACCGGCCGCCGGTTCGGGCGGCCGCTTTTCTTGACGATGAGCAGCGGCACGGGGCAATGGCGGATCAACTCGTAGTCGCTTTGCAGCAGGAACCATCTTGCCAGCAGGCTGTGTTTGTGTGCCTCGATCGCCACGAGATCGGCGGGCGCTTCCTTCAGCCGTTTGACGATGCTTTCGCTCAATGAATCGTTCGTGACGACCGTGCAGGAAACCTGGATGCCCCGCAGGCGCAGGCGTCCCGCGAGCTTCTCGAGTCCGCGTTCGCGGCTCTCGGCGATGGCTCGGTTGATCTGCAACAAGGTGGCGGCGGGCAGCCCGAGCACGGTCGCGTCGGGGCGAATGACGCTGAACAGCTCGATCTTGGCGTGTGCCTCGAGCGCGAGATCGCCCGCGCGGCGCGCAACCCGGCTTGCGGACCCATCCGCGACGGCGACGAGAATCCGGCGTATACGAAGCGGCATGTGCGACATCTCCCTTCCGGGGTCTGAACGAAGCGCATATCGTCGGCGGGAGCGGGACGGCCTGCCATCAGGGCTTTTACGTAGCAGCGGGCGGCTTCATCGCCGTTTCGATGAGTTACGGGCCGAGCAGCGCCGCCAATTGCCGGTCGTGTCCGTAGATGTCATCGAAAAACAGGATCCTGCCGTCCTCCGTGGCGAGCGCCGTCCCGTACAGAATCAAGACGGGAACCGGGTGCGCCAGCCGCACGTGCTGGGTGACTTCGCCGTCCATGGCCTCGCGGACTTTCTGCGCGGTCCACTCTGCGCTCGTATCCCGCAGAACGTGCACGGCCAGCGCCACGGGATCGCTCACGCGGATGCAGCCATGACTGAACGCGCGCACCGGCTCCTTGAAACAACGCGGGTGTGGGAGTGGAATGGAGATATACGTCGTAGGGGTTCGGCAGCGAGAATTTCACCAGCCCGAGGGCATTGTCCGGGCCGGGTCGCTGTCTCAGCTTCAGGCGGCCTTCGCGCAGCGCATGCACCGTCTCGCTCGAGAGCGCCAACGGGCGGGATGTCTCGTCGCTGGCCGATACGATGTCCAGGTGTTGGGCCTGCAAATAGTCGGGCTGCCGTTCGAGCTTCGGAAGCATTTCCTTTTTTACGATGCTGTCCGGCACCTGCCAGTAGGGGCGAAAAACCACCGATGTCATATCCGCCACGAAGACCGGGGTATGAGCCGGCCGGAACGCCCGGCCGACGATCACGTCCATTTGCAGCACCTCCGACTTTCTGATCCTGCAGGGAGTTGAAGGCGAACAGGCGAAATTGGGGAATGTTGACGATGACCGGCGGAGCGGAAAATTCCGGCACCCAGCGCCAGCGCTCGAGCGTGAGCTCGATCTGTCGCACCCTCGCCGCGAGCGGCACGGCGAGAGCCCGTGACGTGGCGGAATCGAGGACACCGTCGATTCTCAAGCCATGGCGTGCCTGGAAGCGCCGGATCCCCGCGGAAAGCGCTGCATCGAAAGTCAGCGGATCGGCCGATGGGGCGCTGTCGGGCGACAGATCGCCGAGCCGGATGAGCGTCTGGCGCAAGGCGGGCGCCTGAGCGTAGGGGTTGCCGACCTTGATCGGATGAGCCGGCGCGGTGAGCAAAGGAGGCGGATCGCGCGCCAGCGCGCGGTATTGGGACAAGGCATTCTTGAGCAGCTTGTAATGATAGAACTGCGGCTCGACCGAGGCGGCGATGTCGGCGACCGCGTGCACGGGGCCCGCGTGCACGGCGCCCGCGTCGGCGCCCGCGTCGGCGCCCGACATATCGAGAAGCACCGCGGTCGAGTCGAAGGGCGCCCTGGGCGCCGCCAACTCGAAACCCACTCGGCGCGGATCGATGCGTCCAAAATGCGCATCGTGAAGATAATGCAAGGCACTCTGCGTGAGTTGGATATCGAAAGCGGCGGCCTGCGCCGCCGAAGCCGTGCCATTGGGCACAAGGCGCATTCCGGCCGCCATCAGCGCCTCGACGTCATAATCGTCCGGCCTGAGCCCCAGCTCCTCGGCGTGGCCCAGCACAGCGAGCACCTGTTGCGCCTGTGGAGTTATTTTCGCGCCGTGGGTCCACAAGCCCGCATATCGGCGATCCGAATACGCCCGTAGCTCCGGCGAAGGGGCGTCGACGTGCCCGGGCGTGCGCGCCGGGAGCGAGGTGTGTGGTGTCAAGGCGGCCCGGATCGCCGTCGCCACGTCTTCTTCGGCTGTCGCGCGCGCCCCGTGACAGCTCAGCAGCAATATCAATATCGCGGCGAGCGCATCCGCAACAGCCCCTAGTCGACGACGGCTTGCGCTCATTGTCGATGCGCCGCGCCAGCCATAGCGTAGGCGCGATGGCGAAAAGGCAGATCTCGTCAAGATCCTTCTGGTGCTTTTGAACGCATGCGTGACCCCATCTCACATGGCCCCGGGACCGGCGCACGACTTTTCGCCACGTACTGCACCCCTGTCACGGCGCCTCGGGCGATTCGCGGCGGAGGAGATCTACACTCATCGCCGGACAATCGAGCGTCGATTCTGAAGCTGATTGTTCGAACGCCGCCTCGATCTTGCGTTTCACGTCGGCGACCTGGACGGCCGGTTTCACCACGTGTCGGTCATTCTCCGGCCGCCGGCAACCGAAACCAGAACCGGCAGCCGCCGCCGCTCAGATTCTCGAATCCGATGGAGCCCTGGTGGGCCTCGAGTATCGAGTGGCTGGACGCCAGACCAAGTCCGGTGCCGCCCGATTTGGTGGTGTAAAAGGGCCTGAACAGGCGCTGTTGCGCCTCGGAGGGGACTCCCGGCCCGGAATCGACGATGCTGGTCTCCACCGCGTAGCGGTCGCTGCTCACCAGGATGCTCACCTGGGGCGGCGATGAAGCGCCGGAAGCGGCCTCGAAACCGTTTTGGACCAGCGAAAACAGCACGTGCTGGATCTTGGCCCGGTCCACGCTCAGATAGGGAGAGCCCTCGGCACCGGTGAAACTCAATTGCCCTTTGCACCGTTTGGACAGCAGTTCCAACACCGGCCGCAGTTCATCGATCAGCTCGTCCATGCGGCAATGGCTTCGAACGATGTCCTCCTGGTCGAAGAGACGGCGGATACGACGGATGCCTTCTCCCGCGTTGAGTGCCTCGTTGTTGATTTGACGGAACACATCGAGGGCGCGCGCAATCATCGGCTCCGGCCGGTCGAGCATGCGTATTCCCGCCTGCGAGAATGTCGCGATGGCCCCCAACGGCTGATTGAGCTCGTGCGCGATTCCGCTGGCCATCTCGCCGAGCGCAGCGCTTCGGGCGATATCGATCACCTGGTTCAAGATCCCGTCCGACCCGGCCGAATCGAGCGCACGCTTGTTCAATAGTCACCTCTGTTGGCTGGTCATCAAGATGTCACGAGCGCGGGCTTCGTGATCACCGGAGCTTCCCCTAGTTGCTTCCTGGTAAACCCGTAGAGCCGGCTGCTGCGCCGCGATGCCCGGTGCGAGATGTTATCGCTGCCATAGAACATAGGGAACTTCCAGGGGGACGTCCACGTCGGGATGCGCAGGGATGATCCGGGCGGTGTAATCGTCCCGAGGCCGGGCGGCAGGAGCGCTTGCCGCGAAGCGGTGCATTCCCGCGCTCGTCGGGACGGCCGATGCAGGTCATCGGCTGACGATAGGCCTCACCCCCTTCCACGGGGTCCGCGTACAGCTCGACCCTGATCGATTCGCAGATCCAGGGCACCGAGCCCGACTTGCGCGGCAAAGTGGTGCCGGTCGCCGCGGGTGTCGATCTCGACCTCGCCAAAGCGCAATGTGGGCCAGTCGCGTTTCAGTGCGGCCAGCCAGCCGGCGATCAGGACGGCGAGCTCGCCGCCATTGTGCGCCCGCCGGCGATAGGATGCCGCGGCCGGAAGATAGCAGCGCTCGACGTACTCCCGCACGCTGCGATTTGCCGAGTACAGCGGCGTCAGGGTCGCCATGCTCTCGCGTACCCGCGCCACCCAGCGCCGCGGGATATCGTCCTCGTCGCGCGAGTAGAACTCGGGAACCACTTCGTTTTCGAGCAGCGCATAGAGCTGCGAGGCCTCCAAGGCGTCTCGCGCCGGATCCTGCTCGTGCTCGCCGCCGTCGCCCAGCGCCCAGCCCACGCTCGGCGCATAGGCTTCCGCCCACCAGCCGTCGAGCTCGGACAGATTGAGCCCGCCGTTCACCAGCACTTTCATCCCGCTGGTTCCGCAGGCCTCCCAGGGACGCCGCGGCGTATTGATCCACACATCGACGCCCTCGACCAGGCGCTCCGTCATCCGCATGTCGTAATCGCTCAGGAAGATCGCGTTCTGACGGATGTCGTGACGACGCACGAAATGCACCCACTCGCGAATCAATATCTGACCGGGCGCATCGGCCGGATGGGCCTTGCCGGCGAGAATCAGCTGCACCGGCCGCCGCGGATGATTCAGCAGGCGCGCCAGGCGCTCCGGGTCATGCAGCAGCAGATTGGGTCGCTTGTAGGTCGCGAATCGCCGTGCGAAGCCCACCGTCAATACCTGCGGATTGAACAGGCGCTTGGCGCCCTCGACTTCGACCGGCGTGCCGCCCGAAGCGGCGAGCTGCATCGAGAGCCGCCGCCGCGCGTACTCGACCAGCGAGCTGCGCGCGGCCGTCCGGCATTGCCAGATCGCGGCGTCGGATGCGTCGCGAATGGAGGCGCCGAGCGACGCGAGGCTTCCCAGCCAGCGGTCCTTGCCGCAACAGCCGGTCCAGAGCTGATCGGCGGCCGGGCTGTCCCAGCTCGGCGCGTGGATGCCGTTGGTGACGTGACCAATGGGAACCTCGATCGCCGGCCGCCGGGGAAATAGCGGCAGAAAAATCCGGCGGCTCACTTCGCCATGCAGACGGCTCACGCCGTTCACCGCGGCGGAGCCGCGCATCGCCAGATAGGCCATGTTGAAAAGCTCGGATTGATCGCGCGCGTCGGCGCGGCCGAGCGCGAGAAGTTCCCCGACCGGAATGTGCAGCTCATCGGCGGCGTAATGCGCGAGGTAGCGCTCCATCAGCGCGGGATCGAAGCGGTCGAATCCGGCGGGAACCGCCGTGTGGGTGGTGAAAATATTACCGGCGCGCGTGGCGGCCAGCGCCGCGTCGAACGGAACACCGGTCGCCTTCATGAAGGTGCGGGCCCGCTCCAGAATGGCGAAGGCCGCGTGCCCCTCGTTCAAATGACAGACATCGGGCCGCTGATTCAAGACATCGAGGAGGCGCCAGCCGCCCAAACCGAGCACGATCTCCTGCTGCAGTCGAAGCTCCTCGCCGCCCCCGTAAAGCTCGCTGGTGATCCCACGGTGCGCCGGGTCATTGGCGACGTCGTTGCTGTCGAGCAGGTAGAGATGCAGCCGGCCCACCTTGACCAGCCAGGCCCGCAGCCAGAGAGGGCGGCCGGGCATGGGTATTTGCAGCCGGAGCCATTCTCCATCGCAGGCGCGCAACGGGGTGATGGGGAGTTGTCCGGGGTCGTTGTACGGAAACAGGGCCTGCTGGGAGCCGTCGGCGCCGATGAACTGCCGGAAATATCCCTGGCCGTACAGAAGGCCTATGCCCACGACCGGGACACCGAGATCGCTGGCCGCCTTGAGTTGATCGCCCGCCACGTTGCCGAGGCCGCCGGCATAGATGGGCAGGGCTTCGCTCAGCATGAATTCCATGCTGAAGTAGGCAACCGGGATCAGATCCGCCTGTGCATGCGTTTGCTGAAACCAGGTCGACGCCTGCGCTTGCGCTTCGGCGTCGCTCGCGAGCGCCGCCAGATTCTCCCGAAATTGCGGGTCGTCGAGCATCTGGCTCAGACGCTGATGCGAGACCGTTCGCAATACCACCCACGGATTATGGGTGAGATCCCACAGCTCCGGTTCGAGCGCGTCCCAGAGCGCATCGGTTGCGTGATTCCATGACCAGCGCAGATCCAGGGCAAGGCGCCGCAGCATCGCGGCGCCCGACTCGATGCCCGCTGTCATGGGCACAGTGCTCAAAATGATCCTCCGCTTGGAGCTGAACGCCACGAGTCGGGCAAAGTCTGCCGCAGCGCGCCTCCCGCTGACAGCTGTGAATTTCCGCAGAAACCTGCGCAGTCCACCTAATCGATGCGCGTTAGCGGATTCCCCGCTCCCGTTACGTACCGTCCCCCATTTGCGCCGGCGAGGCTAAAGCCTAACCTCCGTGCATGATGCAGACCGCAACGACGACGATACTATGGTTCGATCAGCCGGGATCGAGTGACATCGGCCGCGTGGGCGGCAAGAACACCGGCTTGGCCGAGGTGACGCGCACGCTCGCCACCGCCGGCATTCGCGTGCCGCCCGGTTTTGCGACGACCGCCGATGCTTATCGCAGCTTCATCGGGGAGAATGGGCTCGCGCCGAAGCTGCGCAAGCAGCTGGAGGCCTATCACAGCGGAGCGGTATCGCTGGCCGACGCAGGCAACGCCATCCGGCGGATGGTGGTCGACGCCGAGTTCCCGGCTCCGATCGCGGAGGCGATTCGCGCCGCCTACAGGGAATTGGCAAAGCGCTGTGGGACGGCGAATCCCGCGGTCGCCGTGCGCAGCAGCGCCACCGCGGAGGACCTGCCCGAGGCCAGCTTCGCGGGACAGCAGGAAAGCTATCTCAACATCAGCGGGGAATCCGAGCTGCTGAGGGCGTGCCGCAAATGCTACGCGTCCCTGTTCACCGATCGCGCCATCGTCTACCGCGAGACCCACGGCTTCGATCATCTGCAAGTCGCGCTGTCCATCGGCGTCCAAAAAATGGTCCGCTCCGATCGTGCGGGTTCCGGCGTGATGTTCACGCTCGACACCGAAACCGGCTTCCCCGGCGTGGTCGTCATCAATGCGGCCTGGGGACTTGGCGAAAACGTCGTGCAGGGCATCGTGAACCCGGACAAATATGTGGTTTTCAAACCGCTGCTCGCGGACGAGCGGCGCACTCCGATCATCGAGAAATCGATCGGCTCCAAGGAGAAAAAGCTCGTCTATGGCGAGGAGGGAAGCTCGCGCACGCGCAACGTCCGGACCAGCCGCCAGGAACGCGAAGCGACCGTGCTGTCCGACGCGGAAATTCTGAAGCTCGCGCGCTGGGCGCTCGCCGTCGAGAAGCATTATGGCCGGCCGATGGACATGGAGTGGGCGAAGGACGGCGAGAGCAGCGAGATGTTTCTCGTCCAGGCGCGCCCGGAAACGGTACAGTCCGCGAAGTCGGCGACGATGCTCAAAACCTACAGCCTCGACCGGAAGGGCAGGCTGATCGTGAACGGCGCGGCCATTGGCGAAGCCATTTCCACCGGCAACGCATGCACGATCCACAGCGCCAAGGACATCGATCGGTTCCGCGAGGGATCGATCCTGGTGACGGAGTCCACCGACCCGGATTGGGTGCCGATCATGAAGAAGGCGGCCGGGCTCGTCACCAACCACGGCGGCACCACCAGTCACGCGGCCATCGTGAGCCGCGAGCTTGGGCTGCCGGCCATCGTGGGGACGGTGCACGGCACCGAATTGATAGGGGACGGGCAGCCGATCACGCTCTCCTGCGCGGAGGGCGAGCAAGGGGCGGTCTATGAGGGCATCCTCGGATTCAAGACGACCGAGGTCGATCTTTCCGAAGTGCCCGCGACTCATACCGCGATGATGGTCAACATCGCCAGTCCGTCGGCGGCATTTCGCTGGTGGCGCCTGCCCGCGAAGGGGATCGGCCTCGCGCGGATGGAGTTCATCATCAACAACATCATCAAGATCCATCCGATGGCCCTGGTGCACTTCGACGCCGTGAAGGATCCGGTCGCCCGCCGTCAGATCGAGGCATTGACCCGCGGCTATCCGGCCAAGGATGCGTACTTCGTCGATACCCTCGCGAGGGGCATCGCCAAGATCGCGTCTCCCCATCATCCGAATCCCGTCATCGTGCGTCTGAGCGACTTCAAGAGCAACGAATACGCCCATTTGATCGGCGGCGCGCAGTTCGAGATTTCCGAGGAGAATCCGATGCTCGGATTGCGCGGCGCCTCGCGGTATTACAGCGATCACTATCGGGACGGGTTCGCGCTCGAATGCCGGGCGATATGCAAGGCGCGGCAGGAAATCGGCTTCGACAACCTGATCGTCATGGTGCCCTTCTGCCGCACGCCCGGGGAGGCCGATCGGGTGCTGTCCGTCATGGCCGAACACGGATTGCAGCGCGGGCGCGACGGCCTGCAGATCTATGTGATGTGCGAGGTCCCCTCCAATGTGATTCTGGCGGAGGAATTCGCGCACCGCTTCGACGGATTCTCGATCGGCAGCAACGACCTCACGCAGTTGATTCTGGGGGTGGATCGCGACTCCGCCGAGCTGGCCGGGCTGTTCGACGAGCGCGATGCGGCGGTGAAGCGCATGATCGTCGACGTGATCGAGCGCGCCCATCGCACTTCGACCAAGGTGGGAATCTGCGGGCAGGCGCCGAGCAACCACCCGGATTTCGCCGCGTTCCTGGTCGAAGCCGGCATCGACTCCATCTCCCTCAATCCCGACAGCTTCGTCGCCACGTGCAGAGTGGTCGCGGATGCCGAAAAGAAGCTGGCCGGCGCGGGGATGGCACGGCCGCGATGATCAAGCGACCTGGAAAAGTCGAGCGGGCGCCCGCCCTCATCCCGATGGCGATTTCCGCCCGGCACGTGCACTTGACGCAGGCGAGCATCGAAATCCTGTTCGGGGCCGGCCATGTCCTGCAAATTCATTCGCCCCTGTCGCAGCCGGGACAGTACGCGGCCGAGGAGGTCGTGACGCTGGTCGGTCCCAAGGGCCGTTTGACGCATGTGCGGGTCATCGGCCCGCCGCGGGCGCAGGACCAGGTGGAGCTCGCCCACACCGACGAAATCGTCCTGGGTGTCGATGCGCCGCTGCGGGAATCGGGGGATCTTGCCGGCACGCCGGGCATCGTGATCGAGGGGCCCGTGGGCAGTGTCAGCCTGCAGCGCGGCGTGATATGCGCCTTGCGGCACATCCACATGAGCCCGGCGGATGCCGACGTGCTCGGACTCAAGAATCACGACGAGGTCGCCGTCGTCGTGATGGCCGGCAAGCGGCGGCTGATTTTCGGCGACGTGATCGTGCGGGTATCCCCCGCGTTCCGCCTGGAGCTGCACCTCGACTCCGACGAGGGCAACGCCGCGGGTTTGACCTCCGGGGCGGAGGTTTTGCTCTCCGCAATCGACCCGACGAACGGTGGCGTCCAGCCGACGACCGGTCGCGCTAGGTAATGTCACGTATGGCGCGTGAACGGCGGAGCGGCGAGTATCCGCTGCGGTGACGTGGAGGGAGGGCCCGGCGTGAATCGGTTGGCGGTGTTGACCAGCGGGGGCGATGCGCCGGGCATGAATGCAGCGATACGCGCGGTCGTGCGCAGTGCGATCGGGCGCGGCTTCAGCGTGCTGGGCATCCAAGATGGCTACGCCGGACTGGTCGAAGGGAAATTCCGTCCGATCGGCCGCCGGGACGTGGGCGGCATCATTCAAGACGGCGGGACGATGCTGGGCACCACGCGTTATGAGCCGCTGAAGACGGCAGTGGGGTGTGAACGGGCGCTCGCATCGCTGCGGACGAATGCAATAACCGCGCTGATCGTCATCGGCGGTAACGGCTCACAAGCGGGTGCGCACGCGCTGCACGCGGGCGGCGCCGCGGTGATCGGGATCGCCTCGACGATCGACAACGATCTCGACGGCACGGACATCAGCATCGGCGCGACCACCGCCATCGATGTCGCTCTCGAGGCAATCGACCGGCTGCGGGTCACCGCCTCCTCGATGAAGCGGGCATTCTTGGTGGAAGTCATGGGGCGGCACTGCGGCTATCTCGCGCTGATGGCGGGAATTGCCGGGGGTGCCGAGGTCATCGCGCTTCCGGAGGCGGAGGTCGACCCGGAGACGGTCGCGCAGGAACTGCGTGCCGCCTACGATCGCGGCAAGAGTCACGCCATCGCGGTCGTCTCCGAGGGCGCAAAGTACGACGCGGACGCGATGCTCAAGCATTTCGCCGAGCACCGCGGGCGGCTCGGGTTCGATCTTCGCGCAACGAAGCTCGGGCATGTGCAGCGCGGCGGCGCCCCGGGTGTGTTCGACCGGATGCTCGGTACGCAGTTCGGGGTCGCGGCGGTGGACGCGGCCGTCGAGCGGCGCTACGGAGTTCTGATCGGCATGCGGGATGGGAAGCCGGCCTGCACGCCGCTCGAGCAGGTGGCCGGCAGGACGAGGCCCGCCGACAAACGACTTCTCGAGATGGCGCGCCTTCTTGCGATGTAGGC
Source organism: uncultured Gammaproteobacteria bacterium (assembly GCA_963748995.1). Lineage (GTDB taxonomy): Bacteria > Pseudomonadota > Gammaproteobacteria > Steroidobacterales > Steroidobacteraceae > Bog-1198. The sequence continues at coordinate 319,861 of CAVVKU010000022.1, read as the reverse complement.
GGAAAACCAACCTGATATGGAGGGCTTACGATGTTATTGAAAGATGTATGCACCGCCGGCGTAATCAGCTGCGGCAGAGAGACGAGTGTTTTGCAGGCGGCCGATCTCATGCGTCGCAGGCACGTCGGCGATGTGGTGGTGGTGGATGACCCGGAGGACGAGGGCATACCCCTCGGGGTGGTGACCGATCGCGACATCGTGGTGGAGGTGCTCGCCAAGGGGCTCGATCCGGCCAAGACGACGGTTGGAAGCTTGATGCGTTCGCCCGTGGTCATTGCGTACGAATCCGAAGACACGACCCAGGCGATCGAGCGCATGCGCATGCACGGGGTGCGGCGCCTGCCGGTGGTGGCGCATGAGGGCGAGGTGGTCGGCATCGTCACGTTGAACGACCTGCTCAGGGTGTTCATTTCCGACGCCGGCTCGCTTCTGGACGTGATGACCAAGGGTCAGAAGAATGAGCAGCATATTCGGCGCTAGTCGGGAACATCCATGAAATTGATGCGCATGGCGGATCTCAATCTGTCCGGAAAGCGGGTGCTGATCCGCGAGGACTTGAACGTACCGCTGGAGCACGGGGCGGTGACGAATGACCTGCGGATCCGTGCGGCCTTGCCGACACTGCGCGCGGCGCTGGTTCAGGGTGCGAGGGTGATCGTGCTCTCCCATCTCGGCCGGCCGCGGGAGGGCAAGCCCACGCCCGAGCTCTCGCTTGCGCCCGTCGCCGTCAGGCTGTCCGAACTGCTCGGAAGAGCGGTGCCGTTGCGCGAACAGTGGCTTGGCGGCGTCGAGTGCGCCGCGGGCGAGGCGGTCTTGTGCGAGAACGTGCGTTTCAACAACGGCGAGAAAAGCGACGACGAGACATTGGCAAGGAAGATGGCGGCGATGTGCGATGTCTTCGTGATGGACGCCTTTGCGACCGCTCACCGGGCTGAAGCGAGCACGCATGGGGTGGCGCGGTTCGCGCCGGTGGCCTGCGCCGGCCCGCTTCTGGTGGCGGAGCTCGAGGCGTTGGAGCGGGCGCTTGCCAATCCGGCGAGACCCGTGGTTGCGATCGTCGGCGGCTCCAAAGTCTCCACCAAGCTGAGCATCCTGGAATCGTTGATCGACAAGGTGGACAAGCTGATCGTGGGCGGCGGCATCGCCAATACCTTCCTCGCCGCGGCGGGTGTCGAGGTGGGCAGATCGCTGTACGAGAAGGACATGCTCCACACGGCGCACGAACTGCTGGATCGTGCCCGCGCCCGCGGCGCGGACATCGCCGTGCCGGACGATGTCACGGTGGCCCCGGAGTGCTCCGCAGCTGCGCAGGCCAGAGGAGTATGGTCGGTGCAGGTGGGCGCTGACGACATGATCCTGGACATCGGGCCCGCCACCATCCAGCGCTACGGCAAGATCTTGGAATCCGCCCGGACGATCATTTGGAATGGCCCCATCGGCGTATTCGAGATCGATCAGTTCGGCGAGGGGACGCGGGCCATCGCCCGGGCGATCGCCGACAGCAGGGCCTTTTCGCTGGCAGGTGGCGGCGATACGCTGGCGGCGATCGAAAAATACGGGGTGGAGGACCGCATCTCGTACAAGTCCACCGGCGGCGGCGCATTTCTCGAGTTCGTGGAGGGCAAAACGCTGCCGGCGGTCGCCGTGCTGGAGGAACGCGCGCGATAGGTAGCGCCGCGGCGCCTGCGGCGGCGCGCTAGAATCATGGCATGGCCGACCACAGCTCCATTGCACAGCGGTTGCTTCAATTCTCCCCCGATGCAATGCTCGTCATCGACGCGGCGGGCATCATTCAGTTCGCCAATGAGACCTGCAGCACCTTGTTCGGCTACACGCCCGGGCAGCTCGTCGGGCAGCCGATCAAGCTGTTGATTCCGGAACGATTCCACCTGCGCCATGGCGCCCACGTCGGGGGCTACATGCGCGATCCCACCAGCCGCGAGATGGCGGCCCGGGCGAGCGATCTGTTTGCGCGGCGTGCAGACGGCGCCGAATTCCCTGCGGGAATCAGGCTTTCCCCGTTCAGCGACGGTGCAGAGCATTTCGTGGCGGCTGCGGTTCGTGACATGACCGAGCGGCGCGCGATCAGCGACGCGCTCGTGCTGGCACGCGAAGAGGCGGACAAGGCCAACCGCGCGAAGAGCCGGTTTTTGGCCACGGCGAGCCACGATCTGCGCCAGCCGTTGCAGGCCATCCACCTGATCAACGCGTCCATGCAGAAACTCACCGCCTCCTTGCCGGATCTGCAGCGAGCTCGTACGCCACCAATCGCTCGCCATCGACACCGCGACGCGGCTGCTCAACACCCTGCTGGATATCAGCCGCCTCGAATCCGGGGCGATCCAGCCGCAGCTGACGGCGGTCAGCCTGGCGTCCGCCTTTGGCGATTTGTCGCGGGAGTTCGAGCCGGCGGCTGCCGCCAGGAATCTCCATTTGGAATTCGCCGGTACCCAGGCCGTGATCTCCACGGATCGGGTGCTTTTTACCCAGCTCCTGCAAAACCTGATCGGCAATGCGCTCAAGTACACCGAGCGCGGCTTCGTGCGGGTCTCGGCGGCGAGCGAACGCGAGGCGGTGGTGATCAAAGTCGAGGATTCGGGGGTCGGCATCCCCGAGGACAAACTGGAGCGGATCTTCGAGGAGTACTATCAGATCGGGCCTCAAGGCACGCAGCGCCTGGGTGTCGGTCTTGGCCTCGCCATCGTTCGCGAGGTGTCGCGCCTTCTGGGCTATTCGGTCTCGGTTACCTCGACGCTGGGCAAAGGTACCTGCGTGAGCGTGCGGGTCCCGGGGCACCGGGCGGTGCCGACGGCGGACATGCCGGTACCCAAGGATCCCGGGCCGAAAATGACGAGTCCGCCTTCAGGCCGCCGCCTGATACTGATCGAGGACAACGACTCGGTGCGCATGGCGACCGAATTGTTCTTGAGCCTCGAAGGATTCGATACCCGCGCGGCGGCGACGGTCGCGGAAGCCGAAACCCTGCTGGCGGACATCCGCCCCGGCGACATCCTGATCACCGACTACCACTTGAACGGGACTTTGACCGGCCTGGACATGCTCACCCAGCTGCGCATTCAGCAAGGCCGCGACGTGCCGGCCATCCTGCTGAGCGGCGATTTGGAATCGATGATGCGCGCGGTCAAGACCTCGATTCCCCGGTGCCGTTTCCTGAGCAAGCCGGTCGACACCCAATCGTTGCTCGCGGCCATATCCGACCTCAGCGGCGACGTGACGTTTGGTTCGACACGACGGCGCAACGCGGCGCCGCCGTCGTGTCATGGCGTGGACTGGTTCCACCATCCGCCGCCCAGGGCGGCGAACAACGCCACCGTATCCTGGTATCGGACGGCAATCGCCTGCAGGTCGGCGATCTTCGCCTGCCGATACTGGCCATCCGCGTTCAGCACGTCCAGGTAGGTGGCGATTCCGGCCTGGTAATTGGCGTTGATCAGGTGCAAGGCCTGCCCGGCCGTCGACAGGGCTTCGTCTTGCGCCAACAGCACCGCCGCATCGTGGTCGAGGGCGCGCAGCGTGTCGGCGACTTGTTCGAACGCTCCGAGAACCGTCTGGCGATAGAGCGCCATCGCCTGATCATACTGGTCTACGGCCGCTTTGCGTTTGAACCATAGCGTGCCGCCCTCGAACAGCGGCGCCGCCGCATTCCCGCCGACGCTCCAGGCCCTCGAGCCGGCCGAGAACAGGTTCGCGGTGGAGTTCGATTCGGTCTCGAGTCCGCCGCTCAAGGTGATGCTCGGCAGCATGGCGGCGGTGGCCACGCCGATACCGGCGCTCGCCGCGTGCGCGGTCGCCTCGGCGGCGAGGATATCGGGACGCTGGCGCACCAGATTCGAGGGCAGGCTGACGGGCAACGTGCCCGGCAGCGTCAAATCATCCAGGCGCAGTGTCGGCGCCTGCCATTCCGCCGGCGTATGGCCGACCAGAGCCGCAAGCAGGTCATCGCTCTGGCTGAGCTTTTGCTCGAGCTGCGGGATCGTGGCCTGGTAGCTCGCGAGCTGGCTTTCGAGACTCAGGACGTTGGAGTAGGGCACCGTGCCGGCATCGGCCTGAACCCGGGCGATTCCGACCTGCTCCTTCTGCAGCGCGATGAGCTGGCCGGTCGCCTCGATCTCGTCGCGGTAGGCCGCCTTCGCAATGGCGGTGTTGACGATGTTGGCCGCGAGGGAGATGTATGCGGCCCGTTCGTCGGCCATCGCCACATCGGACTGCGCGCGCAATCCCTCGACCAGCCGACGTTGGCCGCCGAAGACGTCGAGCGCATAGTTCACGGAGGCCGACAGCGTGAACAGGTCGAATACATGGGAGTTCGCGCCTTGGCCGAACGACGCGGGGCTGAATCGCTCGCGGGCGGCTGCGGCCTGCGCGTCGGCGGATGGGAAAAAGATTCCATACCCGCTTCGCAGCTCGTTCTGGCTCGCGCTCAGGCTGGCCCGCGCGGCGGCGAGGCCGGGATTGTTGGAGATACCCTCCCTGATCATCGCGTCGAGCTGCGGCGAGCGGAACAGCCGCCACCAGTCGGCGGCCACGGCGGTGCCCGTGTCGAATCGCTGCGCCGTACCGTGGGACGCAACCGTGGCCCGAGGGTCTGCTTCGCTCGTGTAACGGGTGACGGCAGGAGCCGCCGGACGGTGAAAATTGGGGCCTGCCGCGCACCCGGCCAAGCCTCCGAGAAGCGCCAGAACGCCGAGGACGCGAGCGAACCGCGCAACAACCGGTGCGCTCCGGCTCCGAACGAACGCCGTGGCGCGCAGCGCCGCGCCGGTTATTGGGCGCTGACATAAACATCGACCAGCTGCCCGGGGTACACGTGCAGGCTCTTCGGGCTCGCGAAGCGGAAAATGACGGGCAGCACGCGTACGTCGACCAGCTCCTGCCGTTCGTCGGAAAGCTCGATCTTGGGTGACACGAACGGCTGTACCCGCACGAATGTCAACGCCACGTGCTTGTCCGTGCCGCGGATGAACATCTCCCCGGCGAGCCTGCCCGGATCGGCCAGCCTATCGATCAATATCTCGTCGATGTAGGCGCGCACCTGCAGATTCTCGTCGGGCGCGCTCATCACGATGAGCGGATCCATGCCCTGCGTATAGCTGTCGTAGGCGCCGGTCGAGGACACATAGCTGCCGACGGCGGCCTGGATGGAGCGCACGACGCCGTCCGCCGGCGCCTTGATGGTGTATTTCGCAAGCAGCGCCGCGGCGGAGGCATAGGCCTTGGACAACGCGACATAGGTCTTCTCCTGGTTCTGGATGTCGTATATCCACGCGCCGGCCTTGGTCAGTGCGTACTGCTTGCTGACGACCTCGAGATTGGTCGCGGCGATTTTTTGCGCGTTCCTGGCGTTGTCGAGCGCATCGCGGCTCACGGATTTCGGGTCGAGGGCGTAGGAGCGCTCCTGCTTTTCGAGCTGATCATCGGCATTCTTGAGGGTCGCCCGCGCGTTGTCGACCTGTGCGGTGGCCACATCGAGGTTCTCCCGGCGGGGCTCCGCCTTGAGCTCCGCCAGCATGGTGCGCGCGGCTTCGGCCTGCGATTGCAGCTGCTCCACGGTCGCACGCTGCACGGAGTCGTCGATTTTGAGCAGCGGATCGCCTTTCTTCACCGTGGCGCCCTCGGCCACCAGGACCTCGGTGATGGGCCCCGGCACCTCCGGATAGATATTGATGTTCTCGCCGTGCGCCTGACTGCTCTCGATGATGCCCTGCGGCGTAGATTCCCTTTGCATAGGGATTGGCGGCGGGATTGAACGCCGGCGGGAGCGGCGCGGGTTGCTGACCGGAGATGATGCGCGCTGATCAGGGCGAGCACGAGCCCGATGCCCGACACCAGCGAAGATGATCTTACTGCGCATCCAATGTTCCTTTCTCGATTCCCACCATTTTGCCGTCCTCCATTTTCACGATGCGATCGGCGAATTCGTAGATGCGGCTGTCGTGCGTCACGATGACGATGCAGCGTTTGTCCGAGAGGATGTGCTCACGGACGAACCTCACGATGTTGCGGCCGGTGTCCCCGTCGAGCGAGGCGGTGGGCTCGTCGAGAATCAAAATGTCGGGGCGGCTGACGATGGCCCGGGCGATCGCCACGCGCTGCTGTTCGCCGCCGCTCAATTTGACCGGCGGCAGTTGCGTCTTGTCCTTCAGGCCGACGATCTCCAGATCCACGGCGGCTTCCTTCAGCGCCTCGTCCCAATCCTTTTTTTGCAGGATGAGCGGGATGGCGACGTTCTCGGCCGTGGTCAGGCGCGGGAACAGATGAAAATCCTGGAAGACGAATCCGATCTTGTGCAGCCGAAATTCGGCGAGCGCATCGTTGCTGAGGCTCCAGACATCGGTGTCCTCGATCTTCACCGTGCCGCTGTTGGGCCTCAGAATTCCCGAGATCATGCTGAGCATCGTGGTCTTGCCGCTGCCGGACGGGCCCACGACATAGAGGATTTCGCCGAAGTAAGCCTCGAAGTTCACGTCGCGCACGGCGTGCGTCCGCGCCTCGCCCTCGCCGAACCATTTGTTGAGGCCCGCGGCCTGGATTGCTGTCGCCGCCACGCTCATCCCCGGAAGATATCGAAGGGTTCGATCTTCAGGACCTTGCGCACACCGAAATAGCTGGAGATGGCCGCGATCACGACCACCATGAGAAAGGCGACGCCGAGGTTCCAGCCCGTGATGATCGCCGCATAGTCGGGGAGGTATAGGCGGGCGAGCCAGATGATCAGCGTGCAAAGGCCGACGCCCAAGCCGTAGCCCGTCAACGCGACGAAGGATGCCTGGAACAGGATCATGTAGATCAGCTCCCGGCCTTTGGCGCCGATCGCCTTGAGAGCGCCGAACTTCTCCAGATTCTCGATCACGAACGTGTAGAAGGTCTGTCCCGATATGGACAGCCCGATGATGAAGCTGATCACCGTCATGATCATCATGTTGGTGCCGATTCCGGTCTGATACATGTAGAACTTCGCGATCTTGCTGGTGAACTCATCCTTGGTGAGCGCCAGGTATCCCGCCTTGGCGACTTGCGCCTTGATCGATGCGACATCGGCGGGCGACTTGGGCTCGACCAGCAGGTAGGAGATCGTGAAGCGGGGGTTGGGTATGTATTGAAGGGCGCGGTTGTACGTCGTGTACAGGGTGGGCACCCCGAACAGTCCGCTGGATGCCACATGGGCGATGCCGACGATCACTCCCCGATGGTCGTTGAGCTGGAATTCGACGCCGACCTTCGGGCTGCCCAGTTTGTAGAACTCCGAGTCCTTGACCGCGATGAACGCGTTTTCCGCAAATATGTCGGTAATTTTCCCCGTGAGCAGAGCCGGCCGGCCGAACAGGCTGGTGTCGTCGAGACCGATCACGTTGGCGGCTTGATAGGTGCCGTCATGCAGTTTCAAGAGCGCGGCGCCCGAGTAGAGGGGAACGGCATATTTCACCCCGGGTATGCTGCGAACCTCGTCGAGCACGTAATCCGGAAGGGGGATGGAATTGGCGACCGTCTGGATCGCCGGGTCCATGACCCAGATCGAGGCGCCGATATTGATGACCGTGGCGGACGAGCGCATCAGGATTCCGGCAAACAACGACGTCATTTCGATCATCAAGAACACGGCGAACGTGATGCCCACCAGCAGTGCCGCGTACTTGGAGCGGTCGTTGACCAGAAGCTTGTATGCAATGTGGAGAATCCCACGCATCTCGAGATGGATTCCAGGCAAACAGGAGTGGGCGAAGATTGGCCCGAAGCCGCCGTCCTCACAATGAGTAATAGCCGTAGCGCCTCGTGGGAATCCCCAAATGCCAGGGGGCGCCCGGCCTGATACAAATGGGCCCGAAGAAGCGCTCCGCCGGCTTGGCGATGCGTGGCAAAGGTTCGGATGAAGGAGGAAGTACTATGTACGGCAAGATACTGGTTCCTGTCGACGGAAGTGAGGCCTCGGCCTTGGGCCTCAGCGAGGCGATCAAGATTGCAAAATGCGTCGGCGGACAGATCCGCCTGGTGCATTTCGTCAACGAGTTCGTGCTGGACTACGCCTACGGTTCCGGGGTGTATGCCACGGATGTCATCGAGCTCCTGCGCAAGGGCGGACGCAGCGTGCTGGAGCGCGCCAAGGCCGTCGTTCAGGAACAGGGAGTCACCCCCGAATGCGTGTTGCTCGAATCGATGGGCGGCAGGGCGGCGGATCTGATCGTTGCGCAGGCGAATGAATGGGGCGCGGAATTGATCGTGATGGGCACTCATGGGCGGCGCGGACTCGCGCGGGTCGCGATGGGGAGCGATGCCGAAGAGGTGGTGCGCTCGGCCTCGGTGCCGGTCCTCCTGGTTCGAGGAGAGGCGCAATCGCGGAACGATGCGCTCAAGCCGCCGCCGCTGAAGGCCTCCGCGGCCTGACCAGGCGATGCCGAAGCGGACCGACATTTGGGTCGCAACGATAGCTCTCGCCATTGTTTCGAAGAGCGTCGGCGCCGCCGCTCTGCGTGCGCCGTGCGACGATAGCTTGACGCGATCCATACCGGCCCGTGCCCCGGGCGCGCCCGGCGGTCATGCTTTTGGGCAGCAGATCCGCGGGCTCCCGGAGGACGAACGCGAGGCGCGCATCCGTCAGGAACTGCTGACGGGGAACATACCCGAATTCCTGCGCCGGCTGGTGCCCGTGCGGCTGCCGGCGCCGCTCCAGGTCGACATGGTCATTTGCGCGGCCCCTGATTATCTGGCGATCGGCTCAGACGATGATTTTCTGTTGATTCCGATGCGGGTCGGGACGGCGCTGATGGCCGCCTCGCACTTCGGCTTCACGTTGCCGACGCCGCACATGGTCGACGCGATTTACGCGCAGGCGCCCGCGCACTTCGTTCCCCAGCCGCTGCCTGCCGGCGACCAGATGCGGTCCACGGAATACTCGCTGCATCACAACGAGCTGATCGGCGCGCAACGCGCCGCTCTCGAGGTGCCGCTCGGGACCCTGAGCGCCGGCGATAAGAAGGATATCGTCCTCACCAACCGGCTGTGGAGCCATCTGGACCGTGTTGCGATATATGGGTGGCATCTGACCGAAGGGAAGCCCATCCAATCGCTGAGCACCGTCCACGGGTGGCGCTACGCCGATTACAGCCATGGCGCGCGATTGATCAGCACGCAGATATTCATCGACGACCGGCCGAAATCGATCTTCGAGGTCATGCAGGATCGGCGGCTGGCGGCGGCCTTGAGCGGCGAGGGGGCCATCGAGAATGTGGTCGAGCTCATCGCAAGGCTCGACGAGAACGCGAGGGATCAGATTGCCGCGGCGCTGATGGGCGCACCGTCCCGGAAGCCCTAGGGGCGCCAATACCATGAGCGCGCATCCGTCCGTCCTCGTCACCGGTGGTGCCGGCTTTCTGGGGATCAATTTATGCCGTCATCTGTTGGCGCGTGAATTGAAGGTGAGGTCGATGGATATCGCGGCGTTCGACTATCCGGAGCGCGACTCCGTGGATGTGATGCGCGCGGACATCCGTGACCCCGCGGCGGTCGAACGCGCGATGCAGGGTGTCGACATCGTCGTGCATTGCGCCGCGGCGTTGCCGCTCGCCAGCCCGGCGGAAATCCAGTCGACCGACGTGGGCGGTACGCGGCTGTTGCTCGAGCACGCGGCTCGACGGGCCATCGGCCGTTTCATCTTCATATCGTCCACGTCGGTCTACGGAATTCCGGATCATCATCCGGTGCGGGAGGGTGACCGGCTGCAGGGAGTGGGCCCCTACGGCGCCGCGAAGATAGGCGCGGAACAGCTCTGTCTCGAGGCGCGGGAAGGCGGCCTTTGCATTCCCATTCTGCGTCCGAAGAGCTTCGTCGGTCCCGAACGGCTGGGGGCATTCGAGCTCCTCTACCAGTGGGCCTATGACGGCCGAAATTTTCCGGTGCTGGGCTCGGGCGGCAACCGCTACCAGCTGCTCGATGTGGCGGACCTATGCGAAGTCATTTTTCGCTGCGCGAGGGGAGACGCCGGGTCGGTGAACGACACCTTCAACGTGGGCGCGAAAAAATTCGGCACGATGCGCGAGAATTTTCAAGCGGTGCTCGACCGGGCCGGTCATGGAAAGCACGTCGTCAGCCTGCCCGAGGCACCGGCCATCGCGATTCTCAAGGTTCTCGAGGCATTGCATCTCTCGCCGCTGTATCAATGGATCTACGAGACTGCCGGACGGGACAGCTTCGTGTCGATCGAACGGCTGGAGAACCGTCTGGATTTCGCGCCTCACTACTCCAATCGAATGGCGCTCATCCGCAACTACGACTGGTACGTTCGGCATCGGAAGGATTTCCAGGGCATGACGGGATTGACGCACCGCGTGCCATGGAAAAAAGGTGCGCTTGGGCTTGCGAAGTGGCTCTTCTAGCTCCCGCGACCGCGGGGTCGGGCCGCGTTCCGCTGGTGGTGGACCTCGACGGAAGCCTGCTGCGGACGCATTCGTTGGTCGAGGCGATATTCGTGCTCGCCCGGGTGAGGCCGATGAGCCTTTTCGAGCTGCCTCTATGGTGGCTCAAGGGGCGCGCGTATTTCAAACATCGACTGGCCGCCTTGGTCATGCCCGATGTCCACGCGATGCCCTATCGCGGCGAGGTGCTGGAGTTTCTTCGCGAACAGTGCCGCCAGGGCCGGTCGCTCGTGCTCGCAGCCGACGCGGACCAGAAATTCGCCGAGGAGGTGGGCCGGGAGCTGGGGCTGTTCAGCGCCGTCATCGGCAGCGACGGGGTCGTCAATTTGAAGGGACGAGCCAAGCGCGATCGGCTGGTGGAGCAATTCGGCGAGCGGGGTTTCGACTATCTGGGTCGCTACGGCCGTGATGTTCCGATCTGGCGTGCAGCGCGGCGCGCATTGATGATTTCTCCGCATCCGCGCGTGCTGCGGCGCGTATGCGAGACCACGCCCGTGGAGCAGGTGTTCGACGGCCGCGAAGGGAGATGGCCGGATTATCTCAGCGCCTTGCGCCCGCCGCATTGGGTCAAGAACGGGCTGGTGTTCGTTCCGCTGGCGACGGTACATCGGCTGTTCGAGGTGGGACTTCTGGAGCGCGCGTCGCTCGCGTTTCTCGCCTTCGATTGCTGCGCCTCGGGACTTTACCTGTTCAACGATCTGCTCGACTTGCCTGCCGATCGGCGGCATCCGCACAAGAAAGAGCGGATGCTCGCGTCCGGACGCATACGGCTGGGCTATGCGCTCATGATGATGCCGATCCTGCTCGCCGCGGCGGGGGCCATCGCCTGGCATCTGTCCCCGGGTCTGTCGGGCATTTTGGGGCTTTATGCTGCGCTGATGATCGCCTATTCCATGGGACTCAAGGACATTCCCTTGGTGGACGTTCTCGTCCTCGCCGGCGGCTACGCCCTGCGGGTGGCGGCGGGGGCGGTGGCGGCCGACATCCGCATCTCGGCTTGGCTGTTGACCCTCTGCATGTTCTTGTTCTTGAGCCTTGCGCTCATCAAGCGCTACGCGGAGCTCGTGGTGTTGGAATCCCAGCCCGGCGCGGGCGCCGCTCATGCCCGCGGGTATCTGAGCGGCGACAAGTCGATTCTTGCGGCGCTGGGGATCGCCAGCGGCTATCTCGCGGTGATGGTGCTGGCCCTGTACACCAACACCGAAATCAGTCAGCGGTTGTATGCCCGCCACGATTATTTCTGGGGAATCTGCCTGTTGCTTGTCTACTGGATCAGCTACTTGTGGATGATGGCGTCCCGCGGCCGCATCGTCGGCGATCCCGTCATATTCGCGCTCTCTGACCGGGCGAGCCTGTGCGCCGTGGCGGGGATGGGGCTATTCGCGGCATTGTCCTTATGAGGCGGCCCGGCCTGGCGATTGCTGCAGCGATCTGGGGCCTAATGGGGGCGACGCTCACCTCGGTGGACTTGCCCGCCTCACAATGGGACGAATATGCAGCGAACGTTCCGAAAACGATCATCGAGCTGCAGCCGTTCAGGGAGACGACGAGCGTGCAGATTCCGTCTGCCGGCGGCCGGTCCGCGACCTTGATCAATCTGAATCCACGGGTGAACGCGTGGTTCCTGCTCAGCATTCAGGGGTCCGCGGGCGGCAGGACGCCGGCTTATCATTTGGAGAATCCGCATCCCAAGGCTCAGGCGTTGTCGCTCGGTGAGAGCCATCCTTTCGGCATTCGGATCTCCGTCGGCGGGCGCGATGTCGATTGCGATCTATGGCGCGATGAGACGCGAGCGGCACTGACGCAGGCGCAGGCCTCGGGTCTGCCGTACGCGCCGCTTTGCGACGACCGGCTCTACCTGCGAAACCCCGTATCGGGAACCTATACGCATCTCGAGAGAGTCACGAACTTTCTTCGGGACCACGTGTGGGGGGGCGAACAAATCGTCGGCTTCGTCCGCAAGCAGTTCTTCGCGGATGCATTCGTGGAAAAGGGCGGATCCGCGGGGCCCATCGCGGCGGATATTCCCTCGATGGGCGGCCCGCCGCCGGCGCCCATCACCGCTGAATTTGCACGTCCCGTCGTGCCCGCACATCTGGGCATCGACGTGGGGCAGGGTGCGGGCGGCTTGATCATGGGCCAGTGGTACGCCGCGCGCGGGGCCGACGGGATCTTCTTGAGCGTGATTCAGCCGCAGGCGCTGGCCAACGGCTCAGTGGGCGGCCCGCGCGCGGCGGGCGAGCAGGATGCGGTCGAGGGGGCTGCCTTCGACTACATGGTGGCGCTCGATCTTGCCCAATTCGATTTGGGGTTCGCCATCGGCACCGATCACCCGCGGGTGGGTTGGTCCGAACGGACGCTCGATTCGGTGCGCGACCCGAAGCTCCCCGGCCCCGATGGCATTGGCAGCGTGGCGCCGCTGGTGGTCAACGGGATGGTGAATCCGCCGACGGTCGAGACCGTGGCGGCAACTTTTGCCGGCGGCTTCAAACGGGAGCATGGGGCCTTTCATTTCGGAGCCCTTGCGGAGCGCAACAAGGGCTCGCATTACGGGTTCATCGAGCAGGGGGTGGTGTTCAGCAAGCTGCAGCCGGACCTGGCGACTCTGTTCGTGGAGGACGATGGCACCGTCGGAATGAAGACATGGGCGCCGGGGGATGACGCCGGGTTGTCCCGGATCAAGCACGCGCGCCAGAACGGGGTTCCATTGATCGAATACGACGAGGTGTCGCGACGGTCCTCTCCGGGCGCGTTGATTTCGAGCTGGGGTCCCGGCAACTGGTCAGGCTCCAGCGACGAGCGCTTTCGGACCCTGCGGGCCGGAGCATGCCTGCTGGTGAACGGCACATCGCGCTATCTGGTGTACGGCTACTTCTCGACCGCCACGCCGACCGCGATGGCACAGGTCTTCCAGGCGTACGGGTGCCGCTACGCCATGCATCTCGACATGAATGCTCTGGAACACACTTATTTTGCGATTTACACCCACGAGGGCGGCCGGATTGCCGTTCAGCATTTGATCGAAGGCATGGCGGAGGTCGACCGCAAGGGCGGTGATGCGCTGGCCCCGCGATTCCTGAGCTTCCCGGATGATCGGGATTTTTTCTATTTAACCCGGAAAGGACCGCCGCCATGATCAAAGCCGCGTTGACAGTCGCATCCATCGCATTCGCGTGCTGCGCGGCGGCTCAATCGACCTTGCGGGAACAGAACGAGCTGCTGTTCCGAGAGCTGCAGCAGGTTCACGGATTGAGCGATCAAGAAATGCGCGATATTCGCGCCATCTTTGCGCACTCGGCGGTGCTGGGCCAGGGCAATCCGGCCATCACCCGGCATCCGGTCACGCCGCAACAGTGCGATGCCAAGCTGAAGGAAGCGGGCGCCGACTATCGAAACGCCAAATTCGAGCGGATCTGCGGGGGGAAGTACATGGCGCCGCTTTACAGTCCCAAAAAAGGATCGCCCGAGAAGGCTCGCGCGTGCATCGACCAATTCGAGTTCCCGGACATTCCCTGTACCTATCCCGTGGTATGGGTGAAGGCGCGCGAGGCGGCGCAGATCTGCGAGGCGGAGGGGAAGCGGCTGTGCGACGCGCACGAATGGGAGGGCGCGTGTGCGGGAAGCCTGGAGCCGCCGGACTATCGTTTCGATCTGGCCCAAGGCCGCCCGCCGGACGCGGCGATTCGTCAGATGCGGCTCGCCCATAATGCGGCGCATCAGTCCGACAAGACATGGAGCTATGGCCCGGAGTACCAACGCGGCATTTGCGCGACGGGCAGCTTCAAGACGCCGGGGTGCCCCGGGGGAGGTTGGCAGCTATGCGGCTCGAACACCTATCCCACGGGGGATTTTCCCGCCTGCCACAGTCCGCTGGATGTCTATGACCTGAACGGCAATGCGGCGGAGCACATGAATCTGCCCCTGAACGAGCAGCAGATGTCGAGCCTTGGCAGCAAGGAATTAGGCTACACCGAGATGAAGGGGAGTTGGTTCATCTTCGACACCTATCGGGCGCACGAGGATTGGTGCCGCTGGCGCGCGCCGTTCTGGCATGGCACCCGGGTCATGGATCCCGCCAGCCACGCGAACTATCACCTGGGATTCCGATGCTGCAAAACGATCGAGCCTACGGGCAGCCCCCTTCCAGAGAGCCAATAGCCTCCGCAAGAACCGGCGCGATCCCGAGCACGGTGAGCGACGCCTTCGTGTAGACGGAGAAGTCCGCGGCGAGTGGAACCGAGTCGGTCACCACTACCGAATCCGGTCTTTCAACGGCCGGGATGCCCGGGTCGAACAATCGGTGCGCCTCGGGAGCGAAGGAGGCGTGAGTTGCGGCGACATCGACCCGGGCCGCGCCCGCCCGGCGGCACGCGCCGACGGCACGCAGCACCGTCGATCCGGAACTGATCAGATCATCGAGAATGATGACATGCCTGCCGGCGACATCTCCTGCGAACAGTGTGCCGCTCACTCCGGCGCGGCTGCGGGTCTTGTCCATGAGCGCATAATCCACCGGCCGGCCAAGAGCGGTCTGCAGCAATCCCCGAAAATGCCGTGCACGCTTCGCGCCCCCGATATCGGGGGAGGCGACGGCATATTCGATCCCCGATGGCTTCGCCGCGAAGTGCTGAACGAACCCGGAACCCGCATCGACATGCACGGTGCCGCAGCGAAAGGCGTTCTCGAACGCCGCCGGGTCGTGCACGTCCAGGCAGATCACGCGTTCCACGCCAACGGCCTCGAACAACTGCGCAACATAGCGCGTCGTGACCGGATCGCCGGGCTCGACGCGCCGGTCCTGGCGCGCGTACGCCAGGTAGGGTGCGCAGGCAGTGACGCGGCGCGCTCCGGCGTCCTTGAGCGCGCCGACCAGAAAGAGCATCTCGCACAAATGGTCGTTGGCGGAGCCGAGGGGGCCGCCGAACAGGGAGTGAATCACGTAAGCGGACCGGCCACGCACGTCTTCCAGCGGGCGCAGCTTGCGCTCGCCTCCCCCGAATTCGGTCTCCTCGACCGGGCTGAGCGGAACGCCCAACAATTTTGCGATGGCGCCGCCTAGCGCTCCCGAGGCGGCGGGCGAGAACAGCGCGATGGATTGGATATTGGGTTGCATCAGGTCGAGGTGAAGCGCCGCTGCTTGGCGTCGTATGAAAATAACTCCGCGTAGCGTCCCCAGCCGGTCACGGCTCGGAGAGTTCGGTTGGCCTCCTGGCGGGTCAGGTGGTCCTCCAGTTCCGTCTCGAATCGCGAGCGGGGCGCCCAGTGTACCTGGCGCTCGTCGAGGACACGATGGATATGAGAAGCCAGGGGCACGAACTGCAGCAGATGTTCCCTGCACAATCGCTTGCGCTCGTCGGTGGCGCCTTCGGCAAACAATCTGCCCGCCGCCGTCAGCTTGAGCGAGCGCCCGGCCAGCTCCGCGAACCCGAGAATGTGGATGGCCTCGGCAATCGGGAAGAGATCGTCGACTTCCAGGGCCAGCGTGCGTGCGAGCTCGGGCAGGTCGGCGTGGCCGCCATAGGGGGGCGAAACGAGCTTCTCGATGAGACCCGAGATCTGGTTGACCGAGGCCAGAGGCAGCGGTAGCGCCACCCCAACGGCCGCTTGCGCATGGGTTCGCATGGACTCGAGCGAGCGCAGCGTCAGTATCGAATAGATCTCGTCGACGATGGTTCGAAACTCGGCGCCGAGCCGGTCGCGGGGATGCGCCAAAGCGATGGGGATCTGCGCGCAGATTCGCCCGGGATTCGATGCGAGCACCAGAATTCGATCGCACAACTGCACGGCTTCTTCGATGTTGTGCGTCACCAGCAGCACCGTCCGCAATGGCAGCTTGTGGCCGATCCACAGATCGAGGAAGTCGGTGCGCAGCGTCTCGGCCGTGAGAACGTCGAGCGCGGAGAAGGGCTCATCCATGAGAAGCGCGATCGGATCCGCGACGATCGCACGGGCAAACCCCACCCGCTGGCGCATGCCGCCGGACAGCTCGCGTGGATAGGCCGACTGAAAGCCGTCGAGACCGATGAGGTCGATCGCGGACGCGGCGCGATGACGCGCCTCGGCGCGCCGCAGCCGAAGCGCGTCCAGGCCTGCCTCGACGTTCCGCTCGACGCTGAGCCAGGGGTAAAGAGCGAAGCTCTGGAATACAACGCTGATTCCGGCCGACGGCCCGCGCAGCGGCGAGCCGCGATAGAGCACTTCACCGGAGGTGGGCTGGATGAGGCCGGCGGCGATGCGCAGCAGCGTCGATTTTCCGGAGCCCGAGCGTCCCAGGAGGCCCAGGATCTCCCCTTCGCGCAGGGCGGCGTCGATCTCGGCGAGCACGACGAGGGGCTCACCCGACGGCTTCTTGAAGGTGTGGCACACCCGCCGGAGCTCGATGATCGAATTTTGGGCTGACGCGTTCACCGTCACCCTCAGTCGAGCCGCGTTCGATGCGCGGCAAAATTGTAGAGCGGTCTCCACAAGAGGCTGTTCATCCCGATGACGAGGACCGACATCACCGCGATTCCAAGCGCTATACGGGGGTAATCTCCGGCCTCCGTCATGCGCGCGATATAAGCTCCCAGGCCGCCACCATCGAGCCGGGTGGGTCCCCAATGCACGACCTCGGAGACGATGCTGGCATTCCAGGCGCCGCCGGATGCGGTGATCGCCCCGGTGATGTAGTACGGGAAAACGCCGGGCAGCATGATCTCGCGCCACCAGCGCCAGGGGCGGATCCGCAGGCTCGCGGCCGCCTCACGCAGATCGTTCGGGAATGCGCTGGCGCCGGCGATCACATTGAACAGGATGTACCACTGGGTGCCGAGGATCATCAGCGGGCTGAGCCAGATTCCGGGCGTCAGTCGGAAGCGCACGATCAGCAGTACCGCGACCGGAAAAAGCAGATTGGCGGGGAACGCTGCCAGGAACTGCGCGATCGGCTGCACTCTCTGCGCCAGCTTCGGCCGCAGTCCGATGCGCACGCCGATCGGAACCCATATGACCGTCGCAATGATGATCAGGACGATGACACGCGCGAGAGTCAGTACGCCATCGCCCAGCGCCTCGGCGACGTTGTCCGGGCGGAGCGTGGGCGAGGCGAAACCCACGAGACTTCGGATGCAATAGCCGATCACGGCCAGCACCAGCGCGTACCAGGCGAAGTCTGCCGCCCGGCGCAGGTTCGGTGCGTGATCGGCATCGAGCCGCGCGACCGGGAGTGGCAGTCGCATCGACAGCCCCACGTGCAGGGCGCGTCCCAGCGGCCTTGCGGCCAACCGCACCAATTCACTGCGTCGAAACAGGTCGAGCACCCAGCTTCGCGGCGAGGCCGCCGCCTCGGTCTGATCGAAGCGGAACTTGTCGGCCCATGCGACCATCGGGCGAAACAGCAGCTGATCGTAGAGGAGTATGGTGATCGTCATCGCGCCGATGGCCCATCCCACGGCTCCGAGGTTGCGGTCCTGGATGGCACGTGCCACATAGGAGCCTATACCGGGCAGAGTGTACTGAACGTCGCCCACGGAAATGGCTTCGGAAGCAACCACGAAAAACCAGCCGCCGGACATCGACATCATCATGTTCCAAACCAGGCCCGGCATGGCGAATGGAACCTCGAGGCGCCAGAACCGCTGCCACCCGGAGGAGCGGAAACTGCGGCTCGCCTCATCGAGATCGAGCGGAACGGTCTTCAAGGACTGATAGAAGCTGAATGCCATGTTCCAGGCCTGGCTGGTGAAGATCGCGAATATCGCCGCCATCTCCAGGCCCAGCACGCTCGCAGGGAACAGGGAAACGAAAAAGACGACGGTAAACGACAGATAGCCCAGGATCGGAACGGACTGCAGCACATCGAGCAGCGGAATCAGCACCGTCTCGGCCCGACGACTCTTGGCGGCGAGCGTCGCGTAGGTGAAGGTGAACAGCAATGAGGCAAGCAGCGCCAACATCATGCGCGCCGTCGTGCGCAGCGCGTAGAGCGGAAGCGCCGCCGGGGAGAGGGACATCTGCGGCTGCTGGGTCGAGACCCACGGCGCCGTCAGTTGATGGCTCGCCGTCCCGATCAGCCCGAGCATGGCCAGCACGAGAATGATCGCGCCCGCGTCCCGCCAGCTCGGGAGTCGGGTCCGCCACGCGCCCCCGGCCAGAAGCGGCTGCCGGAGCCCGAGCTCGCTCATCTCCGGGGTTTCACGACCAGAACGTCGCACTTCAGGCCATCGAGCACCCGCTCTGCGGTGTTGCCGATGAAGACTCTCTTCAAGCCGGAGCGCGACGTCGCCCCGATGACGACCAGGCCCGCGCGCATCGACCGTGCGACCGACACGAGTGCGGGCGCCGGGTCGCCGCATACCAGGTGCGCCTTGCTTCTTGCGATTCCATGTCGATCGACGGCCTCGTAGAACCGCCGCCGGACAGTCACCTTATATCTCTTGTCGCTTTCCGGCATGGTCGTGAGCGCCGTCGCGCCCGCCAAATCGGGGACGAACCCGAGCAGCGGGCGGTAGATATGCGCCGCGTGCACGGCGCCCCCCACCTGCGCGGCCAGGGCACGGGCCGCGGCGACGATCTCGTCATCCAAGCCGCTCGGCTTGTCGTGCACATGAAACGGGTCCAACGCCGCCAGGATATGCGGCTTGCGCCAGGCGGCCTTTCCCTTGACGATCAGCAGCGGGACCGGGCAGTGCCGGATCAGCTCGAAGTCGGTTTGCGTGAGGAGCAGGCGCGCGATGACGCCATGCTTGCGGGCTTCGATGATCAAGAGATCCGCCTTCGTGAGCTGGACCTCGCGCAAGATCGCTTCGTGAACCGGGTATCCGGTCGCCACCTTCGTGTTGACGATGATCTCTTCACGGCGCAAACGGTTGGCGGTGCGCTCGAGGAGCCGGCGGTGCTGCTCGGCCTCCAAACGCGTGAAGTGCTCCGACTCCGCATGCAGGATGCCCGTCGAGACGGAGGAGGGTATTGCATTGAAGAGGTCGATGGTGGCCCCCGTATGATGCGCCAGGGCTTGCGCCCGCCGGACCGCCTTGTTCAAGCCGGCCGAAGGATCGGCGACCGCGACGAGAATCCGATTCAGCTTGAAATCCGCCATCCCGAAACTCCTTGCATGACCCACTGTTCGAATCCTACGGCTCCCTATGACGGGTCCGTCACGATGGAATTCAGAACGCCTTTGACGCCCATCAGGCGGCTCACGACATTCACGGCGGCGCTTCCCTGTTCAACGCAGGACACATGGCCGCTCAGTACGACGATGCCGTCTTGCACCACGCACTGAATCCGGCCCGAGGCCGGCAGAACGTCGCTCAGCGTATCAGCGACGGCCTGCGCGATGTCGGTGTCGCTCGGCTCCCCGCGCTCGTGCAGCTTGACGTGGATTTCGTTTGCGATCGCCCGCACCTCGGGAACGCGCTTGGCCGCCTCTTCGGCGGCCCATTTGGCGCCGTAATGCCCCGCCTCGCCGGTCAGCGTCACGACGCCGGCACGGACTATCACACCGATCAGGCTGTCGTCGATATTCGCATCACCTTGCAGCTGCGACTCCACGTCGCGACGAATGTCGGCATCGGCTCTCATGTCCCGCTCCTTTGGCTCAAGGGGGCCTCGTACGATCGTGACGCAGATGGCCCAGCTGCTGTCTGGCGTTGTCGTAGGCGTCCCGCATGGCGATGAAGAGACTGGTGTGGGCGCTGCTGTCCGCTTGCAGGCTGTCCGCATGAATCTGTGCGCCCGGCACGCTCAGCTCGATCTTCACCACGTAGGTCGAGTCGGGGATGCCATCGCCCGTCAGCCCCTCCAGTGTCATGTGGCATCGGCTGATGTGCTCCTCGATGCGCTGCAACCTGGACGCCAGATCCCGGGCATGCGCCTCGAGGGCCGCGGAGCGCGCGACGTGTCTGAAGGTCAGGGTCAAGGGGGGCTGCATTGCCGTGGCGAGCCTGTAATATGGAATTGCCGGCAATTGTCGTTTTTCGTGACCGCCGCGACATCAGGAAAACTACCGGTTGCGCTGCGGCAGTTCCGGCCCACTCGATGGGTCTACGCGAAATCCCTTATCGCCTTGGCCCGCAAACCGAAGATACTGCAGCCAAAAGGAGAGTTCGATGAGCGGTAAAGGCGGCATTTGGATCGATCATCGCCACGCAGTGATCGTGTTGCTCGGGCCCGCCGAGGAGGTGCGCACGATCGATCTCGAGTCGCATGTCGAAAAGCACGCGCAGCGGGACGGCGATTCCCCTCTGAAGGGCCCGTACGAGGCGCATCAGGTCCCGGCGGACGACCGGCGTCAAATGGCTCTCACCGGAAAGCTCGACGGCTATTACGATGCGGTGATCGAGGCGGTCGGCGATCTGGACGCGATGGTGATCTTCGGCCCGGGGGAGGCGAAAGGGGAGTTCAGGAAGCGCCTGGACAAGCACAAG
The DNA here is from genome assembly GCA_963748995.1 of uncultured Gammaproteobacteria bacterium. Classification (GTDB taxonomy): domain Bacteria; phylum Pseudomonadota; class Gammaproteobacteria; order Steroidobacterales; family Steroidobacteraceae; genus Bog-1198. The sequence goes on along the minus strand of CAVVKU010000022.1, from coordinate 299,028 downwards.
CTCGGGGCACGAGTTGCAGGCGTGGAAGCGGCGGACAAGATGACCGAGCGCCAGATCACCGCCAAGGTGCGCGACTATTTCGAGGAGCATGGCGGTCGATAGCCAGCGGCCAATCCACCCGGCCACTGATCGGCAACTCATTGCCCAGAGCCGGGCGCTTCGAAGGCGGATGAACCGGTCGAAGTGGAGCGATCGGCTCTGGGGGCTGAGACAGAATGCTGCGCGCCTGATCGTCGAGGGCTTCAAAGACACCCGTCACGATCTCATTCCCGAGGTCCTCGAGCGGCGGCGGCGGCTTCTGGGCAGGGACCTCAGCCGATCCAGTGGATGTCCGCCTGTTGCGTGGCACCGCCGGCACCGGACCCCGGGCGACGCCGATGATGATCGGCGCGACCGGCACCGAGGCGGGCGGCAGACGCAGGAGTGCCTTGCCGGCCGGGGTGCCGAGATAGGACTGCGCGAAGCCTATCCAACAAGACCCGAGTCCCTCGCCGTAAGCGGCGAGCATGAGGTTCTGTGCCGCGAGTGAGCAATCCTCCACGCACCAAGGGACCGCGGCGGTGGCGGAGATGACGATCAATACGGGCGCATGATAGAAAATCTGGAAATGCGGGTCTTTCAGCATTTGAAAGTGGCTGCCCCGCGCCAGTTCCGGATGCTCCGCCAGCATGTGCACCTTCGCCTGGCTCGAAAGCGCGTCGAGGATTCGCTGATCGCGAACCACCGTGAAGGTCCAGGGCTGCTGGTTCAGGGCCGTGGGCGCCTGAATGGCTGCGCCGATCAGCCTGTTGATGACCTCGGCATCGATGGCGGACGGCGAATAGTCGCGCACCGCGCGACGCGAATAGATTGCCTCGCGAATGTCCATGCTAGCGAATCCCCAGGTCCCATCGTGGTGAAGGCTCGATCAAACCGCATGCGCGGTCGACTTCCTCCTCGGCCGCGAGCCAATCCGAGAGCTCCTGGCCGGGCGAGAAGCCGCGTCGCTTCGCGATCAAGTAGGCGGCTTCCGCGATCAGTTGGTGGCGCTCGCTCGCCGAGAGCAGCGCGGCCGCCCGTTCAGGCTGAACGTCCGGTCCCCCGGAGTCGGGTGCAAAGGGTGACCGGCAGTTACCGCTATATCTCTGATAGCCAGTCATGTCGCTCACCTCCGAAGCAAATTCACCCGACGCCATGCTGCGAGCATCGAGCCGTGATTCGCAATGGGTATTTCCCCGTAGGCGATCACGTGGCAGGGGCCGCCCGGATGACGGATACTCGACGGGAGTTTTCGCCGTGACCGGGAAGGCCATGCTGCCCATCGATATTCAGCAACTTCTCCGGCCGTCCGCCTATCCCCACACGGTCGGCGAGATCCGGCTGCGGGAGACCCATGTCTCCTGGGTGATCCTCACGGGCGATTTCAGCTACAAATTGAAGAAGCCCATCAAGCTCGAGTTCCTGGACATGACGAGCCTGTCGCATCGCCACCTGCTTTGCCAGGAGGAGCTCCGGCTCAACCGGCGGCTGGCGCCGGACCTGTATCTGGACGTGGTGACGGTGACGCGAGATGCGCAGGGCCTGCGCGTCGGAGGTCCTGGAACCATCGTCGATTATGCCGTGAAGATGCGTCAATTCGACGCGTCCGAAGAATTGCCATCATTGCTCGGACGGGACGAGGTGAGCTGCAACCGAGATCGGGGAGCTTGCGGAGCGATTGGCCCGATTCCACGAGAATGCCGCGCGGGCCGCCCCGATACGCAGAGTTCGATTATCCGCGGCAATTGCGCCGATCGGTGCTCGGCAATCTGGCGACCCTGATCGCGCACCGCCCGGCGGGAACGAACGTTCCCGAGCTCGGGCACCTGAGCGATTGGACTCACGACGAGATGCACGATCTGTTGCCCGTATTCGCGGAGCGGCAGGTGCACGGGTTCGTGCGCGAATGCCACGGCGATCTGCATGCGGCGAACATCGTGCGATGGGAGGGCCGGCTCACGCCCTTCGATTGTCTGGAATTCGATCCCAACCTGCGCTTCATCGACGTGATGAGCGATATCGCATTCCTCTACATGGATCTCAAGAGCTACCGGCGCCAGGATCTGGCATCGCAACTGCTGAGCGGTTATCTGGAGACCACCGGTGATTATGCCGGGGTGCACACGCTGGCCTTCCATGCGGTTTATCGGGCCTTGGTCCGCGCCATGGTCGACGCGCTCAGCGCCGAGCAGCGCCCGGCGGGAGCGCGCGCTCTCACCGAGCGGCTCCTGGTCAGGACGCGAACCGCGATGGAATTCACCTGTCCGTCGAGGCTCACCCTCTACATCATGCATGGCGCGTCGGGGTCCGGGAAATCCTGGTTGAGCGCGCGTCTCGTCCCGATGCTCGGCGCCGTTCGAATGCGCTCGGATGTGGAGCGCAAGCGCATGGGATCCGGGACCGCCGAGCTCTACGCTCCGGAGAGCCGCGAACGGGTGTATCGGCACATGATGGCCTGCGCGGAAACCTCGCTGGCCGCCGGCCTCAGCACCATCGTCGATGCGAGTTTCCTGAACCTGGCCGATCGGCAGGCATTTCGCGCGCTGGCGGCTCGTCGAGGGTGCGATTTCTCGATCATCGCGTGCACGGCGGACAAGGCTGAACTGATCCGGCGCATCGGCGCGCGCTCCGCCCTCGATCCCTCGGATGCCGATGTGGCGGTGCTCGAGACGCAGCTCGATCGGATGGAGGCTCTGACACCCGAGGAGGAGACCTGCGTCATCCGGATCGATACGACGGCATCCGATTGGGCTCAACGAATTCGCGCAGCGTCGGGTTGAGGAGCCTGCTGCCAGCCCCCGCCGAGTGCGCGGTACAGGCCCACGAGATCGGCGCTGGCCGCGGTGGTGCTGTCGGCGAGCGCGAGCTCGTTTTGCTGCAGCGAGCGTTCCATCTCCAATACGTCGATGAAGGTGATGACCCCGTTCTCATAGCGCTGACGCGACAGCACCACTGCGTCACGATTCTGTACGACCGTCGCATCCAGCCAGGTGCGCCGTTCCAGGTCCGCGTGATAGGCGGCGGCGGAGTTCTCGACTTCGTGCAGGGCGTTGAGCACCGTGCGCTGATAGGCGAGGGCAGCCTCCCGGGCCCGCACGCCGTACAGGCGCACCGTCTTCCAGCGTCCGCGGTCGAGAACCGGCAGATCGAGGGCGGGCCCGAACGAGCCAAAGCGGCTGGCCCAGCTGAGCAAATTGCCGGTCGTCTCGGATTGAAATCCCCCCATTGCGGACAGCGTGAGGCGGGGAAAGAGGTCCGCCACGGCGACACCGATCTCGGCGGTGGCGGCGTGCAGGTTCGCCTCGGCCTCCCGGATATCGGGCCGGCGGCGCGCCAGCTCGGCGGGCAGGCCGATGGAGACGTCGCGCGGCACGGAAGGCACGGGCGCCGGCGTCCCGAGTTCTCCGCGCAGCGCCCCGGGCTCGAGGGCGAGGAGCCGGCTCAGCTGATTGATGTCCTCAGTGATTTGAAGCTCGTAGGCGGGCAGCTCGGCGCGTGTCGAACCCGCCTCGGCGTCCGCATTGCTCACGTCGATGTGGGTGATCAGACCCGCGGCGCGCCGCTGCCGCGTCAGGTCCAGCAGTTGCTCGATGGTGGCGAGATTCTCCCGGGCAACTCGAAGCCGCGCCTGCGCGCCGCGAAGCTCGGTGTAGGTTTGCGCCACGTCGGCAAGCACCGAGACACGGACCAAGCGCTGGTCCTCCACCGAGACCTGCACTGACGCGTCCGCGGCCTCGACCGAGCGGCGCACGCGGCCAAACAGATCCATTTCCCACGTGGCGTCGGCGCTCAATTGAAACTGGTTGTAGGGATTGGGAATGCTGATGCCGGCTCCACCCGGCAGCCGAACGTTGCCGATCGAATTGAACAGCGAGCCGGTGGGTGTGGTCTCGCTCAACCGTTGCCGGCTGTAGGACGCGTCGGCGGATATGGAAGGCCAGTAGCCTGCCGCTGCGACCGCGCGCTGTGTCCGCGCCTCCTCGACCCGCAACACCGCGGCGCGCAGGTCCAGATTGGCGTCGAGCCCGCGCCCGATCAGGGAGCTGAGCTCCGGATCTTGAAAGACATCCCACCAGGCGGCGAGCTGTGCGGCGCTCTTCTCGGCGATCCGCCCCGCGCGCCGCGCCGACCAATGCTCGGGGGTTTGAGGTTTGGGCGGCACGAAGTCCGGCCCGACGGTGCACGCCGAGAAAAGCGCCGCCATCAAGGCGATGCTCAGCGGGGCGTTTCGGGCATGGCGGTGCGGGCTGCTCACGGCGGTCATTGCATGCGGTGACTGAACATCCAGGAGGCCGCCGTCAGGGTGAGCGAGGCCATCAGCGCCAGCGGCCACAGATCGGAGATCAGCATTTCGAGTCCCGTTCCCTCCAGGTAGACACGCCGCGTGATGTCGATCGCGTAGCGCAGCGGGTTGATCGCGGTCAGGTACTGTACGAAGGCCGGCATGCTGCTGATCGGGGTGGTGAGTCCTGAGAGCAGCGAAAACGGCATGATCAGCAACATGGAATACAACATCGCCTGCTGCATCGTGGCCGCCACGGCCGAGATCAGCAGGCCGATGCCCACCGCGGCGAGCAGAAACAGGAGCAAGCCCGCAAAGAGTGTCGCATAGGAGCCGACGAATGGGATGTGGAACCAGAGCTGGGCGACCAGCAGCACGCCGCCGGCCTGGATCGTGCCGACCGCCATGGAGGGCAGCGCCTTGCCCGCCATGATCTCGAAAGGGCGGAAGGGGGTCACCAGCAGCTGATCGAATGTACCCTGCTCGCGCTCGCGCGCGACCGACATGGCGGTGAGCATCATCGTCTGGATCAGCGTCAGGGTGCCGATCATGCCGGGAATCATGAACCAACGCGTCTCGAGGTTCGGGTTGTACCAGGCGCGCGTGACGACCTGCACCGACTGCGGCGGGGCGCCGTGGTCGCCGCTCCAAGCGGCGTTGAATTGCTGGACGATACCGTTCACGTAGCCGAGCGCCGTGCCGGCCGTATTGGAGTTGCGTCCATCGGCGATCACCTGCACGTCGGCGCTCCCGCCGGACTCGAGATGCCGTTCGAACTCCGGGTCGATCTGCACCACCAGCAGCACGCGGCGCGCGTCTATCAGCGACTTGATATCGCTTGCTCGCTGCAAGTCCGCGACGCGCTCGAAGACACCCGATCCATCGAGCCCGGCGAGCAGTTGCCGGGAGGCGGCGGTGTGGTCGCGATCCAGCGCCGCGTAAGGGACGTGGTTGAGGTCATAAGTGGCCGCGTATCCGAAAATCAGCGCCTGCACCACCGGCGGAATCAGCAGACTCAGGCGGCTGCGGCGATCCTTCAGCACCGCGAGCAATTCCTTGCGTGTCAACGCGAGGATGCGCAGCAGGCTCTCCATCACGCGATTCATGCAAGCCTCTTGGACATGACCGCGCGGCTGCCGAGCGCCAGCGCAATCGCCATCAGCGCCAGAACGATTGTGTTCGGCAGGATGACCGACCATACATCGCCGGCCAGAAACACGCTCTGCAGCAGCGCGACGTAGTAGCGGGCGGGAAGCACGTAGGTGATCAATCGCACCGCGGTCGGCATGCTGCGCAGATCGAACAGGAAGCCCGATAACATGAAGGCGGGCATGAAGGTGATCAGCATGGTGAGCTGGCTCGCGACCAGCTGGTTCTTGACCCAGGAGGAGATCAGCAACCCGATGCCGAGCGCGATGAGCACATACAGCATGGACGCGCCGAGCAGCAGCCACATCGAGCCGCGCAGGGGCACATGGAACAGAAACTTCGCGGACAGCACGCAAAGCGCGAAGCCGAACAACGACAGCACGAAATACGGGATGGTCTTGCCGAGCAGGATCTCATCGCTGCGCACCGGCGTGACGAACAGCGATTCGAGGGTGCCGCGCTCCCATTCACGCGCCATGACCATGGCCGTCAGCAAGCCGCCGATCAGCGTCATCACCAGCACGATCAAACCCGGGACCAGGAAATACCGGCTGTCATCGGCTTCGTTGAACCATAGCCGCGCCTGCACGCCGACGGGTGGGATCGCGCCCGGCTGTCCCTGTGCCGCCAGCCGCGCCCACCAGGCCGCGACCACACCCTGGACGTACCCTTCGATGATTCGCGCCCTGTTGGCATCGCCGCCATGGACGATCAGCTGCACAGCGGCGTTGCCGGCGGCAATGCGGCGCGAGAAATCCGCGGGAATGCGCACGATGCCGTCCACTCGATGCTCCAGCAGCAATCGCTGCGCCGGCGGCAAGGATCGGAGCATCACCGGCTTGAAGTAGGGCGAGAGCTGAAACCCGGCCGCGAGCTCGATCGCATCGGCGGCGGGGTATTCGATCACAACCGCGACGGGCACGTTCTTCACGTCGAGCGACAGCCCGTAGCCGAACAGCAGGATGAGAATCAGCGGCAGCACCGCGCCGATGGCGACGCTGGAGGGGTCGCGCACGATCTGTCGGGTTTCCTTCCATACGAGCGCCCGGATGCGCTGAAGTTTCCTGCTTTGGCTCATGATGACATCACGCGGCGGCCGGCGCCGCGGGCGGGTTCAGCCGCTCGCGGGACCCCTCCACGACGGCGATGAAGGCGTCATCCATGCTCGGCTCGGGCATTGCGTCGGTGCGCGCCAACTCGCGGACTTGCGCCGGCGAGCCCTGTGCAAGGATCCGGCCGGAATCCATGATCGCGACACGGTCGCAGTACTCCGCCTCCTGCATGAAATGGGTGGTGACGATGATGGTCACGCCCTGTTCGGCGAGCGCGGTGATGCGGCGCCAGAAAGCGCGGCGCGCCAGCGGATCAGCGCCGCTCGTCGGCTCATCGAGGAACAGGATCTCCGGCTCGTGCAGCAACGCCGCCGCCATGGCAAGGCGCTGCTTGAAGCCGCCGGGAAGTTGCGCGCTGGTCGTGCCCGCGTGCGCGCCAAGCTCGAACTGCCCCATCGCCCAGCCGATGCGCTCGCGCCTGCGCTCGCCGCGCAGGCCGTACGCGCTCGCGAAAAACTCGAGATTCTCGGTCACGCTCAACGGGCCGTAGAGGGAGAACTTCTGCGCGACATACCCAAGCCTGGCGCGCGCGGAGGCCGGGGCGTCGCGCACGTTCGCGCCCGCCACCCGCAGCTCTCCGGCGCTCGGGGTGAGCAAACCGCAGAGCATGCGGAACGTGGTCGTCTTGCCGGCGCCGTTGGGCCCGAGGAGCCCGAATATCTGGCCTCGGCGCACCTCGAAGTCGATGCGATCGACCGCCGTGAAGGCGCCGAATCGCTTCACCAGCTGATGCACGCGCACCACGGCCTCTTCGTCGCCCGCCGCCAGCGGGTGGGCGACGGCGATGGTGCTCGCGCGCTCGCCAGGGGAGTGCGCCCGCAGGAGGATCATGAAGCCGTCCTCGAATCGGGGAGCGACGGGCCGGGCGATCAGATCCGGCATCGCCTCGTCGGCCGCCGCGCCGGTGGCGCCGCGAACGAAGCGCACGCGTCCCCCGTCGGGCACCGCATCGACGATGTCCGGCCGGTCGAGAAGCCGTGCCTGGAGGCTGCGCGCCGACTGGCCCGCCGCCGGAATGGCGACGAAACTGCGCCCGGCCGCCTTGTCGGCCACCTGCTGGGGCAGGCCCTGGGAGAGCACGTGGCCCTCATGCAGCATGATGACGCGACTGCAGCGCTCCGCCTCATCGAGATAGGCGGTGCTGAGCAGGACCGTCAGTCCGCGATCGGCGACCAGGCGCCGCACGATGTCCCACAGTTCGCGCCGCGACAAGGGATCGACCCCGACGGTGGGCTCGTCGAGCAGCAGCAGCTCCGGCGAGCGGACAAGCGTGCAGGCCAGGCCGAGCTTCTGTTTCATGCCGCCCGACAGCCGGCCGGCGAGACGCGTGGTAAAGGGCTCGAGCGCGGTCATCGCCATGAGCTCCGGATAGAGCTGCGCCCGCTGCGCCGCGCTCACCCCGTGCAGGTCCGCGTATAGATCCAGGTTCTCCGCAACCGTCAGGTCCTCGTAAAGGCCGAAGCGCTGCGGCATGTAACTGATCCGGTCCTGAACGTTCTGCGGATCCGCCGCCACGTCGATGCCGAGCACGTGAAGCGAGCCCGAATCCGCGCGCAGGAGCCCCGCAGCCAGGCGCATCAGGGTGGTTTTGCCGGCGCCGTCCGGGCCGACCAATGCGGTGAGCTCTCCGTGCAGCGCTTCGAGCGATACGCCATCGAGGGCACACACCGGCGCCTCATGCTCGCGCGCGAACGCCTTGCGCAAAATCTGTGCGACCACGGCCGGCGTACCGCGAGCCGCGCCGCTCATGGGCTGCGGCGAGCCGGCTCGAGGGGGATGTGCACGGTTGCCGGCATTCCCAGCCGCAGCTCATCTCGAGGGTCCTTCACGAACACCCGGATCTCGTAGACCAGGCTCGAGCGCAGCTCCGTCGTCTCGACCGATTTAGGCGTGAATTCGGCGACGGATGAGATGAACCCGATCCAGGCCGGGAATTCGCGTCCTGCAAACGCGTCCACCGAGACCGTGGCCGTCAGGCCCTCGTGCACCGAGCCCAAATCCGTTTCGGCCACGTAGGCCCGCACCCATTTCGGATCGGTGATGGCGAGCGTAAACGCCGCCTTCTGGGGCGAGGAGATGTCGCCGGGCTCGACGATGCGCGAGCGCACGACCGCATCGAGCGGCGCCTTGAGATCGGCGTCACTCAACTGCTGACGGACCAAGGCGAGCTGTGCCTCATCGGCGCGCAGCTGCGCCTCGCCCTGGGCGACATCCTCCTTGCGTGGTCCGGCGAGTTCGAGCGCCAGCGCCTTGCGATTCACCTCCAGGCGGGCTTCGGCGGTATCGACGGCCGCCTTGGCTGAATCCATGTCCTGACGGCTTACCGCGCGCCCCGCGGAGCTCTCGGACAGGGTGCGCAGCCGCGCCCATTGCGCGGCGGCGTTCCGGGCGTCGGCCTCGGCCGCCTGCACATTGGCGCGGGCCTGTGCGATTTCTTCCGGCCGATTGCCATGATGCAGCCGATCCACCGCGTGTTGCTGCGCGGCCAGGTCGGCCTCCGCCTTGGCCACCTGCGGCGCGAGCCGGCTCGTTTCCAAACGAGCGAGCAGTTGTTCCTTCTTGACGTGATCGCCTTCCTGGACCAGCACGGCGGCGATGCGCTCGCTGCCATTGAAGGGCAGATCGACCTGGCGAAGATCCACGTTGCCGTACAGGGCAAGCTCGCTCGCGCGTGACGCCGGCCCAACCACCAGCTGATGGCCGCGCCGATGACAACAATGGCGAGTACCAGGATGACGAGTCGCGCAGGCTTGGACATGCGATTCGCCGCTCCTCCAGCGGTTGCGTTCTGCGGCTCGGGGGATGGCACGGTTTACGACATTAAAATGCGGAGTGCCAGGTGAGGGAGGGCGGAGGCCGATCGCAGCGGGCCAAGTTACACTGAGTATAGACCATCGTCATTCAGGTCGAAGCGGCATCCGCTTGAGCGCGCAATCTCGCTCACAAATCCGGATGCGGCCGCCCCCGGCTCCGGAGCGTGCGGCTCGTTCCATTGCGCGGCCGGCACGGCCTCGCTTTCCAAAGGTGGGCGTACCGGCCGCTGCTTCTTGTAGTATGCGTCGATCCGATTCGGATGCGATTTGTGAGCCATCGGCCGTTTGACTATGGAAAAGCAGGAGTTTCGTGCGGTGAGCTCGCTCGCCGCCGTCTTTTCGGTGAGGCTTTTGGGCCTCTTCATGATCTACCCGGTGTTCGCCGACTACGCGCGGCAATTGTCCGGGGCGACGCCCTTCAAGATCGGGCTGGCGCTGGGCATTTATGGGTTGAGTCAGGGACTTTTGCAGATACCGTTTGGTCTGCTCTCGGACAGGGTCGGACGCAAGCCGATGATCGTACTGGGGCTGGTCTTGTTCGGGGTGGGCAGTGCGGTGGCGGCGCTCGCCACCTCGATCGACGGCGTCATCGTGGGTCGCGTTTTGCAGGGTGGCGGCGCCATCGGCTCGGTCATTCTGGCGCTGCTGGCGGATCTGACCGCGGAAGACAGGCGCACCCAGGCGATGGCGGTGGTCGGGGTGAGCATTGGGGGCGCGTTCATGTTTGCGCTGATTGCCGGCCCCGTGCTCGCCAGCTTCATCGGTGTGTCCGGAATCTTTTGGTCCATGGTCGGACTGGCCCTCGTCGGAATCGCGATCACGGCGTTCGTGGTGCCCAGGCCGCTTGTGCTGACGGTTCACCGGGATGCCGAGACGGTGCCGTCGCTGTTGAAATCAATTGCCGCCAATCCGGAGCTCCGGCGTTTGGATTTCGGCATCTTCGCGCTGCACGCGATGCTCACCGCGAGTTTTCTGCGTGTGCCGGCACTGCTTCGGTCCAGTCTGCACATCGACAGCCACCATCAGTGGATCGTTTATTTGCCGGTGCTCCTGATCTCGGTGGTGGTGCTCGTGCCGGCCATCATCGTCGCGGAGAAGTATCGACGCATGAAGGCCGTGTTCGTCGCCGCGGTTGCGGCCCTGGCTGTGAGCCAATGCCTGTTCCTTGCCGGAGAAAACGCATACTCGCTGATCGCCGCCCTCACGTTGTTTTTTGCCGCCTTCAACGTGATGGAGGCGAGCCTGCCGTCGCTGGTGACCAAGACCGCGCCGCCGGCTGCCAAGGGGACGGCCGCCGGCATCTTCTCAACGTCGCAGTTCCTCGGCATTTTCGCCGGCGGCATCGTCGGTGGCTCGATTCAGCAGATGCTGGGCGGGAACGCGGTGTTCATCGCGTCGCTGGGCCTGTGCATCCTATGGCTCGTGGTCGCCTCGACGATGAAACAGCCGAGTTACCTGACCACCCGGTTGATCCGCATCGCGGAGGGCCGATCTTTCGATCCGGTGACGCTCGCGGCGGGATTGCGGCGGCTCCCCGGAGTGGCCGACGCCGTGGTGGTTTCGGAGGAACGGCTGGTCTACCTCAAGGTCGACTCGAAGACCTACGATGCGGCCGCGGCACAGTCCGCCGTGGCGGCGGTCTAGGGCCGGGGACGGAGCCGCCGCGCCTTTCATTACTGCGCGACCTTTCATTTTTGTAATTTTACGGAAAGGTTCGGGCCATCTGGTTCGGGTGTACTACGCGCAACCGAAATCCGAAGGATGCCGATATGAGTTCCGACCTGCCCGCCAGCGCTGAAAAGCGCGTCAATGACGCCCGCTACAGACCCGTGGCCCCCGCATCCAGTGTCCCTGAGGAGGCCAACGATGCCTTTCGTGCTCTGCGCGACACCGTGCTGGAGCATTCGGCGTGGATCAAGCCTTTGCGGCAGGAGATATCGCGGGTCATCGTCGGTCAGAAGCACCTGGTGGACCGGCTGCTGATCGCTCTGCTGACGAACGGCCACGTGCTGCTCGAGGGTGTGCCGGGTCTGGCCAAGACGCTGTCGCTGAAAACACTGGCGAGCGCCGTGGCATTGGAGTTCAAGCGATTGCAGTTCACGCCCGACATGCTGCCCGCCGACATCGTGGGAACCATGATCTACAGTCCCCAGGACGGCGGATTTCGCACCAAGCACGGACCGATATTCTCGAACCTCATCCTGGCGGACGAGATCAATCGCGCGCCCGCGAAGGTGCAAAGCGCGCTGCTCGAGGCGATGCAGGAGCACCAGGTCACGATCGGCGAGGAGACCTATCCGCTTCCAAATCCATTCCTCGTGCTGGCCACGCAGAATCCATTGGAACAGGAGGGCACCTATCCCTTGCCCGAGGCGCAGATCGACCGGTTCATGATGAAGGTCATCGTGAGCTACCCCAATCGCGCCGAGGAGCGGGCCATCCTGGACGCCATGGCGACCTCCGAACCCGTGCTTTCGGTGCGCCGTATCGTATCCGCCGACCAGATCATGAGAGCGCGCCACGTCGTCAACGCCATCCATATCGATGACAAGATCCGCGACTACATCGTCGATCTCGTGCTTGCGACACGGCCGCCCGGCGCATCATCATTCAACTTGAACGGCTACATACAGAATGGCGCTTCACCTCGCGCAACCATCAATCTCTGTCTGGCGGCGCGGGCCGTCGCATTCCTGAGCGGCCGCCATTTCGTCACGCCCCAGGACGTGAAGACCATTGCGCTCGACGTTCTGCGTCATCGCGTCATGGTGAGCTATGAAGCGGAAGCCGAGAACGTCACGGCCGAGGATGTGATCCGCAAGATCCTCGACCAGCTCCCCGTTCCCTGATACCCATGCCCGCGGCTTCCGTGAAGACCATCCTGAGCCGGATGCGGCAGCTCGAGATCCGCACGCGGCGGCTGGTCAACGACAGTCTCATCGGCGAGTATCACTCGGTATTCAAAGGCCGCGGCATGGACTTCGACGAGGTGCGCGAGTACGTGCCCGGCGACGAAGTGCGCTCCATCGATTGGAACGTGACGGCGCGTGCCGGCCGGCCGTTCGTCAAGAAGTATACCGAAGAGCGTGAGCTCAACATTCTGCTCGTGGTGGACATCAGTGCGTCCGGCAACTTCGGTTCCGGCGCCCAGAGCAAGCGCGACCTGGCGGGCGAGGTGGCCAGCCTTCTCGCGCTCTCCGCCATCCGCAACAGCGACAAGGTGGGGCTGCTCCTCTACACCGACCGCGTCGAGGAATATATTCCGCCGAAAAAGGGGCGACGACACGTGCTGCGCGTCGTGCGCGAGATCCTCTACCACGCGGCGCGAGGGCCGGGGCACGGACACGGTCAAGGCGCTCGAGATCGCAGGCCAGCTCCTGCACCGGCGGGCGGTGGTGTTTCTGATATCCGACTTCCAGACGAACGGGCCCGAATCCAAGACCCGGCCGCCGTTGCGCAGGGCGCTCAAGCAGACGAATCGCCGGCACGATCTGGTCGCCGTGCACGTCGAGGATCCGCGCGAGCGCACGCTTCCCGATTTGGGCGTGTTGGCGCTCGAGGACGCGGAGTCCGGTGAAGTGATCGAAATCGATACGGGGAATGCGGCGATCCGGCGCCGTTTCAGCGAGGAGGCATCGAAGCGCGTGCAGCGGCTGATCTCCGATATTCGCTCGGAGGGCGTCGATACCCTCGAACTGCGCACGGATGCGCCGTATCTGCCGGCCTTGCAGCGCTTCTTCAAATCGCGTGAGAGAAAGCGGATATGAACGCGGGCTGCCTTCGTGCGGTCGCCGTGCGGGCGTCTCTGCTCGGTGCCGCGGGTTTTTGCTTCATGGCGCTGCCCATCATGGCGGCCGTCGCGCCTGCCGACGATATCCGGGACATCCGCGGACCGAAGCCGGTCGCCTCGCCCTGGCTCGTGTGGGCCCTCATCGGAGGGTGCGCTCTCGTGGCGGTGCTGGCGTATGTGCTGTGGCGATGGATCAAACGGCGGCGAAAGGCGCCGGAAAAGACCGACCTGGAGGTGGCACTCGGCCGGTTGGAGGCGGCGCGCGCCTTGATGCAGCCGGGAGGGGCGCGCGAGTTTTCGATCGAGGTCTCCGCCGTCGTGCGCGAATACATCGAGCGGCGCTTTCAGGTGATGGCGGCGCATCGCACGACCCACGAATTTCTTCACGACCTCGTCCTGTCCGCGGCTCCCGGACTGTCGGCGCACCGCGAACTGCTCGGGGAATTCCTGCAGTCATGCGACCTCGCCAAGTTTGGAGGCTGGAATCTGGACATCGACCAGATGACCACGATGCTCGAAAGCGCCCGCCGCTTCATTCAGTCGGCAGGAGCGCCGCTGCCGCCGCAGCCCCGGGCGCCGCCGGGCACGCCCAGCCCGCGGCCCAAGCCGCGGCGCAGGCCGGATCGAACCCTCCATCCTCTCCGGGTAAGCCCCGTGTTTCACTTCCTTCAACCTGAATGGCTGTGGCTGCTGGCGCTCTTGCCGCTCGCGTTGCTCTGGCGCGGGCGCCAGGGAACCGTCGCCGCCATCCAATATTCGAGCGTGGGGCTGGCGCGTGCCGTCGCGCGGGACGCGAGGAGCCGAATCGGCCGATGGGAGTGGCTGCTGCCCGTGCTCGGCGCGGCCTTCCTGATCGTCGGGCTGGCCCGTCCCCAGCTGGCGCACGGACGGACCGAGGTCACCGCCAACGGCATCGACATCATGCTGGCGCTCGATGTATCGGGTTCCATGCAGGCGATGGACTTCAAGATCAACGGCGAGCGCGTCAACCGGATCGAGGTTGTGAAATCCGTGGTGTCGAAATTCATCGACGAGCGCCCCGACGACCGCATCGGTGTGGTGGCGTTCGCCGGCGCGCCCTATCTGGTCAGCCCCCTGACGCTCGATCACGATTGGCTGCGACAGAATCTCGATCGGGTCTCGGTCGGCGGCGTCGACGATGGCACGGCCATCGGCTCGGCGATCGCGACGGCCGTGAACCGCCTGCGTGACTCCCATGCCAAATCGAAGATCGTCATCCTGCTCACCGACGGCATGAACAACTCGGGTCGGATTTCGCCGCTGGCTGCCGCCGAAGCGGCGAAGACGCTCGGCGTCAAGGTCTATACCGTCGCCGTCGGTGTACGCGGCGAGGCGCCGATTCCCGTCCGGGATAACTTCGGCAATACGCGGCTGGTGATGGCCAAAGTCGATGTCGATGAGAAAACGCTGCAATCGATAGCGGCGCTGACCGGAGGCGCCTTCTATCGCGCGACGAATACGGATTCGCTCAAGGAGATCTACGAGCAGATCAACCGGCTCGAGAAGAGCGCGCAGGTGGCGCATCGGTTCGAGCGCTACGAAGAGCTTTATCGGTGGGCGCTGTTCCCGGCGATCGCCCTGTTGGGCCTCGGATTCGGGCTGGAGCACACCCGCTTCCGGAGGCTGCCGTGATCTTCGCTCATCCCGGCTGGCTGGTTGTCGGGCTCGCCGCCTGTCTTGGGGCGCTGTGGACCTGGCGGGGCTACGACGCGCGTCAGCGCAAGGCGCTCGAGGCATTCATATCTCCGCACCTGGGTGTTGAGCTCACGCGTTCCATCTCCGTTTCGCGCAGGCGCTTGAAACGAGGCCTATTCATTGCCGCGGTCGCGTTTCTTTTCGCCGCGCTCGCCGAGCCTCAGGCGGGGTTTCACTGGGAACAGGTCAAGCGCCGGGGCAACGACATCATTTTCGCCGTCGACACTTCGCGAAGCATGCTGACGCCCGATGTGAAGCCCAATCGACTGGTGCGCGCCAAATTGGCGATCGACGATTTCGTGAACCGCCTGGACGGGGACGCCGTGGGGCTCGTGGCGTTCGCGGGAAGCGCCTTCCTGCAATGCCCGCTCACGCTCGATTATGGCGCGTTTCACGAGTCCCTGGCGGCGCTCGATACGCACATCATTCCGCGGGGCGGGACGGATATCAGCAGCGCCATACGAGCGGCGCAATCCGCGCTGCGCGATCGCGCGGGCAGCGACAAGGTCTTGATTCTCGTGACGGACGGCGAGGATCTCGAAGGCGACGCGCTGGATACGGCCAAAGCCGCCTTTAAGCAGGACGGCTTGAAGATCTATACCGTCGGGGTCGGCTCCGCCAATGGAGATCTGATTCCGTTGCCCGCCGATCAAGGCGGTGGTTTCTTGAAAGATAATCGAAGGGCGTTTCGTCCGCTCGCGATTGGACGAGCCCGCGCTCAAAGCTCTGGCGCAAGCCACCGGGGGCTCCTATGCACCGTTGGGTGCGCAGAACCAGGGACTCGAGGTGATCTACGCCCAGGCGTTGGCGCCGCTCGCCAAGCACGATTTGGCATCGCGCACCGAGAAGGTGTACGTCGAGCGATATCAATGGCCTCTGGCTCTCTGTCTGGCCTGCCTGCTGTCGAGCCTCCTGGTGGGTACGCGCCGCCGTGCGCCGTCGCGCGGCGGGACGGTGAGGGCTGCGAGCGCATCTGCCGGCGCTTCGTCCGGTTCCCGCACCGCAGCCGCGGGCGGCGCAGCGACCGTGGCGTGCGCCGCATTCGCACTCCTGCTGCTCGCCGCAGGCGGCCCGGCGCAGGCCTCGCCTGGCAGCGCGGCATCGGCCTATCGGCGCGGCGATTTCTCGACGGCGCAGCGCGATTATTCCGAGGCGGCCGCTCGTGATCCATCGCAGCCGGTGCTGAAATTCGACGCCGGCACCGCGGCCTACAAGGCGGGTGATTTTCCTGTCGCCGCAAAGGAGTTCCAGTCCTCGCTCGACGCCTCGAAATCCGGATCCGCCGAGCGTCTGGCACAGCAACAGGATGCCTATTACAACCTGGGCAACACGCTGTATCGAGAAGGGCAGAAGACCGAAAAGAGCGACGCCGGCAAGACCATCGAGACCTGGACCGGGGCGGTGAAGGCTTATGATGCCGCCCTGCAGCTGCGAGCCGACGATGCCGACAGCAAGTTCAACCGGGAGCTGGTGAACAGGAAACTGCAGCAGCTCAAGAAGCACAACAGCAGAGTCAATCGAAGCAGGACAAGAATCAAAGCCAAAGCCAAAGCCAAAATCAAAGAGCCAAGGCGGATCGAAGGATCAGCAGGGCCCATCGGGCAATTCATCTGCGTCGCAACAGCCGAAGAACGGCTCGCAGACGGATCAATCCGCGCAATCGGATCAATCCGCGCAATCCAGCAAAATCGAAACTCGAAGAGCGCTCAGCCGGGCAGCACGGATCGAGGTCAGCCGCAACAGGCACAAGGCCAGCCGCAAAAAGGCGACATCAGCGCCGCCGCCGGCAATACCGCGCAAACGGCACAGAATCGGGGCGGCCCCGGCAACGGGCAGGAGCAGCGTGTTCCAGGAGAGATGAGCCCGGAGGAGGCCCGCGAGCTGCTCGATTCCGTGAAGGACGAAGAGCGCCGCGCTCCCACGGCCCCGTCCGCGGGAAACTCCGAAGCGAACGCGCGTCCTGAAGACATTCAGAAAGATTGGTGAGGACAGTGAAAACTTACGCGCTGAGTGCGTGGATCGCCGTGATTGGCCTGCTGCTGGTGGGAGAGGCGGCGTTTGCGTCGCCAGCGGGCACCGCATTGCAGAGCATCGAGCCGTCGACGATTTCGCTGGGCGCGGAGCGCTCAGTTGACGATCACGTCGATCGGTAGCGAGATGCCGGCCATTACTCCGCCGATGGTGCCGGGTCTCGAGTTTATCGCCGTCGGGCAATCTCAGCAGGTGCAGATCATCAACGGCGTCACGAGCTCCAGGACCACGGTGACTTATCAAGTCATTCCACAGCAGGCCGGCGTGTTCAGCATCCCGAGCGCGCTGCCCGGCGCCGAGCCGGTGGTGCTGACCGTGAACCGGGGAACGGGATCTGCGCCGGGGGGGCAGTCCGCGCCCGGCGGTACCGCTCAAGGCGCTCAAACGCAGCCCTCCTTCATCCCTGCCGGCCGATACCACGCGCCAGGGAGCCTCTGGCGCCGCCTTCGTCCGACTGCGGCTGTCGAAGCACGAGTTATACGTGGGCGAGATGGTGCCGGTCGACATTCAGGTCGGCGCCCGCGACGGGATGGTTGCCTCGCTCAACGGCCCGCCGACCCTCAACGGCGATGCCTTCACTCTCAGCAAGTTGCCCGAGAATCCGACCCGCACGGAGGAGATCGTCGACGGCAAACCTTTCATCGTGTTCACCTGGCACACCGCATTGGTGGCGGTCAAGCCGGGCACGCTCTCGTTGACGATGGATACGCCGCTCACCGTGCGCGTGACGACTCCCGGCCGGCCGGGCGGTGGATTTTTCGGCGGCTCGGGATTCGAGGATCTTTTCAACGATCCTGCGTTTCAGAATTTCTTCGGCACCTCCACGCAGCGGGACGTCACCGTCTCGAGCGCTCCGGAGACCTTCACCGTGCTGCCTCTGCCCGACGAGGGGCGTCCGGCGGACTTCAGCGGTGCGGTGGGGAAGTTCGCGATCAGTGCCGACCTGTCGCAAGACAAAGCCGGGGAGGGCGATCCTGTCACGCTTCGAATGCGGGTGACGGGAGAAGGCGACTTCGACCGCGTCTCATCTTCGATGCTGCATGACGCCGACGGCTGGAAAACCTATACGCCAACCGCGAATTTCAAACCGGAGGACGAAATCGGCTACCGCGGGGAGAAGCTTTTCGAGCAGCCGCTGATATCGCTTCAGCCGGGGACGCGTGAGGTTCCCGAGGTGCACTTCAGCTGGTTCGATCCGGCCACCCGACGTTACGAGCAAGCCCATACCGAACCGCTGACCGTGGCGATCACGCCGGCGCCGGCGGGCGCCCCGCTGACGAGCGGCCCGGTGTCCGCCTCCTCGGGCGCCGCATCGAACCCCGCCGCGCACGCAAGCCGGACAACCATGGCGCCCGGATCATCCCGACGACGGCAGCGGCCGCACCGGCACCCTGACGCCGCACTTCTTTCAGCCGGCATATCTCGCGTTGCCGCCCTTCGTGCTGATCGCCCTGTCGACGGCATGGTTCTGGCTGCGCCGCGAAGAACAGCAAACCCGGGCGGTCCGCGTGGAGCCGTTCATGCTGCCGTCGGTGGAGTCGTTGGGGACGGAGATGGACGAGCACGCGGCGGCGGGAGACGTGCAGTCCTTCTTTGGCGCCGCGCGCCGGGCGCTTTGCGCGGCGCTGGCATCGAAGTGGGGACTCACCCTGCCGGAAGTGACCACCGAGGAAGTCGTCTCGAGATTGGGGGCCGACAACGAAATCGCGCGCACCCTGCTGCTTGCGGACGAGGCCGCGTATTCGAATCTGAAATTGACGCCGCTGGATTTTCGGCAATGCAAGCGGATCGTGCTGCGCAACCTCGATGCCGTGGTGAACGCCATGAGAATCACGCGGCTCCTGGGATCGCTTGCGGCGCTCCTGCTGCTCGCCGGCTACGGCGCAGATTTGCGCGCTCAAACCGCGGCGCCGGCCGTCTCGCCGCCGGCGGGCGGCTATTCCGCGGCGCAACTCTACAATTCGGCCAATGCGTCTGCGCGTTCGGGCAATACGGCGCTTGCCGTGCTCGGATACGAGCGTGCGCGGGTGCTCGCGCCGACGGATGCGGACCTGCGCTGGAATCTGCATCGTGTCCGCGAGTCGGCGGGCCTGCCCGCGAGCACCGGTTGGTTCGAGGAGTACGGTCGGTTTGCGAATCCGAACACGCTCTACTGGATCGGCGTAGCCGGTCTCGTGCTCGGGGGAGTCTGCGTGCTTGCGCTGCGCTTCAAGGCCCGGCCATCGCGGCGCATTGCTCGCCGGGGCGGTGCTCGGTCTCGCTGCGGTGGCGGCGAGCGCATTCAACGCGGCGGCGACATCCATCGTGCTGTCCGAGTCCATCGCCGTGCGCCAGGCGCCGGCGAGCGCCTCCCCCGTCGCGGGCGCCGATGCACTGTTCCAAGTACCGGCCGCGGCGGCGGTGCGGGTGATTGACCGGCACGCCGGGTTCGAGCTGATTCGCGACTCGCAGGGTCGGGAAGGATGGGTGGCCGCAACCGATCTCGCCGCGGTGATTCCCGACACGCTAGAAGGCGTCGTTCGAGTCGCGCGCAATGGCTGCTGGCCGGCAGCGAGACGGTAAACGTGGAGCCGTGTCCGATCTTGCTCTGCACCGACACCTCGCCGCCGTGGGCCTCGACGATGGCCTTCACCAGGCTCAAACCCAGGCCGAGCCCGCGTTGGGAGCGGCTCTTGTCGCCGCGATACAGACGGCCCCAGATGCGGCCCTGCTCCTCGGACGAAATGCCCATGCCCGTGTCGTCGAATATGACGATCACGCGTTCCGCCGCCGTGCGGCAGGACACCCGGACCGTGCCGCCTTCCGACGTGTACTTGAGCGCGTTGTCGAGAAGATTCGCGAACACCTGGCGCATCCGCACCCGATCCACCGGCGCGGCGCATGGCGGCTCGAGCTCCGCCGCAACGTCGATATGTTTTTCCTCCGCGACCAGCTGGTAGATGTCGATCACATCGTCGAGCAATTCGGATACCGAGGTGGCCTCCAGGTTGAGGTGCATGACACCGGACTCGGCTTCCGTGATATCCATCAGCGCGGTCAGCATGGTGAGCACCTGATCGGCCTCCTCGACGCAATCGGCCAGCGCTTCCTCCGCAGCCGGGTCCGATGTGGTCTGGACCGCCGCCTCCGCGATGCTGCGAAGGCGCGCGAGCGGCGTGCGCAGGTCATGCGCCACATTGTCCAACGCCTCCCGCATGCCTTGAATCAGCGCCTGGTTCCTGTCGAGCACGCGATTGAATTGGCGTGCCAATTCCTCGAGACCGCCCTGGCTCGAGGTGGCCTCGACGCGCGCCGATAGATCGCCCGTGTCGATGATGGAGCGGGCGGTGGCGACGACCTGGCGCACGGGCTTGGTGGCGCGATGCGCGAACAAGGCGCCGCCGATCACGCCCAGCAGCAGGGCAGGCGTCATCACCGCCAGGAAGTTCACGCGGAAGGGCTGAAGGATGGCCTCGCGATTGTTGGTCTTTCGTCCGACCTCCACCGTCGAGCCGTCGGCCAGGCGCGCCGAGGCGACGGTGACATCGCTTTCCTGGTCCTTGGGAATCCTCAGCCAGACGAGGTGTGCCGGGTCGCCGCCGGGGCGCAGGGCGGTGGGGTCGAACTGCACCCAGTCCTGCGGTACATCGAGCAGCAACGCGTTCCCCGAGGGGCTTGCGACCCTCACGAAGAAGCCATTGGCGCTGTCCGTTCCCCGGCTGCGCTGAACGAACTCCTGCAGCGCGCGGACGCCGCCGCTCTCGTATATCGCGGCACAGGCCCGCAGCCGGGTCTCGATCACCTCGTGGTCCTTGCGTTCGAGCGCGGCGCCGAGCAGGAAATAGGACAGTCCGAACAAAATGCCCGCGCTGGCGGTGAACAGCAGGGCGTACCAGAGGCTCAAGCGCAGCGTCACGCTGCGCCAGGCGGGATCGGCGCGCCAGCCGCCGCTAGGAGGGCTTGATGACATATCCCACGCCGCGGATGGTGTGCAGGATCTTCGAGGGGAAGCCTTTTTCGAGTTTGGAGCGCAATCGATGCGCGAGCACGTCCACCACGTTGGTCTGCGGATCGAAGCTGTAATCCCAGACATGCTCCAGAATCATGGTCTTGGTGATCGGCCGGCCCGGATGCCGCAGGAGCAGTTCGAGCAGCGCAAACTCGCGGCTCTGCAGCTCGATCTTTTGCCCGCCCCTGAAAACTTCGCGCGTGAGAAGATTCATCGACAAGTCGCCGACCGCGAGCGTCGTGGGTTCCGCCACATGCGTCGCCCGCCGGATGAGGGCCTGCAGGCGCGCCAGCAGCTCGGAGAAGGCGAACGGCTTGGTGAGATAGTCGTCCGCGCCCGCCTGCAGTCCGGTCACCCGGTTGTCCACGCTCGCCTTGGCGCTCAGCAGCAAGCACCGGCACGAGCCTCTTCTCTGCGCGAATCGCGCGCAGCACCGACAATCCGTCGAGCTTCGGCAGCATGATGTCGAGGACGATGGAATCGTAATCGACCGTCCGGCATAACGACAGGGCCTGGTTGCCGTCGGATGCCGTGTCAACCGAAAAGCCGTTTTGCTTCAGACCTTTGGCGAGAAACGAGGCGATCTTGTCATCGTCCTCGACGATCAGGATTCTCACCGCTCAATCCCCCGCCAGAAGACTGTAGATCCGGGCTTCCCGCAGGTCGAGCTCCCGCTCGATGCGCAGGCGGGCCTCGGCGGTGAGTTTGCCGTCCTGGTAGAGGTCGTTGACGGTCTCGCGCTCCGCGCCGAGCAACTCGAGCTCCATGTCGTCCACGAGGCGGCTTCTCGCACCGTGGTCGGCATCGCCATCGCTGCGGTCGAGCACCTGGCGCAGTCGTCCCTGAAGATGAGCGCGCAGCCCCTTCGACACGTCCTGCGGAATGCGCCGCTCGACGGCAACCTGATCCAGCCGCGCGAGCGTCGCCTCGATTGCCGCGCGCCGCGCCTCGAATTCGTGCTCGCGGTCCTCCTCGTGCTCACGGCGTCCCAGGTTGGCGAGCCCCAGGGCGCGAATGACCGCGGGCAGGGCGAGACCCTGGCCGATCAGAGTGACGAGGATGACGATAAAGGTCAGGAACAGGATGAGATCGCGATAGGGAAACGGATTCCCGTTCTCGATGGTCAGCGGAATGGCGAGCGCCGCCGCAAGCGACACCAGCCCGCGGACACCGGTGAAGGCCAGCGCGAACGGCCACTGCCACGGGGGCGCCGGATCTTTGCGTCTGATCGAGGGAATCCAGCGGGGGACGTAGGTTGCCGGATACATCCATATGAAGCGGGTGGCGATGACCACGAGGCTGGTCACCGCCGCGGAGACGACGAGCTCCCTCAGGGGGTGGCCCGCGATGCGCACGATCAAGGTGCGCGCCTGCAGTCCGGTCAGCAGGAAGATCATCCCTTCGATGACGTAGATCAGGAAATCCCAGAAGAAAATGCCCTGCAGGCGCGTCGCGGCACTGATCAAACGAAGCCCGTTCCAACTGATGTAGAGACCCGTGCAGATGGTCGCGAGCACGCCCGAGCCGCCGAGATGCTGGGGCGGCCAGTAGGCGACGAACGGCGTCAACACCGAGAGGATGATCTCGATGCGGGGATCGCGCACCCAGCGGCGCAGGCGCAGCATCCCCCAGCCGACCGCCAGGCCCCACAGGACCTCGCCGACCACGATGCACGCAAACGTGCCGACGGCGTGCGAGAGGGAGAACGAGCCGATGCTCACGGCGGCGACGGCGAATCGATACAGCACCAGGGCGGTCGCGTCGTTGGCGAGGCCTTCGCCCTCGAGAATGATGATCAGCCGCCGCGGTGCGTCCAGACGCCGTGCGATGGCGAGCGGGGCCACGGCGTCGGGCGGAGAAACGATGGCGCCGAGCACGAAGCCCGCCTGCCACGAGAATCCCAGCATCCAGTGAGTGGCGGCGGCCACCGAAGTCGCCGTGAACAAGACGCAGCCGATCGCGAGCAGCGATATCGGCCGCAGGTTGAAGCGGAAGTCGCACCAGCTCATCGCGACCGCCGAGGAATAGATGATCGGAGGCAGCACGAGCAGCAGGATGAGGTCGGGCGCCAGATCGAAGGCGGGCAGGCCCGGCAGGACGGCCAGGACCAATCCGGTGATCACCAGCACGATCGCGGGCGGAATCTTCAGGCGATTGGCCGCGACCGCCGCCCCGGCAATCACGAACAACATCAGGATCAGTACTTCGAGATCTTGCAGCATCGGTGCGCCGGGAAATTCATGCTAACCCAGCATAGTTGATTCGCGCGAATCTCGGCTTCCTGCGGACCAGCGAGTCTGCCTGACAACAAAAGAACCGATCGGCGTCAGATGGCTGGATCTCGCCAGCGGGGCACCAACATGTATAAAATTTTATTATTTAGTTAGTTACAATCTTATTTGTAATCTAAATTATAATGAATTTACCGACGATTCCTGCGCCCCTAATACTGGTTCAGCGACAGGATCCAATCGACCAGCGGCCTCAAGTCGGAGTCCGGGAATCTTGGTGGGCGGCATGGGGGCGGCGCTGTCCCAAGTGCCGGAGCTGCCATTCACGATGCTTTCGCTCAGCACCGAGCGGGCGTGCGGATCGCTGGCGTATTTCTTCGCCACTGCGTGCAGTGACGGGCCGGTCCTGGCGTTGTCCACGGAGTGGCAGGTCTGGCAATTGTATTTGGTCAGGAGTTTCATTCCCTGCTGAAATCCGACCGGTTCGTCCGCCAAGGCGACCCCCGTCGCCGTTAGCGCAAGAAAGGTCAGAGGGATGAGTTTCACAGGGCCTCCAGGTCCGCAAAGCGGGTCTCGGTCAGCGATTGTTACGGGATTATAAAAGCGGGGTGGTCCCCTTGCGGCGCTCCCGGGTGTAGGAGATGGCCTCGCTCCAGTGACCGAACGAGCGCCATAATGATGTCAGCCAACCCCTATGCCGCGTGGCATGATCGCGGCTCCAAAAGTCGGGGACGGTGAAGGAATGTGCGCAAGTAAGGTGGCGGAAGGCGGGCGGCGGGGGTGGATCATTCCGATCGGAGGCGCCGAGGAGAAGGAAAATTCTCCACAGATTTTGCGGCGCTTCGTCGATCTGGCGGGCGGCGGCGCGGCCGACATCGCCGTCATCCCGACCGCCAGCCTGGTGCGCGACACGGGGCCGCGATACGAACGCATTTTTGGCGAAATGGGCGCGCGCAGCGCCTGCTCGCTGGACTTCGATACCCGGCGCGATGCCGAGGAGAGCGGCCGCCTCGAGCGCCTCAATCGGGCGACCGGGGTTTTCTTCACCGGCGGCAACCAGCTCAGGCTTTCCACCTTGCTCGGAGGCACGCCGGTGGCGAAGGCGGTGCGGCTGTTGAACGCGGGCGGCGTTCCGGTAGCCGGCACCAGCGCGGGAGCCGCCTTCCTCTGCGAGCACATGATCGCCTTCGGCGACGAGGGGAGCACCCCCGTGGCAGGGTCCGTCCGCCTCGCGCCCGGCCTCGGGCTCACCAATCGATTCATCATCGACCAGCACTTCCGGCAGCGCGACCGGCTCGGCCGGTTGCTCACGGCGCTCGCGTACAACCCCTTCGCCGTCGGCATCGGTCTGGACGAGGATACCGCGGCCTTCATCGAGCCCGACAACACCGTGCACGTCGAGGGTTCGGGCGCCATCACCGTGGTCGATGCGGCCGAAGTGCAGTTTTCCTCCATGGACAACGTGCCGGAAGGCCGGCCGGTCTGCCTTTTGGGCGTGAAAATGCATATTCTCACCAAGGGCGCCACCTTCAATTTGCACTCCCGACGGGCGGACGCCGGTACACTCGTTCAAGCCAAACGCTAGCAGGGAAGGGATATCGATGCGCATCCTCGAACGCAATGTCTACGTGGGTCCATCGATGTATGCGCACTTCCCCGTCATCAAGCTGCTGCTCGATCTGGGCTCCCTCGAGGAGTGGCCGAGCGGCCGGCTCGGCGGCGAATTCGCGGATGCTCTGGTGGGAGCATTGCCGACGCTCGCCGAGCACGGATGTTCCTATCGCGAGCCGGGCGGGCTCATCAGGCGGTTGCGCGAAGGCGAGGGGACCTGGCTCGGCCACGTGCTCGAGCATGTGGCGATCGAGCTGCAGAACGTCGCCGGCGAGGACGTGTCGTTCGGCAAGACACGCAGCACCGACGTACCCGGGGTCTACACCGTCGTGTACGAGTATGCACAGCGCGATGAGGGAATCGCCGCGGGCGAACTGGGCATCGCGCTGCTGTGCTCCCTGGTGCCGCCGGCGCTGCGGCCGGCCGGAGTCGTTCCCGCGGATTGGGATTGGAACGAGAAGCGTGACGAGTACATCCGCTATGCGCAGCGGCGCGCGCTCGGTCCCTCGACGGCGTCCCTCGTAAAGGCGGCGGAAGAGCGCAACGTCCCCTGGCTGCGCTTGAATGAGCAGAGCCTGATCCAGCTGGGCCACGGCAGGTATCAGCAGCGCATCCAGGCGACCGTCACGAGCCGCACCAGCCACATTGCGGTCGAGCTCGCGCAGGACAAGGAGGAGACCAACAAGATTCTGGCGAACTGCGGCCTGCCGGTGCCCCGGCAGGAGCTGGTGCGCTCGGCCGATCGGGCGGTGCGCGCCGCCGAGCGGCTCGGCTATCCGGTCGTCACCAAACCCTACGACGGCAACCACGGGCGTGGAATCTCCATCGGCCTGAAAAACGCGGAAGAAGTGCGCGCTGGCTTTGTCGCCGCGGCCGAGCATTCCAAGTCGGTCATCGTGGAGACCTACCTGCAGGGCGAGGACCACCGTCTGCTGGTGGTCGCCGGCGAGCTCATCGCCGCGACCCGCCGCACACCGGGCCGGGTGGTGGGCGATGGACGTCATACCATTCGCGAGCTGGTCGACATCGTCAACCAGGATCCGCGTCGTGGCATCGGCCACGAGAAAGTGATGACCCGCCTCGAGCTCGACGCACAGGCCGAGATGATGCTGGCGCGCCAGGGGCTGAACGCCGACTCCAAAATTCCCGCGGATCAAGTGGTCCTCTTGCGAAGCACGGCCAATCTGTCCACCGGCGGCACCGCCACCGACGTGACCGACATCATCCATCCGGACAACCGCGACATGGCGGTTCGTGCGGTCACCGCCATCGGGCTCGACGTGGGCGGCGTGGATTTCCTGTGTCCCGATATCGCGGAGAGCTACAAGACCGTGGGCGGGGGAATTTGCGAAGTCAATGCGGCGCCCGGCTTTCGCATGCACGTGGCGCCGAGCGAAGGCACGCCGCGGGACGCGGCCGGGCCCGTGATCGACATGTTGTTTCCGCCGGGCGCGCCCTCCAGGGTGCCGATTGCCTGCATCACCGGCACCAATGGCAAGACCACCACCGCGCGCATGCTGGCGCACATCGCGAAGATGGCCGGCTTCACCCCCGGACTGACGACGACCGACGGCGTGTACATCGACGGCCAGCGAACCGTCGAAGGCGACATGACGGGACCGGTGGCGACACGCATGGTGCTCGCCGACCCGAGCATCGACCTCGCCGTGCTCGAAGTCGCCCGGGGTGGACTCGTTCGCGCCGGCATGGGCGTGCCGTTTGCGAATGTGGCGGCGGTGCTCAATGTGCAATCCGACCATTTGGGCATGAAGGGCGTCGACACCCTGGAGCAGCTCGCGGAGGTCAAGCGCATCGTGGTGGAAGTGGCGCGTGACTGCGCGGTGCTGAACGCCGACGACGAGCACACCATCCGGATGTCGGCCCACACCGACGCGAAGCATCTGTGCTACGTGACGCTCAATCCCAATCACGTGGTCGTGCGCGCGCACATACGGGCCGGCGGCCGCGCCTGCGGACTCGAGGCGGGTGTCAACGGACAGATGATCACCTTGTACGACAAGGGCCGCCACATCCCGCTCATGTGGACGCATCTGATCCCGGCGACGCTCGAGGGGCGCGCAATGCACAACGTGCAGAACGCCATGTTCGCCGCCGCGCTCGCATTCTCGCTCGACATCAAGCTCGACGCGATCCGGCAGGCGCTGCGCACCTTCGACAGCACCTTCTTCCAGGCGCCGGGGCGCATGAACGTATACGACGAGCATCCCTTCAAGGTGATTTTCGACTATGCCCACAATGCCCACGCAGTGGGCGCGATGGCCGATCTCGCCGCCCGCCTCGAGGTGCGCGGCCGCCGGATCGTGGTCGTGGCGGGGCCCGGCGACCGCCGCGACGAGGACATTCGCGCCATAGCCCTCGAGGTCGCAGGGCGATTCGATCATTACATTTGCCGCCGCGATGACGGTCTGCGCGGGCGCGCCGAGGCTGAGGTGCCGACGATGATCGCTGCCGCGCTGCGGGAGCAGGGAGTGGCGGAAACGGCAATCGATGTGATTCCCGACGAGCAGGAGGCGATCGCCGCCGCGCTTGCGATGGGCCGCCCCGGGGATTTGCTGCTGGTGTTCGCGGACGCGCTGACCCGCTCCTGGAAGCAGATCATCAAGTTCAAGCCGGACGCCAGCGGGGAGTCGGCCTCGCCGGCGCAGCCGCCGCCAGCCTTCGGGGCGTCTCGCCCCACGAACCGGCCGATACTTCCCACCGGCGAGGCGGCTTCCTGGGGATCCGGCTCCGGCGATGCATCGCTCGAGGCGCAGGGATTCGTGCGCGATGAGCGGGGGCTTCGATTCGTCGGGGAAGCGGCTGATTGACGATGACCGAGGAGACCAAGGCAGCGCCGGGACCGCCGGCTGAGCTCGAGCCGAATCTCGGATTCATCGACTCGCGGCGCCTGACCGGGCCGAGCCGCTACTTCGACGGTCCCGCCGTGACGCTCACACCGATCGGCGCGGCCGCCAGCGAGCCAAGCGCGCTCGAGCGGTGGGCCGAGAGCGTTCGGCGCCTGTCGCACGCGCTGGGATGGCCCGATCCGGCGCCGGTGATCGATCGCGCCGGCGACAGCACTTTCCTGGTGTTTCGCGCACCGCCCGATGCGCAGTTGACGGCCACGGAGCTATCCGAATGGGCTTGGGAAAGCGCCGCGGCCGAGGTCGGGATCACCGGGTTCGACCGGGCGCAGGACTGGGGCGGCGATCCCGCCGCGGTGCTCGCAGCGCGCGCCGCGGCCGAGCGGGACCACAGACTGGCGGATCTGCGCGCGGCCGCATCCCGGCATGCGCTGCCGCTGTTCGAGGACGACGAGGATGTCTCCATCGGCGCCGGGACTGGGAACCTGTGCTGGTCACGCACCGCACTGCCAGCGGCCGACAGCGTGCCCTGGAACGTCTTGCACGACATTCCGACCGCGCTGGTCACGGGCAGCAACGGCAAGACGACCACGGTCAGATTGCTCGCATCGATGGCGGCGGCTGCGGGGAACGTGCCGGGATACAGTTGCACCGAAGGGGTTTTCGTCGCCGGCCGGCCCGTGGCGCTCGGCGATTATTCGGGGCCGGCCGGCGCACGCGCGGTGCTGCGCCACTCGGATGTCACGCTGGCAATTTTGGAAACCGCACGCGGGGGCATTCTGCGGCGGGGGCTCGCGGTCTCACGGGCGGATGCGGCGGTCGTCACCAACGTCAGCGCGGACCACTTCGGTGAGTACGGCATCGAAAACGCGGACGATCTGGCGGAAACAAAATTGGTGGTGGCCCGCGCCGTGTGCAAGGACGGCACGCTGGTGCTCAATGCCGACGATCTCACCCTGATGGCGACGGCCGATCGCCTGCCGCACGCGGCGCTCGCCCGCCGTGCTCTGTTCGCGATGGACCATGGACACGGCGCGCTCGAGGCATTGCGCCAGCGTGGCGGCAGCACCTGCGGCTTGCGGGACCGGCAATTGGTGCTCCACCATCGCGGCCGGGACCATGAGATCGGAGACCTCTGGAGCCTGCCCCTGACCTGGGGAGGGGCTGCGCCCCACAATGTCGCCAACCTCGCCGCCGCGACCTTGATGGCCGCCGTGCTCGAACTCCCGGTGGCGGACATCCGCCGCGCCGCCCAGAGTTTCGGCAGCCGCCCCGAAGACAATCCCGGCCGGCTGGAGCGGTGGACTCATCGGGGCGCGACCGTGCTGATCGACTACGCTCACAACCCGGACGGACTGGAGCAGCTGCTCACCGCGGCTCGCTCTCTTCAGCCGCGGCGCCTGTCGTTGTTGCTCGGCCAGGCCGGCAATCGCGATGACCGGGCGATCGGCGAGCTAGCCCGCACGGCCGCCCGCTTCGAGCCGGACCGGGTCGTAATCAAGGAACTGCCTCTCATGCTGAGGGGCCGGGCATTGGGCCAGGTGCCGACCCTCATCGAGGAGGCCCTTTTGGGTGCCGGCGTTCCCGCCGGGCGCATCGAGCGGCAGCCCGACGAGGAGAGCGCGGCTCGCAGCCTGCTGGAGTCGGCCGGTAGCGGCGACGTGATCGTGCTGCCGGTCCATACCCGGGAGGTTCGCGAACGGCTGCAGGCCGCTCTGGGGGCTGGTGCAGGACTCCAATCACATCCTCGGCCAATAGCTTGATAAACATCGCGGCAAAAGCTCACGAAATGACCTCCGTCACGCCACGTCCGCCACCCCCGTGGTCATATTGGCGCCATGAGGATGCTGCGATGCAGTGCTAGTGCTGGCGACTATGCGGCTTTGTAGAAAATGGGTTTTGATCGGTCTCTTGGGATGGGCTGCCGGCACGACCGCCGGGGCGGCCGACCTGTCCTTTTCCGATCGGATCGAGATGCTCGATTGGTCGGACCCGGCGCGCGCCGAGAAGATCATCGATTCGCCGTCCCTTGCGAAGGGGCGCGCCTCCGAAGTGCAGTTCCTCGAAGTTCGCGCGATGGTGCTCGCGGACACCCGCCACGATGCGGACGTCGATGCGACGCTCGCGCAGCTCAAAGCGATCGCCGAGGACGGCGATCAGTCCGCCGTGCTGGCCGAACACTACGTAAGGGCCTACTCACATTATGAGCACGCCGAGTATGCGGCGGCTCGCGAGGAACTCAACCAGATCGACATGACGGCGATCGACTCCGACGCGGAGCGCTACCGTGTGTCGATACTCCGGGGCAACACGTTGCGGACCCTCGGGCAGGCCGAGGCGGCGCTGCCGTTTCTCGAGGAGGCGCTGGATCTCGCCCGCGACATGCACGACGATGAGCGCAGCATCCACGCGATGCTCTGGCTCACGCACATCTACACCAATACCGGCAACTACGATCGCGCCTCGGAGCAGCTCGAGAGCGCGCGGCGCCTGGCGTCGTCGATCGGCGATGAAGCGGCGCTGACCGAGGTGGAGGTTCGGGCATCGGACATCGCCGACCGGGGCGGCGACCGTGCGGCGGAGCGGCGCGCCAGTCTCGCGGCACTCGATCATGCCACGCGCTCGGACAGCACCAAGTGGCTCGCGCACGCCTACCTCAATCTCGGCGACTCCTACCTCAAGACCCGCGATTTCGCCGAGTCCCTCAAGTACTCCAAGCAGGCGCTGCCGTTGGTGCTGCAGATGCGCGGCAGCGGCGACGAAAGCACCGTGCTGTTCAACGAGGGATTGGCGTACATCGGTCTCGGCAACATCAAAGAGGGCGAGAAGCTCGCCGAAGCCTCGATCAACGATGCGGTGCAGGGCGACAATCTCCTGGACGCCAAGGAGTATCTGCGCGAATACGCCGATGCGCTCGAGCATGCGGGCTATCTGATGATGGCGATTCAGGCCTATCATCGGTACGATGCGGTGGGCGAGAAGATCATGACCGGCACGCGTCAACGCGCATTCCTCGAGCTCTCGGCCAAATTCGACGACGAAAGGCGCGCGCGCGAGCTGGAGCTCTTGAGGCGGGACAACGCGCTCAAGGCCTCGGAAATGCGCGGCCAACGGCTGAAGCAACAACTGATCCTGGCGGCGGCGGGCTTCGTGACCTGCATCTGCGCGGCGCTCATCTGGGCGTTCGCGCGCGTGCGCCGCGCGAACGACCGGCTGCGGTTCAACAGCGAGCGCGATGCATTGACGGGCCTTCGCAACCGGCGTTACTTCAACGAGCACGTGCTGAGCGTCGATGGCGGCCGGCCGGTCGGAGGTTGCGTGCTGCTTGCGGATCTGGACCATTTCAAGCGGATCAACGATACGCTGGGGCACCCGGCGGGAGACGCCGTGCTCGCCACCGTGAGCCACCGCCTGTCCGCGGCGTTGCGCGAGACCGACAAGCTGGTGCGCTGGGGCGGTGAGGAGTTCCTGGCCGTGCTCGATCCGATCACCACCGAACAGGCGGACCGCACGGTCGAGAGGCTCCTGCAGGCCGTGCGCCGCGATCCCGTGCTGTGGAACGGGCAGGCGATCCGCTGCACGATCTCGATCGGCTATGCCTGCTTTCCGATGGCGGGCGCGGATACGGAGATCTCGCTCGACAGCGCGATCAGCCTCACCGACAAGGCGCTTTACGAAGCCAAACGGCGCGGCCGAAATCGGGCGTGCTTGATCAGCGCGGTCATCGCGCAAGACAAGGATGATCTGACCGTGATCTGCGAGGAGTTCGAGTCCGCCGCGGCCGACGAGCGTGTCAGGCTCGTGGACATGGGCGCCGCCGCCTGATGGCGCAGGCGGGCGCGCGCGACCCGATCCCCTTGTCGGCGTGGCAGGCGACCGTATCCGGCAACGCCACGCTCGACCTGTCCGTCGTTGCTTGCGCAAAGACACAGGCCCTGCGACTGGATTTCGATTTCAAGGGCGGCAAGGGCTTCGCGGTTGCGAGGCGCGCCTGGGCCCGTCCCATGCCGAGCGACTACGCCGTACGTCTGCGGCTGCGCGGAACCGGCCCCGTGAATGATCTCGAAATCAAGCTGCTCGATCCCACGGGCCGCAATGTCTGGAGGCATGTCGCCAAGGATCAGCGCCCGCCCGCACGCTGGAAACGGTGGACGATCGAGAGCACCGAGATCGAGTTCGCGTGGGGCCCGTCCAGCGGCAGTGCCATCACGCAACTCGGATTCATCGAAATCGCCATCGTGGCCGGCGAGGGGGGGCGGGGCTCGCTCTGGATCGCGGATCTCGAGATCGAGGATCTGACGCAGGGCCTGGCGCCGACGGCGATCGCCTCCAGCGCCCGGCCGGGATCCGGCGCCGAGGCGGCGCTCGCCGGATCCGGGTGGAGACCCGAGCCTGATGATCGACGGCCGTGGATCGTGGTCGATTCCGCGAGGCCGCGCCGCATCGGCGGCCTCATCATCGACTGGCTCGACGGCGCGCCGCCCCAGGGCTTTCGGATCGGCGCATCGAACACCGGGAAGCGTTGGAAAGTCGTGCACAGCGCCGCTCAGGCGGGCGGGGCTCGCGCCTACGTGTACCTTCCCGATCTCAAATCGCGATTCCTGCGCCTCGATCTGTCGGGTCCCTGCACGGGCGCCATCCTGCGCATCCAGCCGTTCGAATTCTCGCGCTCCATCGACGCGTTCTGGTATGCCGTCGCCAACGGCGAGGAGCGCGGCTGGCATCCGCGCTGGCTGCATCGAGAGCAAAGCGAGTGGACGCCGATCGGCCGATCGAACGGCACCGAATGCGCGCTGATGAACAGCGACGGGATGGTGGAGGTGGCGGAGGGGTCGTTCTCGCTCGAGCCCATGCTGCGCATCGGCGGGAAGCTCTTCACCTGGGCGGATTTCGAGCCGTGCCCCGCGCTCGAGGAGCGCTGGGTGCCCGTCCCCTCGATCCTGTGGGAGACCGCGCAATGGCGCCTCACGGTGAGCGGTCACGCCGCGGAGGACGGCGAGGTGCGGGTGAGCTATCGCCTCGACAACAAGTCCGAACGGGTTTTGCACGCCGCGCTGATCGTTGTCGTGCGTCCGTTCCAGGTCACGCCGCCCTGGCAGAGCTTTCGCGAGGTGGGCGGCGTGAGCCGAATTCACGAGCTCGAGTGGGATGAGGAAATGCTGCGGGTCAACCGCCGCCTCGCCGTGAGGCCCGATGCCGGCGCGCGATTCGGCGCCATGTCGTTCGATGAGGGATTCATCGTCTCACGGCTGTCCAGCGGCGCCTTGCCGGCGGCCGGCTCGGCACGCGACGAGTTCGGCTTCGCGACCGGCGCCTTCGAATTCCACCTCGAATTGCAGCCGGCTGAGTCCCGTCATCGGATCCTGCGGGCGCGCGCCGACGAGGTCGCCCCGGCGGGGGTGCCCGCCTTCGACTGGAAGTCCCGGATGCGCACGGATCAATGGTCCGGGAGCGGGTGGGCGGTGGAGGCCATCGAGGCGGCGCTGACCGCGACGGCGCACGTCTTGATCACCCGGTCGGGGCCCGCGCTGCAGCCGGGTCCACGGCGCTATACGCGCTCCTGGATTCGAGACGGCGCCATGATGAGTGCTGCGCTGCTGAGGATGGGCCATGCGCGCGAGGTGCTGGAGTTCATCCGCTGGTACGCGCCTCATCAGCGCGAGGATGGTTTCGTGCCATGCTGCGTGGATCGCGACGGCCCCGATTGGCTGGTCGAGCATGACAGCCACGGCCAGCTCCTCGCGTTGATCGCGGATTATTATCGGTTCACCGGCGACCGCAGGTTTCTCGAGGAGGCGTTGCCCTGCATCGACAAGGCGGTGCAATGCATCGAGGGTCTGTTGGAAAGCGACGGGCTGCTGCCGATTTCCGTCAGCCACGAAGGATATCTCGCACAGCCGGTTCATTCCTACTGGGACGATTTTTGGGCGCTTCGCGGACTGACCGATGCGGCCGACCTCGCTCGGATCCTCGGCACTCGAGCCGACGAGCTCGCGAGGCGCTCGAGCGCGCTCGCTGCACGGCTGAGCGCGGGATTGTTCGCCTCGGTCGCCGCAACCCGCGCGGCGCATTCGCTCGATTTCATCCCCGGCAGCGCCGAGTGGGCGGATTTCGATCCCACGGCCACCGCCAATGCGCTTTATCTGCTGGATGTTCCCCGCGGCCTCGATCGTGCAGCGGTCGAGCGCACGTTCGAGCTGTATCTCGCCGATTGGCGCTCCAAGCGATCCGGCGAGGGGACCTGGTCGAACTACACGCCCTATGAGATCCGCATCATCGGAGCCCTGGTCCGGCTCGGACGCCGGGACGCGGCGCTCGAACTGCTGCGCTTTTTCCTCTCCGACCGCCGTCCGCGGGCATGGAACCAATGGCCCGAGATCGCATGGCGCGACCGCAAGGCGCCCGCGCACATCGGCGATCTCCCGCACACCTGGATTTCCGCCGAATACGTGCTTGCAGTTCGAAGCTTGTTCGCCTACGAGCGCGAAGCGGACCGCGCGCTCATGTTGGCGGCGGGCCTGGCGCCGGATTGGATCGAGGGCGACGGTGTGCGTGTGCGTTCGATGCCGACGCTCTACGGCGAGCTCAGCTATTCGTTGCGGCGGATCGACGAGCGCACGGTGCGCTTCGATTTGGCTTCCGGCGTGGACTGTCGGATCATCCTCAAGCCACCGCTCGCGGCGCCGCTGCGCGAGGTGAGAGTCGATGGGGCGGAGGTGCCGTTCGACGGTGACTCGGTGGCCTTGCCCTCGACCCCCGCCGAGGTTCTCTGCATCGCGTACTGATGACTGGTATCCTGGCCCATCGATGTGTGGCGAGGCGCCCGGCACAGTGACTGATCGCTCTTCCAACGTCCCCCGTCCGGCCTCGGAGGCCGACACGCCGCCGACCGGCCTCGGGGCCCAGGTGCGCACGCTGACCCGCGCGATCTTCGCCTCCCATGCCGGCAAGCCGCTCATCACCCTGATGGTGGCGGCGGTGATCATCGTCGCCGCGACCGCGTACGGCCAAATCCGGCTCAATCGCTGGAACAAGCCGTTCTTCGACGCGCTGTCGCGGCGCGATCTGCGCGAATTCCTCTATGAGCTCGGCATTTTTTTCGTGATCGCCGGCTGCCTGCTGATCTTGAATGTCACGCAGCGCTGGCTCAACGAAACCCTCGAGCTCAAGCTCCGGGAAGGCTTGGTGCAGAGCCTCGTGGACGACTGGATGAAGCCGCAACGCGCATTCTGGCTGGCGAACGCGGGAGCCATCGGCGTCAACCCGGACCAGCGCATGCACGAGGATGCGCGCCATCTCACCGAGCTGTCCGCCGATCTCGGCATCGGGCTGCTTCAGGCATCGATTCTGTTCGGAACCTTCGCGGGCGTCCTGTGGGGCCTGTCGAGCGCGTTCAGCTTCCGCATCGGCGACATGGATTACGCCATTCCCGGCTTCATGGTGTGGGCGGCGGTTCTCTACGCGAGCGCCGGTTCCTTGATGAGCTACTGGGTGGGCCGCGGGCTGGTCAGCCGCAACGCGGAGCGCTACGCGCGCGAGGCGGACCTGCGCTTCTCGCTGGTCCGTGCCAACGAACACGTCGACGCCATCTCGCTGGCGCGAGGGGAGGGCGACGAGAAGCGCCGTATCGAGCGCAACCTGAACGATGTCCTGGCGGCCACCCGGCGCATCATCTGGGGCCATACCCATCTCACCTGGGTGACGGCCGGCTTCGGCTGGATCACGAACGTCGCGCCGATCCTGGTCGCGGCGCCCCTGTACTTCATGGGCAAGATCTCGTTCGGCGGCCTGATGATGGCGGCGGGCGCATTCACCCAGGCTCAGTCCTCGCTTCGCTGGTTCATCGACAACTTCAGTGCCATCGCCGATTGGCGCGCGACGTTGTTCCGCGTCGCATCCTTCCGTCATGCGCTCGTATCGATGCACGAGCCGCAAGGCTTCGAGAGCCGGATCACTTATGCCGAAGGCGAGCCCGGCATCATTGCGATCGACAATCTGGAGATCGTCTCGGAGGCCAATGCGGACCGGCTCAAGGAGACGAATGCGGTGATCGCCGCCGGCGCCCGTGTGCTCATCCTGGGCGCTCCGGGGACCGGCAAGACGCAGTTGTTCCGGGCGCTTGCGGGGCTTTGGCCGTGGGGCTCCGGACAGATCACGCGTCCGCGCGGGGAGCAGATCTTCTATCTGCCGCGCGGCACGCCCTATCTGCCGCGCGGCACGCTGCGCGAGGTGCTCGCCTACCCGTTGAAGCCGGAGAGCTTCGCAGGCAATGCCTACACCCGGGCTCTCTACCGGCTCGGCGTCGAGCGATTGGCGCTGATGCTCGACGAGACTCATCGGTGGGATCGGGTGCTGAGCCAGGACGAGCAACTGTGTCTCGTGTTCGCACGCATCCTGATCCAGGCGCCACCCTGGGTCTTGATCGACGGTACGCTCGGATCGCTCGATGACGACGTGCTCGAGATCATCAGGAGCGTGTTCGAGGGGGAGTTGAAGGACACGGGACTGATCCATATCGGCGGACCGGGCGAGGCGCATGCTTTGTTTTCGACGGTGCTGCACCTGGTCAAATCGGGGCGGCCCGAGACCACGGCCCGTGCGTCGGGTGCCGGCGGAAAGCGCGCGCCGCGGGGACGACGATGAGTTTCGCCCGCCGCCTCGCCGGCCTCGTGATCAGCGTCGCGTTCGCCGTTCTCCTGCCGCGCTGGAGCGGCGCGCAGAGCTTCGATTTTCAGGCACCGCTCGCGGCCGCCGACCCGAAGACGCCCGCGGTCATGCGCGATCTCGCGGAGCGGCTGCTGCCCGTTTATCAGGAGGCCGATCCCGATCGATATCTTGCCACGCTGTCGGTGCTGCAATTGACGGCAGGCGACTATTCGGCCGCCATCGAGTCGCGCGAGTCCCTGCACGAGCGCCGCCGGCTCGCGGACTCCGGCCGGCCGGTCGCGCGCGGCAGGGTGCTGGATATCTATGCCCGAGCCAAGGTCATCGAGTCCGAGAGCCGCGCGCCATTTTCCGACGCGTTCGCAAAGGCCTACCAGGATGTGTTTTCCCGGCTCAGCGACCACGATGCCTTCCTGCTTTCGGGGTGGCTCTCGGCCGCGCCCCAGGAATTTCAGGAGAATTTCCAACGCCTGCTCGACGAGCAGCGCTCGAAGGACATCATCAATCTCAAGGAGGCGGAGACGCTGCTATCCGCGTTCGCCTACTTCGAGGCCTATCGCGCGGCGGCCCCCTCGGTCGGGGCGCTCAACGCGGCGGATGATGCGAGGCGCTACGCGGAGGGGGAGATCGGCATCAGAGTCCCGGGACGCGGGGTGCTTGCGGCGGTCGTGACGCGCCCGAAGGGCGCCTCCACCGCGCTGCCCGCGCTGCTCGAGCTCGGCATCGACCGGCCGACGGTGTCCGCCAAGGAGAGCGCCGCGCACGGCTATGTGGGCGTGTTCGCGGACCTGCGCCGCACAGCGGCGGGGCGCGCCGCGTTCGTTCCGTATCAGCACGACGGCGAGGCGGCCCGGGCGATCATCGATTGGATCGCCAAGCAGTCCTGGAGCGATGGTCGGGTCGCGATGTACGGCCAGGGTTACAGCGGCTTCACCGCCTGGGCGGCGGCGGCGCGCCTGCCGCCGGCGCTCAAGGCCATCGCGGTCGCGGATCCGACGGCGCCTGGAATCGACACGCCGATGTCCGGCGCCATCTTTCAGAATTCCGCTTACCGCTGGTCCCTCGAGGTCACCCGCTCCAAAGCCGGCGTCGATCCGAGCTTCGGCGACGATGCGGTTTGGCGCGCGCTCGACGAGAAATGGTACCGAAGCGGTCGGCGCTATCGCGATCTTGGCACGATCTACGGGCGGCCCAATCCGATCTTCATCCGTTGGTTGAACCATCCGAGCTACGACAGGTTCTGGCAGGCCATGATCCCGTATCAGCGGTCGTTCTCCCGCATCGAATTCCCCGTGCTCACGATGACGGGCTATTTCGCGGCCGCCGAGCCCGCGGCGCTCTACTACTTCACGGAGCATCATCGGTACAATCCGCGCGCGGACCATACCTTGCTGATCGGGCCCTACGACACGGAATCGATGCAGCACGGTGCGTCCGATTCGGTGCGGGGCTACCAGGTCGACGAGGCTGCGCTCATCGATTTGCGCGAGCTGCGGTACCAGTGGCTCGATCATGCGCTGAAGGGCGGCGCGCCACCTGCGCTGCTCGCCGACCGGGTGAATTTTCAGGTCATGGGCGCGAACGAATGGGGTCACGTTGCTTCGCTGCAGGCGATGGCCAACGGATCGCTCAAATTCTACTTGAGCGCGGGCGCGGCCGACTCGGCCGAAGGGCGCCGGCTCATCAGGCGCAAGAGCGCGAAATCCGCCGCGATCACGCAGACCGTGAGCCTGGCTGACCGCAGCGATGCGGCGTGGCTGCCGCCGAGCGACCTCATCACCCGAAATCTCGTCACGCACAATTCGGTGACGTTCGTGAGCGCCCCATTCAAGACTCCCGAGGACTTCAACGGTCTGTTGTCGGGACGGCTGGATTTCGCGGTGAACAAGATGGACATGGACATCGATATCGCCGCGTATGCCCTGACAGCCGGCGGCGTTTACGTGCGCTTGTTCAACCCGGCGGACGAGCTGCGTCTGAGCTACGCGGGCGATCGTGCGCACCGCCATTTGCTCAAGGCGGGGGAGCGGCAGAAACTCGCGTTCCGCGGCGGGCGGATGACCAGCCGCCGGCTCGACGCGGGCGACCGTCTGGTCATCGTGCTGCGCGTGAGCAAGCGCCCCGATCGGGAGATCAACTACGGCACCGGCAATGACGTGAGCGAGGAATCGATCGAGGACGGCAGGACGCCCATCAAAGTGCGCTGGTACAACGACAGCTATATCGAGATCCCGGTGAGGACCGAAGCAGCCCCGCGGCCGCGCACCTGACTCAATTCGCGCTGTATTGGATGTTCAGTGTCCCGGATCGGGACTGCCCCGCATTATTGGTGTAGCTGAAACCCAGCGGCAGGGTTGCGCTGCCGGTCGGAGCGGTCTCCGTGTAAGTGAGCGTGAGCTGACAGCTCGACGCGCTTCCGTTGACCGTGGCGCATGTGGAGGGGCCCGCTTCGCCCCAGCCGGCGGGCAGCGGCCCCAACAACGTCAATCCCGTGGCGGGATTACCGTCGTTCGTCGTGAAGCTCGCCGTGACGGTGTTGAGGCCCATGGCGAAGCTGAGCGGCGGCGGGGGACTCACTGCCCCGACGACGGTATTGTTCGACGCGGCGCTGTAGGTGATCGTGGCCGTGCCTGTATTGGCGATTCCCGCGTCGTTCACATAGCTGTAGCCGAGCATGAGCGTTTGCACGCCGCTCGTGACCGCGCTGGGCGCGTAGCTCAGCGGCAGCTGGCATGTCGTTCCGTCGCTCACGGTCAGGCAGCTGAAGGTGCTCGAGCTCGAACTCCACCCCGTGGGCAGCGGGCTCAGTCCCGAGGTGACCGTCAAGGCGTTCGACGTGGCCGGTACGCCGACCGCTGGATTACCGTCGTCCGTGGCGAAAGTGATCGTCACCGGCGTCGCCACGGTGGGCGAGCCGATGATCACCGCAAGCGAGGACGGGTTGGGTGTGGCCGCGATGGTGTCGTTCGTGGTCCCGCGATAGGGGATGCTGACCGTTCCCGTCTTCGTCTGACCGGCGTTGTTCTTGTAGCTGTAACCCACCACCAGCGTACCGGGCGGGGTGTATGCCGTCGGCGTGTACGACAGGTTGAGCTGGCAGGTGCTGCCCGTGCTCACAAGGGTGCAGGCGAAGCTCGGCGATGCGCTCGACCAGCCGGCCGGTAATGTCGTCAAATCGGTGGTGACCTGAAGCGCGGTGGCGAGGCGTGTGTCGTCCGTCGTGAATACCACCGCGACGGACTGCGAGCTCTGTCCGACCACGGCATTGATCTGCCCCGCCGGCGACGCCGTTCCGACCACGTTGTCGTTGGTGGTCGCGGCATAGGGGATGTTCAGCGTTCCGGTTTGCTGATTTCCGGCATCGTCGTCATAGGCGTAGGTGAGCGCCAGCGTTCCCGAGCCGAGCGCCGTGGGCGCGTAGCTCAGCCCGAGCCGGCAGCCATTGCCGGTGCTCACGCTGCCGCAGGAAAAGCCTTTCGAGGCGCTGTGCCAGCCCGCCGGCAGCGCGGATAGGCTCGAGGTGACGACGAGGCCGCTCGCGGCCCGGCCGTCGTCGGTGTTGAAATCGATGGCCACGGCCTGGCTGCCGGTCTTTTCGGCCGCATTGATCTGGCCGGCGGGCGATGAGACCGCTACGACGTTGTTCGACGAGGTTGTGGCGTACGGAATGCTCAGGCTCCCGGTGCGGGAGGCGCCCGAATCATCCGTGTACGCATAGTTGAGCGTGAGCACTCCGCTGGCGGACGAGGTCGGCTGATAGGAGAGCACGAGCTCACAGCCGTTGCCGGTGGTGACGACGGCGCAGGTGAAAGACGGCGAGGCGCTCGACCAGCCGGCGGGCAGCGCGGAAAGATCGGTGCTCACCGACAGATTGGTGATCGCCGCATCCAACGTTGCGTTGCTGGTGTCGGAGGTGAAGTTCACGCTCACCGATTGCATGCCTGCGCCCAAGAGCGCGTTGATTTGACCGCTGGGCATGGCGGTGGCCACGACGTTGTTCTGCGCAATCGCCTGATAAGAGACGGTGACCGAACCGCCCGGAGCCTTCGACAGGTTTGCGTTGTCGATATAGACGTAGTTGATGACCAGCGAGCCGGAGTCCGTCGCCGTGGGGGCGTAGGTCAAGTTCAAAACGCAGGCGCTGCCGGCCATGACGAGCTTGCAGGTGAAATTCGCCGGGCCGCTCCAGCCCGTGGGCAGCGTGCCCAAGCTTCCGGAGATGCCGAATCCGGTGATCGATCGTCCGTCACTCGAGGCGAAGGTGATGCTGACCGTCTGGTTCGAGCCGACGGCGACCGATACACTCGAGGTGGAGGGCGTCGCGACCACGGAGTCGTCGGTGCCCGTGGTGCCGCTTTCGCCGCCGACGCCGCCCTTGGGGCTCGTGGGGTTGCCTTTGCCGCCGGTACCGCCGGTGCCGCCGGTGTTGCCCGTGACGCTCGCGGCACCGTACGCTGTGCCGCTGCTGCTGCTGCCCCACGGCGAACTGATGTCGCAGCCCGATAGCGCCAGGAGCGCGGCGAAACCCAAGAGAAGTGATCGATGACTGACTTGCATCTCTTTTCACCAGCGACAACCGGGAGCGAATCCGACCCGTCATCGAATTCGCGACCAAGTTATGCCCTGGGTGAACGAAGCGAAGTTAACCGCGTCACACAATCCGGGCGCAGCGGAAACTCATTTCATGCGGCGCTTCGAGGCCGTGGGTTTTCCCTCACAATCGACCGTGTATTGTTCAATCGAGTGTTCAAAATGCGGACTGTAAAATGAACATAACGCGCTACGATGTGCGCGCGGGCGATCGGCCTGCCGGCGCAAGCTTTGCGTCGAGATCGGCCGTCTACGGTTGCTCCGGCGCCGCGGGCACCGCACATCCTTATTCCACGTTGACCGCGATCGACATCTTGAAGGGCGGCGGCAGCGCGGCCGACGCCGCGGTGGCCGCGGCCGCATGTCTCGGATTCCTGGAGCCCACGGGGTCCGGACTTGGCGGCGATTGCTATGCGTTGATCTGGGATCCGAGCGTTTCGAAAGTCACCGGCCTCGCGGGTTCCGGCCGCTCCCCCAAGTCATTGAGCCTCGATACGGTTCGCAGCCGTTCTCCCCACGGGCTGATCGCGCCCTACGGTGCGATCGCCGTGTCCACACCCGGCGCCCTGGACGCCTGGTGGACCATGCACCAACGCTTCGGGCGCCTGAAATGGGGCGAGGTTTTCGAGCCGGCGATCGCGATGTGCGAGCGCGGCGTACCGGTGCCGCAAGTCATCTCCCATCACTGGCAGCGGGATCTCGAAGTGTTGCGCGAGCCGGGTTCGCGCGTGGAGGAGTGGGCGAATGCGATGCGCACGTATGCGCCCGCGGGTCACGCGCCGCGCGAGGGAGATCTGTTCCGCAATCCGGATCTCGCGTGCACCTACCGCACGATCGCCGAAGGCGGCCGCGACGCGTTCTACGAAGGCGACATCGCCCGCACCATCGACGCTTACTTCAAGCGCATCGGCGGCTGGCTGTCGCTCGAGGACCTCAAGGCGCACAGGAGCGAATGGGTTGACCCGCTGGTCAGTTCCTACCGCGGTGTCGATGTCTATGCGATGGGTGCCAATACGCAGGGGCTGGCGACCCTTCAGATGCTCAACATCCTGGAGAATTTCGATCTGCGCTCGATGGGCTTCCAATCCGCCGAGTCGATTCACACGCAAGCGGAGGCGAAGCGACTGGCCTACGAGGACCGCGCCCGCCATTATGCGGATCCGGATTTCTCGGACGTGCCGACCGCATGGCTGAATTCCAAGGCCTACGCAGCCGAGCGGGCCAAGCTGATCCGGCCGGATCGGGTTCGCGCGAGCGCGCTTCGCGACGACACCCCGGATCGCGGCGATACCACCTACCTGACGGTCGCCGACGCGAGCGGGCTGATGGTATCGATGATCCAATCCAATTATCGGGGCCTGGGTTCGGGCCTGGTCGCCGACCGTCTGGGCTTCATGTTTCAAAGTCGCGGCCAGCTTTTTTCGCTCGTCGATGGACACCCGAACGCCTACCGTCCGGGCAAACGCCCATTTCAGACCATCATCCCCGGATTCGCCGCCGTGGGCGGCAGACCGTGGATGTCGTTCGGGGTCATGGGAGCGGACATGCAGCCTCAGGGACAGACGCAAATCATCGTCAATCGGGTCGACTACGGCCTGGACATCCAGTCCGCGGGCGATGCTCCGCGTTGGCATCATCAGGGCTCGCCTCAGACCATGGGCGAAGATGAGCCCGGCCTCGCCCCGGCCGGCGTGTTGCGTCTGGAGTCCGGAGTGCCGCAGGAGACGCGGCGCCGGCTGACGGAATGGGGCTGGCCGATCGGGGCCAGCGACGGGGGCTTCGGCAGATATCAATGCATCGAACATCGGAGCGCCGGCGCCGGGCGGATCTATGCGGCCGCGAGCGAAATGCGCGCGGACGGGATCGCGCTTGCGTATTGATGTTGGTAAGCTCCGACGCTGCCGCCACGCCGACGGCACCTGGGGGCAGGATTCATGACTCGATCGACCGCATCGGTTCCTCAGACTCGTGCGTTCAGCACCCTCTTTCTGATCGAAATGTGGGAGCGATTCGGCTTCTACGGCATGCAGGTGCTGATGGTCACCTACATGATGAAGAAGCTCGGTTTCGTCGATACGCGGGCGAACCTGGTCTGGGGCGCGGCTGCCGCGCTGATTTACGCGACGCCGGCGATCGGCGGCTGGATCGGGGATACATTGATCGGCACCCGGCGCACCCTGAAGATCGGCGCCGTGGTGCTTGCATTCGGTTACGCGCTTCTTTGGCTGCCGACGGACAGCCCATTTTTCCTGTACGTGGCGCTTGGCGTGATCATCGTCGGCAACGGCCTGTTCAAGGCGAACTCCGGCAACATGGTGCGCAAGATCTACGAGGGCGAGGACAGCAAGATCGACAGCGCGTTCACCATGTATTACATGGCCGTGAACATCGGATCGATGATATCCATGACGTTGACACCGTGGATACGCGACTACGTCGGCGAGCACTACGGCGATTCCGCCGGCTGGCACACGGCGTTCGGTGTTTGCTCGATCGGGCTGCTTCTCGGTCTCGCCAACTACGCGCTGATGAGCCGTGCTCTCGCGCGCATCGGCTCTCCGGCGGACGACTCGCCCGCCAAGCCCAAGCGCCTCGCCGGCGTGCTCGCCGGCAGCATCGGCATGGTGTTCCTGTCCGTCGTCATTCTGCAGAGCGAGGCGGTGGCGCGGGTGTGCGTGTACGCGGCGGGCGCGGTCATCCTTGCCGTCTTCGTCCACCTGATCCGCGTGAGCCACCGCGACGAGCGGGCCGGCCTCATCGCGGCGCTGGTCCTGGTGGTCCAGACCATTTTCTTCTTCATCTTCTACCAGCAGATGTCGACCTCTTTGAATCTGTTCGCGCAGAACAACGTGAACCTCGATTTCAGCCTGTTCGGCTGGCACATGTTCACCTGGATTCCGGAGCAGTATCAGAATCTGAACTCGATCTGGATCGTGGTGCTGAGTCCCGTGCTGGTGTTCATCTACAACTCGCTGGGTCGTACGGGCAAGGACGCATCGATCGCCGCGAAATTCGCGTGGGGCTTTGCAGCGGTGGCGATCGGGTTCTTCATCTATGGGGTTGGCGCGCGCTGGGCGGTCGACGGCAAGGTTTCGTCCTGGATCATGGTATGGGGATACGGTCTTTACTCGCTCGGCGAGCTCCTGGTCAGCGGCTTGGGGCTCGCC
Organism: uncultured Gammaproteobacteria bacterium; assembly: GCA_963748995.1. GTDB lineage: Bacteria > Pseudomonadota > Gammaproteobacteria > Steroidobacterales > Steroidobacteraceae > Bog-1198. The sequence continues at coordinate 255,002 of CAVVKU010000022.1, read as the reverse complement.
ATGATCGCGCGCTATGTCCCGGCGCGGATGGGCGGTTTCATGATGGGAGCCTACTATGTGGCGTCCGGGCTCTCGCAATATCTCGGCAGCGTGGTCGCGAACTTGGCGCACATTCCGGAGAATCTCCACGACCCGGTCGAGTCCTTGAACATCTACACCAGCTTGTTCAACAAGCTCGGCTTCGCCGGGGTGCTTTGCACGGTCATCGCCATTGCGATGCTGCCTTTGATGAGGCGGCTGTCCTCCAGCCATGCGGACGTCGGCACGAATCGGACGCCGCTTCCCGCGGTGCACAGCGAGGAGTTCAACACCGCATCCTGAGCGAGGCCGCGCTCGGCGCTCGAACCACGTGCCGAGCGCCGAGGCCGCCCTCTAGCGGCCCGGGCAGGTGCGGTTCGCGTGGACCCGGATCGTGTCTCCGTCGTTGACGCCCGGCTTGTCCTTGTGCCCGCACCGGCGCATGTCGCGGTCTACCGTGGTGGCGGTCCAGCTCAGATGTCCACGGCCCGACGCATCCGCGGTGACGGACACGGATAACGAGGCATTGCCATTGATGACCTCACTGCTCACCACGGCTTGCGCCGGCTGCACATTGCGGTCGAAGATGGTCACGCTGAGCGCATCGGGCGTGTCGTTCAGGATTCTCACGGTCACGCCGTCGCCCGCGAGGGCGGCCGCGCAAAGCATCGCCCCCAGGGCTGTCGCGAAAACTCTCTTGGCGTACATGGCGCTCCTTCCTTACACCAGCTTGAGATCGAGGGGGCGGACCGATGGGAATACCGCGTCGCATTGTACGGCGGACAGACCCCAGAGCGTGCGGAACAGCCCGCCGAGCACCGCCCGATAGTCGTTCAAGACGGGGAAATCGCGGTCCTGCAGCAGGTTGGCCCGGTTGACGGAGCGTTGCTCGCCCGCCACGACCCCCCCTCGAACAGACCCGCCCAGCACCCAGTACACGGAGCCGTGCCCGTGGTCGGTGCCCCGGTTGCCGTTTTCGCGGAACGTGCGCCCGAATTCCGAAAGCACCACGACGACGGTGTTGCTCCATTCGGCGCCGAGGGTCTGGGCAAACACCTGCAGGCCGCGGCCCAGGCTCGCGAGGTTTCCGGCGAGCGTACCCTGCGCCGCGCCCTCGCCGACGTGCGTGTCCCAGCCGCCCACGTCGACGAAACCCAACCGATATTTGTCGCGCATGAGCCGCGCCATGCGTTCGGCCTCGAGCTCGAAGCCCTTGGTGTTGACGGCGCTGCGGTCGGCGGCGAGCATTTCCTTCGCGATCTTCTGGGCGACTTCCTGCCGAAGATCCAAGCCGTCGCGCACCGCCGTCTCGAGATGGTGGCCAGCGTACATCTCGCTGAGTATTCGCGTCTGACGCTCGTCGAACGGCGGTTTGCCGACGTTCTTGAGCGACAGGTTCGGCACGGTGGCAGCGCCCTCGAAGGCGAGCGGCAATGCGTCCGTGAAGGCGATGGGATCTGCCTGCGGAGCGGTGGCGCCAAGCGTCTGCGCCAAACGGCCGAGAAAGCCGGAGCGGTAATCGCGTGCGCTTCCCGAGGGCTGCCCGAGCTCGATGCTGTCCTGGGTCTCGAAATGGCTGCGCGAGAGATCATCCGTGCCGGCGAACGGGATGAAGGCGGCCTGGCGCTCCAGGTACAGGGCGCCGATCGTTTCCCGTACGGCGGGAGCGAGCGCCCAGTCGGCATTCAATGCGAGCGCGCCCGTGGCCGAGGCCGGGTCGGGGCGGGCGATGGCGATGTTCGGGCGCGATTCGTAGTAAAAGTCGCTCGAGTAGGGAATCAGGAAATTGGTCGAATCGTAGCCGCCCCGCAGGAACACCAGCAGAAAACGCGGACCGCTCGCCGGCGCGGCGAACAGGCGGGTCGAGGCGCCCGCGGCGCCGAGGAGCGCGGCAAGCCCGAACTGCAATGCGTGCCGACGTTTCATCGAATGGCTCCTCTCACTCGTAGTTGAAATCGGGCGAGGCCAGCAGAAAGGTATTCCATTCCTGCTGCGAGTTGGCGCGCGCGAGGGCATCCTTGGCGCCCGCGGCGAGAAACGGCTCGAGCGCCTCATAATACAGCCGGTTGGAAAGCTGCGGGAATCCGCTCCCGCCGGGCGAGGCGCCGTCTTCCGCGTCGAACAGCCCGGCGCTGCCGGAGCCGATGGCGCGGGCGATCTCGAACCTGCGGCTCATCTGACCGGAGCTCGCCCAGGAGAGTTCGGTCAAAGGATAGCCATCGGGCGTCGGGCGGCCAAACGGCGCCTCCCCCAGGCCGTTCAGCCAGTTGAGCATCGGGCGGGTGTTGCTGATGGTGCGCCCGTCGTAGGCGAAGCGCACCGAGGAAATCACGAAGCGCATGGGGTCCTTGAACTTGGCGCCGAGCGCCGCATCGAGCTCGGGCGAGAGCAGCATCTCGCGCAGCACCTGCGGGATGTCGCCATCCGTGCGCAGGAATGTCGTTGCCATGCGATCGATGAGGCGCGCGGGCGGGTCGTCCGCGACGAAGTACTGCGCAAGCTCGCGGGAGATGAAACGGGCGCAAGCGGGCTGCCTCACGATCAGGCTGACGGCCTCGTCCACTTCGTCGAAACCGCGACCCTTGATCGGATGGCCGAGCAGCACCTTGTCGCCGAAGTCGTGGCGCGCCGGGTTGAATTCGAATGCGCCGTCACGCCGGTAAAGTTTCTGCCACTCGTTCCTGAGCTTCGGCGGATCCGCCGTGCTGATTCCGACGCCCGTGAGCACCCGGGCGAGCTGCTGCACATCCTGCTGCGTGTAGCCGCCGTTCACTCCGAGCGTATGCAGCTCCATGAGCTCGCGGGCGTAATTCTCGTTGATATGTCCGACGGCGTTTTGGCTGTTGTCCAGGTATTGGAGCATGGCGGGGTGCTCCAACGTGGCGAGCACCAAGTCCTTGAAATGGCCGAGCGCATGCGGTCGGATCGCCCGGTCGGCATAATCGCCGACCAGCCAGCGCAGATTCGCCTTGTATTGGTGGACGCTGAAATGATTGAGCCAAAACCACACCATCTGCTCCTGGAGCTGCGAAGGCGAATACACGGCGCGCAGCAGCTCTTCGCGGATCGCCTGATAGGCGAGTTTGTTGCCTCCGTCGTTGAGCGTCTTTCGGGCCTGTTCCTTGTCGGCTCCATCCGCCATGGCGTTGATCCGCTTGTATGCGGCGGAGACCTCGGCCAGCGCGCTTCGAGGATCGGGGCGGGCGGCGGCGATAGCCGCGAGCTCAGCACCCACCGGAGCCGGAAATGAGGGTTCCGGTCCACGAAGCTGACGGTCGAGGTAAAGCTCGCGCCCGAAACGGTGCAGGTCGCCGACGCTCGCGGCGTCGATGCCGAACGTGACGCGCTCGAGCCACAACATGTCCTGGCGGTGGAACACGGGCAGGGACGCAGCCGTCGTAGGCGCCGCTTGTTTGGGTCCGGAGCTCGCGCACCCGCCGGCGAACAGCATCCCGAGCGCGGCCAACGCCGGCATCGTCGCGGCGCGAGGGATCCGCCGCCACGCCCCGCTGGCAGCCCTACGATCGGCTTCCCCTCGCCGCGCAGGCGCGCCCGCCGGGAGTGGGGGCCGGCACGGCCTCGCCGGGATCGATGTGAATTGCGGGTCCACCGGTCTCCTAAGGGACTTAAGGGCCCGGAATATGGCCCGGGGCTTCCGGGTCAAACGGCGGCCCCGGCAAGGCGTTGACCGCGAGCGAGCCCCGAAGGGCGCTCAGCGCCGCGAGCGGAGACGGGGGGCTTGTAAAACGGCGGGTTGGCGGCATTAAGACTTGGACATGATTTCGTGGCGCTGCGGCCGGAAGGGCCGGCCGCGCGAAAGTGGCGATAAAATTGACAATTTTTCGACACAGCCGCCCCGCCATGGCAAACTCTGCGCCCCGTTCAACCCTGTGATGGAACCTCGAGATGGCCCGTACGACCCCCCTTTCCGATATCCGCAATATCGGCATCATCGCCCACGTCGACGCCGGCAAGACGACGACGACCGAGCGCATTCTCTATTACACCGGGCGCAAGCACACCATTATCGACATCCACGATACCAAGGATCTCAAGACGTCCACGACGACGGACTACCTGGAGCAGGAGCAAAAGCGCGGCATCACCATTCAGAGCGCCGCCGTGTCGGCGTTCTGGCGCGACAAGAAGATCAACCTGATCGACACCCCGGGACACGTGGATTTCACCATCGAGGTGAACCGCTCCCTGCGCGTTCTCGACGGCGCCGTGGTCGTGTTCGACGGCGTGGCCGGCGTCGAGCCGCAGTCGGAGACCAATTGGCGTCTGGCCGACAACTATGGCGTCCCGCGATTCTGCTACGTGAACAAGATGGACCGCAGCGGCGCCAATTTCGTGCGCTGCCTCGACATGATCAAGAAGCGGCTCGGCGCGCGGCCCCTGCCGGTGCAGATCCCGATCGGGTCCGAGGATAATTTCAAGGGCATGATCGACCTGGTGGAGATGAAAGCGCTCGTATGGGATTCCGACGACAAGGATTCCGTGTGGCAGGTGCTCGACGTGACGCCGGACATCGCGGACAAGCTTCACATCACCGTGCCGAGCGATCGCGCCATCCTGGCCGATGTGGAGAGATACCGCACCGAGCTGATCGACACCTGCCTCGAGCAGGACGATGAGGCGATGGAAGCCTATCTGACGAACATGGAGGCGCCGTCCGCCGACGTTTTGCGCCGTTGCATCCGCAAGGGCACCTTGGTTTCGGCCTTCACCCCCGTGCTCTGCGGCTCGTCCTACAAGAACAAGGGCGTGCAGCAGGTGCTGGACGCCGTGGTCGACTATCTGCCGGCGCCCACGGACGTGCCGTCGATCAAGACCGTGAATGCCGATGGCGAGCCCATTGGCGAGCGCGCCTGCTCAGACGACGAGCCGTTCTCGGCATTGGCGTTCAAGGTGATCAACGACGCCTACGGCGCGCTGACCTTCATCCGCGTGTATTCGGGCGTGCTCACAAAAGGCGCTTCCGTGCAGAATTCGACGCGCGGCAAGCGCGAGAAAATCGGCCGCATGGTCGAAATGTTCGCCAAGGAAGCGATTCCCCTGGAAGAAGCCCGCGCGGGCGACATCATCGCGCTCGTCTCACTGGCGGAAACGGAAACCGGCGATACGCTGTGCGATTCGGCCAATCCGGTGGTGCTCGAGCGCATGCGGTTTCCGGATCCCGTGATCAGCGTTTCGGTGAAGGCGAAGACCAAGTCCGAGCAGGAAAAATTCGGCATCGCGCTCGGCAAGATGGTGCGCGCCGATCCATCGCTGCATCTGGAGACCGACCGCGAAACCGGTCAGACCATTCTGCGCGGCATGGGCGAGCTGCATCTGGAAGTCACCCTGGATCGCATGCGGACCGAATTCGGCGTCGAGGGTGTGATGGGTGAGCCGCAGGTCGCGTACCGCGAGACGATCACCAAGAAGGTCAGCGAGCAGTACGTGCACAAGAAGCAGACCGGCGGCGCCGGTCAGTTCGCCGAAGTCTGGATCGACTTCGAGCCGCTGGAGCGGGGCTTGGGCTTCCAATTCGTCGACAAGACGGTGGGTGGCTCGGTTCCCAAAGAATACGTTCCCTCGGTCGAGAAGGGACTCAAGATGCAGAAGGAAGACGGCGTGCTGGCTCACTACCAGACCGTTGACTTTCGCGCGACGCTCACCGACGGCAGCTACCACGACGTTGACTCCAACGCGCTGACCTTCGAAATCGCCGCCAAGGCGGCATTCCGCGAGGGCATCCGCAAGGCGGCCCCGATCCTGCTCGAGCCGGTGATGAAGGTGGAGACCGTGACGCCGGGCGATTACCTCGGCGATGTGATCGGCGACATCAACCGTCGGCGGGGCTCGATCGTGGATCAGCTGGAGCGCGGCACCAACATCGCGGTGGTCGCCACGGTGCCGTTGTCGGAGATGTTCGGCTACATCGGACACCTGCGCGGCATGACCAGCGGCCGGGCGTCCTACACCATGGAGTTCTCACACTACGATCCCGTTCCGCGAAATGTCGCCGAAGAGGTGATCGAAGCGGCGAACAAGAGCAAGGCGGCCGCCACCGGTTGAGGGTGGCGCCGGTCCGGGGCGTCTAGGGTTGATTCGCGTACAGCTTGACGACTTCGTAGAGAAATCGCCGGCCGTTCATCAACGAGACGACGCGGATGCGCTCGTTCAGGCCGTGGGCGCGCGGGCCCTCGGCGTCGTGGAACATGCCCGATAAGCCATACGTGGGCGTGCCGTGCGCGTTCAGGAATCGCCCGTCGGTGGCGCCCGTCGCCATGGTCGGCACGATCGCGACGCCCGGCCAGACACGCTCCGCCACTGCGCGCACGGGTCCCATGATGCGGGCGGAGAGGGGCGGAGGGGGCGACTGCATCCCGGGGTCGCCGACCGGTGAGACGGCGATCTTGTCGTCGGCCAGGACCTTCACGATCTCGGCCTGAACGTCGGCAATCGGCGCGTTCGGCAGTATCCGACAGTTGACGTTGGCGTGCGCGTGCTGCGGAAGCGCGTTCGGCGCGTGCCCGCCGGCGATTTCCGTGGCCACGCAGGTCGTTCGAAGCATCCCGTTCCAGCCCGGGTTCACCGCCCACAGTCGCTCGACGGCGGCCTCGTCCGCTGGGTTCTGAATCACTTTGCGCATGTCGGAGGCGATGTCGGGAGCCGAAAGCTTCGCCTGGGCCTCGAAGTAGGCCCGCGTCGCCTCGTTGAGCACCACCGGGAAGTCATGGGCGCCGAGGCGCGCCAGCCCGCCGGCGAGGCGCACGATGGGGTTGTTCTTCGTCGGGCGCGAGCTGTGCCCCCCCACATCCGAGGCATCGAGGGCGAAATCCTGGTAGACCTTTTCGCCGGCCTGAATTTGCAGGGCAACCGGTTTGTCGTCCTTGCCGAGCTCGCCCCCCGCGCCCTCGTTGAGCGCAAATTCCGCATCCAGCACCCGCGGCTGAGTATCGAGAAGCCACTTGACGCTGTTGAACACATCCGGCGTTTCTTCGCCGCAGGTGAGCGCGAGCTCGAGTGAGCGCTTTGGCTTGAATCCCTCCTGCCGGTAGCGAATCATGCTGTCGGTGAAGACCGCCGCCATCGCCTTGTCGTCGCTCGCGCCGCGCGCATAGAACCACCCGTTCTCCTCCACGAGCTTGAAGGGATCGCGCTCCCATTCGGAGCGTTTCGCTTCCACCACATCGATGTGAGCGAGCAGCAGGATCGGTTTGGCCCCGGCATCGCGGCCGTGGAGCACGGCGATCAATGCGCCGTCGTTGGGGCGCTCCGGCGGCGCGAGGATGCGCGTGTCGGCCTCGGGAATTCCCGCCGCCAGGAGCCGGCCGCGCATGGCTTCGGCCGCCCGGGTGCAGCTGCCGGCCGAGCGCGTCGTGTTGATCTCGACCAGCTCTCGATAGAGATCGCGGAACGCCGCTTCGTCCGCGGAGGGCGGCCGCGCGCCGGTTTGCGCGCCGAGGGTCGCGGCGAGCATCGCCGAGAGTGACGCCGCCGCAAGAATCGATCCCGCCATCCGCATCATTGTCTCCCCTGTGCCTGAGCGGTGAAGCCTGAGCGGAAGCGCCATCGATATCAAGGGGGGAGTGGGCGTATCATGCGCGACGGTCGTCGGACGGGGCCGGCGGACATCGTCGCGGTGAAGGGCGACCCTCTGTCCGACATCCATGTCCTGGAACACGTCGGCTTCGTCATGAAGGAAGGCACGATCTACAAGCACGAGCAATAGGAATGCAAACAGGAGCTTCGACATGCGAAAGGATTTTCTGGCGCTGCTGGCGGCGGGAGCGGCATTGAGCGCGGTGGGTTCTCCCGCCCAGGGGGCAGCGCAGGCCAAGTCCGGGTTCGGGCCGGACAGTCCGTTCTATGCGCCGAGCCCGCTGCCCTTTCATGCGCCACCGTTCGATCGGATCAAGGACGAGGATTATCAACCGGCCATCGAAGCGGGAATGGCGCAGCAGCTCGCCGAAGTGCGCGCCATTGCGGACAATACCGCCGCGGCGACCTTTGAAAACACCCTGCTCCCGCTCGAGAAGAGCGGTGCGCTGCTCGACCGCGCCACGCAGGCGTTTCATGGCGTGACCGGCGCCAATACCGATCCCAAACTGCAGGCGGCGAAGAGCGCGCTCGCGCCCAAGCTCGCGGCGCATTACGACGCCATCTACCTGAATGCGAAGTTGTTCGCGCGAGTTTCCTCAATTTACGCGAAGCGCGATACCAGCGGGCTCGATGCGGAATCGAAGCGGCTGGCCCAGGTCACCTATGACCAGTTCGTTCGCGCCGGAGCGAACCTCTCGGCGTCGGACAAGGAAAAACTGAAGAAGCTGAATGAGGAGGCGTCCACGCTGTCGGACACCTTCTCCAAACGGCTGCTGGCCGCCAACGCGGCGGGGGCGTACGCGACGCCGACGCCCGCGGCGCTCGCAGGCATGAGCGATGCGCAGCTGGCCGCCGCAGCGCAGGCCGCGCAGGCGAAGAGCGCGCAGGGCTATATGCTGCCGCTGCAAAACACCACGCAGCAGCCGGCGTTTTCGTACCTGGCCGAACGCTCCACGAGGCAGGCGATCTTCGATAACTCCTGGAACCGCACGGAGCGCGGCGATGCGAACGACACGCGCACCATCGTGTCGCGGCTCGCGCAGCTTCGCGCCCAGCGCGCGCAGCTGCTCGGCTTCCCGAGCCATGCCGCCTGGGCGCTCAAGGACCAGATGGCCAAGAATCCCGAAACGGCGCTCGAGTTCATGGATGCGCTCGTGCCGCTGGCGACCGCGCAGGGCGCAGCGCGAGGGCAGGGACATCCAGGCGGTGATCGATTCGGGTGGGGAGCACTTCTCACTCGAGGCTTGGGACTGGGACTTCTACAGCGAGCGGGTGCGCAGGGCGCGGTATGACCTCGATGATGCGGAAGTAAAGCCGTATTTCGAGCTCGGCAACGTGCTCGTGAATGGCGTGTTCTACGCAGCGACCCGGCTATACGGGATCACGTTCAAGGAGCGCAAGGACATCCCGGTGTACCACCCCGATGTCCGCGTATTCGAGGTCTCGGACACGGACGGAAAGCCGCTTGCGCTGTTTTATTGCGATTACTTCAAGCGGGACAACAAGAACGGCGGCGCCTGGATGTCGACCTTCGTGACCCAGTCGCAGCTGCTCGGCGTCCGCCCCGTGATCTACAACGTGGCCAATCTGCCGAAGCCCGCGGCGGGTGAGCCCGCGCTCATCAGCTTCGACGATGTGACGACCATGTTCCACGAGTTCGGGCACGCATTGCATGGGATGATGGCGGATACCAGGTATCCCAGCCTGTCCGGTACGGCCACCGCCCGTGATTTCGTCGAGTTCCCGTCGCAGTTCAACGAGCATTGGGCCATGCACCCGGACATCTTCGAGCACTACGCTCATCACTACAAGACGGGCGAGGTGATGCCGAAGGAGCTCAGCGACAAGATCAAGCGCGCGCAGAATTTCAACGCGGGGTATCGGATGACCGAGCTTCTTGCCGCGGCGGAGCTCGACATGCAATGGCATACGTTGCCTGCCGACGCCGCGCTGCAGGATCCGGATGTTTTCCAGAAGCAGGCGTTGAAGAAGACCCACCTCGATCTCGCTGCGGTCCCGCCGCGCTATCGTTCGACCTATTTCAGCCACATCTGGGCGGGTGGATATTCCGCGGGCTACTACGCCTATCTCTGGACGCAGATGTTGGCGGACGACGCCTATCATGGTTCGAGGAGAACGGCGGACTGACGCGGGCAAACGGCGACCGATTGCGCCGCATGGTCTTGTCCCGCGGAAACACCGAGGACCTGGCCGAAATGTACGCCGCATGGCGCGGCCGCGCGCCCAAGGTCGACGCCATGCTGAAGGATCGCGGTCTCGCCGACTGAGAGAGTGCCGCGGCGATGCGAAGCCGTGCGGCTCAGCGGCTCACGGTGATCGTCGGATCCAACAGCCTGAGCGCCTCGCCAACCGTGGTCGCGCCGGTGTGGTCGATGTCGGCCCGCGAATAGGTATGTCCCAGTCCCGCGCAAGGGCGCTGCATCAGGTGTGTCGTTCGAGGCGCGAACATTTCCCGTCGATGCGCAGCCCACCAGCCAGCAGGCCGCTACGAATGCAATCCAGTGGTTCATGGGGAGAGCTCCTGAGTATGCCGCTTTACCATAATGGCGAGGTTACGCCTGTTGCGCAGCGATTAGAAAGCCGGCCAGGTTAAGTTAAGTCGGGCCGCGCGTCGGCGCTTGCGGCAAGCATGGCGGGATGGGCTATCATCGATCATGTTTACAACCACGTTCGCGCCAGGGGATGCCCCGTGAAATTACGCCTGCCGTCGATGAAGTGCGCCCTCGCCTTGATTCTCGTGCTGGGATCGGTCGCGTCCCATGCGGTGCCCGTGTCGCACATCCAGGTTCGCATCGTCACGGGCATGGCAGACCTCACGGCCGGAAGTTATCTCGAGCTTCGCATCTACGAGGCCGGCAAGGCCGTGAAGCGGGTCGCGCTCACTCATGGCGAGGCGTGGCCGCGGGACTCGACACGGGTCATTCCGTTGACCTTGAACGAAGCCATCGATCCGCGCAACGTGCAGCGCTTCAGCCTGTATTACCGGGCGGCGAGCCCGCTGTCGCCGCCGTGGGAAGTCGTCGCGGCCGATGTGGACCTGTCGGCGGGCCGTGAGCCCCAGCAATTGCTGCTCGATACGACGTTGTCGGGGGAAATTTCGCGACAAGGCGAGCTCGCCACCCTGGACCGCGACGCGGGCACCATGACCTGCATGACGGATGCGGATTGCGACGATCAGAAGGCCTGCAACGGACACGAACGCTGCGCGCCCCATTCGCCCGGCGCCGACGCGCGCGGCTGCGTCAGCGGCAGTCCGATGGTGTGCCCGGTCAACCAGATCTGCGCCGAGGGGCGGGGGTGCGTCGGGGCGGGCACGGCCAAGTCGGCCGGATCGGCCAAGGCTGCCGGATCGGCCAAGACGGCCGGTTCGGCCCAGCAGCCCTGAATCGGTCGCCGCAGCGCCCACGTCTCCGGGAGATGCGCCGCCGGCGTCTCGGACCGAATCAAATTCGGCTAGTCGGCGCCCGTCAATATCATCGAGTGTGCCGCGGGACCGGGCAGCAGCGGCGCCGGTGTGCCCTGCACCCAGTCTCCGAATCCCGCCCGATAAAAGGGTGACAAGGGATGGCCGCTTTGGCCGCCCGGCATGTGAAAGTATCCCTCCTGTTCGTGTCCGGGCGCGACGCTGAAGCGTTCCGAGGCTCCGTAGTCGGGACCTTGAATCCGCGGCATATCGTGACGCCCCCCGGACACCGGGACCGTCGGCATGTCGAGCAATCCGGCGAGGAAGGGCAACGCAGAGGAAAGCGGATGCGCAACGCGCAACGCGTTCACGGATCCCCATGTACAGGAGGCGAGGGCGGCGCACCCGGTGGGCAACTGCTCGCTCGCCGTCAAAGCATCCTCCAGAAAGGCATTCCAATCCGCATAGTTCGGCGACAACAGGTTCGCGGGCCGATCCTGCATCAGGCGCCATAACGGTCCCTCGAAAGAATCGGGAATTTCGAGCTCGAAATCCGGCGAAACCCGGCGCGCGGGCGCCGTCAGCATGTAAAAGGCCCGCGCCTCGACCTGAAGGCGAAACGCATTGACCAGCCGGTAAGCGGAGTCGCTCGGCGCGGCGTGACCGCTCCAACGCGACAGCACCTCGTGCGCCGCGTCCTGATCGCGCCCTCCGCGGGCGCGCACGCGCTCGACCACGTCGACCATCAGCGTGCGCCAGCGCTCGAGAAACAGCGCTCGATCGTCGAGTTGGATCGACAGGCTCGACCGAGGCGTGAACGGGGCCCGGGCTTCGCGCAAATCCGCCTCGATCTGCGCGGCCCGCGCGCCTCGATCCATGCCGTCGTTGCCGATCAGGGCGGCAGCGCTGCCGCCGAGCACCCGCGCGTTGGCGGACCAGAGTAGTCCGTCCGGTGGGTCCAGCACATGCGGCTGCGTCGCCGCATCGACCCAGCCGTCGAATCCAACGGCCGCATCGGTGGAGAGCCACGGAACATCGGAGTCGGGCGCGGCTCGCCGCGGCAGCCGTCCCGCGAGCGCCCAGCCGATGTGACCCTCGCTGTCGGCGACCATGAGGTTTTGTCCCGGGATTCCAAGCCGCCCCGCGATCCGTACGGCGTCGGCTGCCGAACGGGTGCGCTCCAGTGACACCAGGTCGAGATTGATCGCGTCGGGATTCTGGGCGGTCCACTCGAAAGCGTATGGCCGGCCCTCCCAATCGCGTCCGATCACCGGGCCCCATTGGGTCAAAGCCACCTCGAGATGCTCGGTTGCGGCTCCCTTGACCGCGATCGGCTCGTCCACGTAGCGCAGCTCGTGGGGCCCGTCGGCAGCGAGATAGCCGTCAGGGTCGGCCCCCGGCGAGGGGACCAGCCGGATGACCCTGGAGAATTGTCCGTAGCTGTTGGTGAAGCCCCAGGCGATGTGGCCGTTGCTGCCCGCGACGATGGAAGGCGCGCCGGGCAACGTGACCCCGACTGCATCGAACCCAGCCTCGCCTGTCTGGCGCATCCTGACGCGGTACCAAATGATGGGAACCCTGAAGTCGAGATGCATGTCGTTGGCCACGATCGCGGCGCCGTTGGCGGTCCGCGATCCCGCGACCGCCCAGTTGTTGCTGCCGAGCGCGAGGTGTCGCAAGACCCGTTCCGGCGGTTCCACCGGCAGTCCGGTCTGTTTGCGCAGGTCGACTTCCGCCGCCCCGGGAATGGCGGGCGTGGCGGCGTGGCTGCCGTCGATGGCCGCCTCTTCGTCGGTCGCGTCCGCCTCCAGGAATCGCCACAAGCCCTCCGGCAGCGCCGCGCGCAGCAGGCCGCGCTGCAACTGGCCGTGGCCCGAAAAATCCTGAAGCTGCAGAAACATGGCGTGCACGCAGAGGATCGTATCCTCGTCGCGCCACGCCTGCGGCCGGCTCCCGAGCAGCCAATATTCGAAGGGGCGGCTGCGCAGGGACCCGAGGCCGGCATTCACGCCGGCGGTATATGCCTGGATCAGGGCCACGCTGGACGCGTCGGCTCGTGCGACGACGCGCGCGGCGACATCCCGAAATCGATGCATCCGGAATCGCCGGTCCTCGGGCAGAAGCGACGCCCCGAGCAATGCGGACAATTCCCCGGCGGCGGCCCGCCGCATCAAGTCCATCTCGAAGAAGCGATCCTGGCCGTGCAGGTACCCGAGCGCCCGAGCCAGGTCGGCCCGATCGGCGCCGGTGAGGGTGGGAACGCCTGCAGCGTCGCGCTCGATGGTCACGGGGGCCTTGAGGCCCGGCAGTACGGCCCGGCCATCGAGAGCCGGAAGGCTGGCGCGCAGAATGAGCCATGCAGCCACAGCCGAGGCGAGCACGATGGCGCCCAACACCCCCAGAATGCGCAGGGAATGCGCGCGCGTCATTGCGCGCGACTTTTCGAATCGACGCCCTGACGTTCACATCCATGCTGCCGGGCGTCGGCGCGTATTATCGCTTCGGTAATTCCGGGAAACGCTGCGCGATTCAGTGGTTCGAATCGCGATATGTCAAGGGCGGCGGGGGCCATGCGGTATCTTAGTGCACGTTTGCGCGGGAGCGACAACTCGGTGACAATTCCCGCACAAAAACCCAGCCGAGGCGAAGCACGCATGAAAAAATCCTTCACATTGTATGGCCGGCCCGGGTCCGGCTCGCTCGCCGTTCAAGTCGCTCTGGAGGAGCTGGCCGTGCCCTACGAGCGCGTCTGGGTGGGGAGCGAGACGGCGGATGTCGAGCGGTTTCGCAGGATCAATCCGACCGGCAAGGTGCCCGCCCTCGAACTGCCGGACGGAACGGTGATGTTCGAATCGGCGGCGATGCTCATCCATCTGGCGCTCCAAAATCCAAACGCCGGGCTCGCACCCGCATCAGGCACGGGCGGACACGCAATCTTCCTGCAGTGGATCAGCTTCATGTCGGCGAACATCTACGAGGCTGCGCTGCGCCTGTTTTATTCGCCGCGATATTCCTCGCGCGGTGAGGCGGACGCCGCCGCGATTCGCGAGCAGGCGGCGGCCGATTACGAGGCCTATCTGGCGCTGGTGGGGCGTGCGCTGAATCCCTACGTGCTGGGAACCCATTACTCGCTCGCGGACCCCTACCTGTACATGCTCGCATCCTGGTTTCCGGAGAAGGACGGTCTGTTCGCACGCCTGCCGGCGCTCGGTGCGCATGCGGCGAAGGTGTCGAACCGGGCCGCGGTGGCCAAGGTGGACGCGGACCACGCGAAGCACGGCTAGCGCGGGCCTCATGCTCAATCCTTCGAGAGCGGGGCGAGCGGCGCCTGCCATCCTCCGCCGAGCGCCTTGATCAACAGGACGCTGGCGCTCATGCGCCGCGCCTGGATGTTGACCGCGGTGATCTGCGCCTGCAACGCGGCCGTTTCCGCGGTCGCCACTTCCAGGAAAGTCACGATCCCGGCGTCGTAGCGATCCTGCGCCTGTTGCAGGGCGGTACTCGTGGCCTTGACGGCTTCGGCGTCGGTGTCGCTTTCCGCCTTCAACTGACGCAGGGCGGCGAGGTTGTCCTCGACGTCCTGATAAGCGGTCAGCACGGTGTTTCGATAGTCGGCCACTTGTTCCTCGTAGGTCGCCTTTGCCTGCGCCGTCTGCGCCACGAGCCTGCCGCCCTCGAAAATCGGCAGCGAGACTTGCGGGCCCACCGACCAAAATCGGCTCGGCACATCGAACAGATTCGAGCCGTGCGCGCTCTCGAATCCGCCCGTGGCGGCGAGCGTGAATCTCGGGAAATAAGCGGCCCGGGCCACGCCGATCTGGGCGTTTGCACCGGCCACGCGGCGCTCGGCCTCGGCGATGTCGGGCCTGCGCTCGAGCAACGTCGAGGGCAGGCCGGGATCAATGGGAGGCGGCACGACCGCAATCGGCAGCGGGTTGACGTTCAAGCTGAACGTCGAGGGATTTTCCCCCACGAGCACCGCGATCGCGTGCTCTGCCTGGGCGCGTTGCAGGCGGGCATCCGCCGATTGCGTCAGGGCATTGTCGAATTGTGCCTGGGCCTGGGCGACATCCGCGAGCGCCGCCGCGCCACCCTTGAACAGATTGGTGACCAGGCCGAGGGTCTTTTTGTAGTCCTCCACCGTCCGGTCGAGCAGGCTCACCTGCGCATCGGCAGCGCGCAGATTGAAGTAGTCTTCTGCGAGCTGGGCGCGCAGCGAGAGCTCGATCGATGCCAGATCGGCGGCGCTCGCCTGCCGTGTCGCCCGGGCGGCCGCAACTTCGTTGCGAACCCTGCCCCAAAGATCGACTTCGTACGAGAAATCCGCTCCGACCAGAAAATCATTCAGCAGGGTTGGGTAGCCCGGCAGCTCTTTCGGCGCGTTTGACGAGTAGCGCTGACGCGTGGCGTAGGGATCGGCGGTCACCGTCGGAAATAGATCGGCTCGCGCGACCCGGTACTGTGCGCGAGCGTACTGGAGTCGGGCAAAGGCCGCCTTCAAGGTCAGATTCGAATCGCGAATCTTCCCCTCGAGGGCGTTCAGATCCGCATCGCCGTACAAGGTCCACCAGGTCCCCCGAGGCGCGGCATCCTGCGGTTGCGCGACCTTCCAATCCCCGGGCTCCTCCTTGTACCGGGGAGGCGTCTTGGCCGTATCGGGGACCGTGTAAGGGGGCGCGAACGAACAGCCCGCCGCGGCTGCGAACAGGATCGTGTGAACAATCAGTGCGGCAGCCCTCATGAAGCGGGCGCCGTCTTGTTCCTGCCGGAGGGCTGGGGCGCCAGGCGCACCTTCATGCCGTCCTCGATGGAATCGGGCGGATTGACCACGACCGCGTCGTCGGGGTCGATTCCATGCAATACCTCGATGGTCTTGCCGAAATCGCGGCCCTGGTCGATGTTCTTGAGCTTGATGGTGTGGTCCCGGTCGACCACGGCAACCTGTACGTTCTTGCCGCGGAACAAGACCGTGTTCGCCGGCAGGCGCAACGTTTGATTGCTGGACGGGAGCTGGAAGTGGATTTCGGTATATGAGCCGGGAAACAGGTTCGCTTCCCGGTTGTCGAGCTGCAATTCCACCTGCAGGGTGCGCGCGGTCGGGTCCAGCGCGCTCGACGTGCGGATGGTGTCGGCCGCATAGGTTATTCCGGGCCGCTCGGCGAAATGCAATTCCGCCTTGAGTCCGGTCGCGGTGGCCGCGGCATACGCCTCCGGGACCTGGGCGTAGATGCGCAAGCGATGGATGTCCGCCAAGCGAAACAGCTCCGAGCCCGGAGACTGACCGGCGTTGATGAGATAGCCCACATCGGTGTTTCGAGCGGTGATGATGCCGTCGAAGGGTGCGATCACGCGCTTGAAGGACTCGAGATCGGCGAGTCGCGCGACGTTCTGCCGGGCCGAATCGACGGTGGTCTTCTTGGCGGCGGCGTCGGCCGCGCGGTTGTCCGCATCCTGGATGGAAACCGCCTGCGTTTTGAGCAGGCCCTGCCAACGCTCGTTGGTGATGAGCGATATGGCCAGATTGGCCTGCGCGGTTGCGAGATCCGCACGTGCCTGCTCCCATTGCTTGTCCACTTCCGGCGTCTCGATCTCCGCCAGAAGGTCGCCTTTGTGGACCTTGGCGCCGATGTCGGTGCGCCAGCTCTTCAGATATCCGCTGGTTCGGGCGTAAATCGGCGATTCGATGTAAGCCTGCACGATGCCCGGGAGCACCAGTTCGTCTCCGGCCCCGCTCCATTGCGGTTTTGCAGTCACCACGGTCGTGAGCGCATCTTGGGCGCTGGACTCGCGCAGGTCGGCACGTGTCATCAGGCGGCTTGCGATGCCCCACACCGCCAGCACGACCGCGATGACGACGAGTATGAGGGCGTAGCGCCGGATCCTGTGTCGAAGCGCGTCCCGATCAACCATGTACTTTCTCCGAATTCAAGCCGCTGTTGCGGCCGTGCACCAGCGTAAAGACCGTCGGCACGAAGAATAGCGTCGCGACCGTGGCGAAAATCAGTCCGCCGATGACTGCGCGGCCGAGCGGTGCGTTCTGCTCGCCGCTTTCACCCAGACCGAGGGCCATGGGGATCATGCCGATGATCATGGCCGTGGCCGTCATGATGACCGGGCGCAGGCGCGTGAAGCCGGCTCCCAGCGCGGCGTCTTTCGCGCCCATTCCCTCGTTCATCTGCTCGCGGGCGAAGCTGATCACGAGAACGCTGTTCGCGGTGGCGACGCCCATGCACATGATCGCGCCGGTGAGCGCGGGCACGCTCACCGTGGTGTGGGTGAGGAACAGCATCCAAACGATGCCCGCCAACGCGGCGGGGAGCGCGGCAATGATGATCAGCGGGTCGAGCAGCGACTGGAAGTTCACGACGATGAGCATGTAAACGAGAATGATGGCTCCGATGAGCCCGAGCAGCAGGCCACGAAACGATTGCCGCATGGTCTCGACCTGGCCCTTGAGGTGCATGGCCGAGCCTTTTGGGAGGTCCTTCCTGGCCTCATCGAGCACTTTATTGAACTGTGCGGCCACGAAACCCAAATCGGTGCCCTGCACGTTTCCGTAGATGTCGAAAGCCACTTGGGCGTTGTAGTGGCTGACGACGGCGGGAGCGACGCTGTGGTGCATCGTGGCCACGTTCGACAGAATCTGCGAGGTTCCGTCCGCTGCCGGTACGGAACCAACGCTTTGGCTGAGCGGGGTATTGCCAAGATCGTTGAGCGAGGTCAGGCGGAATTGGGGGGTCTGCGTGACCACGTTGTATTGCGTACCGGTTTTCGGGTCGATCCAAAAGGAGGGGCTCGTTTGAAAGCTCCCCGACAGCGAGATGAGCATGTTGGATGCGACGTTCTGCTGCGTGAGCCCGAGAAACTCGGCCTTTGTGCGGTCCACATCGACATTGATCTGCGGATAGTCGTACGGCTGTTGAATGTGCAGGTCGACCGCGCCCGCAATACCCGTCAGCTTCTGCAGCAGCTTCTTCACGAAGGCGCGGTTCGCCTCCACGTTGGGCCCCACCACCTGCACGTCCAGGGGGGAGGGAAGCCCGAAGTTCAAAATCTGGCTGACGATGTCGGCCGGCAGGAATTGAAATTGTGTCGAGGGGAAGGCGGCCGCCAGCTTGGCGCGCAGCTCGCGTTGATAATCATCCAGGGAATGGTGCTTCCTGGCCAGGTTGATGAAAATGTCCGCGTCGCCAGGCCCAACCGGCGCGGAGGTGCTGTACGCGAGATTGATGCCGCTGTACGGAAGACCGAGATTGTCCACGATGGAGGTGATCTCGTCCGGGCGTACGGTCTCGCGGATGAGCCTTTCGACCGCGTCGCAGAGAACGGCGGTGTCCTCGATGCGCGTTCCGGTGCTCGCCCGCAAGTGGAGCTTGAGCTGGCCGGCGTCCACGGACGGAAAAAAGTCCTGACCGAGCCCGGGCAACGGACCGATCGGAAACGCCAGCAGCGCGGTTGCCGCCATCGCCAGCAGGAATATTGCCGCGAATTTGAGGCCGCCGTCGATCGCCAGGTCGAGGAGCTCGCGATAGCCGTCGCGCATGCGCGCGAAACCGTGCTCGAACCGCTCCTGGAAGCGCGCCAGCGGGCCTTTTTGCCCGTCCGGCTCCTCGTCCTTCTTTTTGAGCCAGAACTTGGCGAGCGTGGGAATCAGCGTCCGCGACAGGATGTATGAGGCGAGCATCGCAAACACCACCGCCTCCGCCAGCGGGATGAAAAGATACTTGGCGATTCCGGCGAGCTGGAACATGGGAACGAACACGATGCAGATCGACAACGTCGACACCAGCGCCGGAAGGGCGATTTGATGGGCGCCGTCGAGGATCGCCTGTTCCACTTCGGCACCCTGTTCGAGGTGGTAGTTGATGTTTTCGATGGTCACCGTGGCGTCGTCGACGAGGATGCCGACGGACAGCGCCAGGCCTCCGAGCGTCATGATGTTGATGGTCTCGCCGAGCGCCGAGAGACAGGCAACCGATGCGAGAATGGAGAGCGGTATGGAAATGGTGATGATCAGCGTGCTGCGCCAACTGCCGAGAAACAGCAAGATCAACAGTCCCGTCAGCGCGGCGGCGATGATCCCCTCCCGGATGACACCCGAGATCGCGGCGCGCACGAATACGGATTGATCGCTCAGCGCGACCAGCTTCAGATCCGGCGGCATGGTTGAGCGCACGGCGGGAAGCTTGGAATTGATGCCATCGATGATGTCCAGGGTGGAGGCGTTGCCTGTTTTCAGCACGCTCATCACGATGGCGCGCTTGCCGTCCACCCGCGCGATGTTGGTCTGCGGCGGGTAGCCGTCGCGCACGTGGGCCACGTCGCGCACGTACAGCACCCCGCCGTTGCGGGCGCGGATCGGCAGATCGTTGAGCTCATCGATTTGCGTGGGGCTCGCGTTCAGCTTGACGAAATACTCCCGGGTGTCGATCTTCTCGGTGCCGGCGGGGAGGATGAGGTTCTGGGCGCCGATCGCATTCACCACGTCGGAGGCCGCGAGGCCGCGCGCGCGCAGCTGCCGCGGATCGAGGTCCACCTGCACTTGGCGCTGCTTGCCGCCGTAGGGATAAGGTATCGACGCGCCGGCGACGGTCGCAAGCTGCGTGCGCAGGATGTTGTTTCCGAGGTCGAATATCTCCTGCTCCGGAATGGTCTCGCTCGACAGCGCCAATTGCAGGATCGGGACACTCGACGCATTGTAGGAGAGCACGAACGGCGGGTTGGTGCCGGGAGGGGCGCTCTGCAATTGCGTTTGCGAGACCGCGATGATCTGCGCCAGAGACAGGTCCTGATTGGCCTTCGGCTGGAAAAAATACTTGACCACCGCCTCGCTGTTCACCGATTGCGACTCGGTGTGCTCCACATTGTTGACCACGGTCTGAGCCGTGCGTTCCGAGAACAACACGATCCGCTCCGCCATCTCCTCCGGCAGCAGGCCGGTGTATCGCCAGATCACCGCGGCAATCGGTATCTTGATGTCGGGAAAGATGTCGGTCGGGGTCTTCAGGATCGAGTAAATGCCGAGGAACACGATCAGCACGGCCAGCATGATGAAGGTGTACGGCCGTTGCAGTGCTACTCTGACGATCCACATGGTCCGCTCCGGCGATTATTCCGCACGCGCGCGGCCATTTTCCGACACCGCCAATCCTCGCACGACTCGGCCCCGACGTGCGAGTCCGGCCGCCGCGCGTGGTCTTTGTCCTACTCGAATTGGCGGTCCGGCGCGCATGACTGGGTCTGGGATATTACGAATAATCTTAGCGCACAAACTGCTTGTGCAGAAGCGCGGCTGAAGCGGCGCCCAACACCAAATTTGAGGAGAAGATCGATGAAAAGAATACTGGCGCTGGCGGCTCTGGTCGCTCCGCTTGCCTTCGCACCCCTCGCGTTCGGAGCAGATGATCCCGATGCGACGTTTTACAAAAAGGCTGCGGAGGGTGGACTGTTCGAGGTCGACACCGGCAATCAGGCCGAAAAGAGCAGCAACAATCAACAGGTCAAGGATTTTGGCGCGATGCTGGTCAAGGACCACACTGCGGCCAATGACAAATTGAAGGCCCTCGCCGCTTCGAAGAACATCTCGCTGCCGAGCTCGGCGAGCGTGGGCGAGATGGCGGAAAAGGCAAAACTCGACGTGCTCACCGGTGATACGTACGACAAGTCTTTCATCAGCACGCAGATCAAAGCGCACCGGCAAACCATCGCATTGTTCAAGAAGGAAATTGCCACCGGTCAGGACGCCGATGCAAAGGCGTTCGCCGAGGCCACGCTGCCGACGCTGAGGAAGCATTTGAAGGCGGCGGAATCCATCGCCGCGTCGCAGGGCAATGGCAAAACTTAGTCGGATCCGAAGTCTAGTGGGATCCGAAGTCGAGTAGATCCGCGCGCGGCGCCATCCAAGGCGCCGCGCGCGGGCATTGACGCGAGGTGGGTGCGGGCGGTTTCCCCCGCACGATCGGCGGCGCAGCCCCCAGGCCGATCTCGAAACTGCCGCGCTCGCGTCCATGATCGAATCGCAGGTCGCCGAGCAGAGGCTCGATGCCGGCACGGGCGAAAGGCGCCCGCGAGAATTGCATGAACGCGTCGGCGTCGCAGGTTGCGGTTGCGTAGCCGAGAAACTCGGGGACCGCGATCGAGTACTCGCCGAGCCAGCGCACACCGGCGGAGTCTCTTTCCCGTATCGTTGCGAGCGTCGCCGTATGGGGCCCCAAGGAGACGGGACAGTCCTGGGCCGTCTCCATCGATGGAGCTATGGACAGGACCGCGCGACGGGCGGTGTAGCGGTTCCGCTCCGCTCCCAAGATCCATACATCCCAGCAAAACGGATTCGCCGGGGTGGCGGTCAGTACATGGTCCAGAGCGAGGGCATCCGGCTCGTGGCCGAGGAATGTCGCCGCCAGACTCTCTGCGCCCCGCGCAGCGAGCTGGCCCGCCGCGACGAACGCAACGGTCACCGTCAGCGCGAGACCCACGCTCAGCCGGGCTGCCGCGGCGGCCGACATCCGACCCCCTGCCAGCCAGAGCGCTGCCGTGCCGAGTGCGAGCAGCGCGAACGACACGGGCGTCAGCAGGCGGCTGACTGCGCCTGTCGCGAGTACCGCAACCATGGCCAGAACATAGGCCCCACGCGTCAGGCGGGATTTGAGTCGCCAGACCAGCGGAGCGGCCGCCATCCAAAAGAGGGGCTCGACGATGAACACGGAATCCCCATAGAACCACCGGTTGTCGGCGGGCCAGAACGGGTGGATGCCATAGCTGTTCAAGTAATCCATGGCGAGGTGCAGCGCCGTCGTCAGGGTCGCGGTCCCGAACAGCAATGCCCGATCGAGGGCCGAAGGCGTGAATCGCCGGGCGAGAAGCCACATCTCGGCGCATGCGTACAGCAGGAGCGCCAGCGCCGCACACCCGATGATCGTGTGCGTGTAGCCCCGATGCCGGAGCATATAGTCCAGATGGTTCCCGGAGCCGCCGCCAAGGCTCCACAGCAGATCGAGATCCGGCAAATTGCTTCCGGCGATCCCCACGGCCACGAGCGCCGTTTGGCGCGCTCTCACGGGCAGTCCGGCCGGTGCGCCGTCCTTGCGCGGCGTCCGTTTTGAATGCTCGAACACCGCCTCGCCGGCGATGAACCCGATCATCGTGTGGGTCACATTGTCCATCGCGTTGGGCTGCCCCGGCCCGCTCAGGCGCCGACCTATCCCCGCGCGTTCGGGTCGCGGCGCAGCGCCTGTGCCATGCAATGGATGCCGCCGCCGGTCTTCGAGATTTCGCTCATGTCCACTTCCGCCACTTCGAAGCCATGCGCGCGAAGGCTCGTGATCAAAGAGCGGCTCGATTTGGGGACGATCGCACGGTCGCGCCCGAGCGACATGAAATTGCAGCCCAGGTTCACCGTGTCCTCGAAGGGCACGTCGATGATTTCGTGTCCCTTGGACTTCAGCCAGGAGACGATGCCAGGCTCCGTGCAGGCCAGGCAGACGGCGGTGAGCTTCGGGGCGATCGGCACCACCATGAGATCGATGTGCACGTAGTATTCGTCGAAGAACGCGAGCCGCGTTTCCCAGCCTTCCTTCTTGAACCACGCTTCGACCTGGCGTGCGCCTTCTTCCTGGGTGCGTCCGCCGCCGCAGCCGATCAGCACGCAGCCGTCCTCGATGACGTTGAAGTCGCCGCCCTCGAAAGTGCCGGCCGTTACCATGTCATAAATCGGGATGCCGAGACGCTCGTAGGTGCGGATGGCCGCAAAATTCTCGCCCCGGCGCCACCAATTGGCCATCGCCGTGATGATGGCGCCGTACGGGGTCATGACGCTGGAATCGCGCGAGTACACCTGCATGGGAAGCTCGGCCTGCGCTTCGTGCCAGTGCACTCTCACGCCAAAATGGGCGTATGCACTTTGCAATTCGCGATGCTGCCGTTGTGCGACGGCAATGTCGGCCGGATGCTCGCGCAGGGTCTTGCGCGACAGCGAGCTCGTGGCCATGTGCTTCAGGTTGTCCGCCGGGCCGAGCAGCACGTCGGTGAGGGTGTCGGTCTCGTTCTTGAACCCCCAAAACCCAAGGGGCTTGGTGCCGCCGGCGGCCTGCCGGCGCTGCAGTTGGAATGGGTCGGCTGCCACGGAAGCCTTGGCGGTGATCATGGGTCAACTCCTTTGCGCGCCAGTAATCGCACGAGTATGGTTGAGAGGGCGTGGCTTGACGTGCATAATTTTCATTTTTGAGGTGAATATTTCTCACCCCACCAAATCGCGGATTCCGCCGCTCCACGCACTGCAGGCGTTGGACGCATTCGCGCGGCTCGGCAGCGTGTGGGAGGCGGCGGAGGATCTCAAAATCACCCGCAGTGCCGTGAGCCATCGATTGAGCACGCTCGAAACCATGCTGGGATTCGAGCTTGCGGTGCGCAGCGGGAAGGGCGTGGCACTCACGCCGCGCGGCAGGCGCTACGCCGGGGATGTGCGTAAATCCCTGGCGCTGCTCGCCGAGGCGCACGAGGATGGAGCCGGCAAAGCCGTGGAGGGGGAGCTGTGCATCTCCGCGACGCCGGGTTTCGCATCGATGTGGCTGTGCAACCACATCGCCTCGTTTCACGAGCAATATCCCGGTCTGGCGCTGCAGATCGTCACCGGCGGCGAGCTCGACGCGGCCTCGGACCGCGACGCGGACCTGTTCATCGTGTTTGGTGACGGGAATTGGCCGCGCCATACCGTGCAGCATCTGTACGACGTCGAGTTTCTGCCATTGTGCAGTCCCGCGCTGCAAAACTCGCAGGGCGGGTTGAACCGGCCCGCCGACGTGCTGCGTCATCCCCTGCTCCATTTGCGGCAAATCGATGAATGGCGCCAATGGCTGGCGGCAGGGGACCTCGATCTGCTTCGGGCGCGACCGGGCGTGATCTTCTCCGACCTGATGCTCGTGCAAACGGCGGCGATAGCCGGTCAGGGCATCATGATGGGCGATGAGATCACCTGCGCCGGCGCGCTCGCCGCCGGGCAGCTGGTCGCCCCTTTCTCCACCAAGATCAAGGCCCGAGGCGGCTATTATCTGTTGCGCAGCCGGCAACGTCGGCCGAATCCAGGCATGTCGGCCTTTACACGCTGGCTCAACGCTCTCTTCATGCGCATAGGCACCGAGCTCAAGGGCGGCAGATTCTGAGGCAGGTCAGTGCTTGGCCGCTGCAACCGGCGCGAAGACCTCGAATTTGAGATCGATGGTCGAGCCTGATTCCTGGTGCGGTACGCAGGTCGTGTTGCTCACGACGTTGCGTGTCGTGAACATGGGCAATACCTGCGAGCTGAATTGCTCGACGAGCTCGCAATCCCCCACACGCAGAGTCCTGGGTGAGAAGGACGTGAAGGCGACCGTGCGCCAGACCCCGTTCACCGGCTTGGCATCCGGGGCGGCGCCGCCCTGCGCCGGAGCGAGAGTGGAGAAGGTGAGGTCCGCCCTCGCGAACTTGTCCGGCCGGCCGAATCCCGAGGCGCAAGCGCCCGCTTGCGATTTGGCATCGCCTCGTGCGCCGGCGGCGAGCAGCAGTGTGCGCAGCTTGTCGGCCAGGCCGTCGCAGGAGTACGTGGACGTGAAGCCCATGAACTGGAAGGAATACTTGTGGCTTTGCCAGGTGCCGGGGCTCCCCGACGATGCGGCATCGTCGGCGCGCGCGAGGGCGCACGGCAACCAGGCGCCGGCGACGGCGAGGGCGCAGGCGATCCCGGCCGAGGCGGCGAGCGATTGACGGCGTGCAATCATGGTGTTCTCCGATCCTAGCGGCGCAATGCGCCGAAACGAGGATAACGTATCCGCCCGCAAAAGGTTGACGGGGCCGGCGGGTGCCCGGGCCGGGTCAAAAATACAAATTTGCGGTTCTTGCTGCCATACTGGGCGATCGAGTGCGGTGCTCGTCCATTGAGTCCTGGAATTGCCGATGAAGATCAACGACGCGAAGGAGGATCGACGCCAGGCGGCGCTCGATTACCACGAATTCCCGACTCACGGGAAGATCTCGATCGCTCCCACCAAGCAGCTGGTCAATCAAAGCGATCTTGCGCTCGCGTATTCTCCGGGCGTCGCGGCCGCCTGTGACGCGATCGTCGCGGATCCGATTTCGGCATTCCGCTTCACCGCCCGCGGCAACCTCGTCGGCGTGGTCACCAACGGGACCGCGGTGCTCGGCCTGGGCTCGATCGGCCCGCTGGCGGCAAAGCCGGTGATGGAAGGCAAGGCCGTGCTGTTCAAGAAATTCGCCGGGATCGACGTGTTCGACATCGAGATCGATCAGCCGGATCCGCACAAGCTCATCGAGGTCATCGCCGCGCTCGAGCCCACTTTTGGTGCGATCAATCTGGAGGACATCAAGGCCCCGGAGTGTTTCATCGTGGAGCGCGAGCTGCGCAAGCGGATGAAGATCCCGGTGTTTCACGACGACCAGCACGGAACGGCCATCACCGTGGGGGCCGCCGTCCTCAACGGCCTCACGGTATGCGGCAAGGAGATGGGCCGGGTGAAGCTGGTGGTGAGCGGAGCCGGGGCTGCGGCGCTCGCCTGCGTCGAGCTGCTGCTCGATTTGGGGCTCAAGCGCGAGAACATCTGGCTCACGGACCTCGCGGGAGTCGTTTTCGCCGGACGCAAGGAGCTCATGGATCCCGAGAAGGCGAAGTTCGCGCAGGCAACCGCGGCGAGAACGCTCGGAGAGGTCATCAGCGGAGCCGATGTGTTCCTGGGACTTTCCGCGGGGGGCGTGCTGACCCAGGACATGGTGCGACAAATGGCAGTCAAGCCTTTGATCCTGGCGCTCGCGAACCCCACCCCTGAAATTCTCCCGGAAGAGGCCATGGCGGCGCGTCCCGACGCGGTGATGGCGACCGGACGCAGCGACTACCCCAACCAGGTGAACAACGTCCTGTGCTTCCCGTTCATCTTCCGCGGCGCGCTCGACGTGGGGGCGACGACCATTACGCGGGAAATGGAAATCGCGGCCGTGCACGCACTTGCGGATCTCGCCCGGCGCGAACAAAGCGATGTCGTGGCCGCCGCCTATGGCGGCGTGGAGGATTTGAGTTTCGGCCCCGGCTATCTCATCCCCAAGCCCTTCGATCCCCGCCTGATCGTCAAGATCGCGCCCGCGGTCGCCAAGGCAGCGATGGATTCGGGCGTCGCACGCCGCCCGATCGCGGATCTCGAGGCCTACGGCGAGCGCCTGCAGCAATTCGTCTATCACAGCGGCACCTTGATGCAGCCCATCTATGCGGCCGCGCGCAAGATCCCGCCGGAGCGCAGCCGCATCGTTTATGCGGAAGGGGAGGATGAGCGGGTGCTTCGCGCGGTGCAGATTGCGGTCGATGAGAAATTGGCCGTGCCCGTGCTGGTTGGCCGGCCGTCGGTGATCGAGCGGGGCATCAAGCACTGCGGCCTCAGAATCCGGATCGGCGAGCATCTGACCGTCGTCAATCCCGAGCATGACGAGCGCTACCGCGAATATTGGCAGTCCTATCACCGGTTGACGCGCAGGAACGGCGTGACCCCCCAATATGCCAAGCTCGAGATGCGCAGGCGGACGACGCTGATCGCCGCGATGCTGCTGAAAAAAGGCGAGGCCGATGGGCTGATCTGCGGCACCATCTCGACCACGTCGCGGCATCTGAAATACATCGACCGGGTCATCGGACGCCGTTCCGGCGTGACGGTGTATGGCGCAATGAGCGGACTCATCCTGCCGGGCCGCCAGGTATTCCTGGTCGACACTCACGTGAATCTCGATCCGACCGCGGAGCAGCTGGCGGAGATCACCCAGCTTGCCGCCGAACAATTACGCGCATTCGGGCTCGTCCCGAAGGTCGCGCTGCTCTCGCATTCGAACTTCGGCACGAGCGATGCGCCGTCGGCGCTCAAGATGCGCGCGACTCTCGCGATGTTGAGCGCACGGGCGCCCGATCTGGAGGTGGATGGCGAGATGCACGGCGATTGTGCGCTCGACGAAGCGGCCCGCAAGGCGGTGCTGCCCGACTCCACGCTCGAGGGCAGCGCCAATCTGTTGGTTTGCCCGAATCTCGACAGCGCGAACATCGCCTACAACCTGCTCAAGTCAGCCGCGGGCAACAACGTGGCGATCGGCCCGATCTTGTTGGGCTGCGCGGCGCCCGTGCATATCCTCACTTCTGCGGCGACCGTGAGGCGGATCGTCAACATGACCGCGCTGACGGTGGTCGAGGCCAACCGCGTGATGGCGGTCACGGGCGATCCGGCGCTGCCTTAGGAAGTTGGGCGAGCTACTTCACCTCCAGAATCGTCAGCCCTTGTTGGACCTTGTCGAGGCCCTGCTTCATGGTCGCCTGATCCTGCGTCCCCTCGGCCGCCACCGTCACCGAGTACGCGAGCGATCGGTGGCCGGCGCTCACATCCTTCAAGTCCTGGATGGCGTCGATGCGCGTGCCGCCGTTGGTCGAGTAGGCGGTGGAGGTGTATGGATGCGCGCCCGTCTCGATCGTATGCCAGCGCTCCGTGAAGGTCTCGGGAAGCGAGGCCGGGGGGCGTTGGTGCCTCAGCACATCGATCCAATTTCCCTTGCGCTCGGGGTCTTGGAGGAGCACGCCGGCCAAGTCCCAGACGACCGCCCCTGCGTCCTCGAAATAGCCGAATTTAGCCACCAACATGCTTTCCGGCCCGACCTTGATCAGACCGTCGGGGATGTTGATGCTCAGGCGCCTGGAGCGCAGCCGGAAGCTCCTGCCGAAGTCGGACTGGATCTCGAGCGCGCGAACCGCATCGGGCAGCGGCAGCGGGGCGGCCATGTATTCCTGCCATTGCTTCAACGTTCCAGGGAACGACATGTACAGGTAGCCGGTCAGGACTTGCAGCTCCTCCACCGATAGCTGCTGGAAGGCGCGCGGCCGTTCGACCACCATCGCAACATACCCTTGAGGCGTCGGCAGGGCGAACGAAAGCATCACCGTATTGTTGTAGGGAATGGGCCAGCTCCTCACCTGCCAGGTGCGGCCGAAGGCGTCCGCGTACGAGGAGTCCGTGGCCGCAGTGCCGAGCGAGGTGACGCGCACGGAATCGGTGCCCACCTGCCGGTGCAGCTGGGTTCCCTTCAACACGAGATCCATGAACTGTTTGGAGCCGATCCACAGGTCCGCCCATTTCATATCGTCCGGCTTGCGGATCCGCACCAGGGTGGCTCCGGGAATGGCCGAGGTCTCGACGAAGCCGTTCTGATCGAGCTGGGCCCGCTGCGGTTTGGGCTCCGACACGCCCCAGACGCCGTCGGTTCGCTCCTCGATGGCACGCGGAAAGTTCGACACGTAGAGCGAGTTCAGGAGCTGCTGCGAATCGGCGCCGTGCGGGAACATCCGATCACCGTGCTGCGCACGGTAGTTCGCCTGCACCTTGTGGATGCTGTCCACGAGCTCGGTCTGCAAGGACGCGAAGAACTCGTCGGCGGGCTGGGGGAGGGGAAATCGATCATTGATGTCGTTGCTATCCGAGGCCCGCATCATCGCGAATCGGTACGGGAAGCGGCTCTCGACGGTTGCCCATTTATCGTCGCCCTTCAGCACCTGTCCGATCGCCACGGCCACGTTCAGATTCTCACTCGGGGACTTGCGCAGCACCACACCCACCACGCGGCCTTTGCGGTCGACCAGCGGACCGCCGCTATTGCCGGGAGAGGCTGCAGCCGAAAATCGCATCCATTTCCAACGTCCGTCGCGCTCCTCAGGCGTATCGGAAGTATAGAGGCCGTCGCGAATGATGATGCCTTCGCCCAACGCGTTGCCGACCGCGAACACGGGATCGTTGATCGCGGGCGGATCGTGCGTGTCGAGCGGCGCTATCTTGGGCGCGCCACTCAATGTGAATACGGCGTAGTCCTCGGCCGCGGAATACTTGACCACCCTCTCGATCGAATACACCTTCCCATTCTGATCGCGCAAGGCGAGCGCACCCCGCGGGGCGCCGACGCCCACGCCGATCACATGGGCGGCCGTTACGAACTGTCCGTGAGCAATGGCGAACGCCGTGCCCACGGAGCGATACCTTCCCTGGCGCTCGGCAAACGGCAGAAGCTCGAGCGGCAACGGCTTCTCGTAGGTCAACGGATCGGTCTCGGGCTTTTCCAGCACGACCTCGAGGGTGCCTTCCCGAAGCCGCTTTTGGGCGGACGAATCGAGAGATTCCGCCTGGCCGAGAGCGAACGCCAGTGTGGCGAGCAGCGCGCCGGACCACCGGCGCCATGAAGTTCCTAGTCGGCGGGGCGGCATTCCACATCCTTGGCGTTACGATCCAATCCCTACGATAGCCCGGCGACCTCGCGGCGGGCAAGCCGGCGCCTCAGGCCGCCGCCGTTTGAACCACTCGAACGAGCACCATGATGACGGCAATCACGAGGTAGCCGCCGTTGCGTTTCAGATGTAAAAAAAATTCTACGCGCAGGCGCTATTGGTTGGGTTATCTTTTGGGTCGTGCGAGATTCCACCGACCCGATCAGCGGCAGCATCGATCTTCGCAGCGACACCGTGACGCGCCCGACACCGGCCATGCGCGCGGCCATGGCGGCCGCGGAAGTGGGCGACGATGTGTATGGCGACGATCCGACGGTGAATCGGCTGCAGAGCCGCATGGCCGAGCGGTTCGGATTCGAGCGCGCGCTGTTTTTCGCCTCGGGAACTCAAAGCAATCTGGCGGCCTTGATGGCGCATTGTGGCCGGGGCGATGAGTACCTGGTCGGGCAGGAAGCACACACGTACAAATATGAGCAGGGCGGTGCGGCGGTTCTCGGCAGCATTCAGCCCCAGCCGCTGGACAACGAAACCGACGGAACGATTCCGCTCGATCGCATTGCCCGGGCGATCAAGCCCGATGACGCGCATTTTGCGCGCACACGGCTCCTGGCGCTGGAAAACACCATGGGCGGGCGAATACTGCCGGTTGCCTATCTGTCGAGTGCGACGGGGTTCGCGCACGCGAGGGGGCTCATGACTCATTTGGACGGCGCGCGCCTCTTCAACGCGATCGTCAAGCTGCGGGTGGCCTGAAACGGCCGCCGTGGAGGGATTCGATTCCGTCTCGGTGTGCCTTTCCAAGGGGCTGGGTGCGCCGGCGGGGTCGGTGCTGCTGGGGTCCGAGGAATTCATCGCCGCCGCGCTGCGCTGGCGCAAAGCGCTCGGTGGGGGCATGCGCCAGGCCGGCATCCTGGCCGCAGCCGGGTTGTACGCGCTCGACCACCACGTCGAGCGATTGGCCGAGGATCACGCGAATGCCGCTCACCTCGCCGAGGGTCTTCGCGCCCTGGGGCTTTCGGTCGAGCCGCCGGAGACCAACCTCGTGTTCGTGGAGATTCCGGAGGCGGCGGTCGAGGCGCTGCGCGCGCATCTTGCGAAGCTCGGAATCGTCGCATCCATCGCGCCACGCACGCGCCTTGCCACCCACCTCGATGCGCCGCGTGCCAAGATAGACGCGGCGCTGACAGCGTTTCGAGATTTTCCGGGTTGGCGCTAGCCTCCGCAACGGCCTTGGCGACAGCCCGATTTGAACCCGCGCAGCCGGCGTCGCGCCAGCCTGAGATCCTCGGGCGTATCCACATCCAGCGCCGCCGACGGAACATCGAGCAGCTCGAGCTCGTCCGCGGGCAGGCCGTTCACCAGATTCCTGAGGCCGAGGTCACCGCCGATGCGCTGCGCCTGGGCATACAGCCGGCGCGGAAGTACCAGGGGCGTGCCGGCCCGCTCACCCACCCGGCGCGCGACGACCGACCGTCTCGACAATCGCCAACGCGCGATCAGCCGTGCGATCTCGCGGCACTCGAGCCACGGTAAATCCACCGGCAGGATCAATACGGCGGCGCTGTATCGCGCCCGGAACAAGCCGGCTCTGACCGATGCCGAGAGCCCTTGGGAGCGGCGCGAGCTCACCGCGACATCCACGCGCTCGCCGCGCAGTTCGGCGCGCGCCCGGACCGCCCTCGGCGGCAGAACGACGATGACGCGCGCGGCGGCCAGCGGCGCCACTGTCCGCACGGTTCTGCGCAAAAGTGTCACACCGCGGATTCCGGCCAAGGCCTTCGGGCTCCCGAGCCGTGCCGAGAAGCCGGCCGACAGGACCACGAGGCGGACGCCGGCGACGGCATTCGTTGGTATCATCTCGCCATGACTATACCCGCCAATTTGCAGCGTCGGCCCTTTCTGGCCCCGATCGGCCTGGTGGCGATCACGGTGACGGCGGGAATTGTGATCCTGATCGCGGCGGCGTGGTTCCTGGTCACCTCCACCTCGACCACCGTCATCCTCGTGCGCCACGCCCCTCAGATGCTTGGCATCAATGGCGACGATCCGCCGCTGAGTGCGGAGGGCGAAGCGCGCGCGGCGTCACTGGCACGGCTGCTCGGCGATACCCATCTGAAAAGCCGGGTCGCGGCCATTTATGTGTCGGAAAAGCTTCGCAGCCGCGCCACAGCCGCCCCCCTGGCGCAGATGCTCGGCATCACGCCGGTAGTGGTCGACGAGGATGATGCCCGCGGGCTTGCGCGCCGCGTGTTGCGCGACCATCCGGGGGAGACGATCTTGATCGTCGGGCATGCCAACACGCTGCCCGCCATCGTGGCCGACCTGAGCGGCATGGCCGACATCCCACCGGTCGAGCCGTCGGACTACGCCACTGTGTATGTCGTGACGGTGCCGAGAGTCGGCCGGGCCGGCGTCGTGCGCCTGAGATACTAGCCCGACAACGGGCCCGTGGTGCGCAGCGCGACGGCTTTTCGCACGAAGTCCATGTGCCGGCCAATTCTGAAATCAGCGAGCACCGCGTCGCGCACGCGGCGACCCCCGTCCACCAGGTAGCTGGCGCGCCGAACGCCGATCCCGAGCGGCCCGTTGAGCCCGTACATCTTGATCACCGTCTTTTGCTCATCCGAGAGCAGGGTGAACGGCAATTGGTATTTTTGGCGAAATTTCGCGTGCGATTCCGCAGATTGGGGGCTGATGCCGACGACCCGCATCCCCGCTCGTTGAATATCCGAATGCAGATCGCGCAGCTTGCAGGCCTGGCTGGTGCAGCCGGGCGTGAAATCCGCCGGATAGAAATAAAGGATGATCGCCCCGGCGCTCAAGAGCTCCGTCAGCGATCGGTCGGTTCCAGTATCGTCCGGAAGGGTAAATTCCGGCGCGCGTTCGCCCGCTTTCAACATGTTGCTTTTTGCCCCTCACCCCTATCCTAAGCTACTGCGGCCCGATTTGGGGGACCCTTTGGCATGTCCGGTCTTTGCTGCTAGTATGCGGACCCCTTGCGGGGGAGTAGCTCAGTTGGGAGAGCGTCGCGTTCGCAATGCGAAG
The DNA here is from genome assembly GCA_963748995.1 of uncultured Gammaproteobacteria bacterium. Lineage (GTDB taxonomy): Bacteria > Pseudomonadota > Gammaproteobacteria > Steroidobacterales > Steroidobacteraceae > Bog-1198. The sequence continues at coordinate 222,642 of CAVVKU010000022.1, read as the reverse complement.
GTCGAGGGTTCGATCCCCTTCTCCTCCACCAATCCTCGGCCGGTTGTCACAGGACACCGGCCCAGTCCTCACACCTGGGTAGCTCCCGGGTCGCCGGGGCGGTTACACTGGCCGCACGTCCCCGTGGCACAACTGGATAGCGCGCGCCCCTCCTAAGGGCGAGGTTGTGGGTTCAAATCCCGCCGGGGACGCCATATCTTTTCAAGCCCCGGCCCCGGCTCCCTTGTAGGACTCGGTACACAAGGGTTTGCGCCTTCGTCGGACGGCTGTTTCATCGGCGATGCGGTAACTTCCTGGCACTCATAACAGGAGCGAACATGAAAATCAAAGAACGCATCGCCCAAGGAAGTTTTCTTCTCGCATTGGCCGCGATTGCTTCCGGGTGCATCGTCGCCGAGCCGCGGGACGGCTATTGGGACCACCAGCACAACCGCTGGTACCACGATCACACGTGGCACGAGTGCGGAGATCGCGACGAGCATTGCCGTTGATTTGAGGGTTCCGCGACCTGCCGGGCCTGATGCTATGATCGCCAGATCAGGAACAATATCGGCGCAAGGGCACGCGGTTCAGGATGATCAATCGACGAGGGATGCGCGCGTTTGGACGCCGGTGTACGGGCATTGGACCCATCGGAAGCGCCCTCGGGGCCTGCGCTGCGCTGATACTGAATCTGAGCCTTCCGGCCTGCGCAGGGTTGGAGCTGAACCCGCTCACCAATGAGCATCGCGTCGTTCGAGTGGAGCAGGACCGGGCCCGGACCCTCGTGGTCACCCGCGAGCTCGTGCTGGATGACAAGCGCCATGCCGCGCACGAATTGCACCTTCCCGGCGGCACCTACGCGCTCGAGGGGGAGGACGAGGATTACTGGTACCTGCGATCGGGCAGCGCGCTCATCATGCTGGACTTTCACCGCGGCGGGCGGACCGACAGACACACTCTTCGCGGCGGCATCGCTCTCGGCAAGTACGCCACCCGATCGGTACCGGCCGCCGTGTACATCGATGGTGAGGGCGCCGGCAAGATTTTGATCTGGAAGCTGGGCAAGGACTTCATGGGCGGCGAGGGCCGCGACTGGCGTAGATCCTTCTAGCCCTGCGTTCCATGGCAGGTCAGACGCCCAAATCCGACGCATCGGCCATTCCGCCGACATTGACGGCTCCGCGATCGCTGATCTTCTGGTCCACGGTGCTGCTGACCGGCGTGGGAGCGGGGCTGGCGGCGGCAATCCTGACCCGGCTCTTGTTCGTGGTGCAGCACCGTGCGTGGCCAGGGCCGCACCTGCTCGACGCTGCCAGGGGGGCCGATTCCTGGCACCACATCGGTATCCTGCTGGGCGCGGGCGTGCTGACCGGCATCGGACAAGTGGTGCTGCGCAAGCTGTCGAGCGGCAACAGCATCGACATCACCGAGGCGATCACCAATTTTGCCGGCCGTCTGCCCGCGCTGAGAACTCTCGGCAGCGCGACGCTCTCCGTGGTGGTGGTCGGAATGGGCGCATCGCTCGGCCGGGAGGGTGCGCCCAAGCAAGCCGGCGCCGTGATCGCGAACGCGCTGTCCGACCGGTGCGCGTTGTCCGATGAGCAGCGGCGATTGCTGGTGGCCTGCGGAGCCGGGGCGGGGATGGCGGCTGCGTACGGCGTTCCTCTTGGGCGGCGCGCTGTTCGCCGTCGAGGTGCTGCGTGGCGTACTGGCACTGCGGCTCATTTTACCGGCGTTGCTCGCGTCGGCGTCGCGCGGCCGGCATGGCCTGGTGGGTTGCGATTCCGAACGAGCCGACCTACGTGATTCCCTCGTACCCATTATCGGCGTCCGTGATCGGCTGGGCCATCGTCGCGGGGCCGATCGCCGGAGCGGTCTCGGTCGGCTTCGTGCGGCTGGTCGCCTGGGGGGACCGGAACAAGCCGACCGGAGTTCGCCGGTTGGTGGCGCCGGTGGTGGCGCTCGGATTGCTCGGCGCAGTGTCCATCGTGTTCCCGGAACTTCTCGGCAACGGCAAAGACATCGCCGAGCTCGTCTTCACCAATCAGGTCGCCCCGCTCATGCTGCTGGCTCTTTTCATCTTGAAGCCGCTCGCCACGGTCCTTTGCCTGGGAAGCGGGGTTCCGGGAGGCTTGTTCACCCCTTCGCTCGCGACCGGCGCGCTTCTCGGCGGAGCGCTCGGAGTCGCGTGGTCGTGGATCTGGCCGGGAGCCCCTCCGGGGCTGTGCGCCATCATCGGCTCCGCATCGGTGCTCGCCGCCACCACCCACGGCCCCATTTCATCCATCGTACTGGTGATGGAGCTCACGGGCCGGGATCGCTCGTTCATCCTGCCGATGATCATCGCGGTCGTCCTGGCGACGGTGGTGGCACGCACCCTGGATGCTCGTTCGATCTACGATGCGCGATTCAGCGACCGCGAGATCAGTGATCTGATGCTCGCGCGAAAACCCGCGGCCGATTGACAGAGCCATGCGAATACTGGTGGTCGAAGACGATCGGATGATTGCCAAGGGCCTGGAGCGGGCGCTGCGCCAGGATGGTTATGCGGTCGACGGCGTGGCCGACGGCAGGAGCGCGGCCGAGGCGTTGCGCACCTCCACGTTCGATCTCGTGCTGCTCGACCTGGGTCTGCCGGAACGCGATGGCCTCGAGGTGCTGCGCGAGCTGCGCGGCCGGGGGGATGCGACGCCGGTCATCATCGTCACGGCGCGGGACGATGTGCAGAACCGGATCGCGGGGCTCGATTCGGGCGCCGACGACTACGTCGTGAAGCCGTTCGATCTCGACGAGGTGGCGGCGCGCATGCGCTCGGTGCTGCGACGCGCGGCGGGCCGCGCCGACCCCTGCATCCGCCATCGCGGCATCACGCTCAATCCGGTCACGCACGCGGTGGAGCGCGACGGGGAGCCCGTGGTGGTCTCGGCGCACGAATTCTCGGTGCTCGAGGCGCTCATGCAAAGGCCCGGTTCGGTGCTCTCGCGAGCACAGCTCGAGGATCGGCTCTACGGATGGGGCGAGTCCGTCGAGAGCAATGCGGTCGAGGTGTATGTGCATGGATTGCGCCGCAAGCTCGGAACCGATGTCATCCGAACCCTTCGAGGCGTCGGCTATTTCGTGCCGAAAGAGCAACAGGCGTGAGGTCCCTGCGCGCCCGATTGTTGATTGCGCTGCTGGCCCTCGTGGCCGTCATCTCGGTGCTCGCCGGATTGTTGACCTATCGCCGTGTTCTGGCGGAGACCTCGACCCTGTTCGATTATCAATTGCGCCAGATGGCGCTGACGCTCGGAAGCCAGATCCCCATGGCGCCGCGACTCGAACTGCCTCCGGACCAGAGTGATTTCGTGATTCAAATATGGGACGTTTATGGGACGCGGGTTTATTTTTCGCGTCCCGGGCTGCCGCTGATCAATGCAACGGCCCTGGGCTACGCCGATGTGACCGTCGGCGGCCAAGCGTGGCGCACCTACGGGCTGCAGACGGTTCAGGGGGTGATCCAGATCGCCCAACCTGTCCAGGTGCGCGAGAGCTTGGCGCGCGGAGCCGCACTCCGGGTGGTGATTCCGCTGCTCCTGCTGCTGCCGCTGCTGGGCGCCGCCGTCGTCGGCGTCGTGGGCTCGGGGCTTCGGCCTTTGCGGCGCGTGGCGAGCGAGGTGCAGCGGCGCGACGTGCACAGCCTGACGCCGATCGCCGCCGCCCGGCTGCCTCAGGAGATTGCGCCCCTGGTGAATGAGCTGAACCGGCTGTTGATGCGCCTGGATGAGGCGTTCCAGACGCAGCGCGCTTTCATCGCCGATGCCGCTCACGAGCTGCGTTCCCCATTGACCGCGCTCAGCCTCGAGCTGCAGCTCCTGGATCGCGCACCCGACGAAGAAGCGCGGCGCGAGGCGCTCGCGAACCTCAAGGCGGCGGCCGCGCGCGCCATCCATCTGGTCGAGCAAATGCTGACCCTGGCCCGCAACGAGCCTCGCGAACCCGTCGGCGAGCTCGGCGCGGTTGCGCTCGAGCAGGCGGTTGCCGAAGGCATCGCGGATGCGCACGCGCTCGCCGCCGCGCGCCACATCGACCTTTCCCTGGAAGCGGAAACGGCCACGGTGCGCGGCGACCGGGAGGCGTTGCGCACGCTGGTTCGCAACCTCGTCGACAACGCCGTGCGCTACACGCCGCAGGGCGGGAGCGTCCGGGTGCGGACGCGACCCGGCTCGCGCGCTCCCGGGCGCGGCGAGCCGGCATTGCTCGAGGTGGCGGATTCGGGGCCGGGTATCGCCCCCGCGGACCGCGATCGGGTATTCGACCGATTTTATCGGCGCGCAGGCTCGCCCGAGGGCGGCAGCGGCCTCGGCCTCGCCATCGTCAAGGCGGTCGCCGATCGGCACGGCGCGCGGATCCTGCTCGGCGACGCCCCCGAGGGTGGTTTGCTGGTCACGGTGCTGTTCCCGCCGGCGGTTTAAGGTTCGCTTAAGGAGAGGGGGGCAGGATGGCGCCAATCCGATCCTCAAGCCTTTACCGCAAGGAGAATTACCGATGAGATCCCACAGACCTCTGGTTGCCGGGGCCGCCGCCGGCGTATTCGCGCTGGGCGCAGCCGCCGGCTGGATGGCGCCTGCAGCTTTCAAGAGCGCGCAGGCTGCCGAGGCCCCCGCGAGCGAGTCCGCGCCGATGGGCGTTTCGCAACCGATCCCGCTCGGCACCGCGCCCAATTACCGCGCGATCGTGGCGCAGAATCGCGACTCGGTGGTCGGCGTCACCATCGAAGGAGAGATGAAGACCTCGTCCGACCAGCCGTTCAATCCGTTCGGCAACGGCGGCGAGGACAACCCGTTCTCCCAGTTCTTCCGTCAGATGCCGCGGCCGCACAGTCAACCCATGCATGCGCAGGGCTCCGGCTTCATCGTCAGCTCCGACGGGCTCATCCTGACCAACGCTCACGTCGTCGACGGCGCCAAGGAAGTGACCGTCAAGCTGATCGATCATCGGGAATTCAAAGCCAAGGTATTGGGCTCCGACAAGACCAGCGACATCGCGGTGCTGAAGATCGACGCGAAGGGCCTGCCGGCCGTGCGGCTGGGCAACTCGGACAAGCTCGGCGTGGGCGATTACGTGCTCGCGATCGGCGCCCCGTTCGGCCTCGAGGAGACCGCGACCGCCGGCATCGTCAGTGCGACGGGGCGCTCGCTTCCCGGTGACGGCGCGGTGCCGTTCATCCAGACCGATGCCGCGGTCAATCCCGGTAACTCGGGTGGGCCGCTGTTCGATGCGAGCGGCGCGGTGGTTGGCATCAACTCGCAGATCTACACGAACTCCGGCGGCTACGAGGGGGTTTCGTTCGCCGTCCCCATCAATCTCGCGCAGGGCGTCGAGCAGCAAATCGTGAAGACCGGCAAGGCCGAGCACGGCCGGCTCGGCATCCAGATCCAGAACGTCAATCAGTCGTTGGCCCAATCGTTCAAGCTGAGCTCGCCGGCGGGCGCCTTGGTGGCGCAGGTCGAGCCTGACAGCGCCGCGGCCCGGGCGGGGATCAAGGCGGGCGATGTCATTCAGAAGTACAACGGCATCGCGATTGCCGATGCGGGTCAACTGTCGGTGCAGGTCAACGCCACGGCGCCCGGCGAGAAGGCCACGCTCGACATCATGCGCGACGGCAAGCCGGTCACCGTCACTGCGACCATCGGCTCCGCGGGCTCGGCCACGTTGGCCAAGAACGGCGACATGGGGCAGGGCGGAACGCATCTCGGAATGAAATTGCGTCCGTTGACGCCGGATGAGCGCTCGCAGGCGGGTGTCCCCGGAGGCCTGGTCGTCGAAGAGTCGAGCGGCCGAGCCGCGGATGCGGGCATCCAACAAGGCGACGTCGTGCTCTCGGTGAACGGCACGCCGGTCGACAGCGTGTCGCAGCTTCGCGAGTTGGTGCAGAAGCACGGTGATCAGGTTGCGCTCCTCATCCAGCGAGGCGACAGCCGCATTTTCGTGCCGGTCGGACTTGGATGACGCCTCAGCCCGCATAGGGGAGTAATGGTAGGGGAGTAATGGCCGGGCCGCGTTCGTCGAGCGCGGCCCGGCTTCGTTTCGCTATAAAGCCGGCGTCGAATCGGCTATAAAGCAGGGCGATGAATAAATTTCTATCCGCCTTGGCACTCGCCGCGCTCGGCTTTTGCCAGGCCCATGCCGGCGATGCGTCCATTCCCCCGCCGGCTGCACAAGGCCCGGCGACGGGTCTCGCCGATTCGGCGGCGCTTCGGGCCACGGTGTTCGGCACGCCGCCTCAGGATATCGCGCCGCTGCCCGACAAGGTGCCGCTGCTCGAGATGGATCTCGATCTGCCGTGGCGACGGCCGATTCCGGCCGTGTTCTGGTTCGACAAGAGACTGCGCGTGTGGCTCTCGGCCCAGGAAAAGCCGGCACCGCTCGCCATCGTCATCTCGGGTACCGGCAGCGACGGCAACACGGCGAAGCTCGCGACGCTGCGCGCCGTTCTTTATGGAGCCGGCTATCACGTGCTCACCATGCCGTCGCCGACCTTTCCCGGCTTCATCGTGTCGGCCTCCAGCACGGGCGTGGCGGGCGATCTCACCCAGGACGGGAAGGATTTATACGCGGCGATGGGGGTGATCATCGCCCACCTGCCGCGCAAGGTAAAAATTACCGACATCGACGTGCTCGGGTACAGCCTGGGCGGCGCGAACGCCGCCATCGTGAAGTCCATCGACGAGAAGGAGCACAAGCTCAATATTCACCGGGTGGTGATGATCAATCCGCCGGTCAGCTTGTTTTCCACGGTGGGTCGGCTCGACAAGCTCTTTGCCCGGTCCATCGGCAATGGCGATGCCGGGATCGAGCGCTTTTATCAGCAGCTGTACTCCGAGCTCGCCAATCTGTACCGCGCATCGGACCGGGTGGAGCTCGACGAGGATTTCCTTCTCGGAGCAGCCGCTTCGGTTCTCAAGACGGATGCGCAATTTTCGGCCGCCATAGCGCTGACTTTCCGAATCGCGCTCACCAATGTGTTCTTCGCGGGCGATCTGTATTCGGGCGCCGGGGTGGTGGTCGATCCGAAGCATCCGCCCCGGGTGGGCGATTCGCTCGACGAGATCTCCCGAAGGCTGCGCACCAAGACGTTCGCGGAGTATTTCACCCGGATTTTCGCGCCCTACTACCTGAAGCGCAGGCCGGGATCGAGCGTCGAGAGTCTGGTCGCCGAAAACCGGCTCGATGTCATCGGCGATCAGCTGCGCGGCAATGCCGACTACTATGCACAAACCAACAGCGACGATCTCATCCTCGACAAGGCGGAGCTCGATTGGTTGAGGCAGACGTTGGGTGCCCGGATCGTGGTCTACGATCATGGCGGCCATCTGGGCAATCTCGGCGATCGACAGCAGGTCGCCGACATGCTCGAGATGCTGGCGGGACGCTGGCAAGGCGGCGCGCGATGATGCGCGTTGGCAGCGGTTGGCGGCCGCTCGCGGCAGGGGTGGCGTTCATCGCACTCGGCGGCTGCGCCTCGCAGGTGGTCGAATTCCACCGTCTTGCCGCCCGACACTCCCGCGGCGGACAACGCAGCCGACATCGCCAAGATGCAGCGCCTGGCGGCCGCGGCGGCGCTCGCTCAAAAAGCGCGGGCACCGGACCCGACCGAAGGCGCGGCCGCAGCCGAGGTGCCGCCGCCGTGACGCCCGCCGAGGCGCCGCCGATGAAGACCTACGATCCCTGGGGCCGAGATCAACCGGTTCACGTACCGCTTCAACGCGCGCTTCGACGAGGCGTTGTTCCTGCCGGTGGCAAACGGCTATCGTCGGCTGCCCTCGCCGATGCGCACCGGGGTGCACAACTTCTTCGGCAACATCGCCGAGATCGACAGCTTCATCAATTACACGCTGCAAGGGCGCCTCGGCCGGATGGTGCGCAGTGTCGGCCGATTCGTCATCAACAGCACCATCGGCATCGGCGGACTTTTCGATCCGGCGACGAACATGCGTCTGCCGAACGCGCCGACCGGGTTCGGGACGACGCTCGCCAATGGGGCATGCATCCGGGTCCGTATCTGGTCATTCCGTTCTACGGGCCGTCCACCTTGCGCGAGGGCATCGGCTTGGCGGCCGATTACGGCACGCTCTACGTGATCGATCCGGCCTGGATCTATCGGGGGAACCTATCGTGGGGCCTTGGCGTTCGTCAACGCCGTGGATCAGCGGGCGAGTATCGATTTTCGCTACTACGCGAGCGGTTCTCCCTTCGAGTACGAGACCATCCAGTTCCTGTATGTGCGCAAGCTGTTGATAGAGGATGGAGGCCTGCATCGCCAGAAGCCCCTGCCTCGCACCGACCCGAACGTGCCGGCGGGTGAATGAGCGAAGAGTCATCGCTGCCGAAGCTTCGCGATCGAGCTCTCGGCATCGTCGCCACCGGCACGATCCTTGCCATTCTCTATTTCGGGCGCGAGGTGCTGGTACCGATCACGCTGGCGGTGATCCTGAGCCTGTTGATATCGCCGCTGGTGCGGGCGTTGCGGCGCCTCGGCCTCGGGCCCACCTCGTCGGTGCTCGCGGCCGTGCTGGTGCTGACGGTGGCCTTGGGAGCCGTGGCGTCGGTGATTGGCGTGCAGGTGGCGCACATGGTGAAGAGCCTGCCGCAGTACGAGCGCACGATCCGTCACAAGCTGTACAAGGTGAACGAGCTGACCGTGGACCGGCTTGCGGCGTTCACCAGCCAAACCGAGCGGCTGGTCGGCGAGAGCCGCGAGCCGCGGGCCGCGAGCGAAGCGCCGCCGAGCTCGTTGACACCGGGAACCCCCGCTGACGCGCCAGGAACCGCGGCTGACGGGTCGCCGGATGCGGCGACGCAGCGCCGCGCCGGTGCCCGCGCCGCTTTCTGCGTCGCCGCCCGCGCGGCCTTACTCCCCGCCGCACCCATTCCGGTGGAAGTGCATCAACCGCCGTTGAGCCCGCTGCAGGTGGTCGAACGGGTGCTCGGATCGATGTGGGTGCCGCTGGAGACGGCCGGTATCGTGATCGTGGTGCTGATCTTCGTATTGCTCGAGCGCGAGTCGGTGCGCGACCGCTTCATCCGCCTGGCGGGTCCCGCCGATCTGCGCGCGACCACGCTGGTGCTGAATGATGCCGGGGAACGGCTGTCCCGGTTCTTCGTATCGCAGTTCGCGGTGAATCTCGGCGTCGGTCTGGCGCTCTGGCTGGGTCTTGCGCTCATCGGCCTGCCGCATGCGACGCTCTGGGCCGCGCTCGCCGCCGTGCTGCGCTTCGTGCCGTATGTGGGGATCTGGATCGCGGCCGTGATTTCCGCCGCGCTGGCCGCTGCCGTCGACCCGGGCTGGACATTGGTCCTGCTGACCCTCGGCTTGTTCACCGTCGTGGAGCTCATCGCGGGCCAGCTGGTGGAGCCGCAGCTCTACGGGCATTCCACCGGGCTTTCCCCGCTCTCGGTGGTGGTTGCGGCCATTTTCTGGAGCTGGATATGGGGCCCGGTCGGTTTGGTCGTGTCGACGCCCCTGACCCTGTGTCTGGTGGTGATGGGGCGTCACGTCAAGGCGCTGCGCCTGCTGGACATCTTGCTCGGCGACAGCCAGGCGCTCACCATGCCCGAGCGCTTCTATCAGCGCGCGCTGTCGGCCGACTCCGACGAGCTCATCGCGAATGCACGCGCCTATCTCAAGCACGATTCGCTCGCGGCTTACAGCGATTTCGTGCTGATGCCGGCCCTGCGCCTCGCGGCCTTCGATCTGGAGCGACGGACGATTACTCGCGAACAACAGCTCAAGGTGCGCCAGACCATCGTGACCGTCATCGCGGCCATCAGCGGCGGACGGTCGCGCTTCACGCGCCGGCGCCACGCGATGTCGATGCTCGATCAAATGAACGCCGGGCGGCAGCTGCGGCAACAGCGCGAGCAGCTGATCGGCCGCTGGCAGGGACCGCTGGCCGTGCCGCCCGGCTCGATCATGCTCTGCCTGAGCATGGGTTCGATGTCGGACGATCTGGCCACGGAGCTCCTGGTTCGCATTTTGCGCGACAAGCAAATCGATGCGCGGCATGTGTCGGTCGAGGACCTCAAGGCGCCGCCGCCGGAGGCCGTGCCGGGCAGCGTGTCGATGGTCTTCGTGGTGAGCTCGACGCCGGGTGACGAGCGGCAGGCGGCGGGCGCGGCCGTGGAGCAGCTCCGCGCCCGGTTCGCTCACGCGCTGCTCATCGGCGTGTGCCTGCCCGGGCTGGTGTTGCAACAGGGCGGCTCCGACAGCATCCTGCCGGGCACCGATAAATCGGCGAGCTCGCTGGTGGACGCCTTGCAGATCTGCGTGGATTGGCTCGAGGAGCGCACGAAAACTTGAAACAGCATCCTGATGGCGCTCCGCCGCGCAGCGTCGCGTTCCCGATCCGGTGGCGCATTTTCAGCTTTCTGTTCGGATTCGGATTTCTGGCCTACATCCAGCAGAAGACCATCACGGTGGCGGCCGAACCCATGATGCCGGCGCTCGGATTGAGCCAATTGCAGATCTCCTACATCGAACAGGCCTTCGTGCTGGGATATGCGATCTTCCAGCTGCCCGGCGGCATCATCGGCCAACGGCTGGGTGCGAGGCTGACCTTCGTCGTGATCGGAATCACCGCGTTTTTCGCGACCCTCGCCATGCCGCTGATGCCGGAGTTCTTCCAGGGTCCGGCCGCACTGTTCGCGGCGCTGTTCGGCGTGCAACTCGTGCTCGGATTGTCTCAGGGAGCCATTTTCCCGATCTCCGCGGGGGTGTTCGAAGCGTGGTTTCCCGCCAAGCGCTGGGCCTTCGTGCAGGGTTTGCAGACGGCGGGGCTGGGCCTCGGCGCAGCACTCACGCCGCCGCTCATCGTGTATCTCATGACCCGGCTCGGCTGGCAGCGCGCGCTGGTGTGGGCGAGCCTCCCGGCGGTGGCGCTGATCGCGTTCTGGGCCTGGTATGGGCGCAATACGCCGCGCGAGCATCCTTCGGTCTCCGCGCACGAGCTCGCGCAGATCGGGTCTCACCCTCCGGCTCACTCGTCCCTCAGCTTCAAGCAACTCATCGCGCTGGCGGGCAACCGCAACGTCATGCTGCTGTTCGTTTCTTACATGAGCATGAACTACACTTTTTACCTGCTCTCCAACTGGGTGTTCCTCTACCTCATCCAGGAGCGCCACTTCTCGTCGCTCGAGAGCAGTTGGCTGGCGACCGCGCCGCCGCTGGCCGCGGCCCTCGGCGCCGTCGTCGGCGGCGTGATCACCAGCGTGCTCGCGCTCAGGTTCGGGAGCCTCTGGGGCTATCGTATACTGCCGCTCGTGGCCATGGTTGGCGCTGCAGTGCTGTTGCTCGTCGCGGTCAACGCGTCCAACCCTTACCTGGCGGTCGCCGCACTGGCGAGTTGCTTCGGCGCCGTCGAGCTCACCGAGGGCGCATTCTGGGGAGCGGGCATGACGGTGGGCCGCGGCGACACCATGGCGGTTTGCGGCATCATGAACACGGGAGGCAATTTGGGCGGCATCATCGGCATACCCATCGTCGGATATTTCTCGGGCTTGCATGCGTGGAATACGGCGTTTTTCATCGGCGTGGGCTTCGCCATCGTCAGTGCGCTCGCATGGCTCGGGATCCGGGTCGAGGAGCAGCCGGGGGCCGCCCAAGGGGTCGGTCCCACCGTGGCAACGGAAAGTCTGCGCATTCGAACCCGGAGCGAGCGCCAATCATGACGGACACCCCCACCCTTCGAGTCGAGGTTCAAGGCGCCGTGGCGCATCTCACGCTGACGCGCGCCGAGGCGGCGAACACCATGAACCTGCAATTCGGACGCGAGTTCCTGGCGGCGGCGCAATCACTGCAGGCCGACCGGCGCGTTCGAGCGGTTATTCTGTCGGGCGAGGGCAGGAATTTTTGCTTCGGGGGCGATCTGAAGGGAATGGTGGCGTCGGGCGGCGATCTCGCCGCCTACTTGAGCGAGCTCACGACGGCCTTGCATGCCGGTCTTGCGCATCTCATGCGCATGGACGCTCCCGTGGTCGCGGCGGTCAAGGGCAGTGCCGCCGGAGCGGGACTCGGTCTGGTCCTCGCCGCGGATCTCGCCATTGCAGGGAGAGGCGCAAAGTTCACGGCGGCGTATACGGGCGTGGGACTCACGCCGGATGGCGGGTGCACGTTCCTGTTGCCGAGGGCGGTGGGATACAAGCGAGCGATGGAGCTTTTGCTGACCAATCGGGTCCTCGACGCCGAGGAGGCGCTCGACTGGGGGCTCGTCAACCAGATCGTCGACGACGACCAGGTGGACGAGACCGCCGCCGCGCTGGCTTTGCGCCTGGCGTCCGGACCGACCGGCGCCTACGGCGGCGTCAAGCGCCTGTTGGGAGATGCCGAGCCGGGCCTGGAGGGTCAACTGGGTCGCGAAAGCCGCTCCATCGCCGGCGCGCGGAGCGGCCACGGAGGGGCGCGAAGGCATCGCGGCATTTCTCGAAAAGCGCCCGCCGCGCTTTTAGCCGGTCACTTCTCGCGGTTGATGTAGCGATCCAGCTCGCGGTGAAAATGGCGCACGCGTTGCTCCTGATCGGACCATAGGGGTCCTTGGAAGCCGCGCGATCGCGAGCCGCGCTGCACGGCCGCAACCAGATCCACGTCCTGATCGAGGACCTCCCCGAGATTCGGCCTCACGTCGACGGGGATTCGCTCGATGTCGGGGCGGGTCTCGCCGGTCACATCCATGCCTTCCGGCAATCCCATCCATCCGGGCACGCTGTAACCCGGATCATCGACGTACCGGAAGAGCGTCATGTTGTCGTAATAGAAGCGTTCGGGGTCCGTCGCATGCGGCAGGAAGCGCATGATGAACACCCCCTCGGGGTGCATGCCGATCTGGACGTTGGGGAAATAGCCCGTCGCCCAGCTGTCCGTCAGCTGAGCGTCCGTCAATTTGTCGTAGTAGCCGAGCCCGAAGCGCTTGCCGCGCGCGCGCTTGGACTGCTGAATGGCCGCACGCACCTCGCGCGCCGAGCCCCGATAAGCCGTGGGATCGATCCCGGCCTCGCGCATCATGTACTGCTGGTAGGGATCGATGGTCTCCTGATCGTGCACGCGATGCGACTTGACGCCGATGGGCACGATCATCCGGCTGAAGCCGTTCGGATATAGGTCGTACTGGCTGAAATCCTCCATCACTCCCTGGGTTTGTGGATGGATGTGGGGAAGGTGATAGGTCTCATAGAAGGCATCGACACCCGTTTTCCAGTTTGCCCGCCACTCGCTGCGCACGTGGCGCACGACGTGCATTTTGTCGATTTCGTAGTTCTCGATGTATCCCGGCGGCAGGCCGATCCACTCGCGCAACGGCGGCGCCTTGCCGTCCATGTTGATGAAAATGAGCCCCCCGATCACATCGCAGGTGACCTCCCTGAGCCCCGGCCTATGGGCGATCAAGCGCGCATCGAACGTCGCCTCGTCCGTGATTTTCTCGAGCTTGCCGTTGCAGGCGAACTGCCACCCGTGAAAGGCGCACGTGAATCGAGCGACGCTGCCGCGATCGTTCTGCGAGATGCGGTTGCCACGATGCGGACAGACGTTGTAGAAGGCCTTGATCGAGCCGCTCTCTTGACGAACCAGCAGAAACTCCTCGGCGCCGATCTCGAACACCGTGTAGTCACCGTGTTCCGGCAGATCGGAGGTCACCCCGGCGAGCAGCCACACCCGGGGCCACATCAGCGACCATTCCTTCTGCATGTAATCGGAGGAGTAATAGCGGGCGGGATCGGGAACATCCAGTCCATTGTCGATCGCCGGCTGTTTCGCCTCGAGAGATTCGGCGGGCGCGTGCAGGTTCATCGGCCACTCGACTTTGTAATTCGCGGACATGCTCATCTCCAATCAGTGATCTCGGGCCTCTCGAAACGATACTAGCACCGGCTTCCCAAAAAACAATCAGCTCTGACTGTTTTTGGCGGCGGCGGCTTTGATGCTCGCATTGATCTCGCGCGGCGTGGGGTTGCGACGCAGCGTCAGGCCGCCGTTGATCTGCAGCACCTGGCCCGTGACGAAGCTTTCGTCGCTCGCGAGCCACAGGACCGCATTGGCGATGTCCTCCGCGGTTCCGATGCGTCCGAGAGGGTATTCCTTGAGAAACGCTTCCTGCAGGCCCGGCAGGGACATTTCATGGGCGGTCATCGGGCTGGCCGTCAGACCGGGCGCGATGGAATTGACCCGGATACCCTTGCTGCCGAACTCGTTGGCGAAGCAGCGCACCAGGGCATCGCCGGCCGATTTCGTGGCGATGTACGCGGCATGGTTGTAAAGCAAGGCATACGCCGAGGCGGAAGACATCTGCACGATCGAGCCGCCGGTCCCCGCGGCCATCTGCGCCACCATGTGCTGGAGAAAAAAATACACGCCCTTGAACTGCAGGGCGCACAGCTTGTCGAGCTCCTCCTCCTTCACGTCGAGGAGCTTCGTCATGGGCGCCCAGCCGGTGCAATTCACCGCCACATCCAAGCGCCCGCCCGCCTGCTGGGCGAAGCTCGCGAGCGCGGCCGTGTCCCCGCTCCGGGTCACATCGCAAAGGCAATGCTCGCCGTCGAGCTCGCGGGCCAAGGCGCGCAGCGGGGCCTCCTTGCGGCCGGCCACGATGACCTTCGCGCCCTCGCGCGCCAGCCGGCGGGCAACGACCTGCCCCATGTTGTCTTCGCCCGCGGCGCCCAGCACGATCGCAACTTTTCCGTCGATTCTCCCCATGCTCGCTCCTTATGGCGTCCCGGACTCAGGCGTTCAGGCGGCGAAGCGGCGCGGTTCCGTCCCACCCGTCCGCTGCGCGCCGCACGTATCGGTAGAATTTGATCAGATCGCCGCAGCCTTCGTAGATCTCGATCATGTGGCCCAACTGCCTGGTCAGATCCAGCATCACGAACGCGGTTCCGGTGGAGGTGCAAGCGTCGAGAGCGATTTCAACGTCGGCGCGACGCGCGTCATCCATCGCGTCCGGCAGGGACTGAACGAAGTGAGCGACGTGATGGATGCCGACGGCGTCGCGCGCGTACAGATCACGGAGGACGGAGGGCGCGTCGTCGTGCTGGGTGATCAGCTCGACCATGAGCTCGCCCGCCTGACCATAGGCCGAACTGTGATCGAATGCCGCGGGTTGGCCGCGATAGCGGCAGCGCGAGAGAGCAATGTGCTCGAAGTAGAAGAACGGCCCCCACCCGAAGCGTCGCGAGAAATCCAGCGCGGCGCGCTCCGGGTCGGGCACGTGATAGGCGATCTGCACGGCCGAACCTGCGAACCTCATCACGCGAGGCGCCTCAAGGGGCGGCTGCCGTCCCAGTTCGCGGCGCCTTTCTTGACCATCGCGAAGAACGCCTCGACGGCGGGCCCGTTCTCGATGAGCTCTATCATTCCGCCCGGATGAGCGTCGGTATCCAAATAGGCGAAGCGCATTCCGGCGGCGGTGGCCCCCCACTGGACCGGCAATATGCCCTGCGCCCTGTGCCGTTCGAGCTCGGCATCGAGAGATTCGCACAGGACCCCGATGTGCTGGAGGCCTTCGCCGCAGCGAGCGGCGAATTCGGTGTAGATGGATGCGGCGTCGTCATGCTGGACGATCAGCTCGATCTGAATGGGCCCCCACTGGGCGATGGCGACCGACATGTCCAGCGTCAAGGGGGCGCCCCGGAAATGCACGGGCCCGAAGGCGACGTGCTCCAGCAGGTAAAAAGGACCGATGCCGATCTTGGAGCTCCAGTGCGCCACCGCGGCTTCCATGTCGTGGACCACGAACGCGTTCTGCACGATCGGGCCGAAGCGGGGTTGCGTCAGGGGCACGGCGCGCACCTCATCCGCGTTCGAGCTCGGCCAGCAGGCTTTCCCGCAGGCGGAACTTCTGGATCTTGCTCGATGACATGGGCCACTCCGAGACGAAGCGCACGACACGCGGCACTTTGAACGCGGCGACCTCGCGCTTGCAGAAGTCGCAGAGCTCCTCCGATGTCGCGCTCGCGCCCGGCTTGAGCTCGACGAACGCCGCCGGAACCTCGGAGTATTTCGGATCGGGAATCCCGACGACCTGCGCAAGCTTCACCGCGGAGTGGCGCCCCAGCAGCGCCTCGATCTCGGCGGCCGCGACATTTTCCCCGCCCACCTTCAGCATGTCCTTGTAGCGGCCGTGAAACATGATGGTCCCGTGCTCGTCCAGGGAGCCGATGTCTCCCGTATGGAACCAGCCGTCCACGTCGATGGCCTGGGCCGTCTTCTCGGCGTCCTTGTGATACCCCTCGAGCAGCGAATATCCGCGCACCAGCACTTCGCCGTGCTCGCCGACGCCGGCATCCGACGTCCCCCCGAGCGGCACGATGCGGACGTTGAGCCCGGGCAGCGGCGTTCCCAGTCTCGTGATTCGCAGATGCTCCGGCTCATCGGGTGAACCGGTGCACACCGTGCCGGCGGTCTCGGTCATGCCGAAGCTTCCGACCTGCACCGCCTGCGGCATGGCGCGCATGATCGATTCGGCAACCGCCGGCGGCTGCACGGCGAAGTTGGAGTTCATCAGCTTGACGCGGCTCAAATCGGTGCTCGGGAAGTTGGGATGGTAGATCAGGCCCTGCATGATGGTGACGAAGCAGGGGTAGGTTGCCGTGACCTGGTAGCGTTCCAACATGTCGAGGGCCGCCTTGGGATCGAAATAACTCATGGTGAGGTAGGTGCCTCCCACGTCGAAAATCGCGAGCATGGGAAGCACCGAGGCGATGTGAAACATCGGCAACGGCGACCAGAAACGGTCTTCGTGCGTCAGCCGGTAGCGGTGCCTGCCGAGGGCGATGGAATTGCGGACCTGGGCCTCGTGCGTGATCAGGCATCCCTTCGGATTCGCCGTGGTGCCGGACGTATAGAGCATCAATCCCACGTCGCGCACCCGCACGCCGAGTCTCGCGCGGTGCACGCTCGCTTCGTCCACTGTCTGCGCCGACGCGTCGAATTCTCGTTGCGGCACGAATCCGGGCGGAGCCGACTCCCCGATCATCACCACATTGCGCAGCTTCGGGGCCCTGGAAACCTGCAGGTGCCGGGCGTCGGCCTGCGACTCGAGGTCCGGGAGCGCCGCATGCAACCGATCGACGAAGCTGACCTGCTCGGCGATGGCATCGGTGGTGATGAGAGTCACGATGTCGCCGTTCTCGAGCACATAGCCGAGCTCCGCGGCGCGATAGCGCGCATTGATCGGGACGATGACCGCGCCGCACAGGGCGGCCGCGAAGAAGATCTCGACGAAATCTGGGCACGTATGCATCAATATGCCCACCGGGTCCCGCGGCTTGACGCCCATCGCCTGCAGGCTCCGCGCTCGCAGCAGGGAACGCGCGGCAAGCTCTGCATAGCGGTGCTCGGAATCGGGAAAGACGAGGGCGAGGGTGTCGGGGAAGCGGTCGGCGGCCATGAGCAAGAGATCGCCCATCGTGGTCACCGAAATCCGCAGGCGTGACAAATCCTCGCCTCGTCGCTGCGACCCGCCCACGCTCGAATCGTGGTGATTTATTGTCAATCCAGCCATGGTTGCCCCCGCCTCGATGGTATGACGAAAAATACCATGGGGACATTCCGAAACAAACAGTCAGTCCTGTTTCTTTTTGCTGCAGCGATCCCTATACTCCCTCAGAGTTGTCCGCTGAGCGGACCTTGCCACGCGCGTCAAATCAATGAGCAGCCGCCTACGCCTTGATCCGCCCAAGCAATGGGGTATGACCGATGAGGAACTGGCCACCTCGCCCCTGGCATTCCGGGACGACGCGCTCGCCGGGCAAGTTTGCCTAGTTTCCGGCGGCGGCAGCGGTATCGGCCGCGCCATCGCCTATGTTCTGACCCGGCTCGGTGCGCAGGTCGCGATTTGCGGCCGTCGCGCGGAGAAATTGGACGAGACCGCCGAGGGCATCCGCAAACATCTCGGCAAGACCATCATGACGCGGGCGATGACGATCCGCGACCCCGAGGCGGTGAGCGCCCTGGTCGATGAGATCTGGGATCGCTTCCAGGGGTTGAGCGTGCTCGTGAACAGCGCCGGCGGACAGTATCCCGCAGGCCGCGATCGATTTCACGCCCAAAGGCTGGAACGCCGTCATCGACACGAATCTGAACGGCAGCTGGTACATGATGCAGAGCGCGGCGCGTCTTTGGCGCGATCGCGGAATTCCCGGCTCGATCGTCAACATCGTCGCGGTGGTGGCGCGCGGCATGCCGCAGGTCGCTCATACGGCCGCGGCCCGGGCCGGCGTGATCTATCTGAGCAAGACCTTGTCCGTGGAGTGGGCGCCGCTCGGCATCCGGGTCAATTGCGTGGCCCCGGGGTCGATCGCGACGGAGGGACTCAACGTGTATCCGCGTGCCGCGGCCGAGGCGTTCAGCGTCTCCAATCCCATGAAGCGCCTCGGCGACGTGATCGATATCGCGCAATCGGTCGCCTACTTGTCCGCACCGAGCGGCAAGTTCATCACCGGCGAATTGCTCACGGTCGACGGCGGCCGCCAGAACTGGGGCGAGGACTGGCCGGGCGGCATACCCGATTATTTTCGCGTCAGCGATCGCTGATCGCGGCGTGCCGCGTCAGGCGGCGGCGGTCGCGAACGGGCAATACGATTCCCTCTCCACCAGGTTCAGAACGAACGAGAGCTTCGCCATGCCGGATATGACCGCCATGGCCGTGCCGAGCTCGAGGATCTGGGCCTCCGAGAAGTGCTCGCGCAGCCTGGCAAAGAGAGCGGGGGTCATGCGCCCTTCGATGTTCGACAGCGCGACTTCTGCTGCGTAGTCGATCACGGCGCGCTCCGCCGCGTTGAACAGCTCGTCCCTTCCGTCCCGCAGCGCATCGATTTGAGCCGCGGTGAAGCCGGCCTCGAGGGCGCCGGGGATGTTCTGCTTATTGCAGGTGCGGCAGCCATGAACCAGCGACAGCTTGAGGCGGGCCAACTGTTTGTAGCGCTGCTCCACCCGGCCGCCGAAGAACACCTTCGCGTAAAACTGCTGCATCACGAATTCGAGCAGCTCGGGGGCCTGGGCGAACACCTCGACGAAGGTCGCATCGCCCGTGAGCTTCTCGAGCATGTCGCAGGCGGGCTGCCAGGCGGACGGCATGGCCTCGCGTCGTGTACGGGTGAACAGGGTATCGATCATGGCGTGCACCTCATAAGCAGATCGGTGGAGTCAGGTCAGGCCGCCCGCAGTCCGAAGATGGAGACGCTGGCGATGTTGCGGTTGGGAATGCCCCCGAGATTGTGCGTGAGCCCGATGGAGGGGCCGCGGCCCGAGTGCCCGCGCGTCTGGCGGTCGCCGGCGCGGCCGAGGAGCTGCAGGTAGATCTCGTAAGCCATGCGCAATCCGGTGGCGCCGATCGGATGGCCGAAACATTTGAGCCCACCGTCGATCTGGCAGGGGATCGCGCCGTCGCGGTCGTAGCGGCCATCCATCACATCGTGAGGCGCGCGGCCGATGTCGGACAACCCGAGATCCTCCATCAACACGAGCTCGGTGATCGAAAAGCAGTCGTGCACCTCGATCAGGTCGATCTGTCCGCGCGGGTCCGTGAGTCCTGCCTCGGCGTAGGCACGGCGCGCCGCGAGCGGCGTGGTGAGCGTATGGGTTCCGTCCCAGGATCGATGGCCCATCTCGACCCCGTTGCTGGGCGCGAGCTGCAGCGCCTGAACGGATACCACATCGCGCTTGCCGAGACCGCGCGCAATCTCGGGCGTGGTGACGATGGCGCATGCGGCGCCGTCGCTCACGCCGCAGCAATCGAGCACGCCGAGCGGATAGGAAATGAGCGGCGCATCGAGCACCTGCTGCTCGGTGACGCGGTTGCGCAGATGCGCCTTTGGATTGCGCGTCGCGTTCTCATGGCTCTTGCAGGAGATATGGGCCATGGCGCGCTTGAGATCCGCCATCGAATAGCCGTGCTTGCCGGCGTAGGCGCTCGCCAGCTGGGCGAAGGCGCCGGGCGCGGTGCTCGAGGGCAGATAAAGATCCTCGAAGGTGCCCTTGGTGCGTTCGGGCAGCCCGCCGAATCCGGTGTCCTTGAGTTTTTCGACGCCCATGGCGAGGGCGATGTCGCAGGCGCCGGCCGCCACCGCATAGACGGCGCCGCGCAGCGCCTCGGTGCCCGTGGCGCAAAGATTCTCGACCCGGGTGGTGGGCACGTTGGGAAGGCGCAGAGCCATGGACAACGGCAGCGACGACTTGCCGACGCTCTGTTCGTCGAAGAACACACCGAGCCATGCCGCCTCGATCCGGTCGCGCTCCAGGCCGGAATCCGCGAGGGCCTCCTCGAACGCCTCGATCATGAGGTCGTCCGGTCCCGAGGACCAGCGCTCGCCGAAGCGCGAGCAACCCATTCCGGCAATGACGACTTTGTCCTTGATTCCGCTGGCCATCGTGTGAGCCTCTAAGGCGCCTGGACCTTCGTTGCCTTCCAGAAGTAGCGGCGAAAGCCGCGCATGCGATCTTCGTCCTTGATCCGATAGACGAAGCGCAGCGCATCGTTCACCTGAAGCTCGCCCGGCTCGATGTCCGTGAACTCCATGAACAGGTTTCCGCCCTCGGCGAACTCGACGTTGCCGTATACATACGGCGGCCGCGCCGAATAGGCCTGCCAGTCCTCCGTGAAGGTCTTGACGCGTCCGCGCGAGTCGGCGAACCCGTGGGGCACCTGGCGGTCGAGGGCCCGGCAATCCGCGTTCACGCAGACCCGGGAGCGCGGAAATTGCACGGTGCCGCATTGTTCGCAGCGGCCGCCCGTAAAGCCGCTGAGCGCCTCGCGCTTGCGGTAGGCAACGCTGTGCGCGGTGCGCTGATCGCGCTCGGCGCGCATGCCGAAATCCACCTCCAGCAATCCGCGGTGCGACAGGTAGCGCACATAGCTCGACTCCTCGCGGCGCCGCAGGAGGGCGTTCGACAGCACCGGCGCAGCCTCGCGCACTCCGCGCTCCGCGCGCAGCAGCACGGCGTCGGCCCCTTGTCCCATTCCCACCGCGAGAATGAGATCCCCGGGGGCGGCGCTCTCCAGCGATGCGGCCAGCAGCAACAAGGGGAGCGCCGCGCCTGCATCGCCACATCCGGCGAGCACCGTCTCGTCGCGCTTTGCCGTGCCCAAGCCGGTGGACTCCGCCAGCCGTTTGGCCAACGCCGCTGCTGCCGGCATGGCGAAGTGCCGCACGGCGCCGCTGTCGCAGCCCGCCGCGGCGAGGACCTCGCGGATCAGCCGCGGTACCAGCGACAGGATCGACTCCTCGCGTATCCAGCGCTCCTCGAGCGCGTAATCGAAATCGACGCCCGCCATGCGGTAGTGGTCCACGAAATCGCTGCCGATGCTGCGCACGGCGATGATCGAAGCGAGCGCATCCTCGCTGGGCGGGCCTACCAGGCACGCGGCCGCGGCGTCGCCGTAGGAGAGCTCCTGCGCACTGCCCGGGCGCGTGAGCCGGGCGTCGCTCGCGACCACGAGCGTGGGCGCCGACGGACGCCGCGCCGCACTGATCAATCCGCCGGTGCCGGCCCGCAGCGAGGCGCTGAGATTCAAGGTCTCCACGTCGTCGGGGAAGCCGAGCGCGGCGGCGACCATGCGCGCATCGTCGCGGTCGGCGAATGGGGCGGAGGTGGAGCACAGGTAGAGGAGCTCCGGGTTCGCGGCCGCGGCGCCGCCCGCGGATGCGCCGATGCAGGAGCGGGCAGCCTCCACCGCCATGGTGATCGCATCCTCGTCCCAGTTGGCCACGGCGCGAAATCCGGAGACGCGTGTCCGGCCCGGCGGGTGAACCCATGACATGGATTCCGCGATCGATGCGCGGGGGAGACGCAGCCGCGGGATGTGCACTCCGCAGCGCAGGATGGCGCCGAGCGAGCTCACGCCGCGCCGAGCTCAGGTCTCATAAAATGGCTCGAGCTTGGCCTGCACGCGCAGCGACGGCGGAACCCGGTCGGCGCCGATCCGCCGATCGAGCTCCTCGTGCCAGTGGTAGATGCGACGTTCCTGATAGCTCAACGGAATGCCGCGGAAGCCGGGCGACATCAGCGACTCCTGAATCTGCGGGCCGAATTGCAAATCCTCGTCGAGGATCCGGTCGAAATTGGCGATCCGTGTCTTCCACAACTCGGGAGGCGGGCCCGCCGCCCCAATCCGGGGCGAACCAATGGCATTCGATCCGCATGCTGGTCGCGGAAGTCGGCCAGAACGTCAGGAACGGCGCACCCGAGGGATCCACGGGCACCACGAGATTCGGATAGAAGTTGAACGATGGATTGTTGCGCGAGGACACGACGGTGGCGGATTCGATCCTGCGCATTCCGCGCGTGCCCGGGTCCTGCCAGTCAGGGCGACGGTTCGGCGTGACCATGATGGAATGACCCTTGCGATACAGCGCGATGGTGGTGCCGCGGTGATCGAGGAAGCGATCGACGGTGTTCTGGTGTATCGACTTCAGGTGATACACCTCGAGAAAGGCATCGAGCAGCACCTTGACGTTGCAATGGACGTCGAAACCCTCCTGGGCCACGAGACGCCAGCAGTCCGGCTCGAATTGGCGAAAGTATTCGAAGAACGGATTCACGTGCTCCAGGAGCGGCTCCGCCGCCGGGATCCTCATTGATGAAAATCCAGTTGTAGAAGCGCTCGCAGCGCACGCCGATCAGCGGCCGCGAGGAGAGATCGAGGCCGGGGAAGTCGCGCCGGTCGCGCAGATTGATCAATCTGCCGTCCAGGCCGTAGGTCCAGCCGTGATAGCCGCAGACCAGGCCGTCCACCTTGCCGCAGGCCGACTTCACCAGCGGGCCGCCTCGATGGCGGCAGGTGTTGTAGAACGCGCGAACGACGTCGTCCTTGCCGCGCACGATCAGAATGGGGGAGCCGGTCTTCTTCCACAGCAGGTAGCTGCCCGGTTCGGGCAGCTCGTCGATGTGGCACGCGTACAGCCAGCTCTTGCGCCACAGATGCGTCATCTCGAGCTCGAGGAAGGCGGGATCGGTGTAGCGGCCGGCGGGAATGTCCGGCAACGATGGAAAGCCCTCCGGCGGCGCGGTGCGCTCGGCCTCGTACTTCATTCCATCGAGAAAGCGTTGAACGACTGCGGTGTCCATGATTTCAGGCTGCCCCCTTGCCAGTATAGTCCAAAGGTATTCGCTTATTTGCCGGCCACCGAAAACGCGATCAGCGCGTTTCCGGCCATGTGGAAATACACGCCATAACCTGAATTGGTGTACAGCATGCCGTCATGCACCACGGGACCGCCGCCTCCGATCGAGCCGCCGTGTGCGGTGGCTCCGCCGAGCGCGACGAGCTCGCGAGCGGTGTCGTACTGCCAGAGCACGCGTCCGCTCGCAGCGTCGTAGGCGCGCACCCGTCCGTCCATGTGTCCCGCGAACACGGCGCCGGGAATCGCGGCGATGGAGGCGAGGATGCCCGGATCGCAGGAGCTTCGGCCGAGGCAGACATCATCCGCGGGGCTCTGCCAGAGGAGCTTGCCGTCGTGCGGATCGAGCGCGTACAGGCCCGGGCGCGGCGGCGCCGCGTTGGCGTTGCGGGCTTTTTCCGAGGCGTCCATGGAGTTCGCCATGTCCGAGATCGGCACGTAGAGGCGGGCGCCGTCGAAGGCCATGCCAAACTGTATCCCTCCCTGGATGGTGCCGCGTCCGACGCGCCGCGACCACACCGCCTGCGTGGGATGATCCGGATCGAGGGCGAGCGCGGTGCCGCTTTTCAGCCCGATGAACAACCGCTCTTCGCCGCTCGCGAGCTTGCCGAGCACGACGCTCGAGCCGATGTCGAAGTCGGGGCCGGAATTCGCCGGGCAGCTTTCGAGGCCGATCATGCAGCCGACATTCCACGCATCGCCGCTCGCCACCTGCCAGCTCCACACGATGCGCCCCGATTTCAAGTCGATCGCGAGCACGGCGTTGCTGCGGCCGTTCGCCGGGCCCGTGTAGTTGTTGCCGGTGCCGACGTAGAGCAGCCCGCGCTTCGCATCCACGGTGGGCGTGTTCCAGACGGCGGCCCCCGACGGAGCAAACATCTTGGTGCCCGCGTGAGTGACTCCCGTCTCGCGCGGTCGTTCGTCGATGGTGTAGCGCTGCCACCGCCGTTTGCCGGTGACGGCATCGAAGGCGACCACGCTGCCGCGAAAGGTGCAGCACGCATAGGTGGGATCGACGGTCGCTTCCTCGAGCGAGGACACGCCGGCATACACGGTGCCCTTGTAGTAGACCGGCGACCCGGTGATGGTCGCGCTCGGATGATCGTCCGCCCGATCGCGCCAAAGCTCCTTGCCGGTCAGCGCGTCGACCGCGTAGATCCGGCCCAAGATGTCGCCGAAGTAGGCGCGTTTGGTCCTGCCGGCCGTCGCGGGCACGACGATGGGAGTGCGCACCTCGGCGCTGGTCGTGAACGTCCAGCGGATGCAACCGCTCTTCGCGTCGAGCGCATACACGACGCCGGTCTGGCTGCCGACGTAGAGCGCGCCGTAAGCAAAGGTGGGACGCGACCGCGCGCGAGCGGAGGCGGGGTACGCAAAAGTCCATTTCACCTGGAGCTTGGGGATATCCGCGGCCGGAAGCTTCGCGGCGTTCGCATCGATGAAGTGCGTGTTCTGAAGATCGAACCCCCAGCCGACGATGTCCGGTTCGCGCGCGAGGTCGAACCGCGCGGCTGCGCCCGTGCAGGCGGGAGCCTTGGGCGGCTCGGGCGCGCCGAAGGGCAACCCCGACAGATACTCGGCGACGTGCTTCTTGTCGTCCGCGCTCAGCGCCGCCGCCTGACGCTGCATGATGCCGACGCTGAGCGCGCGATCGATCGCTTCGGGCGTCATCATCTGCAGGAAGGTGCGGGACGGCGCCTTGGGCGCCTGACCTTCGTGACACATCCGGCAGTGCTCGCGATACACGGCCGCGCCCGGCAGCGTCTCGCGATCGACCCCGGGCTTCGAGGCATCCATCTTGTCGCGCAGGGAGTCGAGATCCTGAGGCGGAGCAGCCGGCGGCGAGGGGAGGGCGGCCTGAGCCCAGGTCTGTGCCATGACATTGAGCATCCAAGCCAGGAGCAGTGTGCGCATCGGGCGTCTCGTGTTCAAAGCGATTCCGGCGATTGGAGCAGGGATCTGAGCGAGTCGAGGAAGCGGGCAGCGACTGCGCCGTCGATCACGCGGTGGTCCGCCGACAAGGTCAGGGTTGCCATTTTTTCGACCGCCGGCGCTCCGTGCTTCACGACCACCCGCGCCGCCACGGCAGCCACCGCCAGGATGCCGACCTGCGGTGGGTTGATGATGGCATCGAAGCGGTCGATGCCGAACATGCCCAGATTGGAGATCGTGAACGTGCCGCCCGAGATTTCCTCCCGCGTCAAACTTCCGGCGCGAGCGCGCTCGGCGAGCGCCTTGATCTCCGATCCGATCTGAGCGGGCGTCTTCGAATCCGCGCAGCGAACGACGGGCGCCAGCAGCCCGTTTTCGGTCGCCACCGCGATGCAGATGTCGGCCGTCGAAAACGTCAGTATCTCGTCGCCGACGAGGTGCGAGTTCAACGCAGGGTGCTGCCTGAGCGCCAGCGCCGTCGCTCGTACGACGAGGTCATTGAACGAGACTTTTCCGTCCGACGTGCCGCTCGATTGGGCGCGTGCGAGCAATGCGCCGCACTCGACATCCACCGCCACCCGATAGTGCGGGATGCCCTGCGACGATTCGAGCAGGCGCTTGCCGATGGCTGGCGCGCATGGAGCTCAGCTTGTGGCGGACGGGCGGGGCCGCCGGCGAGGCTGCGGCGGCTCGCCGCCGAGCGGAGCCCGCGCGTCGGAATGCGCGCCAATGTGCGCCGGAATGTGCCGCTGCGTAAGCCTCGACATCGTCTTTCGAAATGCGCCCGCCGCGGCCCGTGCCTTTGATCCGCGTGATATCCACGCCGAGGCGTTCCGCGATCCGCCGCGCGATCGGACTCACCCGCGTATCACCATCGGCCGCTTCAGCCGCTGAGTACGCCGCGGGTGCCTCATGCGAGGAAGCGGGCGATTGCCTTGCGGCGGGTTCGAAGCTGGCGTCCGCAGGCGTGAAGCGGCGGACGAAATCCTGAAGCTCCGCCTCGGGGACGGACGCGTCGGCGATCACGCCGATCAAGGCTCCCACATTCTCGGTGGCTCCCGAGTCGGCCAGGATCATGCGCAGTGTGCCGCCCACCGGTGCCTCGACGGAATTGACGATTTTCTCCGTTTCGACGTCCAGAAGATGGTCGCCCTTCTGCGTCGATGCGCCCACGGCGACGTGCCAGCCGGTCACGGTGCCCTGCTGCATCTCGATGCCCCATTTGGGCATGGTGATCGGAAATATTCGCCTGTTCATGGTCGAGGTCTCACGCGGATCCAATGGCGCTGATATAGTATCCATAAAAAACAGTCAAGATTGTTTTTTATGGATCGCTTTGCCGTGCCCATAGGGATGGCCGAACCTGTTCCCGGGCGATCGATGTTGCATTGAGACAACACATTAAACAAACCGTCATGCTTGTTTTTTTTATCCGCGGCAGGTAGTTTCCACTCCGATTACTCACAAGAAGCGAATCCAGGCACTTCCTCCGAGCGCGCGGGCGCAAACGTAGAAGCTGCTGTCGGTTCTGCTCAATGGCTTGGCTAGGGGAGAAAAACATGACGAGGATTAAGCGCATAGTTCGATCGCCACGTATTTCCGTCGGCGGCGGCTCCAAGGTGCCCTGGCTGGCGGTCGCCACGGCACTGATCGCGGGCGTCGCGCATGCCCAGGCGCAAACGTCGACTACGGGCGAATCCGCGGAACCGGGCGGTGGATTGGCGGAGATCGTGGTTACGGCCACACGGCGCGAATCCAACCTGCAGTCGACCCCGATCGCGGTGACCGCGGTGAGCTCGCAATTGCTCGAGAGCTTCAACCCCCGCACCTTGGAAGATGTGGCGTTGCTGGTGCCCAACTTCTCGGCGAACAAGATCAACGGCTTCAATGCGGCATCGTTCGCAATGCGTGGAGTCGGCAATACCGACATCATCGTCTATAACGAGGCGCCGGTGGCGGTGCTCATCGACGATTTCGTGATGCCCAGCACGCAGACCCAGCTTCTCGACCCTTTCGACGTCCAAGAGCTCGAGGTGCTGCGCGGACCGCAGGGGACGTTGTTCGGTAAAAACACCACCGGCGGGGCGGTCGTGGTCAAAACCAAGGTGCCGCTCCTCGACGAAACGTTCCATCGAAACGCAGGGAGGCTTCGGCAGCTTCAACGAGTTCAACGCGCAGGGCGCGCTCAACGTGCCGCTCATCTCCCATCAGCTCGCGCTACGCGTGGTCGCGAGCGAGGAGCGTGAGGACGGCTGGATGCGCAATGGTGCGACCGATACGATCGGCGGAGTCACCTACACCGGTAACGGCGAGCGAGTGGGGGGAACCGATGTGTTCACCGGCCGAGCCAAGTTGCTGTGGCAGCCAACGGATAACTTGAAGGCGCTTTTCACCTACGAAATGCTCACCGACCGCTCTCAGACTCCGGCGGCGGTCAACGCAACCCCGACAAACGACATCGCTGGGACGACTACCCCGTATTTTGCTTTCGCCGCGCTCGGCCTTCCGGGCTACACCGGCAATAATCCCCTCAACAACGCCGGCGTCGATGCCAGGTCCGGCTATCTGATCGACGCGCAGAATGGGCATCGCGTGGACGCCAACGGCGAGCACCTCAACATCGACTACACCATGGACCCGGGCACGCTCACCTGGGTGCAGGGATATCGCTCTCAGGACTCGAGCCTGCCGTCCGACTACACGGGTGTCGTCGGTCCGATTTCGATATTCGATGCCAACCGCTCCGACAGGCGCAAGACCTGGCAGGAGGAACTGCGTTTCACGTCGGTGCAGATGGGCGCGTTCAATTTCGTTGGCGGCGCGTTCTATCA
Organism: uncultured Gammaproteobacteria bacterium; assembly: GCA_963748995.1. Taxonomy (GTDB): domain Bacteria; phylum Pseudomonadota; class Gammaproteobacteria; order Steroidobacterales; family Steroidobacteraceae; genus Bog-1198. The sequence continues at coordinate 194,752 of CAVVKU010000022.1, read as the reverse complement.
GCACGACAACACCAAGTTTTGCGTAGCGCAGATCCTCGGTATCTATCAGCTTTTCGGCGCGCCGGTCCCGCCGGGGTTGCAGCCCGGCGGTTACAACAACAATCCCCAAGTGCTTTGCAATGAGCAGACTGAGCAATCCGACGCGCTTTACGGCGAAGCGAACTACAAGTTCACCGATGCCGACACGCTGACCATCGGCGCCCGCATCACCCGGGACAGCAAGGACTGGATCGGCCGGCAACAGGTATTCGTTCAGCAATTGGCTTCGCCCACGGGCGCGATCGTGCCGTCGTTCACCTACCAGCAGCTTGGCGGTCTCATGAACGCCGCCAATTTCGGCGCCTACCCGTTCGGCGTGGTGACCGACAGCCACGTCTGGACCCAGCCCACGTACCGCATCACCTACTCGCATCAGTTCGATAAGGACCTGTTCGGCTACGTCAACTTTTCGCGAGGCTTCAAGGGTGGCGGATATAACGACCAGGTGGGTACAGGCGGCACACCGATTACCAACGCGGAGAAGCAGCCGACCGACCCGGAGAAGGCAAACTCATTCGAGGTGGGCATGAAAAGCGAGCTGTTCGACCGCAGGATCCGGGTGAACGAAGCGCTTTTCTACGTCAAATACATCGATCTCATTCGACAAGTCGTGTCACCGATCGAGAACTCCAACGGCTCGGTGGGAGAGGAGACTCTCTTCAAGAACGCGGCTCAAATGACCGCCTACGGCATCGAAAACGAGTTCACCGCACAGCTGACCGATGGACTGGTATTGAGGTTGCCCTTCAGCTTCCAGCATTGCGAATACAACAAGTTCTCCACGCTCTACACGAATCCCGCCACGAATGTTACGACCACCATCGACCTGTCGAGCCTGGCGGTCAACCGTTGCCCCGATGTCACGGCGACGATTGATGTCAGCTACACCACGCCGGTGCCGTGGACCAATGGGCGCGTCACCGTCGACGTGAACGACAATTACGTGGCGAAGAATCTGGATACGTATTCCATCACGCCGGAGTTCAATCAACCGTACACGCAGACTTACGCAGACGCCAGGGCGCTCCTGGGTGCTTCGATCACCTACACGAGCGAGGACGGACGTTGGTTCGCGCGCGCCTATGGCAGAAATCTGCTCGACCGGGTGTACAAGGAATCTGGCCAGAACGTGGATCCCCTGTGGGTATGGGCGTTCTATGGGGAACCGCAATTCTTCGGCGGTGAAATAGGCTTCAAATTCGGTCAGCATCAGTGAGCGGCGGATGCCCGCCGCGCCGTGCGCGGCGGGCATCAGACGACTTGTCGAGTCCTGAGATCGGCGATCTCCTCCGGAGAATATCCGAGCTCCACGAGAATCGCGTCCGTGTGCTCCCCGAGCGTCGGCGGGCGGTGCGGTGCCGAGACCTCGGTCTTTCCGAGCCCCACCGGGAGTCCCGATATGGGCACGGGCTGCGTGAGCCCCGGATAATCCTCGACCGCGTGCAGGAATCGCATCGCGGCGACCTGGGCGTCGTCGAGCGTCTGCCGGGGCGTATACACCGGACCGGCGGGAAGCCCGGCGGCATCGAGCTCTGCGATGGCCTGGGCGCTGGTGCGCTGAGCGCACCACACCGCCATCCGCGCGAGGATGCTTTCGCTGTGATCGCCGCGCGACTGGTCGGTCTGGAAGCGCGGATCGGTGGTCCAGAAAGACTCCTCGCCCATGAGTCGTGCCCAGCGCTTGAACAATCCGTTGCCCACCACGTGGGTCAACACATGCCCGTCGCGCGTCGCGAACACGTTGGACGGGGCGGAGGTTTGCACCCGATTGCCGGTGCCGACGCGGTCGATGCCGGTGGCGCCCTGCTCGGCGAGATGCGAGCCGAACACGGCGAGCGCGGTGCCGAGCAAAGTGCCTTTGACTTCCTGGCCCTCGCCGGTGCGCTCGCGGTGCATCAGGGCCGCGAGGGTTCCGAAGGCGGAGAGAACCGCGGTCCCGAAATCCACATAGGGCGCCGCGGCCTTGACCGGAGCGCCGGGAACCCCGGAGATGTACATGGCCCCGGACATGGCCTGCCCCACGCCGTCGAACCCGCCGCGGTGCGCCTGCGGCCCCACGTCCCCGAATGCGCTCTGCGTGGTCAAGATGATGTCCGGCCGGATCGAGATCAAGCTGGGGTAATCGATGCCGAAGGCTCGAAGTTGCTGCGCCGGGAGGTTCGCCACGACCACGTCGGCGCTCGCGACCAGGCGGCGGATGACCTCGCGCGCGTCCGCTTTGGCGGGATCGAGCGTGATCGACTTCTTGTTGCAGCTCGTCTGAAAGAAAACCGCTCCTTCGCCGCCGGCGGCGACCGGCGCAATGAACCGGTCCTCGCCGCCCTCGCGTCGCTCGATTCGGATGACTTCAGCGCCCAGAAATCCCAGCAGCGTCGCGCAGTACGGCCCGGCGACGTATCTGCCAAAATCGAGGATTCGAATCCCCGCAAGCAGCGGGCGTACGGAACGCGAGGATGGGCCATCATGCGTGGTCATTGCGCAAATCTTATACGAGGTGGGCGGTGGATTTCAGGCTGAACGACGATCAGTTGGCGCTTCAGGCCGCCGCGCGCGACTACGTGCGCGAGCGTTTGCCGGAGATTGCCCGGAGCATCGAGGAGAGCGGGGAGCCGCCCTCGCACGAGCTCATCGCGGAGTTCGCGGAACACGGCTTTCTTGGCGTGAATGTGCCGTCCGACCTCGGGGGCTTGGGGCTCGGGAACCTCGAGGCGCTGATCGTCCTGGAGGAATTCGGCAAGATCTCATCGGCGGTCGCCTTTCCGGTGTTCGAGTCCTGCGTGGGCCCCGTGCGCGCCATCGAACGCTTCGCGGGCGATGAGCTCAAGAAGCGCGTGGTGCCGGGCGTATGCAGCGGCAGGACCGTCGTGGCCATCGCCATGTCGGAGCCCGCGGCCGGATCGGCGCTGACGGACCTGACCACCCGCGGTGAGACGCGCGGCAGCAGCGTGGTGCTGAACGGCTCCAAACGCTGGTGTTCCGGGGGCGGCCACGCGGACGGGTACCTCGTGTACTGCCGCATGTCGGAGGCGGCCGGCGCGAAGGGAATTGGTGCCGTCTATGTGGAGAAAGGCGCACAGGGACTGTCGTTCGGCAAGCGCGAGCATCTGATGGGGTTTCGCGGCGTGCCCTCCGCGGATCTGTACTTCGATAACTGCTCGGTGCCGGTCGGCAACATCGTCGTCCCGGCCGGCGGTTTCAAACGCCTGATGGAGGCGTTCGATCTCGAGCGCTGCGGCAACGCAACCATGGCGCTCGCGCAGGCGAGCGGTGCCCTCGAGGACGTTCTCCCGTATGTCCAGGAACGAAGGCAGTTCGGCAAGTCCATCGTCGAGTTCCAAGCCGTGCAGCTGCGGCTCGCGGAGATGCGGATGAAGGTCGACGCCGCACGGCTTCTGATCTGGCGCGCCGCCTGCAACGCGGAGCAGGGGCTGCCGAGCGTGCTCGAGTCCTCGGTGGCAAAATGCTTCGCGAACGAGATCGCGCGCGAGGTGACGGGGCATGCCGTGCAGCTCATGGGCGCGTACGGATACTCGCGCGAGTATTCGATGGAACGCCGTCTGCGCGACGCCTGGGGGTGGGGGATCGCCGGTGGCGCGATCGACATTCAGAAGGTCAATATCGCTTCCGCGATGGTCGGCCGGCGTTTCGCCCAGCGGGACAGCCCTTGAGCGTGCGCGGCCGGCCCACTCGGATCATTCAGAGCGTCAAGCGACCGGGCTCCGCCCGCCGCACCGTGATCTCGACGGTATCGCCGACGATTCGCGCCGGAAACACCGCCAGGGGCCGGGTCGCAGGAGCACGCGCACTGCCGTCCCGGATGTCGAATGAGGCGCCGTGCAACGGACAGATCAGACGGGTGCCGCGCAGCCGGCCCTCGTTGAGCCGCGCGAACGCATGCGTACAAATATTGTCCAGTGCGTGTATGCCATCCCTTGCGCGGCACACCACGATCTCGCGGTCCCCGACCGAGTACGAGCGCATCGTGCCTTCGCGGTATTTCCGCGAGCGGGATGGAGAGGATGGTTTCGGCGGACATGTTCGAATCCAAGGGCAATTTCAGCAAATCGTAGCATGCCGGCGGCGACGGCTTGGCGGTCACAGCATCAGGAGGACGAGCATCGTGGCAAGAATTACCTTCATCGCACGCATGACGTGCAAGGCGGATAAGCAGCAGGAGTTCGTGGGCCTGTGCCGGCGCCTGGAGACCCACGTACGGGACAATGAGCCCGATACCTTGATCTACGGATTCTTCAAATTGCGCGAACCGAATCGGTATGTGGTGCTGGAGAGCTTCAAGGACGAGGCGTCCGAGCACAGGCACATGAACTCGGCGATGCTCGCGGAGCTCGCCCCCAAGATCTCGGCCTGCCTCGACGGCACCTGGGTTCGCGAATACTTCGATCCCATCGATTAACCCAATTCAGGAGATTCACATGTCCACGACGTTCATCGCGACGCTGGTCGTCAAGGCGGGGAAGGAGGCCGACTTCGAGAGGCTGCAAAAAGACCTCTCCGAGCTCACCCATGCGAACGAGCCGGGCACGTTGGTGTACGACGTGATCAAGAGCCGCAGCAAGCCGAGAACCTACGTGGTGTACGGGCGCTTCAAGGATGAAGCCGCCTTCGAGACCCACATGCAGAGCCCGTTCCACCATCGCCTGGTGCCGCCGATCCTCGAGTGCGTCGAGGGCGAGATGGATCTGCACATGCTCGACTGGCGAAGCTGAACGCGCGCAAATCGCAGCTGCGGCCCGGCTTCGCGTCGCTCAGCGGTCCTCGCCGACCAGCTCCTTGAGCTTTTCCTCGAGGTAGCGGAGCACGCGTTTGTCGCGCTCGGTTTCCTTGTGGGTGAGAAAGCTGATCGCCATGCCCTCCATCAAGTAGCGGCTGAGGTCGAAGCCGAGCAGGAACTTCTCGCCTTTGCGCTTCCACTCCGGAAACACCTCGAGACTCGTCTCGTACCACTCGCGCTCGAAGGCCTCTTGAGCCGGAAACAGGATCGCGGCGAGCTCCTTGTCGGTCCGGGCCGCGACCGCAATCTCGAAAAATGCGACGAACCATGGGTGTTTGACGTGCGCCCAGTAGCCTTCCACGCCGAGGCGCACGTGATCGCCATCGATAGGCTCCTTGGCCATCGCCTTGCGGAAGGCCCGCAACCGCTTGGCGTGCAGGTACTCGACCGCAGCTCTGACGATGTCCATCTTGGATGGGAAATGGTGGAGCATGGCGCCTCGCGACAAACCGGCCTTCTCCGCGATGACCGCGGTGGTGGTCCGGGCGTAGCCGAGTTCCACCAGGCACTTGATGGCGGCCTCGATGATCTGGGTGCGCGTGGAGGCGCTTTTTTGGGCCTGCCAGCCCACCGGCGTCGGGGCTTCCGGGGTGACCGCCACCGGCTTGGCATTACCGGCCGGTCCTTGAGCGTTTGCTGCCATGCGTTGAGCCTTCTCCATCGGCGGAATCGGAACCAAAAATCCTTTATATGCCAAAGTCGTACCCATTGCTTGAAAAAGTCCAATATGATTGAAACAGGATAAAATGATTGGTAATTTCATTGCGACGTTGAGCGGGGGAAGCATGGCAAGAGTGGCTGGAAAGATAGCGCTGGTGACGGGTGCCGCCTCGGGTCTGGGGCGGGCGGACGCGGTCGCCCTGGCGAGGGAAGGCGCGCGGGTGGTGATCACCGATATCAATGAGGAGGCGGGCCGCAAGCTCGAGTCCGAGCTGAACGGGGCGGTTGCGGGAAGCGCCCATTTCCTGCGGCAGGACGTATCGAGCGAGGCACGCTGGATCGAGGTTTTCGAGGAGATCCGGCGGCGCTTCGGAGCGCTCCACGTCATCGTCAACAACGCCGGGATGGTGGTCGTCGGCACTCCGGAATCGGCGACGCTCGAGCAATTCCAGGCGCACCTGCGGGTGATGACCGACAGCGTCTTTCTCTCGTGCAAATATGGAATTCCTTTCATGCGCGATTCCGGAGGGGGGTCGATCATCAACATGTGCTCGACGGCCACCCATCTGGGCTATCCGGTTTTCTACGCGTACAGCGCCGCCAAGGGAGCCGTTCGCTCCATGACCAAGGCGATCGCGGTTCACTGCCAGATGAATCATTACAACGTGCGCTGCAATTCCATTCACGCGGGCGCCATCGATACGCCCATGGTCGTTCGGGCCACGCAGGAACTCGGCATGCAGATGTCGATGTATGATCAAACCCCGGTCGGTCTCGGCAGGCCCGAGGACGTTGCGAACCTCGTGGTGTACCTGGCCTCGGATGAGTCGCGGTTCGTGAATGCCGCGGAAATACTCATCGACAACGGCCTCGTCGCGCAGTAGAAAAAAACAGTCAAGACGGTTTGTTTTGTGGTGCGATGGCGCCTACAATCGAACCCATTTGAAGGAGGCGACCCATGGATTTAGGCCTTAAGGGCAAAAGGGCGATCGTAACGGGTGCAACCAAGGGCATCGGCCGCGGGGTGGTCGAACTATTGGTCGCCGAGGGCGCCAATGTGGCCTTTTGCGCCCGATCGGCCGAAGAAGTGGCCGAAGCGGCGGCCGCGATCAAGCGGCCCGGGTCCGAGGTGATCGGCGAGGCGGTCAATGTCCGCGACGGCGAGGCCTATCGGGCGTGGCTCGAGCGGGCGGCAACCGCGCTCGGCGGCTGCGACGTGTTCGTCCCCGGCGTGAGCGGCGGTGGGGGCATGGACAGCGAGAAGAACTGGGTCCGGAATTTCGAGATCGACATGCTTCACACGGTCCGGGGCTGCGAGGCCTTGATGCCGCACCTGGAAAAATCCGGAGCCGGATCGATCGTGATCATCGGGTCGACCAATGCCGTGGAGACATTCGCCGCGCCGATGGCCTACAACGCGATCAAGGCGGGCCTCATCACTTACTCGAAGCAATTGTCGCAATATGTCGGACGCAAGAACGTGCGGGTCAATACCGTCTCACCCGGCCCGATTTACTTCGAAGGCGGCGCGTGGGAGATGATCAAGGGCACGCAGGCGAAGCTGTACGACTGGGCGATGAAGCAGCTCCCCTGCGGCCGGATGGGCACGGTGGAGGAGATAGCGCGGGTCATCGTGTTCGTGGCGAGCCCCGCGGCGAGCCTCATCACCGGCGCCAACATCATCGCGGACAACGGATTCACCAAGCGGGTGCAGCTGTGAAACGCAGCGTGCGGTGCCCGGGTCGCTGACGGCCGGCCGCATGGCGTCAGGCCCTGTCAACGGCTATTTGATTTGCGGCGGCCGCTACCACGACATGGACTATGCGCGGCTCGAGCTGTTGAAATTGTTGGCCGAGCACGAACGCGTGCGGGTCAGGGTGGCCGAGGACTACAGCGACGGCGAAGCGATCGTGAAAGCGGATTTTCTCATCACCTACACCTGCGATGTCGTTCCCGATGCCGCGCAGGAGGAGTTCCTGACGAGCTTCCTGTCGGCGGGTGGCCGATGGCTGGCGCTGCACGGCACGAATTCGGTGCTGAAGTACGTGAAGGGCAGGGGCTGGGACGCGCCCCGCGGGCATACGGGGTTCATGAAGATGTTGGGCAGCCAATTTCTCGCCCATCCGCCGATCAGACCCTATCGGGTGGACGTGAGCGATGCGTCGCATCCCCTGGTCGAGGGCATCGAGCCGTTCGATGCCGATGACGAGTTGTACCTGTCCGAGTATCACGGATCGAATCACGCATTGCTGCATACCCGCTTCAGCGGTGAAGCGCCCGGCTTCACGGCGAAACATTGGCCGGGCGGCACGTCGGAATCCGGGCTTGCGAACCGCGGCTCGGATCGCCAACTGGTGCTCTACCTGCATGAGCACCAGGGCGGCGAGGTGCTGTACTGCACGCTCGGCCATTGCCGCGGCAAGTGGGACATGCGGCCCCTGATCGCGGAATATCCCGCTGTCGAGCGCGGCAGTTGGAAGCTTCCCGTGTACCACGAGATCCTGCGGCGTGGGATCCGCTGGGCCGGCCGGCTGTCGAGCGAGGCGAATTGAATGGCAGACGATGAAGAGTTCCTGCGCCGCTCGGCCGCGCCCCCGTATGCGCCGGTGGTCCGGGTCAAACCCGGAGCGGACGGCCGCACCGCCTCGACACCCGGGACACCGCACGAAAAGGCGGACGACCCCAACCTCGGAACGGCGATCATCGACCCGCGCCGGTACACCTCGGCGGCGTTCATGCGCCTCGAATGGGAACGCCTTTGGACCAAGGTCTGGCTGGTCGCGGGCCGCGCCCTGGATATCACGCATCCGGGCGACTACATCGTCACCGAGATCGGCCCGGAGTCCATCATCGTCGTGCGCCAGTCCGACGGCAGCGTGCGCGGCTTCTACAACGTCTGCCAGCATCGCGGCAATCGATTGCGCCCCTGCGGGCGCGGAACCTGCGGGATCCTCGCTCTCGTTCAAGTGCCTGTACCACCACTGGGAATACAATCTCGACGGGAGCTACCGGCGCATCCCCGATGTCGACACATTTCCCCAGGGCGCGCCGGCCTACGGCCTCACCGAGGTCCGCTGCGAGGAGTGGGGGAGCTTCGTGTGGTTCTCGCTCGATCCCGATGCGCGGCCGCTCGCCGACTATCTCGATCCGATCCCGCTGCACCTCGACCCCTATCACTTCGAGCGCATGGTGCAAACCCGCGACATCACGGTGGAGTGGGATTGCAACTGGAAGACCTCCGTCGACGCGTTCAACGAGAGCTACCACGTTCAGGGCATTCATCCGCAGCTGCTCTGGCACTTGCACGATCTCGATATCCAGATCGATTGTTACGAGCGCCACAGCCGCTACCTGATTCCCTTCGGAACGGTCTCTCCCCGGGTGCGCAAGCCTCCCGGCATTCCGGAGTCGATCAAGATGATCATGAAAACGGCCGGAATGGACCCGGTGGATTACGACCAGCCGGTCGCCAACATCCGGCGCGACGTGCAGAAACAGAAGCGCGCCGTGGGGCCCCGGCAAGGGCGCGATTATTCCGAGCTCAACGACGATCAGCTCACCGACGACTACCACTACACGATCTTTCCGAATCTTTCCCTCAACCTGCACGCGGACGACTTCTGGATATTCCGCCAGCGTCCGCATGCGAGCGATCCCGACAAGATGTATTACGACATATGGACCTACGAGCTCGTGCCGCAGGGGCAACCCTGGCCGGAACGCGCCAAGCACCAGCATTTCAAACACGGCGACAAGACGATCGGCCTGGTGCTCGACCAGGATGCGGCCAACCTGCCGAACGTGCAGGCCGGCATGCATTCGCGCGGGTTCGGCGGGTTGTGGCTCGGGCGGCAGGAGCTTCGCATCCGTCATTTTCACAAGGTGATCGACGACTATTTATTTCCCCCCGGCTCGGACCGCGATGCCTGGGCGGGCGGAGACGGCAAATGAGCAACGCATCGGGCCTCAGCGGGGAGCTCCTGCTGTCCGCGTACCGGCAAATGAAGCTGATCCGGGAGTTCGAGGAGCGGCTTCACATCGAGATCGCCACCGGCGAGATCCCGGGCTTCACGCATCTGTACGCCGGCCAGGAGGCGGTCGCGGTCGGCGTGTGCAGCTGCCTCGGCGACCAGGACTACATCGTGAGCACCCATCGGGGACACGGTCACTGCATCGCCAAGGGCTGCGATGTGATCGGCATGATGAAGGAGATCTACGGGCGCAAGGAGGGGCTCTGCGGCGGCAAGGGCGGCTCGATGCACATCGCGGATTTCGCGAAGGGCATGCTGGGCGCGAACGCGATCGTCGGCGGAGGGCCGCCGATCGCCGTGGGCGCCGCCGTGGCCTGCAAGCTCAGAGGCAACCGCGCGGTGAGCGTCGCCTTCGGCGGCGACGGCAGCGCGAACCAGGGCACGGTATTCGAGGCCATGAACCTGGCCGTCGTGCTCAAGGTGCCGGCGATCTTCGTCATGGAAAACAACGGCTATAGCGAGCATACCGGCGCCGCGTATGCAGTCGGATCCGGCGATCTCGCGGCTCGATCGCGGGCGTTCGGCATGCCCGCCGAGCGCGTGGACGGCTCGGACTTCCACGCCGTGCGCGAGGCCATGGGGCGCGCCGTCGAGCGCGCCAAGAGGGGCGAAGGTCCCAGCACCATCGAAGCGACGACTACGCGGTTTTATGGGCATTTCGAAGGCGATCCGCAGAATTACCGCGCGAAGGACGAGGTGGCCCGGCAAAGGGTCACGATGGATTGCCTCGAGCGCTTCCGCGCGCGCACCCAGGCGGATGGATCGGTGTCCGCGGCCGCTCTTCTCGCCATCGATGCGGAAGTTTCGGCACTCATCGAGCGGGCGGTTACCGAGGCGAAAGCCGCCGCCCCTCCGGGCGAAGCCGACCTGTATTCCGACGTCTACATTCAATACTGAGACCTTCATGCCCCAGCTCAGCATGCGCGACGCGCTCAACCAGGCCCTTCATCAGGAGATGGAGCGGGACGAGCGCGTGATCGTGCTCGGCGAGGATGTCTCGGGCGGCGCCGGAGGCACGTCGGGGCAGCGCGAGGCATCCGGAGGAATTTTCGGCGTCACCAAAGGGCTGCTTCCGAAGTTTGGCGACGGCCGCGTGCTCGACACCCCCATCTCGGAGTCTGCGATCGTCGGCGCGGCGGCCGGCGCGGCGCTCGCGGGCCTGCGCCCGGTCGCCGAGATCATGTTCGCGGATTTCATCGGCGTGTGCCTGGACCAGGTTTACAACCAGATCGCGAAATTCCGCTACATGTTCGGCGGCAAGACGCGCTGCCCGGTGGTGATCCGCATGGCGATGGGTGCGGGCATGAACATGGGCCCGCAACATTCCCAATCCATCTACGCGATGTTGACCGCGGTTCCCGGTCTGAAGATCGTCGTTCCATCGAATGCCTACGACGCCAAGGGCCTTCTCATCCAGGCGATCCGCGATGATGACCCGGTCATTTTCTTCGAGCACAAGGCGCTTTATCCCGCGCAAAGGCGAAGTGCCCGAGCAGCCTTACACCGTGCCCTTCGGCGAGGCCGCGCTGGTGCGGGAGGGCGAGCACGTCACGGTCGTGGCGTTTGCCCGGATGGTGCCTTTCGCCGAACGAGCCGTCGATGCGCTTGCCAAGGAAGGGATTACCTGCGACCTCATCGACCCGCGCACCACGTCGCCCTTGGATGCGGAGACGATCATCGAGAGCGTCGAGGGCACGGGGCGGCTGGTGATCGTCGACGAGTCACCGCCCCGGTGCGGCATTGCGGCCGACATCGCCGCCACCGTCGCGGAGAAGGCTTTTCGCTCGCTCAAGCGGCCGATCGTGCAGGTCACCCCGCCGCACACGCCCATTCCGTTCGCACCCGCGCTCGAGCGCCTATACGTGCCCGGACCACCCCGCATCGAGGCGGCGATCCGTCTGGCGCTGAAGGATGAGTGACCGCGGCCGCGCCGCACAGGTCAGCGGCGCGGACGCTCGCGGTAGTAGTGCTGCCAGGTCGGCAACGCTTCCGGAAAGTCGGCCGGGTGCGGAGCCGGATAGGCTTCGTTGCGCAGCGTTCCGAGCATGACCTCGTGATACCGTTGCGGCTCCACGTAGTAGAAGAAGGCGAGGGTGCGCACGTGAAATCGCCAGCGCCCGTCTTCGCGCCGGTAGTCGTCGTGATAGCGCAGCGATGCGAGCAGGGGGCGGCCGTTGCGCACCACTTCGGCATGCGCATTGACCAGGCCCGTCGCCGACCGCGGCATCGGAGTCGTCGAACGTGACGATCTGGTCGTGGGTGAAGTGATTGCTGGGCCCGAGCACGGCAAACCGGCCGTGGAACTGCTCGATGACCGCGGCCCTGCCGGTCGCATCCATCTTGCCGTCGTAGGAACGGAACGCCCCGCCGCGCGTGAAGCATTCGCCGATGCCCTCCACGTCGCGCCCGTCGACGGCAAAACAATAGCGTGCCACCAGCTCGCGAATTTCCGCGCGCGCCTCGAGCCGCTCGATCCGCCGGGCCAAGGTCGTGTATTCCAGAGGCGTGCTCGAGCTCATGGGTGTTCTCATGGCGGCTGAAGGGCGTTACTACGAGGACATTGTGGTCGGCGAGGTGCGCGAGTCAAGCACCCGCAAGGTGACCCTGGAGGAGCTCCTGGAGTTCGCGACCCGCTACGACCCGCAGTATTTTCACGCCGACCCCGCCGCTGCCGCCGGATCCATATTCGGCGAGATCGTCGCGTCCGGCATCCATGGCGCGGCGATATGGCGCCGCCTGGACCACGAGATCAGCAGCGACATCCGCTGGATTTGCGGGATCGCCTGGGAGGAAGTGCGCTGGCCGAACCCGATCAGAGCCGGGGACGAGCTCAGGGCGCGCTCGGAGATGCTCACGAAACGGCGGAGTCGCTCGGACGCTGCGCGCGGGGTGGTGGAATGCCGCTACTCGCTTCTAAATCAGGGCAACCAGACGGCGTTCACCTGCCGGAGCATCAATTTGATCGAGGTTCGAGCAGCCGCTGATTACTACTTGACGGTAATATTTACTCAGGAGTAGGATCTACCCCCTGGTAGGATAATGGTCAGGCGCGCCGCGCCGCGGCAATGCGAGGCTCGATGAGGTCGGTCGGCAAATCGCGCGCAGCAACGCCCGACAGCGAAGGCACAGCCCTGGTCTCACCCTGGCCCGTCCGAAAGACCACCCGGCGCAACCGGGACATCAAGCGCGAGGCCGTCATTCGGGCCGCCGCACGGGCTTTCAACGCCCGCGGGTACCACAACACGTCGATCGATGAAATCGCGGCGGCGCTGAACGTCAGCAAGCCGACGATCTACTACTACGTCGCGAACAAGGAGCAGCTGCTGCTCGAATGCATCTTGGCCGGACTGGAACGGGTGCTCGAGCCGTTTCGGCGGCCTCGCGAGGCCGGCGTCACGGCCCGCGGACATTTGAATGAAATGATGCGCCATTACGCCGAGGCCATCGCCTCGGAGTATGGTTGGTGCATGGTGCGGGCCGAGGACTTGGGGCTCGCCCCCTCGTCGCTGTTGCACATCAAGCGGCTCAAGTCCGAGATCGATCAGGGGATCCGCCGGTTGCTCGAAGAGGGCGTGCGCGACGGCTCGATCCGGACGGAGGATCTCAAGATGACCTCCTTTGCCCTTGCGGGAGCGCTCAATTGGATCGCCCACTGGTATCGTGAAAACCAATCGATGACACCCCGTGAGATTGCCGACGCCTTCATCCGTATCTTCAATCTCGGTCTCGCACCGCGCCCCGCGGCGAAGCCGTCCGGACGCGCGCCTGCGCGCAAGGAGCCGATCACGTGAACGCCGTCTCGCTCGCCGCCAAACCGGCGCCATATCAGCCGAAGAACAAGGTTCGGTTCGTTACCGCCACGTCGCTGTTCGACGGGCACGACGCCTCGGTCAACATCATGCGGCGCATCCTGCAGGCTTCGGGGGCCGAAGTGATCCATCTGGGGCACAACCGCTCGGTGCAGGAGATCGTGAACGCAGCGCTGCAGGAGGATGCCCAGGGAATCGCCGTCACCTCCTATCAGGGCGGCCACATCGAGTTCTTCAAGTACATGATCGATCTGCTGCGCCAGAACGGCGGCGAGAACATCAAGGTGTTCGGCGGGGGCGGCGGGGTGATCGTGCCGGCGGAGATTCGCGAACTCATCGCCTACGGCGTCACGCGGATTTATTCGCCGCAGGACGGGGCAACGCTCGGCCTGCAGGGCATGATCGATGATGTCATCCGCTCCAGCGATTACGATCTTGCCGCGCTGGCGCCTGCGGAATCCGATGCGTCGGAGGCCCTGAAATCCGGCGACCGGCGCAAGCTCGCCCGCATCATCACCGCGGTGGAGAACCGCGCGTATTCGTCGCGCAGCCGCCAGGCGATCCTGCAGGCGGCGGCGCCGCTCAAGCTCCCGGTGCTCGGCATCACGGGAACCGGCGGGGCCGGTAAGTCCTCGCTGACGGACGAGCTCATTCTTCGGCTCCGGCTCGATCAGGAGGACCGGCTGCGTATTGCGGTGATCTCGATCGACCCCTCCCGCAAGCGGACGGGCGGCGCCCTGCTCGGCGACCGCATCCGGATGAACGCGATCGACTCGGACAAGATCTTCATGCGCTCGCTCGCGACGCGGGACACCGGCAACGAGCTGTCTGCGGCACTTCCGGAAGTCCTCGCCTGCTGCAAGTTGAGCGGCTTCGACCTGATCGTGGTGGAGACCTCCGGAATCGGTCAGGGAGAGTCCGGCATCGTGCCGCTGGTGGGCACTTCGCTGTATGTCATGACGCCTGAGTTCGGCGCGGCCTCCCAGCTCGAGAAGATCGACATGCTCGATTTCGCCGACTTCGTCGCCATCAATAAATTCGATCGCAAGGGCGCCGAGGATGCGCTGCGCGACGTGCGCAAGCAGTACCAGCGCAACCGGGGTCATTTTCAACAGGCGCCGGACACCATGCCGGTATTCGGCACCATGGCCTCGCGCTTCAACGATGATGGGGTCACGGCGCTCTACCAGGCGATGCTGCCGCGCCTGCAGGAGCAAGGCCTGAAGGTCAAGCCCGGAAAGCTCCCGCGTACCGCGGTGAAAGCCTCCTCCCGCGGCCGCGCGGTGGTGCCGCCCGAGCGCGTACGCTACCTCGCCGAGATTTCCGGAGCGGTCCGCGACTACCACCGGCACATCGACGCGCAGGCGCGCGCCGCGCGGGAGCGCCAGTCGCTCGAAACCGCGCGCACCCTGTTCGAGCGCGCCGGCAAGCCGGTCGCGGAATTCGGCGAGCTGATCTCGGCGAAGGCGGCCGAGCTCAGTCCTGCGTCGGTCAAGCTCCTGGAACAATGGCCGAAGACCCGCGAGCTCTACGCGGCGGACGAATACGTGGTGAGGATCCGCGACAAGGAGCTCAGGACTACGCTTACTTACGAGTCGCTTTCCGGCACCAAGGTGCGCAAGGTGTCGCTGCCGCGTTTCGAGGACGACGGGGAGATCCTGCGCTTCCTGATGAAGGAAAACGTCCCCGGCTCATTCCCGTACACCGCGGGCGTGTTCGCGTTCAAGCGCGAGGGCGAGGATCCCACGCGCATGTTCGCCGGGGAGGGCGACGCGTTCCGGACCAACCAGCGGTTCAAGCGGGTGTCGGAAGGCATGCCGGCGCACCGGCTGTCCACGGCGTTCGACTCCGTGACGCTGTACGGGTCGGATCCGGACCCCCGGCCGGACATTTACGGCAAGGTGGGGAACTCGGGCGTTTCGATTGCGACGCTCGAGGACATGAAGGTGCTGTATTCGGGCTTCGACCTGTGTGCGCCGTCGACCTCCGTCTCCATGACCATCAACGGGCCCGCCCCGATCCTGCTGGCCATGTTCATGAACACCGCCATCGATCAGCAGGTCGACAAGTTCCGGGACCAGAACGGACGCGAAGCCACGGAAGACGAGCTGCAGAAGATCAAGGCGTGGACGCTGTCGACCGTGCGGGGCACGGTTCAGGCCGACATCCTGAAGGAGGATCAGGGTCAGAACACCTGCATCTTCTCCACCGAATTCGCGCTCAAGATGATGGGGGACATCCAGGAATACTTCGTGCACAACCACGTGCAGAATTTCTATTCCGTCTCGATCTCCGGCTATCACATCGCGGAGGCCGGCGCGAATCCGATTTCACAGCTCGCGTTCACGCTGGCGAACGGGTTCACGTATGTCGAGTCGTATCTGGCGCGCGGCATGCACATCGACGATTTCGCCTCGAACCTCTCGTTCTTCTTCTCGAACGGCATGGATCCGGAATATTCGGTGATCGGCCGCGTCGCGCGCCGCATCTGGGCGGTCGCCATGAAGAACAAGTATGGCGCGAGCGAGCGCAGCCAGAAGCTCAAGTACCACGTGCAAACGTCCGGGCGATCGCTGCACGCGCAGGAGATGGCGTTCAACGACATCCGCACCTCGTTGCAGGCGCTTTGCGCGATCTACGACAACTGCAACAGCCTCCACACCAATGCGTACGATGAGGCGGTGACCACCCCCACCGAGGAAAGCGTGCGCCGCGCGATGGCCATCCAGCTCATCATCAACCGGGAGTGGGGCCTCGCCAAGAACGAGAATCCGAACCAGGGAAGCTTCATCATCGACGAGCTGACCGACCTGGTCGAGGAGGCGGTGCTCAAGGAGTTCGACGCGATCGCCTCGCGCGGCGGCGTGCTTGGAGCGATGGAGACCGGCTACCAGCGCGGCAAGATCCAGGACGAGTCGATGTTCTACGAGCACAAGAAGCATGACGGCTCGCTGCCCATCATCGGCGTCAATACCTTCCGCAATCCGGCCGCTGAGGCGGCCCCGCAGAGCATCGAGCTCGCGCGCTCGAGCGAGGCGGAGAAGCAGTCGCAGCTCGAGAGACTGCGAAAATTTCAGGCGTGCAACGCCGCCGGCGCGCCGCCGGTCCTCGAGCGGCTGCGCAGCGCGGTGATCGCCAACGGCAACACGTTCGAAGTGCTCATGGAGGCCGTGCGGGCTTGCTCGCTCGGTCAGATCACCGGAACGCTGTACGAGGTCGGCGGGAAGTACCGCCGCAACATGTAATGGAGTGTCTGCGACAATGACAAGAGCTTTGAAGAAAATAGGCGTGATCGGAGCCGGCACGATGGGCAACGGCATTGCCCAGGTGAGCGCCGCCGCCGGAATCGAAGTCGTGATGATCGATGTGTCCGATGCGGCGGTCGAGCGGGGAATCGCCGCCGTGGGGGCAAGCCTCGACCGTCTGGTGAAGAAGGAAAAGCTGAGCGCGGCGGATCGCGCCGCGACGCTTGGCCGCATCCGCGGCAGCACCCGTTATTCGGACCTCGGCGCAATGGATCTGGTGATCGAGGCCGCGACCGAGAATCTCGAGGTCAAACAGCGCATCATGAGGCAGGCCGACGAGATCATGCGGCCGGAGGCGATACTTGCCACCAATACCTCGTCCATCTCGATCACCGCGCTCGCGGCGGCCACATCCCGCGCCGAGCGCTTCATCGGCATGCATTTTTTCAACCCCGTGCCGCTCATGGCGCTGGTCGAGCTCATCCGCGGCCTGCTGACCAGCGAGGACACCCACGCGCGGGCGGCGGAATTCATCCGGCACATCGGCAAGACCGCCGTGAGCGTCAAGAATTCCCCGGGCTTCGCCGTCAACCGCGTGCTCTGCCCGATGATCAACGAGGCGATTTTCGCGCTGCAGGACGGCGTTGCGAGCGCGGCGGACATTGACGAGGGCATGAAACTCGGCTGCAATCATCCGATCGGGCCGCTGGCGCTCGCGGACCTCGTCGGGCTCGACACCCTGCTATCCGTGATGGAAGTGTTTCAACGGGACTACGGGGATCCGAAGTACCGGCCGGCGCCGCTCCTGCGCGAGATGGTGGCGGCGGGCCTCCTGGGCCGCAAGAGCGGCCGCGGCTTCTACACCTACGGCTGATCGAGGATACGACCATGCAGAACTATCAGGCACCGCTCGATGACATGCGGTTCGTGCTGCGCGAGCTGTTGGATCGCAAGCTCGTTGCCGAGCTGCCCGGCTCGGAGGACGCAACTGCGGACGTGGCGGAAGCCATCCTGGAGGAGGCGGCCAAGTTCGCGGGCGGGGTGCTCTCACCGCTGAACCGCTCCGGCGATGTCGAGGGCGTTCGCTGGCACGACACCCAGGTCTCGACCGCAGCCGGCTGGAAACAGGCCTATGGCGCGTTCGTCGAGGGCGGATGGAGCGCACTCGCATGCCCGCGGGAGTTCGGGGGGCAGGGGCTGCCCCGTGTGCTGTCGGCGCTGGTGGAGGAGATGTGGAACGGCGCCAACATGTCGTTCACGCTCTGCCCCATGCTGACGCGCGGCGCCATCGAAGCCATCGATCTTCGTGGATCGGAGCTGCAGAAAAAGACCTACCTGCCGAAAATGGTTGCAGGCGTTTGGACCGGCACCATGAACCTCACCGAGCCGCAGGCCGGATCGGATCTCGCGGCGGTGCGCACGCGCGCCGAGCCGGTGGGCGACGGCCTCTACAAGATTTCCGGCCAGAAGATCTTCATCACCTACGGTGAACACGATCTCACCGACAACATCATCCATATGGTGCTGGCCCGCACGCCGGGAGCGCCGGAAGGCGTCAAGGGGATTTCGCTGTTCCTGGTGCCGAAGTTTCTGGTTCAGCCGGACGGCTCGATCGGCGAGCGCAACGACGTCCGATGCCTGTCGGTCGAGCACAAGCTCGGTATTCATGCGAGCCCCACCTGCGTTCTGGCGTACGGCCAGAAGGGCGGCGCCATCGGTGAGCTGATCGGCGAGGAGAACCGCGGGCTCGAATACATGTTCATCATGATGAATGCGGCGCGATTCGCGGTGGGGCTCGAGGGCGTCGGCCTGTCGGAACGCGCCTTCCAGAGCGCGCTCGCCTTCGCCAATGAGCGCGTCCAGGGAACGGAGCCGGGCGAGAAGGGCCGCGTCGCGATCGTGCGCCACCCGGACGTGCGGCGCATGCTGATGCTCATGAAATCGCAGACCGAGGCGATGCGCGCGCTCGCCGCCGTGGCCGCCGTCTCGCTCGATGCCGCGCGCCTGCATCCAAGGCCCGATGAGCGCAGAAGACACCAGGCGCTCGCGGATCTCTTGATTCCCGTGGTCAAGGGGTGGTGCACGGAAACCAGCGTCGAGATCGCATCGCTCGGCGTGCAAGTTCACGGCGGGATGGGGTTCATCGAGGAAACGGGCGTGGCGCAGCAATTCCGCGACTCGCGCATCACCCCGATCTACGAGGGTACGACGGCGATCCAGGCCAACGATCTGGTCGGCCGGAAATTGGCGCGCGATTCCGGCGTCGCCGCGAAGGCGTTGATCGCCGACATGCGCGCGCTCTCGGGCGGCCTGCGCAGCACACCGGGTCTCAGCGCGGCGGCGGCGGTGTTCGCCGATTCCGTGGACGCGCTCGAGCGGGCGGTGGACTACGTGGTCTCCCAGTACGGCATCGAGTTCAAGCAGGTATCCGTCGGTGCGGTACCGCTGCTCAAGCTGTTCGGGATCGTCGCCGGCGGCTGGCAGCTGCTGCGCTCGGCGGCGATCGCGGGCGAGCGCCTTTCGGCGGGGGGAGAGCCTTCGCTGCCCGCGAACTTCTATCGCGCCAAGATCGAGACCGCGGTTTTCTATGCGCACCATGTGCTGTCCCAGGCGCCGGGTCTCGCCCACAGCGTCGTTCACGGAGCCGCCGCCGCGCTCGCCGAGGGCGTGCTCTGACGGTGGATCGCCGCTACCCGCATCGGATCGTGTGCCTCACGGAGGAGCCGACCGAAGTGCTGTACGCGCTCGGTGAAGAGGAGCGCATCGTCGGCATCTCCGGATTTACCGTGCGGCCGTCGCGGGCGCGCCGCGAAAAGCCCAGGGTCTCCGCGTTCACCAGTGCGAAGCTCGACCGCATCCTCGACCTCGAGCCCGATTTCGTCGTGGGCTTTTCCGACATCCAATCCGAGATCGCGCAGGCGCTGATCAAGGCGGGCGTCGAGGTGTGGATCAGCAATCATCGCTCGGTCGAGGGAATCCTGGGTTATGTGAGGCGGCTCGGTGCGTTGGTCGGAGCATCCGAGCGGGCCGAGCGATACGCGCGCGAGCTCGAGGGGCACATCGAAGCGGCGCGCGCGCAGGCAGCCACTCTTCCCCGCAGGCCTCGCGTGTATTTCGAGGAGTGGGACGAGCCGCAGATCACGGGCATTCGCTGGGTGAGCGAGCTCGTCGGCATTGCGGGCGGCGACGATGTATTTCCGGAACGCGCGGCCTGCGCGCTCGGCCGGGACAGGATACTCGCCGATCCCATGGAGGTCGTGCGCCGGGCGCCGGACGTGATTCTCGGATCATGGTGCGGCAAACGCTTCAGACCGAATCTCGTCGCTGCGCGGCCGGGCTGGGACGCGGTGCCCGCGGTTCGCGACGGCGAATTGCACGAGATCAAGTCGCCGCTCATTCTGCAGCCGGGGCCGGCCGCATTGACGGACGGGTTGGATGCGATCCAGGGCGTGATCCGGCGCTGGAGCCGGCATGCACGCTTGAGTCGCAGACCGCAGCGGTGATTTCGCACCATTTTGACGCGCCCGCTCGTGCGCACGCGAACTGCCGCGATCCCGCGTTGTAAGGCGCCTCGCGAGCGGTACAGTCGGACCGCGCAACCGACAAAAAAGCAGGGGTGTGGGATGAAAAGAGCGCAGACGCAGTCGGGCGGCCATCCGCTCTCGCGGGCAATCGCGATGGCGCTGGGACTGGGTGGTGCAGGTGCGGCGTTCGCGCAGACCACGAGCGGGCAACGAACTCGAGGAAGTCGTGGTCACCGCGACGCGCCGCAGCGAGAACCTCCAGAACGTGCCGATCGCCATCACCGCCCTGACCGGCAACACCTTGAGCGAGCTCAACGTCCAGACCCTGGATGACTTCGTAAAGTACCTGCCCAACGTGTCGACCGCCGGCGTGGCTCCGGGCCAGGACGAGGTCTACATGCGCGGCCTCTCGACCACCCACCAGGGCAGCCAGGTGGTCGGCGGCACCGGTGCGTTCCCGAATGTCGCGATCTACCTGGACGATCAGTCGGCCCAGCTTCCCGGACGCAACCTCGACGTCTACGCCGCAGATCTGGCGCGAATCGAGGTGCTCGAGGGTCCACAAGGGACTCTGTACGGCGCCGGCGCGCAAGCGGGCGCGGTGCGCTACATCACCAACAAGCCGAAGCTCGATGCCGAGGAGGGCTCGGTCGATGCGAGCTACTCGACGACGGCCCACGGCGATCCGAGTGCCTCGGGCGTCGCGATGATCAATATCCCGGTCATCCCCGGTACGCTGGCGCTGCGCGCGGTCATCTACGATGACTCGCGCGGCGGATACATTCACAACGTGCCGTCGACGTTTGCCCGTGCGCCGACCGATGCCGGGATCGCCTATTACTTCGGCGGCGTCGTGCCTCCCGGCAGCGCAACGCTGTCGAACGCGAGCGTGGTCAGCAATGCGTTCAATCCGCTGACTTACAAGGGCATGAGGGCATCGGGACTTTATCAGTTCAACGAGGATTGGAATCTTCTGGTGCAGCAGAGCTACCAGAGCATGGAGGCGGACGGAGTGTTTGCGTACGATCCGCAGCTCGGCGATCTGGACGTGCAGCAGTACAACCCGTCGAAGGATCTGGACAAGTTCGAGGACACCGCCTGGACCTTGAACGGGCGCATCGGTCCGCTCAAGCTGGTGTACACCGGGGGATACCTCGTCAGAAACGTGGATCAGACCGCCGATTACACGAACTATGCCCGCGGTCCCTTCGCGGCCTACTATCAGTGCAATGGACCCCAGTTCACGCCGGGGAGCACGGCCATTTGCTACTCGCCGAGCGCGACCTGGCACAACGTCGAGAGAAACACCCACCAGAGCCATGAATTTCGGGTGAGCTCGCCCGACGATCAGCGCTTGCGGGCGATCGGGGGGATTTTCTGGGAGGACTACCAAATCCAGACCTCGCAGAACTTCCTGTATGCCGACCCTCAGGCGGGCTTCCCGGCGCTCAAGCCCATTTCCGGCGCCGGCGTCGACGTGTTCGACCCCAACCCGCGGGTCGCGGGGACCGCTTTCTTGAGCGACATTACGCGCGGGTACGAGCAAAAAGCCGTCTTTGGCGAGGTGGCATTCGACCTCATTCCGCACTCGTTGACATTGAGCGCCGGGACCCGCTTTTTCCGCTTCGACAATTTCGACAGCGGACAGTCGGATTCGGTCTACGGCTGCCGGAACATAGTTCCTTGCGCACCTCCCCACGGCATCTTCGACCTGTTCAACTTTTCGCAGGGGAATTCGGGCCACAAGAGCAAGGCGAATCTCAGCTGGAAGCCTGCGGATGACGTGATGCTGTATGCCACGTATTCGGAGGGCTTCAGGCCCGGCGGCTTCAACCAGGGCGTCGGCTTGATTCCACCGACCTCGCCGCTTTACGGCAAGTTTTCCGTGCCGCGTTTCTATGACAGCGATACCCTGAAGAATTACGAGATCGGTTGGAAGACCCAGTGGTTCGATCACCGGCTTCAGTTCAACGGCGCCGTGTACGACGAGGAATGGTCGAACGTGCAGCTTCAGATTTACGACGCGGAGCTCTACGGCAATTCGGGCTTCACCGTCAATGGTCCGAATTACCGGGTGCGCGGTGCGGAGGGGAACGTGGTGTACCGGGTCACGAACGAGCTCACGCTCAACTCGTCGTTCGCATTCAATCACAGTGAGCAGGTCAACGAGCCCTCCCTGGTCGACAACGGTACCGTCATCTCGCTTTTCCCGACCCGCGGGGCCGGGAGCCCGCTGGCCAATGCGCCTCCGGTCCAGGCCAATCTGCGCCTGCGCTACGAAGCGCCGATGTTCGACTATATGTGGCACGTGCAAGCAGGAGCGCAGTACACCGATCATTCTTTCGCCGATGTGATCAATATCGGCACCATCGCGCCCCCCGATTATCTGCTCGCTTCGTACACCACCTACGATGCGGCGGCGGGCGTAGCCAAGGACGCCTGGACATTCGAATTTTTCGGGGACAACCTCACCGACACCCGCGCACAGGTGTACATCAGCTCGGCAAGCTTCCAGACGCTCACCACGACCAATCGGCCGCGGGTGCTGGGCGTGCGATTCTCGTATAAGTTTGGCGACCGGGCGAATCGGTAGCGAGCCCTCGAGGGGCTCGATGAAGGTTGGATAGGGGGAGGGCTTCGATGACGATTTCCCGGCGCAGAATGCTTTTGGGTACCGCTGCGACGGCGTCGGTCGCCGCCATCGGCGGTCCGCTCGCGCTGTGCAGCGAGCGCTCGACCGCCGCTCCCGCGTGGAGCCTGCCGGCCAAGCGAGCGTTCAAGATCATCGAGAACCAATGGATCCCGATGTCCGACGGCGTCCGCCTGGCGGCGCGATTGTGGATTCCTGAAGGGGCTGACACCCACCCCGTGCCGGTGGTCTTCGAGTATCTGCCTTACCGCCTGTGGGACGATCTGCGGTGGCGCGACGATAAGACAGGCGAAAATCTTGCGCCCTATGGGGTTGCCTTCGTGCGGGTGGACATCCGCGGCAGCGGAAACTCCGAGGGGGTCATCGTCGATGAGTACGACGTTCCCGAATTGACCGATGGGGTGCAGGTCATTGCCTGGCTGGCCAAGCAGTCCTGGTCGAATGGATCGGTGGGCATGCGGGGCATTTCCTGGGGCGGGATCAATGCGCTGCAGATCGCCGCCCTGCGGCCTCCCGAGCTCAAGGCCATCATGCCCATGGGATGCGTCGTCGACCGCTACACCGACGATGCCCATTACATGGGGGGCGCCTACGGCGAGCAGAACATGGGGTGGGGCACCGCTTTCAAGGGCGAGATGTCGGCGCCGCCGGATCCGCAATTGGTGGGCGCGCAGTGGGAGTCGATGTGGCGTCAACGCCTCGAGGCGACACCCGCGATCCTCAAGACCTGGTCGACGCATCAGACCTACGATGCGTACTGGAAGCGCGGCTCCGTCGCCACCGACTATTCGGCCATCACGTGTCCGGTTTACGTGGTCGACGGCTGGGGCGATCCGTACGAGAACATCATCGGCGAGCTGCTCGCCGGCCTCAAGGTGCCGCGCAAGGGCCTGATCGGCCCCTGGGGCCATATATTCCCGAATCTCGCGACCCCGCTGGGACTCGACTGGCCGTATGAGGAAGTGCGCTGGTGGCAGCAATGGCTCCAGGGGGTCGACACGGGAATCATGCAGGAGCCCATGCTGCGGGTCTACATGATGTACAAGGCGGATTCGGAAGCGTTCCCGCAAGAGGTGCCCGGCCGTTGGGTGGCGGAGGATGTCTGGCCGTCTCCCCGCAGCGCGTCCTCGAACCTGTATTTCGATGCCGGCGGACGGCTGTCGCACACGGCGAAATCCCGCGATCGCGTCAGGTATGTCGGCAACAAGGTCGTCGGCTTGACCAAGCCGCAATGGGTCTACGGGCGCCCGACCGAGTTCGAGCAGAGCCCCGACGACCGCAACTCGCTCGTGTTCGACTCTGCGCCGCTCGATCGCGATCTGGAAATACTTGGATATCCTCTGGCGAAAATCCGGGTGAGCGCCGATGTGCCGGTCGCCCAGATTGCGGTGCGGCTGACCGAGGTGACGCCGGAGGGAAAGTCCTGGCTCGTCAGCTACAACGTGTTGAATCTCACCCACCGCGAGTCGATGGAGAAGCCCACCGCCCTGAAGCCGGGTGAGTTCTACGATATCGAGCTGCCGCTGTACATGATCGCGCATCGATTCAAGAAGGGAAGCCGCATCCGGGCTGCGATCTCGGAGAGCTTGTGGCCGCTGATCTGGCCGTCGCCGCAAATCGCGACGCTCGACATCGCGCTCGGGGCCTCGCACCTCGTGCTGCCCGTGCGTCCTGTGCCTGCGAGGGAAGCGCCTTTCACCATTCCCGTGATCCATGCCGAGCAGGCCAACAAAAAGGGCGGGGGCGGGTACGCCAACGGCCTGCAGTGGGTCAAGGCGCCGCTGACAGCGTCCAACCGTGCGCAGATGCCGATCCGCGATGCCGACGGCCGGATCCGCTACGACAGCGAGAGCCAACCCTCCACCACGTTCGTTTCGGCCGTCGGCACGACCATCACGAGCTCATCGAAGCGCATCATCGAGATCACCGAAGGCGACCCGATCAGCTGCCGCATGGAGTTGGAGCACATGCACCGATGGCAGCGCGGTGATTGGGACTGCACCATCCAGGTCGGCGGTGACTTGACCGCAACCGCCGAAGAGTTCCATCTGAAGGAATGGGTGGTGGCCAGGAAGGGCGACGTGGAGATATTCCGCCGGGAAACCCCGAGCATCATCAAACGGGATCTTCTGTAAGAGCCGGACGCCCTCGTCACTCCATCTCGAAATTACAGTCCTCGAGCCGCACCAGTCGCGTCTTGCACCACAACTTGTGGCCGAGATAAAGCGCCACGAACACGGGGATCATCAGGTAGCCGGTGATGAAATCGAACCAGGAAAACACCGGTGCCTGGAACACGCCGATGTTGGCGCCGAACAGCACGACGAGGAACAGGATCAACGCGAGCCAGGGTCCATAGGGAAAGAACCGCGCCTTGAATTTCAGGTCGTTCAGACTCCTGCCCTGCGCCACCCACGCCTTGCGGAAGCGTAGATGACAGATCGCTATCCCCAGCCAGATCAAAAAGCCGCTGAGGCCCGACGCATTGTAAAAAATCTGATAGATCTTTTGATCGCCGACGAACGTGGAAAAGAACGCCATGGCGCTGACGGCGCCGGTGACCAGCAAAGCGGCGGTGGGCACGCCGCGGGCGTTGACCCGGCCGAATACCCGCGGCGCCTTGCCGCTGTGCGCCATGGCGTACAACATGCGCGAAGCCACATACATCGAGGAATTTCCGCACGATAAGACGGCCGACAGGATCACGGCGTTCATGAGGCTCGCGGCGTAGAAGCCGAACCGCGGCAGCTGCTGGAACACCATGGTGAAGGGAGACAGCGCCACGTGGCCCTCATCGCCGTGCAAGAGGTCGGGATTGGTGTAGCTGATCAGCGTGCCGACCACCAGGATCGAGCCGATGTAAAAAAGCAGAATGCGCCAGAACACGCTCCTGATGGCCTTCGGCACGTTTCTCCCCGGGTCGCTGGTTTCGGCCGCGGCGAGCCCCACGCTCTCCGTGCCCTGGAACGCGAAACCCGCCACCAGAAACACCAGCAGCATGGAGGAGAGACCGCCGACGAAGGGCGCGTGGGTGCCGGTCCTGGCGTCCGCCAGGGTCCAATTCGCGAAGCCGCCGTTGTGGCCGCCGAGCATCCCGGCGATCATCAGCCCGCCGACCAGCAGAAAGATCAGCACCGTGGCGACTTTGATGCTCGCGAACCAGTACTCGGCCTCCGCATAGGCTTTCACGGAAAGCAGATTGAGCGCGAGCAGCAGGGCGAAGAATCCCAGCGCCCAGAACGTGGAGTTGGAATGCGGGAACCAGAATTTGACGATCAGCGATCCGGCCACGAGCTCCGCCGCCAGGGTGATGGCCCAGCTGAACCAGTAATTCCAGCCGACCGCGAAACCCAACGAGGGATCGACGAAGCGCTCGGCGTAGGTTTCGAAGGAGCCGCGGATCGGCAGCTGGGTCGCCATTTCGCCCAGGGATTGCATCATGCAATAGACCGCGACGCCCATGATGGCGTAGGCCAGCATGGCGCCGCCGGGGCCGGCCTGCGAGATCGCGCTGCCGCTGGCGAAGAACAGGCCTGTGCCAATGGCGCCGCCGATGGCGATCATGCCGAGCTGCCGCGAACCGATGCCGCGGTGGAGCTCTGTCTGCCCCGGGGCCGCCTCGTCCGCGGTGATGACGGCGGCCACTAGCGCGGCTGCATCCGAATGGCGCCGTCCAGGCGGATGACCTCGCCGTTCAATGTCGGAATCTCGATGATGGACTGCACCAGCTGGGCGAATTCCTCGGGCTTGCCGAGGCGCGAAGGAAAGGGCACCTGGGCGCCGAGCGAATCCTGAACTTCCTTGGACAGGCTCGCAAGCATCGGCGTCAGGAAGATCCCGGGGGCGATCGTGACACAGCGGATGCCGATCCCGGCGAGCTCGCGCGCGATCGGCAAGGTCATTCCGGCGATACCCGCCTTGGTTGCGGCGTACGCGACCTGGCCGATCTGCCCCTCGAAAGCCGCCACCGAGGCGGTATGAATCAACAATCCGCGCTCGCCGTCCGCGTTGGGCGGATTATCGCGCATCAGGGCTGCAGCGGCCTTGTCGCACAGGAAGGTTCCGATCAGATTGACCCGGACCACCTTCTCGAAAAAACCGCCGGCCATCGGCCCCTCGCGCCCGATGAGCTTCCCCGCTCCGATGATGCCTGCGCAGTTCACCAGGAGGTTGATGCGCCCCAGGGCGCGGTGGGCATGCGCCATCGCCTCGTTCACCTCGCTCTCCGCGCCCACGTCGCATTTCACGAACGTGGCGTCGATCTCGCGCGCGGCGGCCTGACCGGCCTCCTCCTGTACGTCGAGGATCACGGCGCGTCCGCCGCGTGCCACGATCCGCTCGGCCACGGCCCGTCCCAATCCGGAGGCGCCGCCGGTGACGACGGCCGCGATATCCTCGATCCTCACTTCAGGCTGATGGTGGTGTTGACGCCGCCCGAGACAGTGGCATCGTCGAACCAACGCGAGGTGATGGTCTTGGTCTGTGTGTAGAACTGCACCGCCTGCTTGCCGTACGGCCCGAGATCCCCGAGCTTCGAGCCGCGCGAGCCGGTGAAGCTGAAGAAGGGCACGGGCACCGGGATCGGCACGTTGATGCCGACCTGGCCGACATCGATTTCGCTCTGGAACTTGCGGGCCGCGGCGCCGCTTTGCGTGAAGATTCCGGTTCCGTTGCCCATGGGGTTGTCGTTGATCAGCGCGATCGCCTCGTCCAGCGTGTTGACGGAGAGAACCACCATCACGGGACCGAATATTTCGGTGGTGTAGATCTTCATGTCGGGCTTGACGCCCGAGAATATAGTCGGGCCGATGAAATTGCCCTGCTCGAAGCCCGGCACCCTGATGGAACGGCCGTCGAGCTCTAGCTTCGCGCCTTCTTTGACGCCGTCGTCGATCAGGCCGAGCACGCGGTTCTTGGCGTTTTTCGACACCACCGGTCCGAGATCCGCGCCTTTCTCCGTACCCGCGCTCACCTTCAGGGTCTTGGCCTTCGCGACGATGTCCGGAATCCAGTTCTTCGCCTCGCCGACCAGCACGGTGACGGAAGTCGCCATGCAACGCTGCCCGGCCGCGCCGAAGGTGGCGCCGACCAGGGCGTTCAAGGCGTGATCCTTGTTCGCATCGGGCATGACCACGGCGTGATTCTTGGCGCCCATCATGCATTGCACGCGTTTGCCGTGCTGGGAGGCCATGTTGTAAACCAGCGTCCCGACCGTCGTGGATCCGACGAAGGAGACTGCCGCCACGTCTCGGTGCGTGCACAGCGCTTCGACCGAACGCTTGCCGCCATGGACGATGTTGAACACGCCCGGCGGGACGCCGGCTTGCAGCACCAGCTCCGCGAGCAGCATGGGCGTCATGGGATCCTGCTCGGAGGGCTTGAGTACGAAGGTGTTGCCGCACACGATCGCCATCGGGAACATCCATAGCGGAATCATCGCCGGAAAATTGAACGGTGAAATTCCGACGCACACCCCAATGGGCTGGCGCATGGTGTAGGTGTCGACACCGCCGGCCACGTTTTCGGCGAACTCGCCGAGCTGCAGCGTGCCGATCGAGCAGGCATGCTCAACGACCTCGAGTCCTCGAAACACGTCGCCTTCCGCATCGGCGAGGGTCTTGCCCTGTTCCGCGGAGAGCGTCTGCGCGATGCGGCTCATGTTTTCGCGCACCAGCGCCTGCAGCTTCAGCATGATCCGGGCGCGCGCGGCGATCGGCGTGTTCTTCCAGGTCTTGAACGCGGCCTTGGCCGAGGCCACCGCCGCGTCGATCTCCGCCTCGGTCGCGAACGGCACCTGAGCCAGCACCTCCTGCGTCGCCGGATTGACCACGTCGTGCCACTCGCTGGATTTCGAGTCGATGAATTTGCCGTCGAGCAGCATTTTGACGGTGGGTGCTTGCGGTTTGAGCGCCGCGACAGAGCTGGTCATTGAGAATACCCCTTCCAATTGACGTGACGGACCGAGCGCAGCAGCCCGGGCCAGGACATGCATATATTAGGCCCTCTGCATCGCGTAAACTACCGCCTCCATGCAGGAGTCATCGATCGAGCTGTTTCCGGGCCACGCTGCCCCTGCCGGCCGGCCGGAGCCGGGTACGGTGGCCATCTGTTTCGTCGCCGCGGCGCTCGAGGCGGTGCGCGCCCGGCATCTGGACGCGGACGAGCTGCTGATCGCCGTCGGGCTGTCGCCGACGCTGCTGCAAAGCCCGCATGCGCGCGTTTCCGCCGAACACTATGGAAAATTATGGCGCCTCATCGCCCTGACCTTGGACGACGAGTTTTTCGGCCAGGACTCGCGGCGGATGAAGTCGGGCAGCTTCGCCATGCTCTGCCATTCGGTGCTGAGTTGCAGGACATTGGGTCATGCGCTGGAGCGGAGCCTGCGCTTCTACGGACTGATCCTCGACGACATCGCAGGATCGCTGGAATGCGACGACGGCGAAGCGACCATCGTGCTGCGGGAGCAGCGAGCGGACCTGCCGCACCGGGTGTTCGGGCAGGAGGTCCTGCTCCTTCTGCTGCATGGCGTCGCCTGCTGGTTGGTCGGCCGGCGGATCCCGATCCTGCGTGCTCAATTTTGCTACCCGAAGCCCGCGCACAGCGATGAATATCGGGTGATGTTTTCGAACGACCTCTCATTCGATGCGCCGTTCACCGGAATCGCCTTCGACGCCAGCTACCTGGGGCTTCCCGTGGTGCAGGACGAGCGCAGCATCAAGGAGTTTCTGCGCACCGCCCCCGAGAACATCGTGACCAAATACAAGAACGGCAGCAGCGTGAGCGCGCGCATCCGCCGCCGGTTGCGGCAGCGGCTCCCCGGGGAGGTGCCGGATTTCGACACCCTCGCCGCGGAATTGAACATGACCGCGGCGACGTTGCGGCGGCGTTTGCACGAGGAGGGCGCCACGTATCAGGGAATCAAGGATCAGCTTCGCCGCGACCTCGCGATCAGCTATCTGAGCGACTCGGATCGAAGCGTGGTGGACATCGCCCTGGAATTGGGATTTTCCGAGCGCAGCGCATTCCATCGTGCATTTCAGAAGTGGACCGGCGCGTCTCCCGGGGAATTTCGGCGCGGCCAGCAAGGGTGACCGGGGAGCGGCGCGGTCGCACGCCGGACTCGAATGCGGTGTTGCAAAATCGCTCAGACGATTTGATCGGTTTTGTCACCCGGCCCCGGCGCTAATACCTCTATAGTTTCAATCCTGCAGGAATTCAAGATCATGGCACCGAACAGCATCCCGTCCGCTATGTCCCCGGGCGCGCGTTTGCGCGCCGCCGTCGCGCAAGAGCGTCCCTTGCAGGTCGTGGGGGCCATCACCGCGTACACCGCCCGCCTGGCGGCGGCCTCGGGATTCAAGGCGCTGTACCTCTCGGGCGGCGGAGTCGCCGCGAACTCGCTGGGCGTCCCCGACCTCGGCATCAGCACCATGGACGACGTGCTCACCGACATCCGTCGCATCACCGATGCCTGCCCGCTGCCGCTCCTGGTGGACGCGGACACCGGGTGGGGCGGCGCATTCAACATAGCCCGCACCGTCAGATCGTTCATCAAATTCGGCGCCGCCGGCCTGCACATCGAGGATCAAGTCCAGGCCAAGCGCTGCGGCCACCGTCCCGGCAAGGAGGTCGTCAGCCGGGAGGAAATGGTCGATCGCGTGAAGGCGGCGGTCGACGCCCGCACCGACTCGAACTTCGTCGTGATGGCGCGCACCGATGCCTTGGCGGTCGAGGGGATCGACCGGGCCATCGAGCGCGCGGTCGCCTGCGTCGAGGCCGGCGCCGATATGATTTTCCCGGAGGCGATCACCGACCTTGCCATGTACCGCCGCTTCAAGGAGGCGGTCGGGGTGCCCATCCTCGCGAATATCACCGAATTCGGGCACACGCCGCTGTACACGCGGGATGAGCTGGCCTCGGCGGGGGTCGACGTGGTGCTTTATTGCTGTTCCGCCTATCGCGCCATGAATGCGGCCGCGCTCGCGACCTACGAGGCCATCCGCCGCGACGGAACTCAGAAGAACGTCATCGATCGAATGCAGAGCCGGGTGGATCTCTACAAGTACCTCGATTATCACTCCTACGAGGCCAAGCTCGACGAATTGTTCCGAGAGGGGAAAGAGAAATGAGCGAAACGCAAGCTCCGGCGAGCATGTCGCCGACGGGACTCAAGCCGAAGAAGTCGGTGGCCCTGTCCGGCGTTCCCGCCGGCAATACCGCGCTCTGCACGGTGGGGCGAAGCGGCAACGACCTGCACTACCGCGGCTACGACATCCTCGACATCGCCATGCATTGCGAATTCGAGGAGATCGCCCATCTTCTGGTGCACGAGAAGCTTCCGAACCGGGCGCAGCTCGCCGCCTACAAGGCCAAGCTCAAGAGTCTGCGTATTCCGCCGAAGGCGGTGCTCACCATCCTCGAGCAATTGCCGGCATCGAGCCACCCGATGGACGTGATGCGCACCGGGGTGTCGGCGCTCGGGTGCATGGAACCCGAGGCCGGGGGCCATCCCATCGAGGCGGCGCGCGACATCGCGGATCGGCTGCTCGCCTCGCTCGGCTCGATGCTTTGCTACTGGCATCACTTCGCCAACGGCGCAAAGCGCATCGACCTCGAGACGGACGATGACTCCATCGGCGCGCATTTCCTGCATTTGCTGCACGGGAAGAGTCCCTCGCGAGAGTGGGTGCGCGCGATGCATACATCGCTCAATCTGTACGCCGAGCACGAATTCAACGCTTCGACTTTCACCGCCCGGGTGATTGCCGGCACCGGCTCCGACATCTATTCCTGCGAGGCGGGGGCGATAGGTGCGCTGCGCGGACCCAAGCACGGCGGCGCGAACGAGGTGGCTTTCGAGATTCAGCAGCGTTACGCCTCGCCGGACGAGGCGGAGAGCGACATCAGGCGTCGGGTGGCGGCCAAGGAAGTCATCATCGGCTTCGGGCATCCCGTCTACACGATCGCCGATCCCCGCAACGAGATCATCAAAGAGGTCTCTCGGTCGCTTGCGGAGGCCGCCGGGGACTTGCAGGGCTACCGCATCGCCGAGCGCATCGAGGCGGTCATGAAGAGCGCCAAGAACATGTTCCCCAACCTCGATTGGTATTCGGCGGTGTCCTATCATCTGATGGGCGTGCCCACCGCCATGTTCACACCGTTGTTCGTGATCAGCCGCACGTCCGGCTGGGCCGCGCACATCATCGAGCAGCGCATCGACGGCAAGATCATCCGGCCGAGCGCGAATTACACCGGCCCTGAAAACCTGAAATTTCTGCCACTGGAGCGGCGTCCCTGAGCGGGCGCCCAAAAAGGGAATTCATGTCACACGATATCAAGTCGGCCGAGCGGCCGGCTCCGGACGCTCTGCTGGCGGCCATCGCCGACTATGCGTCGAGCGTTGAGATCAACAGCGATCTCGCCTACGAGACCGCGAGTTACTGCCTCATGGACACGCTAGCCTGCGGTTTCCAGGCTCTGAAATACCCGGCGTGCACCAAGCTTCTCGGGCCGGTGGTTCCGGGAGCCACGCTCAAGGGTGGCGCGCGCGTCCCCGGCACCTCCTACGAGCTCGACCCGATCAACGCGGCCTTCAACATCGGCGCGATGATCCGCTGGCTCGACTTCAACGACACCTGGCTGGCGGCGGAGTGGGGGCATCCGTCGGACAATCTCGGCGGCATCCTGGCGACCGCGGATTACCTGTCGCGCAGCGGCCGGCCGCTCAAGGTGCGCGACGTGCTCACCGGCATGATCAAGGCACACGAGATCCAGGGCGTTCTCGCCTTGGAGAACAGCTTCAATCGGGTCGGGCTCGATCACGTGCTGTTGGTGCGCGTCGCATCCACGGCCGTCGTGACGGCGATGCTGGGCGGCACCCGCGATCAGGTCATCAACGCGGTGTCGAATGCCTGGATCGACGGGGGGGCGCTGCGCACTTATCGTCATGCGCCCAATACCGGCTCGCGCAAGAGCTGGGCGGCCGGTGACGCGACCAGCCGCGCGGTTCGCCATGCGCTGTTCGCACTCAAGGGCGAAATGGGCTATCCGTCCGCGCTCAGCGCCAAGACCTGGGGTTTCCAGGACGTTTTGTTCAAGGGCAAGACATTGGCGCTGCCGCAGGCCTTCGGCAGCTACGTGATGGAGAACGTCCTGTTCAAGATCTCTTTTCCAGCCGAATTTCACGCTCAGACCGCGGTGGAAGCGGCCATGACCCTGCACCCCCAGGTACGCGATCGCCTGGACCGGGTGAGCCGCGTGACCATCGAGACGCAGGAACCGGGGGTGCGCATCATCGACAAGACGGGACCCCTGGCGAATCCCGCCGACCGCGATCACTGCATTCAATACATGGTTGCGATTCCCCTGCTGTTCGGCCGGCTCACGGCGGCGGACTACGAGGACGACATCGCGCGGGACCCGCGGGTCGATGCGCTGCGCGCCAAAACGGAAGTCCGTGAGAACGCGGTTTTCACGCAGGAGTACTACGCAGCCGACAAGCGATACATCGGCAACGCGGTGCAGGTCCACTTCGACGACGGCACGTCGAGCCCGCGCGTTCAAGTCGACTATCCGATCGGCCACCGCAAGCGCCGGGCCGAGGGCATGCCGGTGCTGGTCAAGAAGTTCGAGGCGAGCGTCGGTGCGCATTTCGGGGCGAAGCAAGCCGAATCGATCAAGCGGATGTTCGCCGATCGCGCCACCCTGTCGGGCATGAACGTGGCCGACTTCATGGCGCAGATGGTGAGCGCCGCGTGACCGCCGCGTCACAAAATTTGCGCCTGGGCGGCCGGTATTATGACGCATCGCCTGCCGAACAAGCCGCGAAATCGGGATAGTACTTGGATGAGCTTCATCCCACCGACTCCGGACGATTTTGCCGCTGCGCAGTCGACGGGGAGTCGGGAGGCGCGCGATCGCAGAAGCCGGCCGGACCGGCGCCAGCGCATTTGGTGGTCGCTGTTGTACGGCAGCATACGTCCGCGCCGCCGCCGTCCCGCGCGGCGCGTGGAGGATGGGCGCTTCCACGTGCTCGACTGGCACGCCACGCACCTCTGGGCAGTCTCGATCGGCATCTTGATTTTGAGCGTCGTGGACGCATTTCTGACCCTCAAGCTCTTGTCCGCCGGGGCCGTGGAGGTCAATCCCTTCATGGCGCTGTTCGTCGGTGGCAATACCGCCGTGTTCGCCGGGCTCAAGATGGCGATCACCGGGGTCTGCGTCGCGCTGATGGTGCTGCTGGCGGGCTACCGCTTCATGCGGGTGCTGCGTGTCGAGGTGATCTTGTACTGCATCTTGCTGGCCTATCTCGTGCTGATCGGCCACGAGGTCGGTATGCTGCGGCAGTTCGCGGACCTGTACATTCTGTAATTTTGGCGGCCTGCGTCACATTCCATATCGTGCCTCGTTGGGCTAAACTGCTGCGTCCGATCTTTCCGTTTTCCTTTCCTGCTCATCACCTTGATGTAATTAAGGTTTTTGACCCTTCCGAAGGACCCATGAGCGACTCACTGGCCGATCAATTCGCCACCACGGCCTTGTATGGTGGAAACGCCGATTTTGTCGAGGATCTGTACGAGCAATTTCTGAAAGACCCCGCCTCCGTCGAGCCGGGCTGGGCACGCTACTTCGCGGGCCTCGCGAAGGGCGCGGCGCCCGCCGGTGCTTCGGGAACCCACCGGCAAATCCGCGAGCGCCTCGCGGCGCAGCTGCAAAGGCCCGCCGCCGCTGCACCAACGGCCGCCGGCGGCGAAACCGCCGGCGCCGCGAGCGCCAAGCAAGCCGCCGTGTCGCGCTTGATCCAGGTCCACGCGAACCGCGGACACCTGATTGCGAACCTCGATCCCTTGGGCCTGTCGCCGCGCGGCATGCCCTACATCCTCGATCCCAAGTACTTCGGCCTGTCGGACGCGGACATGGAGACCGAATTCTTCACGGGCAGCCGAACGGCGGCGTTGCCGGCGCGCAGCAAGCTGAAGGACATTCTCGCAACCCTCAAGTTCATCTACTGCGACACCATCGGCGCGGAATTCGCGCACGTATCGGACACCGAGGAACGATTGTGGCTGCAGGATAATTTCCAGGCGGAGCGGATCCAGCACCGCTTCAGCGCCGAGGAGAAGAAGAACATCCTCTGGCAGCTGACGGCGGCCGAGGGCCTGGAGCGCTACCTGCATACCAAGTATGTCGGTCAAAAGCGCTTCTCGCTCGAGGGTGGCGACAGCCTGATTCCCTTGCTCGACGAGCTCGTGCAGCTGGGAGGGCGCGCCGGCATCGAGGAGACCGTCATCGGGATGGCGCATCGGGGCCGGCTCAACGTGCTGGTGAACCTGCTCGGCAAGTCGCCCAAGGATCTGTTCATCGAATTCGAGGGCCACTACGACCTGCAGAAGCTGCGGGGCTCGGGGGACGTGAAGTACCACAAGGGGTTCTCCGCAGACTTGAAAACTCCGGCCGGCAACGTTCATGTCGCGCTCGCGTTCAATCCCTCCCACCTCGAGGTGGTGAACCCCGTGGTGGAGGGTTCGGTGCGCGCACGTCAGGAGCGCCGCGGCGACGTGAAGGGCGACAAGGTGCTCGCGGTGCAGATCCACGGCGACGCCGCCTTCGCGGGTCAGGGCGTCGTGATGGAGACGATGCAGCTGTCGCAGGCCCGGGGCTTCTACACGGGCGGCTCGGTTCACATCATCATCAACAACCAGGTCGGTTTCACCACCTCGAACCCGCGCGACGCACGCTCGACGCTGTACTGCTCGGATGTCGCGAAGATGATCGAGGCGCCGATCTTCCACGTCAACGCCGACGATCCCGAGGCGGTCTGCTTCGTCACGCATTTCGCGCTCGCCTACCGGCGCAAGTTTCACAAGGACGTGGTCATCGATCTCGTATGCTACCGCCGGCACGGACACAACGAGGCCGACGAGCCTGCGGCGACCCAGCCGTTGATGTATCAGGTCATCCGCAAGAAGCCGACCGCCCGTCAGCTGTACGCGGACAAGCTGGTGGCAGAGGGCGTGATCGCCACGGCCGACGCGGCGGCGATGATGGATCAATACCGTGCGGGTCTCGATGAGGGCAAGCCGCAGGCGCGTGCCGCGCTCGGCCTCATCGGCAACAAGTACACGGTCGATTGGAGCGAATATCTCGGCGCCGATTGGTCGGAGCCGGTGAAGACCGCGGTCGACATGGCGAGATTGCGCGCGCTCGGCAAAGCCATCACCACCTACCCGGCAGATTGGACCCTGCAGCCGCGCGTGCTCGCCGTCATGCAGGCGCGCGAGCGCATGGTGGCGGGAGAGCTCGCCCTCGATTGGGGCTGCGCCGAGAACCTGGCCTATGCGAGCCTGATCCAGGAAGGATATCCGGTGCGGCTGACGGGCCAGGACAGCGGCCGCGGCACTTTCTTCCACCGCCACGCGGTGTTGCACGATCAGACCACGGGCAGGAGCTACGTTCCGTTGCAGCATCTTGCGACCAACCAGCCCACCTTCACCGTCACCGACTCCGTGCTCTCGGAAGAGGCCGTGATGGGTTTCGAGTACGGGTTCTCGACCACCGAGCCTCATTGCCTGACGATCTGGGAGGGACAGTTCGGCGACTTTGCGAACGGCGCACAGGTCATCATCGACCAGTTCATCAGTTCGGGCGAAGCCAAATGGGGACGCTTGTCCGGACTCACGCTGTTTCTGCCGCATGGTTACGAAGGACAAGGTCCGGAACATTCCTCGGCCCGGCTCGAGCGCTTCCTGCAGCTCTGCGCCGAATACAACATCCAGGTGTGTGTGCCTTCGACCCCCGCGCAGATGTTCCACATGCTGCGGCGGCAGATGGTGCGGCCGCTGCGAAAGCCGCTCATCATCATGACGCCGAAGAGCTTGCTGCGTCATCCGCTCTCGGTATCGCGCCTCGAGGAGCTCGCGGGCGGCGGCTTCAAGACCATCATCGATGACATCGACGACCCCGAAGCGTCGGCGGTGACCCGCGTCGTGCTCTGCAGCGGCAAGGTGTATTTCGATCTGTTGAAGGCGCGGCGCGAGGCGAAGATCAACGCCGTCGCGATCGTGCGCCTCGAGCAGATGTATCCGTTCCCCTCGGAGGAGTACGAGGCGATCCTGCGCAAATACGAGAATGCGCGCGAGATCGTCTGGTGCCAGGAGGAGCCGCAGAATCAAGGCGGCTGGTACCAGATACGCCATCGGCTGCAAGCCCCGCTTGGCCCGAAGGATGAGCTCTTGTACGCCGGTCGCGGCGGCGCCGCTGCGCCCGCGACCGGCATCTCCAGCCTGCACGAGCAACAGCAGAAGAATCTGGTCACGGCCGCGCTGCAGGGCGTCCCGCCGGAAGAGACCTCACGACAGACGATGCGCCTCCCGACGGCGGCTCACACTAGGACGGGTTCATGACAATCGAAGTGCGGGTGCCGCAGCTGCCGGAGTCGGTGGCGGACGCCACCTTGGTCGCGTGGCACAAACAGCCGGGGGATAGCGTCTCCCGCGACGAAAATCTGGTCGACCTGGAGACCGACAAGGTCGTTCTCGAGGTGCCGGCCCCGGCGGCCGGAGTGATCACGGAGATCAGGCTCAAGGATGGGACCACGGTGACCAGCGGACAGGTGCTGGCGCTGATCGAGGAACGGGGCGCGGGTACCGGCGCGGGCACCGCGGCGGTTCCCGGCGCGAGCGCACCGGCGGTTCCCGGCGCGAACGCACCGGTCATCGATGGCCGACACCGGCGTCAAACTCAGCCCCGCCGCCAAGCGCGTGGCGGAGGAGAACAAGCTCGACTCCAAGGCGCTGGCAGGCGCCGGACGCGACGGACGGGTATCGAAATCGGACGTGGTGAATTTCCTCGCCACCCAGGAGAGTTCGCCTGCGGCCCCGGCCGCGCCAGTGCCCGCGACCCGCGCCCGCGCCGGCAAGGCGCGGCGGACGGGTCGATCAGCGCGTGCCGATGACGCGCCTGCGCGCGCGCATTGCCGATCGACTGGTGCAGGCGCAGGCGACGCAGGCGCTGTTGACCTCGTTCAATGAGGTCGATTTGCACGCCGTCAACGAGTTGCGCTCGCGTTACAAGGACTCGTTCGAGAAGCAGCATGGCATCAAGCTGGGCTTCATGTCGTTCTTCACCAAGGCCTGCGTCGAGGCGCTGAAGAAGTTTCCGTCAGTGAACGCCTCGGTCGAAGGCAACGACATCGTGTATCACGAGTACTTCGACGTGGGCGTCGCCGTGTCGACGGATCGCGGATTGATCGTTCCGGTGCTGCGGGATGCCGATCAGCTCACCTTCGCGGACATCGAGAAGTCGATCGGGAATTTTGCCTCGCGCGCCCGCGCGGGCTCCATCACCATGGAGGAATTGACCGGCGGCACGTTCACCATCACCAACGGCGGCGTGTTCGGCTCGCTCCTGTCGACGCCGATCGTCAATTCGCCGCAGAGTGCGATTCTGGGGATGCACAAGATCCAGGAGCGCCCCGTGGCCGTCGACGGCCAGGTGGTGATTCGACCGATGATGTACATCGCATTGACCTACGACCACCGCATCATCGATGGCCGGGAGGCGGTGCAATTCCTGGTCACCGTCAAGCAATGCCTCGAGGATCCGGCGCGCATGGTGCTCGGGGTATGAGCGATAACTACGATGTCATCGTGATCGGCGGCGGCCCGGCCGGATACCCCGCGGCAATCCGTGCCGCGCAGAACAAGCTGTCCGTCGCCTGCATCGACGAATGGCAGAACCGGGACGGGAGCTACGCATTCGGCGGCACCTGCCTGAACGCCGGCTGCATACCCTCGAAGGCGCTGCTCGAATCCTCGGAGCTCTACGTTCGGGCGAAGGAGGAGTTTGGGACCCACGGCGTCAAGATCGGGGACATCCAGCTCGATCTTGCGCAGA
This sequence comes from uncultured Gammaproteobacteria bacterium, assembly GCA_963748995.1. Lineage (GTDB taxonomy): Bacteria > Pseudomonadota > Gammaproteobacteria > Steroidobacterales > Steroidobacteraceae > Bog-1198. Next base: position 156,108 of record CAVVKU010000022.1, on the reverse strand, counting down.
TGCAAAAGCGTCGCGCGTCCATCGTCAAGACCATGACCGGAGGAATCAGCTCGCTGTTCAAGGCCGCCGGCGTGGTGGGCATCCAGGGACATGGGCGGCTGTTGCCGGGAAACAAAGTGCTGGTGCGGGGGCCGGACGGTGCGGAGAAGACGCTGACGGCGAAGAACGTGATCCTGGCGTCGGGCTCGACTCCGATCCGCTTGGGCGCGGTTCCGCATGACGGCAAGTACATCGTGGATTCGTGGGATGCGCTCGAGTTCGACGCCGTGCCCCGACGCCTCGGCGTCATCGGCGCCGGCGTGATCGGCCTCGAGCTCGGCAGCGTCTGGCGTCGTCTCGGGAGCGAGGTTACGGTGCTGGAGGCGCTGCCCGATTTTTTGCCCATGGTCGACCAGACCCTCGCAAAAGAGGCGCAACGGCAGTTCAAGAAGCAGGGCCTCGACATCAAGCTCGGCGCCAAGGTGGCGCGCGCCGCGGTGGCGGGTTCGGCCGTCGATGTGACCTACGCGGACGCAGCCGGCGAGCACACGCTGCAGGTGGACAAGCTGGTGGTTGCGGTGGGACGTCGTCCGTTCACGCAGGATTTGCTCGCCGACGGCACCGGCGTCGCGCTCGATGCGCGGGGTTTCATCCAGGTCGACGAGCATTGCCGGACCGGCGCCGCAAATGTCTGGGCGGTGGGCGACGTGGTGCGCGGCCCGATGCTCGCACACAAGGGCAAGGAAGAGGGCATCATGGCCGCCGATCTGATCGCGGGGCATTATGGGGACGTGAACTACAAGGTGATCCCGTCGGTCATTTACACCGCCCCCGAGATCGCCTGGGTGGGACAAACCGAGGAGCAGGTCAAAGCCTCCGGCCGGCCCTACAAGGTGGGCGTCTTCCCGTTCGCGGCAAGCGGACGGGCGCGCGCCATGGAAGCCGCGCAGGGCATGGCCAAAGTGGTGGCGGCCAAGGACGACGATGAGGTGCTGGGAGTGCACGTGATCGGCCCGATGGCGGGCGAACTCATCGCCGAAGCCGTGCTGGCGATGGAATACTCCGCGAGCACCGAGGACATTCAACGCACCATCCATGCGCACCCGACGCTCTCCGAGGCCATCCACGAGGCGGCGTTGGCGGCGGACAAAAAGGCCATCGACGCGATCAACCGCTGAGGTCTACTTCCTGCGCCGCGCGCTGACGACATTGGGCAGCTTCGAGACCTTGGCGAGCAGGCGCGAGAGCTGCGGCAGGTCCGCCACATCGATGCCGATCTGCATGCGCGCCAGGTGATCGCGCGCGTCAGTCACCGTGGTCATCGCACGTATGCTGATTTTCTCGTCGGCGAGCGCCGCGCTCACGTCCCTCACCAGGCCCCGCCGGTCGAACGCCTGCACCTCGATGTCGACCGGGAAGGCTCCGTGCGGGGCGTGCGCGCCCCGGGAACCCCAGGTGACCGGCAACACGCGCGCCGGCGATTTGATGGCGAGCCGTGCGAGGTTGGCGCAGCTTTGGCTGTGAATGCTCACGCCGCGGCCGACCGTGATGTAACCCGCGATGGGCTCCGGCGGCACCGGTTTGCAGCACCGGGCATACGTCGACAACAGATCCCCGATCCCCTGGATCGCCCCCTGCGGTTCGCGCGGCGCCGGCGCGCGTGACCTGAGCGTCTCCTCCGGCCGCGCCGCCCGATTGTGCAGCAGACGCTGAATCGCACCGGCGACCTGCGCCGCACTGATCTCCCCCAATCCCATCGCCGCATGCAGATCCTCGGCGCTCGACATCTTGAGCTCCGCCAGGAGCTCGGGCATCGGTGGGACGTTCACCCCAAGGCGCTGGATCTCGCGCTCGAGCATGGCGCGCCCCTCGACCTTGTTCTCTGTTTCGTTCTGTTTGCGGAACCAGGCCTTCACCTTGTTGCGGTTGCGCGGACTTGCGAGGTAGCCCGACTGCGGCGACAGCCAGTCGCGCGAGGGCTGGGGCGTCTTGGCCGCGATGATTTCCACGGTCTCGCCGTTCTTCAGCGCGTAGTCGAGCCCGACCATGCGGCCGTTGATCTTGGCGCCGCGCGTGCGATGGCCGAGATCCGTATGCACCTGGTAGGCGAAATCGAGCGGCGTTCCGCCGACCGGCACGTCGACGATTTCGCCCTTGGGCGACAGCACGTACACACGGTCCTGGAACAGCTCGACCCGCATGCGGTCGAGGAAATCATGGGCGGTGTCCTGATTTTCGGGAGCAAGCAACGCCCGCAGCTGGTTGATCTTTCGTTCATACGCCTGATCGGAACGGCCCCCTTCCTTGTAGCGCCAATGCGCCGCGACGCCGCGCTCGGAATGAGCGTGCATGTCGTGGGTGCGGATTTGGATTTCGACCGGCTGGTTGCCGGGACCGAGCACCGCGGTATGAATCGAGCGGTACATGTTGTCCTTCGGGGTCGCGATGTAGTCGTCGAACTCGCCGGGAATGAACGGCCAGAGCGAATGCACGACGCCGAGCGCCGCGTAGCAGTCCGACACCGAGCCCACCAGGACGCGCGCCGCGCGGATATCCATGATCTGCTCGAAAGCCAGGCGCTTCATCTGCATTTTGCGCCAGATGCTGAAGATGTGCTTCGGACGGCCGTCGATCTCTCCCTCGATCCCGGCGGCGCGTAATTCCCGCAGCAGAAGGCCCTTCAGCTCCTCGATGTAGCGCTCCCGCTCGGACCGGCGCACCTTCAAAGCCGCCGCGATGTGGCGGTAATCGGTGGGTTGCAGATATCGGAAGGCCAGGTCCTCCAGTTCCCATTTGACCTGCCAGACACCCAGTCGATTGGCGAGCGGCGCGTAGACTTCACGGGTCTCGACGGCGAGCTTGCGCCGGAGCGGGGCGTCGAGCGCTTTCGCCGTGCGCATCCGCTGCAACTGTTCAGCGAGCTTCACCACCACCAGCCGCACGTCGCCGACCACCGCGACCAGCATCTTGCGGAGCGCTTCGGCCTGGGAGCTCTCCAGACCGCGATCCGGGGTCCAATCGGCCGGCAACCCGAAACGCCCCAGTTGACTCAGCGCGCGGGCGAGCTGCACCGCGGCTTCGCCAAATTGCCGCTCAGCGGCGTCCCGATCGAGAAGCTTCTCCTCCATCAGCGGCTGCAGCATCGCGGCGATCACCACGTCCTCGTCGGCGTCGAGCGTGCGCACGATCTCGGCTATTTCGAGCGCCGCCTTGCGCGTGGGCTCCTGGGCCTGCGAAAGATCCAGCGAACGAACGGCCGCGAAGCCTGCTTCGAGCCGATCGCTCGCGGTCGGGCTTGGAATGGTGGTTTCCATCGGTCGTTTCCATCGTCCTCGGCGCGTGTCGGGTGGGTTTGGCCGCCCATTGCCGGTATCATACTAGGCCATGTCAACGACAATGATCGCCACCCGAAATGCCACGGGCGAGACGCTTGGCGCTTAAAGCCACGACCGTGCGGGTGCTCGGCATCGATCCGGGGTCGCAATGCACCGGGTTTGGCGTCGTGGATGCCTTGGGGTCCCGGCTCACCTACGTGGCGAGCGGCGTGATACGTACGCGCAATGGCGAATTTGCGGCGCGGCTGTGCGAGATCTTCACCTGTGTTCGGAGCATCGTGGCTCAGTACCGGCCCTCCGAGATCGCCATCGAGCGGGTATTCGTCAACCGCAATCCCGACAGCGCATTGAAGCTCGGCCAGGCGCGCGGCGCTGCGATCTGCGGCACCATCGATTCCAATGCCGAGGTGTTCGAGTACGCGACCCGGCAGATCAAGCAGGCGGTGGTCGGCTCCGGCAGCGCCGAGAAGACGCAGGTGCAGCTGATGATGCGCAGCATTCTGAAGCTCGAGGGCGCTGTGGCCTCTGATGCGGCCGATGCACTCGCCGCTGCGGTCTGCCATGCGCTTCGCGGGCGGGTCCGGAGCTCTCTCAACCAAGCTGCCGTCAAGAACCAAGCTGCCGTCAGGCTCGCGGCGAGCCGCGGATGATCGGGTTTCTCAGGGGCCGCCTGGCGCTGAAGCAGCCGCCCGCCTTGATGGTGGACGTGAACGGCGTGGGGTACGAGCTCGAGGCGCCGATGTCCACCTTCTACGGTCTGCCTTCGGTCGGGGAGCCGGTGGCGCTGTTCACGCATCTGGTGGTGAGGGAGGACGCGCATATCTTGTTCGGCTTCGGCACGGATGGCGAACGGCGCCTGTTCCGGGGTCTGCTCAAGGTGTCCGGCGTGGGTCCGAAGATCGCCCTGGGAATTCTGTCGGGATCGAGCGTCGAAGATTTCCTGCGCATCGTGGAGGCCGAAGATACGGCGATGCTGACCCGCATCCCGGGCATCGGCCGCAAGACCGCGGAACGCGTGATCATCGAGATGCGTGACAGCGTGCAGAAGCTCGCGGCTCCGGCTTCGGCGGTGGACGGGGCGCCGCCGCCGGGGGCGTCCCCCTTGAGCCCGCAGGGCGAGGCGTTCGCGGCCCTGATCTCGCTGGGCTATAAGCCGCCCGAGGCGGCCCGCCTCCTGAAGGCGGCGGATGAGCCGGGGCTTTCCACGACGGAGCTCATCCGCCGCGCCCTCAAATCGGCGGCAAAGGCATAAGGTCACGCATGAGCATAGAACCGGATCGAATCATCGCCGCCGCCGCAGTTCCCGAGGACGAGAAAGTCGACCGCGCCGTGCGACCCAAGAGCATCGCGGACTACGTGGGCCAACCCAAGGTCATCGAGCTGCTCGACATCTCGATCCAGGCGGCGCGCATGCGCGGCGAGGCGTTGGATCACGTGCTGATTTTCGGGCCCCCGGGGCTCGGCAAGACCACCCTGGCGCACATCATCGCCAACGAGCTCAAGGTGAATCTGCGCCAGACATCCGGCCCGGTTCTCGAGCGACCCGGCGATCTGGCGGCGCTCCTGACCAATCTCGAGCCGCGGGACGTGCTGTTCGTCGACGAGATTCATCGGTTGAGCCCGGTGGTGGAGGAAGTCCTGTATCCCGCCATGGAGGACTCGCAGCTCGATCTGATGATCGGGGAGGGCCCCGGCGCGCGCTCCATCAAGCTCGATCTGCCGCCTTTCACGCTGGTCGGCGCCACCACGCGGGCGGGCCTGTTGACCTCTCCGCTTCGCGACCGCTTCGGCATCGTGCAGCGCCTGGAGTTCTACAATACCGCGGATCTCACCAAGATCGTCGTGCGCAGCGCGGCCATCTTGAAGCTGAAGCTTCAGCCGGAGGGGGCGACGCGCATCGCCGAGCGCTCGCGCGGCACGCCGCGCATCGCCAACCGGCTGCTGCGCAGGGCGCGCGATTTTGCCGAGGTCAGGGCCGGGGGCATCATTTCCGGCGCGGTGGCGCTGGCCGCTCTCGACATGCTGGAGGTCGACCCGCAGGGCTTCGACACCCTGGACCGAAAATTACTTCTGACCGTGATCGAGAAATTCGAGGGTGGCCCGGTCGGCGTCGACAGTCTCGCGGCCGCCATGAGCGAGGAGCGGGGCACGATCGAGGATGTGATCGAGCCTTTCCTGATTCAGCAGGGCTTCCTCATGCGCACCGCGCGGGGCCGGGTCGCGACGCGCGCCGCTTACCTGCATTTCGGCCTGAAGGCGCCTTCCGGGGAGCGCGACCTGAATTTGCCGCTCTTCCGGGATCCCGCCTGATGCCGTCGACTTCCGCGACCTCATTCGAATTTGCCGTCACCATCTACTGGGAGGACACCGACGGGGGCGGGGTGGTGTATTACGCGAATTACCTGAAATTCATGGAACGCTGCCGCACGGAATGGCTCCGCGCCTTGGGCGTCGATCAAGTCAGGCTGCGCGCCGAGCGCGGGCTGCAGTTCGTGGTGGTCAACGTCAATGTGGATTATCTCAAGCCGGCGGTTCTGCATGATGAAGTTATCGTCACCGCGGAACTCGAGAAGCTCACCGGTGCCACAATCGTGTTCAAGCAAACCATACGGCGCGGCGATGAGCAGCTGATCGATGCCACCGCCCGCGTCGCCTGTCTCGACGCGAGCACGATGAAGGCGCGGCCCATCCCGAAGGACTTGTTCATGGAGTGGCGTAATGCCCAATGATTTGTCGGTCTGGACCATGGTGCTCGACGCGAGCCCGATCGTTCAGATCGTGGTGGGCCTGTTGTTGTTCGCGTCGCTCGCATCGTGGGCGATCATTTTCCGCAAGCGTCAGGAAATCTCCCGCTCGCGCCGCGGAGCCGATCAGTTCGAGGCCCAATTCTGGTCGGGCGGGGATCTGGCGACGCTTTACCGCAACGTCGAGACCAAGGGCCGGGCCGGGACCGGCCTGCAGAGCATCTTCGAGTCCGGCTTCGGCGAATTCAGCCGTTTGCGCCAACTCGGCACGGCGGCCGACCTGTTGCTGGAGGGGGCGCGGCGCTCGATGCGCGTGGCGCAAATGCGCGAGATGGAGCGCCTCGAGCGCAATCTCGCGACGCTCGCGACCGTCGGTTCCACCAGCCCGTACGTGGGCCTTTTCGGCACCGTCTGGGGGATCATGAGTGCGTTCCACAACCTTGGAAACGTTCAGCAGGCGACGCTCGCGGCCGTCGCTCCCGGAATCGCCGAGGCGCTCATCACCACCGCCATCGGCCTGTTCGCGGCCATTCCCGCCGTGATCGCGTACAACCGATTTGCCGACCAGGTCAGCCGCCTGGAACTTCGTTTCGACACGTTCGTCGAAGAATTTTCGACCATCCTGCAACGCCACGGATCGGCACGGGCGCAGAGCTGATACCTGATGGCCGCACCGCTGCGACGCCGGAAGCTGATGGGGGAGATCAACGTCGTTCCGTACATCGACGTGATGCTCGTGCTGCTCATTATTTTCATGATCACGGCGCCGCTCCTCAAGGAAGGCATCAAGGTGGACTTGCCGACCGCGGGCGCGAAGCCCATCGATCCCGCGTTCCTGCAGAAGCATGAGCCGCTGATCGTGACCATCGATGCGCGCGGGCAGATGTACATCAACTTCGGGCCGAACCCGGACAAGCCGGCCTCGGAGAGCACCGTAGGCGCGCGCACGGCGGCCCTTCTGCGGCGCGACCGGGAAACTCCCGTGCTGGTGAAGGCCGACACCACCGTCCCCTATGGCGTGGTGGCGCATGCCATGGTGGTATTGCAGCGCGCGGGTGCGGACAAGGTGGGCCTGTTGACCGATCCGGAGCGGCCCGCCCCGCGGGTCCAGGGAGAGCCGCGACAGACCAGCAACGGGGCGCATTGATGACGCGGTTTCTGCGCGAAAACACCGGGCCGGTATTTTATTCGGTGCTCCTGCACGGAGGGATCGTGGCGGCGCTCGTGCTGATGGCCGTGTTGCCGTCCTCGCACCCACCGGTCAGCATGTCGTCCGTGCCGGTCAATGCGACGGTCGTCGATTCGCGCATTTTGCATGCCGCTCAGCAGGCCAAAGCGGAGCAGGCGGCGCAGGCGCGGGCCGTGGCCGAGGCCCAGGCGCGAGCGGCGGCCGATGCCCAGGCCGCGGCTCAAAAAGCGACCGCCGATGCCCAGGCCGAGCAGCAGGCGAAGGTCCAAGAGCAACAGGCCAAAATGGCCGAACAGGCCAAGGCCGCCGAGGATGCCAAGACGGCCGCGCTCGCGGCCAAGCAGGCGGAGCAGGCGAAAGCCGCGGCCGCATCCGCCGCGCAGGCCGCCCGCGCCGTGGAGGATGCGAGAAAAGCGGCTCAAGCCAGGCAGGCGGCGGATGTCAAAGCCGCGGCAGACGCCAAAGCCGCTGCCGAGGCGAAAGCCGCGGCGGAGGCCAAGGCGGCGGCGGATGCAAAGGCCGCCAAGGCGGCCGCCGAGGCCAGGGCGGCAGCGGATGAGCTGCGCAAGGAACTCGGGGAGGAGGAGCATGTCTCCGCCGTGGAGGCGAGTCCGCTCAGGGATCGCTATGTGGCGAGCCTTCGCAACAGGATTCAAAATGCCTGGATCAAGCCGTCTTCGGCAAGGGTCGGTGTCGATTGTCTGGTCGAGGTGACGCAGGTGCCCGGCGGCGAAGTCACCAGCGCGAAGGTGACCCAATGCAATGGGGACGCGGCGGTCCGCCAGTCGATCGAGAACGCGGTGTATCGCGCCTCGCCATTGCCGGATCCGCCGGATCCGGCGCTGTTTCAACGAAATTTCGCATTCAGGTTCAAACCCGATGAATAAAACGCTGCTCGCCGTGGTCGCATCGCTCGCCTGTATGCTGCTCTCACGCAGCGACGCCACCGAGTTCGTCGTGGAGGTGACCCGCGGGCAGGACAATGCGGTCCCGATCGCGATCGTGCCGTTCCTTTCCGCCGACTCGGCGGATGCCTCGCTCGATGTCGCGACCGTCGTAAGCAGCGATCTGGCACGAAGCGGGCGGTTCAAGACCATGGACCGCAAGGACATGGTGGAGCAGCCGCACGTGGGCACAGGCATCGGCTTCGACGATTGGCGGCGGCTCGGAAACGACTACATCGTGGTGGGCCAAATGCTGCCCCAGGCGCCCGACCGCTACACCATCAACTTCGAGCTGTACAACGTGCTCACGCGCCAACGCTTGATCGGCTATCAGATCAGCGCGAACCGCGCCGGCCTCAGGCTCGCGAGCCATCAGATCGCTGACATGGTGTTCGACAAGATCTTGGGCATACGCGGCGCGTTCGCCACACGCATTGCGTATGTCTCGGTGCTCGGGTCCCTCCCGCATCGCAACTACCGCCTGATCGTCGCGGACTCCGACGGCGAGAACCCGCATATCGTCATGCAGTCGAACGAGCCGTTGATGTCGCCCGCGTGGTCGCCGGACGGACAGAACCTGGCGTACGTGTCGTTCGAGGATCGGCTGCCGTCGGTGTACGTCCAATACCCTCAAGACGGGCGAGCGGCGGCGCGTATCCGCGAAGGCTGGCGTGAATCAGGCGCCGGCCTTTTCGCCGGACGGCAAGAAGCTGGCGCTGACGCTGTCGACCCGCGACGGAAATCTGGACGTCTACATTCTCGATCTGACCACCAACGGGCTCACCCGCATCACGGACGATCCGGGCATCGACACCGAACCCGAGTGGTCCAGGGACGGCCAGAGTATCTATTTCACGTCCGATCGCGCGGGCGGCCCCCAGATCTACCGAGTCGGGATCCATCCCGGCGATCATCCCCGCAGGCTCACGTTCCAGGGCAACTACAATGCGCGGCCGCGGCTTTCGCCGGATGAGTCGCAGCTTGCCTTCGTCACCCAAGAAGACGGGGCGTACCGGATCGCGGTCATGGACTTGAAGGGCCGGGGCGACGTGCAGATTCTGACCAAGGGGCAGTTCGACGTCTCGCCGAGCTATGCGCCGAACGGCGCGATGATCATCTACGCGGGCCGCAACCACGGGCGAGGTGTCCTCGCGATGGTCAGCGCGGACGGTCGCGTGCAGGAAAACCTGGTGTCGAGCGAGGGCGAGGTGCAGGAACCCGCCTGGTCGCCGTTCTGATGCCGATGGATCGGCAAGTCGATGAATTGCTCAACTAAGTTCATAATGTCGTCAGTGGCTTCAATCTCTCCAGCAGCATTCGGATGGAATATTCAATGAATAAAATGGTATCGATCGCCTGTTTGTTCGCGGCCGCCGCGCTTCTCGCGGGCTGCCCCAAAAAGAACACGACCGTCGAGCCGCCGACCGCGGGCAGTGCGGTCGCGGGCTCGGGCTCGACGAACCCGAACGGTGAAGGTGCGTCCACCTCCGGGGCGCCGCTCGGTGCGGATGCGAACGGCATGGGCGCGGGGGCTCAGGGCGCAGCCGGACCGGGCGGGTCGGCCGAGAGCCGGATCATCTACTTCGATTTCGACAAGTCCGACATCAAGCCCGAGTTTGCGGCCATCGTCTCGGCCAATGCCCAGTACCTGACGGCGCATCCGGGCGCGAAGCTGAAGCTCGAGGGCAATACCGACGAGCGCGGCACGCGCGAATACAACATCGGTCTCGGCGAGCGGCGCGCGCAGGCGGTGCGGCGTGCCTTGATGCTGCAGGGCGCGTCCGAGAATCAGCTCACCACCGTGAGCTTCGGCGCCGAACGGCCCGCGGTCGAGGGCGACGATGAGTCGGCTTGGGCCAAGAATCGGCGAGTGGAACTCGTCTACGGGCCGTGATGAGGATGCGCGCATCGGCATTCGCCGCGGCATGCGCGGTCGCGCTGGCGCTCGTGGGCTGCGCGACCAACCCCGAGGAAGATCCGGTGCAGATCAAGCTCAACGACCTCGAGACGCGATTGGCGCGCATCGAGCGGGTGGTGTCCAACAACAGCCTGCTCGATATATCGAATCAGATGGGCAACCTGCAGGCGGAATTGCGTTCGATGCATAACGACATCGACGTGCTCAATCACGGGCTCGACACCAGCCGCAAGCAACAGCGGGATTTGTACGCGGATCTGGATCAGCGGCTCAAGGCGCTCGAGTCGCGGTCGGGCGCCTCGGCTGGATCGGCGCCGGGCGGTTCGTCGCCGGGCGGTACGTCGCCGGCCGGACCGCCGGGGAGCACCGTGCTCCTGGCCGGTGCGTCGAGCGCTGCTGCGGCGGCGGGAGCAGGGATGGGCGGCCCACCGGCGAGCGGAGCGGGCGCGGCCGACACCGTGAGTTATCAGGCGGCCTTCGGGCTGCTCAAGGGCAACCAATACGATCAGGCAATTCAAGCGTTTCAATCTTTTCTGAGCACCTACCCCACGAGCCCGCTCGCGGACAACGCCCAATACTGGCTGGGCGAAGCCTATTACGTGAACCGATCGTTTCCCGAGGCGTTGGCGGCTTTCCAGAAAGTGATCGACAAGTATCCGCAGTCGCGCAAGGTGCCCGACGCGCTGCTCAAAGTCGGCTATTGCGATTACGAGCTCAAGCAATTCAGGGCGGCGAAGGACGCCCTGACGCAGGTCCAGACGACGTACGGCGACACGCCGGCGGCCCGTTTGGCTGAGCAGCGCCTGGAGAAGATGGCGTCCGAGAACCATTGAGACGGTGGAGCGGCATTGAGTGAGGTCCAGACGAGGCGCGAGCGGCTGCGCATCAACGAGATATTTCATTCGCTGCAGGGTGAAGCCGACTCGGTTGGATTCCGAACCGTGTTCGTGCGCCTCACCGGCTGTCCGCTGCGCTGCCAATACTGCGACACGGCCTATGCGTTTCACGAGGGCGAATGGCGGGACATCGAGGCCATCCTCGAAACGGTCGGGAGTTTCGACGCCGAGCATGTGTGTGTGACCGGCGGCGAGCCGCTTGCGCAGCCGAATTGCCTCATGCTTCTCACCCGGCTGTGCGAGTCGGGCTACCGGGTATCGCTCGAGACGAGCGGCGCGATGCGGATCGCCGGCGTCGATTCGCGGGTCTCCCGGGTGGTCGACGTGAAAACTCCCGGGTCCGGCGAATCGGCGCGAAACCTTCCGGAGAATTTCGCGTGGCTCACGCCGCACGATCAGGTGAAATTCGTGATCTGTTCGCGCGAGGACTACGACTGGAGCAAGGCGTATCTCTCCGAGCACTCGCTCATCGAGCGCTGCCCGGTGCTGTTTTCGCCCAGCTATACGCAGGTTTCCCCGACGGCGCTCGCCGACTGGATCCTCGAGGACCGGTTGCCGGTGCGTTTTCAGCTGCAGCTTCACAAAGTGCTGTGGGGCGATGTCCCTGGAAAATGAGCGTCCCGGCATGAAGCGGGCCGTCGTGCTGCTGTCCGGTGGCCTCGATTCAGCGACGACCCTCGCCATGGCGCGCGCGAGCGGATTCGAGGTGTTCGCGCTCAGCGTCCATTACGGCCAGCGGCACGAGGCGGAGCTTCTCGCGGCGTCGCGCGTGGCCTCGGCGCTGGGCGCACGCGAGCATCGGGTGATGCGCGTGGATCTTGCAGGCATCGGCGGATCCGCGCTCACCGATTCGACGCTCGTGATTCCCGAGAAGGCAGGCGCCGGCATTCCGATCACGTACGTGCCCGCCCGCAACACCATGATGCTCGCCCTCGCGCTCGGCTGGGCGGAGGTCCTCGGCGCGCGCGATATCTTCATCGGCGTGAACGCCGTGGACTATTCCGGGTATCCGGACTGCCGGCCGGAATTCATTGCCGCGTTCGAGCATCTTGCGCGGCTCGCGACCAAGGCGGGAGTCGAGGGTGAGCGCTTCGAGATCCATGCACCGCTCCTCGAGATGTCGAAGGCAGAGATCGTGCGCGAGGGGCTCCGTCTCGGGGTGGACTATTCGATGACGGTCTCCTGCTACCAGGCGAACGAGGAGGGGCTTGCGTGCGGGCGATGCGATTCGTGCCGCCTGCGGGCGGCTGGGTTTGCGCAAGCCGGGGTTGCGGACCCGACGCGCTACCGGTAAATCCGATGCGCCGTGCGGTCATCCGCCGTCGTTGCACAACCGTACGTCGATTAATAAATATACTGCGACCTGTCGAATTGGAGGCCGATGAAACGTCCTGATGGGGAAACTCAGGAGGTCTCAAATGGATGGAATGTCTCCAGACGACGGGCGGACGCCCTCGCGGCGGGAACTCATGCTCGAGCGGCTGGGATTGGGAATCATACCGACGATGTTGCTGGCACCCGCGATCGTTCTCGAGGGCGCTGCCCCCTGTCGAGGCGATTGGAGTGGAGTGTTCACGCTGTTCGACGCACAACTCGTCGGATTCAATGGCCATCTCAGGCGAAATCAGCAGAGGGTCCAAGCCTCGCGTCCAGGACACGATGGCTGGAGCATACGCGACGATATTGTAAATAAAAACAATAAATTATAGTTATGAGTTAATCTACTATGAACGGTAATTCTGGAGCGGCAGATGGCGAACTTCGCCGCCTGCGTTCCGGCGAGCGCCGGTGTGCGGTACGAACGCGCTGTGGGCGTCACTCGAGCGATAAGTTCGGCTATTATACGCGGCCAACCTGGGACGGTAGCTCAGTTGGTAGAGCAAGGCCCTTTTAAGGCTTTGGTCCTGGGTTCGAGTCCCAGCCGTCCCACCATAAATTAATGACTTAGCCGACCATCGAGGGTCGGCCGTCTCAAACAGGCGATAGGGGATCACATTGCCCCGCGGCGGTCGGCCACTATTTTGTTCACGTCTGTTAACCGAATGTAGGAGCGGAAGAGCGCTGCGGCCTTTTTCGGCTCGCTTTTGATATGCGCCTCGCTCACGGTAATCTCGATCGACCATCTAGGTAACTCAGGCCTAAAAGGCGGGATCGGCTGGATGGTCAATGAGACGGCGACGTTACCTTTCGGCAGTACCCACATGCTCGCGAGCTGGAACCAATTATCGGCAATGAATTTCTGATCGTCGGTGTCGTCCCAAGGATGTCCCACCACCGCAGCTCGCCCATAAGTGGACTCTAAAGTGCCGTAAAGCCCTCGATACCTCTCGACAGCCTGTTGCCACGATTCATCAGGGAAGCGCCAGCTTCCATCTCTCAGCGCTCCATTGACACAAACATAGGTGACCACGACATGCCGACCAAAGTCCTCGGTCGTGAATGCATAGATTTCCAATCCGGAACCAGCCCGTGAAGGCATCTGCATGGAACCGTGGGCCAGTTCCCAGTCCCGAGCGGTCCCGCAGGACTGGCCTATATCAAGGGCACGGAAATCAGCCGCCCCCGCTGCAAAGGGAAAGACCGTGAGATAAACGAGCCTGGGCATTGCTGAAGTGATCCAGCGTCTTAGGCCAGCGGCGAAAACACCGGTTAATCGGGTCGATTCAATAAAAGACATTTGTGCGCTCCTTGCAGCTCGATTGGATTGTTCGGACGTTGTAAGGGTCGGTCAGTGAACCAGCGGCATTTACTCCGACAGAAATACATGCTGCGAAAATGTTAGAACGCAAAGGCAAACAACCGTCGCCAGAAAGACCGCGTGGAAACACACGTGCAGGGTATCCGGCCTGATACCGTTACGCGTCGGCAGAAAAGCGTGCGTGTTCGAAAATCGCACCTGATAGCGCGCGGCCCGGGCAGGGTCCGGTACGAGCAAGTACGGCACCCACCAGGCGCGGAGCATGCCATACGAGCCGGCCACGTAGCTGATCCACAGCAAGTCTCCCAGCCACATTGGAAGCCTGGTGCGGGAATAGTATGCGGTGGCCGCGAATCCGATCGCGAAGGGCAGGGCGCTGATCAAGGTGACCAGGAACAGGCGGCTTCGGCTATCCGTGGCCCGTATTGCCGGCAGGTTATTGAGTGCTCCCAATGGCACCCAGTCATGCAGTGCGATGAACACCGTGACGAAGAATTGGCAGGCGATGAAGGCGTAAAGCACCCAGTTCATTGTGCGACATCCTTGTTTGGCTGGTTTGAGCGCGGAATACCAAAGCGGCTGCGGTAGCTGCTGGGCGAAACACGGAAACGCCGCTCGAACGCTCGGCGAAAGGCGTCATCACTCGCGAAACCGACGGATTCCGCCAGCTGTCCGATGTTGCAGTGGGTCTCGCTAAGCCGCGCGCGCGCCTCATCCAGACGCACGGCCTCGACGTAGGCCGCAGGTGTGGCATTGAAGGCGGCGCGGAAGCGACGGCTGAATTGTCGGTAAGACAGGCAGGCCATGCCCGCGAGCGCCTCCACCGAAAGATCCCGCTTGAGGTGCGATCGGATGTACGACGCCACGTTCGTCAAGGAGTCGGTCGATTCCACTTGGAATTGCAGAGGCTCGGAATATTGCTCCTGGCCGCCCGAGCGTTTCATGAAGATGATCAGTTCACGCGCGACGGCAAGAGCCGCCGCACGTCCGTAGTCTTCCTCGATGAGCGCGAGGCATAGGTCGATGCCGGCGGTGATTCCCGCCGACGTGTACAGCGCACCGGTCCCGAGGAAGAGTGCATTCGCGTCCACTTTGAGGGCCGGAAACCTGCGGGCCACATCTTGCGCGAAGCGCCAGTGAGTCGTTACCGTATGGCCGTCGAGCAGTCCGGTCGGCGCCAGTCCGTAGATTCCCGTGCAGACCGACGCGATGCGCCGCGTCGTGTTGGCCCGGCTGCGAATCCATTTCGCGACCGACCTGTTGATATGGGGTGTCCGCAGTCCACGTCCGCCGGGGATCAAGAGGGTGTCCAGTCTGGGACACTGCGCGAAGGTGACTTGTGGCCTGAGGAACAGCCCCGATTCGGCTGAGACTTCCTTCCTCGTGATCCCGACGGTCAGCAATTCGTAGCACGGCGTCGTGGTCGTGAGCCGCCGAGCACTGGCAAAGGCCTCCATCGGCCCGACGACATCGAGCGCGGTGACGTCATCGTAGAGCAGAAACCCGATTCGCTTTGGCCGCGGACGGCTCAACTTGTCCATGCCGTGACTGTAGCCCGGCACACCGATATCCGAAAGGACCTAATTCCGACAGTTTCGGCCATCCACTATGCGGAGGTCGCGCCAAGCCTCAGGCGCCGGGTGGCGATCGGGACGAAAGGAGCACGAGTATTAGTCAACAACATGACCATGTTGCGCAACCTCCTGCGCCTGGGGCAAGGGATCGGCCTCATGGACGAGGTGATGGGAGCGGCGGACGTGAATGACGGTGTGCTGTGCCGAGTGCTTCCGGAGTGGTCGCTGCCACCCGTGGCGGTGCCGATTTTGATGCCGAGCCGGCTCTTGCCCGCGAAGGCGCGAGCTTTCAGCGAATGTTTGGCACGGCAGTTGAGCGAATTTAACTGACGAGCGCCGATTGGGCCTCGAGTACGGTAGGCGGTGGATGGCACCCAGGTGGTCGCACATCATCGGATTTGCCCTCGCCTAACATCGATACGTGGAGCACAATCCACGTCAGGAGCACCGTCTCATGTTGACCTTCGATACTGTCCGAGAACTGGCGGCCGCTTTACCTCACGTCGTGGACGGCACGGCGTATGGGGCACCGGCGTTGAAGTTGAATGGCAAGCTTCTCGCCTGCATTCCAGCCAATAAATCCGCAGAAGCCAATAGCATCGTGGTGCGTATCGATCTGGAGCAGCGGGCGGAGCTACTTCGCGAGAAACCCACCGTCTACTACGTCACCGAGCATTACGCGCCGCATCCCACCCTGCTGGTGAGGCTGTCGAAAATCAAGCGCAGCGAGCTCAAGTTGTTGCTCCATGACGCGCACCGGTTCGTCATGTCGGAACAAAGGCGACCTCGCGTGCGGACCCTCTCAAGAGGCCGCCCTTGAAAATGGGTAGCCTCGTGTCCACTCAGCCTCGTCAACCTTGTTTCAAGCTCGCTCTTCGCTTCGCCGATAAGAAAATGCCCAAGGCAATGATTCGGAGCGGTCGTGCAGGCTGGTACTATCGAGTGCTCGCTCCCGGGCAAACCGGCCACATTCACCGCTTGAGAGGTACTTCCCCATGCCAAAGGCGTACTGGAACGGCGCTACGATCGCCGATTCGTCCGAGACGATCGTCGTCGAGGGAAATCACTATTTCCCGATCGACGCCGTCGACAAATCACTGTTGAAGCCCAGCTCTAAAACAACGACGTGCGGATGGAAAGGCGTCGCGAACTACTACACGATCGTCGCCGGTGGCGCGGAAAACCAAGACGCGGCGTGGTTCTATGCGGATCCAAAACCCGCCGCCGCCGAAATCAAGGGGCGCGTCGCGTTCTGGAAAGGCGTGAAGATCGTCTAGCGCTACTGGCTTGCATCCATCGCCAGTCGCTCGTGTCTCTCGCTGCGAAAGTGCAATACCGTCAGAATCAACGCAACCGCTTGAAGCAATGCGCAAAAGTAGAACGGGGCGCCGATGCGCCAGTCACCCTTGGGCAACTGGGAGACCATCGTCAGCAGCGGCGCGCCGATGGCAGGGGCAATCACGGCCATGAGACTATTCAGGCCACCCACCGCGCCAAGTGTCTTGCCCTGGTCGCGGGCGCCGGCCGCGCTTGAAATGATGCTCGGAATGGTCGAGGACAGGGTGGCACCCAGCAAATTCACGAAGATGATTGCGTACATCATCCAGCCCTGCGTAGCCGCTCCCCACAGTGCATAGGCAAGGGTGGAGGAGATCAATCCGAGAACGGCGAGCCGCCGAACACCGATGAGCTTCAAGATCCGGCCTAGCAGCACACCCTGTACTAGGGCTGAGACAGCGCCCACCGCTGCGAGCGACCAACCATTTTCCCGCGGCCCCCAGCCAAATTTGAAGCTGTCGTAGAGCACCCAACACGTGTAGAGAACGAACTGGGCGAGTCCACTGCAGGCCACGACAACGGCAAGCGGTGCGACGCCCTTCAGCTGCGTCAGCCTTTGCATCGCACCGAGCGGATTGGCAGTCCGCCAATCAAAGGCGTGTCTGGCACTCGTGGGCAACGATTCAGGCAGTACGAAGAAGCCATATAGGAGGTTGAGAAACGCGAGGGCGCTGGCGACAAGGAACGGCAACCGCAAATTGACGGAGCCCAAGAGTCCTCCGATCACGGGACCGAGAATGAACCCGACGCCGAACATCGCTCCCAACAGACCGAAGCGTCTAGCCCGTTCCTCGGGAGGGGTAATGTCGGCCACGTAGGCGTTGGCCACCGAAAGATTGGCCTGCATCGCGCCCGCCACCAGGCGTATGGCAACCAACGTGACGATGGACGTAGCCACCGCCGTCGCAAAGAAGCTGATCATCAGCCCGCAAAATCCGACCAGCAGTACCGGTCGGCGTCCGTAACTGTCCGATAGCGCGCCCAGTATCGGCGATGCAAAAAAATTGGCGAAGCTAAATGTGAACGTCACGGCGCCAAACCAGAGCGCCTGATCTCGTTGCGTACCCGTGAAACTGCCCACCAGCGCCGGCAATACTGGAATGATCAGCCCAATCGACATCATGTCGATGAGCGTCGTCACCATGATGAAGGGCATGGCTGCCGAACGGGAACGCCGTGCATCTAGCGATTTGAATACAGTCTTGAGAGCTGACATCGCGAACAGGGTAATCTATTTGCGCCTCAGGAACTCGAAATGTCCGGCAGCGTCGCGATGCTGGCTTCGCGCGGTGACGTCATCGTAGAGTAGAAACCCGATCCGCTTTGACCGCGGATGGCTGCTTTGACTGTAGCCCGCCACACCGATATCCGAAAGGACCAATTCCGACACTGTGGGCCATCGACCATATGGAAAACGAGGGTTATTGAGCGCGTCGAGTGGCCTGCGCGCTCCCCGAGCGCGACGATTTCGTGAACTCGGCCAACGCCGGGAAATAACACATCGGGTAACCTCCCGCAGCGGTTGCAGCGCATGACGGAGGTGCCCGTGCTTGTCGTGACAACAGAGAACGTCCCCGGCCATCGCGTGCGCGAGGTCAAGGGTCAGGTCTTCGGCGTGGTGGTCAGAAGCCGCGGGATCGGCGGCAATATCATGGCGGGGCTGCGCTCCATCGTCGGCGGTGAGATCACCGAGTACACCCAATTGCTCGAGGAGGCGCGGCGCCATGCGGTCGACCGGATGGTCCGCAACGCCAATCTCATGCACGCCAATGCCATCGTCATGATGCGATTCGATTCGGCCGAGATCGGGCAGACCATGAGCGAAATCGTCGCGTACGGTACGGCAGTAGTCTTGGAACCGGCGGTCTGATCATGTTGAGGACGGTCGTGATTGCGGCGGCAGCGATCCTCGCCTGCGGGGGTGCCGCCCTCATTGCCTGTGGAGTTCACGCGCCCGGTTGGCAGGCGTTGATCATCGGCGTGATCATTCTCATCGGCACCCTGTTCGAGCGCTGGCGATATCGTCGGATCGAGAAGCCGCTCGACGGACCTTGGCAGCGGACGGATGAGCAATTCATCGACCCCTCGACCGGTGATCCGGTCGACGTGATGTTCGATCCGTCCACCGGAGAGCGGCGCTATGTCGCAGGAGCCTCACGCGCAGCCAAGCCTTCGAAGCCCTAACCAGTATTCGACGGAGTTCCGCGATGCAGATTTATCGGGCAGTACGTTTCGATCATAAATAATATATACATCAGATATTTGAATAATTTATAGAGAATTGACTTTATCGTGCGTTTCTGCGGCAACGTCACCGATGGACCGGCCGGCGCGGCGCGCGTCGGAATGAGGCAACGCTTCCGTTCACGACCGGGCTTACAGACGGACCTGGGCAGTGTCTGACGGTCCGTCGCTCAGGATTCGTTCATGATTCATACCCGATCCCTGTCGAACCCTCGGAGCTCTCATGCCTACTTTCGATCCCGCGACCACGGCGCTCATTCTCATCGACCTGCAAAAAGGAATCGTCGCGAGCGACAAGGGCCCCCGCTCGGGAGCCGAGGTGGTGGCCTCCGCGAAGGATTTGGCGGGCCGCTTCCGCGCGGCGGGTGCGCTGGTCGTGCTGGTGCACGTCGGCTTCCGCGATCGCGCGGACATGCCCTCGAGCTCGGTCGACAGGCCCACTCTTCCGAAGGAGGCGACGCCGGCCTCGTTCATCGAGTTCGTGGAAGGCTTGGAGCAGGACGGGGACATCACCGTCTTGAAGCACCACTGGGGAGCGTTCACCGGAACGGACCTCGACCTGAAGCTGCGTCGCCGTGGGATTCGTACGGTGGTTCTCGGCGGCATCGCAACCAACTTCGGCGTTGAGTCCACCGCACGATCGGCCTGGGAACTGTCCTACGACGTGGTCGTCGTGGAAGACGTGACCACCTCGCGTTCCGCGTCGCTGCACGCATTCGCCGTCGAGCATATTTT
Organism: uncultured Gammaproteobacteria bacterium; assembly: GCA_963748995.1. Taxonomy (GTDB): domain Bacteria; phylum Pseudomonadota; class Gammaproteobacteria; order Steroidobacterales; family Steroidobacteraceae; genus Bog-1198. The sequence goes on along the minus strand of CAVVKU010000022.1, from coordinate 136,514 downwards.
TCCGCAGATCGCCCGGGTTGTGAAGGCGCAGGATGTCGCGTTCGGCCGGTGACGCCGCAACGTCACCCCGCGGGGTGCTCGCCCGCAACCACGGCATCGAGCGCGAGCGCGTCCAAAATCACGATTTTGCCGCGCCCCAATCCGACCCATCGCCTCGCTTTCCAGCTCTGCAAATGCTGATTGACGATCTGGCGCGACAGCCCCAGGAAGCGCGCCATTTCATCCTGCGACACCTTCAGCTCGATTCCCTCACGGGTGTCGCGTCCATGCAGCCGGCCGAGCGACAACAGCCGCCGCGCGAGCCGCGCAGGTACCGCGAGCAGTGCGGATTCCTCCGCAAACCCGCTGACCCAGCGAAGGCGCGCGCACAGCAATCGCAACAGATGATCGGTCAGAACGGGCTCGCCTGCGAGCAGCCGGAGAAACTGCTCGCGTTTGATCAGGAATAGCTCCGACGGCGCCGTGGCGATCGCGCCCGCCGTGCGCGGACGGCCGTCGAGCAGGGCGATTTCGCCGAACGTATCGCCGGGCTCCATGATGTTCAAGAACACCTCGCGCCCGCCCGCGGTGCTCGCGCTGATCCGGACTCTCCCGGTGACGACCCCAAATAGCGCGTCCCCCGGATCCGACTGCGAGAAGATGACGGCGTCCCGCGGATAGGAATGTCGAATGCAGAGCCGGCCGATCTGCTCGAGGGTCGCCGCCGACAGGCCGCGAAACAGCGAATTGCGCCCGAGCACGGTACCTACGGTGATCGCCAAGACAGACCTCGCGGTTTTCGATGTGCCGGAAATTGTACGGCTTGTGTCCGTGCGTTGACAGAACAACGCCCGTGAAGCGCCCAACATGACCCTCGACGACAAATCATTCACTTCAAGGAGACAGTCATGAAAACCCACACTCTCAACAACACCAAGCACATCGCCATGGCGGCCCTCGTGGCCTTCGGTCTGTCCACCGTCGCCTTCGGTGCGTACGCGGGGCAGACCGATGACGTTCCGACCCGTACGGTCAGGTACGCCGATCTCGACCTGAACACGCAGAAGGGCGCCACCGTCCTTTACAACCGCATCCGCCAGGCCGCGGAGCAGGTCTGCGGCTACGAAGGATCGCAGCGGATCGCCATTGCCGCGCCGGTGAAGGCGTGTGTCGCCACGGCGGTCGCAGCGAGCGTGCATGCCAAGAACAATGCCCGGCTCACGGGTGTGTACGACAGCCGCAATGGAGTGAAAGCGCTCAGCGTCGCCGCGCTGCGCTGATGACGGGGGGCGGGCGTCGCGTCGGTCACCCGGATCGATGCGACGCAACCTCGCGCCACCCCGCGCGGCCTGCGGACGGTGATGCGAAAGGTGGCCTGTCGCTGTACGCTGCGACTACCCCAAGGAGCCGGCCCTTGTCCATCGATCCAACCCAAGACGAGCGCGATGCGCTGGCCTCGGCCTGGCGCCTGCAACGAACCGGCAACTTCGTTGCGGCGTTCGACTGCGCGCAGGAGGCGCTGCGTCGGTTCCCCGGGTCGCAGGCACTGGCCTACCTGTCGGTGCTTGCACTCGCATCGTGCGGCTCGACCGAGGCGGCGCTCGAGGCGTTTCATGCCACCTCCCTGAGCGCCAACCCGCACGAGGATTTCGCGGCGCTCGAGCCCCGATTGCTCAAGGACCTGGCGTTCAGCCGCCGCGCGGATGCCGATCTTCTGCTGACGCGGGCGGCGCAGGCCTATGAGAGGGCTGCATCGCGGACGGATGGCACGTACAGCCTCCAGAACGCGGCGTTGCTCTGGGCGCTCGCGGGGGATGCCCCGAGGGCCCTGCGCCTGGCGGGATCGGTGGCTCGGCGCGTCACGGAGCTCAACGTGCCCAGCGAGGAGGAAGCGGCGTACTTTCACTGGGCGACCCTCGCGGAGGCGGCGCTGGTGCTCGGCGATCGATCACTCCTGCAGGGCGCGGTCCTGCGTGCGAATCCCCTCTGCCGCCAGAACTCCTGGGCCCGGTCGAGAACCTTCCTGCAAATGCGGCGGCTGTGTTTCGTGCGTCCGCAATGCGCAGATATCATCGACAGCTGGTATCGGCCACCCGTGGGATTGCTGCTTTCGTCGGATCAGCTGCCGGCGCGGATCGAAACCCACGAGAATCTCGAGGATCCCGATCGTCCCGCGCTCGTCTACTGTGTCGGCGGCGGCGCGTGCGCCGGCCGGGGGGATCTAACGGCCCGTGGCATCCAGCTGCACGTGATCCACGCAATGGCGCCGGATGCTCCATCGGGGCCGCCGCTCGCCGTGGGTCAACCCCGTGATGCTTCGGGGCACGGGGACTCGCATACCTGGTCCAGCCTGCTGCTCGATGAGGGCGACGATCACGAACGCTCCTGCGCGGAGGCGGCGCTGGGACTATCGCTCGGTCATGCCGATGCGCTGAGCGCCCGCTGGGTGGTGCTTGCCCGGTCCGGCAGCGGTTGGCGTGTCGATCGCAATCCGGATCGCGAGTGCATCCGTGCCGCGATCGCCTCGCCATCGGACGGTCGCGAGCGGCGGCCGCGTTACGGGTTCCTGTTCGCCGACGCGGTCAGCTATTCGTCCTTGAACGCCGCCGATACGCGTCGCTACTGGACGCAGCTTCTGCCGAAGACCGCCGCGGAGGTGTTGCGCCGGCATGCTGCGTCCATCGTGCTGCGTAAAACCTGGGGCGATGCCGTGCATGCCGTTTTTAGCACGGCGAGCGCCGCCGTGGCGGCAGCGCTCGAAATTCAAGCAGCGACGGCCAAACTGGCCGAAGAGCTCGAGCCGGGGAGGCGGCTGTCATTCCGCATCGCGGTTCACTACGGCGCCGCGGATCGGGGTTTCGACCCGGTCGAGGAAACGCCGTCCATCTTCGGCCCGCAGCTGTCCTTCGCGGCCCGAATAGTTCCGGTGGCCCCTCCGGGCGGGGTATTCGTGACCGAGCCCTGTGCCGCGCAGCTGAGCCTCGAAAGGGCTGTGGACGTGCGGTGTTCGTATGTGGGGACGACGAGCCTCGCCAAGAGCTACGGGCGGGTGCGCCTGCTGACGCTGGCTTGAGGCTACCGGGCGCCGGCCGCCGCTCGCTGTGGTGTAATTCGCCGCATGATCGTTCATCTCATCGACGGCACCTATGAGCTCTACCGCCATTTCTACGGCCTGCGCCGCTTCACCAAGGGCGCCGACCGTCCGTCGGGCGCGGTGGTCGGGGTGCTCAACGGCGTGTTGCAGATGATCGAGGAGGGCGCGACCCACCTGGGCGTCGCCACCGATCGCGTCATCGAGTCGTTCCGCAACCGATTGTGGAGCGGTTACAAGACTGGCGATGGCATCGAGCCCGCGCTGAGAGCCCAATTCCTTCCGCTGGAGGAGGCGCTCGCTGCGATGGGCGTCACCGTGTGGCCGATGGTCGAGCTGGAAGCGGACGATGCGCTTGCCTCGGCGGCCGCGATTGCAGCGCGCGATTCGCGCGTGCAGAAAATATGCATCTGGACGCCGGACAAGGATCTCGCGCAGTGCGTGCGCGCTCAACGGGTGGTGCAGGTCGATCGCAAAACCAAGTCGATTCGCGACGCGGACGGCGTGCGGGCCAAGTTCGGCGTGAGCCCCGAGCTGATTCCCGATTACCTCGCCTTGGTGGGCGACAGCGCGGACGGTTATCCGGGCATTCCGGGAATCGGGCCCAAGGGCGCTGCCCGCCTGCTCTCGCGATTCGGCAAGATCGAGGACTTCCCCGCGGAGGCGCTGGGAGAACGGCGTGAGCTCGCGCTCAAGTTCAAGGATCTGGCGACACTTCGCGCCGACGAGCCGCTGTTCGCCGATGTCGAGTCGTTGCGGTGGGCCGGTCCTTTGCCGGGGTTTCGAGATCTGTGCGAGCGGCTCGCAGACCCCCGCGTCTCAGTCCGCGCCGAAAAAGCCGCGGCGGCGCGGATAGCCGCCGGCAATACGCCGTAGACGAAAGCTCAGCTTCCGCCGCCGGCCACGATGCAGCCCGCATCCATCAGCAGATCGCCGCTCGGACCGGTCCCCGTCAACACGACGAACCCGGGGCCGTTGGAGTACTGGGCGCCCGCGACGACCACCGTGTAGTTTCCCACGTGGTGCCGTGCGTCCGAGCTCAAGTTCGCCACCAGTTCGAAGGGGTTGGTCGCGTCCAAGGCCTGACTCGAGAGGCGCATCGCCTGAAAGGGGAGGCCGGCCACCGTCACCGGCGCCCATCGATCGGTCACGCTGTCCGCGACCGCCTTGAGCGAGGCGACCACCTCCGGCCTCAGGCACTCGATGTGGATGTGGAATTGATGCTGGGTGCGCGTGGCCGCGGTGCCGACCGCCAGCCCCACGTCGGTGCCGGGCACCGCATGACCGACGAATTTCGCCAGCAGGTCGCGGCCGTGCCAGGCTTCGGCAAAATAATTGGGAAGGTTGGGGTCCAGCAATTCCGTGCTGTCCGTGCCGGTCATCGTCTGGGTCGGGATCAGCAAATAGTGCGCGCCGCCGTCGGGATCCGCGAGCAGGGCGTAGCCGGAAGTGTCGGCGTTCGCGTCGGCCAGGAACACCTTCTCGCAGGGCGCCGGGTTCTGGTGCAGGGTCCAGTTCACCACGCATTGGTTTTGCACGATCTGTCGATAGCCATCAGGTCCCGCGTTCGGCAGCAGATCGGCGGATTTTTGCCCGGGCGTATGCAAGGTGCCGCCGCCGCTGGCCGGCAAAGCTGCCAGGGCGGCCACGAGGGTGAGTGCGGTCGTGCAAAGTCGCGAAACGGTGGGTCGGCGCATCGAATTCTTTTACCACAAACTCATTCGGCGCGACCGCCCATGGCCGGCGGCTGAACGGCGTTCTGCGGCGGGCGACATGCGAATCATTTCTATCGGAAAAAAACATCATAGAATTAAGCAAGTTACATAGATTTCAAAGAATTGAAATCAAGTCAGTTGACGACAATGCAGGCGCAGCTTGCGTGTCCTCCCCGCTTCCGGCACATTCGCGCGGCGTTACAAGAACAAGGGACCCATGGATATTCACGAATACCAAGCGAAAGAGCTCCTGTCCGGCTTCGGCGTGGCCGTGCCGCCGGGGGGTGTGGCCTATAGCGCGGAACAGGCGGTCTACGTGGCCACCGAGTTGGGCGGGTGGCACTGGGCCATCAAGGCTCAAATTCATGCGGGCGGCCGCGGGAAGGCGGGCGGCGTCAAGCTCTGCCGCACGTACCAGGAAGTCGCGTCCGCCGCCAAGGCGCTGCTCGGCGCCACGCTGGTCACCCATCAGACCGGGCCTCAGGGGAAAACGGTGCATCGCTTGTATGTCGAGAAAGCCGAGCCCTTCGTACGCGCGATGTATCTCGGGTTCGTGCTCGATCGCAAGATCGAGCGCATCCGCGTGATCGCCTCGGCAGAGGGAGGCGTCGAGATCGAGGAGATCGCCGCGAGCCGTCCGGAAACCATTCTGCAGCAACAGGTGGATCCGGCGGTGGGACTGCAGGCGTTTCAAGCACGCGAGCTGGCATTCGGCATGGGGCTCAACATCAAGCAGGTCAGCCAGGCAGTCACCATGATCCTCGGGTGCTACCGCGCGTTTCGGGATTTGGACGCGACCATGGTCGAGATCAATCCCATGGTGGTGACCAAGGACGACCGTGTGCTCGCCCTCGACGCCAAGATGTCCTTCGACGACAACGCCATGTTCCGCCGCGCCAAGGTCACTGAAATGCGCGACGCGGCGGAGGAGGATCCGCGCGAGGCGCAGGCGGCGGAATTCGGGCTCAACTACGTCGGTCTCAGCGGCGACATCGGTTGCATCATCAACGGCGCGGGCCTGGCGATGGCAACCATGGACATGATCAAACACTCGGGCGGCGAGCCTGCCAACTTCCTGGACGTCGGCGGCGGCGCATCGCCCGAACGGGTGGCCGCGGCCTTCAATCTCGTGCTCTCCGACCACAACGTCAAGGCGATCCTGGTGAACATTTTCGCCGGCATCAACCGCTGCGACTGGGTGGCGCAGGGCGTGGTGCAGGCCGCGAAGGGTCTGCGTGTGCCCCTGGTCGTCCGTCTTGCCGGCACCAACGTAGAGGAGGGCCGGCGCATCATCGCCGAGTGCGGGTTGCCGATCATCTCGGCCGACACCCTGGCGGAGGCGGCCCACAAAGCCGTCGCGGCATCCCGGGGACCGGCATGAGCATACTCATCGACGAGACCACGCGCGTCATCGTGCAAGGATTCACCGGCGACAAGGCGACATTCCACGCCAAGGAAATGATCGCGTACGGCACTCGGGTGGTGGGCGGAGTGACGCCCGGCAAAGGAGGACAGAGCCATCTGGGGCGGCCGGTATTCAATACCGTCAAGGATGCGGTCCGGGAGACGGCGGCCGAGGCGAGCCTCGCATTCGTACCGCCGCCCTACGCGGCGGACGCGTTGATGGAGGCGGCCGATGCCGGCCTTCGATTGGTGTGCATCATCACCGACGGGATACCCGCGCAGGACATGATGCGCGTCAAACGCTATCTTCGCCGCTATCCGAAAGATCAGCGCACCACCATCGTCGGGCCGAATTGCGCGGGCATCATCAGCGCCGGCAAGGCGATGCTGGGCATCATGCCGAGTAACATATACATGCGCGGCAACGTGGGCGTGGTGTCCCGTTCGGGCACTCTGGGTTACGAAGCGGGTGCTCAAATGAAGGCCCTCGGCATCGGCATCACCACGAGCGTCGGGATCGGCGGCGATCCCATCAACGGCAGCTCCTTCCTGGATCACTTGAGGCTGTTCGAGCAGGATCCGGAGACGAAAGCCGTGGTCATGATCGGCGAGATCGGCGGCCCGCAGGAGTCGGAGGCGGCCAAATGGGTCAAGGAGAACATGTCGAAGCCCGTGGTGGGCTACGTCGCCGGGCTCACCGCGCCGAAAGGCCGGCGCATGGGACACGCGGGCGCGATCATCTCCGCCGAGGGGGACAGCGCCGCGGAGAAATCCGAGATCATGAAATCCTACGGCCTGCTCGTCGCCCCAAGTGCCGCCGAGCTCGGCGCGACGGTCGCGCTCGCTCTCGCCAGGGGGCGGTGACTCGATGCGAGAGGCGCCTGGCGGCTTCTCGCGGGCGGAATTGCTGTTCGACCTGCTGATCGAGGTGGTCGAGCGCTACGAGCCCCGCGTCGCCGCCGTATTGAGGGGAGATCACACCACGGCGGGAATGCCCGCGGAGCTTCTGGGGCGTACGCTCCAGGCGCAGGGCATCTGGTTTCAGTTGCTGTCGATCGCGGAGCAGAATCGGGACATGCGCAATCGACGCGAGGTCGAGCGCGAGCGCGGCCACGTTGCGGTGCGCGGCACGTTCGCGAGCGTGTTTGCGGCGGCGGCGGCGGAGGGCATGAGCGCCGCGGAAGTGCGCCAGGCCATGACCGACTTGAAGGTGCGTCCCGTGATCACCGCGCACCCGACCGAGGCCAAACGCGTCACCGTCCTCGAGCGTCATCGGCGGATTTACCTTCGCCTGCTGGAACTCGAATCCCCGCGGTGGACGGATCGTGAGCGCCAGGAGTTGATCGAGACGCTGGCGGAGGAGATCGAGCTTCTATGGCTGACGGGGGAGCTCAAGCTTCAGAAGCCGACCGTCGAGCAGGAGGTCGCCTGGGGCCTTTATTTTTTCAATGAGAATCTCTTCGACGTGGCGCCTCAGCTCCTCGGCAAGGTGGCCAGAGCCTTCGCCAAGCAGTTTCCGGGCGAGGAGTTCGAGGTCCCGTCGTTTTTCCAGTTCGGCTCCTGGATCGGCGGGGATCGGGACGGCAACCCGTATGTCACCAGCGAGGTGACGCAGGGGGCGCTTCGGGCCACGCGGCTCGCGAGTCTCAGACGCTATCGCAGCCGGTTGCTGGATCTGGTGCGCAATCTGAGCATCGAGGACCAGGCGCTCCAGCTCCCCGAGTCGTTCCAGCGCGCGGTCGCACGGGAGATCGATTCCCTGCCTCAGGGCGGTGCGGCCGCGGCGCGCAACCGCGGCGAGCTTTTCCGTCAGTTCGTGGGCTGCATGATGGCGAAGCTCGACCTCACCATTGCCCGCGCCGAATCCGCCAATTCGCCGCCGACCGGCTCCGCGCCGCAAGAGTCCGGCTATCCGAACGCAGACCGGCTGATCGAGGATATCGATCTGATGCGTGGCGCCCTCGAGGCGGCCGGAGCCCGGCGACTGTCCGACGCGCTGCTGTTGCCGCTGCGGCGCGAGGTCGGCATCTTCCGCTTCAGTACCGTGCGTCTGGACGTGCGTGAAAACAGCATGCGCGTGAATCAGACGCTCGCCGCCATGTTTCGTGTCCGCCATGGCGGCGCCGAGCCGCCGCAGACGGATTCGGAACAATGGAAAGCGTGGCTGAGGTCGGAGCTCGCCGCGCCGCGCGCCGAGCCCTTGAGCTACGACGGGCTGCCCCCTGAAGCGGCGGAAACGCTCGAAACATTCCGCACCATCGCTCGCCTGCGCGGTGAGATCGACCGTGAAGCCTTTGGTGCCTTGATCCTCAGCATGACGCGCAGCGCCGCCGACATCCTCGGCGTTTATCTGCTCGCCAAGGAAGGCGGCTTGTTCGCCGATACGGCGGCGGTCGAGCGCTGCACCCTGCCGATCGTGCCCTTGCTCGAGACCATTCCGGATCTGCGCCGCGCCGCGCCTATTCTCAAGGAGTTGCTGGGCGTGCCGCTGGTGCAGCGCAGCCTCTACGTGCAGGGCAAAGTCCAGGAAGTCATGATCGGGTACTCGGATTCCAACAAGGACGGCGGATACCTCACCGCCCATTGGGAGCTCGCGAAGGCGCAGAGCACCCTCACGCGCCTCGGCCGCGAGCTCGGGGTGACCATCGCTTTCTTTCACGGCCGGGGCGGTTCCGTGAGCCGCGGGGGCGCACCCGCGGGTCGCGCGATCGCGGCCTCGCCGGCCGGGTCGATCCGCGGCCAGTTCCGCGTCACCGAGCAGGGCGAAGTCGTCTCCTTCAAGTACGCCAATCGCGGCACCGCGGCTTATCAGATCGAGCTTCTGGGGGCATCGGTGGTGGAGCACGTGTTGCGATCGGAGCGCGATGCGGCGCTGGTTCCGGTGCACGAGTTCCATGAAGCCATGGAGGCGCTGTCGGGCACGGCCTGGTCGGCTTACCGAAAGCTGATGGAAATGCCGACGATGCTCGAGTATCTGCAGGCATCGAGTCCCCTGGAGGAGCTCGCGATGCTCAACATCGGCTCGCGCCCGGCACGCCGCACGCAGGCGAGAACGCTGGCCGATCTTCGCGCCATCCCCTGGGTGTTCGCGTGGACCCAGAACCGGCACATGCTTTCCGGCTGGTACGGCGTGGGCAGCGGGATCAAGGCCTTCCTGGACGTGCGCAAGGAGCGGGGGCTCGATCTGCTCCGGCGCATGTTCCGCGAGGCGCGGCTTTTCCGGCTGATCCTCGACGACGTGGAGCGCACGCTCTCGCAGGTGGATCTCGAGATCGCGCGGGAGTATGCCGGCCTCGTTGAGGATGAAAACGTGCGCGAGCCGATTTTCGCGCAGGTCGAGGCGGAATACCGGCTCACCTCGCAGATGATCCTGCACATTTCCGGAGGCGCCTGCATCGCCGAGCGCTTTCCCCAGTTCAGGCGCCGCCTGACGCGCCGCCTGAAGACCCTGAACGAGGTCAGCCGCGAGCAGGTGCATCTGCTGCGCGCGCATCGCGCGGGGAGCAGCGAGGAACTGCGCATCGCGCTCCTCATGTCGATCAACTGCGCCGCGGCGGGATTCGGGGCCACCGGATAGCCGCAGGGTATCATCAACGGAGAATCATCATGAGCTTCACCACCATCGAGCCAGCCACGTCGCGTCTTCAGCGGTCGGAACTCGCCGTGCCCGGTTCGAACACGGCTCTGTTCGAGAAGGCCGCGAAGTCGGCCGCCGACATCGTGTTCCTCGATGTCGAGGATGCGGTCGCGCCCGACGACAAGGCGCAGGCGCGCAGCAACATCATCCAGGGGCTCAACGAGATCGACTGGGGATCGAAGACCATGATGGTCCGCATCAACGGCCTCGACACGCACTACATGTACCGCGACGTGGTGGACATCGTCGAGGCGTGTCCGCGGCTCGACATGATCCTGATACCGAAGACGGGCGTGGCCGCGGATGTGTACGCGGTCGACATGATGGTCACGCAAATCGAGACGGCGATGAAGCGCACCAAGAAGATCGGTTTCGAGGTGCTGATCGAGACCGCCCTCGGGATGGCGAACGTCGAGGCCATCGCACAATCGAGCAAGCGGCTCGAGGCGATGTCCTTCGGCGTGGCGGATTATGCGGCCTCGACGCGTGCGCGCACCACCGTGATCGGCGGCGTCAACCGCGACTCGGGCGTACTCACCGACAAGGATTCGGACGGCAGGCGCGCCTATCACTGGACCGATCCCTGGCACGCGGCACAGACGCGGATGATGGTGGCCTGCCGGGCGTACGGGCTTCGCCCCATCGACGGTCCGTTCGGCGATTTCGGCGATCCGGATGGATTCCGGGCCGCCGCCAATCGCGCGGCCGTGCTGGGCTACGAGGGGAAATGGGCGATCCATCCCTCTCAAGTCGCGCTTTGCAATGAAGTGTTCACCCCCTCGGATGCCGAATTGGCCAAGGCAGGCCGCATCATGGAGGCGATGGCGGAGGCGGCCCGGGAGGGACGCGGGGCCGTGTCGCTCGACGGACGGCTGATCGACTACGCCAGCATCCGCATGGCTGAGGCGCTGCTGAAAAAGGCGGACGCCATCCGCCCTAGGGGTTGATCATGCCTGCCCCGCGTGCCGGCCCGATGGGCGCTTCGGGCGGCGGCGATTGCGCTCGCCGCGATCGGAGGTTCGAGCCCGCGCGCCATGGCCGATCCCGTGCCGCTGCAGGAGCTTCGGGAGGCGACCTCCGTGGGCGGCCTGCTGCCGAATGCGGCGTTCACGCCGGGCGCCGACGCGGGCGCCGCGCACGAGCCGTTCGTCGGCCGGTTGCTGGTGTCCGAAAGCGAGATGCTGACGGATCCGAGTCCCCTGAAGTCCCGGGAGGTGCTCGGCAGGCAGACCGCGCTGTTCCCTCAGGTGGATCTCGCATTCTTCACGGTCGACGGCGATCTCGTTCCGGCAACGCAGGATGTCATCCGCGCCGGCTCCTCGGGACGCGGAAAAAGCTTCTGGGACTTGATCGTTCAACCCGGGCAGGTATGGTCGGAGCCGGGTGAGGGGTCATGGTCGCGAGCGGGGTTTCCTTTTGCGCTGGTGAATTCGCTGGAGGGGGAAACGCATAACGGGCTCGCGACCTTCGCCTATCGCGGCCGGGAGGTCACCAACCTCCGATTCCAGATCGTGCAGCAGACGGCGCCGTATTTGGTCACGGACTACTTCACCGCACGCGGGATCGCGCGCACCGCGTGGCACAGCGCGCGCCTTTCGGAGAAACTGGTCCGAGCCTATCGGGACTCGCTCGCCGACCGCCTGGTCGTCGGATCGTGGGCCGAACTCGCGGCGCAGGTGGGATCGGACCGGCTGAAAGGCTTCGAGGCGGGCCTGCCGGCCGACCAAACCGTCCTCGCCGGTCTGGACTATAGGGGCAAGTTCTATCTGCAGTTCTGCTCGAGCGCGGCGGGTGAATTGCCGTGGTGTGACCGGGCGCGCTTCGGCGTGTGGTCCGCCACCAAGGTATTAGCCAACGAAACGGCGCTGCTGCGGCTCGCGCAGAAATTCGGACCGGCCGTGTTCGAGCTCAAGATCGCCGATTACGTTCCCGAGGCAGCGTCGCATCCGGCATGGCGTGCGGTGCATTTCGAAGACGCCATCAATATGGCGACGGGGATCGGCAATGGCAGCACCCGGCGCGACCCCAACGACATCAGTGACGGCTACATCGATCCTACCTACGATGAGTGGTACCGGGCGGGATCCGAGACCGACAAGGTGGCGGCGCTGCTGCGCATCGGACGCGCGTATCCCTGGGGGCCGGGCACGGTCGCACGCTATCGCGATCAGGACATGTTCGTGCTCGGTGTCGCCATGGATCGCTATCTGAAGTCGCGCGAAGGTCCGGCGGCGGGCATTTGGTCGATGCTCGAGCACGAAGTATTCCTGCCCATCGGCATCCACTATGCGCCGATCAATCGCACCATCGAGCCCGGCGGCCGATCGGGACAACCCTTGATGGCCTACGGCTATTACCCGACAATCGCAGACATGGTCAAGATCGCGCGGCTGTACCAGAGCGGGGGCCGTCACGGCGGAACGCAGATCCTGTACGGCCCGCGCATCCGGTCGATCCTCGCGGCGAAGGCGCCGATCGGCCTGCCGACGGGGACGAAGACCCGTTTCGGCGAGACCTATTACTACAATGCCTTCTGGATGAACGCCTACCGGGATGGCGGGCGCTGCAGCTTCCAGTATCCGGTCATGGTGGGGTGGGGCGGCAACCTGGTCGCGCTGTTGCCGGAGGGCTCGATCGCCATCCGCCTCGCCAAGTCTCCGAACGACGATGATCGCAGCGGTGATCCGAGCGATCTGGCGATCGTCGCCAACCGCCTCGATCCCTTTTGTCCGTGAGCTTCGAATGACCGGAACGTCCCGACCCAAGACGAGAATCGTGATCATTTCGGCCCCGGATCATCGGATCATGCGCCATCTGGAGCCGCTCGAGGGCATTGCGGACATCTCGGTCAGCTCAGAGCTCGAGGAACTGGCGACGCTCTTGCCGCCGGCGGAAGTCGTGGTGTTCGGACTTGCTCACAAGTCAATCGATCTGCCCGCCGCGTGGAAGCACGCCCGCTCCGTGCGCTGGGCTCATTCGCTGTCCGCCGGCGTGGAGGGCATCTTGTTCCCGGCGCTGGTCCGGAGCAGCGTTCCATTGACCAATGCCCGCGGCGTGTTCAAGCGCCCGCTCGCGGAATTCGCGGTGCTCGGCATCTTGTTTCACCACAAGAGGGTGAGACGTTTGATCGAGAATCAGCGTGCCCGTCAATGGAGTGACTGCAACGTGACGCTGGTCAGGGACCAGGTCATGGGTGTGGTCGGTTACGGTGAGATCGGCCGGGAGTGCGCGCTGTTGGGTTCGGCGCTGGGCATGAAGATACACGCGCTGCGGCGAAATCCCGCGCGATCCGCGGGCGATGACATTCTCGCCCGCATTTTCGAGCCCGGCGAGCTGCACGCGATGCTCGGCGGCATCGACGTACTGGTCTGCGCTCTGCCGCTGACGCGGCACACGCATCATCTGATCGGCGATCGGGAGTTCGAGGCGATGCAGCCCAACGCCGTGGTGGTCAACGTCGGGCGCGGTCCGGTGATCGACGAAACTGCGCTGGTCCGGGCGCTCATCAACCGGCGGATCTGCGGCGCATCGCTCGACGTGTTCGAGCAGGAGCCGCTGCCCCACGACTCGCCCCTCTGGGGGATGGAAAATGTGTTGATCTCGCCGCATTGCGCGGACCGCACGGTGGATCCGGATTGGGTGGAGTTGACCGTGCGGCTCTTCGTGGAGAACTTGCAGCGATACCGGAACGGCCAGGCGCTCGAAAACGTGGTGGACAAGCGCGCGGGATACTAGCGTTGCAAGAACGCCCGCATGTGAAATCTCGCTTGATCTTCGACATACCGAAACTCCGCGCCGATGGGGCACGCGCGCCGCGCGAGGCAACCTTGCTCCCGACATTCCCGCCCGGCGTCGCTCAGCACATGGCCCGTGCACGCATCGAGGTCGAATCTGCCCGGGCGAAAGGCGCCGACCGGGCAGGACGACAGGCACGGCTGCCGCTTGCAACTCTCGCACGGAGGGGCGCCAGGCGCGGGCGTCGGCAGGTCGATGGCGAGCGGCAACAGAAGAGCGCCGCGATAAGCGTGCCACAAACCCCATTTGGGGTGAATGAGCAGGCCAATCGGACTCGGATGCACCGGCTCGCAGCGAAGGGCCATGCGCTGGAAGGGCAAGGGCGCGCCGGGAGTGCCGCTCGGATAGATGTCCAGCGCGTCGAATTCCCGCGCGAGCGACCCGATCACGCGCCGGGACCAACGGTCGAGCGGATGCGGCAACCCATCCCGCGCCTCTTGAGCATGTGCGAAGCGCTCCCATTGAAGGCCACCCGTGAATCCGAGCAGCACCACGGTGACGGGCCAGGAGACCGGGGCATCGAACTCACCGCGTGCCGGGTGGAACGCGCCGCGCACCGCGAGGCCGGTCTCGGCTGCACGGTGACGGATTTGATCGAAGCGGGTCACGGTCGGGCATCATACGTGCGATTGCGCGGCGATGGGGGTGCCGCATCATGTCTCATATGATCACGAATCCGGCAACGTTGGCTCCCTTGGGCGAGGTCCCCGAGTCCGGGACCGAGGCCATCGGGCACGCCGTGGCTGCCGCCCGGGCCGCAGTGGGTCCCTGGCGCAACACGCCCGCCGCGCGGCGCGCGGCGTTATTGAAGGAGATCGCCAACCGCATCGGCGCGCTGGCCGGTGAGCTGGCCGAACTTTCCACGCGCGAGAGCGGCATGGCGCGCTGCGAGTCGCTGGACTGCGTGCATGCCGCCGCGGCGGCCTTCGATGTCCTTTCTCGCAATCCCGCCCTCGACGATGGCGCAGGGGTGACGGCCCTGTTGCTGCCCTTCGATCTGGCGCTGCCCGTGATGGGGAGCGGCATCGCTCGCGCGCTGGCGGCTGGGCAGAGCGTGATTTGCAAACCTCCGGCGCAGAACCCCCTGACCTGTCTCGCGCTCGCGCGCGCGTTCGATGGGCTGCCCGATGGGATGGTATCTGTGGTGACGGGCGGACCGGCAGTGGGAAGCGCGCTTAGCGCTCATCCCGCCGTCGCGGCGATCATGTTCACGGGATCGAGCAGCGCGGGCCTCGAGGTCGCGACGACCGCTCGGGGCAAGCGACTCGACCTGGAGGTTGGCACGATCGACGCTCAAATCGTATGTCGGGACGCCGATCTCGATTTGACCGTGCCGGCTGTCGCATGGGCCCGCCTCGTGCATGGGGGGCAGGGGTGCCTGTCGGGCGGCCATATTTATGTCGAACGATCCTTGGCGCGGGAATTCGTCGATCGGTTGCACCAATGCGTGGGATTTCTCGACGTGGACGATCCGGCCAAGCCATCGACCGATCTGGGACCATTGATCTCGCTCGATGCGGCCCGAAAGCTCGAGGATCAGGTGGGCCGGACGCTGCGCGCCGGGGCGAAGCTCATCCTCGGCGGGCGGCGGTTCCGGCCGTCCGGATTGCCGGGCCATTTTTTTCAACCCACCATCTTGACGGACGTGCCGGCCGGCAGCGTGCCGATGCGGGAGCAGCTTCTCGGGCCGGTCATCACGGTCACGCCGGTGGCGGATCTCGCGGAGGCATTGCGTCGCTGCGTCTCGCCTTCCGTCGTCTCGATCTACACGGCAGATGCGGAGGCAGCCGGCCGCGCGGTGCAGGCGATGGCCGAGGGCTTTTTTCGGATCAACGACCCACCGGTCGGCGATATGGGGCCGTTCAGCGGCCTGCGCCACCCCGGCATCCGCCATGCGCTCGGCGTTCCCTCTGCGCCGGACGGCCCCCGGGATGACTCGTCCCGGAGGAAGCACGTCGAGATGTCGCGCACCATCGAACGCAAAGCGTGGTGGTTCCCCTATGTCGATCGTGCGCTGCCGCCGTGATTCGACGTAGAATCTCCCGCCGGCGCTGAGCCCTGACGTTGGATTGTACCGTCGATGCACTACTCGATCTTCAATCTGGTTCGCCAAGCCCTGATCGATCATCGCGGCTGGAAGCCCGCGTGGCGTGACGCCGCCCCGAAGCCGGCGTACGACATCGTGGTGGTCGGCGGCGGCGGGCATGGTCTGGCCACGGCCCACTATCTCTCCAAGGTGCACGGGCTCTCGAACGTCGCCGTGGTGGAGAAGGGCTGGATCGGGTCCGGCAATGCCGGCCGGAACACCACCATCATCCGCTCGAACTACCTCCTGCCCGGCAACAATCCGTTCTACGAGCTCTCGATGAAGCTGTGGGAGGGGCTCGAGCAGGACCTCAATTACAACGCGATGGTCAGCCAGCGCGGGGTGCTCAATCTGTATCACTCCGATGCGCAGCGCGACGCTTATGCGCGCCGCGGCAACGGCATGAGGCTGCACGGCGTGGACGCCGAGCTGCTCGACGCCGCTGGCGTGCGCCGGATGCTGCCTTTTCTCGATTTCGACAATGCACGCTTCCCCATTCAAGGCGGACTGCTGCAGCGTCGGGGCGGCACAGCGCGGCACGATGCGGTCGTCTGGGGGTATGCGCGCGCGGCCTCCGGGCGGGGCGTCGATATCATCCAAAATTGCGAAGTAACGGGGCTCATCCGCGAGGCCGGCCGGGTCACGGGCGTCGAGACCACGCGCGGCTCGATTCGCGCGCACAAGGTCGGATTGGCGGTGGCGGGCAACACCTCGCGCCTCGCTGCGATGGCGGACCTGAAGCTGCCGATCGAAAGCCACGTTCTGCAGGCTTTCGTGTCCGAGGCGATCAAGCCCTTCATCCCGGGCGTGCTGACATTCGGAGCCGGGCATTTCTACATCAGTCAATCCGACAAGGGCAGTCTCGTGTTCGGCGGCGATCTCGATGGGTACAACTCCTACGCGCAGCGCGGAAACCTCCCCACCGTCGAGGACGTGTGCGAGGGCGGGATGGCGTTGATGCCGGCGCTCGGACGCGTCCGCGTGCTGCGTTCCTGGGGCGGCATCATGGATATGTCGATGGACGGCTCGCCGATCATCGACCATACCCCGGTGCCGGGTCTGTATCTGAACGCCGGATGGTGCTACGGCGGATTCAAGGCGACCCCGGCCTCGGGCTGGTGCTTCGCCCATCTTCTGGCGCGCGACGAGCCTCACGAGGTGGCGCGGGCCTATCGTCTCGATCGATTCGCGCAGGGCCATCTGATCGACGAGAGAGGCGTCGGCGCACAGCCGAATCTTCATTGACCCCGAGAGACGAACTTCCAAATCTCACCCACAAGGCTGCGGTAGATCGATGCGCATTCAATGTCCTTTTTGCGGCGAACGTGATTTGAGCGAGTTCTCTTATCGTGGCGATGCGGCATTCAAACGGCCGGATGCCGCGGCGCCGGACGCGGGGCGGAGGTTTTTCGAGGAGGTCTACCTGCGTGTCAATCCCGCGGGCGCGCACGAGGAGCTCTGGTATCACGTGTTCGGTTGCCGGAGCTGGCTCAAGGTGACCCGCAATACCCGCACCCACGAGATCCTCGCGGTGGCGCTCGGCAAGCCGCTCGACGCGGCGGCGGGCCGATCATGAGCGTTGCCCGGAATCGCACGCCCTTGCAGCCCTATCGTCTGCCGCATCATGGAGTCGTGGATCGTGCGCGCCCGCTCAAGTTCGAATTCGACGGGCATCGATACCGGGGTTTTGCCGGCGATACGCTGGCATCCGCGTTGCTCGCGGCGGGCGTGCGATTGGTCGCCCGCTCGTTCAAGTATCACCGCCCGCGCGGCATCGTCGCCGCGGGATCCGAGGAGCCGAATGCGTTGGTCGAGCTGCGCTCGGGCGCCCGGCGCGAGCCCAACACCCGAGCGACGGTCGCCGAGCTCTTCGACGGGCTCGTGGCACGCAGCCAGAACTCATGGCCGAATGTCCGCCTCGACCTGGGGGCCGTCAATTCGCTGTTGTCGCCGATTTTCGTCGCCGGTTTTTACTACAAGACGTTCATGTGGCCGGCCGCATTTTGGGAGAAGCTCTATGAGCCGCTGATACGCAGGGCGGCGGGACTCGGTCGCGCCAGCCACGAGCCCGATCCCGACACGTACGACAAGGCTCACGCATTTTGCGACGTGCTGATCATCGGCGGCGGCCCGGCCGGCCTCGCCGCCGCGCTTCTCGCCGGGCGCTCGGGCGCGAGGGTCATCCTGTGCGATGAGGATTTCGTCCTGGGCGGACGGTTGAACGGCGACCGTCACGTCATCGACGATCTCAGCGGTCGCGATTGGGCATGGCGCATCGAATCGGAACTGCGCTCGATGCCCAACGTTCGAATCATGCCGCGAACGACGGTGTTCGGCGCCTACGACGGCGGCTTGAGCGGCGCGCGGACCTACGGTGCGCTCGAGCGGGTCTGCGATCACCTTGCCGTGCCGACGGCCCATCGTCCGCGCCAGCGATTGTGGAAAATCATCGCGCGGCAGAGCGTGCTCGCGGCCGGCGGCGTGGAACGCCCCGTCGTGTTCGGAGGCAACGACCGACCGGGCGTCATGCTCGCTTCCGCCGTGCGCACGTACGTCAACCGGTTCGGGGTGGCGCCGGGGCGCCGCGCCGCGATCTTCACCTCGAGCGACGACGGATGGAGGACCGCCGCGGATCTCGTGCAGGCGGGCGTCGCCGTGGAGGCGGTGATCGACTCGCGATCCGAGGTGGATCCGGCGCTCATCCGGGCTGCGGAACGCGGCCACGTGCCGGTGCTGTTGAACTCGCAGGTCATCGGGACGGATGGTTGGCAGCGGCTCTCGCGCATTTCGGTGCGCGCCGCGGACGGGCGGATCGCGCGATATGCGGTGGATCTCCTGGCCGTGTCCGGAGGCTGGAACCCGAGCCTCGCGCTGTCGACGCACCTCGGAGGCAAGCCGCAGTGGTCGGAGGCTCTCTCGGCCTTCGTGCCGGGTGAGCCGCCGCGCGGGATGAGCACGGCGGGCGCCTGCGCCGGATCGTTCCGGCTGGGGGACTCGCTCAGGGAGGGCGGCGAGGCGGGCAGACAGGCCGCCGTCGCGGCAGGTTTCGATGCGCAACGAATGCCCTCCTGGAAGAGCTCCGACGATCGAGTCCGATCGAGTGCGCTCTGGTGCGTCGAGGACTCCGTTGGCAAGGCGTTCGTCGACCTGCAACACGACGTGACCCGCGAGGACGTGGAGCTTGCCGCGCGCGAGGGTTTCCGTTCGGTCGAACACTTGAAGCGCTATACGACCCTGGGCATGGCGACCGATCAGGGCAAGACGTTCGAACATCAACGGGCTCGCCATCATGGCCGCGCTCACCGAACGCTCCATTCCGAGCGTGGGCACGACCACGGCGCGCCCGCCGTACACACCGGTGTCGATCGGCGCGCTCGCGGGCTCGCACCGCGGCCGGCATTTCCGTCCGACGCGCTTCACCGCCGGGCACGATTGGGCACGGGAGCGGGGCGCGACCTTCGTCGAGGCCGGCCAATGGCTGCGCGCTCAATGGTTCGCCGCGCCCGGCGAGTCGAATTGGCAGGAGACGGTCACGCGCGAGGTGCGTTGCGTGCGTTCGAGCGTCGGCGTGTGCGACGTGTCGACGCTGGGAAAGATAGACATTCAGGGGCCCGATGCCGGCGCGTTCCTCGACCGCGTCTACATCAACATGTTCTCGACGCTGCCGGTCGGAAAGTCGCGCTACGGTTTGATGCTGCGCGAGGACGGGTTGGTGATGGACGACGGCACCACGGCGCAGCTCGCGAAGGATCGTTACGTGATGTCGACGACCACGGCGAATGCCGCAGGCGTCATGCAGCACTTGGAGCACGCCCGGCAGATCCTGTGGCCCGAGCTCGATGTGCAGATCGTCTCGGTCACCGAACAGTGGGCTCAATACGCCATCGCGGGGCCGAAATCGCGCGAGCTTCTGGAGCGGCTGCTGGGCGGCGTGTTCGATTTGTCGGACCGGGCCTTCCCTTATCTCGCCTGCGCGGAGTTTTCCTGGGCAAACTTGCGCGCCAGGCTGTTCCGCATCTCCTTCTCCGGCGAGCTGGCCTACGAACTTGCGGTCCCGGCCCGGTACGGCGATGCGGTGATCCGCGCGATCATGAGCGCGGGTGAACCGTTCGGTGTGACGCCTTATGGCACTGAGGCGCTCGGCGTCATGCGCATTGAAAAGGGTCATGTGGCGGGCAATGAATTGAACGGCACCACGACCGCCGCCGATCTGGGTCTTGGGCGCATGATGTCCACGAAAAAGGATTTCATCGGCCGGGTGCTGGCCAAAAGGCCCGGGCTCACCGATCCCGAGCGCCCGTCGCTCGTCGGGATCAGGCCGGTCGACCGCTCGGAGCGGCTGTATGGCGGTGCGCATTTTCTTGCGCTGGGCGCAACTCCCAGCCTCGAGAACGATCAAGGCTATCTCACCTCGGTGGCCTATTCACCCATGCTCGGACACTGGATAGGATTGGGATTCTTGAAGCGCGGACCCGAGCGCCATGGCGAGCGACTGCGCGCGTTTTGCCCGATTCGGTCCGCTGATGCGGAGGTCGAGGTGGTATCGCCCCTGTTCTTCGACCCGGAAGGAGCACGCCTGCATGTCTGATACGGCTACGTTCGCCGCACGCTCGCCGCTGGCGGAGGCGCTGAGCTCGGGCGAGGGCCATGGCGCGGCCGGCGGGAACGCGGGAGTCACGGCGGTGATCCGTGACGGAAACGGGCTCGCCACGGTCATGGCGAGGAGCGGCGCGTCGGATGCGCTCAATCAGCGGATTCGCGAGCGCTTTGGGATCGATCTGCCGCAGGGTCCGCATCGATCGGCGGCAACCGGCGTCGCGTTCGTCGGCATGGGCCCGGGATCGTGGCTTGCGCTCGCCGAGCGGGACGGCAACGATTTTGCCGCGAAGCTCATGAGCGAGCTGGATGGAGTGGCATCGGTATCGGATCAGAGCGATGGCTACACGATGATCCGGCTCTCGGGCGCGCATGTGCGCGACGCGCTGGCCAAATTGATTCCGATCGATGTGGATGCGGGGGCATTCCAGGTGGGCGACGTGGCCTCCACGGTCGGCTCGCATATCGGCGTGACCGTGTGGCGCCTGCCGGACGGCCCGCATTCTTCACCCCTGTTCGAGGTGATCCTGTTTCGCAGCCTGACCCGTAGTTTCTGGCACGCGCTTGCGGAGGCGGCCGGCGAGTACGGATTCGCGGGATGAGCCGGCGCTCCGCGCGGGAGCGCCGGCTATAGCCGGCTAGCCGGCAGGGCTGCCCTCGACTTGAATCTGGAGTTTCACCCACATCTTAAACCCATACTTCTGACCGTAATCGACCCCGTAATCGGCTCGGTCGAAGTTGGCCGTTGCGTCCGCTCCGCAGACCTCCTTATGGGTCATTGGGCTTTGCTGGCACTGGAAAGAGTCGATCTTGAGGGTCAATGGTTTGCTCACGCCGTGCAGCGTGAACGTGCCCTCGGCTTCGGTCGGACCGTTCGCGTTGAACTTGGTGAATTTCCCCGTGTACGTCGCTGTGGGGTACTTGGCCACATCGAAAAGCTCGTCCGATTTGGCGTGCTCATCCAACTTTGCGTTGCCGAAATCGATGGACCCCACGTTCACGGTCACGTCGATGGTGCCGGACTTGGCGGCCTTGTCGTACACGACTTTCCCCGTGGTTTCGGTGAACTTGCCGCGCCAGACCGAAAGGCCACCGAAGTGGTCCGCCTCGAAACTGGGGTAGGTATGCTTGGGGTCGAGCACATAGGTGACCGGCGCTGCGAAGGCCGCGGCGCAGACGCACGCGGCAAGCGGCGCCAAAACAAATCGCTTCATGAGGGCTCCTTGAAAACAATGGGTATACTTCCCGACGAGGCATCCCATGCGGAGCGAGCTCGCCGATGAGGCCAATCATAGCCGATTGATGCGCCCGTCCCGCCTGATTTTTTTACATGCATCCAAGGAATAGATGGATTTAATCGAAGCAATTGATACCCGGTCGTCGTCGGCGCAATTGAGCGCACCCGGCCCGACTCCGGCGCATCTCGAACTGATTCTGCATGCGGCGGAGCGCGCGCCCGATCATGGGCGCCTGAAACCGTGGCGTCTGATCGTGCTGGAGGGTGCGGCCCGGGAGGGGTTTGCCGCGGCTGCCGCGGAGGCGAAGCGCCGGCGTGTTCCCGCGTTGACCGAGAGCCAGGTCGCGAGCGACCGCGAGAAGATCCTGCGCTCGCCGACCCTCATCGTCGTCGCCTGCTCCTTGCGCGAGCACCCGAAGGTGCCCGAGATCGAACAGATCGTGGCGACGGGCGCGGCCGCCGAAAATCTGTTTCTAGCGGCGCATGCGCTGGGCTACGGGGTCATGTGGAAGACAGGTGCGGCGGCGTACGATCCGGAGGTGAAGACCGCGATCGGGCTCGAACCGCGCGACCACATCGTCGGAATCATTCACCTGGGAACCCGGCTGAAGTAACGCCGCGCAGGGCCACCGACTTCACCAGGGCCCAAACGGGTTTTGCGGGCGCGATCGCGAGCTCGCGGGTGGCCGCCTTGGTGATCCTCGCCAGAATCGTCGGGCCGCTGCCATCACCGCCGCCGCCGCCGACGTCGATCGAGATGAGATCCGATGCACCGTCGTCTTCCACCGCCGTGACGATGCCCTTCAGGTGATTGCGTACGCTGAGGAACTCCGGCTTCCGTGTCGCCACGATGATGTCGCGGGCCAGCATCTGGACACGCAGCGTGGCACCGGACGGGCTCGCGGCATTGACCTGCAGCTCTCCGGAGCCGATTCGCACGCGCAGCAATCCGCCGCCCGGCTCGCGGCCGAGCACCGTCCCATCGACGACGGCGCCGACCGAGTCGGGTCCGATCATGGCGCGCAGGCGCCGATCGAGGCTGATCGTCCCGATCCCGCCCTGGGCCAAGGCGCTTCCGGACTGCATGAGCACGATGCGCGTCGCAAGCCTCAGGACCTCGTCGAATCGATGGCTGACGTAAACCATGGGAAGGCCCAGCTGATCCCGGAGCGTCTCCAGATAGGGCAGCACCTCCTCACGGCGCTCCCGATCGAGCGAGGCGAGCGGCTCGTCGAGCAGCATCAGGCGCGGTTGCGTCAGCAGGGCGCGGCCGATGGCGACCCGTTGCTTCTCGCCGCCGGACAATTGGTGAACGCGGCGTGTCATGAGCGGCTGCAATCCAAGCATGCCGACGACCCGGTCGAATCCGATGACGCGGGTTCGCGCGGCGCGCCGTTCCGCGAATCTCAAGTTTGCGGCGACGTTCATGTGCGGGAACAATCGTGCGTCCTGAAACACGTATCCGATGCCGCGCTTTTCGGCCGGCACATCGATCTTCAGGTCGCGGTCGAAGAGCACCGTCTCGCCGAGCGCCACGCGCCCCCGGTCCGGCCGCAGCAGGCCTGCGATGATGTTGACGATGGTGGTCTTGCCGCATCCCGACGGGCCGAAGAGCGCGACCACTCCCGGAGCCGGCGAATCGAAGCTCACGTCGAGGCGAAACGCCTCGCGCTGCTTGACGGCGGTCACCGAGAGCATCAGCGCCCCAGCATGCGGCGCACCCGGCGCGCAAACCATTCCGCGACCAACAGGCCGCCGATCCCCAGGATCACCGAAAGCATGGCAAGCCGGGCCGCGGCATGTTCTCCTCCCGGCTCCTGCAAGGCAGAGTACAGCGCCAGCGGCAGCGTGCGCGTTTCCCCGGGAATGTTGGACACGAACGTGATGACGGCTCCGAATTCGCCCAGCGCGGCTGAAAAAGCCGTGATGACTCCGGCCAGAAGACCGGGGAGCATCAGCGGCACAGTGATGGTTGCGAGGCGGTCAATGGCGCCGGCGCCCAGCGTACGCGCCGCATCCTCGAGGCCGCGGTCGATGCTCTCGAGGGAGATGCGTATCGCCCGGACCATCAAGGGAAAGGACATCACCGCGGTGGCGAGCGCGGCGCCGTTGCGCGTGAAAATCAGCTGAATGCCCAATGCGCTCTTCAGCCATCCTCCGATGGGGCCGCGCGCACCGAACAGGAGCAGCAATCCATAACCCACGGCGACGGGCGGCAGCACCAGCGGCAGGTGAACCACGACATCGAGCAGCGTATGCCCCAGAAAGCGCCGGCGCGTCAGGATCCAGGCGACGATGAGGGCGGCGGGCACGCTGATGACGAGGCTCCGCAGAGCGACGCTCAAACTGAGGTGCAAAGCCTCGCTTTCGTCCGGGCTCAACCAAATCATGGTGCGGCGGGGGGGCTGATCACGCACGCAGTATACTGGCGCGCTCGATGTGACAGGCTCTCACAAGGAATTGCAATGGCTTATTATCGCGCTGTGGCCCAGGCTCCGTCCGAGACGCCGGACCGGATCGGCGTGCTGCTGGTGAATCTGGGCACGCCCGATTCACCGACCTATTTGGCGGTGCAAAGATATTTGCGCGAGTTCCTCGGCGATCGGCGGGTCATCAATACCTCACGTTGGACCTGGTTGCCGATACTTTACGGCATCGTGCTGCCGTTCCGGCCGTTCAGGAGCGCCCGCAACTACCGGCAGATCTGGACGAAGGAAGGCTCGCCGTTGGCGGTCTACAGCGAGCGGCTCAAGGCCAAGATCGAGAGCCGGCTGGTGGAGACGCTGGGGGACGGGGTGCGCGTGGCGCTGGCCATGAGCTATGGCAACCCGAGCATCGACTCGGCCATTCACGCCCTGGCCGAACAGAACGTCAAGCGCCTGCTGGTGCTGCCGCTCTATCCTCAATTTTGTTCCTCAACCACGGGCTCGGTGTTCGATCGGACCGTCGACGCATTGAAGCGTTGGAGGTGGATTCCGGAAACGCGCTTCGTGAACGACTATTACGCCGCTCCGGGGTATGTCGAGGCGCTTTCGGCGCGGATCGAGGAGCACTGGGCGAGTGCCGGGGAGCGCACCCACCTCGTGTTCTCCTATCACGGCATTCCGCTCGAGTATGTGGAGCAGGGCGATCCGTACCGCGCACAGGCCGAGGCGACCACCCGCCTGGTTGCCTCGCGGCTCGGCCTGAGCGAGAACGATTGGTCGCTTTGCTATCAGTCGAGGTTCGGCACGGTGACCTGGCTGCAACCGTACGCAGTGGATACCTTGAAAGATCTCGCCGCGCGCGGCATCGGCCGGCTCACGGTGGTCTCGCCGTCATTCGCGGTCGACTGTCTGGAAACGCTGCAGGAAGTCGCCATCGAGTATGCCCACGAATTTTCGAAGTTCGGCGGCGAGCGGTTGACCTTGGTGCCGGCGCTCAACGATGACGACCGGCATGCGGAGGTTTTGGTCTCGGTGATCCGCAACCGATTGAGCGGTTGGACCTCGTGACCCGGCAAAAGCAAGCGAGTGCCCCGGCACAAACATCCGGTGAATTATCATGTATATATCATAACTATATGTTTCATAAACCGTATATCGTCTGGAAATCGCCTGCCATACCCGCGTATCCGCGCCGCATCGCAAGCTGAGCCGAATGATGGTCATCGGCCTGCTCTGCCTGGCGATATGGATCTATTTGTTTTTGGGTCACGGCAGATATTGGCTGTCGCGCCCGGAGTTGCCGCCCGCGCCGCCGTTTCGAGGCCCTGCCGTCGATGTGGTCGTCCCGGCGCGCGACGAAGCGGAGACGATCGAGCCGGTCATTGCCTCGCTGCTGGCTCAGGAGTACGCGGGCACGTTCCGCATCTTCCTGGTCGATGACAATTCCACGGACGGCACGGCTCAGCGGGCGGGTGCGGCCGCGAACCTCACGATTCTACAGGGCCGCCCGAAACCGCCAGGGTGGTCGGGGAAAATGTGGGCGGTCAGTCAGGGGGTGGCGGCGGGCACGGCGCCGCTCGTGCTGCTGACCGACGCGGATATCGTGCATGACCCTCGGCACCTGTCGACCCTGGCGGCGAAACTCGAGGCAACCGCGGGCGGGCTGCAGCTGGTCAGCGAGATGGTTCGACTGAATTGTGCGAGCGTTGCCGAGCGCGTTCTGGTGCCGGCCTTCGTTTATTTCTTCCAGATGCTCTACCCCTTTTCCAGGGTCAATGACCCGCGATCCCCAGTTGCCGCGGCCGCCGGCGGGAGCGTGCTCATCCGGCGGGAGGCATTGGAGCGGATCGGGGGCATAGACGCCATCAAGGGCGCGCTCATCGACGATGTCGCGTTGGCGAAGGCGGTGAAGACGCGGGGCAGGGCGATTTTCCTCGGTCATTCGGGGCTGGCCGTGTCGATCCGCCCGTATCCTCGATTCGTGGACCTCTGGCGGATGATCTCGCGCACGGCGTTCACCCAGTTGCGCTACTCCGCATCGATGCTCCTGCTCACCGTGCTGGCGCTGACGCTGGTGTGGCTGGTCCCGGTCGGGCTCGCCGCGTTTGCGCACGGCTGGCCGCGAACCTGCGGGATCATCGCCTGTATCCTCGGGGCGATCAGCTACCTGCCGACCCTGAACCGCTATGGGCGCACGCCGGCTTGGGTGATCGCGCTGCCGCTGATTGCGGTTTTCTACATGGCTGCAACCCTCGCATCGGCGTTCGGTCACT
Source organism: uncultured Gammaproteobacteria bacterium (assembly GCA_963748995.1). Taxonomy (GTDB): domain Bacteria; phylum Pseudomonadota; class Gammaproteobacteria; order Steroidobacterales; family Steroidobacteraceae; genus Bog-1198. The sequence continues at coordinate 110,275 of CAVVKU010000022.1, read as the reverse complement.
GGCGCGGAGCGGGCGCGAGTTGGAAGAACCGCTCCTACGGGAGTGGTTGACCCGTTACCCGTCGAAAGCGCGTGAGAGCAGGGCGCCTGAATCGACCCGCGCATCGGCCGCCCCGAAGACCGCTCCCCATCCGGTCTCGCGATTCAAGCGCGTCGCGCAGAACGATTCTGCGGCGGCGCGCGCACCGACCGACCCTTCGGTCACCGCGGCGCCGAGCAGCAGCGCCGATTGCACCAAGGTGACGAACGACTGGGCAAAATGCCGGGCTTGGCCTTCCGTCAGCGTGCCGTTGGTCAACGTCGCAGCGAACCTTTCGAACGCCCGGTCGAAATGGCGGTCCTGACCGCGCGCCATCGACAATTCCCGCAGCACCACCTCGCAGGTCAGGGCCGATTTGGAGAACGCGCGAAGAACGTCCAGGCACATCACGTTGCCGGACCCTTCCCAGATGGAGTTGACGGGCATCTCCCGCACGATGCGAGCCAGGGACAGCTCTTCGGTGTAACCATTGCCGCCGAGCACCTCCATGGCCTCGGCCGCGAGTTCGCAACCGCGTTTGCAGACCCAGAATTTGGCGGCCGAGGTCAACGCGCGACGCAGCGTCGCTTCGCTCGGTGCGTCGCTTTCGAACGCTCGCGCCAGCCGCAAGGCCAGCGCCGTCGCGGCTTCGGACTCGAGCGCCAGATCGGCTAGCACGCCGCGCATCAGGGGTTGATCGATCAACCGGGCGCCGAACACGCTGCGATGGCGCGCGTGATGCACCGCCTGCACGACGGCCTGGCGCATCAGACCGGCTGTGCCGATGACGCAATCGAGGCGCGTATAGGTTCCCATTTCGAGGATGGTCGACACGCCGCGTCCGGTCTCACCGAGCAACGACGCCCACGCATCGTGGAACTCGACCTCCGAGGATGCATTGGAGCGGTTGCCGACCTTGTCCTTCAATCGCTGGATGTAAATGCCATTCAGCGTTCCGTCGGGAAGACGGCGCGGCATGAAAAAACACGACAGGCCGCGGTCGGTCTGCGCGAGCACGAGGTGCGCGTCGCACTGCGGCGCCGAGAAGAACCACTTGTGGCCGTTGAGCCGATAAGACCCATCGGCGGAGCGTTCCGCGCGCGTCGTATTGGAGCGAACGTCCGATCCGCCTTGCTTCTCCGTCATGCCCATGCCGATGAGGCCGCCCAGCTTCGAGGTGATGGGGATGTCTCGCGGATCGTAGCGGCGGGAGAGCAGCGGCGGCAGCCATTGCGCGGCGAGCTCGGGGTCGCGGTTCAGCGCCGCGATCGCGCCGTAGGTCATGGTGGTCGGGCAGAGCGTGCCGGACTCGATCTGTGCCTGCATCAGATAGCCGGCAGCGCGAGCCACGTGTGCACCGCCGCCGGCGCCGCGCGCCCAGGGGGCGCTGTGGTACCCGCGGGCCGCGATGCCCTCCATCAAGGTGTGCCACGAGGGGTGAAACTCGATCGCGTTGATGCGTTCGCCCTGCACGTTGAAGTTCTGCAATATCGGCGGATGACGATTGGCGAGCCGCGCATGCTCGAAGTTCGCGGCCGTGCCCATTACGGCGCCATCACGCGCGAGTTGTTCGGCGTGCGCGCCGGCGCCTTCGCGCCAGACGGCCGCCTGCAGCGCCGCGTCGGTGGTGAACAGGTTGTAGTCCACCAACGGCGGCGTCTGGTTGAGCGGCTCGGTCGATGAGGAGTTCACGCTAAGCGACCCGTTTGGCAGGGGCCCCCATGTTAACCCCATGTTAATATGCGCCGGGCCGACTTGCGAAAGCGGGCGGGCCAGTGCTAGATTCGGTGCGTATATGCATCCAGCAACCTGGGAATTTGGCGAACTTGGGGTCCCGCGCCGCGGGTACCACGCCATCCGCCTCTGCTCGCTTGAACTGCTGCTGCGCCGCTAGGCGCCACCTACTTGCGCCATCGGTCGGCGCTGACAAGACCGAAAACAGAACCCCTCGATGCCGAACTTCCGCTCCGTGGCGGGGCTCGTCACGAGATCTCTAGACCTGACACAGCAGAGACAGCCCATGCAACGCACGCCATCGACCAAGTACCGCCCGTTCGCCCCCATCGACCTGAAGGACCGCACCTGGCCGGACGCGGTCATCGCCGCGCCTCCCACCTGGTGCAGCGTCGACCTTCGGGACGGTAATCAGGCGCTGATCGAGCCGATGGATGCGGCGCGCAAGCGGCGCATGTTCGACATGCTGATCCGCATCGGCTTCAAGGAGATCGAGGTGGGGTTTCCGGCCGCCTCGCAGACCGATTTCGATTTCGTGCGCGAACTCATCGAGAAGCGGCTGATTCCGGACGACGTGACCATTCAAGTGCTGACTCAGGCACGCCCGGAGCTGATTGCGAGGACTTACGAGTCCCTGAGAGGCGCCCGCCGCGCCATCGTGCACGTGTACAACTCCACCTCCGTGGCGCAGCGTCGCGTGGTTTTCCGCACCGACCGGCCGGGCATCGTCGACATCGCGGTGCGCGGTGCGGCCTGCGTGCGGGAGCATGCCGAACGCGATGGCGGCACGGAATGGATATTTCAGTACAGCCCCGAGAGCTTCACCGGAACCGAGCTCGATTTTGCGGTCGAGATCTGTGATGCCGTCAATGCCGTGTGGGAGCCCACACCGCAGCGCCAGTCGATCTTGAATCTGCCGGCGACGGTGGAGATGGCGACCCCCAATGTTTACGCCGACCAGATCGAGTGGTTTGGACGACACATTGCGCGCCGCGATAGCATCCTCATCAGCGTTCACCCCCACAACGACCGGGGCACCGCGGTGGCCGCGGCGGAACTTGCGGTCATGGCGGGAGCCGAGCGTATCGAAGGAACGCTGTTCGGCAACGGGGAGCGGACCGGCAACGTCGATGTGGTGACACTTGCCCTTAACCTTTATACACAAGGTGTTGATCCAAAACTGGATTTCTCCAACATCAACGAGGCGGCCCGATGCGCGGAGGGTTGCAACCAGTTGCCCATCCATCCCCGCCACCCCTATGTCGGCGACTTGGTGTTCACGGCATTCTCCGGTTCCCATCAAGACGCCATCAAGAAGGGTCTGGCGGCTCGAGCGGCGGGTGACCTCTGGGACGTTCCCTATCTTCCCATCGATCCGAGCGACCTCGGTCGCTCGTATGACTCGATCATTCGGGTCAACAGTCAGTCGGGTAAGGGCGGTGTCGCCTATCTTCTGGAAAGGGACTATCAGCTGGTCATGCCCCGGCGGCTGCAGATCGAATTCAGCCAGGTTGTACAAGCCGCTGCAGATATCACCGGTAAAGAACTGACTTCTCAGGAGTTATGGAACCTTTTCACCCAGGAATATTTGGCCGCCAGGGCGCCATTCCTGTATCGGTCCCATCAGCTTTCCGCCTCCACCGACGGTGCCGACAGCGAGCGGCTCTCGCTGCAGCTGGAGCGCGACGGCCGCGTGGAGACGCGGCTCGGTCAGGGATCCGGACCGATCGACGCGATGGTGGCGGCGATCGGTCTGCCGTTCGATGTGCTGTCCTACGAGGAGCACTCGCGCGGGCAGGGCAGCGCCGCGATGGCGGTGTCTTACATCGAAATCACCACGCGGTCGCGCCGGACGCTGTTCGGGGCCGGCATGCACCCCAACATCATCACGGCCTCCCTGCTCGCCATTCTGTCGGCAGTGAATCGCGCGATCGCCTCGGGAGCCCTGCCTGCCGAGACGGAAGCGGCGCGAACCGGTACCTAGCCCGCAGCGGAGCCCTGGCCCGCACTTGGAGTGGACGCACTGCAGCAGGCGCCCCTTGAAAATGCCCTGGGCGCCCCGACAGGGCGGGGGATGGTCACACGCTAGTTGAATGCGATGCAAAATCCGCTATAGTGCGCAGCTTCACGACACGGGGCTATTCGATCCCATTGATTTCAAGGGCTTTTCTCGACCAATGAGCGAACGCGAAGACGAACATTTCGACATCGACGATGAGTTCCTCGGCGAGGCTGAGGAATCACACGACTTTGATCCGGTGATGGAACGCACGGAACGCCGGCCCAAGGCGGCGCCGACGGGCAAACGCGGCAAGGCTGCCTGGAGCCGAGTCGAGGACGTGTTGGCTGAGCGGCAGTTGGAAAAAGAGCTGCGCGACATCTTCGAAGACGATTGATCCCTTGGGCGCGCCTTCCTGGGTGGTGCTCAAGTTCGGCGGCACCAGCGTGTCGTCGGTTTCCAATTGGCACAATATCGCCGGCGTGCTGCGCCAACGGATGACCGAGGGGCTGCGACCCGTCGTCGTCCACTCCGCCGTCTCCGGAATCACCGACCGATTGGAATCCCTGCTCACGGCCGCACTCGACGGTGAGCACAGCGAGGCGCTGCACCGGATCGAGACCATTCACCGAGATTTGGCGCAGCGTCTGGGAGTCGTGCCGAACGAGGATTTCGAGCGCTTTCTCACGGAGCTCCGGCGCATGGCCGCGCAGGTCGGCAAGACCCGCGCGCTGGACGATCGGATGCGAGCGAACGTCATGGCGATGGGCGAGCTCATGGCGACGTGCTTGGGCGCCGCGTTCTTGAACGCCCAAGGCATTGCAACCGTCTGGGTGGATGCGCGCACGGTGCTGCACGCCGAGCGCCGCGACGGCACGAACGTGAAAGCCAGTCTGCTGTCCGCCACGTGCGACTTTGCACCCGATCAGGCCCTGCAGGATTCCTGGCGCGCGCTCGATCGGGTCGTGATCACCCAAGGTTTCATCGCCTCGAACGACGAGGGGGACACGGTGCTCCTCGGCCGTGGCGGCTCGGACACGTCGGGCTCGTATTTCGCGGCCAAGCTCGCCGCAGTGCGGCTCGAGATTTGGACCGATGTTCCAGGAATGTTCAGCGCGAATCCGCGCGCAATCCCGACGGCGCGGCTGCTGCGCGCGCTGCACTACGATGAGGCCCAGGAGATCGCGAGCAACGGCGCTAAGGTTCTGCATCCGCGCTGCGTCATGCCGGTGCGCCAGTACAAAATTCCGCTCCACGTCTATGCGACCCAGGCTCCCGGGCTCGAGGGCACGGTGATCCGCGCGGACGTTGCCGACAGCGCGGCTCAGGTCAAGGCGATCGCCATCAAGAAGGGAATCACGCTGGTGTCCATGGACAGCCCCGGCATGTGGCATCAGGTGGGATTTCTCGCCGACGCGTTCCAGGTGTTCAAGGAACAGGGCATGTCCGTGGATCTGATCTCCACCTCGGAGACCAACGTCACCGTATCGCTGGATCCGACCGCGAACACCCTCGATCCGTCCGCGCTTGCGAGGCTGTCGGCTGCGCTCGGCGAGCTGTGCCGCGTCGAGATCCTCGGACCTTGCGCGTCGCTGAGTCTCCTCGGCCACAATATCCGCGGCATCCTTCATGAGCTCGGCTCCGCGTTCGAGCTGTTTCAAGACCACAAGGTCTACCTGGTGAGCCAGGCTGCCAACGATCTGAACTTCACCTTCGTGATCGACGAATCGCAGGGCGACCGCCTGGTGCTTCAGCTGCATGAGCGGCTGATCCAAAGCATCGGCTCCGACAAGGTGCTTGGGCCCACCTGGCTCCAACTGTTCGCTCCGCAAGACCCGGCCGAGCCGGCGGCGGCGAGCTGGTGGGAAGATCCGGCCAAGGCGCACCGGCTCAAGGATATCGGCGCGCGGGAGTCCGCGGCCTTCGTATACGACATGGCGAGCATCGACGCAGCGATTGCCGCGGTGCGCTCGGTCCAGTCGGTGGGACGCTGGGCGTATTCGATGAAGGCCAATTGGCATCCCGCCATCCTGCGGCGCATTTACGCCGCGGGCCTCACGCTCGAATGCGTCTCCCAGGGCGAGCTCGAGCACGCATTCGCCGAGGTTCCCGCACTCTCCCCCGAGCGCGTGTTGTTCACCCCCAACTTCGCGCCGCGTTCGGAATACGAGTACGGTTTCCAGATGGGCGTGCACGTCACCCTGGACAATCTTTATCCGCTCAAGGCGTGGCCCGAGCTGTTCCGCGGACGCGAGATCTTCGTGCGCATCGATCCCGGGTACGGGCGCGGGCACCATCACCACGTGCGCACTGCGGGCGTGCACTCGAAGTTCGGGGTCCTGCCGGGCGAAGCGGACGAGCTTGCGGCGTTGGCCCGGGCTCATCACGTGCGCATCGTCGGCCTGCACGCCCACACCGGCTCAGGCATCCTCGATGTCGCCAATTGGACCGAGACGGGCACGCTCCTCGCCGAGCTCGCAACGCGGTTTCCGGATGTCGGCGTGGTGGACTTGGGCGGCGGTATCGGCGTGCCGGAACAGGCCGGGCAGGGCGGGATCGATCTTGCGGCGCTGGATGCCGGCGTCGCGGCGCTGCGACGGCGTTTTCCCCGGATCGAATTCTGGATGGAGCCCGGCCGGTTCCTGGTCGCCAAGGCGGGAGTGCTGGTCGCGACGGTGACCCAGTTGAAGAGCAAGGGCGACGTGCACTACGTCGGCATCTCGACCGGGATGAATTCCCTCATCCGCCCGGCTCTCTATGGAGCACATCACGATATCCGCAATTTGACGCGGCTCGGCGAGCCGCTGACTGATAAGGTGACCGTCGTGGGCCCCATTTGTGAAAGTGCCGACCAGCTCGGGAGCGATCGCTGGTTGCCGCCGACCCGGGAAGGCGATCTCTTGTTGATCGCGAACTGCGGCGCTTATGGGTATGTGATGGGCTCGCATTACAATCGGCGGGCGCCAGCCCGGGAGTTCGTGCTCGAATCATGATGGAAGTCGGAATCATCGGCTGGCGGGGCATGGTCGGATCCGTGCTGCTCGAGCGCATGCGCGCCGAGCGCGATTTCGATCTCGTGGACCCGGTCTTCTTCAGCACCTCGCAGGCGGGCGGCACGGCACCGGACATCGGCAGGCAGGTCGCATCGAAGGTGCAGGATGCCAACGACCTCGCCGCGCTCAAGCGGCTGCCGATGCTGATCAGCACCCAGGGCGGAGACTATACCCAGGCGGTCCACTCGCGGCTCCGCGACTCCGGATGGGACGGCTATTGGATCGACGCCGCGTCCACCCTGAGAATGGCCGACTCCTCGGTGATCGTTCTCGATCCCGTGAATCTTGCGGTGATGCGGGCTGCCCGGGACGCCGGCATCAAGGATTTCATCGGCGGCAACTGCACGGTCTCGCTGATGCTCATGGCGGTATGCGGGCTCATGCGCCAGGGCCTGGTCGAATGGATCAGCGCAATGACCTACCAATCGGCCTCAGGCGCGGGCGCGCAGAACATGCGCGAGCTTCTGGAGCAGATGGGCGCCCTGCACCGGGCCGCCGCGCCGCTCCTGGCGAATCCGGCATCGGCCATTCTCGACATCGACCGGGCGGTCACCACAGCGATCGGCGCGCCGGATTTCCCGAAGAGCCACTTCGGCGCGCCCTTGGCCGCGAGCCTGATCCCGTGGATAGACAAGGATCTGGGCGACGGCCGCAGCCGCGAGGAATGGAAGGCGGGCGCCGAATCGAACAAGATCATGGGCACTGAAGGCTCGCCGGTGCCGGTCGAGGGCATCTGCGTGCGCGTGAGCGCCATGCGCTGTCACTCGCAGGCGCTCACCATCAAGCTCACGCGCGATGTTCCGCTCGCCGACATCGAAGCCATCATTGCGGGCGGAAATTCCTGGGTCAGGGTGATTCCGAACCAGCGCGAGCCCTCGATCCGGAGCCTCGCGCCGGCTGCGGTCTCGGGCACCCTCGACATTCCCATCGGACGCTTGCGCAAGATGGCGATGGGCGGCGAATACCTCTCCGCCTTCACCGTGGGCGATCAGTTGCTGTGGGGGGCCGCGGAGCCGCTGCGCCGGACTATGCGCTTCCTGCTTCGCTCTGCGTGAGCAGGTGAATCGGCACCGGCCGCACGCGCCAGATGCCGGAGCAATATTCACGGATCGTGCGATCCGATGAGAACTTGCCGCTCCTTGCGGTGTTGAGGATCGACATCCGCGTCCAGCGCTCGCCGTCACGGTAGGTTTCCGACACCTTCGCCTGGCAATCGAGGTAGGAGGCGAAATCGGCGAACAGCATGTACGGGTCGTAGTACATGAGATTGTCCATCAACGGCCGGAACAGGTCCGGGTCGCCGTGCGAGAAGAAACCGCCCCGGATCAGGTCGATGACCTCCTTGAGGCACGGGTCGGCGGCGTAGTAATCCATCGGCCGATAGCCCTCGGTCTTCAAAGTGAGGACCTGCTGCGCGCTCAACCCAAACAGGAAGAAGTTGTCCGCGCCGATTTCCTCACGCAGCTCGATATTGGCCCCGTCCAGGGTGCCGATCGTGAGCGCCCCGTTCATGCAGAATTTCATGTTGCCGGTGCCCGAGGCCTCCTTGCCGGCGGTCGAAATCTGTTCCGACAGGTCGGCGGCCGGATAGATGCGTTGCCCGTTGGTGACGTTGAAGTTGGGCAGGAATACGACCCGCAGCCGGTCGCGCACGTCCGGATCGCGATTGATCACGTCGCCGACCGCGGTGATCAGCTTGATCATGAGCTTCGCCAGATGATAGCCCGGAGCCGCCTTGCCGCCGAAGATGAAGGTGCGCGGCTCGACGGCGAGCGACGGGTTCGACTTGATGGCGAGGTACATCGAGACGATGTGCAGCACCTTCAAATGCTGGCGCTTGTATTCGTGGATGCGCTTCACCAGCACATCGAACATGGAGCCGGGATCGATGATGATCCCGGTGCGCTTGGCGGCCAGGGCGGCGAAGTTGCGCTTGTTCTCCTGCTTGATCTCGCGCCAGCTTGCGCGAAAGTCCGGATCCTCGGCGAGCGGCTCGAGGCGCTCGAGCTCGGATAGATCCTTGATCCAGCGGTCGCCGATGCGCTCGGTGATGAGGCTCGACAGGCGCGGATTGGACAGCGCCATCCAGCGCCGCGGTGTGACGCCGTTGGTCTTGTTGCTGAATTTGCCCGGCCAGAGCTCGTTGAAATCCTTCAAAACGTCCCGCTTGAGAAGCTCGGTGTGCAGCTCCGCGACGCCGTTGATCGCATGGCTGCCCACGCAGGCGAGGTGTGCCATGCGCACATAGCGCTCGCCCTGCTCATCGATGATCGACATCCGGCGGACGCGCTCGTCGTCACCGAGAAAGCGCATGCGCACCTCCTGAAGAAAGTGGGCGTTGATGTCGTAGATGATTTCCAGATGGCGCGGCAGCACGCGTCCGAAAACCTCCAGCGACCAGCGCTCGAGCGCTTCGGGCAGCAGCGTGTGGTTGGTATAGGCGAAGGTGCGGCAGGTGATGCTCCAGGCCTCTTCCCAGCCGAGCGCATGCTCGTCGATGAACATCCTCATGAGTTCGGCGATCGCGATGGCCGGATGGGTGTCGTTGAGCTGCACGGCGAATTTCTCGTGAAACCTGTTCACGGGCAGCTGTTGGGTGCGCAGGATCCTGAACATGTCCTGGATCGAGCAGGAAACGAAAAAATACTGCTGCTCGAGCCGCAATTCCTTGCCGCGCAGCTGCTCGTCGTTCGGGTAGAGGACCTTGCTCAAGTTTTCCGACGTGACCTTCTGGTTCACCGCGCCGTAGTAGTCGCCGCTGTTGAATATCGCGAAATCGAACGACTCGGGCGCCTCGGCGCGCCACAGGCGCAGGGTGTTGGCCGTGTTGGTGCGGTATCCGAGGATGAGCGTGTCGTAGGGAACGCCGTGCACGATCTTGTGGGGCACCCAGCGCACCCGCAGGCGTTCGTGCTCGTCGACGTACCTCTCGGTGTAGCCGCCGAATTTGACGCTCACCGCCCACTCCGGACGTATCAATTCCCAAGGGTTGCCCGAGCGCAACCACTTGTCGGTCTTCTCGATCTGCCAGCCGTCGACGATCTCCTGATGGAAGATGCCGAATTCGTAGCGGATGCCGTAGCCGAGCGCGGGAATCTCGAGGGTGGCGAGCGAGTCGATGAAGCATGCGGCCAGGCGGCCGAGGCCGCCGCTGCCGAGCCCGGGCTCCTCCTCCTGTTGCAACAGCTCGTCGAAATCGAGGCCCAGCTCCTTCATGCACTGCCGCACCGGCTCGAGGATGCCGAGGTTCAAGAGATTGTTGCCGAGATGCGGCCCCATGAGGAATTCCGCCGAGAGGTACGCGACGGTGCGCGATCCGTGCTTGGTGTAGGCCGATGCGGTGCTGATCCAGCGATGCAGCATGCGGTCGCGGACCGCATAGGCAAGCGCCATGTAGTAGTCGTTCTTGGTCGCCAGGGCCGGGAATTTGCCCTGCATATAGAAGAGATCGTCCAGGAACGAGCTCTTGATGGCCTCCTTGTCGAGGTCGGTCCGGCGGTCGCCCAGCTCCTTCATGGCGCCCAGATCACTTCGACGGGCACGCGGCTCTGGCGCAGCACCGCCCGCACCGGCATTTCCTCGACCGGACCGGCGCCGGCCGCCGCCTCGTACGCGGAGAGCTTCCCGGCGCCCTCGATGAGAATCAAGATCCGGCGCGAATCGAGCAGCGCGCTCAAGTTCAAGCTGAGGCGCGGCTGCGGCGCCGACGGTGACCACATGCCCACGCAACCGGCGGCCGCCGAGGCGGCCAGCGCGATGGAGAGATTGGGGGAGCCGGGAAACAACGAGGCGGTATGCCCGTCATCGCCCATCCCGAGCAGGGTTACATCGAACGGGCGCGGAATGCGCGCGAAAGTCTCCCAGGCCGAGACCGCGCCCAAATCCGGGGAGGGCGCGGCATTCTTGAGGCCGGCGAAGCGCGCTTCCGCCGCCCGCTCCTTGAGCAGCACCTCACGCACCATTTTCTCGTTGCTGCCGGGGTCGCTCGGATCGACCCAGCGCTCATCGGCCAGCGCGATGCACACCCGGCGCCATTCGATCGGCTGTGCGCGAAGCTGTTCGAAGAATTTCACGGGGGTCTTGCCGCCGGAAACGATCAGGCTTGCGCCGCCGCGCGCGTCGATTGCGCGCGCGAGCGTCTGCGCGACATCGGCGGCGAGGGCCTGCGCGAGCTCCGCCATGGCCGGGAATCGCTTGAATTGGGTGTCAGAGTTCGTCATGCCAGGAGAATCCGTCGCGGCTGATCAAGGCACTGGATGCAGCGGGTCCCCAGCTTCCCGCGATGTAGGGTTTGGGCGGCTCGTCATACTGCTCCCATCCCGCCCGGATGGGGTCGATCCAGCGCCAGGCCGCATCGAGCTCGTCGCGGCGCATGAACAACGTGAGATTGCCTTTTATGGTATCCATCAGCAATCGCTCGTAGGCATCCAGGCTCCGGGTCTTGAAGGTCTCGCCGAGGTCGAGCGCGAGGCTGACGGGCTTGAGCCGCATTCCCTCTCCCGGATTCTTGGCGAGGACGGTGAGCATGATGCTCTCGTCGGGCTGCAGTCGGATCACCAGCTCGTTCGCGGAGTGCGACGCCGGCTTTTCGAATATCGGATGGGGAACGTCGTCGAAAGTCACCACGAGCTCGGTGATGCGGTCCTGCAGCCGCTTGCCGGTTCGAAGATAGAAGGGCACACCCGCCCAGCGCCAGGTATCGATCTGCACCTTCAGTGCCGCGAAGGTCTCGGTGGTGCTGTCGGGGGCGATGTCGGCCTCCTCCAGATAGCCCGGCACGGGCACGCCGCGCACGGCGCCCGCTTTGTATTGTCCACGCACCGTTTTGGTGAGCACGTCGCCATCGCGCAACGGGCGCAGCGCCCTCAGCACCTTGAGCTTCTCGTCCCGAACGGCATCCGGATCGCTCGAGGCGGGAGGCTCCATGGCCATGATGCAAAGCAGTTGCAGCAGATGGTTTTGCACCATGTCGCGCAGCGCACCGGTCTGGTCGTAGAAGTTTCCGCGCCGCTCGACGCCGAGCTCCTCGGCGACGGTGATCTGCACGTGCTTGATGAGGCCGCGCCGCCAGAGCGGCTCGAACAAGGCGTTGCCGAACCGCAGCGCCATCAAATTCTGCACGGTCTCCTTGCCGAGGTAATGATCGATGCGGTAAATCTGGCGCTCGGCGAATGCCGCGCCGACCTGAGCGTTGATCAAATCGGCGGACGCCGTGTCGTGGCCCAGAGGCTTCTCGAGGACCACCCGGGACTGAGCCGTGACCACCCGGGCCTTGGCGAGGTTGTCGCACATCACGGAGAACAGATTCGAGGCCGTCGAGAAGAAAAAGACGCGCACGATCTCGTCGCGGCCTTCGAGCAGCCGGGTCAACTGGGCATAGTCCGCCTCGGCAGCGGCATCGATCTTGAGGTAATGGAGCAGGTGGCAGAAGCGTTCCCAGCGGCCTGGGTCGAATTCCTTGCCGAGGAACTCGCGGCAGGCGGCCTGCGCCTGGGCCGCGTACTCGGCGCGGGACAGCGCTCCGCGCGCGATGCCGACGATCCGCGATTCCTCGGAGACCTGGCCCGCCGCATAACGGCGATACAGCGCGGGCAGAAGCTTGCGGGTCACGAGGTCGCCCGTTCCCCCGAAGAGCATCATGTCAAAGGTCGGTAATACGGCCACCGTGCGGATTTCCTCGTTTGCGCCGGCGCACAGCGTAGCACTTGCGCGCACGTCCGAGTAAGTCTCGGGAGGTATGTTATAAGGGCGGCCGGTCGCTGCGGGACAAGGCGGCGCGGAGAAGACAATTGCAACTCAAGACGTTCATCGAGTGCGCGGGCTGGCTGGGCGCGCTCCTCATTCTGGGCGCCTACGGGCTCGTGACCACCGGAAAGCTCAATGCCCGTTCGGCGCTGTACCAGTGGATGAATATCGTCGGCGCGGTCGGATTCATCATCAACAGCGGTTGGAACGGGGCATGGCCGTCGGCCTGGCTCAACATCGTCTGGCTGGCCATCGGGATCTACGGCATCGCGCGCGCCCGCCGATCCGCCTCCTGATCCGCAGCGAGTCTGCCACGCTTACGGCGTGATGATGACCGGCGTGCCGAGGGTGGTGCGCTCGAACAGCTCTCGCATCGCCGAGTTTCCCAGGCCGATGCAGCCGCGGGTTCCCCGAGCCGCCGACGCGGACGGAGTTTGCGGCGGATCAGGGTCCTCGCCGTGAATGTAGATCTCTCCGCCCAGCCGCGTGCGTTGGGGGGGCATGGCCCGCCGGCGGATCGCCTCGAGAATGGCGCCGTGTTCGGCGGCCGTGATCAGATCGGCCGACAGTCCACGCTCGGCGTCCTCGGCGTTCGGATAGCTGATGCACATGGACAGGAAGAACCTGCTGTTGGGATTCTTCGCGCAAATGTAGAACTCCCCGAGCGGCGTGGCCTCGTCGCCTTCCACCGCCTTGTCCGCGGCCCAGTTCCTGCCCAACGTCACTGGATAAGCGCGCTCCTGGACGCCGTCGACGACCACGAGCAGCAGGCGCGCTTGCTTGCGAACGATGATCTGCATTGCCCGCAACCCTAACGCGCGCGATGCCGCGCTTCGAGTTCGGCGACCACCGCTGCGAGCGACAAATGCTTCGACTGCAACAGCACGATCATGTGATAAAGGAGGTCGGCCGCCTCGCCGATGATCTCCGGGTCGCCTTGCGCCACGGCGGCGAGCGCCAGCTCGACACCCTCTTCGCCGACTTTCTGTGCCACGCGCCGCGGTCCTTCCGCGAGGAGCTTCGCGGTATAGCTGTCCGGCACAGGGTGGGCGATGCGCTCCGCGACCAACTGCTGGAGGGTGTCCAGGAAGGTCAGCTGCTCCGCGGCCGCACGGGGCGGGTTTGCGCCGAAACAGGTGCGCGTGCCGAGATGGCATGCAGGACCCGCGGGTCGGGCCAATATCAACAGGGTATCGCCGTCGCAATCGGCGGCCATGGAGCGCACTTCGAGATAATTTCCGGACGTTTCGCCTTTGGTCCAGAGTTTGCCCTTGCTGCGGCTCCAGAACGTCACACGGCCGCTCGCGCGCGTCGCCGCGAGCGCCTCGCGGTTCATGTACCCCAGCATGAGCACGGCGCCGCCTGCGGCATCCTGCACGATGGCCGGCACCAACCCGTCGCCCTTGGTCCAGTCAAGCTGGTCGATGTCGTTCAAATTCTCACCTCGATGCCGTCCTCGCGCAGCCGGCGCTTGAGCTCGGGGATCGCGACCTCGGCGGAGTGAAACACACTTGCGGCGAGCGCGGCGTCGACCCCCGCCTCGCGGAACACCTCCGAGAAATGCGGTATCGATCCGGCGCCGCCGGAGGCCACCAGCGGTACCCGGCAGCGCGCGCGTACGGCGCGCAGCTGGTCCAGGTCGTAACCCTGGCGCACCCCGTCGCTGGACATGCAATTCAACACGATCTCGCCGGCGCCGCGCCGCTGCACCTCGAGCACCCAATCCAGGGTGCCTCGCGCGGCGTCACGGCTCGATGCCACCTCGCCGGTGAGCTGCTGGACTCGATAGTGCTTTTCCACGGTCTGGCTGTCGATTCCCACCACGACACATTGTGCGCCGAAGCGCTCGCTGAGCGCATCGATGAGCTCGGGGTCGGCGAGAGCGGGCGAGTTGATGGAGATCTTCTCGGCGCCGCAGGACAGCACCTGTTCCGCGTCCGCCACCGTGCGGATTCCTCCGGCCACGCAGAATGGGATGTCGAGGATGCGCGCGACCCGATTGATCCATGTGCGGTCCACCGAGCGCCCCTGAGGGCTCGCGGTGATGTCGTAGAACACGAGCTCATCCGCGCCTTCGTCGCGGTAACGCGCGGCGAGGTCCATGATCTCGCCGACGATGCGGTGATCCCGGAAGCGCACTCCCTTGACCACCTGCCCGTCGCGCACGTCGAGACAGGGAATTATGCGTTTGGCAAGAATGGTCCAAGCTCCTCGATCGGGATGCGTTCCTCCATCAGCGCCTTGCCGCTGATCGCCGCGGCTGCGCCGCAGCCGGCCAAGGCGTGCAGGTCGCGTGCATCGCGGATGCCGCCGGATGCCTGCCAGGCCACCTGCGGATGGCGCCGCGCCGCCTCCGCATACAGGGCCACGTTCGGACCGCTCAGTGCGCCGTCGCGGCTCACATCGGTGCAGAGCACGTGGATGAGTCCCGCCTCGATGAATCCGGCGACCGCCGCCCACAGTGACAGGGTCGATTGCCGCACCCAGCCGTGCGTGGCGATGCAAGGCGTGCCAGCCTCATCGAGGCGCACGTCGAAGGCGAGCGCGATGCGGCCGTTTCCGAAATGCCGAAGCCAGCGCCGCACCTCCTGCGGATCGGTCAACGCGGCGCTGCCGACGACCGCCCGCGCCGCGCCCAGGTCGAGCACGTCCTCGACTGCCGCGAAGTTGCGCAAACCGCCGCCCACCTGCAGGTGGATGCCGGGCTCCGCGGCGAGCGTCGCGATGACCGGGCGGTTGCCGGCGCTGCCGTCCCGCGCGCCGTCCAAGTCGACGAGATGCAGCCAATCGGCGCCGTATCCGCGGTACCGCGCCAGCAATTCCAGGGGTTCGGCCTCATAGCGGGTCTCCGCCGCGAAGTCGCCCTTGAGAAGGCGCACGCAGCGTCCCCCGCGCAGGTCGATGGCGGGGATCAGGCGCATGGTACGTCCCGCAGCGCCGGAGCGGCGCCGATTTGAAGGAAATTCCTGAGCAGGCGCGCACCCACGCCCGCGGAGCGCTCGGGATGAAATTGGGCGCCGTAAAAATTACGCCACGCGACGCAGGCCGAGAAGCTCGCGCCGTAGCGGCAGCTCGCGACGGTGGCCTCGCTCACGGGCAACGCGTAGCTGTGCACGAAATAGGCATAGTCCGTGCCGCCCACGCCGCTGAGCAGCGGGCAGCTGCGCTCCACCGTCAGAGTGTTCCAGCCCATGTGGGGAACGGGGCGTCCGGGCGCTTCCACGAAACGCGAGGCGGCGCCGGGAATGATCCCGAGACAGCGGGTGGCGCCTTCCGCCGATGCCTCGTGCAGCAGCTGCATGCCCAGGCAGATCCCGAGCACCGGCTGGGTCAGAGTGGGAATCAGCGCATCGAGCCCGCTGTTTCGCAAACGCGTCATCGCGTCCGCCGCGGCTCCGACGCCGGGGAGGATCACGTGAGTCGCCGCCCGGATGCGTGCGGCGTCCGCGGAGACCTCCGACGCCGAGCCGAGGCGCTCCAATGCGAACTGCAGCGAGGCGATGTTCGCGCCGCCGTTCGCCACGATGACGATGCTCATCCGACGCGCCGCCCGAGGCCAGCGGTCGCGGTCGGCCTCACAGGACACCCTTGGTGCTGGGCAGCTCGACCCCTTCGCGTCGGATCGCCTGGCGAAGGCTCCGGCCGACGCCCTTGAAGCACACCTCGATCATGTGGTGCGCATTCTCGCCGCGCACGCGGATGTGGAGCGATGCGCCCAGCGTTTCGGCCAGCGATCGGAAAAAATGCGGCACGAGCTCGGTCGGCAGCTCGCCGACGCGCTCGCGCTCGAAGCGGCCCTCCCAGACGAAATACGGCCGCCCGGAAAGATCGATCGTGATCTCGGCCAGTGCCTCGTCCATCGGCAGGAGGAAACCGTAGCGCGCGATGCCGTGTTTGTCGCCCAGCGCCTCGCGCAACGCGGCGCCGAGCGCGAGCGCGCAGTCCTCCACCGTATGGTGCTCGTCGATTTGCAGGTCGCCCTCGCAGCGAAGCTCCAGCGCAAAGCCGCCGTGCTTGGCGATCTGCTCCAGCATGTGATCGAAGAACCCGAGGCCCGTGGCAATCCGGCTCGGCCCCTCGCGCGACAGGTCCAGATCGACGCTCACGTGGGTTTCCTTGGTCCGCCGCTCGATCCTGGCGCGGCGCGCGGCGCCGAGAACACGCGCCGCAATCGAGGGCCATGTCGCCTCGGCGGGTCCGCCCACGAGCACGCGCAGTCCCACGATGCCCAGTTTGTCCGCGAACTCGAGGTCGGTGTCGCGGTCGCCGACCATGAAGCTGCGCGCGGCGTCGAGCGGGTGGGTTCGCACGTATTCCTCCACCATGCCGAGCTTGGGCTTGCGGCATCCGCAGTTTTCGTGCTTGTAGTGGGGACAGACGAATACGGCGTCGAACACCACTCCCTGGGAGGCGAACAGGTCGAGCACGAAGCGATGGGCTGCGTCGAAATCCTCCGTCGGCAGACTCGGCGTACCGAGTCCATCCTGATTGGTGACCATCACGAGCTTGAGGCCCGCGCGCTTGAGATCTATCAGCGCGGGGATCACTCCCGGAAGCAGCTTGATCTTGTCCAGCCGGTCGATTTGCTCGTCCGGCGGCTCCTCGACCAGGGTGCCGTCCCGATCCACGAACAGGACTCTCTCGCCGCTCATGCCGCCTCCAGGCTGGATAACAATGCGTCGTTCTGGGCGCGCGTGCCCACCGTGATCCTGAACGAGCTCGGGAGCGCGGGATTTGCGCGCATGTCACGCACGATGGTGCCCCCGGCCATGCTCGCCTGGAGGAACGCGTCGGGATTGCCGCTGTCGATCAGCAGGAAATTGGCGTCGCTCGGCCACACCTTGGTCACCGCCCGGATGCCGGAGAGACGCCCGCGCAGATGCTCCCGCTCCGCGAGGAGCGCCCGCACCCGCGCGCGCGTCGCGGCCACCTCGCCGGGATCGAGCGCCGTGAGCGCGGCCTCGATGGTCGGCTGGCCGAGCGAGTAGGGCGGAATGATGCGCCTCGCCAGCTCGATCAGCTCCGGCGCGGCGATGAGGGCTCCGATGCGCGCGCCGGCGAGGGCATGCGCCTTCGACAGGGTGCGCAGAATGGCTATGTTGGAGAAACGACCGAGCCATCCGGTGAGGCTCTCGCGAGCCGACCACTCGATGTAGGCTTCGTCGATCACCACGACCGCCTTGCCCTCGAGCGCGCGGCACACGCTCTCCATGGCGTCGAGCGCAAAAGAGTTGCCGGTTGGATTGTTGGGCGAGCACAGGTACACCAGCTTGACGTTGGGCCGCCAGGCGTGGAGCAGCCGCTCCGGATCGAGCTCCCAGCCACGGTCACGGTCCAGGGCAACGTCCACGACGCCCGCACCCTGGATATGCGCCGCCACCTGGTACATGCCGAAAGAGGGCGCGCACTGCAGGATCGAGTCCTCGCCCGCGCGCAGGAAAATGCGCGACAAGAGGTCGATGGCCTCGTCGCTCCCGCGGGCGACCAGGAGCGAGGACGCCGGCACGCCGTACACTTGAGCGATGCGCTCGACCAGCTTCGCCGGTTGCGGTTCCGGGTATCGATTGAGGCCCGCGGCCGTGCGGTCGCCCGCAGGCCGCCACGGCGCCTCGTTGGCATGCAGTCGGGTCATCGCCGGCAGCCACGCCGCATGCGAATAGGCTTTGATGCCGACGATGTCCGGCCGCGCGAGGGCGAGCACCGAGCTCATGCGCGAGGCTCCGCGAGAGCGGCAATACGGACATCGACGGCGGCCGCATGCGCGTCGAGTCCCTCGAGGCGCGCCAGGATCCGCGCGGTGTCGGCGAGGCCCCGAAGCCCCGACGGCGAGAGCTCCTGCACGGTGATGCGTTTCTGGAAATCCTCGACCGACAGACCGCTGTGAGCCCGCGCATAGCCATAGGTGGGCAAGGTGTGATTCGGCCCGCTGCAATAGTCGCCCATGGATTCCGGCGACCAGCTTCCGAGGAACACGGCGCCCGCGCAGCTCACCTTCGCGAGCCACGCGCGCGGTTCGCGCACTTCGAGCAGCAGATGCTCAGGGGCATAGTCGTTCGCGATGCCGAGCGCGGCATCCAGGGAGTCGACGATCAACAGCCGGATTTCGCCGACCGATGACTCGAGGATGCCCTGGCGCGACAGTGCGGGCACCTGGCGCCTCACGGCGCGCTCCACCTGCCCGGCGAGCAGCGCCGAGGTCGTGACCAGCAGCGCCTGCGCATCCGGGCCGTGCTCGGCCTGGGCCAGAAGATCGGCGGCGACGAATTCCGCGTTCGCATGCTCGTCCGCGATCACCAGGACTTCCGTGACGCCCGCGGGGAGGTCCGCCGCGGCGCCCGCGGGGTCGCCCGCGACGAGCGACTTCGCCGCCGCCACCCAGGAATTCCCGGGGCCGAACAGCTTGTCGCATTTGGGGATCGACTCGGTGCCGTAGGCCATGGCGGCGATGGCCTGTGCGCCGCCCACCTTGAATATGCGCTCGATTCCGGCTCTTCGCGCCGCGCTCAGCACGGCGGAATCAGCCTTCCCTTCCCGGTTCGGAGCGGTGCAGACGATGCGCTGCGGGCAGCCGGCGATGGCGGCCGGCACGGCCAGCATGATGGCGGTCGAGGGGAGCGGTGCGGAGCCCGCGGGGACGTACAGACCGACCGCGCGCACCGGGACGTGGATGCGCTCGCAGATCACGCCCGGCGCGGTCTCGATGCGCAGCGGCGCCGGCCGCTGGGCCTCGTGGAATTTACGCACCGTGCCGATCGCGGTGTCGATCGCCGCATGCTGGGCCGCGTCGAGCGCGCGCTCGGCATCCGCGATTTCAAGCGCCGAAACCTCCAGACACCGGATGTCCACGCCGTCGAAGCGCCGCGTCAGCTCGCGCAATGCCGCGTCGCCGCCGCGGCGCACGGCCTCGACGATGGCGCGCACGTCGCTCATCGTGCGCGCCGCGTCGCGTTGCGCGGGCCGCTCGAGGACCTCACGACGCTCGTCCTTCGACAGTGTGTTCCAGTGCAGGATACGCATGGCCGGCCGCCGTTTACGCGAGCATCTTCTCGACGGGGAGCACCAGCACGGAGCTCGCGCCCACACCCTTCAGCTGCTCCAGCGTCTCCCAGAAGACGTTCTCGCGGCACACCGCATGCACCGCCACGCGGTCTCCCAGTCCCTCGAGGGGGATCACGGTCGGCGCCTCGCTCCCGGGCAGAAGTTTTGCGATCGCGGGCAGCGCCGAACGAGAGGCGTGCAGCATGATGTACTTGCTGCCCCGCACCTGTTCGACGCCGTCGATGCGCATGAGCAGCCGGCGGGTCCAATCCTGCCTCTGGGCGGGGATCGGCACGGGCGTGCGGATGAGCACCGCCTGACTCTCGAGCACGACCTCGGCCTGACGCAGATGATTGGCGGCAAGCGTCGAACCCGTGGACACCAGATCGCAGATCACATCGGCGCGGCCCAGGCGTGGCGCGATCTCGACCGATCCGGAAAGCACGACGACCTCCGCACGAACGCCGCGCTCGCCGAGAAAGCGTCCCAAGATGTTCGGATACGTGGTGGCGATGCGCCTGCCCTGCAGCGAGTCGGTGCCCCGGTAGTCGAAACCATCGGGCACCGCGATGCACAGCCTGCAGCGTCCGAAATCGAGGGTCCGGACGATCTCGAACAAGGGAGCGATGCCGCGTGCGCCGAAGCTCAGACGCTTTTCCTCCACCACGTTCAACCCCACCACGCCCAGATCGCAGACATCCTCCTGCACGAGATCCGGGATGTCGTCGTCGCGCACGAACAGCAGGTCCAACGGCATGTTCTCGCCGTAGCACATCAGCTGATCCTTGCCCCGGCTGTATTTCAGCCCGCAGCGCGACAACAGATCGAGCGACGAGTCGGTGAGCCTGCCGCTCTTTTGCACCGCAATCTTCAGGCGCGCGCCGCCGTCCCCACCCGGACCCGAAGCGCCGGGTTGCCGGTTCGCGCCGTGCGCGATTTCATTCTGCGAGCTCATGCGTTGATCTTGAGGCGGTCGGTCACGGCGCGGTAGCCGCCGTTCCCCGACATGAGATAGCGGGCGACCCGTCCGATCGTCGTGACGCTCACGCCGGTCTGCCGATGAATGTCGCGGTAAGGCATGCCGCGCTCGAGAAGCTCGACCACGGCCCATCGGTCGGCCATCGCCTGAAGCTCGGTGGGGGTGCACAGATCGCGCAAGAAGCTGCGGCACTCCTCGACGCTCTTGAGCGCCAGGATCGCCGTGAACAAGGCGCGCTCGTGCTGCTGTTCCTGGCGCTGGCTCACCGGCCGGTTGGTTTTCATGTCGCTCGCCAATGTATTAACACATTAATACATTAGCGCATTAGGACAGCACCCGCAACCGGGAAAGCGCTTGACTGCGAACGGCGCTGTGAATAACATTCGCGTGCCTATCTAGACCGGCTGAGGGAAAGGCCCTTAGAAGCCGGGGCAACCACCAAGGAGCCTCTCACGAGATTCCGAGGAACGGTGCCAACTCCTGCGGAGCCCGGGCGAATGCAGCTCAAGCTCCGATAGATAGGCGGCGGGTTGAACGGCGCTCATTCGAGCCGCCGCAACGGCCGAAGAGCGCTGCCGCTCCCCAGGGGTTATGTCAACCTGTGAGGAGAGCGAAGAAAGTGCCCGACAATCAACCGCGAGATCCATCCGACCCCGCCGGCGCAACGGCGCGCGACGAGGTGTTGGACCTGCCCAGGCCCTGGCGGCTCCATCATGGCGACGAGCTTGGAGAGGCCCATATCGCGTATCGATTGACGGGCCCGGAGCGCGCGCCGGTCATCGCGGTCCTGGGCGGCATTTCGGCTCACCGCATCGTCGCCGGTCAGGAAGGCTGGTGGCCCGACCTGGTCGGTTCCGGGCACGGCATCGACACCCGGCAGTTCCGGGTTCTGGGGGTCGACTATCTGGGCGGTCGCGGGGGCAGTTCCGCGCCCGAGCCCGGCAGAAAATTCCCGCCGCTGAGCTCCTTCGATCAGGCGAATGCCCTGGAGTGCATCGTCAAACACGCCGGCATCGGGCGGCTGCACGCCATCGTCGGCGCGTCCTATGGCGGCATGGTGGCGCTCTGCTTCGCCGAGCGCCATGCAGCGCTCGTGGAGCGGATCGTGGTGCTGAGCGCCGCGGACAAGGCGCAGGTTCTGTCCACCGCGTGGCGCAGCGTGCAACGTCAGATCGTGCGCGAAGCCATCGCGCGCGGCGATGGCCCCGCGGGATTGAAGCTCGCGCGGGCGCTCGCCATGGCGACCTATCGAAGCGCCGTGGAGTTCGAGCTGCGCTTCGGCGGTGCGCCGGTGCGGCAGGACGACCGCTTCCGCTTCCCGATCGAGGATTATCTGTTTGCGCGCGGCGACGATTATGTCCAAAAATACCGCGCCGAAACCTTTCTGGCGTTGAGCGAGTCCATCGACCTGCACCGGATGGACGCCACGCTGGTGCGCACGCCCGCGACGCTGATCGCCGTGCGCGAAGATCAGCTGGTTCCCTTCGCCGACATGCAGGGCCTCGCGGCGCGGCTCAACGGGCCGCGCCAGCTCATCGAAATCAATTCCATTTTCGGTCATGACGCATTCCTGAAAGAGGGCGCGGCGCTGACCCCGATCATCAAACGAGCCGTCTCGGAGCCGCTGCTATGACGAGTCAACAGAAACCACGAAAGCCCTCGGCCACCCGCTCGGTTCGGGCCGGGCTCGAATCGGACGCCCAGCACGGCTCGGTCGTGCCGCCGATTTACCTGTCGAGCAACTTTGCCTTCGAGGGCTACCGCAAGCCGCGCAAGTACGACTACACGCGCTCCGGAAACCCGACCCGCGATGAGCTCGCGCAGGCGCTGGCGGAGCTGGAAGGGGGAGTGGGCGCCGTGGTGACCTGCACCGGTCTCGCCGCGATCACCTTGATTCTGGCCACCCTGCCGCAGGGTGCGCGCGTGCTCGCCCCGCATGACTGCTATGGCGGCACGTACCGTCTGTTGGCGGCGCTCGTGGGGCAGGGCAAGCTCGCGGTCGACTTCGTCGATCAAACCGACCCGGCGGCGGTCGCGACCGCCCTCGCCGCGAAGCCGCAGCTCGTCTGGATCGAGACGCCCAGCAATCCATTGCTCAGGATCGTCGACATCCGCGCGCTCGCGGATGCGGCGCATGCTCACGGCGCGTTGGTGGTCGCGGACAACACGTTCCTCTCGCCCGTGTGGCAGCAGCCGCTCTCCCTGGGCGCGGATGTCGTGATGCATTCGACCACCAAATACTTGAATGGGCACAGCGATGTCGTCGGCGGAGCGGTCATTGCCTCGACGGCGGAGCTCGCGGAGCGCTTTGGCTGGTGGGCCAACGTCATCGGCGTGACCGGCGCCCCGTTCGACAGCTTTCTATGCCTCCGCGGCGTGCGGACCTTGCACGCACGGATGCGGGCGCATGAGGAGAACACCGCCGCCGTGGTCGAATTGCTGCGCAATCACGCCGCGGTGTCGCGGGTCTATTACCCGGGACTGCCCGATCATCCGGGCCACGCGCTCGCGCGCCGCCAACAATCGAGCTTCGGCGCCATGCTGAGCTTCGAGCTCGCGGGCGGCGAGGCCGCGGTCGGGGCGCTGCTCGACGGCCTCACCTGCTTTACGCTTGCCGAATCGCTGGGCGGCGTCGAGAGCCTGATCGCGCACCCGTCCAGCATGACGCACGCCGGAATGGACCAGGCGGCCCGGGAGCGCGCCGGGATCGGCGAGGGACTGTTGCGGGTGTCGGTGGGAATCGAGGATGCCGGCGATCTGGTCGCGGATCTCTCCGCCGGGCTCGAGCGGGCGGCTACAGCGCAGCCAGCACCGCATCTGCGGCGGCACGCGTCCTGACGAAGTCGGCGCCCGGAGCGGCAAGGTCCGCCGTCAGCACCCCTGCGGTCACGGCGCCGGATACCGCCGCTTCCACGAGTCGCGCCTCGGCCTCGAGATCGAGCGCGTACCGAAGCAGCAGGGCGGCGCTCAATATCGCGGCATAAGGATTGGCGATGCCGCGACCGGCGATGTCGGGCGCGGAGCCGTGGATCGGCTCGAACAAGCCTCCGCGCCGTTCGGCGCCGAGCGACGCGGAGGGCAGAAGCCCCATGGAGCCGGCGAGCATCGACGCCTCGTCGGTGAGGATGTCTCCGAACATGTTCTCCATCACCATCACGTCGAAATCGCGCGGGCGCCTGATGAGATGCATGGCCGCGGAGTCCACCAGCATGTGCTCGTAGGCGACATCGGAGAACTCACCGGGCATGATCCGATCGACCACCGAGCGCCAGAGGCGCGATGTCTCCAGCACGTTCGCCTTGTCGACCGAGGTCAGCTTGCGCCGCCGAGCGCGCGCGAGCTTGGCGGCGGCGCGCACCACGCGCTCGATCTCCGTCACGCTGTAGCGGCAAACGTCGAACGCCTCGGTGGCGGTGCGTTGCTTGTCGCCGAAATAGATCCCACCGGTGAGCTCGCGCACCACCATGATATCGACGCCTCGAAGGACCTCGGCCTTGATGGGGGAGGCCTCGAGCACGGCCGGATGCGGGACGACGGGGCGCAGGTTGGCGAACAGCCCGAGCTCCTTGCGCAGCTGCAGCAGTCCCTGCTCGGGCCGCACCTTCGCGTTCGGCGCGGACCACTTCGGGCCGCCCACTGCACCCAGCAGAATGGCGTCGGCGCGCCGGCACAGCTCCAGGGTGGCGGCCGGCAGGGCCTCGCCGGTCGCGTCGATCGCCGCGCCGCCGACGAGCGCCGGCTCGAATTGAAACGAGTGGCCGTACCGCTCTGCGATGCGCGACAGCACGCGCACCGCCTCGGCGGTAACCTCCGGCCCGATGCCGTCGCCGCCCAGTACCGCGATCAGCGCCTGCATCTAGTGGGCGGCCTCGTAGCGCTCGATGTCGGCCAGGTGACTTTGCAAATAGCCGAGCTCGTCGACTCCGTTCAGCAGGCAATGACGCGCGAACGCCTCGATCGGAAAGACGACCGACGTGCCCGTCGGCAGCGCCAGGGTCGCAGAGGCCAGATCGATGGTCACCTGCGCGCCCGGATGACCGATCAGCCACGCCGCGGTGGCCTCGTCCACGATCACCGGCAGAAGGCCGTTCTTCAAGGCGTTGCTGCGGAAAATATCCGCGATCTCCGTGCTGATCACGGCGCGGATGCCGTAATCGACCAATGCCCAGGGGGCGTGCTCGCGCGAGGAGCCGCAGCCGAAGTTGCGGCCGGCGACGAGCACCTGGCAGCCCTGGGCGGCCGGTTGGTTGAGGATGAAAGCCGGATTCGGCGAGCCGTCGGGCAGGTAGCGCCAATCGGCGAACAGCTGCTTTCCCAGCCCTTCCTTCGTGGTCGTGGTCAGGAATCGCGCCGGAATGATCTGGTCGGTGTCCACGTTTGCGAGGGGGACGACGACGGTTCGCGAAGAGACGACTTTGAGCGGTTCCATTACAGGAACTCCCGCGGATCGGTGATTCGCCCGCGCACGGCGCTCGCCGCGGCGGTGAGCGGACTCGCGAGCAGGGTTCGAGCGCCCACACCCTGCCGCCCCTCGAAATTTCGATTGCTGGTGCTCAACGAATATTGGCCTGCGCCAACGGTGTCGCCATTCATGCCGAGGCACATGGAGCAGCCCGACTCGCGCCAATCGGCGCCGGCCGCGCGAAACACATCCGCGAGCCCCGCGGCTTCGGCGTCGCGCTTGATCTTCTGTGAACCCGGCACGATCAAAAGATGCACCCCCGACGCCACCTTGCGTCCCTTGAGCACGCTGGCCGCGGCCTCCAGGTCCTCCAGGCGCCCGTTCGTGCAGCTGCCGATGAACACGGTATTCACCGGCTTGCCGAGCATCGCGTCGCCGCCCGAGAACCCCATGTAGCCGAGCGCCTTGTCGTGAATGGCGTCGCCGGACTTCGGGATGGCGCCGCCAATGGGCACCACCATGCCGGGATTGGTGCCGTAGGTGATCATCGGCTCGAGCGCCGCAGCATCGATATCGATCGACAGGTCGAAAGCGGCTTCAGGGTCGCTCACGAGCGTCTTCCAGCGGGCGAGACTTTCGTCCCAGCGCGCGCCTTGGGGAGCGCGCGGCTTCCCCGAGAGATAGGCGAACGTCACCTCGTCCGGCGCGACCATGCCGGCGCGCGCACCGGCTTCGATGGACATGTTGCAGATGGTCATGCGCTCGTCCATCGACAGGCCCCGAATGGTGGAACCGCGGTACTCGAACACATGGCCCGTGCCGCCGGACACGCCCACCTTGCCGATGATGGCGAGAATCAGGTCCTTCGCAGTGACTCCCGGCGGCAGCCGCCCTTCCACGTTGATGGCGAAGGATTTGGGTTTGCGTTGCAGCAGGCACTGCGTGGCGAGCACATGGCCGACTTCGGTGCTGCCGATGCCGAAGGCGAGGGCGCCGAATGCGCCGTGGGTGCTCGTGTGGCTGTCGCCGCACACGATGGTCATGCCCGGCCGGCTGGCGCCGAGCTCCGGGCTGATGACATGCACGATCCCGCGCCGCGCGTCGCGCATGCCGAACAGCTCGACGCCGAATTCGGCGGCGTTTTGTTCGAGCTGCCTCACCTGCCTGGCCGCCGCGTCCACCCTGATCGGGACGTTGCCGAAAACCTGGTCGGTGGTGGTCGGCGTGGAGTGATCCATGGTGGCGAGCGTGCGGTCCGTGCGTCGCACGGGCAGCTTCGACGAACGCAGCACGCTGAATGCCTGCGGGGAGGTCACCTCGTGAATCGAGGTGCAGGTCGATGTACAGGACGGCCGGGGTCGCCGCGGTCTCCGGGACCACTTCATGCGCTTTCCAGACCTTGTCGAACAGCGTGCTCGCCGCCATGGCGCAACTCCTTGAGATGCTCGAGGCTTACCCGATCCGCCGCGCGTATCAGGCCTTGGCCGATTCCAGCCAGGGCATGCGCGCGCGCAGCTGGGCGCCGACCTTCTCGATCGAGTGGCCGAGATCCGCCTTCAGCAGCTTGGAGTACTTGCGCCGGCCGCTCTTGGTCTCGGCGATCCACTGGCGCGCGAATTTGCCCTGCTGAATCTCAGCTGAGAATCTTCTTCATCTCCTTCTTGGTCGCCTTGTTCACGACCCGCGGCCCGCGGGTCAGGTCACCGTACTTGGCGGTCTCCGAGATGAAGCGGTGCATCTTCGTGATGCCGCCCTCGTGCAGGAGATCCACGATCAGCTTGAGCTCGTGCAGGCACTCGTAGTAGGCGACCGCGGGCTGATAACCGGCCTCGACCAGGGTCTCGTAGCCCTTCACCACGAGCTCCGTCGCTCCGCCGCAGAGCACCGCCTGTTCGCCGAACAGATCCGTCTCGGTCTCCTCGGCAAAAGTGGTCTCGAGCACGCCGCCGCGCGTGCCGCCGATGCCGTCCGCGTACGCGAGCGCGATGGCCTTCGCGTTCTTCGTGGCGTTCTGCGCGACCGCGATCAGGCACGGCACGCCGCGCCCCTGTTGATACTGGCGGCGCACCAGGTCCCCCGGCCCCTTGGGCGCGATCAGCACGACGTTCAGGTCCTTGCGCGGCTTGATCTGCTTGAAGTGCACGTTGAAACCGTGCGCGAACAGCAGTGTCGCGCCGGGCTCGATCAGAGTCTTGAGCTCCTGATACAGCGCCTTTTGCGTCATGTCGGGGACCAGCATCGCGACGAGGCGCGCACCCTTCACGGCTGCCGCGGGGTCGCTCACCTTCAATCCGTCTTTCTTGGCCTTGTTCCAGCTGTCGCCCTTGCGTACGCCGACGACCACGTCATAGCCGCTGTCGCGCAGATTGAGCGCGTGCGCGCGACCCTGGCTTCCATAGCCCAGAACAGCGATGCGCGCTCCGCGCAGGGCTTTTTTATCTACGTCTTTTTGCGAATACAAGCGCATGAGGTGCTCCGTGAAAGTAGCCGCAAATAGCAACACAGAATCTCTTATCATGCAAGAACAGTCGCGGCCGTCGCCGCGCTTCGAATCGAACGAAGGATTGGCACATGACCGTCGAGACGCACGCCGCCGTTCCGCTATGGCTCCTGTACGAGGAGGAGGTGGATGCGTGGCGCAAAGTGCAGAGTGCGCAAGCCGCCGCTTGGCTCGGCGCGCAGAATTTCAAGGGCGAGAAACACCGCGTGGTGTTGATTCCGGATGCGGGCGGCGGGCTCGCCATGGCCGTCGGCGGACTGGGTAAGCGGCAGGGCGCCCTGTCACTCTGGCATGCCGCCGGCTTCGCGGAGCGCTTGCCGCCGGGGAGCTATCGTCTGGCGCAATCCTTCGGCGATGCGGAAGCGACCCAGATCGCACTCGGTTTCGCCTACGGAGCGTATCGCTTCGAACGGTATCGTGCCGGCCGGGCGGAGCGCGCGGCGGTGCTCGATCCTCCACCCAACGCGGACTCGAGCTTCGTCGTCTCGGCTAACGAGGCGCTCACGCTGGCGCGCGACCTGATCAATACACCGGCCTCCGACTTGGGCCCCGCGGAGCTGGCGGCGGCCGCGCGGGAGCTGGCCGGGCGCCACGGGGCCGAGGTTCGCGAGTGGGTGGGCGACGAGCTGCTCACCGGCAATTTCCCCGCCATCCATGCGGTCGGGCGCGCCAGCGCGCAGGCACCGCGCCTGATCGAGATCCGATGGACCCCGCCGGGCGCGCGGGAAGCCGCCGGGTTGCCGCAACTCGTGCTAGTCGGCAAAGGGGTGTGCTTCGACTCGGGTGGTCTCGACATCAAGCCGGGCTCGGGAATGGCGCTGATGAAGAAAGACATGGGCGGGGCGGCAGTCACCCTCGGGCTCGCCCACATGCTGATGGGCGCAGGCATTCGAGCGCAGCTCCGCATCCTCGTCCCGGCGGTCGAAAATGCCATCAGCGGCAACGCGTACCGACCCGGCGACGTTTTATCGACGCGCAAGGGACTCAGTGTCGAGGTCGGGAATACGGATGCCGAGGGCCGGCTCGTGCTGTGCGACGCGCTGGCGTTCGCCGACGTCGACCAACCGGACCTGATCATCGACTTCGCCACGTTGACGGGCGCCGCGCGCGTCGCCCTGGGACCCGAGCTTCCGGCGCTGTTCGGCACCGACGAGCGGGTGGTCGCGGACCTCGCGCAGGCTGCCGCCCTGGAGCACGACCCGCTGTGGCCGATGCCGCTCTGGATGGGCTACGACGATGAGCTCGGCAGCAAGATCGCCGACCTCAACAACGTCGCCGCGTCCGGTCTCGCCGGGGCTATATTCGGCGCCTTGTTCCTGAAGCGCTTCGTGACCGCGAC
Source organism: uncultured Gammaproteobacteria bacterium (assembly GCA_963748995.1). Taxonomy (GTDB): domain Bacteria; phylum Pseudomonadota; class Gammaproteobacteria; order Steroidobacterales; family Steroidobacteraceae; genus Bog-1198. Next base: position 81,468 of record CAVVKU010000022.1, on the reverse strand, counting down.
GGCTCATTGGCTGCACCTCGACTTGTACGCCTGGAATCCCAAGGAGCGTCCCGGCCGCGGGGTCGGGGCCGAGGCGCACGCCGTTCGCGGCGTCTACCGCTATTTATTGCAACGCTACGGTACGGTGTGACCATGAAAAAGAAAACCAAGGCAGCCCGCAAGGCAGGCCCCGTCAAGACGGGGTCCGCCGATCCCCGGCGCTATTCCCGGCTCGTGGTCGAGGGCATCAAACAGGCCCCGGCGCGCGCCATGCTGCATGCGGTCGGCTTCGGCGAAGCCGACTTCGACAAGCCGCAGGTCGGCATCGCCTCCACCTGGAGCAACTTGACTCCCTGCAACATGCACATCGACGGGCTGGCGCGGCTTGCGGCGCAGGGGGTCGAAGGGCACGGCGCCAAGGCGGTGACGTTCAACACCATCACCGTGTCCGATGGCATCTCCATGGGAACACCGGGAATGCGTTACTCGCTGGTGTCCCGTGAAGTGATCGCCGATTCGATCGAGACGGTGGTCGGCGCGCAGGGTTTCGACGGCGTGGTGGCGTTCGGCGGCTGCGACAAGAACATGCCCGGATGCCTCATGGCGCTCGCACGGCTCGACCGCCCCGCGGTCTTCGTCTACGGCGGCACCATCCGGCCCGGCGCCGAGCGCCGGGACATCGTGTCCGTGTTCGAGGCCGTCGGCGGCTATGCGAAGGGCACGGTGTCGGAAACCCAGCTGAAGTACATCGAGCGTACCGCGATTCCCGGTCCGGGATCGTGCGCCGGCATGTACACGGCGAACACCATGGCTTCCGCGATCGAGGCCATGGGCATGAGTCTCCCCGGCAGCTCCGCGCAGGACGCCATCTCGGACCAAAAGCGGGCTGATTCCACGCGCGCGGGCGCCACGGTGGTGGAACTCATCAAGCGCGGCATCCGGCCGCGCCACATCATGACGCGCAAGGCGTTCGAAAATGCCATCACGGTCAGCATCGCCCTGGGCGGATCGACGAATGCGGTCCTGCACCTGCTGGCGATCGCCTCGTCGGCTAATGTCAAATTGGGGCTGGACGATTTCACCCGCATCGGCCGGCGGGTGCCGGTGCTGGCGGACCTTCGGCCGAGCGGCCGTTATTCGATGTCGGAGCTGGTCGCGATCGGCGGCATTCAGCCGCTGATGAAGACGCTGCTCGAGGCGGGGCTGCTGCACGGGGACTGCCTCACGGTGACCGGCGCGACGCTCGCGCAGAATCTCGCGGGTGTCGCACCCTATGATGCTGGGCAACAAATCGTCCGTCCGCTCTCCGAGCCCATCAAGAAAGACAGCCATCTCGTGGTGCTGTACGGGAACCTCGCGCCGGAGGGCGCCGTTGCAAAAATCACCGGGAAAGAAGGGCTCAAGTTCACGGGTACCGCGCGGGTATTCGACTCGGAAGAGGACTCGCTGCAAGGAATTCTCGGCGGCAAGGTCAAGGCGGGGGACGTGGTCGTCATCCGCTACGAAGGCCCCAAGGGTGGCCCGGGCATGCGCGAAATGTTAAGTCCGACCGGAGCCATCATCGGCAAGGGGCTGGGCAGCGAAGTCGCCTTGATCACCGATGGGCGCTTCTCGGGCGGCAGCCATGGATTCGTGGTCGGTCACGTCTCCCCGGAGGCTGCGCTCGGCGGCCCGATGGCGCTGGTGAAGAGCGGTGACGAGATCACGATTGATGCAGAGCGTCGAGAAATCTGCCTGCACGTGAGTGCGGCTGAGCTGAAGCGCCGCCGCAAGGGCTGGAAGGCGCCCAAGCCCTATGCGCGGCGCGGTGCGCTGGCGAAATATGCAAAGCAAGTGAGCAGCGCATCGTTGGGTGCGGTGACGGATCAGGAATGAGTGACATTCCCACTTCCTGCTTGCAGTGCGGGCAGAAAATGTGTCAGTCTCTTTACTTGCCGTAGGACTTGAAGGGACGCCGCTCAAAGCAAGGGGAGCGGCAAGCGGCTCGCGTTTCAGCCGCACGTGGCAACGTCGGCGCCGAGCGCGTAAAACGGTGAATCGGAATTTAGCTAGGGGCAGGGTCGAAACAGACTTATGTATACATATGAGCAGCCGTCGTTATTCTCGGGCACGAGGGGCATCGCCCTCATCGCTGTCATCATTCTGCATATTTTCGTCGGTTGGGCGTTCTACACGGGGTTGGCCGGCAAGCTGATTCAGAAGGTCATACCTCCCGTCGAAATCGCCCAGATCGACAAGCCCAAAGAAGTCGACAAGCCGCCACCCCCGCCGCCGAAATTAGAAGAGATCAAGCCTTTCGTTCCCCCGCCGGAATTCGTCGACATCCAGGCGCCGCAGCAGCAGACGAACGCGATCTCGCAGACGACCCAGGTGCAGCACGTGGCCGCGCCCACCGCGCCGCCTCCCGTACAGCACACGCGCACCCCGATCGGCCAGGATCCGAAGCATCCTCTGCACATTGGCGAGGACTACTATCCCGATGCGTCGAAGCGTGCCGGTGAAGAGGGCCGCTGCGTCGTGACGATGACGGTTGCCGCGGACGGGCGCATCACCAACGAATCCATTCAGCAGAGCAGCGGCTTTCCGCGCCTCGATGAGGCCTGCCTGAAGGGCGTGCACGGTCAGCACATGAAACCCGCCACCGAGGACGGCAAGCCGGTCGAGACCACGGTATCTCTTCCCATCCAGTGGAAGCTGACCAAGTAAACTGAAGGCAGTCGACGATCAACTTTAATTTCGCTTGTTAGAACTGTTACTACGCTCAATCAAAATGTAGAGGGAATCGGTCAATGCAAGAGACAGCTGTTGAAAACCCATATGGCCTTGGTGCCCTGATCCAGAATGGCAATATCGTTTCGCGATCGATTCTCGCCATTCTGTTGATCATGTCGCTTCTGACGTGGTTCATCATGATCACCAAGTTCTTCGACCAACGTAAGACGCGCCTGATGGCGATCGCGGCGGAAAAGGAATTCTGGGCCTCTTCCAGCCTGACCGATGCCATCTCCAAGCTGAAGGGCACCTCCAATCCGTTCCGCGCCCTGGCGGAAACCGGCAAGCAGGCGTACGAGTATCACGAGACCAACAAGACGCGCCTGTCGGGCGCCATCGGCACGAGTGAGTGGATCACCGAGTCGCTGCAACGCACTGCCGACATGGTCGTCAGCCGCATGCAGGCGGGTCTGCCGGTTCTCGCCTCGGTCGGCGCCACCGCGCCGTTCGTCGGGCTGCTCGGCACGGTCATCGGCATCTACAACGCGTTGATCGCGATCGGCGTCGCCGGGCAGGCGTCCATCGACAAGGTGGCGGGCCCCGTCGGCGAAGCCTTGATCATGACCGCCATCGGTCTGTTCGTCGCCGTGCCGGCCGTGTTGGGATACAACATTCTTCTCCGCCGCAACAAGCAGGTGCAGGAGCGCGTGAGCCACTTCACCCACGAGCTCCACGCCTATTTGATCGCAGGCGCGAAAATGGGTCTCGGCATGGACAAGGGTGCCGCTCCCGCCGTCAAGCCCGCGCCGGTCGCGGCTCGCTGAGGTAAGTCGCGATGGCGATCAATATCGGCGGGAATGAAGAAGCGCGAAGCGATGTCCGACATCAACGTCACGCCCCTCGTGGACGTGATGTTGGTGCTCCTCATCATCTTCATCATCACGATTCGGGTCATCATTCAGCAGGTGCCCGTGCAGCTGCCGAAGGCGACCAATCTGCCGACTCAGACCAAGCCGGAGAACATCACCATCGCGATCAACAAGGATGGCGACATCTTCTGGAACACCCAGAGGGTGGGCAGCGTCGACGACTTGAAGAAGCGGCTTCGTGAGATCGTCACCGTTGACCCGCAGCCGGAGGTTCATATCCGCGGCGATGCCAATGTGCGCTACCAGTTCGTCGGACAGGTGCTGGTCGCGACCCAGCAGATCGGCATCCGCAAGGTGGCGTTCATTACGACCCCGGATCATTTCGGTCCGGGAACGTAGACTCAAGGTATCCAGGAGAGATCACGATGGCGATGGCAGTAGGCGGTAACGAGGGCAATTCCTATTCGGATATCAACATGACGCCGCTGATCGACGTCATGCTGGTGCTCCTCATTATCTTCATCATCACGATTCCCTCGCAGACCCACGCGGTCAAGATCGACAATCCGTTGCCGCCGCCGCCGAATCAGCCGCCGCCGCCGCCGCCGGAGGTCATCGATCTGGCGATCGACTTCGATGGCACGCTGCTGTGGAACAAGACGCCGGTGGATCGCGCCACGATGGATGGCTACATCTCGTCGGAGGCCACCAAGGATCCGCAGCCCGAGGTGCACATCACCGTCGACAAGTTTGCGAAGTACGAAATCGTGGCGCAGACGCTGGCCGACCTGCAGCATCGAGGTCTCAAGAAGATCGGATTCGTCAACAACGACTATTTTTGAATAGGGTCCCAGCGGGTATTGCGGCGCGTCAACCCGACCTACTGCGGGTTCACGCGCCGTTTGTTTGACGGCCCGGGCGAAACACAAATCGGAAATCGCAAGTTGTGAAGGTGTGATCATGATTCATTCGATGAACAATAAAGCGAAGATCCCTGGACCGACGCTCGAGGTGGAATCCGGTGCGAGGCTTGCCGGCTTCGCTCTGCCGCGATGCTGGCGGCTCTCTGTTTCGGCTGGCGCCAGGCGTGTCCGCGGCCGGCGAAGCCAAGAAGCAGGAAATCAGCCGCGTCATCGCCAAGGAGATGACCGCCGCGCAGAAGGCGCTGCAGGCGCAGCAATGGCAGGAGGCGCTCAAGAATCTCGACGGCAGCCGAGACAGAAGCCGGGCCTGACCCCGTTCGACAAGAAGACCATCTATAACTTCAAGGGCTTCGCGGACATCAAGCTCAACAACTTGAAGGCAGCGCAGGGCGAGTTCGAGAAGGCGATTGCGACGCGGCGATGCGACTCCCGAAGAAACCGCGCAGCATGACGCGCACGCTGTTCGGCATTGCGGCGAGCACCCAGCAGTATCAGAAGACCATCGATTACGGCAAGACCCTGGTCGATAACGGCACGGCGACCAACGACAATCTCGCCATCATCGCGCAGAGCTATTATCTGTTGAAGGACTGCAAGGATTCCGGCATCTGGGCCGACAAGGCCATCGCGGCCGCGCGCAAGGCCGGCGAGACGCCGAAGGAAAATCTCTACCAGTTCAAGCTGCAATGCGCCTCGGATGCCGGCGATACGCCGGCGATGGATGCGGTGTTGGTGCGACCTCATCAAGCTGACCAACAAGACCAGTTACTGGAACACGCTGCTGCGCATCGAGCGCCAGGATGAGCGCGAAGATCACAACACGCTGATGATCTATCGCATCATGTACGAACACCAACTCGTGGAACGCCGACACCGACTACATCGAGATGGCCCAGCTCCTGGGCGATGCCGCACTGCCGGGAGAGGCGGCCGCAGTGCTCGACAAGGCGATGTCGAGCGGCGCCATCAAGGACGAGCACAAAGAGCGCACCACCCGCCTGCTGGCGGCCCTCAAGGCTCGCGCGGAGTCGGACAGGAAGGGTCTTCCGCAAGAGGCGGCCGAGGCAAGCAAGAGCGCCGCCGGCGAGCTTTCGGTGAAGCTCGGCGAGGTGTATTACGGCTTCGGCGATTATCAAAAGGCGGCGGACGCCATCAATCAGGGCCTGCAGAAGGGCCAGGTCAAGCACCTGGACGAGGCTTACGTGTATCTGGGCCTCTCGGAAGTGCAGCTCAAGAACAACGCGGAAGCCAAGAAGGCATTTGCGAAGCTCAAGGATGTGCCCAACATCAGCCCGCGCGTGTTGAAGCTCTGGACGCTCTACGCGTCCACGCTTTCCGGCTGAGTGCGGCAAACAGCGAGGACAATGCGATGACCATCAAAGCTGGCGACAAAATGCCCGACGGCAAATTCACGCGCATGACCAAGGACGGTCCGCAGAAGCTCACGACGGACGAGTTGTTCAAGGGCAAGACCGTGGTGCTGTTTTCGGTTCCCGGGGCATTCACCCCAACCTGCGATGCCAAGCATCTGCCGGGTTTCGTCGAATTGGCCGACCAGATCAAGGCGAAAGGCGTCGATACCATCGCCTGCACGGCGGTGAACGACGTATTCGTCATGAACGCATGGGGGAAGGCCGGCGGCGTGGGCGACAAGATCCTGATGCTGGCCGACGGCAACGCCGAGTACGCCAAGGCGCTCGGTCTGGAGCTGAACGCCACCGGCTTCGGGATGGGAATTCGTGGACAGCGCTTCGCGATCATCGTCAAGAACGGCGTCGCGACCCATGTCGATGTGGAAGCGCCGGGCGAATTCAAGGTTTCGGCCGCGGATTACGTCCTGAAGCAGCTCTAGCTGCCCGCGCACGCCTTGCTAGCCCTTCGGACTTCGCCGCCGGTATTCTCGGCTGCGCAAGCCGAGCGCATCCTGCGAGACACCTACGGGCTCCTCGGATCGGTGCGTGCGCTGTCCGGCGAGCGCGACTGCAACTTTCACCTGAGCACCCCGGACGGCCGCGGGTACGTGCTCAAGATCATCGATCGAGAGGCGGGGCCCGAGACGGTCGATTGCCAGGTGGGCGTGCTGCGGCATCTGGCGGAGCAGGACCCGTCGCTGCCGGTTCCGCGCGTTTTCCCGAGCACGCTCGGCGAGGATACCGGCCACGTCATCGGCGTGGACGGCATCCAATACACCACCTGTCTGATCGGATTCCTGCCGGGGCGGTTGCTTGCCGCGGCGACCGCCGCCGCGCACGGTCCTCGAAAATGTCGGCGACACGCTTGCGCGCCTCGATCGGGCGCTGCAAGGATTTTTTCATCCGGCGTTGGGGCAACACCTGGCCTGGGATGTCCGCCGGCTTCCCGAGCTCGCCGAGCACGTCCGCTACATCGAATCGTCATCGGTGCGCGACGATATCGAGACCGTCGTGGGCTCATTGCGGGGTCACCTCGCTGCGCTCGGCGCGCTGCGCAGCCAGGCCATTCATGGCGATTGCCACGGACAGAATCTGTTGGTCGACCCGGCGCAGGGCGCCGTCAGCGGCATTTTGGATTTCGGCGACATGATCCATGCGCCGCGGATTCTCGAGCCCGCGGTGACCATGTCGGAGCTCCTCACCGAAGGTCTTGCGCCGCTCGCGGCGGTTTCCGCCGTGCTCGAGGCCTACGCGCTTCGTCAGCCGCTCGAGGGCGCCGAGATCGAGGTCGCTGTACGATTTGATCGCGGCACGCCACGCTGCGACCCTGCTCGTGCATGCCTGGCGTGGCCGTCACGATCCTGTGGGGGCGCGGGTGCTCGATCACTCCGCCGTGACCGCTGCGCGATCCTTGCGGACCCTTCTTGCGGCGGGGAGGGCCTCCTTGACCCGGGAGTGGCACGCAGCCGCCGGCACGCGCAGCGAGGTCTGGGCGGGTCCGGATGCGTCGGCCGATCTTGCGCGCCGGCATCGGTTGCTGGGCAAGGGCTCGGAGCTTTTCTACGACAAGCCGCTGCATCTGGTCCGCGGCGCGGGGGTCTGGCTGTTCGACCCGCTGGGTAATGCCTACCTCGACGTGTACAACAACGTGCCGCATGTCGGGCACGCCCATCCCGCCGTGGTGCGTGCGGTGCAGCGCCAGGCGGCCATCCTCGCAACCCACACGCGCTATTTGCACTCCGGAATTCTCGACTACGCAGAGCGGTTGCTTGCAAAGCTTCCGGCGCGACTGAACGCCTGCCTATTCGTGAACTCGGGGAGCGAAGCGAATGACGTGGCATGGAGAATGGCGCAGTTCGCGACCGGTCACTTGGGCGCTCTGGTCATGCGCAACGCCTATCACGGCATCACCCACGCCGTGGCTGCGCTCACGCCCGGCGTCGGGGAGCCGCTCGAGCCTCACGTGGTCGCGATCGCTGCCCCGCAGCAGCGGGCTTCAGATTGCTGCGCAGCCCGGGACGACGTGGATGCGGCAATCCGCATCTTGGCGGAACGGGGGTTCGAGCCGGCGGCGTTCTATCTCGACACGGCCTTGACCAGCTCCGGCGTCTACGACCCGGCGCCCGCCTGGGGTGCCGCGGTGTCGGACAGGGTTCGCGCCGCCGGCGGCCTCATCGTGGCGGACGAAGTTCAATATGGAATGGGCCGGCCGGGCTCGCATTTTTGGGGCTTCGAGCGCCGCGGACTCGATCCCGATATCGTGACCTTGGGCAAGCCCGTGGCCAACGGCTATCCCATGGGCGTGGTCGTCGCAAACCGCGATCTGATCGAAGCCTTTCAGGCCCGATTCGGCTTCTTTTCCACCTTCGGCGGCAGCGCTGTGGCGGCCGCCGCGGGCTTGGCGGTGCTCGAGGTGCTCGAGCGCGAGGAGCTGCAGGCGAACGCCGCGAGCACGGGCGACTATTTCCGGCAACAACTGGAGGCGCTCGCGGCCCGGCATGACGCTCTCGGCGAGCTGCGCGGGGCCGGCCTGCTGTACGGCTTGCAGGTAAACGGTGTCGGCGGGCTCCCGGCGCGTCAGTGCGCGAAGCGAATCATCAACCTGCTCGCCTCAGAAGCGCGCGTGCTGATCGGCTATGAGGGACCGGACGCGGATATTTTGAAGCTTCGGCCGCCGATGGTGTTTGGGCGGGAGCATGTGGAGAGGGTGGTGGAGGCCGTTGACGCTGCTGTTCGCGCGATTGTTGCCTAGACCGGGTTAGATCACGCTGTTACACCAAGGCCCGGAGCGGACGGGCATTTCCCGGACCGCCGTGAATCCGTCCCTGGAGGCTGCGGGGAAAACATCCATGTTTTCCACGCTCCGGGAAATGCCCGTCCGCTCCGGCCGTCGTGTGACTGAGTGGCTAACCTCGACTGCGCGCTCGCGATGGCTGCGGGCAGTCACCAGAGGTCCTGGGCCGCTCTGGGGTCGGGGCGGGGACGGCCATGGTCCGGGTCTCGGCCCCACCGCGCCCGGTGGGGCTCAAGCGGGGCTGAGCGGCCGGTCAGCCTACCAGGCGCTCCAGCTCGGGGACGATCTGGAAAAGGTCCCCCACCAGGCCTACGTCGGCGACCTCGAAGATCGGGGCCTCGCCATCCTTGTTGATGGCTACGATGGTGCGGGCGTCCTTGATGCCGGTGAGATGCTGGATGGCGCCGGAGATGCCGATCGCGATGTACATCTCGGGTGAGATGATCTTGCCGGTCTGACCCACTTGCATTTCGTTGGGCGCGTAGCCGGCGTCGACCGCCGCGCGCGATGCGCCGACCGCTGCGCCGATCTTGTCGGCGAAGCTGAACAGGATCTTGAAGTTCTCGGCGCTGCCCAGGGCGCGGCCGCCCGATACGACCTTGGACGCGGTCTGCAGATCGGGGCGGTCCGTCGATCCCGATTTCGCTCCGATGTAGCGGGTATGAGTGGGCAGGGACGCGTTCACGGCCTTCGATTCGATGGATGCGGATCCGCCGCCCGTGCCCGCGGCCTCGAACGAGGCGACGCGCACCGTGGCGACGAGCTTGCGGGCCGGATCGGCCTCCACGGTCACGATGGCGTTGCCCGCGTAGATCGGCCGACGAAAACGATGCGCGCCTTCCACAGCCATCAAATCGCTGATTTGCGGGACCCCGAGCAGGGCCGCCACGCGCGGCATCAGGTCCTTGCCGAAGCTGGTGGAGGGGCCGAACAGGTGGCTGTAGCCTTCAGCCAGCGCGACGATCTGGGGCGCGAAGGTGGCCGCGAGCGGATGCTCATTCTCCGGCCGGTCGACGCGAATCACCGATTTGACGCCGGCGATTTCAGCAGCCTGCGCCGCGACCGCCGCGGTATCGGCGCCGAGCAGCGCGATGGAGATTTCGGCGCCGGCAGATGGCCTTTGCGCACGTGACGCACTTGGCCGTGGCGGGATTCAGTGTCTTGCCGTCGTGTTCACCGACGATCAGTATCTTGCTCATTAGATCAAACCCTTCTTCTTGAGTACGTCGACCAGTTCCGCCACGTCCTTCACCATGATCCCTTTCTGACGCTGGGGCGGCGGATCGGTTTTCACCGGCTTGATCAGCTGTCCGGCGCTGACACCGAGGGCGTCGAGCGTCGTGACATCGAGCGGCTTTTTCTTCGCCTTCATGATGTCGGGCAGCTTCACGTAACGCGGCTCGTTGAGCCTCAAGTCCACGGTGATCACCGCCGGCAGATCCACTTCGATGGTCTCCAGGCCGGCATCCACTTCGCGGGTCACGCGCACCTTGGCGCCATCGATCTCCACCTTGGAGGCATACGTCGCCTGCGGCCGCTCCCAGATCGCGGCGAGCATCTGGCCCGTCTGGTTCGCGTCATCATCGATCGCCTGTTTGCCGAGGAAAATCAGGTCCGGATTTTCCTTCTTTGCGACCGCGAGGAGGGTCTGCGCCGCAGTCAGGGGCTCTACGGCGACATCGGTCTGAACCAGGATCGCCCGGTCCGCGCCCATTGCGAGGGCGGTTCGAAGCTGCTGCTGGGTGTCGGAGACGCCGATGCTCACGGCGAGAACTTCGACATTGCCGACGCGCTCCTTGATGCGCAGCGCCTCTTCGAGCGCAATCTCATCGAAGGGGTTCACGCTCATCTTGACACCGTCGAGCATCACGCCGCTCCCGTCGGGCTTCACCCGCACGCGCACGTTGTAGTCGACGACGCGCTTGATGCACACCATGATCTTTTGCATTTTGAGACTCCTTAAGCAGCCCGTTCCGGGGCGCCGTTGCGTTGCGCCTCGGCTTGTTGTTCAACGAAAGAATGAGTGATTTTCGACGCGCACTGCCTCAACCTCGGCACGAACCGCTCGATCCCCGCCCGCTGAGGGACGGCATTGCCGGCAAATCGAACGGTGAGGCAGGCGAGGACGCGATCCTCCGACAGGACGGGAACACTCACGCTGATTTCCTCGACCAGCCGCCGGGTGCGCGAAGTGGCGGCGTATCCGGCGGTCCGGATCTCGGTCAGCATCCGCGTGAGCTCGGTGCGCGGCGCCCGGGCCAGGCGGTCCTCCTCCTTGCCCGATCTTGCGAAGATATCGATCAGGGTTTCGCGCTGCGGCGCCGGGCAAAAGCTCAAATAAACCCGACCCGCCGCCGTGGACAGAATCGGCAGCCGATAGCCGGCGGAGTGGCGCTCGTCGAGAAGCGAGCTGGAGTTGGCGTCGCGCACGATCATTGAGCTGCCGAGCGCCGTCGATATCGAGACGGGCCACGCGATCTCCCGGCCGAGCTCGCCGATCAACGGCTTCGCTATCTGGGAGACCCACGCATCGTCCTCGAAGCCCCCGGAAAGCGCGCGAACCATGACGGTCAGGCGATAGCGGTCATCGCCGGCATCGCGGAACACGAATCCGGCACCGCACAGAGTTTCGAGAATCCGATACACCGTGGTCCGGGGCAGGCGAATTTCCTGCGCCACCTCCGAGACGGTCGCGCCGTCCCGGGAATTGAGCACCGTCAGCGCGTCAAGGCCGCGGACGAGCGCACGGATGGGGCGTGTGGATTCCATGAAACCTCGATCAGGGTGAACTTCGTATTTTAGGGGGCGGCCGTTTACTTGTCCACCTTGTGGTCAGTCGATAGACTCGCATCGATGCTCCGCTATTTCCTAAAGCGCTTGGGGGGCGCGATCCCGACGCTGTTCATCATCGTGACGGTGTCGTTTCTGCTCATCCGGATCGCCCCGGGCGGTCCTTTCGACCAGGAAAAATCACTGCCTCCGGAGATCCTGGCGAATCTCGAGAGCGCGTACGGGCTCGATCAGCCGCTCTGGGTGCAATATGCGCGCTATCTGCGCTCGCTCCTGCACGGGGATTTCGGCCCCTCGTTCAGGTACAAGGACTTCACGGTCACCGAGCTCATTGGACAGGGATTGCCGGTGACCGCGGAAATCGGCATTGCGGCCTTGATTCTCGCGCTGACGCTCGGGATCCTCGCCGGGGTGCTCGCGGCGCTCCGTCAAGATCGGCCGGCCGATTACACCGTCATGACGCTTGCCGTCGCCGGCATCGCGGTGCCGCCGTTCGTGGTGCTGCCGCTGCTCGGCTTGCTGTTCGGCATCCGCGTTCGCTGGCTGCCGGTTGCGGGATGGGAGCCTGGCTCGATCCGGCATTTGATCCTGCCGATCGTGGCGCTGACGTTGCCGCCGTTGGCTTACGTCGCGCGATTGACTCGTGCGAGCTTCCTGGACGTATTGCAGCGCCCGTTCATACGCACCGCCTTCTCGATGGGATTGCCCTTGCGTATCGTGATCCTGCGCCATGCCCTGCGTCCGGCGCTGATTCCCGTGGCGGGCTATCTGGCGCCCGCCGTTGCGTCGATCATGACCGGCTCGCTCGTGGTGGAGTCGATCGCGGGACTTCCCGGGGTGGGCCGCTATCTGGTCCAGGGGGCGCTCAACCGGGATTACACGCTGGTGCTCGGAATGGTGATTCTGTACTCCGTCGTCCTCATCGGCATGGGATTGGTGGTGGATCTTCTGTATGCGTGGCTCGATCCGCGTGTCAGGTTCGAACGGTGACCGGCAGGCCTGTGGGGAACGGCCACGCGACGCCTGCTCGCGAATAGCGGTGCTCGTGTATCGCTCGGCATCATCGTGGCGCTGGTGATGTTGGCGGTGATCGGGCCCTGGCTTAATCCCAACCGTGCGGAAACGCTCGACTGGTCGCACATCGCCGCCGACCCCGGCATCGCCCATGCCCATTGGTTCGGCACCGACCGCCTTGGCCGGGATCTGTATGTGCGCACGCTTACCGGAGCGCGTGTCTCCATGATCGTGGGCCTCGTGGCGAGCGCCGTGAGCCTGAGTATCGGACTGATGTACGGCGCGATTGCAGGGTACGTGGGCGGCCGCACCGACGACGTGATGATGCGTATCGTGGAGATTCTCGGCGGGCTGCCGCTGATTTTTTTCGTGATTTTCCTGACGGTGGTGTTCGGCCGGAACGAGTACCTGCTGTTCGTGTCGATCGGCGCCGTCGGCTGGTTGACGCTCGCCCGAATAGTGCGCGGGCAGACCTTGAGCATCAGGCGCCAGGAATACATCGAGGCCGCCATTGCCTCGGGCGCCGGCACCGCGCGCATCATCTGCAAACACGTGCTGCCGAACGTCATCGGACCGGTGATCGTGTATGCGACGCTGACCGTCCCGCAGATCATCCTGCTGGAGAGCTTTCTGAGTTTTCTCGGGCTCGGAATCCAGGAGCCTCGCGCGAGCCTCGGCACGTTGATCGCGGAGGGCGCCGGAGAGATGGAGGCCGCGCCGTGGATCTTGCTCGCGCCCGGCGTGTTCCTGACGACGCTGCTCGTCTGTCTGAACATCTTTGGCGACCGCCTGCGCGACGCGTTCGACGCCGGAATGCGACGATGACGGACGATGTCGCGCCTCTCCCGACGCTGCGCATCCATGCCCTCGAAGTCGGCTATCCAATCGCCGGCGGCACCGTCGCCGCGGTTCGGGGCGTCTCACTGACGGTGGGCGCGCACGAATGCCTCGGGGTCGTGGGCGAGTCCGGCTCCGGAAAGACCCAGCTTTTCATGGCTGTGATGGGACTGTTGCCGGGCGGCGCGCACGTAACCGGCAGCGCCTTGTTCCAGGATGAGGAAATCCTGGGGCTGCCCCCCGACCAACTCAACCGGATTCGCGGATCGAAGCTCGCCATGGTGTTTCAGGATCCCATGACCTCCCTCACCCCGCACCTCAAGATCGGCGTGCAGCTCGCCGAGATTTTGGTGCATCACCGCGGTGTCTCCTGGCGTGACGCCGAGAGCGCGGCGCTCCGCGCGCTCGATCGGGTGCACATCCCGGATCCGCAGCGGCGACTCAAGCAATACCCGCATCAGCTTTCCGGCGGCATGCGTCAGCGCGTGATGATCGCCATGAGCCTGCTGTGCGAACCCGCGCTCGTCATCGCCGATGAGCCGACGAGCGCCCTCGACGTGAGCGTTCAGGCTCGCATACTCGAGCTGTTGCGCGATCTTCGCGCCGAGACCGGGATTTCCATCGTGCTCATCAGCCATGATCTCGCGGTCGTCGCAAGTCTCGCGGACCGCGTCGTGGTGATGTATGCGGGCAGAGTCGTGGAGAGCGCGCCGACGGAGGATCTGATGCGCAAACCGCTTCATCCCTACTCGAGCCTGCTGATTCAATGCGTACCCGATCTTCGACGGCCGCGAGCCGGGCGCATGCCGTTCGTTCCCGGACAGACGCCCGGCGCCGGCGAACCGGATCGCGGCTGTGCGTTTGCGCCGCGCTGTCCCCGCTCGACGGAGCGCTGCGCCTCCGAGCGTCCGGCGCTGGTCAATGTGGGCTCAGGGGCGGAGGTTGCATGTCATCATCCGCTGCTATGAGCGGTCCGCTGCTCGACGTGCGCGGGCTCGGGGTGGACTATCGCGGCGTTCGGGCGCTCGGCGCGGTGAGTTTCGAGATCCACGCGGGTGAGACGCTCGGTCTGGTGGGTGAATCGGGATCTGGAAAGTCCACGTTGGCGCGCGCGGTTCTGAGGCTGATACGGGCTTCACGGGGGCAGGTGCTCTGGCGCGGCGTGGATCTTTTGCGCTGCGATGCCGCGACGCTGCGGCGCCGTCGGCGCGAGCTGCAAATCATCTTCCAGGACCCGGTCGCCAGCCTCAATCCGCGGATGACCGTTGCCGGGACGCTCGCGGAACCCCTGCTACATCTTCGAGCGCGCCCTGACAGCGGGCGAGCGGCGGATGCGGATGACGCGGATGCTGGAGCGCGTGGGGCTCTCGGAAGCCATGCTGGAGCGATACCCCGGCGAACTGAGCGGCGGACAGTGCCAGCGCATCGGAATCGCGCGGGCGATGATGCTCCATCCCCAGCTGTTGATATGCGACGAACCGGTGAGCTCGCTGGACGTGTCGATCCAGGGACAGATCGTGAACCTCCTGGCGGACCTTCAACGCGAGCTCGGCACGGCGATGCTGTTCATCAGTCATAACCTGGCGGTCGTCCGGCACATCAGTCACCGGGTTGCGGTGATCCATGACGGCGACCTGATCGAGACCGCACCCTGCGATACGCTGTTTGCCTCGCCCACGCATCCTTATACCCGCGCCTTGATGGCCGCCGTTCCGGACCCGATCGGCTGGCGTCAGGCGGGACAGCGGTGATCGTTTGACTTCCCGGCTGATCCAAGCCGTGGACTCGGGGCTCACTGTCCTCGTGCCCAACACCGAGCTTGCCGCGGCGCTCGCGGACGCGGTGGACCGCTCGCATCAGGCGTCGGGACGCCACATTTGGCCGACCCCGCGCATACGCGACTTCGGGGGCTGGCTGAAGGATCGGCACGTTGGTCGACAGCTGATCGATTCGACATTGCCGCGCTGCCTCAGCGACGCGGAGGAGCGCGAACTCTGGCGCGATGCGGTTCTCGGCAGCGATCTCGGCCAGCGATTTCTCGAGCCGTTGGGCGCGGCACGCGCCGCGCGAAGTGCGCGCCGGGCGACGCACGAATATGGGATCCCCATGGGCGCGATCGCGGCCGATGGGGGAGAGGAAGCGTCAATTTTTGTGGAGTGGAGCGCTCGATTCGCGCAGCGCTGCCGTGATCTGAAATGCGTCACTGCGGACGAACTGCTCGGGAGTGCCGTTGAGGAGGGCGGCGCGGGTGGGGCAGTCGACGCCGATGGCGGGGCGAACGTCGCTTGGATCGAGAGTCCCCTGTGGCGTCCGGTGGCTCGTGGCTGGCTCGAGCGGCATGCGGGAGCGCCTTTGGCGCCGCTCCGCGCGACCCGCGACACGCGATATGCCAAGGCACAAATTCTACGCGCGGAAGCGCCGGCGGCCGAACTGGCGTCGATTGCGGAGTGGGCACGCGGTCACCTCGCGATGCGTGAGGATTTTCGTGCTTGGATTTGCGTGCCGGATCTCGCTCAACGGCGCTCGGAACTCATCGATGCCTTCGACGCGGCCTTGGCGCCGCATCGTTTCGCGCTGCATGAGGGGGATGCGGGCGCGCCGTACGCCGTCGCCGGCGGCACGACCCTCGCCGACTACGCGCCGGTGCGTTCGGCATTGGGGCTGTTGTCGGCGGCCAGCGGACGGATTCCATTCGCCCGGTTCAGCGCGCTCCTGCGGGCGCCCGAGCTCTGCGAATCCCCGTTCGAGGCGAGCGCCGCCGCATGCCTCGATGTTGCCCTGCGCTCCTGCGCTCCCGCCGAGGCACCCCTGGCCGAGTGGCTGAAGCTCGCGGAGCGAGTCGAGCGCGCCCAACAGCTTCGGCCGGTGATGGCGCTGGCGCGCATCGCGGCGGCTCTGAAAGCGCTGGCCGGGCTCACCGGCAGCCACCTGCTGAGCCGATGGCTGTCGATTTGGATCTCCGCCTTCGAGAGCGCTCCGTGGAGTTTCAGGCATCGATGGTCGAGCGGGGAGTACCAGTCCGCGGAGCGATTTCGAGAGCTGTTGGCGACGCTTGCGCTGGGCGATGCGAGCTTCGGCAGTCAGAGCCGGACGTCCGCGGAGAGCATTCTGCGGCGCGCTGCGCGCGACACCCCATTCCAGGTGCAGACCGGAGTTCCACCCATCTGGGTGAGCGGGCAATGGATGGATCCGTGGCTCGACTATGAGGGCCTTTGGGTGGCCTCCTGCGATGAGGCGCATTGGCCGCCCCCCGTGGAACCGCTGCCGCTGTTGCCGGTGCGCTTGCAGCGGCAGCATGGGGTGATCGCCGCGTCCATGGAATCGCAACTGCGATACGCCGAGAACCTGCAGAGGCGCTGGCTGGAACGTGCAAACCGCTGCGCATTCAGCTGCGCGGACGCGGAGGACGGACGTCGCGCGGCGCCCAGCCCGTTGCTGGCGTCTTCGCTCGCGGGGATTGATGCGCAGAGCGGCGTGAAGCACATCGACCTCGCGCCCGCGCCTGCCTACCCACACTGGCGAGCGCAGCTCGAGCGAGCCCCGATCATCGAGCGCTTGGTTGATGAATGGGCCCCGGCGTTCGGCGAGAGCGAGAGAACGCGAGGGGTGTCGACGCTCAAGGCGCAATCTCGATGCGCCTTTCGTGGGTTCGCCGAGACCCGCCTCAGGGCCGAACCGCTCGAGAATCCCGTGCCGGGCTTCAACGACCGCGAGCGCGGCGAGCTCGTGCACGATTCGCTGCTAGAGATCTGGACCGCGCTCGGCGGCTCCGCCGGCCTCGCCGAGCACCTGGGGCGCCCGCACGAGCTTTCGCAACTGATTAGGGAGAGCGCCGACCGAGCCATCGCCCGGCTGTGCGCGCGGCGCGATCCCGGCCAGCGCTGGCGGGAACGGGAGCGGGAACGGTTGCTGAAGCTGATTGGGCGCTGGCTCGAGCTCGAGAGTCAACGCGGGCCCTTCGAAGTGGAACGGTTGGAAGCCGGCAGCGAGATCGCGCGCCATGCCGGGCTCAACTTCTCGGTGCGCATCGACCGAATCGACCGGCTGCCGGACGGTTCGCGACTATTGATCGACTACAAAACCGGTGCCGTGAGCCGGGATTGGCAAACTGAGCGTCCCGACAATCCGCAGCTGCCGATCTATGCGCTGCTGCACCCACGATCGCTGATCGCCGTGGCCTACGGGAAGATCAACGCGGCCGAATGCACTTTCGTCGCGGAATCGGAGCGCAGCGGCGTCTTTCCGGGGAAGCGCGCCACCCTGATGGAAGGGATGGGAAGCCTCGCCGAGCTGATGGGCCGCTGGTCGGAACGGATCGACCGGCTGGCGCGCGAATTTCGTGAGGGGCGAGCGTCGGTCGATCCCCTCCCGAGCGCGTGCCGCAGCTGTCACCTGCACGGACTGTGCAGGGTGCCCTCGACGCTGGATCTTACCGACGCGCTCGACGAGCCCCCGGAGGATGCGTGATCCGGAACGCACCGATCGATCGGGACGCGCGTTGGCATGCCGTAAACCACCTGGGGTCGGTGCTGGTGCAGGCGCCGGCCGGCAGCGGCAAGACCACCCTGTTGACGCAGCGCTACCTGAGGCTTCTCGCAACCGTCGATGCGCCCGAGCGGATCCTCGCGCTGACGTTCACGCGGATGGCCGCAGAAGAGATGCGCCGGCGTGTCATCGGCGCGCTCGGCGCCGCCGCGCTTGCGGAGTGTCCGACCGGATTCAACCCGGAAACCTGGGAGCTGGCGCTCAGCGCGCGAACGCATCTGCGGTCGCTTCGCATCGATGTCGAGCGCCAGCCCGCGCGCCTGCGCATCGAGACCATCGATTCCTTCAACGCCTGGTTGGCCGCGCAACTCCCCATCGCCTCGGGCGCCGGCGGCCGGCTCAATCTGCTCGATGACGCTCTTCCGACCTACCAGGAAGCCGCGAGGCGCGCCCTTGCGCACGAGGGCACGGACGCGTTCGGCGCGGCGGTCGAGCGCACGCTCGCCGTCAGCGATCAGCGCTGGCGTCAGCTGGTCGGACTGATCGCCGAGATGCTGTCGGGAAGGGACCGCTGGCTCGCGCTGTTGGCGGGGCCTTTGGGGGCGGCGAGTGCGCTCGACGCGTCGCAGCTCGATCGGGTGAGGAGGCATTTCGACGAGGACCTCGCCCTGTTGGTCACGCGCAAGCTTCAAGGTGCGCTGGATGTGCTCGGAGGCGAGGCGCTGGCAAGCCTGCCGGTGCTGATGCGGGGGGCCGCGCAGCGGCTGGGTGCGGAACAGCCGGAGTGGTCGGTCTGGCTGGCGCAGTCCGCACCGCTCACAGCGGACGCCTCGGACTTGCCGCGCTGGCGAAGCATGGCCGAGCTGTTTCTCACCAAGGACGGGCGCCTGCGCAAGCGCTTCAACAAGACGCAGGGTTTTCCGCCGGATAGTGCGGAATTGAAGCCCATGAACGATTTATTGGCCGAATTCGAGCGCCGGCCCGGTGCGAGCCACGCGCTCGACGGGGTCTGCGGCTTGCCGGATCCGCGCTACAGCGATGACGACTGGATTCGCGTGCGCGACGCGGCGCAAGTGCTCGTGCTGGCCGCCGCCGAATTGGAGGACGTGTTCCGCGAACAGGGCGCGGTGGATTTTCCAGCGGTTTCGCTGGCGGCACTACGTGCGCTCGGCTCCGACCAATCGCCGACGGATCTCGGCTTGCGCCTCGACTATCGGCTGCAGCATCTGTTGCTCGACGAGTTTCAGGATACCTCGGGCGCGCAACTCGAGCTGGTGCGCATGTTGACCGCGGGCTGGCAGCGCGGGGACGGCCGCAGCGTCTTCTGCGTCGGCGATCCGATGCAGTCGATTTATGGCTTCCGCCAGGCCGAAGTCCGGGCGTTCCTGGAACTCGCCGAGCTCGGCATCGGCGAACTGAAGTTCGAGCTGCGGCGCCTGTCGAGCAATTTCCGTTCGTGCCCGGCGCTGGTGCGCTGGACCAATGAGTGCTTCGAGCGGATCATGCCGCGGACCGATGACCGGCAGCGCGGCGCCATCGCATTCCGCCCGAGCATCTCCGAAGTCGAGGCGTCCGGCGGCGGTCCGGGGGTCACGCTGCGCGGGTTCATGAGCGCCGGCGCCGAGGCGAGGGCCGTCGCGGAACTCATCGAGGCGCGGCGGACCGAACACCCCGAATGGCGGATTGCCATCCTGGTGCGCGCGCGTTCTCATGCGCGCGACATCGCGCTCGCTTTGCGGGCCCGTCGCATCGCATTTCGGGCGGTGGACATCGAGCCCTTGCAGGACCGAGGCGTGGTGCGGGACCTGGTGATGTTGATCTGCGCACTCGTCCATCCGGGTGATAGGACCGCCTGGCTCGCCGTGCTGCGTGCGCCCTGGTCGGGGCTCACGCTTCGGGATCTGCTGGTGATCGCGCGCGCCGGGCTGATCGTGTGGGACGCGGTATGCGACGACGGCGTGCTCGAGGGGCTGAGTGCCGACGGCGCCCAGCGCTGCAGACGCATCAGACGGACACTCGAGCACGCATTTCGCGTCCGCAATCACAGCGATCTGCCGAGGTGGGTGGAGCGCACCTGGCTCGCGCTCGGCGCAGCAGCGTGCGCCGTGGAGGAGCGCGAGCTGGCCCATGTACGCACGGTGTTCTCGCGGCTGCGCGAGCTCGGCGATCTCGGCCTGCCGGATTCCGCCGATTTGGTGCGGCGGTTCGCGGATCTCTATGCGGACGGGGGTGCCGAGAGCGCCGTGGAGATCATGACCATTCACAAAGCCAAGGGTCTGGAATTCGATCTGGTGGTGGTGCCCGCGCTCAATCGCCATGCGAGGCAGAATGGCAGCCAGCTGCTCCTGGCCCATCAGTTCGCGCGCACGGAACGGGACGGCATGGTCATGGCGGCGCGACCGCCCGTAGGGGCCAAGGCGAATCGATTATTCGAATTCCTGCGCGCGGAGGCGACGGATGCGGCCGCGCTCGAATCGCAGCGGCTCTTGTACGTCGCCTGCACGCGGGCCAAATCGGAGCTGCACTTGTATGCCGAGATCGGATTGCGCGAGGATCCCGATGCCGCCCCCGGCGAGACGGTGGACGAGCCACCCGGCGTTCGTCCGCCGCATTCGGGGAGTTTGTTGGCGGTCTTGTGGCCGGCCGTCTCCGACCAGTTCGCCATCGCTGCCCAAAGCCCGTCTACGGGCAGCGGGCCGGCGCCCGCCGTGCGCGGCGGACCGCTGCGCCGAGTGCCCGCCGGTTGGTCGGCGGATGAAATGTCTGCCGCGGCGCCGGGAGCCGCGCCGCTGCCTTCGATCGATGACACGCGCGAGGAAACCCCGGTATTCGATTGGGTGGGAGAGACCGCCCGGCGCGTGGGCAGCTTGGTGCATGCCGAGCTTCAGGCCACGAATCTCGCGACCCAGGATGAGTCCGCCTTGCGCGCGCGTGCGCCGCACTTCATGCGCTGGTTGGCCCTCAATGGAGTGCCGCCGGAGCGCCTTCGGGAGGCGACCGAGCGGGTGGTGGCGGCGTTGACCGCCGTGCACGCTGATCCGCGCGGGCGCTGGATTCTGAAGCAGGGTTATCGGGACGACTTTCGAGAATATGCGGTGTCGGGTCACTGGCGGGGCGAGGTCGTTCGCGCGGTCTTCGACCGAAGCTTCATCGACGAGCACGGCGTGCGCTGGGTCATTGACTACAAGACCAGCCGGCACACCGGGGGCGGACTCGCTGAATTCCTGGCGCGCGAAGTCGAACGCTACCGCCCGCAGCTCGAGCGCTACGCCGCACTGGCGCGAAGGCTCGGGCCGGAGCCGGTTCGCGTCGGCTTGTATTTCCCGCTGATCGGGGCGTGGCGCGAGTGGACCCCGGAAGGATGACCGCGACAAGGACGCACGAATTGTGCCTCGGCGGCGCTTTGGAGGATCCGGGAAGCATTCGTCTTCGACAGCCGTCCATCGCGCTCAGTCCCGTTCTCCCTGTGCAGGAATTGGTTCAGGTCAGCCCGATGCGGGAACCGTGATAGGGGAGCTTTGCCGTCACTCGTAGTCCTTGCGCGTGACCGGCGCCTGACCCTTGGGAGGTTGACGGGTTGCCGCGTTGTCTTTCCCGGTGGCCGGAGGAGTTTGGGTACCGACCGTATCGTGCGGCTCCGAGGTTGTCTCGGAGGGCTTGTTCACGGACTGGTCGATGGGCTCGCCGCGTTGTTGGTAGCGGCCCTCGCGCCAATTTGCAGGCCGGCCAATCGATTCGTCGGACGATCCGGTACCCCCACTGTCGGGCGCGTCGCCTTCCGGCCGATTTTCGCTGTTTGGATGGGTCATTTAAGCCGTCCTAAGGGGAAAGGGAGTTGAGCGGCGATTTTCGGCCGCCCCAGCGCGCTTGTTGAGCGGAAGAATGCTCATTCGCCTGTCGGAGGTTGGCCCGGAAGGGCTGCTGGACCCTCGACCGCGCCGCGTGCCTATTAAGTAAATCTTAACGCTCATAAACGCATTGCATTTGGCCCGAGTTCTCCGGACCTGCAATCTCAGGGTACGGAAAATCGTTTCCACACGAGGTCAAGGCAATGAGTGAATTCCAGAAACTCGCGATCGGCCTGCTCGGACTGACCCACCCGGAAATGGTCATCGCAAGAGCGAAAGCCGCTCAGAAGTCCGCCACCACGATCGAGACCGCCGACGATCATGGCGCCGCTCGATCGGCCGGTCCCCGGCATCCGCAATTCCTGCGTGCAATGCGAGCCGCTCGATTCCTTCTCGCCGCGCTCGCCACCGGTTCCCGCACGGTTCCCCTGGCGGATAACAGTCAGCTCAATCGCGATCTGGGCGCCCGTGCGGCGTCCATCTACGGTGGGGACGAATATTAGCGGCGTGCAGCGAGGGCTGTCCTAGTAATTGATCGCGCTCAGCACCACTGTGGTGGTGGTGGTGGTCGTGGAAACCAACCCGCCCGTGTCGAGGTCGTAGGACCATGCCGTCTCCGTCGACAGCTGGCAAATCGAGGCGCCATCTGCGGCAGAAAAGTTGCGTGTCGAGGTCGATGAATACGATGCCCCGATCGGATTGAGGTTGGTCGTGGTGGTGTCGATCTCGTAGATATTGGGTCGCAGCACCGCGCCATTGCAGTCCGACGGCAGGGTCGAGGTCGGGCCTATTACTTTCTTGGTTTCGAGAACCAATGGTGAACTCGGCGCGCCGCCGCCGGGATACCAGTCTGCCGCTGCATAGTCGGTCGTGGTCGACTTGGCCGAATCGACGCTGACGCTGATCGGAATCGAGCTCACGCCGTTGACGGTTGCGGGTAGGCTCACGGTGGTGGTGGAACTCGTCGTGGCATTCGTAGAGGTCTGGGTCCCACTGCCATCGGCATTCTGCGTTCGTGAGGAGGAACTGCCGTTCACGTATGCCGTTTGGTACGCATACGACCCGTCGTCGTTTTCGCTGCGTGTAATGGTATGGCCGACATTCGTGCCATTCGATGGCGCGGAACCGCTCGCATTGACATCGGTGAACACGATGGTTTGCGTCTCCGACTGCGGGGAGGTCATGGTCGCGCCGGCCTGGAGGGGATAGGAAAAGTTGTCGCGCGGCGTCTGGTACTCCGAGGTGGTCGTCGATGTTTCCGTATAAGGTCCGTTGCCCAGCGCATTGGACGTTTCGTCATTTGAGACCGAGACGATCTTCTGCCCGACGGTGGAGACAGTCTGCGTATCGCCCGAGATCAGCAGGTTCTCGTAGGTGTCGACCGATTCCGAAGTAGGGACGGTACCAACGCCGGGGTCCTGAACCACGGTGTAAGCGTAATCAGCATGGACATCGAAGTCCGCCGGCGCATCAGTGGATCCCTGCACCGTCTGGGTCTGTACAACGGTGTAGATCAGCGTGTTGTTCTGCAAGCTCGCGGTCGGAACGGCGTAGACAACGCTCCGGGTGGTGGTGCCGGTGTATTGGCGCTGCATCCCAACCTCAAGGATCGGACTCGAAGGGCTCGACCCATCACCCGAGCCTCCGCATGAGGCTACGAGGACGGTCAGCGGCACGAAGAGCAGCGCGATTTTTCCGGCCGACGATGCCTGCGCCCGCCACCCCTCCTTCCCATCTTGCAGCCAAACAGCATGCCTCATGATTTTCCCCCTTGTTTCCAACAACGCATGATCGAGGCAGGACTTAGGTGCCGCCTCTTGGGTAGCAACGGGCGTAGCTCCGTCCCGCCGACTAAGTTACAGCGTCTTAATCGTCTGCAGGTTCAGCGCAGGGGAAGGTCAATGTGGTGGAGGGAGGCTGGGCCCTCGGCCCGCGCCAACGCGCCCGGCGGGGGCGTCAATGCGGCGTCGGACCGCGCACCACCTGCACCAGGTCGCCGGTGCGTACGTGCTTTTCGAACGCCGCGCGAATCTCCGGCGCGGTGATCGAGTAATACTTCTTGGACGCAATGATGGGCTCATCCAGCGGCAGATCGATCTCCGCTCGTCCGAGCAAGCCGTGCGCCACGGCTTCTTCGCTCGACTCGTTCAGCACGATCTGTCTGAGGATCAATGCCTTCGCCTGATGCAATTCCTCGTCGGACACGTCGCGCGTGCGCATCTGGTCGAGATCGCGCTCGATCAGCCCCCGGGCCTTCGATACGTTCGTGGGTTCACAGCCGTAAGTGATCGCGTAGCTCGCACGGGTTTTGGAGGCGTCGAGGCGCGCGTCGACGGTGTAGACGTAGCCCGCGACCTGGCGCAGGTCGTGGTAAAGGCGTGTCGCGTAAAAACCTCCGCCAAGCACATGATTGCCGAGCTGCAAGGGATAGTAATCCGGGGAGAACCGGTCCAAATTCAGCTGCTCGGCCAGAAATACCGAGTCCTGCACCGCCTGTGGATCGGCCACGGAAACCGACGATGGCTTGTTGCGAGGCACCTGCGCAGGCGTGGTGGCGGGCTTGGGTGCGCTCGCGTGCCAACCGCCGAACCACTTCTCCACGACGGACTTCGCTTCTTCCGCCGATACGTCGCCGATCACCACGATGGTGGTGAGGTCCGGCCGTACGGTGGCAGCGTAGAAGGATCGCACGCGCTCCAGGGTGACGTTCGCGACGGTGGCGGGCGTGGCCTGCCGCAAAACAGGATCGCCGGCCGGCAGCAATGCCATATCGAGCGCGCGCAACGTCCGATACTCGGGGCTCTTCAGGTTGCCGGCAAGAAATTCGGAAGTCTGTCGCTTGACCACGGCGAACGCCTTCTCGGGCAGGGCAGGATGCAGCTCATTGTCGGCGAGCAGCTCGACTGCCCGGGGAAAATTGGCCGAGAGCACGCTCAAGGAGAACTCGTACCCCGCTGTTTCGTTGGCGGCGATGTCGTCCAGCGCCTTGCGGAATGCCAGCCGGTCGAGAGTTTCACTGCCGTAGGAGAACAGTGCGCTGAGAACGTCGGAGATGCCTTCCTGTCCGGTTGGGGTCTGAAGACCGAAATCGTGCTGTACGGCACCCAATAACGACACGGTCGGCGTGGTTCGATCGGTCTTGACGATGAGCCTGATGCCGTTCGCGAGCCGCATGTCGGAAACCTTGATGTAGTCGGCCGGAAGCTTGAGCTGCGCGAGCTCCGAAGCCGCCCAGTCCGGCAACTGCACCGGTTTCGAGGGAGCGGAGGTCACCTGTTCCGCCCCGCCGAAGCCTTTGGTGGCGACGGGTTGGCCGGTCGGCACCGGCTTGAGCACGGCGGTGATCGAATTTTGATCGCTCAAATACGTCTTCGCCACCCGATTCACGTCGGCGGCGGTCACTGCTTTGACCGCCTCGACGTCCTCGTCGGGCGTCGCCCGACCCTCGGCAGCGAGCGCGTTCGACCACACATTCGCGAGGCCCGGGATCGAGTTGCGCTCGAACTCGGCATCCGCCAATTCCTGGCGCTTCGCGGCCTCGACCAGCTCCGTGGGAACGCCCGTCGCGGCGTAGCGCGCCAAGATGTCGCGCATTTCCTTGATGGCACTCCCGGCGTCGGCGCCCGCCGGCAGCGCCACGACGCCGTAGCCGACGCTCGCCTGCGTGTAGGGTTCGGCGACGCCGAACTCCGCCGCGAGCGCTTTGCCGGCCGGCACCAATCCATACAGATCTGCTCGTTGGCTGTTCAGCACGTCCGCCAGGATTTCGGCCGCGGCGAAGTCGGTCGAGCTGGTTCCCGGAAATCGGTACGCGATGAACCCGAGCACGTAGGGTAGATTGCTGTCGAGCGTGAACGTCTCCGATTTCACGGGCTTCAAGTTCACCGGGGGATGGGCCGGAACCGGGTGATTGGCGATGCCGCCGAACAGCTGGCGTATTTTCGCCAGGGCCTCGTCGGGGTCGACGTCGCCGATGACGATCAGTATGGCGTTTCCCGGCGCATACCAGCTGCGATGGAACGATTGCAGCATCTCGCCCGTGGTGGCGTCGAACGAGGCCTTCGTGCCGAGCGGATCGTGAGCGTAAGGGGTGCCGGCGAACATGTCCTGATTCAACCGGTCGATGAATTTGTAGGTGGGGTTGGATAAATCCCGGGCGACCTCCTGCTCGATGGCGCCGCGCTCTTCGGCCCACTGCGCGGGGGAGTCATCGACACCCTGGAGACAGGCTGCCTGGGCTTTCAGCGCGACTTCCAGATCTGCCGCCGGCACGGTCGCGAAATACTGGGTGATGTTCTGCTGCGTATCGGCGTTGTTCTGGCCGCCGAGCTCGGCGTAAATGGCTGCTGTCTGATCCGCGCTCATTCCGGTGCAGCCGCGAAACGCCATGTGCTCCTCGGCGTGCGCCATGCCCGGAAAGCCGGCCGGCGTCTCGTTGCCGCCGACCAGAAAGTTCATCTCGACGGTGACGACCGGCGCGAGCGAATTGCGCACGATCACCACGCGCATGCCATTGTCGAGGGTGGCTTTGACGAGGGGGTCGGATGCGGCAGCCGATGTGGCGTCCGGAGCGGAGCGCTCCGCGGCGACTCCGGATGATGCGCCGCCGAGCAGCATCGCGAGTCCAACCGCTGCGCCCATGAATGGAAGTCCCGCGCATCGCGGCGCGCGCCTGATATCGTTGGTCATCGACTGATTCTAGCGCGTCGAGAATCTCAGCGCTTGTCGCCGCCCAAGGCCCCGAAGCGCCGGTCGCGTCCGGCAAATGCGTCCAGCGCCTGGCGGAACCGGCGCTCGTCGAACTCGGGCCACAGGCAATCGGCAAAATACAGTTCGGCGTAGGCGCATTCCCACAACAGAAAATCGCTCAGGCGCTGCTCGGATCCGGTGCGAATCAGCAGATCAACGTCCCCCGCGGGATACGCGCAGTGATCGACTTCGTGCAGCAGACGCTTGAACCCGTCGGCGGTGAAATCGGCGTCGCGGGACGCGCGCCGGGCTGCCTCGACGATGCTGTACTGAGATGAATAATCGATCGCGATCCGCAGATGCATGCCGGTGCCGGCCGCGCTCAGCCGCTCGCTCTGTTCGATGGAGCGCAGCAGGCTGTCGTTCAGCCGGTCGCGGCGTCCGATCACGTTGAGGCGGATGGATTGCTCCACGCATCGGCGCGTTTCGGTGAACAGGTATTGACCGAAGAGCCGCATCAGCGCCGATACCTCGGTCGAGGGGCGGGCCCAGTTGGCGGCGGAGAAGGCGTAGATCGTGAGCGTGTCGACCTGCGAGCTGGCCGCGACCTCGACCACCTTGCGCACGGCCCTGGCGCCTTCGACGTGCCCGGCACTGCGCGGCAGCCCGCGCTCGGTGGCCCAACGGCCGTTTCCGTCCATGATGATGGCGACGTGCATGGAAAGGGATCAGGTGCGACGTGTCGCCTTGATCACGGCCTCGATGTGCTCGAGATAGCGCAGCAGCGCCTTACGCCCGGCCGCCGTGATTTTGTAGATCGACTTCGGGCGTCGTGCCTCGAAGGACTTGGTGCACGCGACGTAGCCCGCTTCCTCGAGCTTGCGGGCGTGCGCGCCGAGATTACCGTCGCTCGCGTTGAACAGCGACTTGAGCTCGTTGAAGGTGAGTTCCTCGTTCGTGGCGAGCGCGCTCATGATGCCGAGCCGCACGCGTTCATAGATCAACCGGTCGAAGCCCGACTGGCCGCTCGCGGCCGTGCCATGGACAGGGGTCACCGGTCTCGATGGGCTCTTGGGGGAGGCGGGCCCCTGCTGCGCCTCATGGCGCTTTGCGGTCGCCACTCTAGTAGGCACGGCCGCGACGCCCGACGAGGATGCCGAACACGATGTGCAGGGCCCCGAAGCCGATGCCCAGAATGAACGTATGTGTTGGCGCCGGCAGCACAAAGGCGAGCGAGCCGAGCACCACGAACAACGCGCCCATGATCGCGATCAGCCGCATCGTGCTCGGGATGGTCACCGTGCTCGCCGAGAGCACCGCGCACCCGTATAGGAGCAGCCAGGTGCCCGGCAGAAGGTCGATCATGCCGGCATGCCACAACACACCGGTGAGCAGAGCTCCCGCGAACAGCGTGGGGCACAGGCAGAGCAAAAACTTGCGCACCGGGCCGAGATAACGGGCGTGACCCGAGAGCGCGGTCTCGCGCGCCATGAGCGCCCCGCCGACCAGGAACGCCGTGGCACCGGCGAACATCCAGATCGACGGCCAGAGCGGCGCCCACTGGGGAGCCGAGGCGGCCAGCGCGGCGAGCAAACCGATGCTGCCCATGACGACCCCGGCCATCCCGGGGACCGCAAGGGAGCCGGACATCTCGATGGACCTGCGGATATAGGCGAGGGTGCCGAGTGCGTGCCTCTCGATCGGGATCGGAATCTCGGATTGCATCGGCGCCTGCGGGGTTTTTGCCTGGGGAGCAGCGAATCTATGACGTCGATGCTGTATCGTCAAGTACTCTGCGATATAGAGCTAACTGGAATCCCAGCGCCCGGCCGGGGTGCGTCCCTCAGTTTTGCCACATGACGACGAGGACGTAGACCAGGGCGATTATTGTCAAACCTACATGCCCCAATACCGGATTGACCTGGTTCGGGCCTTGATCGGGCTCAGGCGCACGGAAGGGCATCAGATGCGCGATGGCGGCGAGCAGCAGCATTCAACGAACCTCGTTTCGGGATGGTGGGACAACGATAGACGTACCCGTGAGCAATACGGTGATCCGCTTCACATCCGTCAAAACGTGAACTCCAGGTCGACGGGAAGGCGACCCTCGGCATCCCGGGCATGGAGCTGCGCAAGATTGTCCAGCTGACTGCGCAGCGCCGGCGGGATGTCCTGGCGCTCCTTGACGGTTCCCGAAAAAATGCCGGTGCGCGCCTTCATCGAGAGCTGAAGGGTGGCATTCACCGCGATCGGTCCACCGCCGGTGTCGGTCAGCGTCGCGTTCAAGTCTGCGCCGCTCGACGCCCCGCCGGGATCGTTGAAGCGCAGATCGTAGCCGCCGAGGTTCGTGCCTGAGGCAACCTGCGGGGACGATATGTCGGAAACCGTGATGTCGCCGACCGCCGAGGCGAGCGTGGCGCCCGCCG
This sequence comes from uncultured Gammaproteobacteria bacterium, assembly GCA_963748995.1. Taxonomy (GTDB): domain Bacteria; phylum Pseudomonadota; class Gammaproteobacteria; order Steroidobacterales; family Steroidobacteraceae; genus Bog-1198. The sequence continues at coordinate 52,690 of CAVVKU010000022.1, read as the reverse complement.
CCGAAAGATCCGCGGTCAGTTGCGTGAGGCGTACGCCGGCGGTGCCGCGCCAACCCGCTCCGAGTCCGAAGTCCTTGAGATCCTCCACGGGACCGCCACCGGTAATTCCCGACGCCGCGAGGCGCGCGCGCGTACAGTCGGCCGAACCGTCCAGCACGAAACCGCCTTTGACCCAGTGAACGTCCATTACGAGGTGGGTATGCAGGAGCGCCAACGGATGAATGTTCCATTCCAGCGCCCCTGCGGGGCGGCCGGTCACGGTGATGCGTCCGGCAGAACCGTGCCAGATGCTGCCCGAAAACTCTTCGGCCTGCACCGTGGGCGGGAGAAAGCGCGTGATCAAGGACGCCGGCAGCACGCACACGACGACGACGATGACCGCCACCACGCCGATCAAGGCCAGGCGGGGCCAGAGGGAGCGGGGTGGGGCCGGCCGCGGGGCCGGTGATCGCGCCTTAGCGCCGCGTCGCGGCGAAGGTGATGTTGGCATTCACCACTCCGGGCCGGGCCGCGCGATCCACGGTGATCGAGTCGATCGACAGGCCATAGCGCTGCTCGAGCGTCGCGATCCAGACAACCAGCGTGTCGAAGGGCGCCGCCTCGAGCTGGACGCGAACCCCCGTGCCGCTCGGTTGCGTGCCGCGCAGCGCCGCGCCGAGTCCCGCCTCCCGGCCGACCCGGTCCACGACCACCACGGGCGCCTCGCCGGTGTCGTTCGCCAGCGTCGCGCTCCCGGAGGCAAGCTCCGGCGCGTTCACGTGCATCCACGCCAGATCCTCGCGGCGGGTCGCGGCGCGCTTCTCCGCGGAGGAGACGGCCGACTCGATCGGCAGCAGAATTCCTCCCACCAGAATCAAGGCCGCCAGCGCCACCGATCCGATGAGCACCACGCGCCGCTCGCGTTCCTGGAGGTTCGCGTACCAGGCTTTCAACTTGAGAAGATGGGCATTCATCGACGCGCCTTGGAGCCCGGCGAGCGGATCTGCATTTGAGCTTCGACGCCGGAGTCGACCGGCTTCGAGGATTCGATTTCGGCCAGCAGCCCCTCTTTGGCGACCCGCTGTGTCAGCTGGGAGAGCGCCGCAAGGCTCGGTCCCGAGACTTTCATGTCCAGCGATTGATCGCGATAGCTGAGCGCATCGATGGTGGTCTTGGGCGTCGTGGACACCGCCCCGCTGAGCGCTTCGAGCGTGCGCAGAAAATATTCAGGTCCGGGCCCGGAGTGGCGGATGCGATCGAGGCGCGCCTCCATCTGGCGCCGGGGGTCCTGCAACGTTTCGGTCGGCATCGTCTGGGCGAAGATCTGCGCGATCTCCCCGTCCAGCTCTTTGGTTTCGTGATTTGCCTGATGAATCTTGAGCGCCGCGGCGGCGACATGCGCCAGCAGCAGTCCGCCCGCCAGCATCGCGGCCGTGCGCCATCGATGCCAGCGGGCGCCGTAATCCGTGGTGCGGGCAAATTCGCCCTGCAGGAGATTGACGGAATCCGCCGCGGCGAGATGCTTCGCGAGCCAGGGGAGTGGCCCCTCGGTGAGGATCTGAACCTTCAGCGAGGCAAACTTATCCGCCAAAGCCTCGAAATCGACCTTTACCAGACCCCAGTCCTCGCGCGTGACGTACAGCACCGCGCTTTCGAGCGGCGCAGGCCCGAGGCCCCCCTCGGGCGGCTCCGCGAGCGGATCCGGTATCACGCCGGCGACCACCAGGGCCTCAGCCACCGGCGTGAGTTCCACCGCGATGGGGAGGCTCCCCGGGCGGCGCACCGCCAGGCGTGACCCCTCCAGCCACAGGATGGTCTGTCCGGGATTGTCCGGCACCAGGGAGATATCGGCGTAGATCGCGTCCGGCTCGATCCCCGATGCGGTCAGCTGTGCCAGCCACCCCTGCAGCACGCTGCGCGACACCACGGCGACGGGCGTGTGGCCGCTCGAACGACGGTGCCCAATGGCGAAGCAGAGCTCATCGATGTCCTCGGTGAGCTGCTCCTCCAGAGCGAACGGAACCGCCCGGGCGAGCTTCACGCCGCTGCCGGGCGGCAACTCGGGCTCGGCCAGCAGGACCAGGGTCGCCGGCGCGAGGGCGACGACCTTGGCGGTGCGCGCGAGCACGGCCGCGAGGCTCAAGGGGCCGCGCTGCTTCGCCCTGATCGTCGATCCGGCCTCGTCGATGCTCAGCCACTCGGTCTCTTCCTGGCCGGGTGCGGGTAAGCGTAGGAGCAAGGTTTGAGGCATGTCGTTTAGAGTGTTCCGAAGGAGCGCAGGAGCGGGGTCACCTTGCCGCCCTGGCCCCGATACAAAAGACTGTACAAGGTGAACTGCGTAGTGCCAAGCGTGACCCGGGTAGTGAGTCGGAAATACTGGCTTTGGTCGTAGAACAGATTCGCGGTTTGGGAAGCATTCTTGCCGAGAACCGCCTGAAGCGTCGGTACATCCGGAAAACAGCCGCTCTTGCGGCCGTTCGCGAGCACCTCGTCGGTGTATTCGCCGCTCAGGCTGTCGGCCAGGCTTTCGATGACCACCGCAGGAGCCGTGCAGACGTTGATCTTGACCGTGGCGGAAGGCAGCGCCGTGACGTAGGGAGCGATCTTGCGGTAACGATCCGCGCCGAAGCCGGGAAGGTTCATGAGTTCGGTCGGGCTCATCATCGGCCAGTTGCCGGTGCGGTAGGGCGGATTTTGCATGGTGTACACGTTGTCCTCCGCGCCGTCCGGCTGCCCGGCTTGGTCGTCCGGATCGATCCAATCGCGCGCGATACCGGCCCACTTGGGCTCGAGGCCCACCAATACCAGCAGCCGCTGAAACTGCTCCAACGGCACCGGATCCTCGACCCACTGGCCGTTCACCTGGGTCATGTGCGCGAGATTGTTGAGATTGAACCGCCCCTGCATGTCTTGGATGGCCGCCTGCAGGATGCCGATGGGCTCTCCCTCCGGATTTTCCGGCGAGCTGATGGGCAAGGGCTGCGTGGGTTGGGCCCAAGGTTGGGTTAGATTCACCTGCTGCGCGTTCTGACCGGGCACGGTGGGGGCGGTGGAGCCCGAAGTGGCGCCGGTTTGCCCGATCGCATTGAGGGCGTCCGCCGCCAGCGCTTCCGCGCCGGTGCCGAATAGATAGGCCTGCTCGGTCGCGATGATGCCGATGGTGCGCCGGCGCTCGAGCCAGCCGTCATAGCTCAGCTTGGTGGCCAGGATGGTGGCGAGCGCGACCAGAATCAGCGCGATGATGAGCGCCACGCCCCGCTGCCGGCGGGGCCCCGGCAACGGCCTGCGCAGGGGCGCGTGCAGCGGCGCCCGTCGGCGGATCATCCCGCCACCTCGATCAGTCGTCGCACGGTTCCCCAGTCCTTGAACTCGATGGTGATCTCGACCGCAAGCGGGCGTGTCCAGAGGTTGTCAGTGGTGGAGACGCTCGGCGTCGGCCATTGGTTCTGCCAGGTTTGATTGCCGTCGAGATAGCGCAGCTGCACCGTCTTCACGCCGCTGAAAAGATCCTGAACCTGCGGCTTCGTGCCTTGCACGGTGTCGAGAGCGGTGGTGTAGCTGCGCTTGAGCACGTCGTTGACCAGGGCGTAGGACACGCGTTGCAGCGTGCCTCTTTGTTGCCCCGCGGTATTCGACCATCCGGCGCGCGTGAGTTCCGCGAGCGCGATGGTGTTGTTGCTCGAATCGGAGAAGCTCGATTGAAATCCGGGGTCGGAATTGAAATGCATGGTGCTGCCGGCCCCCAGCGGGGCGCCGCTCCCGAAGCCCGAACCGGAGGCGCCCGCGCTGGTGCCATTACCCGAGAGTCCGTGCAGCGCCGGGAGGCGGCTCTGGCCGAGCGGATCACGGACCGGCCGAGGCACGATCTGCGCGAAGTCCATGACCAGAACGCGCATCCCGAACTCGATCTCGCGCGAGCGCTTGAGGGATTCCTCGGTGTGTTCCGCGGAGATGCGCGCGGCGCGATAGGTCTCATAGCCGAGGGCGGTCATGATGCCGAGGATCAGGAGCGCCACCAGAATCTCGATGAGCGTGAAGCCGCCGAGGCGGGCGGGGCGGACCGGGGAGGGTGCTTTCATTGCGGGGTAATCGGGGGTGTGGGGGCCTGCGGCAAAACGCCCGACGTACCATTCACCGTATTAGTCGGAATGCAGTTCGCCGTCCCGGCCCCCGGCGTGCTCAAACTGCCCCCGCTCGATGGAGCGCCCGCCGGTGTGCAGTTCGCCGACGCGGCGGTATTTCCCTGGGTCCAGTCCGAGGCATTCGAGTTGCCCGGGATGCTCAAGCCGCTGCCGTAGAAGCCGGTCGCCTCCGCCACTGGATTCCCCTTGGTTTTCGCATCGCCCGCCCATACGCGCACCACGATCCGCTTGGTGCTCTGGAATTGGGTGTCGTAGTAGCGGGTGTCGTAGTGCCAGGTGCGGCTCGCGAACTGCAATTCGCCGGTATCGCCATTGCTCGAGCTGCTGCTTTGAGCCACCTTGTTGACGGTCAGCCTGACCTCGGCGAGCCGGTTGAGCGCGATCCACTGGGCGAGGGTCTTGTCGCGCAGATACCCGCTGGTGCGCGCCGTGCCCGACACCGCGACCATGAGCGCAGCCAGTCCGATCGCCACCACCACCAGCGCCACCAACACCTCGACCAGCGTGAATCCGCCGTCCGGCCGATGCCTCACGAGCGTTTTTCCGGTGGATGGTCGGAGCTTTCGAGGCGGGTCTTGCCGAAGGCATCCCCGTCGACCGCTGCGCGCGCCTGCGTGGCGTCTCGGAGCAGCGTGAGCCGAAACGGAGTCCCCTCGCCTGAGGCCGCAATGGCGAGCTGCGGGCCGGGGGGCGGCCCATCGTTCAGATTCGTGCCGACCGCCTTCAACACCACGGCGATCGAGTCGAGTTCCAGCTGAAAGGTCACGCCCTTGGGCAAATTGCGGCGGCGGAACTCGCCTTCGTCGTTCATGGTGAGCCAGCGATCGCGGTTCGGGTCGTACACCGTGAACTCGTAGGCCGTCGGCTCGATGCGCATCCCGAAATCGCGTCCCTCGAGGAGCGCGCGTTCGTGCAGGATGTCGATCAAGCCCTCGATCCTCCTCGTCTCCTCGTCGAGCTGGGAATCGCGGCCGGTCACGCCGATGGACAGGATGGCGAGGGAGATCACGATGGCCATGATCACGACCACCACCAGAATTTCGACGAGCGTGAATCCCCGGTTGCGCCAGGAGATGTGCAACACGCCCGGCCCCAAGTTGGGACCGCTACCGCTGCTCGAGCGTCGAGGTGCTGATGTCGGCGTCGTAGCCCTCGCCACCCGGCTTGCCATCGCGCCCGTAGCTGATGATGTCGTAGTCACGACCGTTCGCGCCCGGACTTACGTACTGGTAGGGATTGTTCCACGGATCCTTCGGCATCGACGGCAGATAGCCGCCCGAGCGGTAATTGGTGATGGTAGGGTCCGAGGGTTGAGTCACGAGGGCCTGCAGACCTTGTTCGGTGGTCGGGTATTTGAAATTATCCAGTCGATACAGGTCGAGCGCCGTCTGGATCGCGCGGATGTCGCTCGCCGCACGCGTAACCCGGGCCTTGTCGACGTTCTCGAGAATCTTTGGCACCACGAGAGCGCCCAGCACTGCGAGAATGACGACCACGACCATGATCTCGATGAGAGTGAAACCGCGTTGGCGAATATGCATAGTGACCTCGGACATTCCTCCAATCATACCAAAATAGGAGACAACGATGCCCGGTGAAGGTGCGAATCGGCTCGCACATATCGCCCGGGCGTTGCAATGGGATCGCGGCCGGTGGGTCTGGCTCCTCGCCATCGTGCTGTCTCTCCATCTTGTGTTGGCACTTGGCGACAACATCAACGCCGTCTTGCGCTACGACCGCGGTGCCATTGCGGCCGGCGGGTGGTGGCGGTTGCTTACGGCCCACATGGTGCACCTCGATCTGCACCATCTGGTGTTGAACGAGCTCGGACTCGTGCTCATGTGGGCGTTGTTCGCCGACGATTACGACGCGGTGGAGTGGTGCGTGATCGTGTGCGCCGGAGCGCTTGCAATCAGCTGCGGGCTTTGGTGGCTGAGCCCCCGGGTCACCTGGTACGTTGGCGCCTCCGGCGTGCTGCATACGGTCATGGCCGCCGGTGTGGCGAAACATCTGCTGGCGGGCGAGTGGGATCGCTGGCTGCTGCTGGCGTGCATCGCCGCCAAATTGGCCTACGAACAGCTCGGCGGCCATGAGCCCGCGCTCGTGGTCGTCGATGCGCATCTCTACGGCGCCGCCTGCGGATTCGTGATCGGGGCTGCACTCTCCTGGCGGCTGGCTATAATCCGGCTCCATTCTGTGCGAAAGGACCCATTGAGCATGTCATTAGCGTTCGTGTTCCCCGGCCAGGGATCTCAATCCGTCGGCATGATGGCCGCTTTGGCGCAGACCTCATCGGTCGTCGCGGCGACCTTCGATGAAGCCTCGCAGGTGCTGGGATACGATCTGTGGAGCCGCTCTCAGCAGGGTCCGGCCGAGGCCTTGAATGCGACCGAGTGCACCCAGCCCTTGATGTTGACGGCGGGTGTCGCCACCTACCGGGTGTGGCGCGAGCGAGGGGGCGCCGTGCCGGCCCTCATGGCCGGGCACAGCCTGGGTGAGTTCAGCGCGCTCACGGCCGCCGGCTGCCTCGACTTCAAGACCGCGGTCGATCTGGTGAAATTTCGGGCCGAAGCAATGCAGGCCGCCGTTCCTCCCGGCCAGGGCGCGATGGCCGCCATCCTCGGTCTCGAGGATGCCGATGTCGAGGCCGCATGCGCCGAGGCTGCCCAGGGCGAAGTGGTGGAGGCGGTTAATTTCAATGCGCCGGGTCAGGTGGTGATTGCCGGAACGGCGTCGGCCGTTGCCAGGGCCATCGAGGCGGCGAGCGCGCGCGGCGCGCGGCGCGCGCTGCCGCTGCCCATCAGCGTACCGGCGCACAGCTCGCTCATGGCGCCGGCGGCCGAGCGATTGCGCGAACGCCTCGAAGGCGTCGCGGTGGCGGCGCCGGCTGGCATCGCCGTGTACGGAGTGGATGTGAAGACGCACCGCACTCCCGCCGATATCCGCGCGGCCGTGGTCAAACAATTGCATACCCCGGTGTACTGGGCCGCCACGGTGCGGACCCTTATTGCGGCGGGCGCCACCCATTTGATCGAATGCGGTCCGGGCAAGGTGCTCACGTCGCTGAACAGGCGCGTCGACAAGAACCGCGACCTGAAAATGCTGGCGCTCGAGGATCCGCAATCTCTCGATGAGGCGCTCGCGAGCTTGAAACTGGCTTAGGGTAGGAAGCGACATGCTGACGGGGGAGACATACTGATGGGGGAGACATGCTGACCGGGGAAGTTGCACTCGTAACCGGCGCTTCGCGCGGAATCGGGGCGGCCATCGCCGCGCGGTTGGGCGCCGATGGCGCCCGCGTCATCGGCACGGCGACCACGCCCGAGGGGGCGGGGCGAATCTCCGAGGCGTTGAAGGGCACACGGCGGCCGCGGCGCGGTGCTTGAGGTCACCAGCCAGGAATCGATCGATGCGTTGATCGCCGGGATCGAATCGACGGAGGGCCCGGTCTCGATTCTTTGCAACAATGCCGGTATCACGCGCGATACGCTGCTGTTGCGCATGAAGCAGGAGGATTGGGACGCGGTCATGCAGACCAATCTCGCCTCCGTGTTCAGGCTGTCCAAGGCGGTACTGCGCGGGATGATGAAGGCCCGCAAGGGACGCATCATCAGCATCGCATCCATCGTCGGGCTCACTGGCAACCCGGGACAGGCGAACTACGCGGCCGCCAAGGCCGGCATGATCGCCTTCACCAAGTCGCTGGCCCGCGAAGTCGGCTCGCGCAACATCACCGCGAACGTCATCGCACCGGGCTTCATCGACACGGATATGACACGGGCGCTCAATGAAGCGCAGCGCACCTCCCTCAGCGCGCAGATACCGCTGGGACGGCTGGGTTTGCCGGCCGACATCGCGGCGGCCGCGGCATTCCTCGCCTCGGCCGAGGCCGGATATATCACCGGGGAGACGCTGCACGTGAACGGCGGCATGTACATGGCCTGATGCGCCGGAGCGCTATTCGGCGGCGATTTGCCATACCAACGGCCGACGTTTGTCAAGGCGTGTTGCGCCACCCACCGGGCAAATGAGGGCCATGGTAGCCGCCGCCCTTGCGTTCACATAAAATACGCGCCCTGCCGACAAGAGGCTGGCCGCGGGCCCTGACGAAAGGCGGCACGTGTTTACTCTATTTTCCCGGAAAGGGGCTTTCCCGAAAGGACACCATAACGATGAGTACTGTTGAGCAGCAAGTAAAGAAGATCGTGGCCGAACAGTTGGGCGTGAAAGAAGAAGAAGTCACCAACGACGCCTCGTTCGTGGACGATCTCGGCGCGGACTCGCTGGACACGGTTGAACTGGTGATGGCGCTCGAAGAGGAATTCGAGACCGAAATTCCGGACGAGGATGCCGAGAAGATCACCACGGTTCAGCAGGCGATCGATTACATCAATTCGCACAAGGGCAAGGCCTGACGCTCTAGTGCCAGGGCTGCGCGCGTTCGGGACGCACGCCAGGGATCAGCGGGCGGTCATCGAGCAGGATGCATGGCTTGTCCGCCGTTCAAGCATGCCATTGAGGAGTTGCCGTTGAGCAAACGACGGGTCGTGATTACGGGTCTTGGGATCGTCTCCCCGGTCGGCAACGACGTGGCCACCGCCTGGGGCTCGATCGTCGGTGGTCGCAGCGGCATCGGGCCGGTCACCCGGTTCGAGGTCGCCAATTTCCCCACCCACTTTGGCGGTGAGATCCGCAACCTCGATCTCGAGCCGTTCATGAGCACCAAGGATGCACGGCGGATGGACGCCTTCATGCAATACGGCGTCGTGGCCGGCATGCAGGCGATGCGCGACTCCGGGTTGATCGTCAGCGAGGCCAACTCGGACCGCGTCGGGGTGCTGATGGGATCCGGGATGGGAGGCCTCGAGTCGATCGAGATCACCTACGACAAGTATCTCGAGACTCATTCGCCCAAGAAGGTCTCTCCCTTCTTCATTCCGGCGAGCATCATCAACCTGGTGAGCGGCCATTTATCGATCGCGTTCAATTTGACCGGACCGAATCTCGCCATCGCAACTGCGTGCACCACGTCCACGCACGCCATCGGCATGGCGCTGCGATTGATCCAGTTCGGCGATGCGGACGCCATGCTCGCCGGGGGGTCGGAGATGGCGACGTGCCCGACCGGCATGAGCGGGTTCGCGCAGGCAAAGGCGCTGTCACAGCGCAACGACAATCCGCAAGCGGCGAGCCGTCCCTGGGACAAGGATCGCGACGGATTCGTGATGGGCGACGGCGCGGGCGCCATGATGCTCGAGGAATACGAGCATGCCAGGGCTCGGGGCGCCAAGATCTACGCCGAGATCGTCGGCTTTGGAATGAGTGGCGATGCCTACCATGTGACCGCACCGCCCGAGAACGGCGAGGGCGCGCGCAAATCCATGGCCAATGCGCTCAACGATGCCAAAATCAACGCGGATCAAGTCCAGTACGTCAACGCCCATGCCACCTCGACGGAGCTCGGCGACCGCGCGGAGACCACGGCGATTCATCGAGCCTTCGGTGCCGCCGCGAAGCAGCTGGCGGTGAGCTCGACGAAATCCATGACCGGGCATCTGCTCGGAGCGGCGGGCGCCGTGGAGGCTATTTTCTCCGTGCTCGCGCTGCGCGACCAGATCGCCCCCCCGACCATCAACTTGGACCAGCCCGGCGAGGGGTGCGATCTCGACTACGTGCCGAAGGAAGCTCGGCAGATGAAGATCGACACCGCCTTGTCCAACTCGTTTGGCTTCGGTGGCACCAACGGTTCGCTCATTTTCCGCCGAATTTGAGCCCCTGGGGCTGATTTCGAGCCATCCCGAGCGCTACCCGGGGCTTCTCGAGAGCAGCGCGCCGATCGGCCCCGCGACGGTCGGCGGCCGCTTCGACCTGCTTCCGATCTCGAGCGGCGAGACCTTGCGCCTCGGCGGCGACGGCCGCATATCCGGCCCGCAGGCGGAGGAAACGGGCGGCTTCCTCGAGGCCCTCGAGCGCTGGTGGCAGGAGTTGCGCATTCCCACGCAGGCCGCCCCGGTGCCGTTCACCGGCGGCTGGCTGGTCTACCTCTCCTATGAGATCGCCGGCGAGATCGAGCCGACCCTGACCTTGCCGCCGAGCACGGATCCCGTCGCGGCGCTGGCGATACGGGTGCCCGCCGCCTGGATCCGCGACCGTCAGAGCGGCCGTGCGTGGCTCGTGGCGGAACAGGGCTTCGATCACCTGCTCGAGCGCTTCGCCGAGGATGTGCGCGATTGCGCTCACCTGCCGGACCGGCGGATGAACGGATTCCAAGTCGAGGAGGAGGATCCGCAACGGTTTCTCGAGTCCGTACGCCGCGCACTCGACTACATCGCCGCCGGGGACGTGTACCAGGCGAATCTGTCCAGAGGCTGGGGTGGGCGATCCCCGTCCCCGATCGATCCGGCCGCCCTCTATCGGGCGCTTCGCGCGGCGAATCCCAGTCCGTTCGCCGCGATCCTGCGCGATGCGGACTTCGCGGTGATCAGTTCATCGCCCGAGCGGCTGGTGTCGGCCCATGGCGGTATCGTCTCGACCCGGCCCATCGCCGGTACGCGGCCGCGCGGAGCCTCGCCGGAGCGCGATGCCGCGCTGATCGAGTCGCTTCTCAACAACGAAAAGGAGCGGGCGGAACACGTCATGCTCATCGATCTCGAACGCAACGATCTCGGCCGCGTGTGCCTGGGCGGCTCGGTCAGGGTGGACGAGTACATGACGGTCGAGAGCTACGCCCACGTGCACCATATCGTGTCCAATGTCAGCGGGCTGAAGCTCGATGCGGTGACGCCGGTGCAGATCTTGCGGGCCATGTTTCCGGGCGGCACCATCACCGGCTGTCCCAAGGTCCGATGCATGGAGATCATCGCGGAGCTCGAGGGCGTGGGACGAGGCGCCTACACCGGCTCGGTCGGCTACATCAACCGCGACGGCAGCTGCGATTTCAACATCCTCATCCGCACGATCACCGCTCACGGGCATGCCTTCGGCTTTCGAGCGGGCGCCGGCATCGTCGCCGATTCGGATCCGGCCCACGAGCTCGCGGAGACTCGTGCCAAGGCCGAAGGACTGCTGCGCGCACTGAGGGCGACGCGGTGAGGGCGGAAGCGAGGTCGTCGGGGCGGGCGCGCCCAGCGCGTCGAGTGTGGATCAATGGCGCGACGGGACGGCAGATCGATTGCTCCGATCGCGGATTCCAATATGGTGACGGGTTGTTCGAGACCATGCGGGTGCGAGCCGGACGGATCAGGCTTCTCGAGTATCATCTCGAGCGGTTGTACGAAGGATGCCGCCGGCTGTCGATCCCGGCGCCGCGCCCGCCGTTGTTACGGCGGGAACTCAAGTTGCGGGCGAAGCCGCACGCCGACGCGGTGCTCAAGCTCATCGTGACCCGCGGGCCCGGCACCCGGGGATATCGGCCCAGCGGCCGGGAGCGCTGCACGCGGGTGATAGCGCTGTCCGCGCCCCCGCCTGCCGCCGTCTCGCAAATTTGCCAGCGCTTGCGGATGTGCGCGACGCCGGTGGGATCGAATCCGGCGCTGGCCGGCCTCAAGACGCTGAACCGGCTCGATTCGGTGCTGGCGCGCTCCGAATGGCACGACGAGCGAATTTGGGAGGGTCTCATGCGCGATGTCGACGGTGACCTGGTATGCGGCACCATGTCGAATCTTTTCGTGCGCCGCGGCTCGACCTTGAGCACGCCCGTGCTGGATCGCAGCGGCATCGCCGGCGTGATGCGGCGCTGGGTGCTCGAGCAGGCGCCGAGTCTCAACTTGCGTGCCCGCGAAGCGAGGCTCAGCGTGCAGCATCTGCGGGATGCCACGGAAGTATTCATGACCAATGCGGTCGCAGGCATCGTGTCGGTGGGTGTCGTCGAGCTTGGCAGACGCCGCATCCGGATCGGATCCTCGCAGGCGGCGGCGCAATTGCGGGCGCGCTTGGAGCTCGTATGAGGGTGGGGCGCGTGCTCGTGGCGCTGGCGGTGATCGGCGCATCGGCGCTGGCCGCCGCGTGGGTCGCGACGGAAATCAAGCGTCTGGATGAGCCCCTGAACGTCTCGGCCCCGGTGCGATTCAAGGTTCCGCCCGGAAGCCGGTTCGCGCGCGTGGCCACCGATCTTGCGCAGCGCGGCATCATCGCCGAGCCGCGCGTGTGGGCGCTCTACGCGCGATGGAAAGGAGTGGCGTCGAGCATCAAGGCGGGCGAGTATGAAATCGAGCCCGGCGCCACGCCGCGCTCGCTGCTCTCGAAAATGGTCAACGGACAAGTGCTGCTGCATTCATTTACCATCGTCGACGGCTGGCGTGTCGTGGACATGCTGGCCGCAATGAAAAGGAACCCCGATATCACGGCAACACTGCCCGATGCACCGAGCGGCTTGCCGTCAGGCTTGATGGCACGACTGGGGTCACCCGGCGCCGATGCCGAAGGACAGTTCCTGCCCGAGACATATCGGTTTCCGAGCGGAACCACCGACCTCGAATTGCTCAAGCAGGCGCACGAGGCTTTGGTGCGCGAGCTGGAGTCGGCCTGGGCGAGCCGCGATCCTGCGGTGCCGCTGCGCAACGCGGACGAACTGTTGATCGTGGCGTCCATCGTTCAAAAGGAGAGCGGCGTACCGCAGGAGCTGCCGAAAATCGCCGGACTGTATCTGCATCGATTGCGCATCGGCATGCGGCTGCAGGCTGATCCCACGGTGATCTACGGTTTGGGCGCGCGCTACGACGGCACGTTGCACACGGTCGACCTGCATGAAGACGGCCCGTACAACACCTATACGCGTGCAGGCTTGCCGCCTACGCCGATAGCCCTCGCCGGAGCGGCGGCCATCGATGCCGTCGCCCATCCCGAGACCACCGAGGCCCTGTATTTCGTCGCATCCCCGCGGGACGATGGCAGCCATGTATTTTCGGCGACGCTGGAGGCGCAAAACGCGGCGGTCGCGCGCTACGTGGAGCACCTGCGCGAAAAAAAGGCGGCCGAGGAATCCAATTGAAAGCGCCGGACACAACGGATGGGCGAGCCTCTGCGCAAGCAGGTCGACGAGGCTGCTTCCTGACCTTCGAAGGCATCGAGGGCGTGGGCAAGACCACCCAGGTCGCGCGCCTCGCGCAAGCGTTGGTCGGGCGCGGCGTCCCCCACGTGGTCACGCGTGAGCCGGGCGGCACGCCGCTCGCCGAGCGGATTCGGGACTTGGTGCTCACGCCAGGATCTGAACGGGTGCCGGACGCGGCCGAGCTGCTGCTGATGTTCGCCGCCCGATCGGTGCATCTGGAGAACTGGATCGAGCCCAGCCTCGCCGCCGGTCGCTGGGTGATCTGCGATCGGTTCACGGACGCGACCTATGCCTATCAGGGCGCCGGACGGGGTCTGGCGCAGGAGGCCATCGCCCGGTTGGAGCTTCTGGTGCAAGGGGATCGCCGCCCCGATCTGACCTTGCTGCTCGATGTGCCCGTCGGCGTCGGCCTCGCGCGCGCTCGAGCCCGAAATTCGCGCGCGCGGGGCGACTCCTCGATTGCGGATCGGTTCGAGCGTGAACGCATCGAGTTCTTCGAGCGCGTGCGCGCCGGGTACCTCGCCCGCGCATCGGCGGAGCCGGCGCGCATCGCGGTCATCGATGCCACCCGCTCAGAGGATGAAGTGGCCCGCGCCATCGTCGGCGAACTCAAGGTCCGGTCGTGGATTTCCTGAGCGTCGATTCACTGCCTTGGTTGTCCGAGGCGCAAAAGAAGATGTCGGCCGCGCGAGCGGCCGACCGCCTGCCGCAATCGCTGCTGATACTGAGCCAGCCCGGTCTCGGAGCCGAGGCGCTGGCCGCCTGGATCTGTGCGTTGGCGCTGTGCGAATCGAGGACGGCGGCCCCCTGCGGGGTCTGCGGATCTTGCGTTCTCCTGCGCGCCGACAACCATCCGGACTTCCATCGAGTGCATCTGCTCGACGATGCCCAGCAGATCAAGGTCGATCAAATCCGTGAGCTCATCGAGACGCTGTCGCTGTCGAGCTACCGCGGAGGCCGCAAGACGGCGGTGGTGGAGAGCGCGGAGTGCCTGAATGCCAACGGCGCCAACGCCTTCTTGAAGACGCTGGAGGAGCCGAGCGGGGACACGTTGTTGATCCTCGTCGCGAGGCCCAGTCACCGGTTGCCGGCCACCATCGCGAGCCGATGCGTGCGGCTGCAATTGCGTCCGCCGACGCGCGAGACGGCGCTTGCGTGGCTCGCGGCGCGCGACCCCGCGGGGGGGAGGTGGGATGCCGCGCTCAACCTCGCCGCCGGCGCCCCGCTCATGGCGCTCGAGCTGCCCGCCGCGGACATCGAGCGGCTCGAGAAGGAGATGATCGAGGGCCTGAAGCGCCTGGAGGCGGGCAGCTGTCGATGTCACGGTGCTCGCCGATGCCTGGGTCAAGTCCGACATGAGCCTCAGGCTGATGTGGCTTGAGAACTGGGTCACACGGCGCGTACAAGCGGACTTCGGCGGCGCCGTTTCACTTCAAAGTGCGGAACCCGTCCGCTTGCCTGCCGCTTTACTTAAGCCCAAGATAAGGGCCCTATTCGAGCTGCTGGACGCCGCCCGGGAGTTGAGGCGGCTCGCCTTGACCGGGTTGAACCAACAGCTGGCGCTCGAGGCTCTGCTGCTCGGCGGCCGGGCGGCACTGTCATTGCGGAACACATAGATTGAGAAGTCCTAGTAACAAGCCCGGTCTGCTGACGCTCACGATAAAGGACAAGAGCGCGCTGTACCTCGCCTATATGCCGTTCGTCAAGAATGGCGGCCTGTTCATCCCGACCAACAGCAATTATCGGCTCGGGGACGAGGTCTTCATGCTCCTCAATCTGATGGGCGAGGAGGAGAAGCTCCCGGTTGCCGGCCGCGTGATCTGGATGACGCCCAAAGGCGCGCAGGGCAAGCGCACCGCGGGCATCGGGGTGCAGTTCAGCGATCAGGATCGCGGCAACACGCAGAAGAAAATCGAGAACTATCTCGCGGGCGCGCTCGGCGGGGACAAGCCTACGCACACCATGTAAGGCCAACCCAGATGCAATGGAGTGTCTAGTGCAAGCTCGTGCGCAGGACATGCGGACGGGAGGATTCACCGTAATTGAGTTGGTGGTCACAATTACGATCGTGGGCATTCTCGCGGCGCTTGCCATCCCCAGGTTCATTTCCATGGATACCAAGGCGCGAATCGCGTCGGTCAATTCGCTGGCGGGCGCCCTGCAGTCGGCAGCTGAACTGAGCTATGCGACCTGCATGACGAGTGCCGCGACCTCGGGCTGCAATACGACGGTGAGTGCGTGGCAGGGCACCATTAACGGGCAGCCCTATTGGCTCAACTACGGTTGGCCCGACGCGGGCGACGCCCTCAACGCGGGGCAGATCGACAGCCAGGTGGACTACACCGGCTTCTCGGTCTCCCTCGTGAGCAATGCGGAAACCCTCTTCTACCGGGCGGATGCGCCGACTCCGGCCAACTGCTCAGTCGCCTATTACGACGGGTATTACACGCCCCCCAAGTATCACTACGTCGTGACGACCACCGGCTGCTAGCCAGGGACGCGTCTTGGTCGCGCGATCCGCATTGGCCGACCGAGGGTGGCCGGTACCGCCCGCCACCCTCTGCCAGCCGCTAGTTGGATTTCTTGCCCGCAGCCGCGACGATGGCGTTCACCTTGGTCATCGCCTTGTCCGAAGCCGTCTTGGCGCAATCCGCATCGCTCGGCATGGAATTTGGATACGGACGCCCAATTTCCTTGCAGGCGGTAACAGCAGCATCCTTCACTCGTTTCTGCAGCTCCATCACGTCCGCATGAAGAGCGAGGTTCAGGACTCCCCTGTGATGTTGGTGCCAAATCGAGGCCCTTCGAACCTCTGCGTCCACGATAGGATTGCGGCGCAGTCGGCGCCATGCGGAATATCGCGGCGTGAGCGAGGGGAAACACCTAGGATTCCAGGAGTTTGCTTGCAGCAGCGGCCGGAGGCGGCGCCGTTTCGCGTGCGGCCCTCAGGGCGATTTATTGTCCGGGAGCGCCTCGATATAGATCGGCTGAGCCTTGGCGGGGGATGCCGCAGGCGTCGCGTGTTGGCCAAGCGCGGGGCGACGCGCAGGTGCGTGCAGGGTTCGCCATCCGTAGACGCCAAAGCCGATCGCAATGGCGACGCACAGGATCGCGACGCCCCAGTGCTCTGCGAGCATGGAGGGAGGCTTGTATTCGGGGGGCGGAGGGTTGTACGGATTTTGTTCGCGGTACGCGCTAGGCGACTGCGATATCCGGGGCTCGATCGAATCGCTCAAGAACACTCCTAACCGCGCGAGCGCCCCGCCTCGCTGGCGGCCAGTCCGCCTTTGAGGACATACGCCTCGAAACCGCGCTCGCTCAAGATGTAGGCCGCCGCGGAGCTGCGGCGCCCGGTATCGCAACACACCACGTACGGGGTGGACTTGTCGAGCGCATTGATCTTCAGCCGGATGAAATACAGTGGAATGTTGACCGCGCCTTCAATTCGGAAATTCTGGAATTCGCTGGGCAGCCGCACATCGAGCCACTTGCCGCCGCCGGCGACGATCTCCTTGGCCCGGTCCTGATCGACCCATTGCAGCAGCGGCTCATTCAAGAGGGTCTGAAAGTCGTTCTTGCCGAGCCGCATCAAGGTGCCGTCCGTGGACATCGTGACGGTGGCGTTGCGCTTGGCCTCGGCGATCAAGGCCTCTTCCCCGAAGCTGTCGCCGGGGCCGAGTTCCGCCAACTTGATCCCTTCCTTGTTGAGGGGCGTCTCGCGGGTCACCACGCACTTGCCGGCCACCACCACATAGAAGTAGTCGCCCTCGGTGCCTTGCTTGATCACCACGTCGCGCTCGCGGTAGTTGATCCGCTGCATGCGCATGAAGATCGCCTGGATGTTGGCCGGCGGAATCCGATGAAACGCCTTGGTCTGCAGCAACGTCGTCATCCAGTCGCCGGTCACGCCGAGGCCGTCTTCGCGAAGCTCGGCGACTTCGTACTGACCGGTCTGATCCCAGGTGATGAGCACGTCGAGCAGGTCGCTGTCGATCATGATGTACGACAGATCGGTGACCGCACGCGCGGTGAATTTGCGGGGCAGCCCCGGGGTGAGGGCGGCGCGGGCCTCCGGCGTGCCGGCGCGCACGGTCGCCATCACCCGATCGTCCGATCGGAGCTCGACGCTCCCGGCGACGAGATAAAAGGTGCGCTTGTCGGTGTCGCCTTCCTTGAAGAGCACGCGGCCTGCGCCGAGGTCCCGAACGTGAGTTTTGCGGGCGAGCGCCAGCAGGTTCTCCGCCTTCAGCCCGTCAAGGGGGGAGAAATTCTTCAGAGTGGAGAGTTCGACCGGTCGTTCATCCATCGTAAAATTCTTAAGCTCCGTCGGGCAACTCCATGATTTTGCCCGAGAAGCCTATCACAGGTGACTTAATATACGTCCAAGTGAGTCACATTGACGGGCGATCCCCGCCGCCAAGCTGGCTCCAACCCGCATCCGGACGGAACCGCTGCCCATAACGCGTCGACAGTTCGGTGAGCCGATCGACGATTTGCGCGACACCCCTCGATTTGGCGTATTGCATGGGCCCACCGCGAAAGGGCGCAAAACCGGTGGCGAAGATCGCCCCGGCGTCGAGCAGGTCGGCATCCTCGACGACCCCCTCCCGCAGCGCCGCCACCGCTTCGTTCAGCATCGGCAGGATCAACCGGTCCTCGAGATCGGCCGGCACCTTGAGGTCATGAGAGGGCTCGCGAACCGCCTTGCCGTCCCGCCAGACGTAAAAACCCTCGCCGTTCTTGCGCCCGAGCTTTTTTTCCTCCACGCGCTTCACCAGGATGTCCGGCACGCTGCCACCGAACGCCTTGGCGAGCACAGCCCCGACGTGCAGCGCCACGTCCAGGCCGACCACATCGGCAAGCTCGATCGGGCCGACGGGCATGCCGAAACGGGTGCCGGCCTTGTCGATCACCGCCGCCGGGATGCCCTCGGCGAGCGCGAACAGCGCCTCATTGATATACGGCATCAGAATGCGATTCACCACGAAGCCCGGAGCGCTCTTGCAGGGCAGCGGCAGCTTGTCGAGCTTGCGCGTGAACCAGAGCGCAAGGCGCAGCGCGTCGGCGCTCGTGGAGGCGCCCTGCACGATCTCCACCAGCTGCATTTGCGGTACCGGATTGAAGAAATGAATGCCCACCAGGCGGCCCGGTTCGCGCAGATTCCCGGCGAGCACCTCGATCTCGATGCTCGAGGTGTTGGTGGCGAATACCGCCCCCGGCTTGAGCTTGGGCTCGAGCTCCGCATACAGCGCGCGCTTGGCGTCGACGTTCTCGACGATGGCTTCGATGACGGCGTCGGCCGCCGCCACCCCGTCGCCCGAGACGTCCGCGGTGAGCCTGGCCAGGGCAGCGGTGGCTGCTTGGGGGTCTTTCAGGCGCTTGTCGAACAACTCCCTGGCCCGGGCTAGCGCCGGCGCGATGAGTTCCGCGCTGCGATCCTGCAGCGTGACCGTCATTCCCCGTAGCGCGGCCCAAGCGGCGATGTCGCCGCCCATGACGCCGGCGCCGACGACGTGGAGGTGCCTGAATTCCGCCCCTGGCTTTCCACCGAGGCCCTTGAGGCGGGTTTGCAGCAGGAACACACGCACCAGGTTTCGCGAAGTGGGTGTGCACATGAGCTCGGCGATCGAGCGCGCCTCGGCCTCGTAGCTCTCCGCACCGAGCGCGCCGTGCTTGAGCCACAGATCGACAATGGCGTAGGGCGCCGGGTAGTGTTCTCGGGGCACCTTGGCGGCAAGGCCCGCGGTGGCCTGACGCGCAATGAAGGGTCGCATTGCACGCAAGTTCAACAGCTTTTCCACGAACGGTGCCGATTTTTTCGCAGGTTCCTGAAGCAGGATGCGCTTCGCGGCCGCTTCGATCTGCAAGGGGGGCACCAGCTCATCGAGAAGCCCCACCTCGAGTGCACGCCTGCCCTTGAAAGGCTTGCCCTTGAGCATCAACTCGAGCGCGGGCCGCACGCCGATGAGGCGCACGGCCCGCACGGTGCCTCCGAATCCGGGGTGAATGCCGAGCTGCACCTCCGGCAATCCGAGGGCGAGGTTTCCATCGTCGGCGCCGATCCGGTAAGTTGCGGCGAGCGCGAGCTCCAAGCCGCCTCCGAGGGCGAAGCCGTGGATCGCCGCGACGCTCGGGCAAGATAGGTTCTCGAGCTGATCGAGCACCTGCTGGCCGCCGCGGATCAGGGAATAGGCGGCCTCCGGGGTTCGAAGATCCAAGAATTCCTTGATGTCGGCTCCTGCCACGAATCCGCTGCGCTTTCCCGAGCGCAGCACCAAGCCTCGGGGTTTCGCCTGCGAAACCTCCGACAGCGCCGTCGCCAGTTCCTTGAGGACGGCGGCGGACAGCACATTGGTGGAGGCGCCTGGCGTGTCGAAGGTCAGCCACGCAATGCGGTCGCTGTCGACGTCGAGTTTCCAGCTGCCGCCCGGCATGGCCTTCAGGCGGCCGCCCGACGTGATTCGCGGATGGTGAAATCGCAGATCAGCGGCAGGTGATCGGAGAGCTGGATGTCCGGTATCTCGAATCGATTCACCTCGATTTCGCGGCTGTGCAGGATGAAATCCAGCTCCTTGCGCGGGCTCGAACTGGGATAGGAGGGGAGGCCGCGCGCATTCGCGTTCGCGAGCCCCGCCGCCTGCATGAACAGGTAGATCTCGTGATCTCCCCAGTAGGTGTTGAAATCGCCGGCCACGATCACGGGTTTTTCGGTCTTGCGCACGAGATCATACAGGTATCGCAGCTGGTACTGGCGATGCCGGAACTTGAGGGACAGATGCACCAGAAAAATGGCGATGTCATCGAGTTCGAGCTCGATGATCAGGCGCTTGATGCCGGTGTCGAAGTAATGAAATCGTTCACCGCGCACGCGCGGCGCGGCAAGAAAAGCGTTCGCCTGTTTGCGAACGATGGGGACCATCTGGTTCACCGAGGACTGGCCATACTTGCACTCGAAGGTCGAGTAGTGGCCGAGCGACCGGGCGATGTAGTCCGCCTGGTTCACCATGCCGGTGCGGATCGATCCCGTATCCACTTCGATGAGCCCGACCACGTCCGGGTCCTGACCTTTGATGAAGTCGGTGATTCGCGACAGAACCTGCCGGCTGGACCGCAGGTATCCGGCCCCCGGCAACGGAAGATGAAAGGCGGGGCCCGTTCCAGTGGCATAACGGATGTTATATATGATCAAACGCACGTCCCGCATTCTATCGACGCCTAAAGCTTCGCGCTTGCCCATCGTCGCGATAGACTAAGCTCATGTCGACCCGCGTGAACCCGATCCGCCTGTTCGTCACCCATTCCTGGGACGAAAACGACGATTACTCGCGCGTGTTCGAATATCTCGAAGCTCCTGGTACTTTTTACTATCACAACACCAGCCTGCCGCACGGCAAACGCCCGGTCGACAAGGAAAGCGAGCGCGAAGAGCTGCGTCGTCAGATCGCTCCCTGCGAAGTGGTCATCGTGGTGCCCGCGGCTTTTCGAGCCGCCCCCGAGCTGGTCCTGTTCCAGATGAATTTCGCGAAGGCCGCTGATCGCCCGATCGTGGCGATGGAGAATTTCGGATCCACGGCGCCGCTTCCGAAGGCCATCGGCGATCTGGCCGATGAGGTGAGCGCGTGGAATGAGCGCAGCTTGATCGATGCGCTGAAGCGTCAGGCCCGCCACCAGGAGTCGACGCGCTGGGACACGATCGAATTCAAGCTCGACTGACGGTCGAGCCGAGACCGCGCCAATCCGCAGCCTAGTTGGTGGCGATGAGTGAGTTTACGTCGAAGTCCGCGGGCGCGCAGTCGACGCTGCGCAGCTGCACCACGGCCGCCGATGAACGTTGGGCGGGAGCAGAGTCGGACGCGCGCGGGAGCAGGCCAAATATCTCGACGATGAGCGCCGCGCAGTCATCGGCTTCCTGATTGGACATTTTCCGGACGGAGGCGGTTACCGCATCCTCCCCGCGCAGGGGTGTGACGCCGGCAAGGTTGCGCATCACCTGATCGAAGGAGCCGCGCGCCTCGGCCGGCAGCTGGTCTTCGAGAATCGCGCTCAAATGGCGGCGGTAGGCGGTTATCAGCCGCTGCTTGATCGGTGTGGAGCGAACCAGCTCCAGAGTCGCAGAGTGCAAGCTATCCCACGCGCTGACCATGTTTACTCCGCCGCGAATTCAGCAACTTAAAGTGATTTCGAGGATATGTAATCCCTCGGAATCTTGTTAAATCAATACTCTGCGGTTGGAATATACAAGACAATCGACAAAACGCAACGCGGACTTTGTCAAGGTTTTGACGTTTCCTTTGCGAGCCAAACGGCATCTTGGCGACGGGCAGAATGGCCGGGAATGGCGCGGTTTCTAGAAATTACTTGGCGAAACCGTTGTAACAAATTGAATGGAAAGAGCCTTTAGTCCGCGGCTCCAGAATTACGCCTGAGCGACCCGTTCGACCGGCAATGAATTCGGGTCCTCCGAATGCGTGGCGCCGATCATCACGTAGACCGCGGGCACCACGAACAGGGTGAATAACGTGCCGATCCCGAGGCCGGTGGAAATGACGAGGCCGATCGCGAACCGCGAGGCACCGCCTGCGCCCTGCGCGAACACCAGCGGGATCACCCCGAGCACCATGGCGGCCGTGGTCATCAGGATGGGCCGCAAGCGGACGCCGGCTGCGGCGATGATCGCGTCGCGCTTGGACTTGCCGCTTTCCTGCTGCTCTTTCGCAACTTCGACGATGAGGATGCCGTGCTTGCTGATGAGCCCGATCAATGTGACGAGGCCCACCTGGGTGTAGATGTTGAGCGAGGCCCCGTGCACGCCGAGAGCGATGAAGATCAGCGCCCCCGCGATCGACAGCGGAACCGAGATCATGATCACCAGCGGGTCGCGGAAACTCTCGTAGAGCGCGGCGAGCGTCAGGAAGGCGATGATGATGGCGAAACCGAAGGTGCCGATGACGCCGCCCGACTCCTGCTCGAACTGCCGCGACGGTCCCGCGTAGTCGACGGTGTAACCGCTCGGCAGCGTGCGAGCCGCGAGATTCTTGAGGTAATTGAGCGCATCGGCCTGCGAGACGCCCGGCGAGGCGACGCCGGACAGCGTGGCGGAATTCAGCTGCTGAAAATGGTTCAGGGTTTCGGGAACGGTCTCGGTGCGGATGTGGGCGATGGTCGAGAGCGGTACCGGAACATTCCCGACGTTGGCGATGGGATAATCGAGCAGCTGGCTCACGTTCAGCCGGGAGGTGCGCTGCACCTGCGGGATGACCTTGTAGGAGCGCGTCTGCATGCTGAAGTAATTGACATAGCCGCCGCCCAGGAGGCTTCCGAGCGACTGGCCGACCTGGGTCATGTTCAGGCCGATTTGCGCCGCCTTGTCGCGGTCGATCTCGATCACCGATTGCGGCAGATCGTACTTCAAGTCCGTGTCGATGAAAATGAACATGCCGCTCTTCTGCGCCTGGGTGAGAAAATCCCGCGAGACCTCGTTCAGGCGCAACGCGGGCTCGGTGGTCTTGATCACGAACTGCACCGGCAAACCCTGTGAGCCGGGCAGCGGCGGAAACTGGAACATCACGATCTTTTGGCCGGCAATCGCGCTGAGTTTCTGCTGCAGATCGTTCTGAATATCGGTCGAGCTCTTGCGCTTCGAGAGCGGGCCAAGAATCAAGCCGTCGAAGGATTGTCCGGGCGCCTCGATCTGGAAGACTTGGTCGACGCCCTGCTCGTTCTTGAAGATCTCGTACGCCTGATGGGCATAAAGGAGCTTGCGCTGCAGCGTGGCATCGGGCGCCGAGGTGGGCTGGCCGCCGACGAACCCCTGATCCTCGTTCGGGGCGAGCTCGCTCTTTGCGCTGCGGTAGAGCAATGCGATGCTCACCAGAATCAGCACCACGAGCACCGCGGTCACGGGAGTGTACTTGAGGCTGCGCTCGAGCTTGTGCTGGTACCAACTGCGCAGGCGCTCGAAGCGGGCGTCGATGAATTCGACCACGCGGGTCTCCCAGCCGGTGTCGCCGGGGCGGTGCGGCTTCAGGAGCCTCGAGCACATCATCGGCGAGAGCGTGAGCGCGATCACCGCCGACACGGTCACGGCGCCGGCGAGGGTGAACACGAACTCGGTGAACAGCGCGCCCGTCAGGCCGCCCTGGAAGCCGATGGGAACGTAAACGGCGAGCAGCACCACGGTCATGGCGATGATGGCAGTGCCAAGCTCGCGTGCGGCTGTCATGGCGGCCGCGAGAGGCGCCATGCCCTCCTCGAGGTGCCGGTTGACGTTCTCCACCACGATGATGGCATCGTCCACGACCAGGCCGATGGCGAGCACCAGCGCGAGCAGCGTCAGCAGATTGATCGAGAAATGCAGCGCCAGCATGATGCCGAGCGTTCCGACCAGGGACAAGGGAATGGCGATGACCGGAATCAGTACCGAGCGGGGCGACCCGAGAAAGGCGAAAATCACCATCATCACGATGATCAACGCCTCGACCAGCGTCACGGCCACCTCGTGGATCGACGCGTTCACGAAGTCGGTCGAGTCGTACATCACCCTGCCTTCCAGTCCCCGGGGCAGCTGCGCCACGATGCCGGGCAGCGCGTCGCGAACCGACTTGATCACGCTCAACAGGTTGGCAGAGGGGGCGATCTGGATGCCGATGAACACGGCGGTCCGGCCGTTGCGCGCCACACTTGCCTCGTAGCTGTCCGCGCCGAGCACGACCTGCGCCACGTCGCGCAGGCGCACATTGGCGCCGTTCACCGACTTCACCACCAGGTTGCGGAAGTCCTCGAGTGAATGCAGATTGGTGGACGAGGTGAGGGTCACCTGAATCATCTGGCCCTTGGTGGTGCCGACCGCCGAAATGTAGTCGTTGTTCGTCATGGCGGTTGCCACGTCGCTGGCCGTCATGCCGTAGGCCTGCAGCTTGTTTGGATCGAGCCAGGCGCGCAGCGAGAAGGTCTTACCGCCGATGATCTCGGCGGTCTGCACCCCCGCGAGCGACTGCAGTTTCGGCTGCACCACGCGGGTCAAATAGTCCGTGATCTGATTGGAGGCCAGGGTGTCGCTGGTGAATCCGAGATACATCGCATCGATGGTCTGGCCGACCGTGACCGTGATGATCGGCTGCAGCGTTCCCGCCGGCAGCTGGTTCAATACCGAGCTCACCTTGATGTTGATCTCGGCCGCCGCCTTGGACGTGTCGTAGTTCTGGCGCAGGTACGCGGTGATGGTGCTGGTGCCGCTCTGGCTGATCGACTCCAGGTAGTCGATGCCGTTAGCCTGCGCGACCGCCGTCTCCATCGGGGTGGTGATGAAACCGGCGATCGAATCCGGATCGGCGCCCGGAAAGCTGGTCGTGATCGTCACCACCCCGTTCTCGGTCTTCGGATAGGCGAGCACCTGCAGCGCGCTGAATGAACGCAGGCCGACCACGAGGATCACCAGGCTCACCACCGAGGCGAGAACCGGGCGACGGATGAAAATATCGGTGAACTTCATGGGCGAGAGCGGCTCACTCGTTGGGCGGGGTCGGATGTATGTCGTCGGTCGGCTGCACGGTGTTGTTCACGACCACCGGGGAGCCGTTGCGCAGCTTGATCTGTCCGGCGGAAACCACGACATCGCCTTCGTTGATTCCGGAGTCGATGGCCACCTGATCGCCCCGAGTCGCGCCGAGCTTCACGAAGTGCTGCTCGACCGTATCATGCGGCTTGCTGTCGCCGCCCTTGGCGGCCCCATTCTTGTTGTCGTCCGCGACCCGCCCGCCGTTGTCGTGCACCAGCAC
Source organism: uncultured Gammaproteobacteria bacterium (assembly GCA_963748995.1). Taxonomy (GTDB): domain Bacteria; phylum Pseudomonadota; class Gammaproteobacteria; order Steroidobacterales; family Steroidobacteraceae; genus Bog-1198. The sequence goes on along the minus strand of CAVVKU010000022.1, from coordinate 27,743 downwards.
GTACACCGTGTCGCCGTACGGGTTGTAGGTGATGCAGGTCTGCGGAAGGGTGATCTCGGTGGACGAATCGCCCGAATCGATTGCGACGGTGGCGAACATGCCGGGAACCAGGCGCTTGTCGGCATTCTTGAATGAGGCCCGTACCTGCACGTTGCGGCTGGCGCTGTCGACCTTGGAATTGATCGACTCCACGGTCCCATGGAAGCTCTCGCCCGGATAAGTATCGACCGTCGCGATCGCAGCTTGTCCAACTTTCAAATGCGCGAGCGCCTGCTGGGGCACGTAGAAGTCGATCAGCATGGGGTCGAGCGCCTGCAGCGTGACCACGGTGGTCCCCGCCGCCAGATACTGACCCGGGTCGACCTGACGGATGCCGAGCCGGCCGGCGAACGGTGCCCTGACGATCTTCTCCTCGATCAAGGCTTGTTGTGCGATTACCTGCGCCTTGGCGGATTTCAGCGTGGATACATCGGTGTCGATCGTCGCTTGACTGATGGCCTGGGCTGCGAACTGCTCGCGATCGCGCTTCAGATTCTGGTCGGCGAGTTCGGCGGACGCCTGCAGCTGCTCGAGCTTGGCATAATCGTCGTTCGGCATGAGCTGGAGCAGCACCTTGCCGGCGGGCACGTCGTTGCCCGAATCGAAAGCGATCTTTTCGACCACGCCGGATGCCTGCGCGGAGAGATCTGCGCCGTGAAACGCGCGCAGGCTGCCGACGGCACGGATCTGCTGCTGCCAGGTGGTTTTCTTTGCGATCACCGTGGAGACCGTCTGCGGCGCGCTCGCGCCCTGAGCCATGAACTTGCCGATCATCTTTCCGATGAAGGCCTGCCAGGCGAATACGCCGCCGATCACCAGCACCACGAGCAGCACCATGATGATGAGCGGCCGGATCATGGATCTTAGCTTGACGGGCTCGGTGTCCCGGGGTGGTTGGGTCAGTACGGTGCTCACGGGGTTCCTTGAATCGTGGACGGTGAATTGGCGGCGAGGTCGTTACGGTTCCACCAACCGCCGCCCAAGGCCTGGAACAGCGCCGCGGTGTCGGTGAAGCGCTGCGCGCGCGCTTTCACCAGCGCGAGAGCTGCGTTTTGATAAGTCTGCTCGGCGGTCAGCACCTGCAGGTAGCTGGCGCCGCCGGCCTTGTACTGGACCTCCACGAGGTCCAGGCTGCCGGCGGCGGAGCGCTCGGCCGCGGTCTGGGCGGCCAGCGCGTCGGCATCGCCCTGCAGGGCGAGCAGGGCGTCGGCCACGTTCTGGAACGCGGTGAGCACGGTCGCCTTGTAATTCGCGGCGGCTTCCTGCGCGGCCGCCACCGCCGCCCGGCGCTGGTGCTTAAGCTGGCCGCCCTTGAACAGCGGCTGTGTCACCGAGCCTGCGAGAGCCCAGACCGCGGAGGCGGGCGAGAACATGTCCGCGAACCGCGCGGCGTCGCCGCCGTAATTGCCGGTGATCTGCAGTTGCGGCAGCATGTTCGCCGTCGCCACGCCAACCTGCGCGGTGGCCTGATGCAGGAGCGCCGAGTACTGACGCACATCCGGCCGTTGCTCGACGAACTTCGATGGCAGGCTGACGGGCAGTTCCACGGGTATCTTCAAGGTGTCGAGACGAAACTCCGAATCGGCGTACTCGGCGGGCAACGCACCGACGTAGGTCGCCAGAAGATCGCGCTGTTGGGCCAGCTGGGTGCGTAACGCGGGAAGCGTCGCCAGGGTCGCCTGCAGGGTGGCCTGCTGTTGGAGGACATCGGTGCGCGATGCGCCGCCGGCGGTGACCCGACGCTGGGTGATGCCGAGCGAGGATTGCTGCGCCCGGGCGATGTCCTCCTCGGCCGCGATTTGCGCCCGGAGCGAGGCTTCGTTGATCGCAGCGGCGACCACATTGCTGGTGAGCGTGAGGTAGCTCGCCTCGAGCGAGAACCGGGCGTATTCAGCCTGGGCCTGCAGCGCCTCGATCTGCCGGCGGATGCCGCCGAACGCGTCGAGCGTGTACGACACGCTGACATTGGCGCTGTTCAGCGTGTAGTAGTAGCCGCCGGAACCGGGCAGACCGAACGCAGCCAGGGTGCTGCGGTTGCGCTGAGCCTCGTAGGTCCCCGACAGACTCGGCAACAGCGCTCCGCGCTCGGCGGCCACGTTCTCGTTCGCCTCACGCAGCGCCGCTTGCGCGGATTCGAGCGTCGGACTCTGCTTGAGCGCGCGATCGATGAGTGCGTTCAGTTCGGGCGATTGGAACAGCGTCCACCACTGGCCGGGGATGTCCAAGCCGTCGACGAAGCGTTGGGCCTCGCCGCCCGGAGCGGGTGTGGAGGTGGTGACCGTCGGCGGCGTGGATCCCGCCGGGGTAAACCCGGCGTTGGCGGGCGCCGCGGGCGGTTTGAAATTCGGTCCTACCGCGCAGCCGGCCGGGATGCCGAGCGCCAGCGCGCAGAGCATGAGGAGATACCACGCGAACGCGGATCGGCCGCGACGCTGTCGCGATGCAGATTTCTTGACCATGGCGCTAGCCCTCATCCCTGACTTCAGCGCCGCCGCGCGGCGCAGCTCCATTGAGGAAGATGTCCACCACCTGCTGCAGGTGCGTAACGACATTCAGTTTCGACATCTCCTCCGGCGATCCGAACAACAGACACTCATGCAGCTCGGCGCACACCATCTGCATGAACAAGGACGCCGCTCGATCCGGATCCGCGAGCACCAGCTTGCCGCGGAGCACTTGGCCGCGAAAATAGGTGGCCACGGCGTTGTTCACCCGCGCTTTGGTGCCGGCGCGCATCTTGGCCGCGAGATCGGGAAAGCGCTGTGCTTCGGTGGCGACGATGCGAAACAGCGCGGCCGCCTCGGGCGCGCAAGCCCGGCCCGTCACCGTCTCGCCGATGGTGAGCAGGGCCTCGCGTGTGGACAGGCGATCGAGTTCCGCACCGAACAGCGTGACCATGTCCCGGTCCACCAGCCGGGTGATCACCGAGGCCAAAAGATCCGCCTTGTTCTTGAAGCGCTCGTAGATGGTCCGCGTGGACACCCCGGCCTCGTGGGCAACCTTGTCGATGCTGGCTGCGCCATAGCCATCCCTCAAGAAAACCCGGGTGGCGGCGGCGATCATTATGTCAACTCGCGCAGCCTCCGTGCCGCGGCGCGGTCGCCCCACACGGGGCCCTTCGGCCCGTTCTGAGGGTGTCTCGGTGTCTTTGTGCTGTTCCATTGGCGCAAAAATGACATGTGTCGTTTTTCAAAGCAAGAATTATTTGCGGTTGCTGACTTTCTAACCATAAAATATAATACAGTTAATTATTAGTATGCAAATGAATAGTCTCTCAGGTCGATGAACCATCATCTCCTCGGGATAGTTGCAGTGGCTGCCGCCGCGTGCGCGGCGTGCGCGGGGCTGCCGCCCAAATCCAAGCCGGAATCGCTGATGCAGGCGGCGCCGCTCTCGGAGGCGCCGGGCGGCGTGGGCGCTTGGCCCGCGGCAGACTGGTGGAAGCAATATCGCGATCCGACCCTCGATCAACTGATCGACCTTGCGCTCGAATCCTCGCCGACGCTCGCCGCGGCCCACGCCCGATTCGAAACGGCTCGTCAGTCCGTGCGGATCGCGAGCGCCGAGAGCGGCGCGCACCTCGAGGCGAACGGCGATTTCTCGCGACAGCGGCTCAGCGACAATGGGTTGTTTTCCCCGTCGCTGCTGGGGTTCAACTGGTACAACCAGGCGGATCTCGGCCTGCAGGCGAGCTATACGTTCGATTGGTGGGGAAAACAGCGCCAAGCCGTCGAGGCGGCGATGGATGCGGCGCACGCGAGTCAGGCCGAGCGCAGCGCTGCGGCGCTCGCGCTCGCAAGCTCCATCGCGGACAGCTATTTCGGATGGCAGGCCGACGAGGCTCGAATCGCCTTGGCCCGCGAGCGCGAGGGGACGCTCGAGCGGGAACGCTCGATCAGCGAGGCACGCGTCCGCGCCGAGATCGATCCCAACGATGAGCTGCGGCACGCGGACGCGGCCCTTGCGGATGTGGGTGAGCAGATCGCCACGCTCGAGGGCTCGGCGAAATTGCGCGTGATTGCGCTTGCGGCGCTCGCCGGCCGGGCGCCGGCCGAGCTTCCCGTGCTGCACGTTCGACCCCTTCCCCAGATTGCGCCCGCTTTGCCCGATGACGTGCGCATCGATCTGTTGTCGCGGCGCGCGGATATCGTCGCCAGCCGCTGGCGCGTGGAGGCGGCCGAGCACAGCCGGGAGTCGGCGCGGGCCGAGTTCTTTCCGGACATCAGCGTGAACGCACTCATCGGGTTTCAGAGCATGGATGCAGGCACTCTGCTGAGCTACGGCAGCCGCGTCCCCGGCGTCTCCGGGGCAATTCATCTGCCGATCTTCGATGCGGGCCGCCTCAAGGCCCGCTACGGAGCGGCGCAGGCCGCAGTCGCGTCCGCGGCCGCGAGCTACCGGGACGCCGTGGTGAACGCAGCCCACGATGTTGCGACGCAGGCATCGAACCTCGCGCAAATCCAGGCGCAATCCTCGGAGCGCCGGAAAAGCCTCAACGCGGCCATGGCGCTGCAGGCGAGCGCGGCGGCCCGCGTTCGACAGGGTGTCGTCGATCCGAGAGTGGAGCTGCGTGCGGACGACACGTTGATCCAGGAACGTGATGCGGTGCTCCAGCTCGATGCCGCGGCGGTGTCGTCGGACATCGGCCTCAAGCGGGCATTGGGCGGGGGATACGACATGAAGGCAACACCATGAATGCGACTGTGGAACCGACCCTGCCGGCTGCGCCGAACGGCCGCCGACGCCGGGTTCTGCTGCTGATGGCCGCCGCATTCATCGTCATCGGGGCGCTGTGGACGGTGTACTGGATGCTGGTGCTTTCCAAGCGCGAGCGCACCGATGACGCCTATGTCAACGGCAACAAGGTGGTGCTGTCCGCACAGGTGCCCGGGACCGTGGTTTCCGTGCTCACCGACGACACGCAGCTCGTCCACGCCGGGGAAGTGCTGGTCAAGCTCGATCCGACCGATGCCGAGATCGATCTCGCCCGCGCCGAGAGCGCGCTGGCGCAGACAGTCCGCCAGGTCAGGCAGCAACGTGCGACCGCACGTCAATACGATGCATTGATCGCCACCCGCAAGATCGAGCTTGCCCGCGCGAGGACGGACCTTGAGAAGCGGGAGCCGCTGATCGCCGCCGACGCGATCGCGCCGGAGGAAGTGCGGCACGCCCGCGAAGCGGTCGAGCTCGGCAAGGCTGCCCTCGAGCAGGCCGAGCGCGAGGCGAGCGGCGCGCGCGCGCTCATCGACGGCGTCGACGTGAAGAACAACCCCGCGGTGTTGAAGGCGAAGACCGAATTCCGCGACGCCTGGATCAACTCCAAGCGCAATGCCGTGCTCGCGCCGGTCACAGGCTATGTCGCGGATCGCAGCGTGCAATTGGGACAGCACGTTCAGGCGGGCCAGGCGCTGTTGACCGTGATTCCACTCAATCAATTGTGGGTCGATGCGAATTTCAAGGAAGTGCAGCTGCGGGATCTGCGCATCGGCCAGCCGGCCGAGGTGCGCAGCGACCTCTACGGGGGAGCGCATGAGTTTCACGGCCGCGTCATCGGTCTGTCCGCGGGAACCGGAGCGGCGTTCGCGCTGCTGCCCGCTCAAAACGCTTCGGGCAATTGGATCAAGGTGGTGCAACGCGTGCCGGTGAGGATCGAGCTCGACTCGCAGGACCTGGCGAAGGCTCCGCTGCGGGTCGGCCTTTCGGCGACGGTCACGGTGGATACGGCGCGCCGGGATGGGCCGGTGCTCGCGGGCAAGTCGGCCGACAAGCCGGTCGGCGATACCCAGGTGTACAACCAGGATCTAGATCAGGCGAATGCCGCCGCCGAGGCGATCGTCACGCGTAACCTGGGCCCCGATATCTGAGCATGCGGTTTTCACGCCAGCAGCGGCGCGAGGTGCACGGCGGTGGCCCCGCGCATGCCCGCGACAACCTGCGCCGGCGTGCCGCGCGCGACGACGCGGCCGCCGCGATCGCCGGCGCCCGGACCCATGTCGATCAACCAGTCGCTCGCCGCGGCGACCCGCATATCGTGCTCGGCGACGATCACCGTGTTGCCGGCGTCCACCAGCGCATTCAGCTGCGCCATCAGCTTGTCGACATCCGCGGGGTGCAAACCGATGGTGGGCTCGTCGATGACGTAGAGACTGTCGCCGTGCTGAGCGCGCTGCAGCTCCGTGGCCAGCTTGATCCGCTGCGCTTCGCCCCCCGACAGCTCCGTGGCCGGTTGGCCGAGCCGAAGATAGCCGAGGCCGATGTCGCGGAGAAGCTCGAGCGAGTGCGCAACGCCCGTGCTGTCTCTGAAGAATTCCAGCGCCTCATGCACCGTCATCCGTAGAACCTCCGCGATGTTCTTGCCGCGATAGTCGACTTCGAGCGTCTTGGGGTTGTAGCGTGCGCCGTGGCAGTCGGGACACGGAGCGTAGACACTCGCCATGAACAGAAGCTCGACCGAGACGAAGCCCTCCCCCTCGCAGCCGGGGCAACGGCCTTTCACGACGTTGAAGGAGAAGCGACCCGCATCGTAGTGTCTGGCCTTCGCCGCCGGAGTATCGGCGAACAGCCGGCGCACGCCGTCGAACAGGCCCGTATAGGTCGCCAGATTGGAGCGCGGGGTGCGGCCGATGGGTTTCTGGTCGATGGTGACCAGCCGCTTGATTTCGGAGGCGCCCGATTGGATGGATCCTGCGACCGGGCCGATCGAGGCGAACTCGAGCTCCTCGACATCCGCCGGCCGCTCCGGCTCGTGTCCGAGGTGGTCCGTGATCAGGTCCACCAGCGCCTGGCTCACCAGACTCGATTTACCGGAGCCGGAAACGCCGGTCACTGCCGTGAACACCCCCAAGGGAAACGCCACGTCGACGCCCCGCAAGTTGTTGCGCGTGATGCCCTTGAGCTTGAGCCAATCCCTCGGCTCGCGCGGAGCGTGATGAACGCGTTGCGGGCCGTTGAGGTAGCGTGCAGTGACCGAGTCACTCGAGCGCGCGAGGCCCTCGAAGGGACCGTTGTAAACGACGCGCCCGCCATGCTCACCGGCCCCGGGTCCCACGTCCACGATCCAGTCGGCGCGGCGCATCACCTCGAGATCGTGCTCCACCACGAACAGCGAGTTGCCGGCGCCTTTGAGCTGATCGAGTGCGGCGAGCAGAGCCTCCGTGTCCGCAGGATGCAGGCCTGCGGAGGGCTCGTCGAGCACGTAGACGACGCCGAAGAGGTTCGAGCGGATCTGCGTGGCGAGGCGCAAGCGCTGCAATTCGCCCGGGGACAACGACGGCGTGCCGCGCTCCAGGGACAGATAGTCCAGGCCGAGTGCGCCGAGCGCCCCAATCCGCTCGATGACGCTCGCCGCGATGCGCGTTGCCGCGATGCGCTTTTCCTCGCCGGGCGCCGCGCTCGGGTCGGGGCGGCCCTGCGCCGTCGGTTCAAGAATCGACTTCAGATCCCCGAGCGATTTCTGCGACAGGGCGCCGATGTCGTAACCCGCGAACTTCACGTCCAAGGCGTCTGGCTTGAGCCGCTTGCCGCGGCAGCTCGGGCACAGCGTGCCGCTCATGAACCGTTGCACCCGCCGCTTCATCAGGGCGCTCTGGGTCGTGGCGAAGGTGTGCAGGACGTACTTGCGCACGCCGGTGAACGTGCCCTGGTAGCTCGGCTCCTCCTTGCGCCGAAGCGCGCGGCGCGTCTCGGCCGGGGTGTAGCCCGCATACACCGGCACGGTGGGCTGCTCATCCGTGTACAGGATCCAATCCCGATCCTTCTTTGGGAGCTCCCGCCACGGCTTGTCCACGTCGTAGCCCAGGGTGACCAGGATGTCGCGCAGGTTCTGGCCATGCCATGCCGGGGGCCACGCGGCGACGGCGCGCTCGCGGATGCTCAGCGAGTCGTCGGGCACCATCGCGCGTTCCGTCACGTCGTAGATGAATCCGAGCCCGTGGCAGGTGGGGCACGCACCCTGAGCGGTGTTGGGAGAGAAGTCTTCGGCGTACAGCATGGGGCGGCCGCGCGGATATACCCCGGCGCGCGAGTACAACATGCGCAGCAGGTTCGACAGGGTGGTGACGCTCCCCACCGTGGAGCGCGTGCTGGCGCTGCCGCGATGTTGTTGGAGCGCGACGGCGGGAGGGAGCCCGTCGATCGAATCGACATCGGGCACCCCGGCTTGGTCGATGAGGCGCCGAGCATAGGGCGCGACCGACTCGAAATATCGGCGCTGCGCCTCGGCGTACAACGTACCGAAGGCCAGCGAGGACTTTCCGGAGCCCGATATGCCGGTGAACACGACGAGTGAGTCACGGGGAAGGTCCAGATCGACGTTCTTCAAATTGTGCTCACGCGCGCCGCGGACCCGGACGAAGCGATCGGCTGGAAAGGGCTGTTTCATGGCTCCAACGATACAGATTGCGGAGAAAAGCAGCATCCGCCGGCGGGCGCGCGGTCGGGGGTCCGACATGCGGACGGCGCGCGCGCCTACAGGAGCGGCGAATTACGGGTGCGATAGTAACCGCACATGATCGGTGGCGGGGGCACTCCTCCAGGATCGACATGCGCGGGTCGGCCGCATGCCGATGATTACGAGGAGCCAGACATGGGAATCAACAAGGACCAAGTAGATGGTCGCGTGAAGGAAGCCGCAGGCAAGATTCAGGAAGTTGCCGGCAGGGTCACCGGCAGCCCGACGCAGGAACTCAAGGGCAAGGTCAAGAAAACCGTCGGTAGCGCGCAAGCCGGATTCGGCGATGCGAAGGAACGGGTCCAAGACAACGCTCGAGAGGACGCCCGACAGGACGCCAAGGACAGCAGACCGTAACTTCGCGGCCGTACCAACGGCCGAAGGCTGGGCAGCCCTCTGCAGGCCCCCGCGCACCCCCGGAGTGGGAACACTCGCTGCGGGGGTGCTCGTGTGCGCCGGCCTCCCATAGACGTGATTCCCCCTATCCGTGACAATGGCGCCCCCTTTGACGGAGGCGCCCATGATCGGATCGATTCGCCGCGCATCTCGCGACCGCCCTGCGGCCCGCTGCGCGTTGACGCTTGTAACCGCAGCCCTGTTCGCCGCCGCGGTGCTGGCGGGAGAGGCAGCGCCCGAGGCCGCCGCGGCGCCCGGCTCGTTGCTCGGTTATAGCGCGCAAACGGCGACTCTCGAACAGGCGCGGGAAGCCGAGTTTCGGGCCGCCGTTTCGCCTGACAACATTCGCGAGTCGATGCGGCGACTGACCGCGAGACCCCATCACGTCGGGTCCCCTTACGACAAGGACAACGCGGAATGGATCCTCGCACGGTTCAAGGAATGGGGTTTCGACGCGAAGATCGAAACCTTTCAAGTGCTTTTCCCGACCCCGAAGACCCGGCTGGTCGAGCTCTTGAAGCCGACCTCTTATCGCGCGCGGCTCGAAGAGCCGCCTGTCCCCGGCGATCCCACGTCCAATCAGGTTTCGGAGCAGCTGCCGACCTATAACGCCTACTCCGCGGACGGCGACGTGACGGCGCCCCTCGTCTACGTCAATTATGGCAATCGCGAGGATTACGAGGAGCTCGACCGGCTCGGCATTTCCGTCAAGGGCGCGATCGTCATCGCACGCTATGGCGGCGGGTGGCGCGGGGTGAAGCCCAAGGTGGCGGCCGAGCATGGCGCCATCGGTTGCATCATCTACTCGGATCCGAAGGGTGATGGTTATTACGAGGGAGATCAATATCCGGCCGGTGGGTGGCGTCCGAAGGAGGGGGTACAGCGGGGCAGCGTCATGGATACGGAGTATCCGGGGGATCCCTTGACGCCCGGCATCGGCGCAACCGTTCATGCCAAGCGGCTGGCGCTGAAGGATGCGCGCACCATCACCGCGATCCCGGTGCTTCCCATTTCATATGCCGACGCATTGCCGTTGCTGTCGGCGTTAAAGGGGCCCGTGGCGCCCTCATCGTGGCGCGGGGCACTCGCCATCACCTACCACGTCGGCCCCGGGCCCGCGCTCGTGCACCTTGCGGTGACTTCCAACTGGGACATCAAGCCGATCTACGACGTGATCGCAACCCTGCGGGGATCCTCCGCCGCGGGAGAGTGGGTCATTCGCGGCAACCATCATGATGCCTGGGTCAATGGCGCGGAGGATCCCATCTCCGGTCAGGCTCCGATGCTGGAGGAGGCGCGCGCCATGGGCGAGTTGCACAGGCGCGGATGGACGCCCGCGCGCACCATCATTTTCTGCGCGTGGGATGGAGAGGAGCCGGGGCTGCTCGGTTCCGTGGAATGGGTCGAAACACATGTCGATGAGTTGAGGCGCCATGCGGTCGCCTACGTCAACTCCGATACCAATGAGCGCGGATTCATGCTGCCGGGCGGCACTCAGGATCTGGAGAGCTTCATCAGCGGGGTGGCGCGCGCGATCGACGATCCCGAGACCCACATGAGCGTGTACCAGCGCTCCCATCTCTACAGCATCGCGCACGCGAGTTCTGCAGATCAAAGGAGCGAGGTGCGCAATCGTTCGGACCTCGAGGTGGAAGCTCTGGGAGACGGATCGGATTTCACCGCTTTTCAGGACTTCGCGGGAATCTCCACCTTGAGCGTGGAGTTCGGCGACGAGGACGACGGTTCGCAATATCACTCGATCTACGACGACTTCTACTGGTACACGCATTTCGGCGACAAGGACTTCGCCTACGGGCGTGCTCTGGCGCAAACGGCCGGTACCGCGATCATGCGCCTGGCGGATGCCGACTTCATTCCCGTGGACTATACGCCGCAGGCGCAAGCCATCGCGAAGTACGAAGCGGACCTCGAGAAATTGCTCAAGGACAAACAGGACGAGTTCACGGAGCGCAATCTCGAACTCCAGGAGGGCGTCTTCAAAGCGACGTTCGATCCGCTCCGGCCGCTGCTGCCGCCACCCGCCGAACCGGTGCCGCCGTTCATCGATTTTGCGCCCATGAAAAATGCGGTCACGCTGCTGCAGAAGAGCGCCGAGCGCTACTCGGCCGCGCTTGCCGCGCTGGCCGCAAAGGGCTCTCCGGCCCTCCCGGAAGCCGCCCTCGCAGCACTCGACGAGGATCTGCTGCGGGTGTCGCGCGCGTTTCTCAATCAGAATGGCCTCCCGGAACGCCCGTGGTTCAAGAATCAGATCTATGCTCCCGGCGCGTACACGGGGTATGGCGCGAAGCCGATTGCGGCGGTGCGCGAGTACATGGACGAGCGCCGCTGGCGGGATGCGGAGGCGCAGGTGCCTCAAGTTGCGCGCGCGATTGAGGACGCCGCGGCCGCGGTCGACAAGGCCTCGGGCGATCTGGAGGGGGATCTCGCGCGCCTGCATTGAGGGAAAGGAGTAAGCGGGCGAACGGACTAACTGTGAACAGGGCTTCAGTTTTGGCGTTTGGACGCAGATATGCTCGGTGGGGTCAACGTCCACGGCATTCAGGTACCTGCGTCAATGTCCACGCTCCCCGTCCACCGCATCCTGCTGATCGACGACAATGCCGCGATTCACGGGGACTTCCGCAAGGTGCTGGGAGGCCCGGGCGAGGACGGCCGGGAGGCGTTGTCTCTGTTGGAGGCGGATATTTTTGGCATCGGCGCCGAGACCGCGGAACGCCCCTCTTTTGAGATTCACTCCGCTTATCAGGGCCAGGAAGGGGTGGCCATGGCAAGTGCCGCGCTGGCGCGCGGACAGCCCTATGCGATGACCTTCGTCGACATGCGGATGCCCCCCGGATGGGACGGCTTGAAAACGATCGGGGAGCTGTGGAAGGTGGACCCTGACGTCCAAGTGGTCATCTGCTCCGCGCATACGGATTACGATTGGTCCGAAGTCGCGCAGGAATTGAAGTACTCCGACAAACTCCTCGTGCTGAGGAAGCCCGCCGAACCCATCGAGATACTGCAATGCGCCACATCGCTCAGCCGAAAGTGGCAGAACGAGCGCCTCGTGCGTCGCCAGCTGGACAGCCTCGAGGAGGTGATCAAGTCGCGGACCCGCGGCTTGGAGGCCGCGAACCGCCAGCTTCGCCACCTTGCCACCCACGATGCACTGACCGGCCTGCCGAATCGGGTGCTTCTGGACGATCGGCTCAACCAGGCGGCGGCGCACGCCGATCGCGATTCCCGTCCCTTCGCGTTGATGGTGTGCGGCCTCGATCGATTCAAGCTGGTCAACGAGTCGCTCGGGCACAGTGCGGGCGACGAGCTGCTGCAGGAGGTTTCGCGCCGCCTCGCCAAGCTCGTGGGCCCGGTGGATACCGTGGCGCGCTCCGGCGGCGATGAATTCGTTCTGCTGATCAACTCGGTCGAGCACATCGACGACGCCAAGCGGCTGGCGTTGCGCGCGCTCGAGTCGCTGCAGGAGCCGATCCGCATCGGCGCGATCGACGTGCGCAGCTCCGCGAGCATGGGGATCGCGCTGTATCCCGCGGATGGCGCTACGGCGAAGGCGCTCGCCGCGCACGCCGAAGCCGCCATGCGCTGCGCCAAGCAGCGCGGACGCGGAGGCATCCAGCGCTTCGAAGGGGGGATGAGCGCGAGCGTCGAGGAGCGCGTGCAGCTCGAGAGCGAGCTGCACACCGCGGTCGCGAAAGATCAATTCCAGCTGTACTACCAGCCGAAGGTGGACACCCAGAGCGGAGCGGTTCGCAGCGCCGAAGCACTCATTCGCTGGATCCATCCACAACGCGGGTTGATCCCGCCCGACTCCTTCATCCCGCTCGCGGAGGAGTGCGGCCTGATCGGCGCGATCGGCGAGTGGGTCGTGCGCGAGGCATGCCTGCAGGCGCGAGCCTGGCAGGACCGGGGACTCGCGCCGCTTCGCGTGTCGGTGAATTTGTCGCCTTCGCAGTTCCGCGGCAGCGGCCTGGCCGACACGATTCGCGGCGCCCTCGACGCCGCGAAGCTCGATCCGCAGTTCTTCGAGGTCGAGCTCACCGAAAGTGCGGTCATGAGCGATCCGGAAGAGTCCATCGCGATCCTCGAGCAGCTGAGTGCGATGGGCGTCATGGTGTCGGTGGACGACTTCGGCACCGGCTACTCGAGCATGAGCTATCTGCGCCGATTCCCGATCGACAAGCTGAAGATCGATCGCGTGTTCATCAGCGAGCTCGCGAGCCGCCCGGAGGATGCCTCCATCGTGCGCGCGATCGTCTCGCTGGCGCACAGTTTGCGGCTCAAGGTCGTCGCGGAGGGCGTCGAGACGGCCGCGCAGCTGGAGTTCTTGAGCGCCATTGGCTGCGACGAATACCAGGGGTATTATTTCAGCCGTCCGCTGCCTGGGAATGAGTTCGAGCGGTTGGTTCGCGAGAAAGCCCAGGCCTCGCAGCCGCTGACCCAGGAGGATGCGATGCGCACGCACAGCAAGCTCGCAGCCTACCGCCGCAAATAGAGAAGCGAAACGAACCGATGCCGAAAGCAACATCCCTGGTACAGGTGAAAAACGAGCGCGTACTGGTCACGGAGTGGCGCTTCACACCCGGCGCGGAAACCGGGCATCACGTTCATGCGCATGATTACGTGGTGGTGCCGCTCACCGACGGAACACTGAGGCTCGAGGAGCCCGGCGGCACTCGCGACGTGCAGCTCAAGGCCGGAGCCTCCTATGCACGCCCGGCCGGTGTCGCCCACAATGTCATCAACCCGAACGAGCACGAGTTTCGATTCGTCGAGATCGAGCTGACCTAGCCGCATCCGCGGCGCGCCGCGCCGCTTGCTCCGAAATGCGCGCTACGGATACTTGTTATGCACCGCGTCGCGGACCAGGTGCGTGTCGTACACCAGCACGATCGAGGCGATTCGTCCCGTATCCAGATCGAAATTGAATACATCCGCGCATTCGAAGGATACCCGCGAATCGTCCTTCAGGCGCCAGTCGTACAGGTAGTACGCCACCGCGCGCATGTGGCCTTCGGCGCTCACGAGCACATCATGCACCGTAAGTTCGCTGCGGCCGGAGGCCTCGGCGACCTTGGTGATGTATTCGCGCACCGGAATCCGGCCAAGAAACGGTGATTGAACCCAGCCTGTGGGCGTGAACAGCGCAGCAGCCTTGTCGGCATCGCCGGCCTCCAGCGCCTTGAGATACTTGCGGACCGCGTGTTGCATCTGCCTCTCCTTTTCGAAGCTTCGCAGCGCATGAGCCAGACGTCATCTCCCCGGGAGCATGGTAGCGCAAACGGCCGATATTGGCTCAACCGGTGCAATCGAGCGGCCGTTGCGCCGGTCTCATCCCGGTTGTCCCTGAAAACATACGGTGAGGAGCGTCTATGAGACTACTGGTTCGCGGGCTGATCGATTGGCCGGAAGGCGTCGCGCGCCACCTGGCGTGGCTCGCCCCGCTGTTCGCCCGAATCACCGTAGGGTGGGTGTTTCTCTGGAGCGGCTGGGGCAAGCTCAACCATCTGCCGGAGGTGACCGAGAACTTCATCGGTTGGGGCATCCCGTTTCCCCATCTGCTGACGCCATTCGTCTCCGGAGTCGAGTTTTTCGGAGGGCTGTTCCTGCTGCTCGGCTTGCTCACGCGGATATCGGCGGGCGCGCTCGGCATCACCATGATCGTCGCGATCAAAAGTGCGAAATGGGCCGATGTGGATTCCTTGGAGACGCTGCTCGGATTCGACGAATTCGAGTACCTCGCGCTGTTCCTATGGCTCGCGGTCGCGGGTTCCGGGCCGCTGTCCCTCGATCACCTGTTGCAGCGCCGCTGGGGGCGCCGGGACCGCCCCGCTTGAGCGACGGGTCAAAGCCCGTTGCGCGCCGATGGAATGGCGGGGGGTTCTGCCTTAGGCTGTAACGCGTGGACAGCGACGGGAGGACATCACCATGAAGATGGATGGTCAGGAAGAAAGCCAGAACGTCGAGGACGTTCGCGGCTCGGGCGGCGGATTCAGGCCGATCCACGGGGTGGGCCTCGGCACCATCGCCGTTGCGTTGATCGGCGGCTGGTTGCTCGGCATCAATCCGCTGCAAATTCTGGGGTTGCTGAGCGGTGACAATTCCCCCGGCCAGCAAAACGCTCCCAATCAGCCATCGCAGGCGCCTCCGCGAGACGACCCCCAGGTCAGGTTTGTATCGCAAGTGCTTCGCAGCACCGAGACGGTCTGGACCGCCGCTTTTCAGGAGCGGGGACTGACCTACTCGGAACCGAAATTGCGGCTATTCCGAGATAGTTATCCGACGGGTTGTGGGATGGGGGAGGCGGCCGCGGGGCCATTTTACTGCGGTGAGGATCGCATCGTTTACCTCGATCTCGGCTTCTTCGACGTGATGACGCAGCAGTTGGGCGCACCGGGGCAGTTTGCCCACGCCTACGTGATCGGTCATGAGGTGGGCCACCACGTTCAGAACCTGCTGGGCATTCTCGGCAAGGTCAACGCGCAGCGGGAGCG
The DNA here is from genome assembly GCA_963748995.1 of uncultured Gammaproteobacteria bacterium. Lineage (GTDB taxonomy): Bacteria > Pseudomonadota > Gammaproteobacteria > Steroidobacterales > Steroidobacteraceae > Bog-1198. Next base: position 12,347 of record CAVVKU010000022.1, on the reverse strand, counting down.
CGCCGGCGAGGCGCAAGCCAATGCACTGAGCGTCCGATTGGAGCTACAGGCCGACTGTTTCGCCGGCGTATGGGCAACGCGCTCCCAGCAGCAGCAAGGCTGGCGGCTCGAGCCGGGGGATATCGAATCGGCGCTGAATGCGGCCTCGCAGATCGGCGACGACACCCTGCAACGGCGCGCGCGCGGCACCGTGGTTCCCGACACCTTCACTCATGGCACCAGCGCGCAGCGGGTGGCGTGGTTCAAGCGCGGTGTGGCATCGGGGCAAATCGACGGATGCGATACGTTCGCGGCGCAGAATCTCTGACGCCTCAGGCGCGTTTCGCGGATCGGGCGCCCTTGCGCCCGGGCAGCTCGGGGACGGGTTTGGCGGAGCGGCCGCGGCCTCTCTTCAGGCTGTCCTTGAGAGCCTCCATCAGATCGATCACCTGCGCCTTCGGCCGCTCCGAGGCAGGGGCATCCGGCTCGAGCACATGGGTTTGCTTGTTGCGAATCTTTTCCTGCACCCGCCGCAGCAGGTCCCTCCGGTAGGTGTCCTTGAACGCGTCCGCCCGAAACGGACCGGACATCTGCTCCACGAGCTTTTTCGCCATTGCGAGCTCGGCCGGCGCCGGCCTCGCGGCGGTGGGCGCCTCGATCAGGCTGTCGATTTGCGACGGCGGATGCACCTCGCTCGCGAATCGAAGCGTCAACAGCATGAGCGCGCGATCGTTCGGCGCGATCGCGCACAAATGCTGCCTGCCTCTCATGACGAACGTGGCCACGGCAACCTTGCCGGTGGCGCGGAGCGCCTCACGCAGCAGAGAATAGACCTTCTGTCCCCCCTTGCGCGGAACCAGATAGTAGGGCGTATCGAAATACATGGCGGGAATCTCGGATGCATCGGTGAAGTTGGCGATATCGATGGTCTCGGACGCCTTGACGTTGGCGTGCTTGAAGTCCGAATCCGACAGCGCCACGTACCGGCCCTTCTCGTACTCATAGCCTTTGACGATATGCGCCCAGTCGACCTCCTTGCGTGTCGTCTTGTTGATCCGCTGATAGCCGACGGGGGCAAAATCGCGGCTGTCCAGGAGATGAAGCGACAACGAGCCGTCCTTCGACGCGCCATAGATCTCCACAGGTACGTAGATCAAACCGAACGAGACGGCACCGCGCCAGATGGACCGCTGCATGACAGGCTCCGTTGGAAATCGGGAACCGCATCATGCAACGAATCGCGGCTGCGGGCCAATCGGGTAAAATCCCACGGAACCCGATCCGAAGGAGGGGAAAATTCCCAAAAATCCGGCCACACGCAGTGGTCACGCGTGACCGCGCGCAAAACCTCGCGGCGCACCCGGCGTCCCAAGCGCCGTCGAATGAAGGGATTGCTGCGTCGGTTGCGCATCCCGCGCGGGGTGCGCCGCGCATTCGCCAATGCCCCCGGCTTCGTGCAGGGCGCCGTGCTCGTCGCGGTCTTGGTGGTCCTTTGGTTCGCGTTGAACGGGCTGTACCAGGTGATACGCAAGCCCTCGGAGCTGTTCTTTCCCGTCAGCGGCACGCTCAACAAGACGCCCATCGAGACCTGGCGCGACTACGGCCCCTTGTTTCACAGATACTCGACCGACATCGTGACCGCCGAGCTTCTGGCCGCGCTCGCGCAGGTCGAAGCGTCGGGCAATCCGGTGGCGCGGACCTATTGGCGTTGGTCATTGACGGCCCGGCCATTCGAAGTGTACCGCCCGGCGTCGAGCTCGGTGGGCATGTATCAGATGACGGACGGCACGTTCGCCGCGGCCAGGCGCTATTGCATACGAGCTCATGCGGTGGTCGAGGACGGACCTTGGAATGACTGGCGGTCCTGTTGGTTCAACGATCTTTACACGAGGGTCATTCCGTCGCACGCGGTGGAGCTCACGGCTGCGTACCTGGATCGAAGTGTGGCCGCTATCCTGGCCCTTCACCCGACCCGATTCGCGACCCTCGAGCGCAAGCAGGAGTTGGCCGCCTTGATTCATCTTTGCGGAGCCGGCGCGGGCGACTTGTACGTGCGGCACGGCATGCATCTCAGCGACGGACAGCGCTGCGGGGATCACGAGGCACGCGAATACTTGTACCGCGTCGATCAGGCGAGGCGCACGTTCCAGGCGATCGAGCGGGACGAGCGCCGTTAGACCGGCGGCTCTTGACGATGCGTCCTGACGGCGCTTTTGACCAGATCTTGAAAATAGGCCACGGACCGCTCGTGTCGGGGGCTCAGCGGCCCCGGGTTATAGGCGCCGGACGCGTAGTTGTTCTGGGTATGCTCGCAAATGCCGAAATCCTCGCGCACGATGCCGCAATTGACTTCGACGGTGTTGCGGCGGGAGGACTCCATCCCGGGCGACAGATCCGCGAAGTAAAAATCGTACATGAGATCGGTCGAACTGACGGAGGTCGGATTGATGCGGCTCGTGTTCATGCCTCCCGGGAAAACGGAGAGCGTCCAGTTCGGCCACATCCACAGCCACTTGCCTCCGTAGATGGAGCCGTCCTTCTGCGGAGAGGTCATGCGCACGAGACCGCGGAGGGCGACTGTCTCGAACTGCGCGAAATCGATGACCTTCAGGAAGCCCGGATGGATGCCTGGGATGTGGTAGCCCTCGACGAAATTGTCCGTATAGGTCTTCCAGTTGCTGCGCATGGTGAAGCGCCGTTCCTCGACCGGAACGAAGGTCTCGATGGGATGATCCGCAAGCTCGGCGGGCAGATCGCCGAGCTGCTCGATCAATGCGACATGCGGATCGATGGCGACGAACAACAACCCGCGCCACTCGGCGAGCTGCGCCTTCTCGAGCGGCCAGTCGGCGACGTTGAAGCAAGGCTCCTCGCCGAACCACGGGGCATCGCGCAAGGCTCCGTCCTGTTCGTATACCCATTGGTGATAGGGGCAGCGCAACAGCTGAGTCCGACCCCGGCCCTCGGGCAACAGACGCGCTCCGCGGTGCCGGCACACGTTGTGAAAAGCCCGCAGCAGTCCGTCCCGCCCGCGGAGCGCGAACAGCTTCCATCCCGCGACATCGACGGCGAGATAGTCTCCCGGCTTTGCGACCCGCGAGACCGGGCCCAGCATCTGCCAGTGACGGCGGAAAATGGATTGCCGCTCCGCCTCGAAAATGCCGGCATCGACGTAGTAAATCGCGTCGAGATTTCTGAGCAGCGCAGCCATGCGGGCGATGATATCAGTCGATGATATGATGGACGAGGAGTCGAGAGCCCATGTGCCTGATCTTGCTGCTCTGGCGTGTTCACCCAGAATTTCCCTGCGTGCTCGCGGCCAACCGCGACGAGTTTCATGACCGCCCGAGCGCGAGCGCCGATTGGTGGCCCGGATCCGCGGGCATTCTCGCGGGCCGCGACCTGAAGGCGGGCGGCACCTGGCTCGGCGTGGGGCGCGACGGCCGCTTCGCGGCGTTGACCAACTTCAGAGACGGCGCCGCTTCGCCCCGTGCCGGCGCGCCGAGCCGCGGCCGGTTGGTGACCGAGGTGCTCGAGTCGCACGACACGGTCGCCGGCACCCTCGATCGGCTGCGCGCGCAGGGACCGCAATACAGCCCGTTCAACATGATCTTCAGCGACGGGAAAGGGCTCGGCGTGTATGAGAGCACCGTCGGCGAGGGGCGCGAATTGGCGTCCGGAGTGTTCGGATTGTCCAACCATTTGCTCGATACGCCGTGGCCGAAGGTGAGGAATGCCAAATCGCGACTCGCCTCGGCGCTCACCGATCTGCGCGACGAAAATGCCATCTTGCATCTGCTGCGCGATGACCGGCCGGCGGCCGACCCGGACTTGCCGGTTACCGGCGTCCGGCTGGAATGGGAGCGGCTGCTGTCGAGCGCCTTCATTCGTGCCGACGCCTATGGCACCCGATGCACCACCGTTTTCCGAATCGACCGGGATGGACGCGCGCAATTCGACGAATGGACCTGGGATCGTGCGGGAGCCGAGACCGAGCGCCGGAGCTTTCGCTTCGACGTGGGCGGGGGCTCGTGAGCAACGCCGCTCGCGCGGGGGCGCTTGCGGTTGCGGCGGCGCTGACTCTGACGGGCTGCCTCACCGCTCGCGACCTGAAGTCCCATGAGCTCGTCGGCGGCGCCCGAGCGCCCATCTCACCCGATTTGGTTCGGCTGTACTTGGAGCCACCGTCGCGCCGCTACGAGCAGATCGCCGTGCTCCACTCCTCGAGCCGGCGCTCCTGGTCGTTCACGTCGCAGTCGAAGGCGGATGTCGTGATCCGACGGTTGAAGGAGGAGGCGGCTTCGCTCGGCGCCAATGGCGTCCTATTGGACGGGATCGCGGACCAGCCGGGCGCGACTGTCGACACCACCCTCGGAGCGAACACCATGGGCCCGCGCGGGACCGCCGATTTCGGGGTCGGTGTTGCAGTGACGACGTTGCAGCGCTACGGAAGCGGGATCGCGATCTACCTCGCGCCCTAAGGCCGGCTATTCAACGCGGCTCCGGGGCCGGGAAGTCGCTCGCCGCCGCCAGCAGCCAATCGCGAAATCTCGCGACTTTGGGCAACGTCAGGTAGTTGCGCGGACAGACGAAGTAGTACGCCGACCCGTGAGGCAGCGCCTCCCGGCTCGCCAGCTTCAACGTGCCCTTCTGCAGTGAGCGGGCCACCAGCGTCCAGCGCGCGAGCGCGAAGCCCAGTCCTTCCTCGGCCGCAACCAGCAATCCCACGGTGTCGTCGATGGTGGGCGGGCGCGATTGCCAGGCGATTTCCTCCCCGGTCTTTTGCCATATGCGCCACGGCGGCTCGTCACCCTCGAGCAGCGGGAAGCGGCCCAGGTCCGCGCCGCGCTCGATCATGCCGTATTGCTTGACGAGCTGCGGCGCGCCGACCGGAACGATCCAATCATCGAGCAGCTTCTCGCTGTGCAGATTCGGGTAGTTTCCCTGTCCGAAGCGAATACCGACGTGCAGCGGCGTGCGCGAGAAATCCACGAGCTCCGATGAGGTGTGAAAGCGCAGCTCGATGTCCGGGTGCTTGCGGCGAAACGAGCGGATGCGCGGCACCAGCCAGATCTGCAGGAACGAGGTGAGCAAGGTCACCTGCAGCGGCCCCGATCGGCCATGCTGCTTGATCATGTGCACCGCCGACTCCAGCCGGTCGAGACCGGCGCGAACGGCAGGCAGCATCTCCATGCCTTCCTCGGTGATCTCCACGCGCCGCCCGCTGCGGCGGAAGAGCGGCACCTGAACGTAACTCTCGAGGCTTTTTATCTGCTGGCTCACCGCAGCCGGCGTGACGTTGAGCGCCTCGGCGGCCGCCGAAAAATTCAAGTGCGTGGCAACGGCCTCGAACACCCGCAGGGCGCCCAGCGGCATTCGAGCGTAGGCGGCGGGCATTAAGTTTTCCTTAACGGATGGTCAGGCATTGCGTTTGTTGCGCGAGGCGGCCGGGTGCACGCTGTATCTCGTTCGATCAACTTTACCGGAGTATCCATCATGAACGCCATTCAGATCATCACCAAGCTCGGGCAGCTGCTGTTGGCCGTCGCTCTGACCGCCGTCACACTGGCCTTCACCGGCCTGCTTTTCGTCATCTGATGCCGACCATGGCGGCAATATGCATTGCGTTGCTCAAATCGTGCGGTCAGTATATCCGAGTTGTTTTCGACTCGACGGGAGAACCGCCATGAAGGGCTTTGCACGTTACTGGTTTTGGATGCCGATCCTGCTGATTGCCGCCGGCGCGGCGCAGGCCGATTCGTATGGCGACACGGTCGCGCTGTTCAAGAACGCCGGCGACAGCGCCGCGTTTTTTTCCAGAAGCTATGCGTACGCCGTGTTTCCGACCATCGGCGAGGGTGGCTTCATCGTCGGCGCGGCGCGCGGCAAGGGGCGGGTGTACGTGAACGGGGTTCATGTGGGCGACACCGTGATGAACCAGCTGAGCGCCGGATTTCAGGCGGGCGGCAAGGCGTACAGCCAGATCATCTTCTTCGAGGACAAGCGTGCACTCGATGAATTCGAGTCGGGATCGTTCGAGTTCTCCGCCGGGGCGAGCGCGGTCGCGGTGACCGCGGGCGCAAACGCCAGCGCCGGCACGACCGGCGCCACGTCGGGGGCGAGCGGCGGCGAAAAGGACGCCACCACCAACAGCGGTGGCTACCAGAAGGGCGTGGTGGTCTTCACCATTGCCAAGGGCGGACTGATGTATGCCGCGGCCCTCGCAGGCCAGAAGTTCAGCTATACCCCGCGAGGTCAGCATTGACGGTGAGGCTCAAGGCCCGCGCGATGGGCCGCCCCGCGCCATCTGCCTGATCCGACTCTCGGCCATCGGGGACACGTGCCACGTCGTGCCGATGGTTCGCGCGATGCAGCGCGAATGGCCCGGATGCCGCATCACCTGGATCATCGGCCGTGTCGAGGCGAAGCTCATGACGCTGTTGCCGGAGGTCGAATTCCTGGCCGTGGACAAGCGCCGGGCTGCCGCCGAGTTCTCACGCCTGCGGGCCCGGCTGCGCGGTCGCCGCTTCGATGTGCTGCTTCACATGCAAGTGAGCCTGCGCGCCAGTCTTCTGAGCACGCTGGTGCGGGCGCCCGTCAAGGTTGGTTTCGATCGCGCGCGGGCGCGCGAGATGCAGTGGTTGTTCACCAATCGGCGGATAGCCGCCCGGCGCCGCGAACACGTGCTCGACAGTTTCTGGGGATTCACCGAGGCGCTCGGAATCTCGGAGCGGCGTCTGGAATGGAATCTGCCGTTGCCCGTCGCGGCGGTCGAGTACGCGGGGCGCATCATTCCGGACACGCGGCCCACCCTCCTGATCAGCCCCTGCTCGAGTCACGCCCTGCGCAACTGGCGCGCCGAGTTCTACGCGCAGGTGGCTGATCATGCAGTGGGCCGCTGGGGGATGCGGGTGGTGCTCTGCGGCGGTCCGAGCGACATCGAGCGCGACATGGGCGAGGCCATTCTGATGCGCGCCAAGCACCCGCCCGTGAATCAGATCGGCCGCGATACGCTGCCGCAGATGTTGGCGCTGCTTGCCGCGGCCACCGTGCTGTTGACTCCCGATTCCGGACCCGCGCACATGGCCGCCATGGTCGACACGCCGGTCATAGGTTTGTATGCGGCGACCAACCCGGCCCGCAGCGGGCCCTATCTCAGCCGGGAATGGTGCGTGGACCGCTTCGCGGAGGCCGCTCGTGTTTTCATGGGGCGCGAGCCCGAAGCCTTGCCGTGGTGGACCAAGATCGAGAAACCCGGGGTGATGGATCTGATTCGCCCGGAGGCGGTGATCGAGCGTCTCGATCGATTCATGCAGAGCGCGCCGGCCCCGTCATGAGCCCCGAGAAGCGCTCCGTCGCGTCTCGGCGAGGGGTTCGACCTCGTCGAATTTGCTGTAATCGATGTGCAGCGACCCGTCGGGCTGAACCTCGAGGATGTCCTGAAACGCCTCGTTCCATCGAATTGCCTCGCTCGGATACTCGGCTCGGGCCATCAGCACCTGGCCGGTGGTCTCGTCGGTGCCGCTCAGGCTCAGGATGAAGGTCGTTTGGGACGCGGCGAGCGATTCCGCGCTCTCCGAGCGCAGCGGGCTTTGCTCGTCGATGATGTGCATGATATTCCAACCGAGCGCGAACACCGGGTGCTGCGAGCGCACCAGCGGCAAATCGACGATGCGGCGCAGCCGGTAACCCTCCGGCGTCACATCGTCACGCAGCATGCGGAGCACGGCAGAAGCCTCCTGGACGACATTCTGGCGCGCATTGGCGGCGCGGAACATCAGCGTTTGCCGACCATCGATGGGCCTCACCACCGCGAGCTTCGCGAACATGAAGCGCGCCTTGGGGCGTGAGAAACGCGCGAACATGATGCCTGTGATCACCGCCAGCATCATGAGGCCGACGAAGATCTCGATCATCGCGACCACGTGTCCGTACAGGGTTTGCGGATGCATGTCGCCGTAGCCGACCGTCGCGAGCGTTTCCACGCTGAAGAAAAACGCACCCGAAAAGCCCGGGGGGTTCAGGTTGGCCACGCAGCCCGGTACGAGATCGTAAAGACAGCCGAACAGCAGATCGAAGACCAGAAAGAACGCGGCAATCGTGGCAAACAGCCGCGTCCAGCTCACCGTCATGAAGTAGTGATAGAGGTCCTGCACCACCGCGATCGAGAGCCCCTTGCTGACGACCTCGCGCGCTCCGAGGCGGATGCGGCGGGGAGCGGATGAGTGGCGGATCGGGCGCTTTGAACGGGCCATGCTGTCGATGTCGGGCTGCCGAGTCTTGACGTTTGTGGGAGCGCGCATGAGTTTATACTGACACCGTCACGGTTGGCCGAGGTTTTCTCTTGAGTTATCCCGCATGGATGGCGTTCGCAGCCTTGAGCATCATCTGGGGATTCCCCTATTTTCTCATCAAGGTCGCGGTGACCGACGTGCCTCCGCTGATGATCGCCTGGAGCCGCGTGCGCTCGCGGCGCTCATTCTGGTGCCGATCGCCTGGCGACGCGGGGCGCTCGCCTCGCTGACCGGGCACACGGGGGCACTCGTGGCGTTCGCATTTGCGGAGTTCGTGATTCCTTTCGCGGCGATATCGATCGGCGAGCAATGGATCGGTTCTTCGGTCACCGGCATCCTCATCGCCACGGTGCCCATGTGGGTGGTGTTGCTGTCGCGCTCCTTCGGCGTGCACGAGCGGTTGGGCGCACGCCGGTCGCTGGGATTGACGCTCGGGTTCGTGGGCGTGGTCGCACTGCTCGGATTCGGGTCGATAACGGGCTTGCATGGCTGGGCCGGGGTCTCCTGCATGCTCATCTCCGCCCTGGGATACGCGGTGGGACCCTTGGTGATACAGCGGCACATGAAGACGCTCGATGCGATCGGTCCGCTGGCCGCATCGCTGGCGATCTCCAGCGCGGTTTTGCTCATTCCCGCGCTTCGGGTCATGCCCGGACGTCTTCCACCGGCTGCCACGGTCGGCTGCATCGCGGCGCTCGGCATCGTGTGCACGGCCCTCGCCATGATGCTGATGTTCTACCTCGTCCACCATGCGGGCGCCTCCCGGGCGACTCTGATCACCTACCTGAATCCGGCGGTCGCATCGGTGCTCGGGGTGGCGCTGCTGCATGAGCGCCTGGGCGCAAGCGGCTTGCTGGCGTTTGCGCTCATCCTGATCGGATCCTGGTTGGCGACCCGACCGGCTTCGCCGAAGCTCGTCGAACGGGCCGCCGAGCGTTAAGCTCTGTTCCCGGCATGCTCATCGTTCATTCGCAGCATCAGCTAGCGCACCGTCCGGGCAGCTTCCTGTCCGCCGGCTCGCCGCGCGCTCACCCCGACATACCCGAGCGGCTCGATGCGCTCAAGTCGGGAGTCGACCCGAACCGCCACGCAATGATCGAGCCGCGCGACCACGGCGAGCGTTACGTGCGCCTGGTGCACACGGAGCGCTACCTCGAGTTCCTGCGCGAAGCGCATGCGGCGTGGAGGCGGCTTGCGGCGGGCTCGGAGGCGGTGATCCCCAATGTGCACCCTCGGCGTCTGACGAAGGACAACTATCCGAGCTCGATCGTGGGCCGCGCGGGTTACCATTTGTACGACATGTCGTGCCCGATCATGGAGGCGACCTGGCCCGCGGTGCTCTGGAACTCGCATTGCGCAGCCGAAGCCGCCTTGCGCGTTGTGGAAGGCTCATCGGCCAGCGCGTACGCGATGTGCCGGCCCCCGGGCCATCACGCGGGCGCCGACTATGCGGGAGGTTTTTGCTACCTCAACAACGCGGCGATCGCGGCCTCGATTCTGCGCCAGGGATTCGCCCGTGTCGCCGTGCTCGACGTCGACGTCCATCATGGCAACGGCACGCAGGATATCTTCTACGAGCGCTCGGACGTCGTGGTCGTGTCGCTGCACGGCGAGCCGCAATCCTTTTATCCGTTTTACTGGGGTTATGCCGGCGAAAGCGGGGCGGGGGACGGGCGGGGCGCCAACTTCAATCTGCCGCTGCCGCGCGGCGCCGGCGACGAGGAGTATCTCGAGCACCTCGAGGTGGCATTGGAGAAGATTCGCGCTTGCGGCGCCTCGGCGCTGGTCGTCTCGCTCGGCTTCGACGCCTATGAGCGCGATCCACTCAGCTGGCTCGAGATCACCACGGAGGGCTTCAGGCGCATGGCATCGGCGGTGGCGGGCCTGGGACTGCCGACCGTGCTGGTGCAGGAGGGGGGTTACTATTGCCCCGACCTCGGCCGCAATCTCGCGGCGTTTCTGTCTGGTTTCGAGGCGCGTCATTTGTCGGAGGTGGAATGAGCATTGAAGACATGCCGGCACGCAGCGCGTGGGACGAGGTGTTTCGCGACGTGACCGAGGCCAGCCACGCGCCCGGCTTTCTTTACAGCGATCCGCGGGTGCTCGAGCTCGAGATACGCGAAATCTTCCGCAAGGACTGGTTCTGCGTCGCGCGCGCGGAGGAGCTGCCCGAATCCGGCGATTACCTCGCCCTGCGCATCGTCAAGGAGCCCGTCTTGCTGTGCCGGGACCGCGAGGGACGCTTCCGCGCCTACTCGAACATGTGCCGCCACCGCGGCGTCGAGATCGCCGCCGGCAAGGGTCGCACCGCCCAGTTCGTGTGTCCCTATCACGGCTGGACCTACGATCTCGACGGGCGCCTGAAAGGCGCGGGCTTCATGGCGGACTCGCTCGGCTTCGACCGGCACCGGTGCCGCCTGCCGGAGCTGCACGTCGGCGTCTGGGGAGGATGGGTATTCGTCACGCTCAATCCCGATCCTGTGCCCTTTGCCGATTATCTGGCGGAGTTCTCGCGAAAATTCGGCTATCTGGCGCTCGACACGCTCCGGGTTGGCCTGCGGGTCGACGTGACACTCAAGTGCAACTGGAAGCTGATGGTCGAGAATTTCGTCGACTTCTATCATGTGAACGTGCTTCATCGGGATTCCATCGCACGCTTCATGAAGACCGTGGATTTGACCTACGACCTCAAGCCGGGCGGCCAGGTTTACGTTGACGAGTACGATGCCGGAACGCTCTCCAAGAGCGGGGATTTGACGGCCAAACGCATCACGGCGCTCGAGGGAAAGTCGGAGCGCTTCTCGCAGACGGCGGTGCTGCCCCCCAATCTGAATTTTTTCGTGCGCCCGGACTACGTGTCGCTGTACACGAGCTGGCCCCTCACCGTCGACACCATGCGGATGAGCGGCATGATCCTCTGGTCGCGCGAGACCATGGAGGGCCCCAATCGGGATCGCGTGGTCGAGGAATTCAAGGTGATGCTCGACAAGGTGCTCGCCGAGGATTTCTCGATGGTGGAGTCGCTGCAGAACACCGCCGGGGCCGCCGGATTCGCGCCGGGCCGCATGTCGCGCCTGGAGCGCGGCGTTCAGCACTTCGTCAAGCACAGCGTCGAGCGCTTGTTCGGCCGCCCCGCTGACGCCCCGAAGGCCTTCCCCGCCGCGCGGGCGAGCGGCGAGACCGGCTGACCCGTGCCGTCCGGTGCGATTCAATACCCGCTGGATGCGGCGGGTATCACGACACGGGTGGTGCAGTGGGGCGCATCGGGGGCGACGGTCGTGTTCCTGCATGGTCTCGGCTCTCATGCGGAAGTATGGTCCCGGGTTGCTCCGACTCTCGCGGCGGAGGGGAGTCGCTGCGTTGCGCTCGACTTGCCGGGGCACGGCCTGTCGAGCAAGGGAGGCGGCTTTTCATACGATCTCGAGGGTCACGCAGCATGGCTCGGCGCGGCTGCGGACGCGCTCGGCGAGCCTGAGTTCCATCTGGTGGCCTCTTCGTTGGGAGGCCTGTGGGCCGCGGGCTTCGCCGTGCGATTTCCCGAGCGAATCGCTAGCCTCACCCTGGTGGGTGCCGTCGGACTCGAGCCGCTGACGCCGGAGCGCCTGAGATGGACGTCCGATTATCTCGGCCGAATGGACCGCGGCTCGATCGCGGATCGACTGCGCCGGGCCGTGTCGGATCCCGGCGTCATCGACGATTCATTCATCGAGGAGACCTACCGGATGAACAACTCCGCGGGTGCGGCCGAGTCATTTGCCCGTCTCGGTCGCTACTATCTCGAACGGCTCAATCAGGATATTCAACTCGAACGGCTGGCGAAGTCCGCACTCGGCCGCCGGCTGCTGCTGCTGTGGGGCAAAGATGATGCGACCGTTGCGTATCCGGGTGTCGTCAGGCCGCCGCGTTTGCCCGGATGCACTTTGCTTGCGCTGGAGCGCACCCGTCAGCATGTTTCATCCTCGAACGCCCGGACGCCGTGACGTGGGCGCTGTCGCGCCACCTGCGTCTGGAGCCGCTGCAGGCGGATGGTGGAGGGCGGCGGAATTTGGTGGCGGCGGCCCCCAAGGAGAAGCG